>CAVUCM010000012.1:0-78461 GCA_963740015.1 uncultured Acidobacteriota bacterium | reverse complement strand
AGAACGTCGGATACTTGGGGCCTGATTGGAAGGATGGCGGCGGGCTTCGTGATTGTGCGCATCGTCTACACCCCGATTGCGCCGCTGCACGTGATTGGAGCTCTGGTCGCGTTAGGGATCTGGATATGGGGAATTGGCGCGATTTCCCTTGCGCTGTACAAGCGGTTGCAGCCGAAGTCCCCTTCCAGCTCCATGCCGGGTCCATTCCCGCCTGTGCCCTTGCCGCAATCCACGACGGTAGGCGGGATCTAGTCGGCTTATTTTCGCTGCTTGTAGTGGAATCTCTGACCAAGCTCTGGCGGCGTTAGAGAAAGGCGTTCTTCAAGAAAGACGGGCCGGAGCATCTGAGATGCTCCGGCCCGTTGCCTTTTGCGGAGGCGGGTAAAGACTTGGATCTAGCTATTGTTGGCGAACCTTGGCGGCAAAAAAGTTTGGGATAAGAGTGTTTCCCGGGTTTTCAATATAAAGGGCACGAACGCGAGCCGCAGGAGCAGTCGCGGGGGCGCTTCCGTTGACGATGCCAGCCAGATTGGTAACACCTTCGGTTCCCTGAGTACCGAGAAAGATCTGCACGCCAAACGTACTGGAAGGAGTAAAACCGAAATACCCGGGAATGGTGGTAACTGTAAATTGGGGCGTAGAAGCGATGCTGACGTTTGAGCTAAAACGCGACCATCGCAGAGTAACGGTGTTGACCGTGGAAGTGGCGAATGTGTTGGTGTTCGCGTTGGCTGCGGTGAACGTGGTCACGTGAACGGCGACTGCTTGGCCTAGCTGCAAGCCGGTCGTGTTGGTAGAACTAGTGAAAAAATTGTAGCTGTTGGGAAAGCTGTTTTGCACAGGCAGACCTTTAGAGTCGACGAAAAATGAAGGACCAGGGGTTATGTTGGCAGTCAGAGGAGAACCGACCGTCAAGCTGCCAATCAAGGAATTTGTGGCAGCCGGAATGATGTCGGTAACGACCATCGTAAACTGCGATTGACTGCCTGATTCGATGGAGACGATAGTGCCTTCCACGGTGTCCACGGTGGGGCTGGCCAATAGAGGTTCAATTTCCTGGACTGTGAAGGTTCCATCGGAATTGAGGATCGCATCCATGCTCGCGCCTTGGCCAGTCGAGAGGCATGAGGAAACATTGCCCTGCGTGGGAGTTGTGCAAAGAGTCTGAGTAGGATCCTCATCCAGGACTGTCGAAGAATTCACGGTGGCAGTCATGGCTGGGCGATTGACGATGGGCGCGGGAGTGATTGTAACAGTTGAACCAGGGTTGCTGACTATACCGGTGAAGTCCTCAATCAGATCAAGCTGCCCAGCTTGAAGATTGGAATTCGTGCGGGGAAGCGCGAAAGTGCTGGCGGCATTGGTGTTGGCAAAATTCAGGCTCAGGGTCGTCCCTGTGAAGGTGATGACTTGGCCTAGATCGATGTTAATGGCGAATCCACCGTTGGCGCTGACGGTCTGTGCCGTAGTGGCTGTGGCTGTGAAAGGTCCAGCGAATGAGGCGATGCAAACAGCGTTTGGAGAAGTTGCAGGGCACGCTGGGTTGGTGAGGGTAAAGCCAGTGCCATTAGAGAAGGCGAGCGTGGCGCTTAGGAAGCTGATGGAGACTGAGGAGTAGCCGCCGGTCGCGACGCCGGGCACCGTCCCAAGAAAAGCGGAATCGGATTGGAGGCGAACCAAGTCATAGGAGAAGCCGTTGCCGCTGTTGATGTTGAACGTGATCGGGGTGCCTGTGGTGGGAGTCAAGGTAATGGCTGTGGGCACTACTTTGAAACTCACAAGTCCCAGCGTTAAGGGGGCGTCGTTGGAATTCAGGACAAAGCTTACGTTGGCCGTGCCGGTGCCCCCTCCGCCGCTGTTGCCTTGCGGCAAGCCGCTGCAGGATCCTAAGGAGACACAGGCTACTAGAATCAGGAAAAGAAAGGCTTTATAGGATTTCATCGCACACCCCCACGAAGTTCAGACTTAGTTCCCTACGCCAGGAACCCCCGTCCCCATTCCGTGGCAACTTTCAATGTAACGCCAGGTAAAGGAGAAGTGGGATAGGAACTGTCCTGCGATGCCCAACTATTAAACCGTCCCGATGGGCATTTGTTAGGTGGCTGATGTGGCAGGCAGACGAGTAGCGTGCAGGGGATATGTTATGGTTACGGATTCGGGAGTTAGGATCGAAGGGATAGGTGCGCTTGGCGAAGCGGACTGCCAAAACGAAGTACGCAGACGAGAACGGTACGGCTCAGGAGGCCGTGGCGTTGCCGGAACCCGAAGAGGTTCCTTTTGAGGACGATCCGACGGTAGGTACGGCGCCTGCCGATATCGAAACTGGGGAGCAGGCGGACGCACCTCCCAAACCCACGATGCGGGATGTGTTTGGGCCGGGGGGATTTCTGGAACGGTGCATGATTGGGGGGTATGAGCACCGGCGCGGGCAGTTGGAAATGGCGGAGATGGTGCACGACGCGTTTGAGAAGCATCATCACGCGATTCTGGAAGCGGGGACGGGAACGGGGAAGACGCTGGCGTACTTAGTTCCGGCGATTTGCAGCGGACGGCGCGTGGTGATTTCTACCGCGACGAAATCGCTTCAGGAGCAACTTTATCAGAAGGATATACCGTTCTTGCAGAAGCACTTTGCGCCGAATTTGAAAGTGGCAGTGATGAAGGGGCGGTCGAATTTTCTGTGCGTGGCGAAAGTGAATGCGATGGCGGACCAGGCGCTGCTGAAAGGGATGGATGAGCTGGACGCGTTTCAGCAGATCAAGCAGTGGGCGAAATTGACGGAGACGGGCGACCGCGCAGAACTGACATTTTTGCCGGATGATTCGGATTTGTGGTCGCGCTTGGATGCCCGGCGGGATACGTGTTCGGGGCAAAAATGTCCGTCCTTTAATCCGTGTTTTGTGACAGGGATGCACCAGCGGGCGAAGGACGCGGACCTGATCATTGTGAATCATCATTTGTTTTTTGCAGATCTGGCGCTCAAGCAGGACGACTTTGGAAGCATTTTGCCAGAATACTCGGCGGTTGTGTTTGATGAAGCGCACGAGATGGAAGACGTCGCGAGCGATTATTTCGGGCGCCAGATTTCGAATTTCCGGTTTGACGAGTTGGCGCGCGATGCGGACCAGACTTTGCGACTACTACATTTGGGCACACCTTCCGTTTTGCGGCGCACGCAACGGATTCGCGAGAGGAGCCGCGCGTTCTTTGAGAGGTTTCCGCCGCGCGATGGACGATATCCATTTTCTCGAAGCGAGCGAGAGGCGTTTTTGGAGCAAAATCGCGAGGCTTACGATGATTTGGCCACGGCGCTGAAGGGTTTTGAGACGGAATGCGCGGCGATGACGCAGAAGCCGGAAGAACTTTTGCGGATTGCGCGGAGGAGTTTCGATCTAAGGCAGGAGTTGTCGTTTCTGTTCGAATCGAACGAGCGGAATTTTGTGTATTGGTATGAGCGGCGGAACAAAGGCGTTTTTTTGGCGGCGACCCCGATCGACGTCAGCCAGATTCTACGCGAGCGGCTTTTTGAGCAGTTCGATACGGTGGTTCTGACCTCGGCGACTTTGACGGTAGGGAACCGGTTTGAATTTATTCGACACCGGTTGGGTTTGGATCACGCGAAGGAGCGTGCGCTGCCGCCGGAGTTTGATTACGAGAAGCAGGCGATGCTGTATTTGCCGCCGAACATGCCGGATGTGCGGAATCCGGCTTATACGGCGAAGGCGGCGGACGAAATTGTAAATTTGCTGGAGACTAGCCAGGGCCGCGCGTTTTGTCTGTTTACCAGCTACTCGCAGATGAATGAGTTGTTTGAGCGGGTTCGGACGCGCGTGCCGTTTCCTTTGCTGTTGCAGGGGACTTCGCCGCGGTCGGTTTTGCTGGAGAGATTTAAGAACACGCCCGGGTCGGTGCTTTTTGCCACGGCTAGTTTTTGGCAGGGAGTTGACGTGCCGGGGGAACAGCTTTCTTGCGTGATTGTGGACCGGTTGCCGTTTGCTGTGCCGAGCGACCCAATTGTGGCGGCGCGGGTGGCGGCTTTGCAGGAGGATGGGCGGAATCCATTTGCGGAGTTTCAGGTGCCACAGGCGGTTTTGGCGTTGAAGCAGGGGTTTGGAAGGCTGATTCGAACCAAGACGGATCGCGGAGTTTTGGCGCTGTTGGATAATCGGATTCAGCGGATGGCCTATGGTAAAATTTTTCTGGAGTCTTTGCCGAAGTATAAGATGACATCGAGTTTGGCAGAGGTTTCGAGGTTTTTGGCGAAGCAAAAGAATTAGGAAAAAGCCTTTACACAGAGTGCGCAGGGAGCACAGAGGACACAGAGAAGAATGTTTCAAGTTAGCGTAGAAGAGACATTTTCGGCGGGGCATGCGCTTCGTGGGTACAAGGGGAAGTGCGAGAACGTGCATGGGCACAACTATCGTGTGCGCGTGACTTTGGAAGGCCCCCAATTGGACGCTATTGGGTTGCTGGTGGATTTCACCCGATTGAAGGCGATTGTGCGTGAAATTATGGGGCGGTTGGACCACCAGTTTGTGAATGATCTGGAACCATTTAAGACGGTGAACCCTTCGGCGGAAAATATGGCGAAGTATTTTTATGATGAGGTGACGCGCGGATTGAAGGATTTGCCGGCAGGGGCGCGGGTGACGGATGTGATTTTGTGGGAGACGGATACTAGTAGAGCGCAGTACCGGCCGAAGGATTGAGAAGAAGTAAAGAAATAAGGAAGTAAAGACAGAAAAGGGAACCGCGCTTGGCGAGCGGTGAAACGATGAATCGTGGATTTTATATCATCCTGGTCCCGGCTGCGTTGGTGGCGATTGGATACATCGTGGTGTTTCGCTACATCGGAGTTACGCCGGCTTATTGGAGGTTGATCCTGCCTGTGCTGCTTTTCGCCGGGGCGGTGTGGTGGTTGGGGCGGAGGACGGCGCGTAAGACGGGTTCGGGCGCGCGATAGAGCGCGGGAGAGTTGGAGCGGTTGAAGAAAGCGGCAGCAGAGCTGCCGCACTCCAAAGTCATGTTTATCACAGAAATATTCAAATCGATTCAGGGAGAGGGCACGCGCGCAGGGTTGCCGTGTATTTTTGTGCGTTTGACTGGGTGCAATCTGCGTTGTACCTGGTGCGATACGGCTTACGCGTTTCACGGCGGGACGAAGATGAGTGTCGCGGATGTCCTGGCGCGCGTGGATGAGTTGGCGGGGCGAGCGGCGGGAGTGTCTGGCGCTGCGGCAAGCGTTCCGCTGGTGGAATTGACCGGTGGAGAACCGTTATTGCAAGAAGAGGTTTATCCCTTGGCGGAGAAGCTGATCGCGACGGGATACACAGTGATGATCGAGACTAGCGGCGAGCGCTTTACGGGGCGGCTGCCCGGAGAAGTAATCAAGATTGTGGATGTGAAGTGTCCGGATTCGGGCGAGGCGGATACGTTTGAAATGCGGAATCTGGAAGTGCTCGGCGCGCAGGATGAAGTGAAGTTTGTGATTATGACGCGGCGGGATTATGAATTTGCGCGGGAGTTTACGTCGCAGCATCGGTTGGCGGAGCGCGTGAGACAAGTTTTGTTTTCGCCGGTGTTTGATGATCCGGCGGGAAAGTGGAAGGGGCTGGAGCCACGCACGCTCGTGGAATGGATATTGGCGGACGGTTTGCCGGTGCGATTGGGATTGCAGTTACACAAATTTGTTTGGGACCCGGCCACAAAGGGAGTTTGAGAACGAGCCGCCCATGGCCCAGCGGTCACTCGCAAAAAATATGCACTTTCTCGCGGCCGCCCCTGTTCACCTCAACATTTAGCTCGCGCAATGCCGGGTCCAGATCTTCGAGATTCATTGTGGCAAAGCTGCCCGCGTTGATGCCGTTCTCGGCCAAGCGCTCGTTCACGCGTTTAGGCAAGATGGCGAGAAGACTTTTTGCGGAGCCCAAAAAGGAAAGAGGTACGCGCACGTTCACTGGATCGCGGCCTGCTTGATCTACGACGATGCGCAGATACTTTGGCTTCGCCGTTGCTGGCGCGGCTGAGGCTGCTGGCGTTTCAGTGCCTTGCGTTGCGTTTGAAGCGTTGCTGTTCAGTTTATCCAGCAACTTTTCGGCTTCCTCTGCGGTGATCTTTCCTGCTGCCAGCATCTCTAGTACTTTCTTTCTCTCTTCGGACATGACGACGGTCTCCTTTCAGACTGCCCAGATGTGGTTGGTTAGCCTAACTTCTCCAGGGCTTCTTCAACGGTCAGTTCTCCGCGCGACAGTTGCTCCAAGACGTAGAGATTCGGCGAAGGGCTTTCAAAATTTTTATCGAGGGTTGCGGCGATAGTGTTCAGACGGTTTTTAACGGTGGGATAGCTGATGCCGAAAACGCTTTCCATTTTTTTCAGCGAGCCGTGGTGGCGGACAAAGGCGATTACGAAGGCCTGGTCGTCGGGGCTGAGTTTGCCGAGTGGGGAGACCTCGAATGCGCCGTCGAGAGTAAGGTTGCAGGTTGGGCAGGCTAAACGGGTCACATTTAGCAGTTGCTTGCAATCAGGGCAGAGGGCTTTGGAAATATCCACTTCAATCTTCAGGAACATGAATAAGGTAGCAGTAAAAATTAATAAAATCAAGTACATAATTAACTTTATTGAAGTTCATTATGCTAATTAATTTTCTCAAGTTGCTGCTCAAGTGACGAGTGCCCGATTCTAGCCGTAAGCTGCAGTGGCTGCCGAGAGCGCACCTTGTTTTGCGAGTCGGGCTATAATAAATCGATATGGCAGCCGAACCACACAGCGCGAAAGCTGTCGTGCTTCTCAGTGGAGGGATGGACTCGTGTGTGTGTGCCGCGATTGCGCGGGAGCGTCATGGCGCCGGAAACATCGCGCTGTTGCATGTGGGTTATGGGCAGCGGACGCAGGAGCGCGAGAGGCGAGCGTTTGAGGGGATCGCAGATTCTTATGAGGTGAGCGCGGAGCGGCGTTTGGTGGTGCAGTTGGATCATTTCCGGGCGATCGGCGGGTCGGCGCTAACGGACACAAAAATTCCCGTGCCGGAAAACGAATTGGGCACGACGGGGCCGCACAGCAGTGCGATTCCCGTGACGTATGTACCGTTCCGCAATGCTCATTTCCTGTCGGTGGCAGTGAGCTGGGCAGAAGCGATTGGAGCGGAGGCGGTTTACATTGGGGCCGTGGCGGAGGATAGTTCCGGTTACCCAGATTGCCGCGCGGAATATTACCAGGTTTTTCAGGAGTTGGTGCGAGTGGGCACGCGGCCAGAGACCCGTATTGAGATTGTGACGCCGGTTATCACGCTAAAGAAAAGCGAGATCATCCGGCGCGGGCTAGAGCTGGGCGCGCCATTGCAGCTTACCTGGTCGTGCTACCAAAATGAAGACAAGGCTTGCGGAGCATGCGATAGTTGCTTGCTGAGATTGAAAGCGTTTGCGGAAGCGGGGGTGCCGGACCCCATACCTTACCGCCGGGCGGTCTCCACCCACTCGTAGGCACTCTAAGGACTTGGAAAAAGGCTAGGATTAAGGATAATAGGGCACATCCCGCCAGCCAGGCCGGGCATGGTACGCCTCGGCAAAAGGAGAAAAAGAATGAAGAGATTTTTGAAGTCGGTGATGTTCGCTGCGCTGCTTGCGGGGATTTTGGTGGCCGTCCTTGCGCCGAACGCAGCTGCGCAGACTGGATCGATCTCCGGCACAGTTTTGGATGTGAACGGGAAGGCGTGGTATGGACTGACCGTTGAGGCCGTGAACGAGCAAGGCGGGAAGACGCAAGCAAAGACGGACGGAGAAGGAAGGTTTGTCATCCACAATCTTCGTCCAGGGGTGTACACGCTGACGATTATCACGTTTCCGCCGCCAAACGAGAAGCAAACGCCCGTGGGCATGGGGCAGCTCAAAGTCACCAGCGGCGAAGAAGCCAAAATGCCGGACATGAACTTCAAGGATATTATGGCGAAGCAGGGAGCGGACGCGGCGGAGAAAAACAAGAAAGACTCCGAGGAAAAGCAAAAATTCGAGGGCATGAAGACGCACTTTGCGGCGGGAGCCGCGTTTCTTGTTCAAGAGCAAAAGGCGAAGGATGACTTGACGAAAGCGCCTGCCGATCAGCGGGATGCTTTGAAGCAAAATCTAAAGGATCTTTCCGACAAGGCGGCGGCAGAATTCCAGGCCGCGCAAAAAGCGGCGCCTGAGAAGGACCCCAACATGGCCCTCATTTGGGGGAACTTAGGTCAGGCGTACGACATTGCGGGCCGCAATGACGAAGCCGCCGAAGCGTACCAGCAGGCGATTACCGCCAAACCGGACAATCCCGGCTACTACAACAATCTCGGCAACGTACTGGCGCGCGCGGGGAAAATTGACGAAGCACGCGCAGCGTACACGAAGAGCGCAGAGCTGGATCCGACGAAAGCGGCCACAGCGTGGCGCAACTTCGGGATCAGCTTGTACAACGCGAATCGGGGAGCCGATGCCATAGAGCCCTTGCAGAAATCCGCGCAGTTGGATCCGAACAGTGCGCAGACATGGTATCTGCTGGGAGCCTGCCTTGTTTACAAAATGACCGTGAAAAAAGTCGGGGACAAAGATGTGCCCGAGTTTGCTGCCGGGGACAATCGAGGCTTATAAGAAGGCGGTTGAACTCGACCCAGACGGGGTGTTCGGAAAACAAGCCCAGGAGGGATTGGCCCAGTTGCAGCAAATGGCTCCGGGGATCGACATCAGGGTGACGAAGAAAAAGAAGTCTTGAGCAGTTTCGCGTTTTCATTTATAGGGCCGGTTCCGCTTTGCGGAGCCGGCCTTTTTTTGTTGGAGTACCCACGTGAGTTTCTTTCAATGCGCGGACGAATCGGCAGAACTTGTGCGCGGCGGCAAAATACAATCGACGCCTATCGATGCATAAGCGTTCCCGTAGTTTTAGTGCGGCGAAGGGCCCAGGCGAAGACGGCCATCGATAGGGGTAAGAATAGCGCAGCGAAAACAAACAAGACTAAGAGCGGCCGCCAAACGGTGAGCAAGCCTGCATCGCCAAGTAGAGCGGCGCGCATGGCTTCAAGCGCATACGTCACAGGATTGAGTTTGGCCACGAACTGCAACCAATCGGGGAGAACGCTGACCGGAAAAAGTACGCCGCCCGCGACACTCGAAACGCCCAGCAGAAACCACTTTCCGGGATTGCCGCGCTTGAAGAGCAGAACGTAGCTTGCGGAGAGAATTCCCAGTCCAGAAAAGGCGAGCAAGGTGGCGAGGAGAACGGCAGCCACCGCGAGCCAGTTTGCATTGTGCAGAGGAAAGCCAAATAGCAACGCGCCCCACGTTAGATAGACTGCAATGCGCAGCGTCGTGGAAACAAATGGATAGATGGCCGAGCCTGCCAGAATGACGGGGAGAGAGGTCTGCGTAACGAGAAGATGCTCGAGTGTGCCGGAATCGCGCGCTTCTGCCAGGCTTTGGTCGAATGTGTCCATGGCGGCGTTCAGATAGTCGAGAAAGACAAAGCCGATCAGAGAAAAAGCAAAATAACTGCCGCCTTGCGGAAGCGAAGACGCCAATTGAGGACTGTCCACGAACCGCGCAGCATAGAAAAACATGGCGACGCCGAAGAGCGCTTCGACGGCTTCCAGAACAAAGACAGTGCGGTAGGTACGAGCGATAGAGAGGTCCCGCCAGAAGAAGACCCATAACTCGCGCAAGGTGCGAATCACTCGGGTGCGTCCTCTATAGTGGGGTGCGGGGCGCGGCCGGTGAGGTGCATGAAAGCGTCTTCGAGCGTTGCCGCACCGGTGCTTCGTTTGAGAGCGGCCAGCGTGTCGCAGGCGAGCAGGCGCCCCGCGTCGATGACCGCGATCCGATCGGCGAGCTGCTCGACCTCCGGCAACGTGTGGGAAGCGAAGAGCAGGGAAGTATCGCCGCGGCGCAGGACCTCGGACTTCAGAAAGCGGCGAAACTCAGAGGCGGCGATAGCGTCCAAACTGCGCGTGGGTTCATCCAACAGAAGAACGCGAGGCTCGTGAAGAAGGGCGCGGGCGAGGCTCAGCCGCTGCACCGTGCCGGACGAAAGTGTGCGTACTTGGCGGTCGAGGGCCTGTTCGAGGCGAAATTGTTGGGCGAGATGAGCGATGCGTTGCGCGGCGTTGGCATTTGAAAGATGGTTGAGACGGCCGAAAAAACGGAGATTTTCGCGACCGGTCAGTCTAGGATAAAAGCCGATGTCGCTGCCGGCATGGTAGCCGAGTTGGCGGCGAACGGCGCGCGGATCGAGGACGGCATCATGCCCCGAGATTTTGGCGCGACCGTTGGTTGGGAGCAGCAGCGTGGCGAGAATGCGGAGAAGAGTAGATTTGCCCGCGCCATTTGCGCCCAGCAGTGCTAAAGCTTCGCCAGGACGCACTTCGAAAGAAATACCATCGAGAGCGACAACACTCGGTTTTTCGAACGGCTGGAGGAAGGATCGCCAGCCGCTGCGCGCGGGAGGAAAAGACTTCTCCAAGTCTGCAATGTTGATCGCGGCTTCAGGCACGAAGAAACTTATAGCCTGTCTGTCCCTCGAAGACAATCGGCTCTCGATGAAAGGCAACGGCGCCTAAACGGAAGCTTTTTTAGTCTACATAGCGAAGAACACAATTCCCCGATAGAATGTCAGTAGGCACGAAAGAAGCGGAAGAGTGGTTTTGAACCGGGGAGCTGAGGAGTGGGGCTGATGGTGTCATTTGCGGATCGCGCGGAAGTGTTGCCGCACGTGCTTGTGCGTTTTCTGGACAAGGAATCTGTGCTTTTGAATTTGGAGACGGAACGCTACTTCGGTTTGGACGAAACCGGCACGCGCATGTGGCAGGTTGTTACCGCCGCGCCGAGCATTGACGCCGCGTATCAGGAACTTCAGAACGAATTCGATGTTGAATCCGAATTGCTGCGATTGCACTTTACGGAACTCCTCGGACGGCTCGTCGACAACGGCTTGCTCCAAATCCAGCCAGCAGATGTGGGAACGGCTTCGGCGGTTTAGTGCGCTGGGGCGCACGGCGCGCGGGCTTTTTCTGCGCGCGGCTGCTTTGCTGCCACTGATATCTTTAAGCTTGCGGTTGCGTGGATTCCGCAAGACGCAAGTATCCCTGCAAAAATATCTTTCCACCTCCAGCAAAGAAGATGATTCTTCGGTGCCCGGCCGTGTCGATTTGACGGTACGCATGGTGCGCGCAGCGGTCCGACACAGTTTTGGTCATCCCACTTGCCTGGAAGAATCCCTCGCGCTCTGGTGGCTGCTGGGCCGTCAGGGCATTACTTCCGAGCTGCGGATTGGTGTTCGCAAACACCACGAAAAATTTGAAGCGCATGCCTGGGTCGAGCGTGCTGGAACGGCGCTGAATGAACCGGAATCGCTGCACGAGCACTATGCGGCGTTTGACGCGGCGCTCTCCTCCACGCCACGGGGGCCGCGATGAGCGGCTTCGCGGGCATTATTCAGTCGGACGGGGGAACACCGGACGCGAAGGTTATCGAGCGGATGGCGGAGCGTCTGGCATTTCGCGGACCTGATGCCACTCAAATCTGGATGCGCCCTAGCGCGGGATTTTGTTTCACGTTGCTTCGTACCGGTCCCTCTCCGCAGTCAGACTTCCAACCACTTTCTTTGGACGGAAGACTATGGCTGATGGGCGATGTGCGGCTCGATGGTCGCGAGGAATTGGTGCGCAAGCTCGACCAGCTTGACGGAAAAATCTCTGTGGATGTGACCAACGAGGAATTGATCTTGCGAGCGTGGCGGCAGTGGGCGGACAAGAGTTTTGAAACGTTGATCGGCGATTTTGCGTTTGCTATTTGGGATGCGGAGGCGAAGCAGCTCTGGTGCGCGCGCTCTCTGATGGGAGCCAAGCCTTTTTTTTATGCACACATCGGACAGCAGTTCGTTTTTAGCAATACGCTCGACATTGTGCGGGTTTCGCCGGAAGTATCCGCGAAACTCGATCCAAATTTTATTGGCGACTTTCTTTTGCAGTCGTGGTGCCCCGATCCGGAGCGCACCGCCTTTCTAGACATTCGCCGTCTGCCAGCGGGCCACGGTCTCAAGTATTCGAACCACGAACTCTCAGTGCGTCGCTTTGCGAGTCTCCCAATCGAAGACCCACTTTTTCTAAAGAGGCGCGAAGACTACGCTGAAGAGTTTCGAAACCTTTTGGAGCAAGCGGTTCGCGATCGGTTGCCCCCAGGATCAACAGGAATATTTATGAGCGGTGGCCTGGACTCGACAAGCGTCGCAGCGCTGGCAGCAAGAGTTCAGGGTCGCAGAGGCATACGGGGCTCACTTCGCGCTTACACGGTGGATTACAACCCGCTCTTTGAAGATGAGGAGGGAGCTTTCGCGACAAGAGTCGCGCAGCACCTCGGCATCCCAATCGACATCCTTCCGGCAGCTTCCGCCTCGCCCTTTGACGGATGGGAAGGGGCATCCCTGAGCGCGCCGGAGCCCTGCGCTGAGCCGTTTTTCGCATTGCACGTAGCGCACTATCGACAAGTGGCGCAGCAAGCTCGTGTGGTTCTCACTGGAGACGGAGGAGACGACATTATGACGGGGCGGGCATGGTCGTATCTCGTCTATCTGCTGAGGCGGGGCCGCATCCTAACAATGGCGGAAGTCTTTGGTGGGTATGTTCTTAGCCATGGCAGGTTCCCGCCCCTCCGTGCGGGAATACGAACACATTTGCGGCGATGGATGGGCCGAATGGAGGAGATGCTTGGTTATCCGGAGTGGCTGGAACCGGGGTTCGAACGGGATTTGAATTTGCGTGATCGCTGGCGGGAACTGCAGCACCCAGTGAAGATGGTGCATCCACTTCACCCCGAAGGCTACGCTGCGCTGACGGGAGCGTTCTGGCCCAGCGTCTTCGAAAGCGAGGACGCCGGGTGGACTGGAGTGCCCGTCGTGGCACGCGCTCCGTTGCTCGACGCGCGCTTGCTCCGCTTCCTTTTGCGAGTGCCACCGGTACCATGGTGCATGAATAAAGAACTCCTGCGCACTGCGATGCACAGTTTGCTTCCGGAGGAAGTACGTGTTCGGAAGAAGACACCACTTCGAGGTGATCCGCTACAACTCCACGCGGAGAAAAATGGCTGGAAAGCCGTCCTTTCAGACAGTGCTTGCGGGAGACTGAGTAACTTTGTAAACTGCAATATGACCAGCGCGACTTCCCGCCCTGCCCTGGGTTTATCTTTGTGGGCCGACCTTCGGCCTATCGCTCTTGATTTCTGGCTAAAAAGCGTTGAAAACAAACAGAGGATTCAGTACAGTCGAAATGAGGGATATTGAATGAGGCCGCAGTCCGAGACATCTGCGAAAAAGCCTTACCAGGCACCCAAACTTCTTGTCTACGGCAATTTGACCGAGATGACCCTGACTATGACCAGTGTTAAGGGCGATTTGGACGGGGGCAAGAATTTACTGATGCGAAAGACTGGCTAAAATTGGTCCCCTCCCCCAGATACTTTTGCCACGGAATTGCTCCCGCCAGTGACTCATAGCTACACAATCTACGGCCTGAAACTTTCTTCCGACTCTCCTATCCCTGGATTACGCGCGAAAAATGCAGGGCCGTTTTCCGCCGACGTTTGTGTGGAATTGGGTGCCCAGTTGCAATGGGTGCGCGACGGCTTGGAATTGCCAGCCGTGATTCTTCAGAGCCTGCCTGCCTCTCCGGAAACGCAAGACCCGGCGTTCGTCCTCACGTCGTTTGGCAATGGACAATTCTTTCAACTTTCTTACTCTGATGGAGCATGCTTCGTGGTGGATGAAGCTGCGGCGCGAGTTTGGGGCACGGCCGGAGAGTTTCTAACGATAGAGGATCTCTCAACCTATTTTCTTGGTCCCGTCATGGGATTTATTCTTCGAAAGCGCGGAACCATGGCGCTGCATGCCAGCGCGGTGTGTATGGATGATAAGGCCATCGTGCTAACCGGCGAGGCCGGAGCGGGAAAATCAACAACAGCGGCTGCGCTCGCGCTACGCGGGGCGGCCGTGCTGTGCGAGGATATTGCTGCAGTCGAGGAAAGAGATGGGGCTTTTAGCATTGAGCTGGGCTATCCACGAATCTGTCTGTGGCCCAGTTCCGTCGAGATGTTGATGGGGAGTGCAGATGCGCTGCCGCGGTTAACCCCGAACTGGGATAAGTGCTACTTGCCCCTGGACGGTCCCTTAACAAGACTTGAGACGATGAAGCGGCCGCTTGGAGCGGTTTATATTCTGTCTGCGCGAGAAACAGCTGAAGATGCCCCGCGGATTGAAAATGTGAGCAACCGGGAAGTTCTGCTTGAGCTTGTACAGAATACTTACATGAACTGGCTTCTGGATCGCCGCCAGCGCGCTGCGGAATTCGAGTTACTTGCGCACCTCGTGTCGCGCGTTCCGGTTCGGCGCATTGTGCCTCATCGTGATCCGGCGCGTATCGGCGCATTATGTGACCTCCTTCTTGCGGACGCCGGACGCCTTCCGGCGAATCAATTGTCCGTTGCTCACTCGGCCGGGCGCTAGCATGTACTTACTCGATCAATTTGGCGACATGATCTCCGACAAGACTCGTTTTGGAGCTTACGCCGATGCCATTCAGCGCGCGGTGCGGCCTGGCGATGTGGTGGTGGATCTCGGATGTGGCCCCGGCATCTTCGCGCTACTGGCTTGCCGCGCGGGGGCAAAGCGCGTTTACGCGATCGATGCCGGTGAGGTGATTCACTTTGCGCGGCAGCTTGCCGCGGCCAACGGCTTTGCGGATCGCATCGAATTTTTTCATGGCGATTCGAGGCAGTTGCAATTAGCGGAGCGGGCCAACGTCCTCGTCTCCGATGTGCGCGGGGCTCTGCCGCTTTTTGCTGACGCGCTTCCGTCCATCGAAGATGCGCGAGAACGCTTCCTGGTAGATGGCGGAGTGCAGATTCCGGAGCGCGACACAGTCTACGCAGCTCTCGTGGAAACTCCTGAGTTTTATAAGCGACTGACGTCGCCCTGGAAAGATGCGGGACGCGGCCTCAATCTTACTGGTTCGCTTCCGTTCGTCCTGAACAGCGTGTACAAGATAAGGTCGGAAAAAGAGCAACTTTTGTCGGAACCGCAGGCCTGGTGCACACTGGACTATACGACACATTTGAAACCGCGTGCCGGCGCGAAGTTGCGGTTCCGAGCGACGCGTGCCGGAACGGCGCATGGAATCACCGCATGGTTTGAAACGAAACTTTTTGAAGAAATTGGATTCTCGACTGCCCCGGGAAACATGGGGGCCATCTACGGCCAGGGATTTCTTCCGTGGCTCGAGCCGGTAGCACTGGAGATGGGCCGAGAAATTGAAGTGGACTTGCATGCCGATCCCGTTGGCGGCGATTACATCTGGCGCTGGGATACCAGGATCGCCGCTCATAATGGCCACGCGGAGCGGAGCTTCCAGCTGTCAACCTTTCAGGGAGCGCAATTTACCTCGGAACGGTTGCGTAAGCGTGCGACGGATTACGTCCCGGTACTCTCGGAATCGGGGGAAGCGGAACGCTGGCTTCTCGAAGCCATAGATGGCAGCACGTCGCTACAAGAAATTGCGAAAGCTGCTTTGCAACGATTTCCGAAGGTATTTCTCCGGCAGGACGATGCATTCCGGCGTGTTTCGACCTTGGCTGAAAAATTTTCCCGTTAGCGCAAACCATCGAACATTCAAGTAAGCTTCATCTGAACCGTGGGGGAGGGTGTGACGGAAACACTGCCACAGACAGCGAAGGCTCTCGGTGCGGAGTGGGCGCTCCTGTTGGAGTGTTCAAAACCGCAGCCGGATCCGCAGCGCCTTGCTCAGTCGCTTCGCGCACCGCTCAAGTGGGCTTCGTTGATTGCAGTTGCAGAGAACCACAGCGTTCTAGGGCTTATCGCCGCGCGGCTAGCAAATTGCAGCGAGGACCCCATATCGCCGGAAAATCGGGAGAGTTTGCGCGCGTGGCGGCGTGCTTACACGCTCTTCACGATGAATTTGACTGTGGAGATGTTCAGGTTGTTCGAAGCCTTCGCGGCTTCGCAAGTCGAGGCCCTGGTGATCAAAGGGCCGGTCCTTTCGGCGCGTTGTTATGGCGATCCAGGGTTGCGCCAATACGGCGATCTGGATTTGATTGTGCGCGACGAGGATATCCAACGTTCAACGGAGCTGATGATCGGTCTCGGATACGAGCCGAGCGTTCCGTTGACGGCGATCCGGGCCAAAAAAATTCCCGGCGAATATGTTTTTCGGCAATCGAACACCAAGCTGCTGGTTGAGTTTCATACGGAGCGCACATTTCGCTACCATCCTCGGGCGCTTCCGCTGGAAAAGCTTTTCAAGCGGCAGGCGTGCGTAAACATCGATTCGCATAGGGTCCCTGCGCTCTCCCCCGAAGATGAGCTCATCCTGATATGTATTCATGGCGCGAAACATTTTTGGGAGCAGCTGAGCTACATCGCGGACGTGGCGGCGTTTGTGTCCAGACAGGAACTCGATTGGGAGCGTGTGGAGTCGGCCGCAGAAGAAGTCGGCGGGGAACGCATGTTATATGTGGGCCTGCGATTGGCTGCGGATCTGCTCGGCGCACGCTTGCCGAAAAAAACTGGCGCGGCGGTGCGATCGGACCGGATGGTTGGACGGCTTGCAAGGCAGATTATGCAATGGCTTCCCGCGGCGGGTTCCGCGCCACCGGGAATTCTTGAGCGCGCGATGTTTCGGATTCGCATGCGCGGCGGGTTTTTCCGCGGCGTGGCCTATCTGTTTCGACTCTCTTTTTCTCCCACCGAGGAAGACTGGGTTGCGGGCGCTGAAAATAAGCGACATTGGTTTCTGGATGCTCTGGGGCGTCCCTTTCGTCTCGCGCGAAAATATGGGAACGACGGCAAGTCATGAATCATGCTCGTTCGAACTGAAAAGCCCATCACAAAATCGCGGCACAAAAAGAAAAAGAGCCCGGACATTTGCTCCGAGCCCTTTTTCCGAAGATTTATTAGATATTGGTGCGATGTGAAATGGCACGCGGAGTTTTTGAGGGTGGCGGAGGCATCTCAACCGTAAGCGATACTTCGCTCTTGTTGCGCAGGACGCCGAGCTTCACCGTTTTTTCGTCGCGCTTGCCGGCAAGCTTCTCGCGTAAATCGCCGAGCGAGCGGACGCGTTCCCCGTTTAGCGAGGTGATTACGTCGCCGCTCTTCACGCCGGCTTTTTCTGCGGGTGAACCGGCCTTTACTTCGCGGACGAGCACGCCCTCGCCGTCAGGCGCGCCAAAATATGCGCCGAATTGTCCGTTCAAGTCTTCGGCGTCAATTCCCAGACGCGGCCGCGAGCCAGCCAGCACGGCATAGCCGCCCATATCCATATCCGGCATGGGCGCCACTTCCGGAACTTCGACATTCGGAAGCTGGAAGGAAAATGCTCGCGGAGCCGTCTTGAACCACATATTGCCATTATCCTGCGACTTGCCCAGCGTTACGCTGACCGTTTGCGCACGGCCGTCGCGCCATAGGGTGAACTGCACAGAGCGTCCTGCAGGAATTTCGCGAATCATGCGGCGGAATTGCGTCGCCCCTTCGACGCGCTGACCATTGATCTCCGTGATGACATCATTGTCTTTCAAGCCGGCTTTGGCGGCGGGGCTGTCTGGCACGATGCGTTCCAAGAGAACGCCGCGCTCCGCTGGCAGTTTCAATTCTTTCGCTTTCTCCGAACTGATCTCTAGCGATTCAACGCCGAGCCAGCTTGCTCCCTCATCTCCGAGTAACACCATCGCGTCTTCGTCGCCCGTTTCTGGTGCTACTTCTATACGTCGCTGCTGCTCTTGAGCTAGCTGGACTGCGGACCTCACGGATGCTTGCAATGCGCGAGTATCCAGACGCTCTGCCATTTGTTCCATTTGCGCCACTTTCGTATCGGACGGCTCCTGCGAATGCGCAGGAGCGCTTGGCAGCGCAATCAGCGCCAGCCCGAGAGCTGCAGCCCCGCCACCCATAAACAAATTTCGTTTCGTCATGATATTTTCCGTCCTCCTATTTCCGTTAGACGCGGCTCGCCCTAAACCGTCGACCGCAAGATTACGATTTGGATTCCGCCATTGACGGTGTTCAGCCGAATCGGCGCGCCGCCCTTGCCAAACTTTCCGCGCATTTCACGGGGGCGTTCCGCGGCCTCCTGCGAAAATGGTAACTCGGAGTAAAAGTTTCCATTCAAAGAGCGCGCTTCGAGGTTCGCCTGCGTGTCTTGCGGCACAGCCAGCAGCACGGAGCCATTCGTGGTCTCCGCCGCCATCCCTTTTTCATCGAGCGCGCGCGATAGCTCGAGATGCACGTTACCGTTGGTCGTGTGTGCGTGGACGCTGCCACCGCCCTCGTAAACCTCGATGTTTCCATTGACGGTCCGCAATTCTTCCACTGACTCGACCCCGGCTATCTTCAGTGTTCCATTGACGGTGCCGATATGTTCTACGCGCGCGCCATGTGGAACGCGGATCGTGTACTCGACCGCGACCTCCACGCCCTCATTTTGTGGATAGCGCGTGATCACCGAGACATCATTCGGTTTGGCATTGACTTCTATCGAAACGCGGTCGAGGTCCGACTCTTTTTCTTTAGCGATTTTTACCGCATGGATTTCGATTACGTCACGGTCCCATCCTTCCACTTGAACCGGGCCGTTAACGTTTTGCAGCTCAAAGGAGCCGCCCGGCTGCAGCGGATAGGAATGATTGAAGTCTTTGCTTTTCGCAAAGCCCGGCGCCGCCGAACCAACCGTCACCGCAAGGATGAACAACACTGCCGTTCGTAAACTGGGACGTAGCATCGCGTTCTCCCCTCGAGCACATCTCACGAGCGATTGCTCGTTGCTGCCATTAAACCGAGGAACCCGGGACCCAAACTAAGTCTTCGCGCGATGCCGCGCCTGCCGCCTACGCGATCACTTCGGCTCAAAATCAAACGTGACTGTCGAAATGGTCTCCACGCGAGTGCCGTTGATCAATGCGGGGTTTGCGCGCCATCGCTTCACGGCCTCGACCGCCGCGTCGGCTAGCACTGGTTCTCCCTGCAAAACCTTTTGTACTTCGACGCTTCCGTCGGTCCTCACCTTTACCTGCAGAATTACAACCCCTTGAATGTGTGCGCGCTTGGCAATCTCGGGATAGGCGGGATGCGGCGCGGCGATGAGCCGTTTAAAAAATTCGCTGGAGTCTTCCCGCAACCCCCCCATAAAAGCGATCTCCAGTCTGTCCATCCAACTTTCGAGCCAGTCGCTCGTTTCTCCTGGCGCAGGAGGCTCTTCGGCTTTCGGATTCGGGCCCGAAGCTTTGACCGGAAGAATGTCTGAATCGTGTTTGCGATCGATTCGTTCGCGTTGCTCCCGAATCAGCGAATCGCGCAGACCGGTGTCCGCATCAAGAAACTGCAACCGGATTTTGCCCACGGTCGTGCGAAGCTTAAGAACTTCGCCTCCGCCGTTCAGCGCTCCTGTGGCACGCACGGAGCTGCCTCCGCGATTTCCCATCGGCTGGATGTTCAAGAAAAGAGCAGGGTCGGCATCTATCCGGCTCAAGCCGCCATTTTCGACCAGCGCGTCAATGTTCGCCGCAAGATTCCTGGGAAGGAAAACAATGATGTCCCCGGCCCCCGAGGAAAGTTGCGAGGCGCCCGGAAGGCTCACCTTGCCTCCGGACGAGCCCGCGTCCGGATTTATCCAAGCCTGAATCGTCCCGCCCGCGGTGGCTGCCTGCACCGCGCCCGCCACGCGCGTCAGGCAAATACTTCCGCCGTTAGACTCCACTTCCATCGGTCCGGAAACGGTGATGATACGGATGCCGCCGCCGCCGGTCTGTGCGCGAACGGAACCGCGCACTTCGCCGAAATCGATCTGTCCTCCACCAGTGCGCACGCTCACGAAACTTCCGGCTTGCTTCAGCGTGATGTTGCCGCCGTCGGTTTCCAGTTGCGCGCGTCCGCTGATCTGTCCTGCGCGGATGTGGCCGCCGCCACTGCGCAAAACGGCGTCGCCGGAAATATTTCCAGCAACAATGTGTCCGCCCGCGGTGAAGGCATCCAGGTTGCCAGCAACGTCTTGCACCTGAATGTGCCCGCCTTCCGTGGAAAGTTTGGCGTTTGGATGTCCTTGCGCTGCGTTGCGGAAACCGGCGAAGCCGATTCGGCCCGTTCGAATGTTGCCGCCTCCGGAGATGAGGCTTGCCGTACCTGCGATGTCTTGCGTTTCGATGTCACCCACTCCAGTGTTGACGTCGAGGCTGTAGCCTGCCGGAACAGCCACCTCAAACTGCACGTAAAATTGCGCATTCGCTCCGCTGCGGCCGGGTTGCGGCGGGGACGCCCCAACAATTTCCACACCGGACGCAGTCATCCTTGCCGTGAGCGAATAATGATCCAGAAGACTCTGAGCTAGCGGCGCACGCGCATCGGTTTCAATGTGCGCGCTGTAGCGGACCACTGGAGGCGCGCCCGGCTCAAGAGCGACGATGCGCACCGAACCTAGGTCCGCGGTCAGATGCAAAGTTAACCCATCCCGGGTTTGCAGCGTTCCCGAACGATCAACGGAAGCGCGTGGGCCCGGGTCAGCGGGAACGAGGGGGTTCACCGGAAGCGCTTCAACGTGGTTCGCGCCGGAAGCCCAGTTGGGCAGCAGCGCGAGACAGAAAACAAGCGGAAGCGCGGCGCGGGGAGCGCCCCCGAATATACCGCCCATCGGTCTGAAATTCGCGATTGTGGTCATCTCTTGATGGCGTTTCTTTTCAAATTGCTGAAATTCTCAGTGCACTTCTTGCTGAGCTTCGGGATGCGCTTCCATCTGCGCATCCCGCGTGCCGATCTGCCGCAGAGCCGCAGCGCTCCGCAGCCGGACGTAGCGATTGGGGTCACTGCGTTGAAGCTCCTGGAGAGTGCGCACTACATGTTCCATCGAGGGGTCGAGGGGACGTTCGACGCCACCCGGAGCGATAACAGGCTCGGCATTATCCGAAACATCTAGCCCGCCAGGTTCCAGCGAGCGAACCAGCAGGTTGACAGCTTCCACTCGGACTCCCGGATTCGCGTCGTGCTCCAGCGCATCAATCAAAGTCTCGCGCACGGCTTTGTCCGCCACGGCGTCGCGCAAGGATTCGAGTGCTTTCATGCGCACCGCGGGGTTTTGATCCTTGCGTGCCGCGAAGAGCAACGCCCGGCGAACATCTAAATCAGCCTGGCGAGCGCGCAGCGCGTCCAGGCAATCCAGCCGTACTCCGGCGTCGGTTTGGTCGCCGTTCTCGACGACATACGTCAGAACGCGGCGAAAGTCCGGGTCGTCCACGCTGCCGGAAAGTACCAGCGGCTCTTCCGTACGCACGCGAACTTGCAAAGTTCCCGGCCCGCCATCCGATGCCGGGGCCAAATTGATGCCGGCAACGGCCATCTTCGAAAGTTGATCCTCAGTGAATCGCGCAACGGGGGAAACATTTACAGTGTGGCCGGTAGAATTGGTATAGAGTCGCGCGGAAAACCAAGGCAAGAGCTGTGTGCCAAGCGCCACGCCAACTAAAACGAGAAGAGCACCGTTTAAGACCGGATGCAAAGCCATCGAGCGACGCAGCCAGCCAAGTGGCTGCCAACGCTCTTGCAATGGCGGCGCGGAAAGATCATCGAGCGCTTCGGCTAGCTCACTGCGGCACTGCGAAAGAAGAATGCCGCCCGTATCGTTCTGCTCGGAAGCTTCCAGCGCGCTCATCAAGGATTCATGCAGCCCGCGTTCTTCGGCAAGCTGCGCGGCGCACAGCGGGCAAGCCCCGAGATGTGTTTCAACAAGCGCGGTCTCCTGCTCAGTGGTTTCGCCGCAGGAATAAAAGACCAGCAGTGCCGCAGCCTCTTTGCAACGGAACGGTTGAGACCCGCTCATAGCAGGCCCCCCAGTTGGCTTCGGAGTTTGCGAGTCGCGCGAAACAGCGAATTCTTCACGGTTTCTTCCGTTGTGCCAAGCGCATCGCCAATCGCGCGCAATTTCAATCCTTGATAGTGCTTTAATTCGAAGACAAGACGCTCGCGCGGCGATAACCTTTCCATTGCTGTGGCGATCCGCGCTTGAATCTCTTTTCCAAATAGCTGACGCTCCGGATCGAGTGTGGGGCGATGTTCACGCTGGCGTTCAAAGAAATCGGTGATGCCTTCTTCATGATTCCCGGAATTTGACTCCGGAGCTTGATCCTCGGGCCGCGCCTGCCGGCGCCGCAGCTGATCGAGGCATACGTTGGTGACGATGCGGTAGAGCCAGGTGTAAAAGCTGCATTCAAAACGAAAGCGGTGCAGGTTTCGATAAACCTTGAGGAAAGCTTCCTGGTAAACGTCCCGCGCGTCTTCTGGGCGCTTCATCAGGTTCAGGGCCAGCCGGAGCACGTCCCGGTCGTAGCGGTGCACAAGCTCTTCAAAAGCCGCACGGCTGCCGGCTTGAGCTTCCGCCACGAGGGTTCGCTCGTTTAGGTTGGGCAAAGAGTCCACCGTAGCCAGGGAGGCGCCGGTGCCACCCGCCAGGCCTGATTCATTAGCCAAAGCTAGAGCCAATCTTGGAAGCGGCATTTTTCGCTTTCTCTTCTCGTGCGTCAGCGTTGCGGCTTATTTAACAACATCTTAGGCCGAACCTGCCAGTCCATCACACTAAGCCCACAGGAGAATGTTACGCGACCACCCAATTTGGACGTCCAAAGACGCCCCTGGGTGAGCATCCACTTCCACTTAGAGAACGAATATCGAACTCTATTTGTTTCCGATTTCCACAGGCGGCAAGAGGTTGCCCGCCGCTGTGTCAAAAAACCACATCGATGCCACTAACCGCCGGTCGCCGCGCGAAGTCGCCACGCCGAAAGCGGCAAAGCCAGCAGCAAACCAAGCATCAGAACCACGGCATAGCCATTTGTACGGTAGAACGCGTCCGGCTGTGCCAGCAATTGCGCGGCAGCACCAAGCAGCGAGAGGCAAGCGATTATCAGGAGTCCCCCCAGCACATTAAACCGCATCACGCTCCGGACACCGAAGACAATCACGCCGAGCAGAATCGCCGCGCCTATAAATTGTTTCGCAAAATCCGCTCCATTCCCCCAGTCGCTCCCGGCCAGAAACATCACGCCCAGCAGGAAGAGCACAAACCGCAACCAGCGCGCCTTAACGACAGATGCTACAAACGCTGCGATAAAGGCGATCGCCCCGGTTACGAAAAGACTGCCGATCAACGCTCCTCCCAAAAAGGCTCCCGCAGGGAGAACCGCATCGAAGTTCTGCCCAAGAGAGAAGGGCAAACTGCGGTGCGCGGTTTGCCAGTGCATGGCGGCAAACGCGATCAAATGCCGCACACCGAGAAACCCGGCCGTGCCACACACGCCGATCCACATCGCATCGCGATAGTAAACTCCGGGCACCGGCCTGCCAACGGGCAGGCGCTCTTCTCCAAACACCCGGTTGCTGAAGAACGACGCGATACCGAACAGCATCGCAAGGCCGCCGGTGTAAAAGACCGCGCCAAGAAGAATAGCCACGACGAACCCCGCCACAACCGTCTTCAGAGGAATCGCCGTTGAATAAACGTTCAGGAAACTCTGCATTCGATCTCCAAAGCTGACGATCAAAACGTAAGCAGCCAGCCCCCAGATCGCCCAGAGAAGCAATCTCCGCCACGGAATCGCGCGCATTGCTTCCGAACGAAGATTCTTGAAGAACAAAACGAGCGCGGTTATTCCTATTCCCCCAAAGAGCAGGATCGGAACGGCGAAGCTGTAGATCGTGCGCGAAAGCGATTCCTCTTCCTGTTTGCGTCGCCACTCGTCGGGAATCTTGATGTACATCCAGCCGGTGCCGCCTTCGCGCAGTTCCACTTGGTCGCGCTCTTCGGGTTTCAAATAGTAAGCGCCGCGGTACTCCGAGACTTCATCGCCTAGAACAGCGAGCTTGATACGCAGGTACGCGTGGCTCACCACGTCGTTCGATGACGTCGATCCCGAATCGATTGGCGTGCGTTGTTGCCACGCGATCTCATGGTCCGTGCGGTGGACCCGCTTGTCGGAATTCGCTTCGATCAGATTCCACTGGCTCAGATCGAGTTTTTTCACGTCGCGCAAATACTTTTCCGCTTTCGCCAGCGCCTCTTCTTTGCTCAGCGACGCACCCAGCGCATCCTCGGCGAGTTTGTGGTTGAAGGCCGCCAGAGAACCGTCGGGCTTTAGCTTGACCGAAAATTCTTCCGGCTGGCTGTCGCGAAAATAACGCACTTGCCAAATTGCCCCGGGAACTTCGGTAGCATAAATTTCGTTGAGGCGCGCGATACCCACGCGTTGGCGAAGAAATTCGTTGGTGACGGGGTCGGCGAAGTCCGTGAAGATGGTCGCCGTACGGTAAGACTTCGGATCGAAGCCGCGCGCGCGCATCACTTCATCAGCGAGCGGTTTCACAGTCCGCGCATTTACCGAGAGTTTTACATAATCGCCCACGGTTGGAGTCTTTAAGCGCCACGCCGCCAGACCTCCCAGAACCAGACAAACCGCAAGAAAGATCATCATTGCCGACGTCAACGCCTCATAACGCCTCGTAGTGGGCGTGGCTGTGTCGATGGCCGGTGGAGCGGATTCGAAGCTGACTTCCGGAATCGGCTGGGCGCGGTTCAGCAAATCCTCATCTGGCTCGAATCGCCCGCGCGCCAGGTATGAAACGCCTGCAAAAATCAGCGGAGCCACCGCCGCCAGACCCACGACCACGCCCGAAATCTTGAAGTACAAGCTGTTCGAACGAACGAGCAGCAGTCCAACGAGCGATGCATCCACTGTGTAGTGCCAAATCAGAGTCGCCAGAATGCCCCAACGCAGCATCACGATACCCGCGACGATTCCAATCAGGCCAACTTCCAGCCCGCGAATGTACGGCGGCTCGTTTGGATAAGCCGAGTGCAAAAAGCTCCAGCAAAACGCCGGAACAATCACAGCGATAAGGCTCGAGCCCGTCAGTCTCTTTAAAAAGGGAATCGCAAACAGCCGGAAAAGAAATTCCTCGCTCGTCGCCGCATACAGACCAATCGCAACGCCGGAAATCCACGGAAACGTCGTGTTCACCGAATTTTCGTAATTTAATTCCTGCGGCGCCCACGCGCCGAAATGCCCGGCGACAATGTAAAACGCCACGATGAATCCCATGTGCGCTGCGGCAAGCGAAAGTCCCACCGTCGCCGATGAGAAAAATTCCTTCGAACGCAATCCGCGCAGCGTGAGCAATTGCGAAAGCCGCAGCCGTCCCGGTTGCGACGCGCGATACAACGGCTCAGCTCCTGGAAGGGCGACTACAATCAGCAACGCCGAGCCAAGTCCAAACAGAAGCGCAAACGCAATTTGCTTGAATACAAATCCCCCATACGCGGAATTCGTGTCATAACCCATGCGGTCCAACGGCCAGTTGTTGAGCTGCATCAACGTCAGCAGGATCGCCACCACAATTCCGACCTTTATGGCTAGCCCCCAGCTCGTCTGCCCGCGCATCGTCAGCAAAATTCCCAGCCAAAGCGCCGCTCCCATCAGCAGCAGCCACGGAATGATAGCCAACTGGTTGTACAGAATATTTTTTGAACGCAGCTTCGCGTAGCTCCGCTCCCACGCCTCCGGGACCTGCAAAAATTCCTGCGAGCTTCCCGCGCGATCGCCCTGTAGCGTCACCCGCAAGCGGTCCGGCGCATCCTTTGCTCGGAAGCCTCGCTTCTCCCACGTGAAAGACCAGTCCATGCGGTTTGGTTTCTGGCTGGAGTTTGCTTCGTCGGAAAGGAATAGCCAGTTGCTTAAATCCACGCCCATTTTGCCGCGAAGAAATTCTTGCGCGGCCGTCTCCGCCGCGGCGCGATCCGGCGCCGCGCCCGCTTGCGCCTCGGGAATTTTGTGGTCGTAGCCGACAATTTCTCCCGCCGGGCTCACTCGCACATAAAATTCTTCCTCCTGCTGCGGCCGGAAAAAACGCACATTCCAATACCAGATGTTCAGCTCGCTGGACATCAGCTGGTTCGCTTGCTTCAGCCCTACCTCCCGCTCCAGATACGTCTTCGCGTTGTCGTCCACGTCGAAAACGATCGCCGACTGGTATCCGCTGACGTCCTCCCCCAGGCTGCCAACAAATTTCTTCGCCCGCGTCAGAGCTTCCGCGCGCGACACCTTGAAATCCACCGACGCTTCCGGAAACGCCCGGAAAAAGTACCGGTGCGCAAATACCAGCCCCACCACGCCCAGCAACACCCACAAAATCAGTGCGCGCTTGTCCGATCCTGTCAGCCGGTTCCCGTCGTCCGCCACTCGTCCTCCCGTACCTTCGTTACCGCCAGACACCCACACTTATACTACGTTGAGAATGCCCGCAACTGTCGCCTCATCCGTTGCCGAATTGTGCAATCGTCTCAATTCGAGATGCTCCGTTCCGCGTCCCAAATTTGCTCTGGCCCTCGCCAATCCTCATTTTCTCCTTGCAAAAAAGCAGCTTTCGTGTATGATTCCACTCTGTAAGTATTGTGCCCATCAGCCATACTGCCAGCGCCAAGCTGGCTTTTTTATTTTCCAATGCAAATCTAACTCTTTTAGAATCAGCGTCTAAGGACCATCCGCAAGTGTTGCATCTAAAGGACTTAAATGAAGCGCAACTCCTTTAGATTCAGTGTTTACAAAAAACAGGGGGAGGGGACCCGTGTGGAGTGCGGCAGCTCTGCTGCCGCTTTCCCCCCCGCGCTCGCACGAATCACGACATACCGCTCATCCTCGACTCCCGGGCGGTCAGCGCAAGTAAGCCAGGTCCCCGGCTCGTGTCCCTAGGGAATGATATAAAGAAGTGCTAATGACGCTGAGCCTGACAACCGAAGTGCGCATGATCAAAGGCGTCGGCCCGCAGCGCGCCGAACTTCTCGCCAAGCGCGGCATCCACACGTTCGAGGACTTGCTCGCCTACCTGCCATTTCGCTACGAAGACCGCATCCAGTTTTCAAATATCAAAGACATTCAGCCCAACGGCACCTACACGATCCGCGCGAGAGTCATGAGCGGCCAGGCCATCCCCAATAAGTTCGCCTACAACGCTATCTATCATTTGTTGGTACAGGACGCCGCTGGCGGCTTGCTCCCGTGCAAGTTTTTTCACGGCGGCTACCTCGAAGGCCGCCTCAAACCCGGCCAGCAGCTCATCCTTCACGGCAAAGTCGAGATCGACAAGATGCGCCCCGCGCGGCTTGAAATGATCAACCCCCAGCTCGAAATGCTCGGGGACGGCGAGCCGGACTCCACCGAAGTCGGCCGCATTGTTCCCATTTACGAAGCTATCGGCACGTTCGGCTCGCGCGCGATTCGCCGCGCCATGTATGCCGCGGTGCAGCTCATCGAAGCCAACATGCCGGACGTTCTCCCAGATATTTTGCGCGCGCGTCTAGGCTATCCCTCGCGGCGCGAAGCGCTGATCCATGTTCACTTTCCGGAACCGGAAGAATCGCTCGAAGAGCTCAACACGTTTCGCACGCCCTCGCAGCAGCGCCTCATCTTTGAAGAGTTTTTTCTTTACCAACTCAGCCTCGCGCTCGATCGCAAAACTACTCGCAAAGAAAACGCCATCGCCTTCCGCATTCGCGAAGAAAAGGTACGCGAAGCGCTCAAGCGCATCCTCCCCTTCAAGCCCACCGCCGCGCAAAAACGCGTCCTCGCGGAAATTGCCGCCGACCTCGAAAAGCCCGCGCCCATGAACCGCCTCCTGCAAGGCGACGTCGGCAGCGGCAAAACCATCGTCGCGCTCCAAGCCGCCGTCATCGCCATCGAAAACGACACCCAAGCCGCGCTCATGGCCCCCACAGAAATTCTAGCCGTCCAACATTATCTTTCCGCGCGCCGCATCCTCGCTCCCGGCGGCTACAAAGGCGAGCTCCTCATCAGCGGCCTCAAGTTCGCCGAAAAACAAGCTGCGCTCGAACGCATCCGCTCCGGCGAAGCGCAGCTCGTCATCGGCACCCATGCCCTCATCGAAGACCAGGTTCAATTCGCGCGGCTCGGCTTCGTCGCTATCGACGAGCAGCACCGCTTCGGCGTCCTCCAGCGTAAGCGCCTCATGGACAAAGCCGCCTCCCACGGTCACGCCCCGCATGTCCTCGTCCTCACCGCCACGCCCATCCCGCGCACGCTCTCGCTCACGCTATACGGCGACCTCGACGTCTCCGTTCTCGACGAACTTCCGCCCGGCCGCACGCCCATCCAAACGCGCCTCACCTCCGAGCCGCATCTCCCCGGCGTCTGGGAATTTCTTCGCAAAGAAGTCTCCGCTGGCCATCAGGCCTACATCGTCTATCCGGTGATCGAAGAATCGAAGCTCGAACTCAAAGCGGCGATGGACGAGTACAAGCGCCTCTCCAAAGAAGTTTTTCCGAAGCTAAAGGTCGGCCTCCTCCACGGCCGCCTCTCCAGCGAAGAAAAAGACACCGTCATGGAAAGCTTCCGCAAAAACAAAACACAAATCCTCGTCGCCACCACGGTGATCGAAGTCGGCGTGGACGTCCCCAACGCCACCGCAATGGTCATCGAACACGCCGAACGCTTCGGCCTAGCCCAGCTTCACCAGCTTCGCGGACGCATCGGCCGCGGAGCCGCCAAATCCCAATGCATCCTTGTCGGTCCTGTCCGCATGACGGAAGAGGCCCGCGCCCGCCTAGAAACCATGGTCCGCACCGCCAACGGTTTCGAAATCGCCGAAACCGATCTCCTTCTTCGCGGCCCCGGCGAATTTTTTGGCACCCGCCAATCCGGCGACCTCGGCTTCCACATCGCCAACCCCCTCCGCGACAAAGATCTCCTCGAAGTAGCCCGCCGCGAAGCTTTCGCCCTAGCCGACGATGCCCAACAATACGCTTCTCTGCAGCGCCTACTCCGCCAACTTCCCACCGAATGGCAACGCCGCTACCACCTTGCGAAAATCGGGTGAATAGGTTCCAAACAATGACACGACTACCCGCACCGATACGCCACCTGGAAAGCATAACGAATCATATAGAGAAGCATTTCGGATCGGATTACTTTGTTTTGCACGAGAAAAAATCAAAGATCGTACACGTCGATATACATATCGTTCGGCCGAGTCCAACGAGACCATTCTTCACCCTACTGACATCGGGCATGAGCGACTTGGATATGCATACGCCAGACGGCTTTGAGGATCTGGCCCTTGCTGAGCTCTGTTTGTGCCTGCCTGCTGATTGGCCCTTGAGCCTGACCAATCTGGCTTGGCGAGAACCTAGATACTTCTGGCCCATCAACTTCCTCCAACAAAGTGCGCGGTATCCCCACCGACACAAGACCTGGTTTTCATGGGGACATGTCGTGGAAGGGCTTGAATATTGGCTGCACGCCGATGCTGGCGTGAACTTCACTGGCATGTTCTTGCTCAAGCCCCAGACCTTTCCCGAAGGGGCGGACAAACTAACTATGGAAAACGGTCGAAAAGTTTATTACCTCGCGATCGTTCCTCTCCTCTCTCGCGAGATAGCCTTTGACAAGAATCACGATTCAAGCGCGCTCGAAGAGAAACTCTTCGAGGCGGGCGTCACGGAGCTTGTGAATCCCCAAAGAGAGAGCGCGGCGTAGGATGCAACCAGTAATCTGGATCGGGACAATTGAAATCAGCTTCACAGACTCTGAAAGGCCGAGTGGAGCTAAACCAACGCCAGCTTTCACTGTGGTCACAACTTGGGCAAACAACCCCGATGAGTACGCACAGAAGTGCAAGAGAATGCTTGAGAGCTACGGATGGAATCTTCTCGGCGTGGAAAAGGCAGGACCTGTGCCGGAGGACGGCGAATACACAGAGGAAGTGGAAGACATGTTGGAAAGGACAAGAAATAATCCGAACGCCATTATTTACGGAACCTTTCACACGTACCCAGTAATGTGAAATCTGTCCTTCGAAGCGAAAAGCACTGGTGCAATTGTGGTGCTACGTTGATGGCCATGATCTCTGATATTCCAGCGTCCGCCGAGGAGATTTTTGCGGCATGCGAGAAGGCGCTTTCGCTAGCGCCTGCACTTTACCCGCCGACCCTCCCGCCATTTAAGGAATCGCCGGGAGCACCAGACTGGTACTCCTTCGAACATGAGGCCTGGGGAATCGGTGAGAGCGTTAGGCGTTCGTTCGTGAAAAACCCGAAGTTTAAGAAAAACCAAGAGGTGCTTAACAGAGTGGTAGAAATTGCCTGCTGCCGCCAACTTCGCAGGGGCCGGCAGTCCTTCATAATGGCTCTCGGTTTTGTCGCTGCGCGGCTATATGCGAAAACGCTGTCCTCCTTCTTGAGCGACCCGGATGTTGACGGTCATGTGGTCTACACACTGATCAAAATGAAGGCGCCCGGCTTCATATCGGAGATTGAACCCTTGCTGCAATCGGATAAGACTTGGATACGCAATCTAGCGAAGAAGTATCTCAGCCGATATGGTCTTCCGCCCTTTTGAACTGTTAAACTTTGAACTCTTCAACCGTTCGGCTGGCCCGGCTAACCGATTTATTTACAATGGCTTACTTAGCTTATGAAATCCTAACCGCTGGCTCCTGACTTCCTTACGCCCGTTTCTCTACCATGAGCTTGCGGGTCACGACCTGCACCGCGTGACTCCAGGGAGAAAGCGTATGTTATCTGGTCCGAAAGGTTGTGAAGAACCGTTTAGTCCGCAGTGCTGTGTTTGTGGCCACCGAGCCGAGCTTTTTGATCTTCCAGGAAGAACTGGCAAATACTGCCTCGAATGCAGCGCCGACGTAGCCACATCCATCCTGCTCACCACAGAGATCGACGCCGCAACACTAGCAGGCCAAGACGCCAGCGCCCTAGTGGCAGAATTCTCCCAACTAAGCACCAGCCTGCTGGAAAGAGCTCAGTCGGCTTAAGCCGCGAAGCCTTCACCCTGCAAGCTATTAGTTCAAAGGAAAGCAATCCAAGTCGTTTGCAAACTTGAGAGGGCCGGAAAATTTCTTTTCGATCTCGGACTGTGTCTGCGTTTGACTGTCCTTGCCCAGCGTCCGCAGCATGCGATGAGACAATACCAAATGTTTGACGTGTGCTTCCCCGGCAATTTGTCCAATCACCGATGGAGGCATGTGAAGATTCCTTTCCACACCAGTGACGCCTTCCGGCACGGCGTTGTGAGCAACGAACAAATCCGCGTTCGCTGCCAATTGCGGCAGACCTGCGCCCTCACCGTTCGTATCTCCGCTGAAAACAATCACTTTGCCGCCCATCTCTACTCTCCACGCAAGGGCTGGAACTCCTCCGTGGACCACGCGCACCGCTTGCGCGGCAATGCCGCCGTGGCGAAATACTTCGGCCGGCTTCGCGCTCCCAACAACATTGTGCGGCTGTAATTTATAGTCGCCTTCCTCGCCGGGTACCAGCAGCTCGCTGAGATAGCGATAAGCGCCGTGCTTATCTCCAAAAAAATCGTAAACAATCTCCACCGTGGAAGGCATGAAGTCATTTCCCTCCGGTCCGTAGACCGGCAAAGGACGCTTGCGTTCTTCGAACCAAGAAGACTTGATCAACGCGGGAAAGTCGCCGCTGTGATCTTCATGAAAGTGCGAGAAAAAAATCACATCGAGCTGCGACACTTGCGCCCCGCTTTCGCCGAAGCGCAGCGCGCTCCCTCCTCCCGCATCTACAAGTACTCGCGCTTGTCCGTCTTGCCAGATGAGATAGCTGCTAGAGGCTCGCTTGTCTTGCAGCTCCGGCCCGCCCGACCCAAGCACCTGCAAAGCAATCCCGTGCGCTCCGCAAGATTGCGCTCCCGCCGACGGCAAAAATGCGCAACACAAAACAAAGCTAACGAGTGTAAGGGAGCGAATCACAACGGCAAGTCTAGGCATGAAATAACTCCTCAGAGTTGGCAGTCCAGGTCGGGAACCTCTTTTTATTTGATGCTTCCTGGATTTGATTCAATCCAGGGCCACTAGACTATGTTAATTTTTCCATTCATGCGCATCATCGCCGGCAAATACCGCAGCCGCATCCCGAATAGCCTTACTAATTGATTGCTGACCGAGAAGCGCCTGTTATATCTTCGGCGCTATGTTGTCCTACGACAGACCCAGGGGTTTGACTGAGATTTCGGTAATCATGGCGATTACCAATGCAATGGGCTGGGGAATCATCGACTGGTCTCGAGCAGACGCGCGCCTCATGTTCGCCATCTTCACGTCATTTATTCTCGTTGGTTACGTCGTGCTTTGGTTTTTTTGGAAGGGCCGGAACTGGGCAAGAGTACTCGTCATGCTCACGTCGATTCTATGCCTTTACAACTTGCATTATTGGTCTCGCGGCCGGTTAGTCGAGCGCATCATGATAGGAGGGGAAGCAGTTACCGCAGTTTTCCTCCTATATTGGCTCAACACGCAGACCGTGAGAACTTTTTTCGCCGAGGCGAAGTCGCGGCAGCTCCCGCTGTGATCTAGAACTGCCCAGTTGTTGCCGCCACGTAGATTCTTTGAAGACGCATCGCCCGTGCCATTTTCGTTTCCCATCTCTGCGTACTCTGTGTCTCTGCGACCCTCTGCGATAAATCCTTTTCCTTCTTTTTCTTTCTTCTCTTCCTCTAATATCTCCAGGTGCGCATCATCGCCGGCAAATACCGCAGCCGCATCCTCAAAAGCCTCAAAGGCCTCGCCCTCCGTCCCACCAGCGACCGCCTTCGCGAAACGCTCTTCAACGTCCTCGGTCCCGGCGTAGTCGGCTCCCGCTTCCTCGACGTCTTCGCCGGCACCGGCGCCATCGGCATCGAAGCCCTCAGCCGCAGCGCCGCCGACGTAACCTTCATCGAAAATCACGCGCCCGCCGCAAAACTAATCCGCCAAAATCTCGACTCGCTCAAAATCACGAGTGGCTACACCATCCTCGCCGCCGACGCCCACACCGCTCTCCAAAAACTTGCCGCTCGCCACACTCCCTCAACTCCTGGCTTCGATTACATCTTCGTCGATCCCCCCTACGCCGCCCACGTCGACTACGCCCGCACCCTCGAATTCCTGGCCACCGCCAACTTCCTAGCCCCCGACGCCCTAGTCATCTTCGAGCACCACCACAAATTCCAACTACCCGAACACTTCGACCGCCTCCGCCGCACCCGCGTCCTGAAACAAGGCGACGCGTCCTTGTCTTTCTATCTCTCATCTCAAATCGTGTAACCTCCGCGCAACTCTTTGCCAAAGTGACCGCATTCATGAGCGTTATTCTGGAGAAGACGGAAATCATTGGTGAAGCCTTTTACTTTTCTTGATACTCGTCGCGATAAACACGCAGAAAACTTACGCTTGACAATTCGCTCTACATATGTAGACTTTAGCTGTGAAGACTCCTCGGCTGTCACCGCAAACTATTCGCGTTCTCGAACGCTTCATCGAGAGCCCTACTGCCTGGCGCTACGGCTACGAACTCAGCCGTGAAACCGGCCTCAAATCCGGCACGCTCTATCCCATCCTCATGCGCCTAGCCAAATACTCTCTGCTTGAAACAAAATGGGTTACCACCGAAGACGGCGTTCCTCCGCGCCACACTTACCGCCTAACTCCAACCGGAGTTGCACTCGTCCGCTCCACCTTTGCGGACTCTCGGGCAAGCGCTCGCACCGCGCAAAAAGTCCGCCGCCCCGCCTTCAGCGGAGGCAAAGCATGACGCCCCCAGCCTTTTCGCGCATCGTCGCAATCGCGCTACTGCGTTTCGCCATTTGGATCGCGCCCCACGACACCCTCGACTGGGGCCGCGGCATGCTCAGCGAGCTGAACCACGTGGAAGGCAACTGGTCGGCCCTGATCTGGTCTCTGGGAAGCGCGGGCGTTCTGGCCAAACACGCAGTCGTCGCCATAATTTTTCCCGGAAGCCATCGCCGCACCGTTTCCACCGCCAGCGAACTCTTCGACAAGGAGCTTCCCATGCGCAAAACTACTCTTGCCGTAATCGCGTCCTGCGTCGTCGCATCTCTCCTCTTTTTCCTAGCACCAACATTCCGTCAAGCTTTTGGCGTCTCTCTTCTGCAATGGGAAGCGCTGTTACATGCGGGCGAGTACGGTCGTGAGGTTCCGGGATTGCGAGAGATCCAGCGGCGCGCAGAACAAAATCAGGACGCAGAGGGGCTCGCCTTTGTGGCGGTGCGCCATTGGAGCGCCTCCGAGAGTGGTCGGCTAGCCGACGAGGCCGTGCGCCTCGATCCGAAACTGGTGTGGATATACGGTCCGGTCGCAGCAAACTACTCGTCGCTTCCTCAAATTGACGACCATTGGGTGGCCGAACTCAAAAAGTTCGATCCTGAAAATGCGTTGCCATATTTCATCGCTGCGGAAAAGATCGATATTGACGAGATAGACCACAACCAGATTCCTCGTAACTGGCAAGAAAAATCCGCTCCTTGGCGAGCAGTCCTGGCGTCAGCATTTCAATCCCCAAAGCTGGACGACTATGGTGATCGCCTGGAGGCGCTGGATCGTCGTGTCTTTCAGCGTTACCACGTTGAGAATCCCACATTGATGGACAGTTACAGGTGGCCACGACTGCCCAGCTTCACGGCCTCGGATTCCTACTACTATGCTCAGACGCTTATCGCAGAGGCTAGGTCACTGGAAGCGAAGGACGATCCACAAGGGGCGGCCGCAAGATATTTCGCGGTCATCCGTTTTGGTGATGTCATCGATCACCAGGTAAATGGGTGGCTTCGCAGGGAGGAAGCGAACGCCTACACCGGACTTGGCGCCCTCGCGGAAAAGGAAGCCCGTCCAGAAGAAGCTCGGCTCTACACCTCTTTGGCCGCCCAGAAGCGGGAGCCGTGGCCGAACAGACGTGACTTGCGTCGGTGGAGATTTTCTGAAGACCCTGCCATTCGCTGGAACGCTCGCATGGCGACCAACTCTGGATTGGCGCTGCTTTTTTCCAGCGCGGTCCTTTTGGCTTGCATCGTAGCCCTGTTCGTTCGCAATCGTACCTGGCGTCTTGGTTTGTTGCGACCCAGCTCGTGGACGCTCGCCCTGGGGCTAGGATCTTCCTTGATTTTGGTGCTTTCGAGCGTGCTCTTGTACTTAAGCTACCGGCCTTACGCTGAGATTTTCCGCCGGTTCGTCGACCATGGCGACGATATGAGTCTCACCGACCTGACGGTCTTCGTCGGTGACGCGTACGTGCCATTCGGCTTCGGTGGATGGCTTTCCATGTCGGGGGCCGCGTTTGGTTTTTGGTTCGTAGTGGCCATCGCTTGCCTGTTGGCACTGCTCACTGCTGTCGTGCGTCATCTTCAGACACGCCCGCGAACAACCGCAGCCTAAAGTTTTCTACTCACTACTCACCACCCACTACTCACTGTCTTCCACAGGCATCCCCCGCGTCCCAACCCGAATCCATACTCTCTGGTCCCCAGCCACGCTATACTACGAGACTAATGTCAGCAGGCCAGGTCAATAGTGGGTATAACCTCTTGGGACAAGGCGCGGCCACCGCCGCGCGCATGGCCCCCATCCCTACGCCTCCGCCCGAGCAAGTCATCGCTGAGCCCAAACTTGACGTCCCCTGCGGCGATTTCCGCCAAAGTATCTGGAGCAGCCTCCGCACGCTCGTTTCCGGCCCGTTCACGCCCAGAAAATTTCTCGGTGGCGACTACTTCCGCGACTGCTGGGTCGAACGCCGCATGCCCTGGCGAGCTGTCGTTGCTGCGGCGCTGTGGCATGTCGTATTCGTTCTATCTCCCTTTTCACTTCTCCCCACGACCATTCGCCACAACTCCGCTTTTGACAACACTCAGCTCACTTGGTCCGGCCCCATCGAAGATTTTCCGACGCTCCAAATCCGCGCCGCGAAGCCCAAGACCATCGCGCATGGCGACCCGAACAAACCACTCCCTCCCAAAGGCGCAGACGCTTTCCATCCCCGCCAGCGCATCGTCACCGATCCCGTGCACCCGAATCACCCACGGCAAACACTGCTCAATCCGGTTGCCCCGCAACTCGCACCCAAGACGCTTCCCGACATGCCGAACATCGTTCAATTGCAGGCCCCGGCAGCTCCGGCTCGCCCGCATATTCAGATCAGCGCGGAAGCCCTCGCAAAACTTCATCCTCGCCAACACCGCGTTGCCGCGGTTACATCCGCTCCGCTGCCCGATGTTCCCACTTTCGATCAAAAGCCGGCGGACCTAAATCTCGCAGTATCGCCAAACGCTCCAGCTCGCCCGAAACTCGATCTGAATGCAGGCGCCGCACCTCGCGTCGCAGAGCGTGCGCAAACCGGCGACTCTGTCGCTGCACCGGAAATAGGCGCTGCTCAGCCCGCTGCGAATGGAAATCCATCTACACTCATCGCGCTTTCCGCTTCGCCCTCTGCGCCGAAGGCAGATGTTCAACCGCCGCAAGGCAATCTCGCCGCGCGCATCTCCATTTCGCCGGAAGGCACCAAGCCCGGCGTGCCCGATGGCTCGCCGAAAGCTTCTGCCGATCCATCCGGCGGCGCTGGCGCAGCCGCAGCAAGCAATGGCGGCGGAAAGAGTCCCGTAGGCATAAGCATTAGCGGCGGAAACCCTCAGCCAAACGCTACCGTTTCTGGCTTGGGAAGTGCGCATTCAAAACTCAGCTTGCCGTCCTCGCACGGCTTGATCACTCGCCCGGATTCCAACACCAAAACTGAAGACGCGCAAGAACGCACCGGTCCTCCTAACTTCACGACGCTTCCTCCCGGCGCAAAGCCGGAACAAATTTTCGCCTCCAAACGCGTCTACACTCTTGCCGTCAACATGGCCAATATCAATAGTGCAAGCGGAAGCTGGGTCTTGCATTTCGCCGAGCTCGGCGGTGGGCCAGCGGGGATACCTTCCGCTTCTTCCGAGCTCGCTATGCCCGTACCAATCCGGAAAGTCGATCCTAAGTACCCACCCGATCTGATCGAGCAAAACGTCCAAGGTGAAGTCGTTCTGTATGGAGTTGTTCACGCCGACGGTTCCGTCGACAGCATTCAAGTTGCTCGCGGCCTCGATCCTCAGCTCGACGCCAACGCCAAGTCCGCCTTCGCGCAATGGAAGTTCCAGCCCGGTTCAAAATCGGGCACGGCCGTCGACCTCGAAGTCATCGCCCACATCCCCTTCAAAATCCGCGACGACCGCTAACCTCCGAACTCTCCGGGCTCTCTGTGTTCTCTGCGATCTCTGTGTAAATGTTTTTTCTGAACTATTGTTTCACCGGCACAACCGGCAAATCGATGAAGCTGGCCGTTCCCGCGGCGTGATACACGCGCTGCGTGGCCTTCACATAATCCTGCGGTTTCGCAAAGAAAATATTTGGCACATAACTTTGCGGGTTGCGGTCGTAGAGTGGAAACCAGCTCGATTGCACCTGCACCATAATCCGGTGTCCCGGCAGAAATACATGATTCACAGTTGGCAGAATGTATTTGTATGTCAGTGGCGTATTGGAAGCGATTGGCTTCGGATCGGAAAAACTTTCGCGGTAGCGCCCGCGAAAAATATCCATCGCAATCGAAAGCTGGTAGCCGCCCATTTCCGGGTAGCTGGGCACTTCATCGGGAAACACGTCGATCAGTTTCACGACCCAGTCGCTGTCGCTGCCGCTCGTTGACGCGACGAGATGCACCATCGGAGTTCCACTGAGCCGCAATGGTTCCGTCAACATTGGTGTCATGTACGTCAGCACATCCGGCCGGTCCGCGACGAAGCGTTGATCCTGCAGCAGCCAGGTACTCCACGCTGTGCCTCGCACCGGACGAGGAATATACGGCACAGGTTTTGCCGGATCAGAAACATATTCGTCGAATGCCGCGGCGGATTTCGCATCTCCTCCGGGAGCCGTAAACGAGAGCCCAAATCCCGCTGTCAGATAAAGCGGCTTCGAGATTGTTGCGCATCCCGTTTCGCAAGCCAGTGGCCACGATTTGAAACGGTCCCAATGATTTTCCCCTGTGTTGTAAATCAGGACCGGCGGCGTATCCGCTTTCGGCGCTCCGTCTTTCAAATATTGATCGAAAAACGGCTTCAATACGTCGCGCCGGAATTGCAGCGCGGTATCGCCATTCCACTTCATCGGCCCCAGCGTCGACCCATCGTAATTCACGCCGCTGTGCCGCCAGGGACCCATCACCAGATAATTCATGTTGTTATTCGTGTCATGCGGCTCGATCGCCAGGAAAGAATGAATCGCGCCCCACATGTCTTCCTGATCCCACAAGCCCTGAATCCACATCGTCGGCACTTTCAGCGGTTGGGCCGCCATGATTTTGTCGAGCGCTTGCTCCGACCAGAAATCGTCATAAGCAGGATGCTCCGAGAGCTTGCGCCAGTAAGGCAGTTGATCCATCCCAGCCGCTTTTGCCATATCGCCAGCAGAGCCGCCCCGTCGGAAATTTTCGTACTCGTCGTAGCCTTCCCGCGTCATCGGCGCACCGCCGTCCCGAGCCGCCGTCTGGCCAGTAAAATAATCAAGGTTCGGCTGGCGGAAAGCCCCGAAGTGAAACCAGTCGTCGCCCATCCAGCCGTCCACCATCGGGCTCATCGGCGCGGCGACTTTCAGCGCGGGATGCGGATTCACCAGAGCCATCACCACGGTGAATCCTTCGTAAGAACTGCCGATCATTCCGACCTTGCCATTTGATTCGGGAATATTTTTCACGAGCCAGTCGATCGAATCGTATGCGTCGGTCGAGTGATCGACTTCGCTGTGGTTCAGCGGCCCGATCAGCGGGCGCGTCATCACGTAATCGCCCTCCGAGCCGTATTTCCCGCGCACGTCCTGGAATACGCGGATATAGCCGTCCGCCACAAAAACTTCGTCACCTTGCGGCAATATGGCCAGCATGCGCTCCGATTGGTTGCGCGCTGCGCGATGCGCCGCGTCATAAGGCGTGCGCGAAAAAAGGATGGGCGCGTTCTTAGCCCCTTTTGGAATCACGATCACGGTGTAGAGCTTTACGCCGTCGCGCATCGGAATCATCTCGACGCGCTTCACGTAGTCGTAGTTCGTTTTGGGCGCGTCGTACTTGGAGGGCACATCGGACGGGAGCGGTGTTTGCGCGTGTGTCGCGGTCGCGCATCCAAGCGCAACTGCGGACAGCAAGATGCGGCGAAGCAAAACAGAATTGCCAGTCATGAATCCTCCGAAGAATTGCCGCACGAAAGGGAAGCCTGCTTCCAGCTCAATCGGCGGAGAGTTACTTTAGCAGATGCGATGATTTCTCTACGGGAGATTCAACGGGGTAGTGGTGGACCAGTTTCCGATTACGTCGTTACTCAGGCCTTGGCTGAAATTCTTTGCCAGGGCTTGAGTGAGGCAGTTATAAAATGGGTAGTTACATGATCAGCTACGGACTCGTGTATAGTGGGAAACGCTTGCGGAGGTTATCATGAAACGTGTGAGCCGAATTGTTGCCGGGCTGCTCTGGGCGGGATTGTGCACGGGGGTTTGTGCAGGCCAGGCGGAGGCGCCGCCGGGGACAGGGACGGCTGCGGCGGCGAATGGAACGAAGAATATTGTGCAAGGGAAAGTGGTGCAGGACCCGGGCGGGCAGGGAATCCGCAAGGTGAAAGTGATGCTCATATCCCGGTCGAGCCAAACACCTCAGGAGTACGAAGCGATAACGGACCAAGCAGGTCAGTTCAAAGTCGAAAATGTGCCGCAGGGAGAATATGCGGTGCGGTTGGAACGTGCGGGATACGCAGCGGATGCGAAGACGAAGCGAGACAAAGTGGTGAGGGTGATTACCGGACAGGACACGAAGGACCTTGTATTTCAGATGCTTGCAGCTGCGGTGATTTCGGGAAAGATTGTTGATTTGGAGGGGGACCCCGTCCCGAACGTGAACGTCATGGCGATTGCGAGCACCAGGGTAGCAACGATAGGGAGTGCGCGAGCGCTGACGAGGGGAGCGACCAATGATTTAGGAGAATACCGGATCGCGGATTTGTCGCCCGGAAAATATATTGTCCAAGCGACTCCCCCGAAAAGTCAGGTGCCTGGCGCAAATGAGAAGGACGCAACCAATGACCGGCTGGTCTACGCGAAGACCTATTTCCCTGGAACCTTAGACGAGCGGCAGGCCGCCGCGGTGGAGGTCTCTGCTGGGGGAACAGCGACCGCGAACTTTGCGGTACAGGCGAGCCATGCGTATCGTCTGAGCGGAACCGTCATGGGAATAGGTGCGAACGGAATTACTCAGCTCGTGTTGATGGCGAAAAACGGACAAGGAGAAGAGCAGAATTTGGCCCAAGGCGGAAAATTTGATTTTCCTAACGTGCTGCCGGGAACCTATCATGCTCAGGTGATGATGGTCTCGTTCGGAAATGGACAAAACCCTTCGATGAAGATGCGACAAATCCGCACACCAATTGAGGTGAATGCATCGGACGTGGTTGGGTTGCAACTACAAATGGATACTGGCGGGGATGTTGGGGGAAAATTTCGCGTGGAAGGCGCTGAAAGAATTAATTGGTCCGAGTTGAATGTCACGCTGCTCACCGTGGCTGAGGGCGAGGACGAGCCGGCAGGGCTGCGGGTGGCGTTCACACAGCCCGCCGAGGTGCAGGAAGACGGCTCGTTCGTGATCCAAGACGCGCCGGGAGGGAACTGTCAATTGGCCGTGGGCGCACGTTCGGAGAAATATCGCGACTACTATACGAAGTCGGTGCTGCTGGGCGGACGCGAGGTGGTCGATACGGGATTTGCGGTGAGTCCAGGGACGGTGTTGGACGTCGTGCTAAGCGCGAAGGGCGCGAGAATTGAAGGAACAGTGATTGATCGAGAAGGAAAGCCTGCGGCGGGTGCGAGTGTGGTGACCGCGCCGGGCGGCGGAAAACTCGGGCGGCCAGATGCGTACCAATACGCTCGTACGGATGATAGTGGACACTTCTTCATCCGTGGCATGAATCCGGGGGTATTTATGGTGCTGGCGTTCGAGGAGATGGATGGAAATTACCGGGCGCCGGAGTTTGCGAAGAAGTACGAAGGAAAAGGGGAAAAGGTGGAGTTGGATGAAGGAAGTAAGAAGAATGTCATACTGAAGTTGATCACGGAAGAAGGGAATGAACCATAGGAAAGTTAGTCGGCTGGGTACGTCGATTGATTCTTTTGGGGGGCGAGTAGTTCCCAATTTGGAAAGTTCGCGCTCGTGTCTCACTAGTAGCCATTTTTCCCATTGATGCCTGGTTAGTCGTGCCGGCTCAACCGGTCGATGCAACACTTTGTTGAAGTTTACTGGCGGGAGTTTGAAATCCTAAGGTTTTTCTTGGTCGCTGATTTAACCGCAGCGCCACTTGGTCCAGCTCCGCTTGGGTGTAAACCGACAGGTCGGTTCTCCTGGGGAAGTATTGTCGTAATAGCCCGTTCGTGTTTTCGTTCGAGCCCCGCTGCCGGGGACTTTGCGGATCGCAGAAATAAACTTTCACATCCGTGGCCATGGTGAAGACCTTGTGCTTGGCCATCTCCAGTCCGCGATCCCAGGTCAACGAGCGGCGCAGCGTCGCTGGGAGTTTACGCGCATGCCTGGTCAGTGCCGCAACCACTACCGCCGTGTCTTTGCTGGGCACTTTGAGCAGCGTTGTAAACCGCGAATGCCGCTCCACTAAAGTCACGATGTGACTGTTCTTTGAGCCACTCAGTAAATCGCCCTCCCAATGACCGGGAATGGCGCGGTCCTCGATTTCTGCCGGTCTTTCCCGGATGGAGATGGCCTCGGCGATTTGACCGCGCGCGTCTTTAAAAATACGAGAGTGCTGCGAGCGGCGTATGCGGCGCTTCGACCGCAGGTGGGCAACCAGCTCTTTTTTCAGCACTCCGCGGGCTTGGATGAACAGGCTACGGTAAATGGTCTCGTGAGACACGCGCATACTCTCGTCACTGGGATACTGGGTCGTCAGCCATCCGGAAATCTGTTCCGGCGACCAGTCCAACAGCAGTTTACTCGCAACGATCCCTTGCAGCTGCTCCCGGATCGCAAGCAGGCACCGCTTGGGACGCAAGGCCGAGTCCCAGGCTCGCTGATCCGCTTCATTGGCGCGATACTCAGGACGGCCACCATGACGTGCCACTTCCCGACTCACCGTCGACGCGGCGCGCTCCAGAAGCTGGGCGATCTTACGAAGCGATGCACCGGAAGCGAGCCCTCGCGAGATGTCCTCTCGCTCGATCACTGTGAGCGCTAGCACCGAGCGCCGACGGACTGCCGGAACAATCCCACCGTGACGCGCCACCAGACAGCGAATGGACGAATGCTCCTTGCCGAAGGCGCGCCCGATCTCATGCAGCGACTGTCCCGCTTTCCATCGGCGCCACAGCTCGCTCTTCTGCACTGTAGAAAGCCCAAACCGTTTACCTTGCCTCATGCAACACCACCTTTAGAAAGCAGACTTATATCAGAGGGTGTTGCATCGACCTATTGAGACCACCCGACTTACCGGAAACTGACCCACAATCAACGGAGTGAAGCTGCTGCGGAAGCTGCCGCACCTTCCGCAAGTTTTACCAGAGTGTATAGCGCATGGTGGACCGGCGTCGGTACGCCAAGCTCTGCGCCGCGCCGCGCAATATATCCGTTCAGCGAATCGATCTCCGTGCGCTTCCCTCGCATCATATCCTGCGCTGTCGAGGAATATGCGTCGGCCAACTGCGTCGCGATCTTGAACGATCCAGCCAGCGCTACCTGCGGGTCTTCAAATCCCGGCGGATGCACACCCGCCGCGCGTGCAACCGCCAGCAGTTCGTAGACCGCCGTTTCCACGAGCTTCCGCGCATCGGGACTGGCTGCAATTTGCCCGTATGTCGCGCGGCCCAGCGCCGAAACGGCGTTCAGCGCGCAATTCCAGGTCAGCTTGGTCCAAAGTTCGCCCTCGATATTGTCCGCAATGCGGCAGCTGACACCGGCGCGTTCGAACATCGCGGCGAATCGCTCGCTCTGCGGATTCCGCGGCCCCACCACTAGATCGCCGCGCCCCGCATGCTTCACGTGCCCCGGTTGGGGAACGGCCGCTGCCACATAAACTACCGCCGAGAGCGCCACAATCCCCGTTGCCGCGCGAATCTGCTCCGCATTGTCCACGCCGTTCTGCATGCTAACGACAGTTGCGCCGGGAGCCAGCAGCGGCGCGAGCGCGCGAGCCGTCGCGGCATTGTCGGTCGTCTTCACGCAAAAAAGAACGATCTCCGCGCCGCGAACATCCGTCAACTCGGTCGAAGCTTCAACACGAATGCTTTCTTTGAATTTCACCGTGTCGAGAAAGAGCCCGTTCTTCTTCACCGCATCGATAAACGAGGCGCGGCCAATCATCATCACGGGAGCGCCCGCTCGCGCGAGCATTCCACCGAAATAACCTCCGACCGCGCCAGCGCCAATGACGGCAACCCGAGGCCAATTATTAGCAACTGTCATGCAGTCACCACTGCAATCAACCGGTCGATGTCGCGTTCCGTATTGTAAAGATGGGGCGACACGCGAATATTTCCTTCGCGCAAGCTGACGATAATATTTTCGCCGCGCAATTTCTGATAAAGCTCAGCCGTCTTTTCAGGTGTCCGCGCGGCGAAGCATCCAAACGCACCCCGGCGTGCCGCATCCAGCGGGCTCTTTGGAACGCAGCGATCTTTCGGCAGACGTTCGAACATCAGATCGATCAGGGCGCCATTGTGCTTCGCTACAGTTTCAGGCCCCACACGCACGACAAAATCCGTAGAGACGTCCATCGCCACAAGGTTGAAATTGAAATAGCTGGCCGGCTCCGCGGTATCCCATCGCTTTGCTGCTGGAGCTGGCTTCGGATTATCGAAATTGAGCGAAGCGAAATTGTCCGAGCCGGCCACTGCCATCCAGTAAAAGGGTGCAGGCCGCATGTTGGCGATGTGCTCGCTCTTGGCCCAGAAAAATCCTGTGCCAAATGGACTGAGCAGGCCCTTGTATCCTGCGCACACGACAAAATCCGCGCCTAGCTTTTCTACGTTCATCGGCAACGTGCCGCAACACTGGCTGGCGTCCAACAAAAGCAAAGCGCCCTGCGCATGGCACGCTTCGGCCACGCGTGCCGCATCCAGCAACGACCCATCATCGAATCGCACCAGGCTTACGGACACGAGCCGCGTCCTCGGCGTCATCGCAGCCAGCAAATCATCCGCGGAGATAAATCTTTCGCGCGGCGCAACAATTTTCAGTTTTACGCCTTCGCGCTCTTCCATCGGTTTCCAAACCGTGTACTGCAGAGGAAACTCGCCCTTCGCCGTAATGATTTCGTCGCCCGGCTTCCACGTGAGGCCAAACGCAACCGCTGCCATACCTGTGGTCGCACCGGTGGTAATCGCTACCTCTTCCGCCTTGCCGCCAATGAGTTTCGCAATTGACGCGCGAATTCGGTTGGGCACTTCGAAGAAAGTCGAGTCCGGCTTGTGATGGGGAAATTTCTTCCACTCCTGCGCAGTTTGCAACGCGCGCAGCGAAACTTTTGGCATCGGAGACTGCCCCGCAAGATTTAGGTAAGTTGCATCTTCAAATTCAAACCATTCTTGCCGCCAGTCAGTGTGAGCGGAAATACCAGGCGTAGCCATGAGAGCCTCCATTGCTAGGTTCAGAGGAGATTAGACTCGCGCCAAACTCAATCGTCTCCAACATCCAAATTGGAATCAGCTATTTGGAGTGCGGCATCTCTGCTGCCGCTTTTCCTAGCAACCAGCACGACCCTAACTTCGCCGAGTCCCAGAAGTTCGAACTAAAAGTGCCCCCGCAATTCGCGAAAAGCCGGAACAATGACGAGTTTTCCAGAGCCCGCCATCACAGGTTCATGTTCGAGCTGCCAGGTGTGCTGATGCGGAATGTAAACAGCGTTGAGGCCAATCTTCAGTGCGGGGTTGATGTCGCTGCGCGGGCTGTTGCCGATCATCCAGCCGAGCGACTTCACGATTTTATATTTACGGACCAGGCCGCCGTAAGTCTCAGGATCTTTTTCGCTGACGATTTCGATGAATTCGAAGAACCCCTGCAGTCCAGAACGTTCCACTTTTGCGGCCTGCTCCGCTGGCTCGCCCTTCGTGAACAAAATCAGGCGGTGACGCTCCGTCAGATAAGCAAGTGTTTCCGGGACACCATCGAGAATTTTCGGCGGCGTGCGCTCCAGTTCCACCACGCGGCCATGAATTTGCGCAAGTGTTTCGCGCCGCACCATTTGGTCTGCGAGCTTAAGATAGGTTTCCTCGAGCGAACGGCCGAAACTGCGCACGCCATAACCGTACTGCCGGATGTTTTTGCGTTCCGTCTCATTCAGGATGTGGCGGATATACGAGCGCGTGTAGCCGCACGGCTCGACGAGAGTGATGAAATCCTCGATGAGCTTCTCGAAAAACACGTTGTTCTCCCACAACGTGTCATCGGCATCGATCAAAAGTGTGTTGCGTCGCATGGGGACTCGTGTTCAGCAACTCTTATAGATGCGAAAGCTAAGGTTTACGTCGTTTAGTGGCCATGTCAGTCTACCAGCCTCAGAGCATCTTCGGCGATGGCTGCCGCTGCGCCAGGCTTGCCCATGGTTTGTGCAGCTTCGCGCATCTTGCCGAGGCGGGACGGATCGTCTAGCAATCCGGCTATTTTCCAAGCGGCCGCAGGCAAATTATTACAGCGGATCGCGGCGCCCGCTTCCAGCAAATGATCGGCGTTGCGCTCTTCCTGCCCGGGAATCGGCTCAATTAGCGCCATCGGCAACGCGCGCGCCAGCGCTTCGGACGTGGTGAGGCCGCCAGCTTTGCCAACAAGAAGGTCGGCCGCAGCCATGTACTTGTCCATATCCGTGGTGAAACCGACGGAGACGAGTCGAAGCGCGCCACCCGAAAGTTTGCCCGCGCCTGTTGAGATCTCTTCCAGGCGCTTGCGAACCTTTTCCGCTTTGCCCGCGATGGCCACAATTTGCCACGGCCGTTGCAACGCCAGCAAATCGTTTACGAGTTGTTCGACTGGACCGATGCCATAGCCGCCCGCAGAAATCAAAATCATTGGTGCGGAAGGATCAAGGCCCAGCGTGCGCCGCGCTTCCGCACGATCCAAAGGTTTTGCGAAGAGCGGATCAACTGGTATTCCGGTGACGCGCAATTTTTCGCGCGGCACGCCGATGCGCGCCAAATATTCTGCAGCTTCGTCGATGGCCACATAGTAGCGCTCGACTGTCCGGCAAAGCCACATGGCGTGCACGTCGTAATCGGTCACAACGATGGCGTTGTGTGCGCGCAATTTTCGCTTGGCGATCAGCCAGGCCACAATTTCCGCAGCCAGAAAATGAGTGGCGACGCACAGATCCGGCTGCGCGCGCTTGAGCATTCGAATCATTGGCCCGGTATTCAGTCGATCCATGGCAAGGCGTCGCCGTGGATGATGCCAGGGCTGATCGAGGCGGTCGTACAGCACTCAAATCAATTCCGGCGCGCGCCGCACCATGGAAATGTAAGCCTTGTCGTACACTCGCTGAAAAAGTTTGCTGACGTACTCGATTGTGTCGATGTGTTCTACGGTGCAATCGCCGCGTGCGGCAAACGCTTTTTCGAGGGCTTGCGCGGCCCGCACGTGCCCGGCTCCGGAAGATGCGGACAAAAGCAGAACGCGCGGCTTCGCTTTCATCCGCGGCAAGCCCCAATTTGTGCCTCGCGCATCACGAAGCTTTACGCCGCCCGGCTGCAATTTTCTCAAGCACTCCGCGCGCCACGTTTTGCAGCTCGCCAAACCGTGTCAGGTAATCCTGGAATTCGTGGTTCAGCAGCTTCGCCTCTTCCGGGCCAAGTTGCGTGCGCAGAATCATATCGCGCAGCCTGACGGGATGTGGCAAAAGCGCATCCTCTTTCAATTCTTCGAGCGCAATGCTCGCGTCGTAGTGATACATAAGTTCCCCCAAGGAGAAATGGGCGTTGATGGCAAACACGTGTAACGGGCGGACCACGCCATTGTACTCGCCGAGCGTGGCTGCAAGCGAGTGCCTGCAGTAATCGCGAAAGATTGATCGGAAAGGCATCCTGTGCGAGCGCAACGCACGCCATCGACGAAAAATGAAAGTGTTTATGCAGCGGTTGCGGTGGCGGGCATGAATTCGTAGCGCTCAATTTTCGCCGCGATGCCCATGCGTCCGTTGGAAGTGGGTTCAACGCGCACGATCTGGCCAAAGCAGCGGATATTTACGTCGCCCGATTGCGTCACCTGCTCGGGCAGTGTGATTACGAATTCGATTTCGCTGCCGACGGGGAAGTTTATTTCGGCAAGGAAGTAAAGGCCGCGATAACTGACGTCCCGGGTTTGCGCGGTAAGTTCGGACCCATGCGGTTTATTCGGAAGCACGCGCAGCGGCAGCGTCATGTTAAAACGCCGCGCTTCGCGGCGGTCGGCCCCGTCGCTCATTGCTCCTCCCACTAGGGCTGGAATTTCAACGAAAGCTAACATCCGCACCGGCAAACTGCAACGCGAAAGTCAGGAAATTACGTCCTAGTACGCGGTTTTGGGCAAAATCGTGTACTTTGAGGTATCTCGTAATTTAACTAGTACTGTTACTCACACAGCCCGCCTGGAAGTTCGGACTTTGCTCCACGATGCGATACACTCGCATTTCTTTTGACTCGATTCATGAGCGCACAACACGAATCTCGTAATTTCTTTCTCGCAGGACCCGCGGGGCGGCTGGAATCCATTCTGTGGAGTCCCAGCGACGGTTCGCCGCGAATGGCCGCGGTGGTGTGCCATCCGCATCCGCTCTTCGGCGGCACCATGCACAACAAAGTGGTCTACCAAGCGGCAAAATCGCTGGATGCGCTTGGGCTTCCTGTCTTGCGTTTCAATTTTCGCGGAACGGGACAGAGCGAAGGGAAGCACGATCGCGGCGAAGGCGAGCGAGGCGACGTCCGCGCGGGGCTGGATTTTCTTGCTGCTGAATTTCCAAACGTTCCACTTCTTGTTGCGGGATTCAGTTTTGGGTGTTGGGTGGGACTTCGCGCCGGTTGCGAGGATGCGCGCGTCACACAGCTGATCGGGCTCGGCCCGCCGGTGAACAATGCGGATTTTTCGTATTTGGCGCATTGTGCAAAGCCAAAGCTTTTTGTGCTCGGTGCGAACGACACCTACGGAGCAGCTGGCAAATTGAAAAGCGTGGTTTCCGCGGCGGCTGGCGAAAACAAAATCGTTATCGTTGAGGATGCCGATCATTTTTTTGTCGGCAAGCTTGATCAAGTGGATCGCGCCGTCACCGCATTGCTCACAGAGCGCAATCCAGAATTATTCCCTCCTACGCGCCCTCACCACGGCTGAAGAGCTGGGTGAATTGATCTACCGTGGCAGGCGCGACGCTTACTAGCTTCGCGTTCGCGTGGACGTGCTCGACGTGGGACATTCCTACCAACGCTGTCGTGATTCCGGGCGACGAGCGTACAAATTGCAGAGCGCGTTCCGCATCGTTCTCGAGGCCAAGGGCTTGGGCGACAAAAGACGGCAGATTGCGCGCGACCTGGCCTTGCAGCAGCGATGCGCTCGCGACAAGGGTGATTCCCAACTCGCTGGCGGCTTCCATGACGGTGCGATCGCGCCCGCCGATGGATTGGTTGCCGAGCGTCAGAGCTTCGGTCATCCCGAGATTGAAGGGGAGTTGCACGAAACGGAAGTGGTGTTTTTCGCCGGCGATGTCCGTGGCGATTTGCGCGAGTTCGGCTAGCTGCATGGCGTCGCGCGCTTTGGCTTCCTGGCGGAAGCCGTTCCAGGTAGCCATGCCGTAAAACTGAATTTTGCCGGTGTCGGCGGCGGACTCGAGAAAAATAAAAGCATCGCGAACGCGCTCGAGAAAATCCGGTCGGGAGACTTCGCTGAGCTGCGTCTCGGGATTGTGCAGGTAGTAGACGTCAATGCAGTCGAGCTGGAGATTGCGCAGGCTGCGCGCTAGCTGATCCTCCAGAAAACGCGGCGTCATGCAGTGGCTGCCGGCGACGAGGTCTTTCGGCGTGAAAATGCCGGGCTGGATGTATTCGCGCAGAAAATATTCCGTTGGTTCCTCGGGCATGGAGCCGTCGGGAGTGAGGTAGCCGCCTTTAGTGCAAACCACCAGCTCTTCGCGGGTGAAACCCTTTGTTGTGAGTTGCTTGATGGCTGCGCCGATGCTGCGTTCACTGCGCTGGAAGCGGTAGTTGATGGCGGCATCGATGAAGTTGATGCCGTTTTCGACGGCGGCGACGACGGCGGCGGTGTAGCTCGCGTCCACCTTTGGATCCGGTTGGCCGAGGTAGGTGCCGATGCCTAGCGAGGACATGACGAGGCCTTGCGTTTCGCGGAAGTGGCCGTCGGCGGCGCGTCCAGCGAAGCGGTTGGCGTAGTGTTTTGTGGATTCGAGTGTGGCGGATTTGGTCATCAGTTTCCTTCTCGGTTGTCTAGCACTTGTAGTGGCGCAGCATGCTGCGCCGTTACAAAGACGAGCACGATGAATCTTGCCCCTACAAAGTCACACTCAACGGGCCCCGGTTGCGTTCAGACGCGCGCAGCATGCTGCGCCACTACAAAGACGGGCACGGCGTGCCTTGCCCCTACGACGACCGCGGTCTTACAGCGGCGGATTTTTGCCGGCGGCTGGTTCGCTTGTGGGCGGCTCGGCGGCCTTCGGATTTAGGAGCCGCGAACAGGCACGGAGAATCTTACGGTACGGCCAGTCCTTTTCGCGAAAGAAAATCTCGCCGGCGCGGGGGTTGCTGTAGAACCAGCGGGAAATTAGGGCCAGATGTTCGCTTAGTTCTTCGCGTGCGGCGGCCACGGATCGGACGCGAGGCTCGGCTCCGCCTTGCGCGGATTCTGCTGGGGACGTTGAGGTTGTCGCAGCGGAGTTTTCCGAGTTCCGCACGGCGGGCTTCTCGCCGTTGTGCGGCGCAGCTGCAGCGCTTGCTTCAAGGTAGTCCTTGAAAATGTGCTCGGCGGAGCGCGGTTGGCTGGCGATTTCTGCGAAGCGCAGGAAGAACGGTTCGGCGAGGCGTCCGCCATGGATTCCGAAGACGCCGATGGATTGGTCTTCGGCGGCGCGCTGCAAAATCACGGCGTCGAGATCGGCGATGCGGCGAGCGAGTTCGGGACGGAAGCGGAGCGCGTCGTCAAGTTTTTCGATGCGCTTGTGTAGTTGCGCGGCGCGCTCGAAGTCCAGGTCGGCGCTGGCGCGCTCGCGGTCTTCTTCGATGGCGGCGCGGAGCGAATTGCCGTTGGTGTCGAGAAACTGCACGAGGCGCTGGACTTCGGCGTCGTATTCCTCTTTGGTGCATCCGGCGAAGCACGGCGCGAGGCACATTTTCATTTCGGAATAGATGCAGCCGGGAAACGAGGGATCGCGGCGAATTTTGATCTGGCAGCGGCGTACTTTGAAAAGGTCGAGCGCCTGCTCGGAAAAAGCGAGCGCGGATTTTCGCGAAGGGAAAGGGCCATAGTAAGCGCCGGCCGTGGGTGCGCCAGTTTCGTCGACGACGATGCGGCGCGTGACGTAGCAGCGCGGATAGGAGTTGCGCAGGCTGATTTTCAGGACGGCGGACGGACGCAGGCGCGTGAGTTTGCGATAGCGTTGCGGAAAAAGATGTTTGGCGTGCTGGTAGTAGGTGAAAATCTGTTCGAGCGCGGAGCCGGTGAGACGGTAACGAATGCCGCCAGCGAGTTCGCGCAGATTAAGGCGCTTGCTCGCGGGATCGGCGGGGCCAAGGAGTCGCTGCAACCGGCGGCGCAAATCCTGCGTGCGAATCAGAAATGGTTCAGCGTTTTCGGCGCGCGCTTCGATCAGGCAAACGGCGGGTTTGGGCGGCAGCGTCGCGAAAAAATCTTCGTCGCGAGTCGGGTTGAAATCCTGGCCGCAGTCTAGTTCCAGCACGGTGACAGGATATAACGGAAGGTTGCGAGCCGACAGCTGACAGCCGACAGCAAGAAAAGGCAGGAGCTTGACAGTCGGCAGTTGAAAGTCGAATGGCAAACAAACGCAGGCTCAAGGATGCTGACATATGTGAGCTGACAGCCCACAGTCAAAGGGCGGAAAAAGGCGGAGTTTGGAGCTTGGAAGGCACCCCTCACTTTTTTTGTAAGCGTTGCGTTTAAAGGATTTAGCGGTGGCGTAAAGTTGGTGGCGAGTGGCTCGGTTGGCGTGAATGCGCGGCAAGTTGTAGAGACTTCATGACGCTGCGAAAGACTCGACGCGACTTTCCTTGTTCTGATATTGCTCTATTTGTTAAGATGCCCGCCATTTGCCGAGGGAAGAACTTCTTGATAGTCGACAGTAAAGCGGGGCGAGATGTTTGAAGACGACGAGATTCGTAACTCGCTGGAGAAGGAACGAAGGCGAGAGAAGATTGGCAAGTACAAGGCCCTGCCGCGCAACAAGCAGACCGAGAGAGAGTTGAAACGAATCTTCGACTACGGAACGGAAGCGGAGCTTACGAAATACTTGCGCGAGAACGGGGTGTCGGACGGTTCGAAGCGGTTTGCGGAGATCGTGAAGCTTTTCCGCGAGCACGGCGGGAAACGCGGGTAGCGAGGTCGTGGAGTTCTTTGCGGGCCTTTTTTTCTTGTGCGGGCCTTAGGCTGGCGAAGTGCTCTTCCAGGATTGCGGAAGCCCGCTGAATGTTCTTACTCGATTTGTTGTTGCCCTTGGCCATTATATAGACAGAGTAGCAAGGTAGGTTCTACCTTGCAACGCGCAATGCGGCCCATTTGCTCCCTACGCCATCCGCCTTGCATCGCGGTGGTGGTTCGAAGGGGCATTCGGGATTGGCAGTGGCCGCCGTGGATCTGTATGGCGTTCTTGTTATTTGAGCCAATCGAAGGCTAGCGACTCCGTACCCATCGCCTCGTCTATCACGGGCTTGGCGATCACCAGTCCATTCTCGCTGTTTGCGAACATCACTACACCTGACTTTGTTTTTGGCTCCGCCATGACGAAACACTTGAATGAGCCGTTGTCTCCCCAATGCCAGAGCACATCGGTTCCATCTTTGCGCTCAATGCCCCATCCCAGTCCCCAAAACAGATTCTTCGATAGCTGCTTCGGTTCGCGCTTAATGCAAATCCTGCACTCTGGATCGAGTGCGATTTGGGGCGTCTCCATCTCGTGCAGCGTCGCGGGCTTGAGGCCTTTCCCATTGAGCACCGCCTCAACGAATAGCGCGTAGTCCTTGGCTGTTGTGTTCAGCGTCGAAGCTGCTCCCGCCTCTTTTGGCTTCCACGATTCGGTGGGCTTCCCGTCGGAGTCGTGGCCAGTAGCGGTTAGCGCATCGAAGTCTGGCTGCCATACATAACTGCTGCTGGTCATGCCCATCGGTGTGAACACAGCTTCGGTCATATATTCGTTGAGCGGCTTACCTGTGATCTGCTCGACCACGCGCTGAAGGTAGATATAGCCTTCACCGGAGTAGCTAAACCGCTCTCCCGGCGTGAAATAAATTGAGACTGAGCCGTCATCTGCTGGCCAGTTCGGGAATCCGGTTCGATGGCTCAGGACGATCCGCGCCGTAATTTTTGCAAGGCGCTCGTCACCCTCGACAAAGGGCTTCGGCAAATACGTTGTTAGCGGAACGTCCAACCCCAGCTTGCCCTGCTCCACCAGTTTGAGAACACCGTACGCAAACACCGGCTTGCTCAGTGAAGCCGCTTCAAAAACTGTTTCCCCTGTCACCGGCTGGTCTGTTTTTGTTTCCTTCGTCCCGAAACCGTGCACCCACGTCGTCTTTCCGCCCCGAATCACAGCCATCGATAGGCCCGGCACGCCGTCTTTCTTCATTAGTTCAGGAACATCTCTCTCCAGTTGCGGAATTGTAGCCCCCGCGTGTGCCGCGGGCTCCCTCTTTGCCCGCAACATCGGCGAAAAAAGGGGCAAACCTACAACGATTGCCCCAAGCAGAACAGCCGTTCGCGTTCTCATCCGCAAGCAATTCATTTGTGGCTCCAAAAGTGACCTTAGCCCGCCTATATAGACGAACCGAACGGTCTGCGGTCCTCTCAGGCACTCCCGTAAGTGGAGCAACGAGAAATTTGGTTCCTTTGTTCCGCAGTCTTGGAGGGTTCCTTTGGAAACATGAAGCTAGCGCCAGCTACTTCACGCTTCGAGCGTGTGCCCTCCAGTATTCGCGAGGTAATGAGGGTGGAGGGATTCAAATCCACGACCTTCGACTTAAAGGGTGAAGGCTGTGCCTTAGTGCTTGCCGGGCGCCTACGGCGCTTGGCAAGGGGTGCACCACACGGCATGGAAGCAAGAGGCGCTCGATGTGAGTTGGGAAACTCAAGATAAACTGACTGAAGCTCCAGTGAAAATCAGAAGCGCGGGGAGCGGCTGCCAGTCGATCGCAGTTACTAACGACAACTAAGAAGCAGTTGCTTACAACAACCAAGAATTGGAGATGGCCATGGACGCGGATTCTTACACCGAGTACGGGGCACGATCCTGGGGTTCAAGGCTGATTGAGTCGATCAAGGGCATTCTCATCGGGTTCGTTATGTTTATCGTTGCCTTCCCGGTGCTGTTCTGGAACGAAGGGCGGGCGGTGCAAACGGCCAAGAGTCTGGTGGAAGGTGCGTCGGAAGTTGTTAGCGTGGCCAGCGATAATGTGGAAACGACGAACGAAGGGAAGCTGGTTTATGTGACGGGCGATGCGACAACAATTGATTCGGTTTCTGATCCCAAGTTTGGGGTCACGGTTTCGGCCCTCAGGTTGGAGCGCGTGGCAGAGATGTATCAATGGAAGGAATCGAAAACCTCAAATTCCCAGAAACACCTCGGTGGCGGAGAGACCACCGTGACCAACTACACCTATGAGAAGGTTTGGTCACCGAAGCTGATTCGTTCAGGCGGCTTCAAGCAAGCGAGCGGACACGAGAATCCGCAAACGATGCCGGTAACGAAACAGACCTGGACGGCAAAGAGCGTCACGCTCGGCGGCTTCACGCTGCCCGACGTGCTGATCGATAAGATGGACAAAACGGAGAGTTATGCGGCGGACGAACAAGCCGTAAGCAATGCGGCGCCCGACGTGCAGAACCGGTTCAAGCTCCACCAAGGGGGATATTACCTCGGTGAGAATCCTGGTTCTCCGGCCATAGGCGACACCAGAATCGCTTTCAAAGTTGTCCGGCCAGCAACCGTAAGCATCGTGGCGCGACAAATTCAAAACACATTCGAAGCCTATCAAGCCAAGGCCGGAGGGAGCGTCCTTCTTCTGACTTACGGCACCGTCGGCCCCGACGCTATGTTCAAGACGGCGGAAAAAGCGAACAAAACCCTTACCTGGGTCTTTCGGGCGGCCGGCTTCTTGTTGATGTCCATTGGACTATTCTTGATTTTTAATCCTTTTGCGGTTGTTGCGGATGTGGTTCCCATCTTTGGCAGTCTCTTGAGAGCGGGAGTAGCAGGATTCGTGGGCTTGGTGGCGTCTACACTGTCTCTCGTGACTATCTCGGTGGCTTGGCTGACCTACAGGCCGCTCTTGGGAATTGCGCTTTTGGTGCTGGCGGCTGCGAGCATGTGGGGCCTTGTGCGTCTGTCGATGCAAAAGCAGCAACTACAGAAGAGGACAGCGTAGGCAGGCGGGTAGTTGGTAGGAGAACGGGAAGAGCGGTCATCCTCGTAAGGATGACCCTACAGATCGGAATGACGGCGGCGAAACCGGACTGGCCGCGCTGAAGCGCGGCACCTACACATGATAGACGACGCCCCGAAGGGCGTCGCTACGAGCGGAGAACCCAGGAGGAGATAACTATTTAGCGGGCGGTCCAGCCGCCGTCGATGACGATGGTGTGGCCGGTGATTAGGGAGGCGGCGGGGGAGGCTAGGAAGACGACAGCGCCGGCAACTTCGACGGGTTCGCCGATGCGGTGGAGGGCGGCGATACGCTCGATGACGTCGGCGCGAAAAGCAAGGTCGGATAGCGCTTCGTCGGTGCCCGGAGTGGAGATGAACGTGGGGGCGACGGCGTTCACGGTGATGTTGTGCGGGCCCCACTCGACGGCGAGACATTTTGTGAGGTGCGAAACCGCGGCTTTGCTGGCGCAGTAGACGGATTCGGTAGGCAAGGCGGCGAATGCGGCTTGCGAACTCATATTGATGATGCGTCCACCCTCTTGGCGCATCATGAGTTTTGCGGCGGCCTGACTGGCGAAGAAAGTGGACTTCAAATTTAGAGTGAGAGTGAGATCGAAATCGTGTTCGTTGACGTCGAGCGCGAGGCCACTGGTGCCGTTGCCGGCGTTGTTGACGAGAATGTCCAGCTTTCCGAAATGATCCGCAGCTTTTTGAATGGCGCCCGAGATTTGAGCGAGATCGGTGACGTCCATTTGAAGAGGCAACACTTTGCGACCCATGGATTGGATTTCGCGGACGAGATCGGACGCGCTGCTCACGTCGCGTAAGCCGAGGGCGATGTCGGAGCCGGCGTTGGCCAAAGCGAGAGAGATGGCGCGGCCGAGTCCGCGGGCAGCTCCGGTGACGAGGGAGACTTGGCCGGAGAGATCGAAGCTGGGAAATTGAGACATTGTGGCTCCGTGAGTTGGAAGGATTGCGGCTGAATTGTGCGAGAAATATGGTGCTTAGAATTGCGCGGAACGTCAACTGTGGCGTGGGGGGCCGCGCTAAAGCGCGGCGCCTACACTTGTCTGGGGCCCTGACCGGTCTCGCTGGGCTCTCGGTCGTTATGCGGGGCGAATTTTATTTCCAAGATGCCGCCCTGAAGGGTGGCGCTACGTTTGTTCGGTGGCTTTGCGTTCGTTGGTGTCGGGATTGTTTTTCATTTCGCACGGGATGTCGAAGATCATTGTGGGGCATTTGTCGGCAGTGAAGGCGGGCCAGGTGGGAAGACCGGAGTGGTTTGGGTTGCCGGTGCGTGCGAAGTGAATCCACGCTTCGCTAACTTGGGCGGCAAGATGCTGGGAGTCCGGGCCGTTGCCGGTCATGTTCTCGCAGCGCTCGGTATTGTCGAAACAGAAGGCTAGTTCGGCGCAGTGGAAAGCGCGTGGCCTGGCATCCAACACCGGAGTTTTCCAAGTGAACCAATATAGATAGGCGGGGGCGGCAGCTTGGGCGGCTTTGCGTTCGCACTGAGTCACGGCTCCTTGACGCACGTTGGAAGCGGCGATGCGGGAAAGAATGTCGAACGGTTTTTCTTTCGGATGAGCTTGCTGGAATACTTCGATGATCTGTACGCTCTTATCGCCGTACATATCGCCGACGCGTTTCTTGACCTCGTCGATGGTCATGACTTCGTATTCGGGGTGATTGATGCCGTTGAGGAATTCGTTGAGGACCGTTCCGACGAGCATGGGAACTTGCGCAGAGAGTGCAGGAGCGTCAGGATCGAAAGGATGGCGGGGGAGGACAGTGCCGTCGACGACGGGCGCCCAGACCAGAGTGTCGGCCATTCTGCGAATGTTGGGCAGGCCGGGGCGGGCGTTTTTGCGCTGGACTGCGGCGCCGGCTTCGATCAATTTTTGGTAGGGCAAGTCCTGGAACTGAGCGACTTGCGAACCGCTCAAGTTTAGTTCGGCGAGAACGTCGACCGCGATTTTGCCGGAGCGTTCCATGCTGCTGGCGCGCGTCATGGAGCCGCTCTGGACAATGGCGCGATGGAAGAGGCCCTTGGCGGTGGGCATCGCCATCAGAGTGCTAACTTTTCCTCCTCCGCCAGATTGGCCGAAAATTGTGACGTTGCCGGGATCGCCGCCGAAATTTGCGATGTTGTCGCGAACCCATTCGAGCGCGGCGACAAGGTCAAGCATTCCGAGATTCCCGGAGGCGGCGTAGGCGTCGCCGTAAGCGGCGAGGTTCAGGTGGCCGAGCACACCGATGCGGTGATTGAGACTGACCACCACTAAATCGCCGCGCCGAGCCAGTCTCTCGCCGTCGTAGGACTTTAGCTCCTGACCCGAACCCGCCTGGAAGCCGCCGCCGTGCAGCCAGACCATCACGGGGCGTTTCTTATTGTCGTTGGCGGGAGTGCAAATATTGACTCGCAGACAATCTTCGGCGGGAATGCCGTCGTCCCAGGAAAACATCCAAGCTTCTTCGTCGTTGGCCCATCCACCGCGCGGACCTTGCGGACAAACGTAGCCGTATTGCATGGAGCTGCGGACGCCAGTCCACGGAGTTGGTTTTGTTGGCGGTAGGAAACGCGCTTTGCCTGCAGTGGTTGCGCCGTAAGGAATTCCTTTGAAGGTGTAGATTCCGTTGTGAGTGTAGCCGCGCACTTTGCCTGCAGTGGTTTCAACGATGGCGTTTTCGTCGTTGGCGACGATGGGAGGTTTGGGTGCGGATTCGGGCGACGTTTTTTTTGCGTCGTCAGCGGGGAGAGGTAAAGGCAAGATTGCAGAGACGGCGACGGTTCCGGCCAGAGTGGCGGCTCCGCGAAGCGCGCTGCGACGGCTTATCGGGCGCTGCGTCGTCGCGAGATTTTTTTCGGCTTGAGTACGATTCTTATCTTTTTCCATGAAAGCCTCCCTCTTACATACAGAGCGGCGGATAAGTTACTTCTTTGGCGTTAGTCTTGGCAACCTCGCTCCGAAAGTGCGACGAGGGACACGAAAAAAAGCGGCAGCAGAGCTGCCGCACTCCATATTAGGAACGAAGGACCCAGGAGGAGATGACCAGGCGCTGGATTTCGCTGGTGCCCTCGTAGATTTCGGTGATGCGGGCGTCGCGGTAGTTGCGTTCGACGGGATATTCGCGGCTGTAGCCGTTGCCGCCATGGATTTGGATGGCTTTGTGGGTGACGCGCGTGGCCATTTCGCTGGCGAAAAGTTTGGCTATGGCGGCGTCCATGCTGAAGCGGGCGCCGGTATCTTGTTTCCAGGCGGCTTTGCGGACCAGGAGGCGCGCGGCGTCGAGTTCGGTGGCCATATCGGCGAGCATGAATTGGATGGCTTGGAATTGGGAGATGGGATGGCCGAAGGCGAGGCGTTCTTTCGCGTATTTTTGCGCGGCTTCGAAGGCGCCTTGGGCGATGCCGCTGGCTTGCGCGGCGATGCCGATGCGGCCGCCGTCGAGGGTGGAGAGCGCGACTTTGTAGCCTTCGCCTTCGTTGCCGATGCGGTTGGCGACGGGGACTTCGCAGTCGCTGAAAATCAATTCGCAGCAGGCAGTGGCACTGATGCCGAGTTTTTTTTCTTCCTTGCCGGTTTTGAAGCCGGGCGTGCCTTTTTCAACAACCAGCGCGGTGATGCCTTTTTCACCTTTTTCGGGATTCGTGTTGACGTAGACGATGGCTGCGTCGGCGGCGCCGCCGTTGGTGATCCAGGCTTTGGTGCCGTTGAGGATGTATTTGTCGCCGCGCAGGACAGCTTTGGTTTGGAGAGCGGCGGCGTTGGAGCCGGCTTGCGGTTCGGTGAGGGCGTAGCAGCCGATTTTTTCACCGCGGGCGCAGGGCTCGAGAAATTTCTTTTTTTGTTCGGCAGTGCCGTAGCGGTGGATGGGATCGCAGTAGAGAGAATTCTGGACTGAGAGAATCACGCCCGTGGAAGCGCAGCACCGGGAGATTTCTTCGATGACAATGGTGTAGGCGATGTGGTCGAAGCCGGCGCCGCCTTCGGATTCGGGGATGGCGATGCCGGTGAGGCCGAGCTCGGCGGCTTTCTTGAAGGTGGCGCGTGGAAAGCGGCCGGTTTCGTCGAGTTCTTTGGCGAGCGGGCGGACTTCGGATTCGGCGAACTTGCGGACGGTTTTTTGGAGGAGGGATTGTTCTTCGGTTAGGTCGAGATTCATGGGTGGCAGTAGTTTAGCGCAGAAGGGAGCCGACAGCTTACAGCCGACAGCTTAGAGAGGAAGAGGTTTAAGAGTCTAAGGTTGAAGAGTTGAACGCGGTGACTCACGCGGGCGCGTTTTTCACGGAAAGGTCTGCGTTGAAGCGGAAGGTTGGTTTTAACACAGAGGTCACAAAGGTCGCGGAGAAGAGAAAAGCAGATTCCTCGCTTCGCTCGGAATGACAATTTTATTGTGAGACTAAGCGGCTAGGGCCTTGCGGAGGCGTTGATATGTAACGCTGAGGTCTTCGGGATGGACACGGGTTTCGCCGACGACGGTCATGAAGTTAGAATCGCCGAACCAGCGGGGTAGGGCGTGAAGATGCAGGTGGCCGGTGACGCCTGCGCCTGCTGCGCGGCCGAGGTTCATGCCGAGATTCATGCCGTCAGGTTTGTAATTTGCCTGGAAAGCTTTCTCAACGCGCTGCGCGAGTAGCATCATTTCGTCGAGGGCGCCGGGATCGCAGAGGTTGAGTTCGGCGACGTGCGCGTACGGGACGATCATGACGTGGCCGGAGGTGTAGGGAAAACGGTTGAGAATGATGAACGTCTTCGCGCCGCGGTAGACGATCAGCGTTTCGTCATCTTTGTTGAGTGCGACGGCATCGCAAAAGATGCAGTCGGGCTGCTTGCCAGACGTGACTTGCTCCATGTACTGGTAGCGCCAGGGGGTCCAGAGATAATCCATCGAGAGGCGTCCTCAAGAAAAGTTGCGCGGACAGCATAGCGCAAAAAGGAGGGCGAGTCGCACGGGTTCGGCTACGCTTAAGGAAAGCGGCTCACAGCTGACAGCTAACAGTTAAGAGTCGGAGGGCGGTGTTGGTTGGATCTCCACTGACGTGGGCTTTTTCAAAACAGATGAATAGGCTATTTGGGAAAGAGGCTGTATCACTTAAGTATGCTTGGCGTCGCCGGAAGCTGGGGCGGCGGAGGTTGCTCCTGCCGAGGCTGCTGCTTCCGAGGTGTTTACAAAATCCTTGAGTTCTTTGCTGGGCTTGAAGAACGGAATTTTCTTTGGGGGGACTTCGACCTTTTCGCCGGTTTTGGGATTGCGGCCTATGCGGCCACGACGCTGGCGTGTGCGGAAACTGCCGAAGCCGCGAATCTCGATCTTGTCGCCGTTCTGCAAAGACTCGATGATGCTGTCGAAGATGGTCTCGACGATGGTCTCGGACTCCTTGCGGGGGAGTTCGGTGATGCGCAGCACCTCTTCGATGAGGTCGGCCTTCGTCAGCGTCAGTTGCTTGGTCATCGTGCCTATGCCTCGTTGCAGAGCCAGTGTATCAGCAGCCGCAGGTTCTTGGTGCGAAACGGTTTAGAGGAGCCGAACGCGCCTGGTTGACCCTCTTCCTATCATTAAATTGACCCGCAGGTAAATGAAATTGTGCTGCCCCTGATGCTTTGTCGGCGGAGCGCTCTGGGAAGCGCAGACCGGTTTGTTACAAGAAAGCTTTCCGTGTGACTGTGGCCCCTGCTGTCGAGCGAGCTTACCGTGCAGACAGCTTGGACTTGAGCGCGTCGCCAATGGTCGCCGTCGAAGAAGACTTCGACGTGGACGTGGAGCGATACTGCTCGATTTCCTTGCGCTCGATTTGCTTGGCGGCGGCTCGATAGCTTAAGCCGATGCGGCGCGTCTCCGGGCTGATCTTGATGATCTTGAAATCGTACTCCTTGCCCGGCTCGAGCGGACCAGCGCTCTTCAGCGGCCCGGTGCTGGTGCGGTGCATGGGTGAATGGCCCTCGTCGCGGCGCTTGCGCTCCTCGATCTCCGTGTTGTGGCAGAGAGCTTCGATGTTGTCGCCGAGTTCGACGAATGCACCGAACGTGGCGATGCGCGAAACTTTGCCCTTCACGATCTGGCCGACTTTGTGCTGCTTGAACCATTCGCCCCAGATGTCATTCACCTGTTTGATGCCGAGGGAGACGCGACGGTTCTCGGGATCGATCTTCAAAACCTTTGCGGTGACCGGTTCGCCCTTTTTGAAAACTTCATGCGGATTCTTGATGCGCTCGGTCCAGCTGACATCGCCGACGTGGACGAGGCCGTCGAAGCCTTCTTCGATTTCAACGAACGCGCCAAACTCGGCGATATTGCGGATTTTTCCGGTGACGATGGTGCCCACCGGATACTTATCCGCAACCAGCAGCCAGGGATCGGGGAGCGCTTGCTTGATTCCGAGGGATACGCGGCGGTCGCTGGGCTTGATGTCCAGGACGACGACGTCTACTTCGTCTCCGACTTTGAAGAGCTTCGAGGGATGTTGAGCTTTTTTGGACCAACTCAGCTCGGTTACGTGTACCAAGCCTTCGATGCCTTGTTCGAGTTCGACGAAGACGCCGTAGTCGACGATGCCAACCACTTTGCCTTTAACTTTCCCGCCAGCGGGATATTTTTCGGAGGCGTTGACCCAGGGATCGGGCATCAACTGCTTCAGGCCGAGGGAAACGCGCTGCTTTTCCTTGTCGAACTTGAGGATGATGACATCCAGCTCTTGTTCCGGCTTTACGACGTCGGAAGGGTGCTTGACGCGGCCCCAGCTGAGGTCGGTGAGATGGAGCAGGCCGTCGATGCCGCCAAGGTCGACGAAGGCGCCGTATTCGGTGACGTTCTTTACGTGGCCGTGAACAACCTGACCTTCAGTGAGCGTTTCCATTAGCTGCGCGCGCTTGGCGTGCAGCTCTTCTTCGAGAAGAGCGCGGCGGCTGACGACGACGTTGCCACGGCGGCGGTTGAGCTTGGTGACGCGGACCTGGACTTCTTTGCCCGTGAGATCATCGAGGTTCTGCGTGGGGCGAAGGTCGAATTGCGAGCCGGGCAGGAAAGCGCGGACGCCGATATCGACGACCAGGCCGCCCTTGATACGATCGACTACTTTGCCGGTGATGGTTTCCTTGGCTTTGTAGGCGGCTTCGATTTTTTCCCAGGTGCGGCGGCGGAGAACTTTTTGGTACGAGAGAATCGTGAAGCCGTCTTTGTGCTCGCCGGTGCGCTGGACTTCGATGGTGGCGTTGGGCTCGGGGCGCGGAATGTCCGTTTCGGAGAATTCCGCCGCGGGGATCAGACCTTCGGTTTTTCCGCCGAGGTCCACGACCACGCCGTGTTCCGTGTAGGCGACGACCTTTACTTCGATAATTTCGTTCTGCGAGGCAGCTTCATGCTGCTCGTCATACTGTTCCATCAGCTTGCTCATCTCTTCTGAGCCGGCTGCTTCTTCGGCGGCAGCTGTGGCTTCGGCGTCGACTGGAGGTGCAGCGGCTGCCGCATGCGCTTCCGCTGTGGCTGGAGTTTCCGCGACTTTCGCAGGTTCTTGGGGGACTGCAGCAGGAGCAGCCGAGTGATCGTGCGAATCCGCGCCAGCATCGCTGGCATACGCCACGGGCTCGGACGCGCTTGCTTGCGCCGGGTTCACTTCATCTGAAGTGGTTTTTTGAGTTGGTTCTGAATCAGGTGCGGGTGCTGCTGCGGCTGCTGAAGACTGGTTGTCGTGGTCGGAAAACATGGTTGTTGGCCTCCGGAAGATGACTTCTATTCTGTCCAGCCCGGCTATGCCGGGATAACGCAAAACGTCGATAAGAATCCTTGCGAATTCCCAGACAGGGTTCCAACAAGGAGGTTAACCGCCGAGCGGTCTTTCGGGACAATGCTGCGGGCGTTTCGAGGCGCGCTGCAACTTTAAAAGGATACTCGCCGCCTCGACCCCGTGTCAATGAAACCGATTCTCGAACAATCAGGCGCGGGCGCGGCCGGCTTGGGTGCTTTCGCGGCGGAAATCCTGGGCAGTGATTTCGACGGTGCGGCACATTTCGAAAAGGCGGGAGCGCATGCGGGTGCCGATGCGTTGATCGAGGGAATCTTCGCGGGTGGGCATGACTAGTTTTCCGCTGGGGAGGCGGGTGGCTTCGCCTTCTTGAGCGGGATTGTCGTAGTAGTTTGTCGTGATGATCGTAGTGCGGCGCTCGTTGTAGCGGGCGTTGAGAACAATGCCGACGATGTCGCGGACCCAATCGGAAGGCTTGCTGGCGCCGAGATCGTCTAGGACTAAAATTTCTACCGTGCGGATGGGTTCGAGAATGCCCATTTCGGTAGATTCGCTGGCTGGATTGTAACTCGCTTGGATTTCTTTTAGGAGTTCGCGGTAGTCGCAGAAGAGGCCGGCGTGTCCTCGGCGGATTAGATCTTTCAGAGCGGCTACGGCTAGATGGGTCTTGCCGACGCCGGACGGGCCCATCAGCAACAAACCTTTTTCCGCTGCGCCGGGATAATCTCTAACAAATCCTTGGGACAGGAGTTTGGCTTTTTTCAGCGAGTCGGTTTGCTGCGGCGTGGCGCCGACATCCGTGCTGTAGCTTTCGAAATCGCAGTGTTCGTAGCGTTTGGGGATGTGGGCGCGCTCGATGACGCGTTCGGCGCGGTCTTGCATGCCGCAGTCGCAGGCGACGGCGACTGTGCCGACGGCACTATTGGGCCGTGGGACGAGCTTCCAGCCGGTTCCTTTGCAGAGCGGGCAATTCTCTAGCGCCATGCGGACAGCATACGTTTGCTGCGAGCTTACGGCAAGGTGTGCAATGTGGAAATTAGCGGATCGAGCTGCTATGGCGTAGCAGGTTTTCTTAACACAGAGTTCGCAGAGAGCACGGAGAGAGTCGAGAAAAGATAACGCAGAGGCGCAGAGTTAGCAGAGGTTTCGCAGAGAAACATGGCATCATCAAAAATAGTGGGGCGTTTACGGAATCGTTGCTAATCATTACGGGTTCGATGGGCGCGGGTAAGACAAGCGTCCTGGGTGAAGCTTCGGACATTCTTGCCCGGCGCGACGTTGTTCATGCGGCTATCGACTTGGATGTGTTTGGCCTTGCCCATATTCCGTCCGCGTCCAGCAACGACGGAGTGATGTACCGCAACCTTCAGTCTGTTTGCGAGAACTATACTTCCCTTGGTGTGGGGCGGCTTTTGCTGGCACGCGCAGTGGAAAACCATGCTGAACTCGAACTGTGCCGCAGTGCGGTATCCGCCAAAGACGCAGTCGTGTGCCGTCTGACCGCTAGCGTCGGCACGATGGAACAACGCATAAGGAACCGCGAATTGGGCGTATCGCAGCTCGAATATGTTGCTCGCGTGGCGGAACTGAACGATCTCCTTAATCTTGCGCGATTGGAGAACTTTACGGTCTCGAACGAGAATCGCCCTCTGAGCGAAGTTGCTTACGAAATTTTGCTGAAGGCTGGCTGGATTTCAGACGGACACCCTAACTACCTCGAAAAGCTGTAGGAGACCGAGCTAGGACGTGCGCGAAATGCGCGGGGTGGCGCGAACTATGGCGTGGCGTGGTTCTTTGTTTTGCATGTGCGATGAGGCTACCCGAGAGAGTTCCTGTTGGACAACTGTGGCGAATTCGGTCATTTGCTTTTCCATCTCGACCATTTTTTCGCGCATATTCAGGATGATTTCGATGCCGGCTAGGTTGACGCCCATGTCGCGGGCTAGAGTCAGGATTACGTCGAGGCGTTCGAGGTCGGAATCGGTGTAGAGGCGCGTGTTGCCTTGCGAGCGTGAGGGCTTCAGCAGGCCTACGCGTTCGTAAAGGCGGAGCGTTTGAGGGTGCAATTTATAAAGTTCGGCTACGGCGCTGATCATGTAGCCGGCTTTGGCTCGTTTTCTGGTGCGTGGTGGCATTGTTGCTCTCTACCAGACGGGCACGGCGTGCCGTGCCCCTACGAATTCAATGGCGGGCGCGATGAATCGTGCCCCTACATTTTCACAGGCGGGAGTGGGCGGCATGGCTTTACACTCCTGCTTTCGTGAATAAGTCTTTGCGCGGATCTTCCGGCGCTATCGTCTCGAGTTCTTTCATCAGGTTGCGCACGCGCTCGTCTGTTGGCTGGGGGACGATTACTTGGATCTCGACGTATTGATCGCCGCGCGAGCCATTGCGGGCGCTCGGGACGCCTTTTTCTTTGAGGCGCAGCGTTTTGCCGCTGTTCGTCGCGGGAGGAATGCGCACTAGCGAGCGGCCATCGATCGTCGGGACTTCGACTTTTGCGCCTAGCGTGGCTTCGCTCACGGTGACCGGAACTTTTGTGTAGAGATCATCGCCGCGTCGTTCAAAAAAAGTGTGCGGCTTCACGTCGACGCGCAAATACAGGTCGCCTGGAGGCGCGCCCATCGTGCCGGCGTTGCCTTTGCCGGGGACACGTACGCGGCTGCCGCTTGCTACGCCTGCGGGAATGCGCACGTCGATCGTCTCGGTACGACGCAGGCGGCCTTCGCCGCTACACGTCGGGCATACTTTGCGAATTTTGCCAGTGCCGCCGCAGCGCGTGCAGGGAACGTTAAATTTCATTTTGCCGGCGGCTTGTTGGATGGTTCCCGAGCCGTGACAAACGGGGCATGTCTGCGGAGAGCCAATTGCGCCCGTCCCGTGGCACGTCTCGCAGGTATCGAGACGCGTGATAGTCAATTTCTTGACGGCGCCGCGAACCGCATCCCAAAAATCGATTTCGATTTGATATTCGAGGTCGCCGCCGGGTTCATGTTCTGGCTCTTCGGCGCCGCCGCGACGGCCAGGAAAAAACTGGCTGAAAAGATCACGGAAACTCGAGCTGCTGCCCTGCGCGCCCGATCCGCCGCCGAAATCAAAGCCGCCAAAATCGAAATTTACGCCTTCGCTGCCGGACTCGTGTCCGCCACCTCCGCCCGGACCGCCGGCAGGAATGTTGTCGCTGTAAAAGCCGTACTGGTCGTACATCTGACGTTTTTTCGTGTCGGAGAGGACGTCGTAGGCTTCCTGCAGTTGCTTGAATTTTTCCTCGGACGACTTGTCGCCGGGGTTGAGGTCGGGGTGGTATTTGCGCGCGAGTTTGCGGAAAGCCGTGCGAATGTCCTTCGCGTTGGCTTTCTTCGAGACGCCCAGGAGGTCGTAATAGTCTTGTTTGGCAGTTGTGGCCATGAGAATTCGTTAACGGTCGACCCTTCGCTTGAGCTCAGGGCAAGCAGTTTAAAGTTAAAAGTTCAAATACACAGCTTCTGAGACGAGCAATAAAGCAAGTAGGGGCGCAGCATGCTGCGCCCCTACAAGTCAGGTTGCGTTAGTTAGGGCGTTTGGTTTCGTCGACGTCTACATATTCGGCGTCGATTACATCGCCGGGCTTTTTGTCTTGCGGGGCGCCGCTCGAGCTTGCGCCTGCACCACCGCTAGCTCCAGCGCCTGCGCTGGCAGCGCCGGCTTGCTGTGCGCCCGCCGCCTCATTGGCCTTGTAGAGCACCTCGGCAATCTTGTGCAAAGACTTTTCGAGGTTCTCCGTTGCGGAGCGCAAGCGAGCCGTGCCGCCTTCGGCGATGGCTTTCTTGGCTTCTTCGATGGCGTCTTCGGCCGTCTTCACGTCCGATTCCGCAATCTTTTCGCGGTTCTCGCGGAGCATCTTTTCCGCCTGGTACATGATGCCGTCCAGCCGGTTGCGTGCTTCGACTTCCTCCATGCGGCGGCGATCGTCTTCGGAGTGGGATTCGGCCTCGGTGCGCATCTTCTCGGCTTCTTCCTTGGTCAGACCGCTCGAAGCAGTGATGGTGATCTTCTGCTCCTTGTTAGTGGCCTTGTCCTTCGCGCTGACATTCAAGATGCCGTTGGCGTCGATGTCAAAGGTCACTTCGATTTGCGGAGTGCCGCGCGGCGCCGGCGGAATGCCGTCCAGCTTGAATTTGCCAAGCGAACGGTTGTCCGTGGCAAACTTGCGCTCGCCTTGCAGCACCTGGATTTCCACGCCGGGCTGATTGTCGGCAGCCGTAGAGTATGTTTCGACTTTACGGGTCGGAATCGTGGTGTTGCGCGGGATCTGTACGGTCATCACGCCACCGAGCGTCTCGACGCCGAGAGAAAGTGGCGTCACGTCCAGCAACAGGATGTCCTTTACTTCACCCCCGAGCACCGCACCTTGAATTGCCGCGCCAACCGCGACGACTTCGTCAGGGTTCACGCCCTTGTGCAGCTCTTTTTCGCCGAAGAACGTGCGAACGATCGCTTGCACTTTTGGAATACGCGTCGAGCCGCCAACCATCACGATTTCCTGAATGTCGCTCGGCGACATCTTCGCGTCTTCCAGAGCTTGCCTGACCGGCTTCATCGACTTTTCGAGCAAATCGCCCATCAGCTGCTCAAGGCGCGTGCGCGTCAGCTTTTGCTGCATGTGGATAGGGCCGTTCGCGCCCGCCGTGATGAACGGCAGGTTGATTTCCGTCTCCATCATTTGCGAGAGTTCGATCTTGGCTTTTTCCGCCGCTTCCTTAAGGCGTTGCAGCGCCATTTTGTCTTTGCCGAGGTCGATGCTGTTCTCTTTCTTGAATTCGTCGATCAGCCAGTCCACGATGCGCTGGTCGATGTCGTCGCCGCCAAGGTGGGTGTCACCGTTGGTGGACTTCACTTCGACTACGCCGGCGCCAACTTCCAGTACGGAGATGTCGAACGTACCGCCGCCGAGGTCATACACGGCGATGGTTTCGTCGCTCTTTTTCTCGAGGCCGTAGGCCAACGCAGCCGCTGTGGGCTCGTTGATGATGCGGACGACTTCGAGGCCGGCAATTTCGCCCGCCTGCTTGGTCGCCTGGCGCTGCGCGTCGTTAAAATACGCGGGCACCGTAATCACGGCTTTGCTGACTTTCTCGCCCAGAAAATCTTCCGCAGCGGACTTCAGCTTGCCGAGAATCATCGCGGAGATTTGCGGCGGGCTGTAAATCTTGCCAAAAATCTCAACGCGCGCGTCGTCGTGCTCTCCCTTGACGACTTTGTAGGGAATGCGCTTCATCTCATCGCCAACTTCGTCGTAGCGGCGGCCCATAAAGCGCTTGATCGAATACACGGTGTTTTCGGGATTCGTCACAGCCTGGCGTTTCGCTACTTGTCCCACGAGGCGCTCTCCGCCTTTGGTTATGGCGACAACCGAAGGGGTGGTGCGTGCGCCTTCCTGGTTGGGAATCACTACCGGTTCGCCGCCTTGCATGACGGCTACGACCGAGTTGGTGGTGCCCAGGTCAATTCCAATAATCTTGCTCATGTCTCTTATTCCTTCCGGAACCCGTCTACATCACTGGCCGTCCGGAAGGTAAGGGTTCCGGAGCGGGCCGAGGTCAATGGCGTGCTCCTAGGTCCAGTTCGAGGGGCAGTATATAACTTGAGTGCATCTTTGTCAAGTTTTTCTTATTCTAGTTTCAAAGCTATTACTTTCATGCACTTAATGTAGCGACTGCATCTCACTTTGGGCTCACTATAAGATGCTCAAACAGGGTGCTTGGATGCGGCGAGAATGTAGGATAGCCGAGCAGGGAGTAAAGAGAAGCAAGCTGTGATAATCTGACCGAGAGATTGCATCTCATCAATTCGTGAGCATTTTCAGGAGGGTCGCGTGACTCGTCGCGCTGTTGTTGCTGTAGCTGTTGTGCTGGTGTTGATCTGTGGGCGGCTTCTTGTTAGCCGAGGTATTCATCCCGTCGCGGCCGCGCACTACAGTACCCCTCATGTAGCTTCTTCGCCCGAGGTGATGCCTGCGGCTCCGGCGACGGAAGCGAGCGCCACGCTCCAGCCAGCCGTACCTGAATCGGTAGATGGCGTGAACGATGTTGATCCTCACAAAGCGTTCGGCTCGAAGAGCGCACCCATTGTGATGGAAGTATTTAGCGATTTTCAGTGCCCTGCGTGCAAATCTCTCTTCGAGACGACTAACCGGCAGCTCATGGACAATTATGTGACCACCGGAAAGGTCTTTCTTATTCATCGTGATTTTCCGCTGCCAATGCATGCGTACTCGCGCGTGGCGGCACGTTATGGGCGAGCGGCGGCAGAAATAGGAAAGGTTGAGGTGGCCGAGAAAACTCTGTTTGATAACCAGGAGAAATGGGAACAGAGCGGTGATGTAGATGGGACATTGGCCGCCGTGCTTTCCGCCGCGGATATGGCGAAAGTCCGCGCGCTGGTCAAGGGGGGAACGCTTGAGCCCCTGATCGACAAAGATTACGCGCTCGGACAGATGTATCGCGTGAACCAGACTCCCACGTCGGTCTTCCATTCCAAGGGGCAGACCTATCCGTACTCTGGTGCCATGAACTACGAAACGCTGCGCCAGTTTCTGGATCAATTGCTTGGCCAGAAATAAGAACAATCTTCGATGGGACGGATAAAAAACCTTCCGTGATGCAATCGAGCCCGCTCAACTTTCGCCGTGTGATTATTTGGATTGGCCGCCTGGTTCTTGGCTGCATCTTCATTTATGCGGGCTATGCAAAGATTTTTCTTCCGAACAGGAATCTGTGGCCTTTTTTTATTCTGAAATTTTCCATTTCCATGAACCTCTCGAATTTCGGAACCCAGGTGGAAGCGTTCAAGTTGCTGCCAGACTGGGGAGTACAATTCGTCGCTCACGCGCTGCCTTTCACGGAAATCATTCTCGGGCTGCTCGTTCTGATTGGCTGGCGTCTGCGCATCTGGGCTCCGATCCTCACAGCCATCATGCTGGGATTCTTTGCTGTGGTTTTGCGGGCGTATCTCCTTCATATGGACATTAATTGCGGCTGTTTTGCGACTCCCCAGCCGATCAATCTTCAAAAGGTGTTGGAAGATGCGGCGCTCTCCGGGCTTGCGCTACTGATGACTATCTTCGCTTTTAAGGAAGCACGTCAGCCTCATCCGTGGTCGGCGCCCGAGAAGGCTTAGGCTCGCTTCCAGCGCGGCAACTGCGTAGACTGCTTTTTACGCCCTTCATGAAAACTCTTGCTGAATACCTGGAACTCGCGGCGGTTGCGCATGGACATTTGTGCGCGGGGCAAGTGCTTGGAGTGCGGCTGGCGATGCTGGGGCTGCAGGAGCTGGGGATTGAAGATCCGATCACCCAGCGCAAGCGCATCGTGACTTACGTTGAGATCGACCGCTGCGTGACGGATGCCGTGGCGCTGGTATCCAATTGCAGATTGGGGAAGCGAGCGCTGAAATTCCGCGACTGGGGCAAAGTGGCCGCGACGTTCGTTGATCTCAAGACTGGCCGCGCGGTGCGTATCGCCGCAAAAGAATCCTCGAAGCAAGCTGCCCGCGAAATGTTTCCGGAAATGGCGAAAGACGCGGGGCAGCAAAAGGCTTACGCGACGCTGTCGAATGAAGTTCTCTTTGACAAGCAATGGGTGAAGGTCGAGGTGCTTCCCGAAGACCTGCCCGGGTTCAAAGGCCCGCGCGTGGTGTGCGCGCACTGCGGCGAAGGCATCAATTTCAAGCGCGAAGTCGTAGTCGACGGGAGAACAGTCTGCCGCGCCTGCTCCGGTGAACGCTATTACGAACCTGCAAGTGATTCCTGAAAGGCGACTTACTTCTTGCAAAATCCGATTCTGGAATTCGTTCTGCGATAGAATTGTCTTTCGATGCTAAGCCTGCCTCCCATCACATTGCGACTTCGCGGATGGAAACTGATTGACCGCGTTGCGCTCGCGTTTCTGCTGCTTTGCTCGATTGCGCTGGGGGCGGCTTGCGGATTGTTGTTTGTGTATGCCAGCGACTTGCCGGAAATTCGGGCGCTGGAGACCTATCGTCCCACAGTTGTAACGGAAGTTTATGCTGACGACGGGCAGCTTGTGGGCAGCTTCGCGCTACAGCGGCGCATTCTGATGACGTACGAGCAGTGCCCCAAAGTTCTCTACAACGCGGTTACGGCCATCGAGGATCAGCACTACGAAGAGCATTGGGGCATCGACTTTCCGCGCATCGCGGGAGCCGCGTGGCGAAAGATTTTGCATGGTGGCAAGGCGCAGGGCGCCAGCACCATCAGCATGCAACTCGCCGGCAATCTCTTCCTCGACCGCAGCGAAATCAGCTTCCGCCGCAAAATGCAGGAGATTTTGCTGGCACTACAAATCGAGCGGCGCTACACGAAGCCGCAAATTTTCACGATGTATGCGAACCAGGTTTATCTGGCGCATGGCAACTATGGCTTTGCGGCCGCCGCGCAATTTTATTTTGGAAAATCTGTTACTGACCTGAAGCTTCAAGAGGCCGCACTACTTGCGGGGATGATCCGCGGGCCGATTTACTCACCTCTGGCTGACCCTGCGCGCGCCCTCGCGCGTCGCAACCTCGTGATCCATCGCATGGAAGAGGAAGGGAAGATCACTCCTGTTGAAGAGGAAGCAGCGAAAAAGACGCCGCTGAGCCTGCACCTGCAATATCCGCGCAACGACCTGGCCCCGTATTTCTTCGAAGAGATTCGCAAATACTTGGAATCGACGTATGGCACGGAAGCCGTCCACGAACGCGGACTGCGCGTCTACACCACACTGAATATCAAGATGCAGCAAGCCGCCAATTTATCTCTGCGCGACGGCCTACATAGCTATGACCGGCGCCACGGCTGGCGCGGAGAGCCTGCCAACATTCTGCGCGACAATCTCGGCAAACTCGATAGCTACGACGACGACGATTGGCGTCATCCCATCGAAAAAGGCTCGTATGTCACCGGCCTAGTCCTTTCCGTGGACGATAAGTACGCGACTATCAAGATCGGTTCTTACCGCGCGATTCTTTCGCCGCCGGATTTCGCCTGGACCGGCCGCAAAAAGCCTTCGGATCTTCTGAAAGTTGGCGACCTCGCGCAGTTCTCCATTCAGGAGCTTCATGAGGCTACGGCTCGCGTTCAGCTCGAGCAGCAGCCTGCCCCGCAGGGCGCCATGATGGCGATCGACAATTCGACCGGCGAAATCAAAGCCATGGTGGGTGGCTACAGCTTTGAAGATTCGAAATTCAATCGCGCCACGCAGGCCGTACGGCAAGTGGGCAGCTCGTTCAAAGTCTATCTGTATGCCGACGCCATTGAAAAAGGCTCATCGCCGTTCGACACTATCGTCGACACACCGTTCACGGTGATCAGCGGCGGGCAGCCTTACTCGCCGCACAACTATGACGAGAAGTATGAAGGCACCATTACGCTGCGCCGTGCTCTGGCAGGGTCTCGCAACGTTCCCGCCGTCAAGCTGGCGGAAAAAGTTGGCATCAATTCCGTCGTGGATATGACGCGGCGATTTGGAATTACCACGCCGCTCCCGCCATATCTCCCCCTAGTTTTGGGCGCGGCCGATATGAAGCTGCTCGAGCATGTCTCTGCCTTTACGGTTTTTCCGAATGACGGAATTCGCATCGATCCGCACATGATTCGCCGCGTGACAAGTTATGACGGCGCGCTGCTCGAAGAAGCGCATCCCGAAGTGCATGATGTGATTTCGCCGGAAGTGGCGCGGACGATGACGGCCATGCTGGAAGAGGTCATTCAGTTTGGGACTGGCATTCAGGCCAAAGCCCTCGGCCGCCCCGCAGCTGGCAAGACCGGCACGACGCAGGACTACACCGATGCCTGGTTCATGGGCTTTACTCCGCAGCTGACTTGCGGCGTATGGGTGGGCTTCGACGACAAGCAAATTTCGCTGGGAAAAAAGGAAACCGGTGCGCGGGCAGCGCTTCCGATCTGGCTGGAGTTTATGAAGACCGCCCTTGAAGGCCAGCCGCCGCTCGATTTCGCAAACGTCGTAACGCTCGAGCAGCAGGCGCTAGAACACAAGGTCAATGTAGACACGCCCGATACCCTACCGGAAACAGACGAACCCGCGGCCCCCCGGGAGAAGCCTCCGGTCGTTACGCCGCCAAACAAAGCGACAGCGGCACCGGCTACCACGTCGGGAGATCCTCCTGGGTTTTAGCGGCGGCGCTCTCATACTCCTTCGCTCGCTCCGCGGTTTAGCGAAGGTTCGTACTCAGTTTGATTAAACGCGAGGGATCAGTTGTTGCCCCTTATCGGGGATTGCGGAACGGGTCCCACCCCAGGTTTGGCAGGGGCGCTTCGTGGCCACCCTCATCAACGAGCAGCAAGGTCTTCCCCTTAGTGATTTCGCCGATCACCGTGAGACGCGTTCCATTTTGGGAATAGGGAATCTGTTTCACCTTTATTCGAGGCACCGTGAAGAGCAATTCATAGTCATCGCCGCCATGTAGAGCCAAATTAAGCGGAACGCTGGTGCCGCCGCGCCCATCCTTGGGAAGTTGGACTGTGGGAATCTTTGCAGTTTCGATCCTAGCCCCCACCCCGCTCGCAGCGCACAGGCGCGGCAGGTCGGTGGAGAGACCGTCCGAGAGATCCATCATCGCCGAAGCCAGGCGACATTCAGCTAGCCAGCGGCCCAACGCCAGGCGGGGTTCCGGGTAGAGATGCTTTCTCAGGACGGGATCGCGGCTGTTTGCCTGCCGCTTGCTCTTGCGAATTTTCTCGAGGCCCAGATCTGCCTCACCCAACCGCCCGCTTACGAAAATAACATCGCCTGGGCGCGCTCCGGACCGTAGAACTGCTCGCCCTATTCGCACATCACCTACAACAGTTACATTGATAAGGATGTCCTGCCTGCGCGTCGTATCGCCGCCAGCCAGAACGCACTCAAATCGCTCGGCTGCGCGCCGAAGTCCCCCCAGGAATTGATCGAGCCAGGCGCCCGTATGCGATGTGGGAAGGGCCAGACTCAACAGGAAACAGCGAGGTATGCCTCCCATGGCGCCTACATCGCTAACAGCTCTGGCGAGGCATTTCCACCCCACTGCATCCGGCGGATGCTTGTCGCGAAGGAAGTGCGAGCCTTCCAGGAACCAGTCACAGGTAAGAATCTGGTCGAATCCACTCTTAACTTTGAAGAGCGCCGCGTCGTCGCCGATTCCTAGACGGACACCGGAGCCGCTAACTCGCGTGCGAGCCGCGAGGGCTTCGATCCGTGCTAGGACCCCACTTTCCCCTAGTCCCTGGCGCTTGGCAGATAGGTGCTTTGTTTTCTTCATAGCTGGCGTTGAGTATAGCTCTGGCTGCTCTTTTCGCAGAGTTGAAGAAATTCCCAAAACAGCCGACAATGCGTAGTAGCCGTGGCCATCCTGTACTCCGGGACAGGAGGACGGTTATTCACACCCTGTTCTTCAAACCGCAAAATACAGGGTTGACTGCCAGCCCTACAGAATTTAGTATGAGCGCAGTTGCAAACTGAAACTTACGGTTCAGGTTCAAGTTTCAGAGTGGTTTTCTTCCGCGGGCGTCAGGGCACAAAGCCCGCATTCGACAAGTAAAGGCCTGAGGGGCCAAGTTTGTGATTACGAGCAAGAACTACACCTTTTATATTGCGACGACGCCTGGCAAGCTGCAAAAGCTTGTCATCCCGGCGTACGTGCTGCACAGCCTTGCCGTGCTAGCCCTCATCGGCGCTGTTACCGTGATTGCTGCCGTCGGTTCTTACTCCCGAATGCTTTGGAAGGTCGGCAACTACAACGCTCTTCGCCATGATCAGGAAACTCTTAAGAAGCAGTATCAGCAACTCCAGAGCACGGTCAACGACACCAATCAGCGCCTCGACTCTCTCCAATCTCTAGCCACCGAAGTGGCCATGACTTACGGCGTGCTCCGCTATCATCCCGCGGCCTTCGATTCGACCGATAGCCAAGTCACGCCGGAAGACGCCTTCGACCGCTCCATCGAGCAGTACACCTTTTTGAAGAGGAACGCGGCCGTCATTGCCGTCTCTGCCAGCGGTATGCAACTCATGCCGGTGATGAATTTTGCCGATTCGTCCTATACGCCATCGATCTGGCCAGTGATGGGGCACATCACGGACAGCTTCGGCGAACGACTAGATCCGTTCAACGGTGAAGGCGCGTTTCACACGGGCGTTGACGTAGCGTCTGATTACGGCGCGCCGGTTCATGCAACGGCAGATGGCATTGTGACCATCGCTGAAAACCATTCCGGGTATGGACGCCTGGTGGTGCTTGATCATGGTTTCGGCATCAGCACCTGGTATGCGCATCTTTCGTCCTTCTCCGCGGTGCCTGGCACACGTATTAAGCGCGGTGAGGTCATCGGTTACACGGGCATCAGCGGCCGCTCAACTGGCCCGCACGTGCACTATGAAGTTCGCGTGAACAATGCGCCGGTGAATCCTTGGCGCTATATGAAGGGAAGTACTGTAGGCGACTAGCTGCGAACTGCTTGGTTCCGTGAATTCCTCGCGCCCCGGTTTTTTTCGGGGCATTTTTTATTGAGGGCATGGTCAATTTCGGATGGTGCCTTTGTTTGGCGAGGGCTTTTTTGGAGTTGCCTCAGGCGAGGCGGGCAGCGTCGGAGTACGCGCAGCGGCGAGGAACTGGGGCGTTAGATCAAACATCAGCCGGACTGACTTAGTCTCGCCGCGATCGATCCGCGAGACGTCCGCGCTTTTTAGCAGTTCCAGGTAGGCCTCACGCACGTCGGGTTGCAGCTGTTGGCGCAACTTCTGATCGTGGAGCCCGGCCTGCGCCAGCACGAGCAATCCACTGATAACGTCGGACAACTGTTTGGTGGGCGCATCCGCCGTGCCCTCGCCTTCGAGCACGACGCGCAGATGGTCAGCTTCGGGTTTTGCCGCGACAGTGATCCACTGCAACTGATCAATCAGAGCCGAGAGTTGAGGTGATTGCAGCCCGCCGGGGGCGTGCGCGCTTAATGCTGCTCCCGTGCCGGCATCTTGCCGCACAACGGCGAATACCGGCGAGCCCGCGAGCCGGCGGAATCGCTCGCGCCAGGCTTCTGTGTCCGAGTCAGCATGCGGCTGCGATAGCGAGGATTCCAGGCTGGCATCGTTTGTCAACGCGATGCGATCGCTGCGCAAGAATGTGAACGTGATTCGCCGTCCCCCTACTCCAACTCTTTGCCCCTCAATTCCGTGCCTGTTTGCGATGCGTATGCGGCGATTTTTTTTCGGTCGAATCGGCCTTCGGCCACGATAAGCAGTGTGCTCTCTTGACCGTGCTTCAAGAGTGCGATGCTCACGCGATCCAGGTCGCGTTCGTAATTAAATCCCGTGGATTGCAGAAACTGGGAATAGTCCGCGTCGGTCTTGGGCTGCGGCGCCCATTTATATAGCTCGGCGAGAAACGGAGATTGGCGCAGCGCGTCGAGATCAATGAAGAGAACTGCGCTGGCATCGGCGGGCATCTGCGAGAGAAGGTCGTTGCGCGGGTTGGAACCAAAACCGCCCCAGCGATGGTAGCCGTACAGCGCAACAGCGCCGGCCACAATCGCGCCTGCAATGATTGCAGAAATCCTTCGCCAGTTCATCGGGTTGGCACCAACGCCTCGATATTTGACAATGTGTGTATACTGCGTTTCTGATCAAACGAAGCACGCCCGGGAGAGGCCAAATTTTAGGAATAAATTGGAGCCTTCGGCATCGGCCTGGCTTGCATCGTCCAGAAACGCGGGGTTTATGCTAAACTATAGAGGAATCGAAAGATAGAGCCGCTAGCAGTGCGACACAGGGAAACAGGTTTTCCACAGACTTGGTCCCCGACGTGCTCCAAATTCGATTGACCCCCTTGCAATTTACTTGCCCCTTCTGCTATTCTTACTCGGTTTGAGCGACGCTGGCGTAGCTCAGCTGGTAGAGCATCTGATTTGTAATCAGAGGGTCGGGGGTTCAATTCCCTCCGCCAGCTCCACCAAGAATTGGCAGGGGAGTGAGACGGAGCAAATCCTTGCAGGAAAAATAAACGGGCTGGTGTCTTCTGACACGAGTCCTTTTTGTGTTTTCGCTTTTACGGAAGTTTCGAGCGCGAGGATTTGCCTGAAAAAGTTTTGGGGACAAGCAGCTAGCGTCCTTTTGTTTTCGCGGGACGGGTGGGTGAGTGGCTAAAACCAGCAGACTGTAAATCTGCCGCTCCTTGCGGGCTACGAAGGTTCGAATCCTTCCCCGTCCACCAGTCGCTCGCTGTTCGATTCGGCCGATCCCTTGGGTGATCGTTCGTAATCAGGAAACCGCAGGGCAATCGCACTAAGCGATGTTCGAGCGAGGACCAATTCGCGGCAAAGGCGCTGCTCGGGAATAGTGCGCCAAGAACGGGTGATTTTGGGGGAACTCGGGTTAGGCCTGGGTAGCTCAGTTGGTAGAGCGCGTCCTTGGTAAGGACGAGGTCACCGGTTCAATCCCGGTCCCAGGCTCCAGAATTAGAAGGACGCAGTCGCAGGAAAGTTTGCAGTAAAAGGGCGGGGGTAACTCAACGGTAGAGTCTCACTCTTCCAAGGTGATGGTTGCGGGTTCAAATCCCGTCCCCCGCTCCAGATTCAGAAGCAGAAGAGAAGACTTGACGCAGAGGGTAGAGGAAAATGGCCAAGGAGAAATTCGAGCGCAGCAAGCCGCACTGTAATATTGGGACGATTGGTCACATTGACCATGGCAAGACGACCCTGACGGCGGCGATTACGAAAGTGCTGTCGAAGCACAACCCGAAGGTGCAATTCCGCGCGTTTGATTCGATTGACAACGCGCCGGAAGAGCGCGAGCGCGGTATTACGATTGCCGTTTCGCACGTGGAGTACGAAACGCCGAATCGGCATTACGCGCACATGGATTGCCCGGGTCATGCCGACTACATCAAGAACATGATCACCGGCGCGGCGCAAATGGACGGTGCGATTCTGGTTGTTGCGGCGACCGATGGACCGATGCCGCAAACGCGCGAGCATATCTTGCTTGCACGGCAGGTTGGCGTTCCAGCGATTGTCGTGTTTTTGAACAAGTGCGACATGGTGGAAGACGCGGAACTTTTGGAACTCGTGGAGCTGGAAGTACGCGAGTTGCTGAAGAGCTATCAATTCCCTGGCGACACGATTGCGGTCGTAAAGGGTTCAGCGCTGCAAGCGTTGAATGGCGATGCGAAGTGGGAAAAGTCGATCGACGATTTGATGGACGCGGTGGACAAGAACGTGCCGCAGCCAGTGCGCGAAATCGATAAGCCGTTCGCAATGCCGATTGAAGATATTTTTTCGATCTCTGGCCGCGGAACGGTGGTTACGGGCCGAGTCGAGCGCGGCAAAGTGAAAGTTGGCGAAGAAATCGAGATCGTGGGATTCCGTCCGACGCAGAAGAAGATTGTGACGGGCGTCGAAATGTTCCGCAAGCTGCTGGATGAAGGGCTCGCTGGCGACAACGTTGGTTTGCTCTTGCGCGGCACGGAAAAAGACGATGTCGAGCGCGGGCAAGTAGTTTGCAAGCCGGGCTCGATCACGCCGCACACGAAGTTCAAAGCAGAAGCGTACGTATTGACGAAGGAAGAAGGCGGACGGCACACACCGTTTTTCACGGGCTACCGGCCGCAATTCTACTTCCGGACGACGGACGTGACCGGCGATGTGAAGCTGCCGACAGGCGTCGAGATGGTGATGCCAGGCGACAACGTGAGCTGCGAAGTAACGCTGATCACGCCAGTCGCTCTTGAAAAGGGATTGCGGTTCGCGATTCGCGAAGGCGGCCATACGGTCGGCGCCGGAGCGGTAACAGAGATCATTGAATAGGCGCCGGTTTACCCTGAGCGTAAGCGAAGGGCGCCGTAACGGAAATCATCGAGTAACGATTTTCCCCTCGCAGATCGAGGGCCGGGCAAGAGAAGGAATTAAATCATGCGAGAAATCATTACGTTGCAGTGCGGCGATTGCAAAAACCGCAACTACACGACGACCAAGAACAAGAAGAAGCACTCCGAGCGCGTCGAGACTCGGAAGTTTTGCAATACGTGCCGCAAGCACACCGGGCACAAAGAAGTTAAGTAGTTTTCCGTTTTTGGAGCAGGCATCGGGTGGAGCGGTTTTGGGTTTTTACCCTCGCGGTTCGGGGTAAGGGGAGTCGTCCAACGGTTAGGACTCCGG
>CAVUCM010000011.1:0-25447 GCA_963740015.1 uncultured Acidobacteriota bacterium | reverse complement strand
AAGTCGGCTTCCTCCAGATTGACCGCGCCCCGCAGTCGCTCCGCCTCTCCCGGGTACATCTTTTCCCGCACTCACCCCGCGCACTTCTTCCGGCAGCCGCACGAAAATCACGTGTCCTCTCTGTCCCTCGTTCCGCCAGACGCAGCGCGCCCTTGCCCGCCAGCCCCCGCACTCCCCTCCGCGCCGTCCCCTCTCCAAGCACCGCCCCACGCGCGAGCGCGCCCATCGAGAGTGTCAGTCGCGCTTTCCCCTCCAGCCGGCTATGCCTCACCAGATACGAATACACCGCCCGCTCGAGCACCGAAAGCCGCAGCCCAGGAACCATCAAATCCTCAAATTGCTTCCAAATCTCTACGCCATCCAGCACTTTGCTTTTCATGTTTTCGTCCATTCGTAGGGGCACGGCACGCCGTGCCCGTCTTGGGTTTATTCCGATTATTAAATATAAGTTTGTGGTAATCTGCGTTGATGAGCGAAGCGCTTCGTCTCCCCGCCCGTAGATCCATCCGACTGCAATACATGGATTATCAGCCGGGGGCTTACTTCGTGACGATCTGTGCATGCCTGAAACACTGCTTATTTGGCAGGGTTGAATCCGGCCGCATGGACCTCAGTCCGATCGGCGAGATCGTGCGTGCTTGCTGGGTCGATATTCCCAATCACTTTCCCGGTGTCAACGCCGACACCTTCGTCGTAATGCCTAATCACGTCCATGGCATCCTCTCCATCGAAGAGCGGGCACGGCGTGCCGTGCCCCTACGAGTCAGGCGCGCTTTGAGCCATTGCGCAGGGCCGTGCCGGGTTCGGTGCCCACGATCGTGCGCAACTATAAGGCTGCTGTAACAAAACTGGTGCGAGATACGGCTGGCAATCGAGCGATGCAAGTGTGGCAAAGCAATTATTTCGAGCGCGTCTTGCGAAACGGCGAAGAGCTGGCCAACGCATCGCGCTATATCCAAGAGAACGTCGCGATGTGGCACCTCGACAAATACAACCCGTAGGGGCACGATACATCGTGCCCGTCTGTTCTTCTGTTTTTTCGGCATTTAAATTAGGAGGTACAGAGACGGACACGGCGTGCCGTGCCCCTACGAGGGCACAACGCGAAAACGACCCTTAAAAAAAAAGCCCCGACCAAAGGTCGGGGCGCAATTTCTTCCACTCCCAAAATACCACACCTAGTCTTTACCGAGCAATAAATATAATTTCACCCTCGGCCCTTCCTCTATTGCCGTTCACATCGTGCCCGTCTCTCCCGCACTTCCTACGAGCTCTCCCACCTCAAAACTTTGGAATCGAGGATAAGGCAGGTTAGAATCGGTGCCCATGAAAATCATCTTCCGTTCACTGCTCTCGTTATTTTCCATTGCGGTTGCAACAGCGTTTGCCGTTTTTCTCATTTCTTCGCTTTCTGCGGCAACCGCTCGGACTTCCACTGGCTCGGGCACCGGCTCGGGGCTCGACCGCCATATTCCTTCGATCGATAGCGCTGAGGAGCAGGCGGTCCTGGCGCCTATAACGCAATTGTTTGATGGCATGGCACAACGCGACGCCGCGGCGATCAAGAAACCGTTGCTCTACGGCGGGACGATGGTGCTGATGAGGGACGGCAAGCCGACTCAGATGACTTTTGAAGATTTTGCCACCCGGCTAGGAAAACCTGGCACCACGCAGATTCAGGAGCGAATTCATGATCCGCTCGTGCGGATCGATAACGATCTGGCGGTGGTGTGGGCTCCTTTCGAGTTTTTGGTGGACGGCAAGGTGGCAACGACTGCGGCACCGACTTGTTCAACGTTGTCCGTGCGGATGGTCAATGGGTCATTGCCAGCGTCGCAGACACGGGACGGAAAGATTGTGCTCTGCAAAGAGACCTAGCTCGATTTGGGCTGCCGGGTGGCATAGGCTTCAGCCTGTGCGGTCCTCGCCTCTCGTAGGGGCACTATTCCTTGGCCTGTTCACCCTGAGCTGCGAAGGGAGTCGCGAAGGCATCGTGCCCGTCTTTTGTTCCTTCAGAAATCGCCGGGGAAGAACCAGGCACAGACGGCCAGTTTTACGTCTGATGACCGCTGCTCGAACTCAGCCCGCAGTTTCCACAAGATAATTGTGATATACCGTATGTCCAAGGGACCCTGCCCTGGCGAAGATGATGGAGGCGAACTCATGAACACTCCTCTTACTGAAAATCAACTCCAATCTCCGACGGATCGCCTAGACCGGCTAGAGAGGCGTTATCGCCGGTTAGTCGCAGCCTGTTCTGGAGTTCTCGCCCTTGTCCTTCTCTCGCTTGTTGTGACCACCTGGTGGCTGTGGCGTCAGACAAAATCACTGAGGACTTCAATTCTCGACGTGGAGTTCAGTCAGGCGGCTAGCCAATATGCAAAGTCTGAGGGTCTGGCCAGCCCTGATGTCGGAGTGATCCAGTTCCTCAATAACGGATACTCGATTCATTTTGACACTGTGCGCTACACCCAGGAGGGTCTCTTCCTCTCAGGTCGAATCGGAAATCCCAAGGAGCTGAATGTAAGTACGATTACTATAAATTTCAGCGTCCGCCCCTATCCGTACTTCGTACGCAGTAAATGGGAGAAAGACAAATCCGGATCCTTCTATCCTTATTTTGGCGGCTACGAAATAGGCAGTGCACAAACCAGTGTATCTGGGAATTTGATGGGGGGATTTACTCTGCCATTCTCCGTGACGATTCCCAATGTGAAGCAGACGAAGGACCCTATCCAGATCGCTGTCGCGTTTTCGGGAGAGAGATATAACTACATTGATGGCCAGTGGTAGGTCGCTAGGAAACCGTGAACGGACGGAACGCTCCCTAACCTCGGACGACCTATGCCCGAACTCAGTCACAGTTTCAGGCAAAATAATTAGGAAGCGCCCCGTTCGTCCTTATGTTTTCCACAAGCTCGTTGGCCTGTTCACTCCAAAAAATCGTCGAGAGACCAGCCGTTCTATACTCTTTCGCTATGTTCCGCTAGTTCCGATGGTGACCGCATGACTTTGGCTGGTACGCCACGAAAGGAGTATCGGGAAAATGATTTGCCAGAACTGCTCTTCGACTAGCTCTGATAGCCAAGCGTTCTGCGGAAGTTGCGGCCACCGATTGACTCGCGGAGACTCTGGGCTCTCGCTAAGTGAGCGTCTCTCCAACATTGAGCAACAACTTGCGGCCTCGCAGAACAGAGTCTCTCAACAGACTCTTCTAGCTGGAAACAGCCCAAAACGTATCGGCTCGTGTCCAAACTTGGACTACGCGTATGTTGTTTTGCCGCATACTTCTGGGATTCTGGCAGTCGCATTAGCCGTAATCTTCGGGAAGGGGGATTTCGATCTTCACTCGATCGCGGCCAATGCTCAAACATCCGTGAACGGGGTTCTGAAGCAAAGGCCCAGGATGAAGCCTCGGACGCGAATAAAGTTGCGGGCGAGGCGTTTAGCCGGGTGCCCCAGACGCCGGGGTTGCGTCTGGGAGTTTTAAACGTCCCGTATGCCGGAGCGCCTTTACATCGATAATGCTTGCCTTTAACAGTGGAATTATTTCGTCAGCTTGCCTTCTTCATTCTGAGCTGCACAGCCCATATCGTATTGCCGCTTCAAGCCGGGTGCCCCAGACGCCGGGGTTGCGTCTGGGAGTTTTGATTCTTCCTCTTGTTCCGCATAGTCCGGAAGTTTTTCAAACGGACTATGGAATACGGGGACATTTCTTGTGCCCTGATAAATGGGATGCGTATAGTGCCGGAATGCACGGAACCTGGTTGCTTTTGCTTTGTGTAGTTGTTCTGGCGCTCTTTGGGTTTGTTTATCTCGCCTTTCTATCTTGGCCAAAGATGTCACCCAAGAAACGGATTGCCAGTCTTCTGCTCCTTGCGCCAGATTTTCTTTTTGTTGTGTGCATCGCCGTGTCAGCGTCGTGCGGTCATCCTCCTCAGGGATCGCGTTGTTTCAATACACAGTTTCGACGCGGCGTTCTATAGTATTCATTCTCCCGCTTCCGGCTTTGGTCGGTACGCTGGTGGCGCTTGGAATGTTTATACACGCTCGCACTGGCGGGCGCCCGAGGGAGAGCTTTTCTACCTGTCCCAAGTTGCTGACTACGGCTTGAAGTAAAAACTCGAGGTTAAAATATGGATCGAGGTCATTTCGCTAACTTTGCCATGCCGGGTTCGGGGCCGGTTCCGGCGGTTGCTCCCGCAGACCTGCGAATTGCTTGGGAGTGGATGCAAAAAATGAAGGCTCGATTGCCAAAGGCAGAACGTCGTGAGGACCCCGCTCATCTGGGCCGCGCAAGTTCATATGACGCGGCTAGCTTGGGCACCCTTAGCGACGTGGGTTACAGCCCGAGAGCAGACATGGGAGCCATTTGGTATCGGATCACGATGTTGGAAATATTGGAACAGATGAAATCGGTCGGACCGCTTCTTGGTTAGAAAATCACCATTCCGAATATCGATTATCGCAAACCGAGTGACGCAGTCTTCAAGGCTCTGGCTATCGTTCGGCTGATGGCTCCATCACCCGGCGGCTCACCTATCAAGGGACTGCCATTGGATATTGAAGAACTGAGCAATTTGATTCAACAAGAGACTCAGTAACACCGCCATCACCCCGCCGGCAGCCAGAGTCTTTCCCGAACGCCAATACCTGTTTCGGCAGCACGCCGCCGACGCCAGTAGATGCGCCGGGATGCTCTCCTACAATGGAATTGAGCCATTCGGATGCGCTGCCCCAAATGCCAATTCGATCATCCGTTGCAGACCACCGAGTGTCTGAAGTGCGGAATCGTTTTCTCGCGCTACCGCGCGGCGCTGGAAAGCGGCGCGAACCAGGTTAATCCGGACGTCGCGGTGGTTGCGTCTGCTCCTCCCGCATGGCCCGAGCCCGCCAGCGCTGCCAACGACGCCCATCGCGGAAGCGATGACCGAAGCAATGTCCGCGCCGATGTCCGGACCGAGTTGAAGTATCGCATCTTCGCGCTTCCCGCAGCCTTGCTACTGGCGCGCCTCGTTGCCGGCACGCCTTTCCGCCTGGCAGCAGCCATGCTTGCCATGGTGCTGCACGAAAGCGGGCACGCCATCACGGCGTGGCTCACCGGCCGTGGGCCGTGCCGCTGCCCTGGGTTACGCCGCACGGCCAAGAACGCTCCTGGCTGATCGTTCTGCTGGTAACCCGCCGTCATTGGCTTTGCCGGATTTCTGGCGTGGAAGATGGAACGTCCGGGATGGCTTTTCGCCGCCGCTGCGCTGCTGGCCCTGCAACTGATCGTTCTTTGTCTTCGCCGGCTGAAGCGATGATCGTTTTTTTCGGCGATGGCGGCGCCCTGGTGCTGGCCATCGTGCTGATGGCCACGTTTTACGCGCCGCGCGAAAGTCGCCTGTATAAGAGCTGGGGTCTGCGCTGGGGATTGCTGGGCATCGGGGCGCTCACCTTCATGCACGTTTTTCTGCTGTGGCGCGGGCCCCTCGAGATCTTCCGTTCGGCGAGATCGAAGGCGTGAACCTCTCCGACCGAGCCTGCTCACCGAAATGTACGGCTGGACGGCCCTGCAAATGGTCGATCGCTATGTGCGGCTCGGGACGTTCTGCCTGCTGGCTCTGCTTGCGCTCTACATCTGGGGACTCGTCTCCGTCTACCTCGAATTGCGACGGAGCCCGGCTGCATAGAGAGCACTTTATTTCGGCAGGAAGCGAATAACCAAGCCGGTAATCGCATCGCGACACAAACCGTCTTACATTTCAGAAAATTCGCTCGCGGGCATTTGTGGAGTGCGGCAGCTCTGCTGCCGCTTTCGCGATTCCTCCATGCCGCCATCCTGGCCAGTTGAGAATGAAGTCCCACTGGCGTCTCATTGCTCACTATTCACTGTTCACCACTATTCACTGCTCGCTTTTCCACAGCAGCACAGTTACCTCTGCGCGTCCTGTACTTCCGGGCAGGCGATTTTCCTCTCGTTTATAGGCGATGATGGGTTTCGCCCGGCAGCAACCCAGCCCCAAGCAAACCGGCGATGCGGACCGGCCAGACCCGGCTACTGTGGGCCGTAGTGTAGGCGCCATGAACGGATAAATGGCCGCCATCGTCTCGAGTGAAAAACGTCGAGTGGGGGAAAGTTTCACGATGCTTGCGGATATTCAGGATAAGCAGAATCCACTTTCTAATCAGCCTTCCGCTGAAGAAGCCACTGGGTCGATCTCTCTTGCTGGATCTGGCGGAAATTCTCGATCAACACAAAATCTGGGTGGAAACGGCCGGAGAATCGGGCGTAAAAGCCGATCTTTGTGGAGTCAACCTTTCCCACTCTGACCTCACCGGAGTTAACCTCGAAGGCGCTTTTATTCAGCGCGCAAATTTAATTGGCGCGGATCTTTCGATGGCTAATTTGCGAGGAGCCAGTCTCGTACAAGCCGATTTAAGAGAAAGTAATTTGCTGGGAACTGAACTAAGGGGAGCCAATTTAATGGGCGCTAATCTTTATGGAGCCGAAGGCGTGTGGGTCGGGCGTCTTGGTGGAACAAATCTTTTTGATGCGATTCTGCCGGAGACCATCGCGGCCTTCGATAGTACAAAAGCTATCTCGGATGCGTCGAAAGTCGCTCGCTGGTTTTATTTTTTCATGCTGGGCGCGAGTCTCGCCTGCATCGCCCTGATTGGATTGACCACCGACGTGCGGCTTGATCGTTGACGCTTCCGCCATCCCCATTGCGAGATTCCCGAAAATCATTTCTATGACGAGCTTTTATCTGGGCGCGCCGCTTGTGCTTTTTATTTTATATTTGCGGTTTCATTTTTTACTGTTGCGCTTGTGGGGAAGCATGTCGGGCTGCCCGCGGTTTTCAAGGATGGCCAAACTTTGGAAAAAGATGGGCCGTGGTATTTGATGGGTCTGGTAAGGCGGCATTTCCGCTGGATGCGCGAAGGCCGCTCTCCATTTCTGGGTTCTGGAGACAATAGTGGCCACCGTGCTGGCTTATTGGGTGGTGCCAGCGACATTGTTTTTGTTTTGGCTGCGATATCTTGTGCGGCAAGATTTTCGCGGAACTCTGCTGCATGCGTTTCTTTTGACGCTTTCGGTCGCGGCGGCGACCTGTGTGCCGACAATCGTTGCACGCGTGCTGCAACCTGGTGATTTGTTCGGCAGAAAACGAAGAATTTGTGCGGCTGAGTCTCGCGACCGGGCGTGTGGCGCTGCTGACGGGCTGTGCTCTGCTGATTTTTTCGCTTGGAGTGAATCACGGCTTGCCTTCCGACCGAACATTGTCGACCCGCAACATTCTCAGGCAAATTTGCTGAGGTGGGCTTCGGAAGCGATGCAATCCATCGGCTACAGGCCGTATGCGGAGTTGACCGAGTCCACGCTCTCCGGCCCGCCGCCGCACGGAAATTGGAGCGCCGAAGCGCTCCCGGCTGTCCCTGGAGCAAAACTGAACGAGATGAATCTGCGTTTCGCCCGCGCCTACAAATCCTACCTCGTGAACGCGAAATTCTGGCGAGCCAATTTGGAGGGAGCCTACCTTTCCGAAGTCGGATTTGCGAGGAGCCAATTTACGCGAAGCCGTTTTACGAGACGCCATTTTGATCGAGTAAAAGCGTCGAACACGGTGATGGTGTCCGCCGACGCGAGACGAGCCAACTTTACGGGAGCGGACTTAAGCGGCGCCGATCTTTCCTTTGCCACGCTCGAGAACGCTTTGCTTTCGAACGCCAGGCTGGAAGGCGCCTCGCTTTACGCACGTAAATTTGCGCAACGGTCAATTGCTTGCGCAGCCGATTTGACTCGCGCGGACATGCGAGACACGAGAATGGAGCGCTCCGTTTTTCCTTCGCCACGCTGGCCCAGACGGATTTTTCCTCAGCAAAATTGACCGAGGCCAACATGACCGGAGCGCAATTTAAAGGAACGATTTTGATGGACGCGGACTTGAAAAACGCGGATTTCGAGGAGGTTTTTTTGAGGAGCGGTTTTTCGCGGAACGGAAATTACCGGCGCAAACGTGGCCGGCGCGGACTTCGCGGAGCCTTGGGACTATCCGCGGAGCAAGTCTGCTCGACGAACGGATGGCAAGCCGCGCAGTTCGACGCCGACGTCCTTGCGCAAACGCGCGGCCTTTGCGGGGCAGGGCACTAATTTCTAAACTTGTTTCATAAGTGTATCAAGCGGCCGGTAGTGATTTTCCTCAGGGGCTAAGGCCCTGTTTTGCCGGTTTTCTATGTCGGAGCTGCCTTCGTCCCTCAGGCCAAGAAAGCTCCGACCCCAGGAAGGCGTTTATAGGAAGACGTTTATAAGACAGTTTCTGTAGTCGAGCAGTCTTCAAATTATTGCAAACTGAAACTATTGTGACGGAGTGGCAGCAGCCAACTGGGGAGAAGTATGCTCAGCTGAGGCTGAAGACGCTTTTGACCACGTGACTTCCAGCGCGGCTTCTTTACGAATGAGAAGTTTGGAGCGGCGATTCACGCGAATGTCGAGGGTGTTCGAACCATCCGAGACAATTTCGCAAACCCTTCTTTTTGCAGGTGCAGGCTGTCGTCGGCGTGATAGAGGACGACGCGGAGGGGGTGGGTGCCTGCCGAGAGCGGGCAGTCGAACTCGAGAGCTTCACCCAGATGCGCGGAGTCGAGCCGCGTGGACACCAGGACATCCTGGCCGGCATATACGGCCAGCGTCTCCTCGGCGATGGCGGAGACAATCTCCACGCGAAGGGAAGCGAGGGGTTTGGGAAGAGAGGGCTGGGCGGCGGTGGACGGGACAGTGCCGGAAGACTGTGCATGCGATGCGTCGCGCTCCGGTCCGGTCTTCAAAGCGGAAGCGTGTTGCCCGGCCACGGAGGATTTAGCCCGCGCGGGAGACTTTGGGCTCGGCGGAGTGGTTATGCTTGGAAGCGGCGATTCGGGTTTTGTTGAGAGCGACGGGGAGTCTGTTTGCGGCGCTTCCGAGACTTCAGGTGAAGCGATAGCGGTAGCTGAAGTTGATACTGTTGAATCTACGGCACCGCGGTCCGGCGTGACGGAAGGTCTATCCACCGTGGCTGCAGCAGCGGTTAGGCTGGGGATCGAGCGCTTGTGGATGGCGCGGAAAGTCCCAGCGACGGAAACGAGAACGAGAAGAGCGGCTGCGACTGCCAACTTATCCTTTTGCTGAAAAGGCCTGTTCCACCACGAGAGCTTGATTCGTTGGGTTGCGTCCGGGTGGGCCTTTGAAGGTGCGGTCTGCTTGTTTCGCGCGAAGGGATAGACGGCTGCGGCCATTGCTTCGGCGCTTGGGAATCGCTCTTCGGGATTTTTCGACAAGCAGCGCATCACAACGTCGTCAAACGCAGGCGGAAACGTTGGATTGTAACTTGATGGTGGTGGGGGTGTGCTCGAAACGATTTGCGCGCACACGGCTTCGACGGAATCACCATCAAACGGCCGAAAGCCCGTCGACATCTGGTAAAGAACGATCCCCAGTGAAAACAGGTCGGAGCGACTGTCCTGCGAACTTCCGCGAATCTGTTCGGGCGAGAGATATGCCGGAGTGCCCATCAGATTACCGCTGCCGGATGCTTGTGTCGAAAAGCGGGCAACGCCGAAGTCGCCGAGCTTCACTTGATTTTCGGAAGTGACGAGAATATTGGCGGGTTTCACGTCCCCATGGATGACATTTGCGCGGTGCGCTTGACCCAGTGCCGAGGCAAGATCGCCCGCCCACGCGGCGGCCCGGTAGAGTGGCAGAGGCCCAGAGTCAAAAAAAGCCTCCAGAGTTTTGCCCTCGACGTATTCCATGACGAAATAGGGCGCGCCGTCCTGGTTGGTGCCGACGTCGTAGAGGGCCACGATGTGGGGATGGGAGAGGCCGCCGATGATTTGGGCTTCGCGCAGGAATTGCTGCTGGAGATCGCGGGAGCCGAAACCTCGAAGCAAGGTTTTTACCGCGACAGTGCGTCCAATGACCGTATCGCGAGCTTTATCGACACGGCTGGTGGCGCCGGTGCCGAGGCTCTCAAAGACTTCGTAACGGTTTTGTGGATTGCTCATAAGCTGCGGCAAATGAGTCGCCCGCCCCTGCTTCACTGGGTAGGATGAAAGCGTTGTAGGAGTTAGGGAATCCCCCAAAAGTCCTAATTTTGGAGAACTCTAGTACCAGGGCAATGTGTGCTAAAGGGAACATCAAGGATGAGGGGCATCCTGCCCTCAGTACCCGGGCTTGGACTGACGGATGAAACGGATTACTTGAGGATTGCCGGCCATGAAGGAGTTTATGCGTTCGGTCGACATTCTTCCTATTGGCCATTGTTTGCATATAAGCGCGATATCAAATTAGGATGGCAGCCTGGTGCGCAAGGGAGTTACATCTCGTCGGCGCTTTCTCAAGCTGGCAGGAGCAGCAGGCGCTGGTATGTTCGGGGCCGGACCTTCAGTCAGGCTGGCGGCGGCGCTCGCTCTACGATCATGGGGGCTACCTACGACACAGCCCGAAACCGGCCCGCCAGACTATACCCTGCGTATCGAAGCAAGTGCGATTGAGATAGCGCCAAAGCGCATCGTTTCGGCGATCACCTACAACGGTCAATTTCCGGGTCCACTGTTGCGATTCAAAGAGGGTCAGGCCGTGACGGTCGACGTGCACAACGACACGGACACTCCCGAGCAGCTGCATTGGCACGGCCAGATTGTTCTCCACCGACGTGGATGGTGCAGCGGAAGAAGGCACGCCTTTTATCCCGGCGCATGGCATGCGCCGGATAACTTACTCCACGGCCGGCGGGTTTCCGTTTCTATCACACGCACAATCGCGCGGGCGCCGAATCTTCACGCGGGGCAATATAGCGGCCAGGTTGGTCCGGTCTACATCGAGCCGAAGAATGAGCCTGGGAGCTACGACCAGGAAGTCTTTCTGGTTCTCAAAGAGTTCGAGCCATCGCTCAGCCAGGGCGGCGACATGGCCCAAGATTTTCTGGCGCCCGCCACGCGAGTCAAAGAGCTGGAAACCGCCGGGCGAGTCCTCGATGAAAGCGTCACTCGCAAAAGGGATGCCGCACGGCTACGAAGTCGGCTATCGCTACTTCACAATTAACGGCCGCATGCTGGGGCACGGCGAGCCGGTGCGAGTGAAACGGGGCGAGCGCGTTCTGTTTCATGTTCTGAACGGCAGCGCAACGGAGATTCGCAGCCTGGCGTTGCCGGGACATTCCTTCAAAGTCGTCGCGCTCGACGGCAACACCGTTCCCGACGCCCGCCGAAGTTCCCGTGCTGTGGCTCGGGACCGCGGAGAGAATTTCCGCCGTTGTCGAGATGAATCATCCAGGCGTATGGGTCATGGGTGATCTTGCGGACGATGACCGCGGTCACGGCATGGGGATTGTGGTGGAATACGCGGAACAAAAAGGAAAGCCGCGTGGATACGCGCCGAAGCCTTTTCACTGGAACTATGCACATTTCGCGAAGCCGAGCGCAACTGCTCGCGAGCCGGACGAAGTCATTGATATGACGTTTACGAAGCAAAACGCAGCAGACCACGGGTTCAATCTCTGGGCCATAAACGACAAAGTGTTTACGAGCGGCGCGATGAGCGCCACGTACCATCTCGCGCGAAGGCAAGCGCTACCGCCTGCGGATGCGCAATGCCAGCGACGACATTCATCCGATCCATCTGCACCGGCACAGTTTTGAATTCACCAAAATTGCGGGGAAAATCCTTAGCGGGCGTGATGAAGGATGTCGTTATGGTGGGCGGCTACCAGGAAGTCGAAATCGACTTCACGGCGGACAATCCCGGACTGACGCTGTTTCATTGCCACCAGCAACTGCACATGGATTTTGGGTTTATGACGTTGTTCGACTACGTGTGAGCGGGAGGGGAACACAAGACATGCCTGCCGAGCAAGCATCAGGCTGGCTCGTGTGAGCGAATCGCGCACCATGAGCCGCGATAGCGCAGCCTTCGTATCCCCTTGGACCATCTTCCTTGCCTACCTGCGTCTCGGGTGTACGTCTTTTGGCGGCCCCATCGCGCACCTGGGCTATTTCCACGAGGAGTTTGTTGTCCGCCGCAAGTGGGTGGACGAAACGACGTATACAGACATCGTGGGCCTTTGCCAATTTCTGCCCGGCCCTGCCAGTAGCCAGGTCGGCTTCACTATTGGGCTTTTGCGCGGAGGAGCGTGGGGCGCACTAGCGGCCTGGACGGCATTTACGTTGCCTTCGGCGTTCCTCATGTTCGCTGTGGCATCCGGTCACACACTGTTTTCGACCCGGGTCGGTTCCGGCGTCGTTCACGCGCTGGAACTCGTGGCGGTTGCCGTGATTGCACAAGCAACCTGGGGGATGATGCGAACACTGACGCCGGATCGACCACGCGCGACAATCGCGGTGATCGCTGCTGCAGTGATTCTGCTTTCGGGGCGCCCTTCGAGTCAGCTCGCTGCGATTGCGCTGGGCGGAGGGCTTGGTCTGGTCTTCTGTCGAAGAACAGCGCAAGAGAATTCTGGTCAGCCAAGGATTCCGATCTCACGTTCTGTTGCGGTAGCGTCCTTCCTGGTCTTCGTGATTCTTCTCGTCGGTCCGGCTTTGTTTTTGGCAGTTCGTCACAATCATGCGATTGCTTTCTTCGAAGCTTTCTACCGCAGCGGCGCATTGGTTTTTGGCGGAGGGCATGTGGTCCTTCCCCTACTGCAAGCGGCGACGGTCAGCAGCGGTTGGACCGATAACAATACGTTTCTCGCAGGCTATGGCGCGGCCCAAGCCCTGCCGGGACCGTTGTTTTCTTTCGCCGCCTATCTCGGGGCCGTGGTGCAACCTCCGCCGCACGGAGCGCTCGGCGCGGCCATCGCACTCATCGCCATTTTTCTTCCCGGCCTGCTTCTCGTCATCGGCGTGCTTCCGTTTTGGAATCAATTGCGGTCTAACGAGAAGAGTCGCGCCGTCTTTGCGGGTGTGAATGCCAGTGTCGTCGGGATTCTTTTGGCGGCTCTCTATCAGCCTGTGTGGACGAGTGTTGTCCTCAAGCCAGCGGATTTCGTGGTGGCGTTGGCCGCGTTCCTTACTCTCACGGCATGGAAAGCGCCGCCCTGGATGGTGGTCATCGCGACGGCATTGATTGGCGCGGTGTTGAGCTTCCTATCTTGAGGGAGCGTGGAGTAACCCACCGTTTGCGATGGGCCACCCGAGAATCAAGAAGCTGCAACCCGCGTTAGGGCTGACGGATGAGACGGATTACTTTCGGTTGGCCGGCTATCCGGGAGTGGTCCACTGATGCCCACAAGCGCGTTCATAAGAACCAACGCTTGAAAATTGGTTAGTATGGTCCTCCGCGCCGATTAACAGGCAGAGACTAACGTGAACGAAAGCGAAGTGCCCTTGCGGATGAAATACCGACAGTGCTTATCTGGCGGTCGCGCCGGCGTTGGCATTGCAGGCGGGATGAGGATCAAATGAATCGAAGGGATTTTGTGCGGCTTGGATGGGCCACCGTGATCGCGGCGGGGGCAGGCAAGCTGCGGCCCGCGTTCGCGGAGTCGCTAGCGCTCCGGCAGGTTCCGGCCGCCACAGCATCCGCTGATGGCGATATTGGAACCGAAGGCCACCGGGCGCGCGGCGGATTTCACCCTGCGAATCGCACCCATGATGGTCGAGCTGGCCCCTCAGGTTGTAATCAGCACGATCGGCTACAGCAACAAGGTTCCCGGTCCCTCTCCTGCGGGTGCGCGAGGGCCAGCGCGTCACCGTCGAGGTTGTGAATGACACGGACGTTCCGGAATACGTGCACTGGCATGGCCTGTTCGTTCCCTCGGAAGTGGATGGGGCAGAGGAAGAAGGCACGCCCCCGGTCCCGCCGCACGGCCGCCGGCGCTATCAATTCGTGGCCAAGCCGGCGGGTTCGCGATGGTACCACTCGCACACCGATGGCCATGATGGATCTGCATCGCGGCTCCTACACCGGCCAGTTCGGTTTTTTCATGATCGATTCCGCGAATGACCCTGGGCTCTACGACCAAGAGGTCTTTCTGGCGCTGCGTGAATGGGAGCCTTATCTGACCACGATGGATCAGGACGAGGAGCGGCGGATCCCAACGACCCGATGCCCGAAAAACCCGCCACTCCAGACCCGCGTCCCAACGGGCTCGAAGTCAGCGCTCCTCTTTACTCGATCAACGACAAAATGCTCGGCGCGGGGGAGCCCCTCCGCGTGCAGCCGGGTCAGCGCATCCTGATGCACCTGCTCAACGCCAGCGCCTCGCAAATTCATCGCATAGGCTTTATCCGGCCACCATTTTCAGGTGATCGCTCTCGACGGCAATCCCGTGCCCACGCCTCAGCCGGTCGATGTGATTGAGATCGCCCCGGGTGAGCGCGTGGATGCGATCGTGGAGATGAATCTGCCGGGCGTCTGGATTTTAGGTGAGCTGCGCGATGCCGCGCGGCAATCCGGCATGGGCATCGTGGTGGAGTACGCCAATCAGCACAGCCGCGCGCGCAATGGCTTCCGCCTCCGAAGGCGCGCTGGGACTACACCATCTTTGGCAAGACCGCGCCGCATCCCGCGCCAGACCAGACCATCGACATGGTCTTTGAAAAAGTGCCGGGCGGGCCCCATGGGATCAATCACTGGCTCGTCAACGGCAAGGAATATCCGCATGAACGGGAATTCGTGTTCCGGCAGGGAGGCCGCTACCGGCTGGTGTTTCACAATCGCAGTGACGATTCCCACCCGCTGCACATCCACCGGCACCTGTTCGAGCTCGTCGAGCTCAACGGCAAGCCGACTGCCGGCATCATGAAGGATACGGTGATCGTTCCCGCGTTTGGACGCGCCACGGTGGATCTGGTCGCCGACCAGCCGGGCCTCACGCTGTTTCACTGCCATATCCAGCAGCACATGGACTTTGGTTTCAAGGCGCTGTTTCGCTACGCCTGAGCGCCGCATCGCGGGCAAAGCGGGATGCAGCGATTCTGCGAAGCTGGTGGTCCAAACGACCTGCGAAATAATCCGTGTTACGGCTTTTTCACACATTCGACATGCACGCGAAATATTGAAGGGATAAAGACACCGGTTTCGGCAACTATCCAACCACAAGTTTAAAACGGGAGGAACCGCATGAAGACGATCGGGGGAAGGTTCCGAGCGGCAGTGCTCATGGGAGCGGCCGCCTCGGTGCTGGCATTTGCAGCTGGGGCAAAGGCACAGAATCAAAACTCCAACGACAATCAGTGGCGACTCACAATTCGTCGCCACGACAATCCGTGGCCGTACGCAAAGACTGGCCGCTCGCCCGTGCTGGCGGTGGTTGGCGACATCGCCTGCCAGCCAGGCGAGACGGAGCCGAATGGTGAGGCTAGCCGAGTGAAACATCTGCACCGACCCCAAGTCCCCCTACACCAGCACCTCTCTGTGGCAATCCCAGGAGGCCACTGCGAATCAGATTGAGGCTATGAAGCCTGACGCTCGTCGCGATCGCTCGGAGATCTGCAATACCAGGTAGGCCAATATTCGGACTTTGAGCAATCGTTCGACTTGACGTATGGCGCTTTTAAATCTCTCCACCGGCCCGCGCCCGGCAACCACGAGTTTTATGACGAGCATGGCGAGACCGGCGTTGCCGGCTACGGCTACTTCTCCTACTTCAACGGCTTCCAGATCAATCCCAACGGATAGGATGCCTATGACGACTACGATCTCGGACCCGTGCCCGAACCCAGCTCTGGCGGCGGCATGCAACTATCCGGGCCTTACCACTCCCAACCCCCAACCCATACCGCGGGCGGATGGACAGGCGGGGCACTTCGAGGAGGCCGCAACGGAGGCGGATGGGAGTCGGAGTCGGAGATGGCTGGTACTCCTACAATCTCGGCTCCTGGCACCTTATCTCGCTCAATATCGAGTGCTCGACGCAGCCGGGCGGCTGCTCGAACACCGGCACCTGGTTTGCCGCCGAACTCGCATGGCTGAAAAAGGATCTCGAGGAGAATCATTCCGCGTGCACAGCCGCCTACTGGCATCAGCCCACGTTCAGCGCCACCAACAGCATCACCCCAGAGGGCATTGCCGCTCAGGCCTTTTGGCAACTGCTCTACGAGCACAGAGCCGACTTGGTGCTGAACGGACACGACCACCTCTATGCCCGCTACCGCCCGCTTGACCCCTCCGGGAATCACGATCCAAAGAAGGGCATACGGGAATTCATCGTGGGCACCGGCGGCGAGACACTCGATCCGGTCGTCACAACCACTGTGACGAGCGGACGCGAAACGAAACAAACCTGGAGGATCCTACCGGCAACCCGAACTTCAACGCAGAGAATCTCGAGGCGGGGTCAACCGGGGACTACTGGGGTGTGATGGCCCTGACGCTTGATCCGAACGGCTACAAGTGGGATTTCGAGTCGGCACTGGAAGCTCCTGTAGCGGCTGCAGGCGAGCGCCGGCTCTTACAGCGACAAGGGCGTCGGCGCCTGCCACGGCCCGGACAACAGGTGGTGACCAGTTCCTCTTCGCCACGTTAATTAACCTTCCCCACCTTTCGCGGAACGTCGCGGAGGGTGGGGAATTTTAATTTCGGATTGCCCCTCCAAAATTTTCCGTTCCTGTTTCGGTGACTACTCTCTCGATTCCGAAGATGTTTCTGATTCAAAGAGGTGTCACTTGCGGGAGATCGCGATATCTTGAGTTTTCATTCAATTATGAGCCATGCGGACAATGGGCCTTACGACTGTCCCAGACTCCGAGTCAGCGATCGCTTGATTGATGTTTTCCATATCGTAGAACTTGAGCATGCGGTCGTAGGGGAACCGGCCTTGCTTCTGGAGTTCGATCAGTTGCGTCCATTCGTTTACGAAATTGCGCAACAAGAACGTGAAATCCATTACAGAAGTGATGGGACGGAATACTACTCTGGTTTCGATTGTTTGCGCAGCGCGGCGAGAATCCATTTCTGTAGAACGAGACGGCAGTGTGGCTTTAGATCGCGAAACTCCACGCCCATTCCCTCGGCTGGTTTGACGTAAACCACCGTGCCCTTGGCCTCGAAGTATGCGTCTGCATAGAAGATTTTCACGAAGACAGGCGATAGCTCGGCGAAGGGCGAGGGCGACTCAAGATAACAACCATGAAGGCTGATTTCCGTGGCTCGAACGGAGACAGTGGCGCTCGGTGAGCCCTCCGGTGCGACTTCGGCATTGGCATTAAACGCAAACCTGAAACCACGGCGGTCGGGGATCATGGTTTCTAGCCTAGACTAGCGGGATTGTTATTGTCGCCCGCCGGATGAAACGTTTGTTGCGAATTGCATAACAGGATCCTACCGCCTCAGAACGAAACCGCCATTTACCCCAATTTGTTCGGTATCCTGAGTTGCCTGGAGTTAATTTTCCGCAGCGCCGTTCTTTGCTGGTAAAGGCACTTCCCGGCGGCCAGGATGGGAGCGTGCGCGGCCAATTTGCGGAAAAATGTAGAATTTTGGTGCGAGCTCGACGGAGGAGGGTACCTGTCAATCTTACCAGTATCTAGGATTTTGTCCTCTGCTAGGGTATGCCCACCCATATGCGAAAAAGGATCTGCCAATCGGGGTTGCGTGGGGGCTGTCGCATCTCGAAGGTTTGCATTTCGGCCCTGATTAACCTCTTTATAATCTGTTGCTTAGGGGCTTTCTTGGGCGCGTCGGCATTCGCCCAAGGGCCAGAAAAAATAGAACCCCCGGCGGCAGTCTTGGATCAAGAGGTCAAACCTACTCCACCGCAGGCGGTTGACCAGTCCCAACAAACAACTCCGCCTGCGCAGCCAGAGCCGCAGCCCAAAAAAAAGAAGAAGTTCTCCATACCCGATGGAATTGTGGTCGCACCACTTCCCCTTTCCAGTCCAGCCATCGGAACTGGGATCACCCCCATACTTGGCTATATCTTCCCGTTGAACAAGAACGACAAGGTTTCTCCGCCTTCCACAATCGGTGGGGCTGGACTCATTACAAACAACGGCAGCCGTGGATTCGTCGTGGGCGGACAGTTCTTCTTCAAAGAGAACACTTATGAGGTTACCTCTGGCTATGCCCACGGAAATGTGAATTACAATATATACGCCGATGAAATTGCACCCGGCGTTAAGCTACCTCTCGAACAAACGGGCGAAGCGTTCTTTGGGGAATTCCTTCGCCGCCTTTTCTGGAAATTTTTCGCTGGCCCACGATTCATCTCAGGCAATTCATTTATTACGGTCCGCCCAAATAATGACGTCAATTTTCCGATCCCCCCGGAAGTCGGGCTCCAAACGGCCCTCAGGTCCATCGGCGCGAAGCTCACGCGAGATACTCGCCCCAATCACTTCTATCCGCTGAGCGGAACACAGTTTACTTTTACAGCAGATTTCTTTTCCCAGGATTTGGGTAGCAAATATTCTTTCCAATCCTACCGAACTCAGTTCGACAAATATTGGAGTCTAAGCAAAAACCAAGTCCTGGCCTATGACGCGTATTTTTGTGGCACTGCCGGAAATCCTCCCTTCTATGGCAACTGCATATACGGCACGAGCAACGAATTGCGAGGGTATACGGCGGGGCACTATTTCACTCGCTACAGCATGGCGACTCAAGCGGAATATCGTTTGGTCTTGCCGTGGAGGTTCGGCCTGGTAGTATTTGGCGGCCTCGGCGGCGTTATCCCTGGCGGAAATCAATTGGCGCAGCAAGGGGAGAACAGCCACTTCCTACCTAGCGGTGGCGGCGGTCTGCGCTTCGAATTAAGCAAAAAATATCACGTGAATCTTCGTGCCGACATCGCCCAGGGCCTTTATGGGCACACGTTTGGCCTGGGGGTCGGCGAGGCTTTCTAGCAAGCCGGCGAACTCTTCCGCTACACCTGAAGATTGCGCAGGTAGGGCACGCTGGCTCTCATTAGGTCTAAATTCATTTCTACGAAATAGTTCTTTAAGCCGCCTGTTTTGGCAGCTGAGAAGATTTTCTTCCAGTCGAGAGTGCCTTGTCCCACGGGGACAATTTTCTTCGTTGTAGCGGACCAGCCTTGGACGTGCATGGAGAAAAAGCGGCCGGGATATTTCATGAAATATTCAGCAGCGTCGAAGCCCTCGCTGATAGTGGAGACCTGGAACTGGAAATTGACGAATTTGGGATTGAGAAGACCGATCAACACATCGTAGGTCCGCTTGCCGTCAACCATCGACGTTTCGAAGTTTTCGTTGTGAAGACCCTGGCGGATTCCCGCTGCGGCAGCTTTTTCGCCCATTTTGTTGTATTCGTCGGCGGCTCGCTTCACGTCGTCCGTGGTCGGGTTTCTTGGGCCCGTCGAGACTGGCGACGAGCATCTGCTGGAGGCCCAGATCTTGTGCCCACGCAATTCGCCCGGCCTGATCTTTCCGAAGCTCTTCCATACCGAAGTGCGAGCTGATGCAGGTAACTCCCCAATCGTTCAGCATCTTTTTGAGCTCGGAGCCTTTGTACTTGGCCAGGCCGCCGAAGCCGGAGTCGTCGTAGCCGACAGGCGAGCAGAGTTCGATCGTTTGAAAGCCGGCAGAAACGAGCTCCTTAATTGTCCCGGGGAAATCTTTGGCGATGCCTTCTCTTACTGGCCAGGTTTGGCAACCAATAGGGAGGCCGAGCGGATTGGCGTGTAGTTCGAAAGCGCTCGAAGCGAGGAGGCTTGTCGCGGCTGCGGTTCTTGCCGCAGCTTTTAGGAATTCTCTTCTTGGGATTTCGGGCATTTTCGCTCTTGAGTTCGTTCGTTAGTATTGCAATTTTTGAATCGGACGGGGTGAACCCCGCCCCTACAGAGTGTTGAGCGATACGGCTACTTTTCTTCTCCGAACAACTTTATGTCTTCGGGGCCTTCTTGAAGAGGGCCGGTGTTGCGCCCCTGCACCAGCTCGCGAATTTGCGCGACGATGTCGGGATTGGCGAGCGTGGTGATATCGCCGGTGTCCATGTGATTGGAAATTGCTGCCAGCACGCGGCGCATGATTTTGCCGGAACGCGTTTTAGGCATGTCAGGAACGATGTGGATGCGCTTAGGCCGCGCGATTTTGCCGATGATTGTTTCGATGGTGGAGATTACTTTGTCCTGGATGGCTTTGTTCGAAGGAACGCCGGGCTTCAGCGAAATGTAGACCTCAGGTACGCGCCCTTTAATTTCGTCAACGACCGGAACCACGGCGGCTTCCGCAATTTCGGTGATGCTGAGACATGCGGATTCAACTTCTTTGGTGCCAAGACGGTGGCCGGCGACATTGATCACGTCATCGACGCGGCCGAGGATGCGGTAGTAGCCGTCAGCCGGAAGGACGGCGCCGTCGGCGGCGTAGTAAGGCCAATCGCGCCAGTCTTTGCTCTTGGGATTTTTGCAGTATTTTTTGTAGTACTGATTGACGAAGCGATCCGAACTGCCCCAAATCGTTTGCATGATTCCCGGCCACGGATTGCGGATGCAAATGTTTCCGGCTCTGCCGGTCCCGGGTTTGATCTCTTCTCCGTTCTCATCCCAGATGACGGGATATATCCCGAGCACCGCTGGGCCGGCGCTTCCGGGCTTCATGGGATCGAGCGCGGGTTTCGTACTGCAGAGGAAGCCGCCCGTTTCTGTTTGCCACCACGTGTCCACAATGACGGCTTCGCCTTTGCCTACGGTTTCGTAATACCAGCGCCAGACTTCCGGCTCGATCGGCTCGCCGACGGTGGTCATGTGCTTGAAGTGGTAGTTGTATTTTTTCGGTTCGTCGCCGCCGGCTTTGCGCAACATACGAATGGCGGTCGGAGAGGTGTGAAAAATATTGACGTCGAGGCGCTCGGCGATGCGCCAGGGGCGCGCGGCATCGGGGAATTGCGGCACGCCTTCGTAGAGAACGCTGGTGGCCGCGAGGGCGAGGGGGCCATAAACGATGTACGAGTGACCGGTGATCCAGCCGATGTCGGCCATACACCAGTAGACGTCCTCGGGATGAATGTCCTGGTAATACTTTGAAGTGCCCGCGGCGTAAGCGAGATAGCCTCCGGTGCGGTGCTGGCAACCTTTGGGTTTGCCGGTGGTACCGCTTGTGTACATGAGAAACAGCGGAGCTTCGGCGTCTTGCGAGACGGGCTCGACGATCTGGCCGCGGTAATCCTTGAGAACGTCATCCACAAAGTAGTCGCGGTCCATGATCATCGGGGATTCGGAGCGGTAGTGTCCGGCATAGCGGCGCCAGAAGAGAACTTTGTCGATGTGCTGGCCTTCTTTTTTTGCGGTCGCGACGGCGATATCGGCGCTGGGCTTGTGATCGACCCATTTGCCATTCCGGTGGTATCCATCCGCGTAAATTAAGACGCGACTGCCGGAATCGGCCGCGCGCAGGCCGCAGGCTTCTCCGCTGAAGCCGCCGAACACCACCGAGTGGACGACACCGAGGCCGAGCGCACGCGAGCATGGTGATGGGCAGCTCGGGAATCATCGGCATGTGAATGGTGACGCGGTCGCCGGTTTTGAGTCCGGCAAAATCGCGCAGCATGGCGGCCACTTCGTTCACGCGCTTGTAGAGTTCTTGATAGGTGATAACAGTCGCAGATTCGTTTTCCGGCTCGGGGACGAAAATCAAAGCCGCTTTATTTTTGTGTTTGGCGAGATGGCGGTCGACGCAGTTGTAGCAGGCGTTGAGTTTTCCGCCCACGAACCATTTCCAGAAGGGAGGATTGGAGGTGTCGAGCGTCTTGCGCCAGGGCTTGTCCCAATCGAGCAGCTTGGCGTAGATGTCGAAACATTCCGGGAAATGTTTCTCGCTGAATTTTTTTACGAAAGCGGGATCAACGAGATTGGCTTGAGCGATAAATTTTTTGGAAGGGTAGAAGTACTCTTCTTCTTTCCAGTGAACGGCAATCTGCGCTTCGGTAAGTTTGCTTTTGCTGTTCGATGCCTTCGCTTTTGTTTTCTGGCGAGCTTTGGCCACGGCGACAACTCCCCTTGCATGTTCGATTTCGGATGTAACACTAAAACGAGGAACGGATTGGTTCGGGCAAGCTCATTTCACGAAGGAAATGAGCTTGCCCGCCAAAAATGATGCGCCCACGCAGGCACGCGAGTCAATGCACGCCTCGTGGCTATGTAGATTATTTCCGACTAATTGGGGCTTGACACGTCACGCGAATAGGCCCTCCTCTAACGTTGCTGTTTTGCAGGCCCACAGTGATGTCTCGTTCGAAGAATCTTCAGCAGTGTTCTCGTCTTCTGAATTACGTAGGTCTGAGTTCTATCCCGTCACTGTGCTGCTGCGAGAGGCGCTCTTCGAAACATATCAGGCGCACTAAGTCTGCCGCCGCCCGGTCTTTCCCAAGTGCCAGTGAGTATTTGGTGATCTTGGGAGAGGCTTCCTCGAAATTGAGAAGGAGGCCCCATTGGATTGGTGGTATCCAGAATGAGTCCAGAGTCAGTTGCAGAGTTCACTTTTAACCATTCACCGTTGCGCTGATCGTTATGAATCGACCGTGTTTTTGGGTCCATGCCAGAAGTTGTGCGATCAAGCCAAGCGGAGAGCACGCCGTCGAATGATTCGCGGATGTGAAGGCTGCCGGGAGCAAAGTAGTGCGGAGAATCAGGGGCGGACTCACCCACCCAATCACCAATGAACACCGTTGGCGTGACTCCGGGATTCGGTTCAGGTCGTTTCAGCACCACGTCCAAGTTTTGACCGGAGCGCAACCATGTTCCCGACCATTCGTTGGAAGTGGGTGAAAAGGTGATGTCTAAATCGAACGGCTTCATGTCCGTCACGTCAGCAAAGTGAATGCGGAGACGCTCCCCGTCAAAAAGCGTGAAAGAGTGATCATCCTGCATGCTGTAGGATTGTGGGCTGGCTTTGTCCTTTGTCTCAAAATAACCCCAAGTTTCCTTTCCCTCTTCCCGGTGGTAGACGCGAATATTCATCGTTTGCCAATCAAAATGCTCGCGGCCAGTTTGGCCGCTGGTAGAAGTCTCAATCTGGAAAAAGATTCCGTCGATCCCAGAAGCGCTGGCAGCTTCCCACGGACCAGCGATGAGTTCGGGGTGCTCGGTCGGTACCTGCGCTTCTCCCTGCGCGGCAGTAAAAAGCAAGCTTACTGAGAGAACGCACAAGAGACGGAGCAGGAGCATTGATACCTCCTTTGCCAAATTGACGGGCGATCTCGCGTGATTTTACCACCAGCAGCATCACTGTGAACTCGTCAACTTTTAGAGCCCTGATTAACGCTGCCGGAAATTGACCCAGTACCCACCGCTGGCCGGTCGCGCTACTTCATGCCGCCGACTTCGTCCCAGATCTTGTGCCCGTAAGTTTCCTTGAGCAAGATGCTTCCCAAGACGAGCGTGATACTGGCCACGATCATGGGGTAGTAGAGACCGGCATAAATGTTGCCGGTAGCCGCGCATACAGATAGACCGATGAGCGGCACCAAGCCTCCAAAGACGCCGTTGCCTATGTGGTAGGGCAATGAGAGAGACGTGTAGCGAATCTTGGCCGGGAAGGCCTCCACGAGATATGCAGCAATGGGTCCGTAGATCATGCAAACGTAAATCACCTGGATAAACACCAGCAGCACGAGCAACGGGACGTTTGGACTAGGCGCTTCCTTCGCCGCCACCAGCGCTCCGTTGGCGTCAGTGGTCATGGGCGTCAAGCAATCGCGCCGGTTACTTTGTTCTTTGTCGATTTGACCGTGACGATATTGTTTCCCGCCGCCACGGTCATCGCTTTGTAGATCGGAATATACGTTACGACGGCGAGCAAACAGGCCAGCATCATGAGCCATTTACGGCCGAACTTATCGGAAAGATAACCGAAGAGCGTAAAGAAAGGCATGGCGCAGAGGAGAGCGATAGCCACGATGATGTTGGAAGTTTTGCCATTTACCTTGAGCACGGTCTGGAGATAGAAGAGCGCGTAAAATTGGCCGGTGTACCAGACAACGCCTTGTCCGGCAGTGGCGCCAAAGAGAGAAATTAGCACGCGTTTGAGATTTTCCCATTTTCCAAAGGCGTCTGTGAGCGGCTGCGTGGAAGTCATGCCCGCGCTTTTGATTTGAGCGAAGATCGGAGATTCTTTCATCTTCAATCGAATGTAGAGGGAGACGGTGACTAGAACGATGGAGATGAGGAAGGGAATGCGCCAGCCCCAGGCCTTGAAGTCGTCGGGAGACAAGAGCTGCTGCGTCACGAGAATGACGATCAGCGAGACGAAAAGGCCGAGAGTCGCCGTGATTTGGATGAAGCTGGTGTAGAAGCCGCGCTTGCCGTCAGGGACGTGTTCCGCGACATACACAGTTGCGCCACCGTATTCGCCGCCAAGCGCCAGGCCTTGCAGGACGCGGATGAGGAGAAGAGCAATCGGCGCGAACCAGCCGGCAGTAGCGAATGTAGGAAGAAAACCGATGAGGGCTGTTGCGCCGCCCATAATCGTGAGGGTGACGATGAACGCGTACTTGCGACCGACGAGGTCACCGATGCGTCCAAAAAAGAGCGCGCCAAAAGGGCGAACGAGGAAGCCGACGGCAAACGTCGAGAGATACGCGATGAGTGCGATCGTGTCGTTGCCGGCGGGATAAAATTTAGGGGAGAGAACGGCGGCGAGGCTGCCAAAGATGTAAAAGTCATACCACTCGATCATCGTTCCGACTGCGGAGGCGAGAATTACTTTCGGAATACTGTCACTTCCCGCTCCGCCCGCTCCGATTACGTTTGCCTGACTGGCCATGCTTCCTCCTGTTGAAGCGCGGTCCGCACGATACCTGTTGTTAGGGCGCACACGAACGCCCGTCCCAGCGGCCGCAAAACACACTTTTACCTGAGTTGTGATTCCTTCCTCTTGAATACCCCCTGTGGCCCGCTAAGGGTGCGAGCCAGGTATCCAGTGGCAGAAGGTTGATAAATCGCACCGTTCATATACGGCCCGGCGCGCGTTGTCAAGAAATGACTTATACGGGACGGAGGGTGTCGCAGTTCTTTTTGCAGCTAAGCGGAATAGAAGAGGGACGCGAGGATCTCCTGCTGGAGTGGGGAGCGGGAATCGTGATAAAAGGTTGGCTTGAACTTACACAACGCCATATTTCTGTTTTTCGCTGGAGCGATAGGTGGAGCGATTAACGCCGTCGCCGGCGGCGGCAGCTTTGTGGCGTTTCCGGCGCTGTTGTTTACAGGTGTGCCGCCGGTACCGGCTAACGCTACCAACACGCTGGCGCTTTGGGTGGGAACGACCGCGAGCGGCGGCGCTTACCGGATGAAGCTGAACATTCCGCGGCGCGTGATGATTCCGCTGATCGTTACGAGCGTGATTGGCGGGTTGGCTGGCGCGATTCTCTTGATCAAGACGCCGGCGCAGACTTTCTTGAAAGTTTTACCGTGGCTTTTGCTTGGAGCGACGCTGTTGTTTGCGTTTGGCAAGCACCTTACGGGACGGATTTCAGCGGGGATCTCACATGATTCGAACAATGCCGCGGTCGCGGGCGCGTCCATTTTTGAGTTGT
>CAVUCM010000010.1:0-260955 GCA_963740015.1 uncultured Acidobacteriota bacterium | reverse complement strand
CTTTCCTTGACGAGTCAGGATGTGAAAAAAGTAGCCGCGAAATGGAGCCTGAGCGCCTTCCCGGCTTTTGCTATCGCCATCGATCACAGCCGACGCCAGCAATGGTCCTATGGGGCTCTGGGGTTCGCCTGACCCGGCTTTCCAATAGAGTCCGTTGTGCTGGCCTTCGTCGCTATATATTTTCAGTGTGTACTGGTCGTGCTGCGCAGAATAATATTCCTTCTCCGCCGCCACTAATTCCTCGCAAACTCGAATGGTCGACATCTCGTTCTCGCCAATGCGCCGAAAAAGGATTTCTTTCTTGCCTGCGTCGGTGTCGAAATACCAGACACTACCTTTTCTGACGAGGGGTATAGGCGTGGGCCAATTTTCCGCGCCTATATAGAGGGTCGTGGTGGAATTGGGTTCGTCGACAAGGCGGTGCATTTGTTCATATCGACGAACGAAATTTGCGCGAGTTTCAGCGTCTTCCTTTTCGTCTCCCGACGAGACGATTTGCTTTCCGTCGCGTCCGAAGATCTCGATCAGCGCTTTTTCGTCATTGTCTTGCAACGCCTTGACTAGGGCGTGGCTCGCAGCTTCCGCCGAGGGGAATGTTTTTTGTCCTTGCTGCTGCGCTGCGGCGCGCGTTGTAAAGCAGGCCGTTAAAAGGATGGCAACCGCTACCAACCTTGAAAAGCCGGCCCAGAGAAATTTGTGCAAGTTCAGCTGCTTCCGCGACATATTATTTTTCTCCATTTATAAATTTTTATTATCCACGAGGAACTCGTGGAGAGTTCGATTACCGGGGCCTGCCCCCGCCGCCGCCGCGAGGCGCTCCGCCGCCATGAGATCCTCCGAAGCTGGAACTGCCGCGCGAAGAATAGCTTCTTGCCTGGCCACCGCGGTCGTAACCGCTGAACGCGCCCGATTTTGTACCGCCCTGTGCGCGGGGTTGAGCGTAGCCGCGAGCCGCCTGGCTGTTTCCGTTGAACGGCCTGGTCGTTGCGCCTGGGCGATTGTACACACCGCCGTGGTAGCTTCCTCCGCGGTAATAACTGTTCCGGTTGTAGAAGGTGGCGCTCCGGGAGTAGTAGCGGTTGTTGTTATAGATGGCGTAGTGGTTGTGCCAATTAAATCCCCAATTGTTCCAACCCCACCCGAAACCGCCGTAGAAGCCAATTCCAAAGCCGATTCCGAACGAAAGGTAAGGGCCGCCGTACCAGATTCCGGGATAGGGATACCAGTAAGGCCACGGCCCGATGGGTGCGCCGTAGACCACCCACGGATTGTAGGCCGGGACATAAACGATATTGGGATCCGCAGGCTGAATGACGACTGTCGAGTCTTGCGTTGAGACGGTTTGCTGAGGCGTGGTCTTAAGATTGCCCGCTTGCTGGGCTCGTTGGCGCATCACCTGTACGGCATCCATTACATCCTGTTGCTGGTTGTAATAGGCGTCGCCTAGAGAGGACGTCCAGCTGAGGTTCTTGTCCATATTTCCAAGAACCGATGGAAATGCGGCAAGTGCCTTTACGCTTGGGTCCCAGGGCTGTTGGTCGACAGCCTGGCCCAGTGCATCGCCTTTTAGATTAGGATTTGCTTGGACCCATCTGTCGGCCTCGACGACCTGCTCGGGAAACGTGGAAGCCGCCAAAATCTGAGCCACCAGCGAATCCGGATATAGCGCAATGGGCGCTACCAACCTTTGTAGCTGATCGGGAGTCTGAGGCGCAGGCTGCGGCCTCTGTGCGTCTGCCTGTATTTGGTCTTGACTTTGCACTGGGGGTGGCACGGCGTCTTGCTGCGCGGCCAGGTTCTGAAGCCCGCTGGCGAATAACACACCAACCGACAAACCCGAAGCCAAAATACGTTTAGATAGTCGAGAGCTGAACAGCCTTGCGGCACCTCTGATAATGTTCATTTCTTGAACCTCCTCTCCGGCTTTGTTGTTGCTATAAGTCTGTTGTCTGATTAGATGAGCGAAGCACGGCCAAGGATAGCTAGAAAATTCTTTCCATCATTCCGACGGGGGTATCCCAATTTGGTAATTCGGACTGTTCGGTAACGTGCACGTGGGTGAGTGCAACCACAATTGCCGCTCGTAGCCTAACAAGAGTCCTGAAGGCAGGCTGTGCAAAAGGGAACGCAGCCGGACGGAGCGGCCCCGAAATATGTCTAAGTGCTTTGTTTCGTGCCATGTCATCCGCCGACGCGCCGTGCTAACATCCTCTACCGCTCCCTATACGTCACCAGCCCTGCTCTACTGGAGACCATCATGAAACGTCCCCTTCGCATCGTTGCTATTGTGGTTGTCGTTTTGCTCCTTCTTGTGGTTATCGTTCCATTTCTGATTCCCGTGGACAAATTCCGTCCCACTATTGAAGAGAAAGCTTCGCAAGCCCTTGGCCGAAAAGTTCAGCTTGGCGATCTAAGCTTTTCGCTGCTCGGTGGATCGCTCTCCGCGGAAAATCTTTCCGTCGGCGACGATCCCAAGTTCAGCACGTCGCCGTTCCTGACCGCTAAATCGCTCAAAGTCGGCGTCGAAATCATGCCGCTCATCTTCAGCAAAACCCTCAATGTCACTGGCATCACGATTGAGGATCCCGAGGTCAATCTTCTTCGGAATCCTGCGGGCCAGTGGAACTATTCCACTCTCGGCGGGGCCTCCGCCAAGTCGGCTCAGAAGCCAGCCGCGTCGTCTTCCACCGCGCCTGCCGATTTCTCCGTCCAGAAATTCGCGCTTAATGACGGCCGCATCACCGTAGGTTCCACGACCAGCCAAAAGCGCAGCACTTACGATCACGTAGACATTGTCGCTTCCAACTTTTCCGTGACGTCCAAATTTCCCGTTACCGTTACTGCGGATCTTCCTTCCGGCGGAAAATTCAAACTAGATGGAACCGCCGGGCCCGTCGACCAGACGGACGCTTCGCTCACTCCCATCGAGGCCAAGCTCGAAGTGGATTCTCTGGATCTCGCTTCCACCGGTTTCGTCGATGCGAGATCTGGTCTTGGGGGCATACTAGATCTCACTGCTAATCTTTCCTCGCAAAATGGCGAAGCGGAGACCAAGGGCAACATAAAAATTTCCAAAGCACTTTTCATCGCGGGTGGATCTCCTGCAGGCGTTCCAGTCACAGTCGATTTCAATACCAAATACGATCTACAGAAAAGTGCCGGCGTGCTTAATCCTTCGACCGTCAAGATTGGCAGTGCGGCCGCGCAGCTCAGCGGTACCTATAAAACGGCCGGGGACGATACTGTCGTCAACATCAAGGTAGATGCGAAAAACATGCCAGCGAAAGACTTGGAGTCATTTCTCCCCGCGCTTGGCATCATTCTGCCGAAGGGAGCTTCGCTCGAATCTGGCACGCTTAACGCGAACCTCAGTCTTGCTGGACCCGTAGGTAAGACGGTTACCACGGGCGACGTCGGCCTCTTTAACGGAGTTTTGGCGGGCTTCGATCTTGGTTCAAAGATGAGCGGTGTTGGATCTCTTGCGGGCATCAAGAGCGGCAGAGACCTGCAAATTGAAAAGATGACCAGCAATCTTCGCATGGCGCCCGACGGTTTGAAGGCGGACAATTTCGTCGCCGTTCTGCCTAATGTCGGAAATCTTTCCGGCGCGGGCACAATCGACTCCAAGAACAATCTCGATTTCAAAATGGCCGCCACGCTCAATGGCGCGCTCGGTGACGTTGCTAGCCCCGTATCCAGCGCGGGCGGAATGCTTGGCAAAGTAACAGGTGGCGGCGGTAGCAGTGGTTGCAAGGGCGGCACCACCGTGCCTTTCCAAATCCAAGGCACGACCGCGGACCCTAAGTTTCTTCCCGATGTCGGCGGACTCGCGGCAGGCATGATGAAGTCGCAGCTTGGCTGCGCGGGCGGTCTCGGCGCCGCCGGCGCAAAGGATGCGGGGGCAGCTCCCGCCGGGGCCGCAAAAAGTCTCGGCGGCCTCTTCAAGAAGAAACCGCCGCAATAGACATGCTGACAGCTGTGGATCTTGTCTTACGTGGTGTTGAATGAGTCCCACCGCTTATTCATAGCGAAGTGCGATCATTGGATCGACGTGCATCGCGCGCCGCGCGGGTATGAAAGTGGCGGCCGTGGCCAGTCCAAGCAATAGAAGCGAGACAGCAATCAGCGTAAACAAATCTGCGGGGCCGACCCCAAATAGTTGGCTTGCTATCAGAGGTCGAATCAATAAGAAGCTGAACAATCCGAGCACGACACCTAGCAACGCGATTCGTAACCCCTGGCTGAGCATCAGTCTCAATACATCTGTGTGCTGTGCCCCAAGAGCCAGACGAAGGCCGATCTCGGGAGTGCGTTCTGTCACAAGGTAAGCGATCACACCATACAGACCAATCAGTGCAAGCACAAACGCCAGCAGCGCAAAGAGCGTGAGGAGAGTTGCGGCGAAATGACGACGCTCGAGAGATGCCGCAACTAAGTGTTTCATCGTCTCCATATCGTAAATGGGCACATCCCCGTTGATTGCGCGTACCTGGTCGCGTACAACGCCAGCGAGTGGCGTGGGATCGGAGACGGTCCTAACGGCAAGAGTCGTTCCTCCGTAACCTGGAAAGTAGATCGTTCCATCGGGCTTGGTGGTCAGGTCTCGGTCGTGAACACTGCCCACGACGCCAACAATCGTGGCCCACTGGCCGTCATTGCCGATTTCCGCTCCAATCGGGTCACCAGTGGGCCAGAAGCGTTTCGCGAGCGCTTCGTCAATGATTCTGACTGCACCCTTGGTAAACCAATTGCCATATCGCAAGTCAGCTGAGTTGAAGAAACGACCTTTGACCAATGGAATTCTCATAGTCGCAAAATAACTAGTGGTGACATACGTAACATTTGCATGAGGTGCAGGCTCGTTTGGCTGCGCCTGCCTGTTGCGGATTTCAAACGTTGTATTGTAACCGTCCGAAGAAAACGGAATGCCCGTCGCAATCGATGCGTTGAACACACCGGGAACTGCCGAGACACGATCGAGCAGAGCGTTCGAGAACGCAGGGAACTGCTTTGGATCACTTTGAATAGCGGTTGGCAGAGAGACCCTCATCGTCAGCAAATTGGCTGGATCAAAGCCTGGCTGGACGTCGAGAATCTTTGCGAAGCTCCGGAGCAACAGGCCGGATCCCGCCAGGAGTACGAGAGCGAGTGCAATTTCGGATGTCACGAGGACGGCGCGCAATCTTCTTCCGCCTCGACTGCTATTGGCGCCACGCTCACCTTCCTTTAGCGTCCTCGCAATATCCGTGCGTGCCGACAGGGCCGAAGGGATGAGACCAAAGAGAATTGCTGCACTGAAAGACACGACGATTGTGAAAAAGAGAACGCTCGAATCAAGGCGAATTGCGTCGAGATGCGGCAGGTCTGCAGGGGCCATGCGCGTCAGTCCTGCGAGAAACGCGTACGCCAGTAAAAGGCCGGAAGCCCCTCCGGCGAAGGATAGCAACAGACTCTCGGTTAAGAGTTGAGTCACGAGTCGCACGCGACTTGCTCCAAGTGCGGCGCGAACAGCTATCTCTCGGGATCGGCCGACATTCCTTGCCAAAAGAAGGTTAGCGATGTTGGAGCATGCAACTAATAGCACCAAGCCGACTGCTCCCCACAGAATGTAGAGCGATCCACGGACATCGCCGACCTGTTCGTCCACGATCGGACGGACTTCAACTCCGAATTTGAACTCTTCGCCGTCGTAGCGACCGACGACAGTCTTCATTGCGGCTTGTGCCTGCGGGAGGCTCACACCTCGCCGCAAACGAGCGACCATCGTATAGTCCACGTACCATCGATGTTCCTCGGTGAGAGATTCAGGGGAAAATGCAGCAGGAATCCAGGCCTCTGTGTGCGGATATAGGGTTTCAAGGTTTTCAGGCAGAATCCCAACGATTTCGTAACTCTCACCATCAAGTATGAGAGTTTCACCGACGATGCTCTGATTGCCTCTGAACAGCCGGCGCCACAATCTGTAGCTCAAGAGTGCAACGTGCGCACTCCCACGCGCCTCGTCATTGGTTGTGAACATGCGGCCGAGAATTGGGTCAATTCCCAGCGTGGTGAATAACCCCGAAGTAGCCTCCATCACCTGAAGTCTGACTGCCTGCTCTCGCCCAGTCAGATTTAGGTTTACAGGTTTCAACGCTCCTGACGATTCGAACAGATCCGTTCTTCGGCTGAATTCAAGAAACTGTAGCGGAGATACTTTCGCGCGCGGCATGTTCCAGCTAGGAAACTGATCGTGCAGTACGACAACCCGATGAGGCTCTCGGATCGGTAGAGGATGGAACAGCACTGCGTTCACAACGCTATAAATGGCGGTATTCGCGCCGATGCCGAGGGCGAGAGTTAGGACGGCGACACATGTGAAACCGGGATTTTTGCGGAGCGTGCGGAGAGCATAGTGAATGTCGGCCAAGAAATTTTCGGGGGAGGGCCAGCGCCAGACGTCGCGGCTGTCTCCTTCGATCAGAGTGATGTTGCCGAACGCGCGGCGGGCGGCGGTGGTGGCTTCCTCTCGGGGCATGCCGCTGGCTACGAGTTCTTCGATTTTCTCTTCTAGATGCTGGCGCATCTCGTCGGAAAGATCACTGTAGAGTTGCCGGCGCGAGAAGAGTTGTTTTAGCCAGTTCATAACTCACTCGGCGCTAAGACGCGTTGAATAGTTTCGAGCTTTCGCAAATGTAGTCACTCGTACCTCAGAGCGACCATGGGATCGACGCGAGAAGCTCGGCGGGCCGGCAAGAAACTGGCGATCAATGCGATTGTCAGCAGCAGGGCGGAGGCCGCGACGAAAGTGAGCGGATCATTTGGTTGCAGGCCAAAGAGTAGCGAACCTGCGCTCCGAACGGCGGCGAGAGCAAGCACGATGCCAACGGCGACGCCAAGCACGAGCAGTCCGAGCGTTTGCTGAACGATGATGCCCACAACTTCCGCTCGGCTTGCGCCAAGCGCCATGCGAATGCCAATTTCGTTGCGGCGCATTGCAACGATGTAGGAAATGACGCCGTAAAGTCCGACCACCGCGAGGAGCACCGCAAGCAGGCCGAAGAATCCTGATAATGTAGCCATCAAGCGCTCCTCGACCAGGCCGCCGCGAATTTCTTTTTGAAAATCGGCAAAACTGGTGACGACGTCGGGGTGTTTTTCGGCAATGACGCGTTTCGCAGCTGCCGCGATGGCCGAAAAAGGAAGATTTGAGTGGATCATCACGCTAGTCCAAGGGCCCTGGCCGGGCAATTGAGAAGCGGGCGCAAAGGTCATGGGAGGGGTCTGGCCGCGCAGATCGTTGTATTTCGTATCTGGAATGACGCCGACAATTTCGTAAACGGTGGCAGGGTAGTCCGGCTCCGGGGTGGTGCGCAGAGTCTGCCCGATGGGATTGACGCCGTTCAAATAGCGGCGAACGAACGTCTCATTCACCAATGCCACGCGCGGCGATGACGCGGTATCTTCCGGCGTGAGGCTGCGGCCCTGGATGACAGGAATGCCCATAGTTTCGAAGTACTCTGGACTCACCCACGTGAATTTGGAATTTCCTTCCTACGCTCCGACGTGAATACCATGCTCCCAACTGGCTCCGAGCAATGGCGTATTCGTGGTCGTCGCGGCATTCAAAACTCCGGGCACCGAGCGCACCTCGTCCAGCAATTCTTTTTCGAAGTCTGCCCAACGTTCCTTCGGCAGATTCGATTGCCAGAACCCCAGAAATACGTCAGTGATACCGCTCTCGCGCATTCCTGGATCAAAGGTCATCAGATTGCGAAAGCTGCGGACAAAGAGGAGAGCGCCCACCAGGAGTACGAGAGAAACGGAGACTTGCGTTACAACCAGAAGCCGCTGCATCGAGAAATGCTCGCGGCTTCCCGTTGTTCCACGGCCGCCAGCTTTCATCGCAGAAATGGGCTCCGTGCGAGTGGCGCGCAGCGCGGGAGCAATTCCGAAAACGACGCACGTAAAGGCCGCCACGCCAGCCGCGAAGAGAAGTACACGCCAATCCGTGACCATCTGCAGATTTGCTTCGGCTCCTTCTGTCGAAAATGACCACACCAGCAGCCGGCTCAAAGATTGCGCGAGAGCGATACCTAGCGCGGCGCCCGTTACGGCGAGCAGCAGGCTTTCCGTGAGCAATTGCCGTATCAGACGCGCACGCGATGCACCCAGCGCGAGCCGAACGGCCATTTCCCTCTGGCGTACGCTTGCGCGAGCCAGCATCAAGTTAGCGAGATTTGTGCAGGCGATGAGCAGCACCAGTCCCGCGATGCCCAGAAGCAGGAAAAGCGAATGGTCATAATCGCGCAGCGCGCTGACGCCTGTTGACGCAGGGTAAGCAGCCAGCCGGAAGTGTTTGTACGTTTCGATCCACCGCGTGCCGCGGCCTGGCGGAATCGTCGCCTCGAAAACGCCGGGGCTCAGTGCATCCATTTCCGCCGACGCGCTGTGCGTGGTCGCGCCAGGCTTTAGACGGCCCATCACCGAGACCTCGAAGATGTCCCGCCTTAACTCGTCCTTCCCCTGACAAAATGGAACCGCAATGTCGAAGCCTTCGCCAACCACCATTCCAAAGAAGTCCGGCGGCGTCACGCCAACGACTTCTACGAGTTCGTTATCCACTACGAGCTTGATTGCGGGAGAGAGTTCGCGCCCGCCCAATTCGTTTTGCCAAAATGGATAACTCACCACCACGCTCGTCATGGGGCACGCGCCCTCATCTTCGGGCATCAACAAACGTCCGCGGAAGGGACCGACTCCAAGCACGCGGAAAAAATCGCCGCTTACGCGAAGCTCGTAGAAGTGTCGCATCTCGCTTCCGCGGCCCATGTATCGCAGATTCACGCTCCAAGCAAATACGCCGGAAAAGGATTGCTGATGATCCCGGATTTCTTGCCAGAGCGGGCGCGTCAATTCTCCATACTGTTGGTTGTTACCCAGGCCCTGGTGCCCGGAGTCGGTAATCCGCACTTCGGCAAGTTCTTGGGGCTCTTGCACCGGTAGGCTGCGCAAGCGGATGGCGTCGAGCAACATAAAGATGGCGGTGTTTGCGCCGATGCCCAGTGCGAGTGTAAGGATCGCGGTGGCAGCGAAAGCGGGACTCTTGCGCAGCATGCGCAAAGCGTAGCGAAGGTCCATGAGTAGGTTCTCGATGGACGGCCAGCGCCAGACGGCGCGGCTGTCGCCTTCGATCAGAGTGACGTTGCCAAACGCGCGGCGAGCGACATACGCCGCTTCTTTCCGAGACATTCCCCCCGAGACGAGTTCTTCGATCTTTTCTTCGAGATGTTGCTGCATCTCGGCGGAGAGATCGTTGTAGAGGTGGCGGCGCGAGAAGAGTTGTTTAAGCCAGTTCATGATTTACTCCGCGCTAAAACTCGTTGAACAGCTTCGAGCTAGCGCGAATAGCAGTCACTCGTATCGCAGGGCAACCATCGGATCCACTTTCATGGCGCGGCGAGCGGGAATGTAGCACGCCGAGAGCGCGATCAATATCAGCAGCGTCGCGACGGCGGCAAACGTGAGCGGATCGTGAGCTGTCACTCCAAAGAGAAGGCTCGTCATCAGGCGCGCCAATCCCAACGCGGCCAAGACCCCGATAGCGACGCCCACCAGTGCCAGCTTTGCGCCCTGCCTTAGGACCATGCTCATCACGTCTCCGCCCTGCGCCCCGAGCGCCAGACGAATCCCAATTTCGCGCTTACGTTGCGACACGGTGTAGGAAATCACGCCGTAGATGCCGATGATCCCTAGAGCTAGCGCCATCGCGCCCGCGATGCCAAGCATCACGAGCGTAAAAGATGTCCGCGCTACGGACTTCCCGTAGACATCCTCCATCGTCCGCACCGACGCCAGCGGCAGATTCGAATTCACTGACCACACCGCCTGCCGCACTTCATTCAAGAAACTCTGTGTGCCCGCTCGATCGCTTCGAATCACGAACGTCACTTCTCGAATCGGTTGCGCTGGCCCGCGACCAAAAAGATTCTCGACCATGGGTGGCCAGTACACGATTTCCGTGGCCTTCTCTTGCACCCCTTTTTCATGCACATCTTGGATTACCCCGATCACCTCGCGCCACGGCAGACCCGGATCCTCCGTCAATCGTTTGCCAATTGCATTTGCGGGCGTGCCCCACTCTTCCCGCGCCAAGTTCTCAGAGACCATCACCGTCGGCCTAAGTCCGTACACGTCGTCCCAGGTCAGCTCGCGGCCGACGATAAGCCGTGTACCGGCCGTCGCAAAGAAACCAGGAGAAATGTGCATGTAAGAGTGAAGTGGCGGAATCACGCCTTCGGGATAGGTTTTACCTTCAATAAAAATGGTGTCCCAATCGGAGTCGAAACCCTCCATCGGCATCTCGCTTGCGAACCCCGCCGATTTCACCCCTGGAATTGCAGACAGCTTGTCCAGGATTGCGCTCTGCGTTCTTGTCACGCGCTCCGCCCCGGGGACGAGCAAGTCCGGAATAGATATCCTCATCACCTGCAGATGCCGCGCATCCGTAAAACCCGGATCAACCGCTCGCAGCGCCTCGAATGTACGAATCATCAGGCCCGCGCTCACCAGCAAAACGAGCGCCATGGCCACTTGTCCAACCACTAGCAAATTCCGCGCTCGGTGCCGCTCGCGGCTTACGCTGATCGTCCGTCCCGCGCTCCGCAGCTCCAACGAAGCTCGCGGCCCGGCATACTTGAGCGCCGGAACCAATCCAAACAGCAGCCCCGACAACACCGAGATCAAAAATGCAAATCCCAACGTCCTGGCATCCATAGAAATTTCGCTCAGCCGCGGCAAGTTCGCCGGCCCAATCGCTGCGAGGAAATGCACGCCCGCGTAGGCCAGTCCCATGCCAACGATTCCGCCGAGCAGCCCCAGCATCACGCTTTCCACCAATAATCCACTGATGATGCGCTGCCGGCCAGCGCCAAGCGCCGCGCGCACCGCGAGTTCCTGTTGCCGCGACTCGACCCTTACCAGCAGGAGATTCGTCACGTTGGCGCAGGCGATCAGCATGACCAGACCAATCGTTCCCATCACCACCCACAGCCCCTCGCTCACATTTCCCACGACCTCCTGCTTCAGCGGCCGGATCATCGGCGTAATTTTCCAGGTCTCGTAAATATGCGGATTCGATCCCGGACCGTTCGAAAACGAATCCATCCAGATCGGCAGTGTCCGCGTCAGGTCCGCGTTCGCTTGAGCAATCGTTACTCCCGGCCTTAAACGCGCGAGGCCATGAAACCCGAATCCTGCCAAAATCAATTTCTCGCGATTGAATTGAAACGGCCTGATTAAATCGAAGTCCGAATCGACAAAACGAAATCCCCGCGGTATCACGCCAATAATCTCGAGCGGCCGCGAATCCACCTGAATATTTCGCCCGATCGCCGAGCGGTCCCCGCCAAACTGGCGTTGCCAATACCCATAGCTCAGCATCACCCTTGCTGGCCCGTTCGGCACCTGATCCGCTGCGGAGAGCCATCTGCCAACTTCCGGTGCGACATCCAATGCTTGCAACACTCCATCGCTCACGTCTACGACGCGCACTTGTTCCGGTTCGGCCAGTCCCGTAACACTCGCAGTTCCGGTGTCCCACACTCCTAATGACTGAAACGTCCGATTGTTTTCCGCATACGCGAAATACATCGAAGGCGAAAGCAGCAGACCATTCTCAAAATCGGCGAGACCTGCCGCGCCGGGGGCGATTTGATGCAGCGAGACAAGTTCTTCCGACTTTGGATAATTGAGCGGTTTCAGGAGCACGCTGTTCACAACGCTGAAGACCGCCGCGTTTGCACCAATTCCAATTGCGATCGTCAAGAGGCCAACAGCAGTGAACACTGGGTTGCGGCCCAGCATGCGTAGGCCGTAGCGTACGTCAGCGAAAAAGTTCTCGATCGACAGCCAGCGCCAAACGTCGCGGCCATTCTCTTCGACTAAACTCAGGTTCCCGAATTCGCGACGGGCGGTGGCCGTGGCATCTTTCTTGGACATGCCGTTGACGATGAGTTCTTCGACCTTTTCTTCGAGGTGCTGCTGCATCTCGTCGGAGAGATCGTTGTAGAGGCGGCGACGCGAAAATAGTTGCTTTACCCAGTTCATGATTCACCCGGTGCTAAGACACGTGTGATCCCTTCAAGCATTTTTTCGAAACGGGACACCTCGCGTTGCAAATGTTTTGAGCCAGCCGCCGTCAATTTGTAAATGCGAACGCGGCGGTTTGTCGCGGAGATGCCCCATTCGGCTTTGACCAACTCCTCTTTCAGCAGGCGCTGGAGAGCTGGGTAGAGGGAACCCTCTTCGATTTGAAGAAGATCGTCTGAAGTCCTCTTGATGTGCTGGACGAGCGCATAACCATGCAATGGCTGGCGCTTGAGAGTTCGGAGAATCATCATCTCCAGCGCGCCGGGAAAGAGGTCGCGTTGCTCCTGTTTTTTCACAGTCTTCTCCAGCCGATAGACAGAGGCTAAGTGTAACAAGGCCTAGAGCAAAATAGTGTACTTGATCTTTGCCGTCAAGAGATTTCTGAAAATAGATGGAATTAGGAAAGGGAAGCTAGGCAGAAGTTGATGAGCTACTCATAACGCAACGCCACCATCGGATCGACGCGTATCGCGCGGCGTGCAGGAATCCAGCATGCGAGCAGCGTGATGAAAGAAAGCAGCGCCGCGACGGAGACATATGTGAGCGGATCGCTCGGACTGACGCCGACCAGCATGTGGGTCATCGCACGCGTGAGAGCCCAAGCGCCGGCCAGACCGAAAAGCAATCCCGCTGCGACCAGTCGCGCGCCTTGCTTCAGCAGGAGCGCTAGAATTTGGCGCGGTGATGCGCCGAGAGCCATGCGAACACCGAGCTCTTGTGTGCGCTGCGTTGCGGCGTAGGAAACGACGCCATAGACGCCCACGACTGCCAGAAGCAAGCCCAATAAACCCATGGCCGCCGCGAGCGAAGCTCCGAGACGGTAGATGAAATATCCCAGTGTGCCGCCCAGAGATTCCTTCATCGTTTGGATTTCTTCGATAAGGTCATTGGTGTTGAGTGCCTGTATTTCGTGTTGGACGATGGGGGCAAGCACTTCGGGAGGCAGAGAGGAACGAATCTGCAGGGTGCGCTGCTTGGAGAAGTGCTGCGTGAGAGGGACATAAAAGTAAGGTTGCGGATCTTCAGCGAGAACGCGGTACTTGCCGTCGCGCGCGACACCTACGATCTCGATGAAGGGACCGGCGTCGCTGGTCATACTGAAGCGCTTGCCAATGGGGTCTTCCCCGGGCCAAAAATGTTTGGCCATCGTTTCGTTGACGATCGCGACGCGCGGAGACGTCTCGCTGTCGGCGTCCGTGAAGGCCCGGCCCAGGAGGACACGAATGCGGAGAGTCTCGAAATAGTGTGCATCGACGCTGTTGAACATCACATCGGGTGCCTTTTTGCCGGGTAGCACGGGTCGCCTTTCGACATAGACCGATTCTCTGCCAAGCATATAGGCGACCGGTACAGCTGAGGCCAAGCTCGCGGATTGCACGCCAGGAAGCGCGCGTATTCTTGTTTCGAGCGAGCGGTAAAATTCCTTGGTTTGCGTCTCGCTGAGATTGTTGACGGAAGGATCGAGGCGGACGTTCAAAAGCTGATTTGGATCGAAGCCTATGTCCATGTGCTCAACGGCTCGCAGACTGCGGACGAAAAGTCCAGCAACAATCAACAACATAAGAGATCCTGCGACTTGCGCGCCCATGAGGTCGCCGCGAACCTTGTGGCGCGCCTTGCCGCCGGCGTCCGCACGGCCGCCTTGATGCAGCACCGTATTGACATCGGCGCGAGTGGCTCGGAGAGCGGGCGACAAGCCGGCGGCAACCGCAGTGAAGACCACCGCCGCAAGCGCATAGACAAAAACTCTCCAATCAAAATTGAAACCGAGCCGGACGGGAATGTTCGCAAGATGTGTCGAGCCGGCCAAATGGCTAAGGCCCGCTCCCAGCGCCACTCCTGCAATTCCGCCGAGCAGGGCAGTGAGCATCGTTTCCGTTAGCATTTGGCGGAGGAGGCGCGAGCGAGCGCCACCGAGAGCCGCCCGAATCGCCATCTCGCGCTGCCGGACCGAAGCGCGCGCCATGAGAATGTTTGCGATGTTGGTGCAGGCGAGCAGGAGTACGAGTGCACCGAGGATCAGAAACAATCCGGAGAATACAATGAACGCATTGTTGGCGTAGGGAATCGGGCGCGAGAGCCGCTCATCCAATACCCGCACGCTCAAATCTTTGTCGGTCACAGGGTACTGTGCGGCGAGCCGCTGCGAGATTAAGTCGAATCTGCTTTGGGCCTGGGTGAACGTCAAGTCCGGTTTCAGTCTGCCAAGGACTAGCATTGCGTGGATGTCGCGGCTATTCCAAAAATTGCTGGCCGAAGATTGGTCGAACGCAGTGCTGAGCGGGGCGTAGGCATCCATCTCGAAAACGGTGAACTGCCCCCGGAATTCTTTTTCCACGACGCCGACGATCGTTGCCGCATGGCCGTCTAGGCGCACTTGCTTGCCGATCACACGCGGATCGCCGCCGAACCTTCTTTGCCAGAAGCTATGGCTGAGGACCAGAATGGCGGGTTCGCCGGGATGCTCACCTTCGCCAGGAAGTACGAGCCGGCCGAGAGCGGGCTTCACGCCGAGCGCGGAAAAATAGTTGCTGCTGACGCCGCCAATAGTGAGCGTATCGCTATGGCCTTCGGCGGTGAAGTTCACGCGCCACCCTGTGGCTGAGCCGAAGACTTCACAGACTGGCGTCGCTTGCTCGCGGAATTCCACGAATTGCGGATAGGAAAAGCCGAGCGCTCCCAGAGAAGAATCGCCAGACTTAATCACCAGAGCTGCGATTTGCTCAGCCCTGGGCACCGGCAGACGCTGCAGCAAGAGGCCATTCACCAAGCCGAAGATCGCAGTGTTGGCTCCTACACCCAGAGCGAGAGTCACAACGACGATGGCTGTGATTCCTAGATTTTTACGCAGCATGCGTGCGGCAAAGCGGAGATCCTGAAAAAACGTTTCGAGCGTGGGCAAACCTCTTCGATCTCGATAGGCTTCCTTAGTTTGTTCAACGCCCCCAAGCTTGATCAGCGCCTGGCGGCGAGCCTCTCCAGCGCTCATGCCGGCGCGCAAATTGTCTTCGATGTGTAATTGGAGATGGCTCTCCATTTCGGCGGCGAACTCGCGCTCGGCGGTTTCTTTGCGAAAGAGACCGGTTATGCGGAGAAACCATGCTCGGATGCGTCTCACAATGGCGCTCCTTGATGGGAGGTCGAAAAAGCAGATTCTCCTCGCAGAAAACGCTCGGAGGCGCAGAGGTCCTCGCTGCCCTCGGAATGACATGTATGGGGGGATTTTTCAGGAAATCGCAGCATTCCAATTTCACGAGGCATGATTCTTCTCCTCGAATCACTCGTAACGTAGTTCACTCATACCGAAGCGCGACGATTGGATCGACGGATGCAGCGCGCCGCGCGGGAATGGCGCTGGCGATAAGCGCAACCAGCGTTACGCCTAACAACGCGCCTAGATACGAGATTGAATCTCCCGGCATTACGCCGAACAGCATCGAGCGGATGAGTTGCGCACCGCCTATTGCCAATGGAACGCCAATGACAATGCCAGCCACGCTAATGAGCAAGCTCTCACGCAAAACCATCCAGAGGACTTGCGAACGCTGGGCGCCCAACGCCATGCGCACGCCAATTTCAGATGTGCGGCGGCTGACGCGATAGGCGAGCGTGCCGTAGAGGCCGGTAGCAACGAGAAGCGCCGCGATTAAGCCAAAGAACATGGAAAGCCGGGCGAAGAGACGCGGCTGCGAGAAAGATTCGTCGAATTGCGCGCGCTGGGTCATGGGCTTTTGCATGGGAAGGTTGGGATCGAGCTCGTGGAGGACGGCGCGGATACTCGGTATGAGCGCTTCGGGATTGCCGGCCGTATGCAGCTCCACTTGCATATCCGAAACCGAACTGCGCTCCCAAAAAGAGAAGTACAGCATGGGCCGCGGTTTTTCGTCGACCCTTGTGTACTTGCTGTCGGCAGCGACGCCAACGATCATGAACCTCTGCTCGGGCTTCCCCCCGCCGGCGGTGTGGCCCAACGGGTCGCTCTTAGGAAAAAACCGCTTCGCGAAAGTTTCGTTAACGATAACGACTTTCGGCGCGGTGCGGGTGTCGGAATCCTGGATGTCCCGGCCTTGCAGAATGGGAATTCCAAGCGTGTGGAGATAGTCGGGCCCAACATCATTCGCCCGCATGCCGATCTCGGAAAAATTGCCAGTCGGCTTGACTCCATCGATCGCAAAAACGTCGTTGTTGCTCCATCCGGAACCGAGGCGGTTGTCCATCAGAGTTGCGGACTCGACACCGGGAACGGCGCGCAGCCGGTCGAGCAGATTCTGATAGAAGCGTGCTTTCTCGTCGTCCGAGTGTGTCGTGAGGGGGCTTGTGCCGAAGACGAGCAATCCATCGGTACGAAGGCCGAGGGGCAGCGTCTCGTAATTGCGAAGAGAGCGAACGAGCAATCCCGCGCCGACCAGTAAGATCAAGCAAAGTGCCATTTGCGCGGCGACGACAAACTTGCCTGCCCAGGAGCTTTTCTTTGTGCGTTGCGCCGCGGCGTTGGAGCTTTTGACTACGGTGCCGGACTCAACGCTGACCGCGCTTCGCAGCGGCGCGATGCCGAAGACCACGGCGCATGCCACGGAAATCGCCAGAGTAAAGAGCAGTACGTTGGCATCAAGCGAAAAAGGAACTTCCAAATTCGACCAGATGGTGAGAGCTTGGCTAGCGAAAATTGCGAACATCCAGCCCAAAGCTGCGCCCGCGGATACAAGCATGAGACTCTCCGCGAGGAGTTGACGTAACAGTCGCTCAGGCCCGGCTCCCAACGCAACGCGCACGGAAAATTCCCGCTGGCGTGCGGAATTGCGAGCGACGAGGAGCATGGCCACATTGGCGCACGCAATCACAAGAACCAGCCCCACCATGGCCATCAGAATCTTGATGGGCTGGTCATATTGTTCGCGCAGACCTTGAATTCCTTTTGCTGGAGCAAGCGCGAGAACGGGTTTTGGACTCTTGGGATCAGGCGTCCCAAGTCCGATCAAAGCGGCGTGCAGGAATGCTGGATCCAAAGTTGCAAGAGCTTGGGGCGCGGTCACACCCGGCGCAAGACGGCCGATCAGTCGCAGGCACCACCAAGTCGGAGTGCCGTAGAGTGTGCTGTTCGATGCGGGATTGCCCCACGCATTCAGTTCGGGACGGTTTTGAAGCGGGATCCAGAAGTCGATCGAGGCGCCGGGCTCCACACCATAGAAACCTTGTGCGGTCACGCCAATAATGGTGAACGGCAATCCCTTTACGTAAATAGTTTGGCCGAGGATGGACGGGTTGCGCGCGAAGCGTCCAGTCCAATACGAGTAGCTGACCACGGCAAGGGGAGCATGCGCGGATTCATCTTCGAGCGTGAAACCGCGCCCGCGCGCAAACTTGGCGCCAAGGCCCGAGAAAAAGTTTCCGCTGACCATATCCGCTTCCGCTTCTTCGGGAATCTCGCCGATTCGTATCGGCACTTTGCCGATGGCGAGCGGCACGTACGCCATTAGATCTGAAAAAGCGGCGTGTTCCTTACGCAACTGTTCGAAAACTGGATCGGAGAAGGAAGTGTCGCCATCGCCGGTGTTGCTTGCTCCGGAAGGCTGCTCGTTCGGAAGACGCAAGAACATCAACTCCTCGGGATGGGGCAAAGGAAGACTGCGAAGAAGGACGCTGTTCATCACGCTGAAGACGGCAGTATTCCCGCCGATGCCGAGTGCAAGCGTCAAGACGGCAACAAGTGTGAAGCCTGGATTTTTGCGCAACAAACGGAATGCGTAGCGGCAGTCTTGCCATGTCGTTTCGAGGATGGGCAGGCCTCGGCGTTCACGATAGTTTTCTTTCGTCTGTTCAACGCCGCCAAGTTTCATCATTGCCTCCCGCCGTGCTTGTGCCGCCGACATGCCGGCGCGCAGGTTGTCTTCCATGTGCAGCTGGAGATGGCTCTCTAGTTCGGCGGCAAGCTCGCGCTCGCGCGGTTCTTCGTGGAAGATCCCGGCGAGCCGCAAGAATAAAGCGCGTAGTCTTCTCATCGTTGTACCTCTTCTTCTGTGTTCGAGACGGCTTGCGAAAGTACCTCAGTTCTAATCGTTCGCATCTTCTGTTACTCGTAACGCAGGGCCACCATCGGATCGACGCGTGCGGCGCGGCGCGCAGGAATGTAACAAGCCAACAGCGCGACGGCCCCGATCAGCGCCGGTACGATGAGGAACAGCCATCCTCCCAAAACATGAAAGTCGTAAAACGCGGCCTCGAACAAGCGCGGCAGGAAGAATGCGACGAGCATGCCAATAGCGCCGCCTATCGCGGCGAGTTTTAAGCCGTCGAGAAGAACCAGGCGCAGAATGTTTTTCTTTTCCGCTCCCAGAGCCACGCGAATGCCAATTTCCTGGCTGCGTTGCCCAACGGTAAAAGCGACGAGGCCATAGATTCCAATGCCCGCCAGGACTAGCGCGAGTGCGGCAAAGATCGTCATCAGCTTGCTGAAGATGAAGTCCGGAGCGACCTCGTTAGCTAAAAGGTCCGGCATGCTGATGACGCTTCCGATGGGCTGGTCTCTGTCGAGGGACCAAACCGCTTCGCGCAAGCCCAGGGCAAGCGAATTTGCACCGCTTGCAGCGCGCACTACCACAGACATTTCTGGCGTCGGGTGTTGCGGAAATGGTTCGTAAATTTCTGGATCATCGGTGAGATTGAGCGGCCAGCTCTTGACGTCATGAACAATTCCCACGATCTGCCGCCACTGTGTTGCGAATGCGTCGCTGGTGTCGATGCGAATCTCTTTTCCGAGTGCATCGCCTTCGGGGAAAAATCGCTCGACAAATTTTTCGGTAACAACCGCGACAGGTTGCGAGTTTGCGCGATCGGCTTCTGTAAAAACGCGCCCGGCGATTACAGAAGCCTGAATGGTGTCGAAGTAACGGGAGCTCACGACATAGTAGCGAGCACGGGAACGATCGGAAGGAGACAAATTTTCCTCGCTTTTCAGGGCAAAAGTCATGAAACCCGCGCCAGCAGCAGGCAAGCTGGAAGTGATTGCAGCGGAAGCTGTTCCGGGCGTGGCTTGGAGACGCGCAGTGAGCTCGCGATAAAACTCGATTTGTTTCTCCGGTTCTTTGTAGCGCGACTCAGGCAGAGTAATCTGCGCGGTGAGCAGGTGTTGAGGCCGGAAGCCAAGACTTCGATGAAGCCCCTCGAGAAATCCCTTGATGAGAATGCCCGCTCCGGTCAGCAAAATGACGGCCATCGCAACTTCTGCGGCTACCAGGACGCCACGGCCGCGGCTCTTCTTTTTTCCAGAGGAAACTGTGGTGCTGTCGTTTTTCAGAGTGGGGAACACTTCCACTGCCCAAGCTCGCAAGGCAGGCGCCAGTCCAAAGAGAAGAGCGGAAAGTACTGCGATACCCGAAGTGTAAGAAAGAACGCGCCAGTCGATCTGCATGTCGAGCATTTTGATCGCTTCGTTGAACGAAAAAGCTTGATGGAGAAGCTGCGTGCCGCCCAGCGCAAGCCCCAAGCCCGCTATGGTTCCGAGCACGGCAATGAGCAGCGCTTCGGTCATCAGCTGGCGTACGATACGCATTCTTCCTGCGCCAATAGCAATGCGCACGGCCATTTCCTTTCCGCGGCTTGTGGCGCGCGCGAGCAGAAGGCCGGCGATGTTGGCGCACGCAATCAAAAGAACGAATCCGACCGCCGCGAGAAGAATGACAAAGGCGGCGTTGGCATTGAAGTCGTGAATTATGTACTGCTGGAGCGTCTGGCAGTGCGTGTCCCATCCAGTTTCTGTGTCCGGAAATAATTGAGCCGCGAGAGAGCCAAGAGTTTTCATATTGGCTTGCGCTTGCTCAAGGGTTACGCTCTGCTTGCTGCGCGCGAAAAGATATAGCGCCCGAGTTTGTCTGGCCGCCGCTCCCTGCTGAGACTCATCGAGAACCAGCGGGAGCCAGACCTGCGACCGGAAGGACAAAAGTTGAAATCGCTGCGGGAGCACTCCGATAACCGTGTGTTCTTCCCCGTTGAAGCGAATGGTCTTGCCAACAATATTGCGATCGGAGCCAAACTTTTGTACCCAAAAACCGTAGTCCAGCAGAACGACTCGATCGTGGCCTGGCTGATCTTCGCCGGTTGCGAAGGAGCGGCCGAGTTCAGGAGCGACACCGATCACAGAAAAATAATTCGCGGTCGCTCGGTTCGCGGTTATACGCTCCGGCTCGTCTTTTCCCGTAAGGTTGACGTCGGTGTAAGGCTCAAGTGCTGCCAAGTCCGAGAAAACTCGGTTCTCACGTTTCCATGTGAAATAGTTGGGCGCAGAGATCGGATTTAGACTTGTGCCCCAACCGCGAGCCGCAGAGGTTCCGTAAACGACCATCACTCGGTCGGGATCGAAAACAGGCGGCCGCTTGTAAAGCACGGCGCTGACAAAACTGAAGATCGTGGCGTTTGCCGCGATGCCGAGCGCAAGAGTGAGCACGGCCACGAGAGTAAATCCCGGGTTCTTGCGAAGCATGCGCGCGCCGAAGCGTAAATCCTGTAAAAAAACTTCCACCAGCGGCAGCCCGCGCCGCTCACGATAATTCTCTTTAGTTTGTTCGACACCGCCGAGTTTCATCAAGGCCTCTCTTTTGGCTTGCGCTGGCGTCATGCCGGAACGCAAGTTGTCTTCGATGTGCAGTTGGAGGTGGCTCTCCAACTCAGCCGAAAGCTCGCGGTCGCGATAATCCCTTTTGAACAATCCGCCGAGCCGTACAAGCCATGCCCGCAGCTGCCTCATGAACACTCCGCTTCCCGCAAAAGCGACTGCCCACTCATCGGCCGCAGCAATTCACTCATAACGCAGCGCCACCATCGGATCGACGCGCATCGCGCGCCGCGCCGGAATGAAACTCGCGAGAAAGAGAATGAGCAAAATCACGACGCATGCGATCGACAAGGACAGTGGGTCGTAGATTTTTGCGCCATAGAGCATGCCGTCGTGCTCCTGCGGCACGAGGTAGAGTGTGCTCCCAAGAATCCGCCCGAGAGCGAGCGTAATGGCGAGGCCGCACAGCAGCCCTGCAACACCCATCACATACGTGCGGGCGATTGCCTGGCGCAGAACTTGGGCTGCCGTGGCTCCAAGCGCGAAGCGAATCCCAAATTCCTGCGTGCGCTGTTGAACAAAATAAGCCACCGTGCCGAAAATTCCGACGGACACGAGCGCGAGCGCCACAACAGCGAGGCAACTCACAAGAATCAGATCGAACTGAGATCCGCGAAGGGAGTCGTCGATGAGTTGGTCGACAGTCTTTATATCGTAGAGCGGCTGGTCCTTATCGAGAGAGTAAGCCGCGTCACGAATCGCCCCTAGGAGCGCCCCACGCGGAAGGCTTGAAGACACAACGATGGTCGCGCCGCGGTCAGGCTGTTGCGAAAAGGGAACGTAGAGGACGTTGAAGGGAACCTCGTTTGGGCCGAACTCTTGTGTGTTTTCCGTTACGCCGACGATTTGGACGGGCGCTTCGGCAGGAATGTCGCGCCGTTCATCGCCGGCCACATAGTCGAGTACTTTTCCGAGGGGATTTTCCGACCCGAACAAGGTGTGTGCTGCGTTGCGATTGATAATGGCGACGCGAGGCGAAGTCTCCGTGTCGCGAGGATTGAGCGCGCGCCCTGCTAAGAGGCGCATGTGCAGTACGTCGAAGAAATTAGGTCCGACGGCATAGACCATGACGCCGGTGCCATGTTCGTCGCGAGGCGGCTGGCCCGCCACATTCACGGAGTCAGTAAGTTCCGAACCTTGGAGCGGAACGCTGGTCCCCATGGTCACGTCTTGCACGCCGGGCAGTGATCGAAGTTGATCGGTCAGGATCCGGAAGTAACGCACTTGTTTCTCGGGCTGAGCGTAGTTTTTTCCGCGCAGCAAGATTTGAAACGTGAGCGCACCGGGAGCGTCGAACCCGCGGGGCGCTTGCTCCTCGCGAACGAAGCTGGAGAGAAAAAGTCCGGCGCCGAATAGGAGCACGAGAGCGAGCGCTACCTCGACGGCAACAAGCACGCTGCGAGTACGGTGCTGGTTGCGGCTTGCGGAGAGGCCGCTCGTACCTTTGCGCAGCGCGTCCGTGACATCCACGCGCGAAGAAAAAAGAGCGGGCATTATTCCCATGAGCAAGGCCGAGAAAATCGAGACACCAAGTACGAAGAGCAGAACTCGCCAATCAAAAAAATTCTCCGTATGGCGCGGAAGCGCCTCTCCGGAAAGAAACGCAGGAAAAGCGGCGGCTCCCCAAACGCCGAGCAAGGTGCCAGCAGCTCCCCCGGCAAGCGAGAGGAGCAAGCTTTCGGCGAGCGATTGGCGAATAAGGGTTGCGCGGCCGGCGCCAAGTGCGGCGCGAAGCGCAAATTCGCGCTGTCGCGAAAGGCCGCGCGCTAGCAGCAGACCGGCATTGTTGACGCAAGCGATAAGCAGCACCAGAAGGATCGCGCCTGCGAAGAAGTAAAGACCGCGCGCGCTGTATTTGGTCCAGGTCAAGCGCAAATTGCTGACTGCGGCGATGTCCTCCTGCTTTCCTCCTTCAGCTTGGAGCTGCCGCTGGAGGATGCCGTCGAGTTCCGCGCGGGACCTTTCCACGGTGACGCCTGGGCCGAGTCTGCCGACCAGGTAGATGCCCCGCGTGACCTTCGCAGAGGTGGCCAGAGCGAGCGGGACGTAGATTGCCGGTTCAGGAAGATATTCAAATCGGAGGCGAGGAGAGGCGATCCCTACGACAAAATACTGCTCTCCATCGATTGTGACGGGTCTGCCGATGACGTTCGCATCGGAGGCGAAGCGCGTCTGCCACAACGCATAGCTAAGAATAGCGACATGATCGCGCGCGGCCGTTTCTTCCTCGGGCAAAAAAATGCGGCCTCGTTCAAGAGGAACGTCGAGCGTTTTGAACAACGACGATGTGAGATTCATCACCGGCACTCGTTCCGACAAGCCTCCAGCCGTCAGATTGCGCGACGATGGAAAGTTGTAAGCGCCAAGACTCGAGAAAGCATGGCTCTGCCCAACCCATGCAAGGCACATGGAGTTGGTAATCACGTCCCCCTCGCGAGGATTTTTGCGGAGAACAACGTGGGCGTCGACCAGGCGCTCGGAATCAGGGAAGGGAAGCGGGCGCCACAGCTGCGATTCGAGAACGCTGAATATGGCAGTATTGGCGCCAATACCAAGGGCTAGCGTGAACACAACGACGAAAGTGAATCCCAGGTTTTTTCGCAGCACGCGCGATGCAAAGCGAAAATCTCGCAACCACGTTTCCAGAAGCGGCAGGCCACGGCGCTCACGATATTGTTCTTTGGTTTGCTCGAGGCCGCCGAGTTTCATCATGGCCTCCCGCTGAGCTTGCGCTGGTGACATCCCCGCGCGCACGTTGTCGTCAATGTGCAGCTGGAGGTGGCTCTCCATCTCGGTGGATAATTCCTGCTCGCGCCGGTGCTTGCCGAACACCTCGCCCAACCTGGAAAACCACGCCCGAAGCCGTCTCATAAAGCTCCCCTGTGAAAACGCTGCACCTAGGATCTCTCCTCGCCTGGCGTAAGGAAGCGCGCGAGGATCGCCGTAGTCTGTTCCCACTCGCGTTCTTCTTTATTCAGTTGCTTCCGGCCCGCGCGGGTGAGTTTGTAATACTTCGCTTTGCGATTGTTGTCCGAGACGCCCCATTCGGAGCTGATGTAGCCTTCCTGTTCGAGCTTCAACAACGCGGGGTAGAGAGTCCCGTAGTTCACGGCCAGCAGATCGCCGCTGGTCTGTTCAATGCGCCGCGCAATCCCATACCCGTGCAGAGGCCCCAACGCTTGCAGTGTCTTCAGGACCATCAGCGCCAGTGTGCCTTGCCACACGTCCTTCTTATCGCTCGCCTTATCGCCCATCGTTCTCCTTGTTCTTCAGGGACTCCTCGAGAGTCGCTCGGTTCCTATGGGATACCCATACCGAAGATGACATAGGCCCTATGGGAAGGCAATAGAAGAAACGAGGCTGGCCGGCCATTTGTTTCCTGTTTTCTAAGATTTTTTTAGCTTCTCTGGAGTTGCGCGGCCTCGATGTCTCTTGGCTCCATTAAATCTCCGCGCGTCTTGACTCTGCCGTAACTTCTGATTAGCCTCTTGCGTCTACTGAACATACGGTCGGGGGTTCGCGTTCTAAACGTGTCCCAAAAAGGAGCTTGCATGCGTTCTGTCCTCGCGCGCCGGTGCGCGTTTGCTCTCACTCTCTTCGCGTTTCTCACAGCCGCGCCTCAAATGCGCGCGCAAGGCGGCGAACCGCAATACTTCGCCATTCGTGGCGCAAAAGTCGTTCCTGTATCCGGGCCGACCGTGGAAAACGCCACCATCGTTATGGCTCGTGGGGTCATCACTGCGATCGGCAAAGACGTCGCCATTCCTCCGGACGCGTGGATTATCGAAGGCAAGGGCCTCATTGTTTATCCAGGGCTCTTTGATTCGTTTACGGATGTGGGCTTGCCAGCCGCAGCTCCCGCGCCGGGCGGTGCAGCCGAAGGTGGCGGCGGAGGCCGGCGGGCTGCTCCAACGGGCGAAATCTCTCGCGGTCCAGAAGACCGTCCTTCAACCACTCCATGGCGCAGCGCAGCCGATGAAGTCATCCTGAGCGACAAGCGCATCGAAACCTGGCGCAATGGAGGTTTCACGACGGTAGTCTCAGCCCCTAAGGGTGGAATGTTCCCCGGGCAAGCTGCGGTTCTCGATCTCGCAGGTGACCGCGCCAGCGAAATGGTCGTCAAGACGCCGGTGGCGTTCCCCGTTTCCTTGCAACCCGGAGGCGGATTCGGAAATTTTCCCGGCTCGCTGATGGGCGCTCTCGCCTATGTCCACCAGGTGTGGATTGACACCGACTGGAGCACTGCGGCTCTGGCTATCTACGAAAAAACCCCCCGAGGCGTTGCGCGGCCCCGCTACGACCGCACCGAAGCTGTGCTCGGCGAGGCTATGGAGGACCACACGCTGGTGCTGATTCCGGCGAACAATTCGATTCAGCTGCGGCGCGCCCTGGAACTGGCGGATCGTTGGAATGTGGTCGGCGTCATCTACGGCGGGCAAATGGCCTATGAAGTCGCCGGCGAAATCGGCGCAAATAAGAGAAAACTCCCGGTCCTTGTCAATCTGAAGTGGCCGGAAGCGGAAAAAGACACGGACCCCGATGACAAGCCTTCGCTCCGCACGCTGCGTTTCCGCGATAAGGCGCCTTCTTCCCCCGCCGCGCTCGCCAAAGCCGGCGTTCCGTTTGCGTTTTACTCCGGCGGAATTACGGCACCCAAAGACATCATCAAGGCGGCAAAGAAATCCATCGATGCAGGGCTTGCGCCTGATGCTGCGTTGCGCGCGCTTACGTTGACGCCCGCGGAGATCTTCGGAGTCGCCGACAGGACGGGGTCCATCGAGACGGGCAAGATTGCAAATCTTGTTGTAACCGATGGCAATCTTTTTGACGAAAAGACAAAGATCAAAATGGTTTTCGTGGATGGGAAAAGATTCGAGACGCATGAACCCGAAAAGCCCAAAGATCCACCCAAAGGAACCATGGCTGGGAAGTGGAAGCTGGCCTACACCACGCCAGAAGGACCAGAAGAATCGACTCTGGATCTTGATATGGCCAGCGATGGCACGCTCTCAGGCACCACCAGCAGCAAGCGAGGCACTACCAGCATCATCAGCGGCTATCTTAGCGGCGACAAATTCACCTTCACCATCAACATCCCCATCGAAGGAAATCCAGCCGACGTCGTCTTCTCGGGCACCTTAGACGGCAACTCAGTGAAAGGCACCATCGACGTTATGGGTTACTCGATCGAGTTCACCGGCACAAAGCCCACGACGCAAGCCGCGGCGATTGCCGCTCCCGGTATTTCCGGTCGACCAAGCAATGATTCATCTGTCGCGGGGGGTGCACTGTGAGGATTCCATTCATGCTCGTTACCAGTCGTTTGCGAATCGCGAAGGCTTGCGCGTTTCTTTTCCTCGCGCTTCCACTTCTGACCAGAGCGGCCCCTCCGTCCGACGCGCCTCCAGTGATTCTGATCCAGAACGCCACCATCCTGACGGTTTCCCACGGAATCATCGAACACGGCTCGATCCTTATTAAGGATGGCAAAATCGCGGAAGTAGGCACCTCCGTCAAAGCACCGAAGGATGCGCAGGTTATCGATGCGGCAGGCCAATACGTAATGCCCGGCATCATCGATTGCCACTCGCACATTGCCGTCGACGGCAGCGTGAACGAAGGCAGCGTTTCCGTTTCGTCCATCGTAAACATCGCGGATGTTCTGAATCCGGATGACGTCGATATCTATCGCGACCTCGCCGGAGGCGTTACCGTTGCCAATGTTCTTCACGGCTCCGCAAACGCTATCGGCGGTCAGACCGTGGTCATCAAACTCCGCTGGGGACTGCCGGCCTCGAAGCTGCCGTTCGAAGGCGCCGTTCCTGGCATCAAGTTCGCCCTCGGCGAGAATCCCAAACGCTCCAATTTCAGCATCCCTGGCGGAACGCCGCGCTATCCCACCACTCGCATGGGCGTCGAAGAGACAATTCGAACTGCGTTTGTCGAGGCGCGCGATTACAAGAAGACTTGGGAGGACTATGACAAGCGCATCGCTGGCGGCGATAAAAGCGCGATTCCTCCGCGCCGAGATCTTCGCCTCGACCCACTTGTGGAGGTTCTCGAAGGCAAGCGCTACGTTCATGCGCATTGCTATCGCGAAGACGAAATTCTGATGCTGCTTCGCGTCGCGAAGGAATTCGGCTTCAAGATTCGCACCCTCCAGCACGTTTTGGAAGGCTACAAAGTAGCCGACGAAATCGCCGCCGCAGGAACCGGCGCGTCCACGTTCAGCGATTGGTGGGCTTATAAAGTAGAAGCGTATGACGCGATTCCTTACAACGCGGCGATCATGACCCGCCGTGGCGTAATCGTTTCCATTAATTCCGATGACGCGGAAGAAGCCACCCACCTCAATCAGGAAGCCGCGAAGACCATAAAGTACGGTGGCCTCACTCACGACGAAGCGCTCAAGCTCGTCACGCTGAATCCCGCGATCCAGCTCGGCATCGACAAACGTGTCGGCTCGATCGACGTTGGCAAGGACGCCGACTTGGTTATCTACAACCACGATCCGCTCAGTGCCTATGCCGTCGTCCAACAGACAATGATCGATGGCCGCGTGTACTTCGATCGCAAGCGCGATATCGCTGATCGCCCGGCTCTCGAAAAAGAAAAGAAAGCGCTAATGGAGAAGGAAAAGAAGGCCGGAGAGAAAAAACCGGACGCAACCATTGAAATCGGCAAGAAGCCCGGCGCTAAACCGGATGAAAAGAAGACCGAAGACAAGCCCAAGCCGCCGCAATCGGACGCCGTTTCCGGAGGTGCTCTGTGAAGGGCATCAAAATGATTCTGCGCTTCCTTACAGTGGCTACAGCGATTTGTATTTTATCTCTGGGGATCTCTGGGCAATCCCAACCGCCGTCTGTCGTCGCGCTAACACATGCAAAAATCTTCACACTGGCTGGCGCACCCATCGAGAATGGCACACTGATCATTCGCGACGGCAAAATCGCCGCCGTCGGCGCCAACGTGGAAGTTCCCGCCGGGGCGCAAGTCATCGACGCCAAGGGCTTGCAGATTTATCCCGGCCTCTTCGATCCCATCACCCAGATGGGCATGAGCGAAATTTCCGCCGTAAACGCCACCGTCGATACCACCGAAACGGGCGCTTACAACCCAGACGTCGTCGCGGCGACGGCCGTCTTCCCGTCGAGCGAGCACATTCCTGTGACACGCGCCTCGGGAATCACCGAAGTACTCGCCGTCCCAGATAGCGGTGGCTTTGACACGCGTGGATCGAGCGGTGTCATTGGTGGCCAAGCCTCTGCGATTAATCTCGCCGGATGGACCATCAACGAAATGCTGATCAAGAGAAGCGTCGCCATGGTCATAAGCTGGCCCGATATTGAGACGCGTTCCTTCGATTTCACTACATTCTCCATAAAGAACAAACCGTTCACCGAAGCCAAACAAGACTATGAGAAACAAGTCAACGAGCTGGCAGATTATCTCGATCGCGCCCGGCACTACGCGCAGGCCATGGGCCACGGCGGCCCAGCGGATTATCAACGCGATTTGAAACTGGAAGCGATGGCTCCGGTCATCCGCGGCCAGTTGCCTGTGCTTGTCTTCGCCGATCGCGCGCGCGACATCCGCAACGCCATCGAATTCTGCGACAAGCAAAAGCTAAAGATGATTCTCGCGGGTGGCGCGGAAGCGTATAAGGTAAAGGATCTGCTCCGCTCCAAGGGAATCCCCGTGATCCTGAGGCCTACCCTAACCCTCACGATTGATGAAGATGACGCGTACGATCGTCTCCTCTCCCAACCCGCGGAACTCGCGGCAGCCGGCGTGAAATTCGCGCTCGGCAGCTTTGACAATTCCTTCGCGCGACGCCTCGGCCAGCAAGCCGCGAACGCCGTCGCCTACGGCCTGCCCTATGACGATGCCTTGAAAGCCGTCACGATATATCCAGCCGAGATTTTTGGCGTCGCCGACCAAGTGGGCACACTCGAAACCGGAAAACTCGCAAACATCATCGTCACCAACGGCGACCCGCTGGAGATCACGACCGACGTGAAGTTCCTCTTCATCAAAGGGCAGCAGACCTCGATGGACAACCGCCACCAGCGCCTCTACGAAAAGTATCTAAACCGGCCAAAAGCCGCAGCCGCGAATTGATGCGTCTGCATTACGGTGCCGCGCGCCAACTCTGGTAACGATTGCCCATAGCATCCGTCTGATGAAGTGGCGTAGATTTGTGCCTCAGGGGAACCTATGTTCAGACTGATGCAAGACATTCGCTTCGCCTTTCGCCTCCTCGCAAAAAGCCCGGGCTTCACCACGATTGCCGTCCTCACTCTCGCGCTCGGCATCGGCGCGAACACCGCCATATTTAGCGTCGTAAACGGTGTGCTCCTCCGCCCGCTCCCTTTTAACGACCCAGCCCGCCTCGTTCTGATCGCCGAAAAAAGCTCTTTCCCCATTGTCAGCACATCCTACGAAAACTTCTCCGACTGGCGCGACCAATCCAACTCTTTCGAACGCATGCAAGCCGTCCGTTCCGGCGCTATTACTCTCACCGGTGCGGGCGAGCCCGAGCGCCTCAACGTCCAGATGACCACCGCCGGTCTTTTCTCCATGCTCGGCATCAACGCCCAGGTCGGCCGTACGTTCCTCCCCGAAGAGGATCGCGCCGGCGGCACACCGGTCGTACTTCTCAGTTACGGCCTTTGGCAGCGGCGCTTCGGCGGCTCCACGGAAATTCTCGGCAAGTCCATCAATCTCGACACGCGCCCCTACACCGTCGTCGGCATTCTTCCCGCGGGTTTTCAGGTGTTCCAGTCCGCCGACGTTTTTCTTCCTTTCGCTCCTTGGGCCGCCACGCTCCCGCAAGATCGAAACTGGCATCCCGGCATTCTCGCTCTCGGTCGTCTCAAACCCGGCGTCTCCAAAGAGCAAGCCAACACCGAAATGATCGGCGTCACCAAACGCCTCGAGCAGCAATATCCCCTTTACAACACGGGCACCAGCGCCAGCGTCATTGGCCTCCAGGATCAAATTGTTCAGAACTCGCGTCCCGCCCTTCTGCTCTTGCTCGGTGCTGTTAGTTTTGTTTTGCTCATCGCTTGCGTCAACGTAGCGAATCTCTTACTCGCGCGCTCAGCATCGCGCGGCAGGGAAGTCGCCATCCGCACCGCCCTGGGCGCGGGCCGCAGCCGCGTTATTCGCCAGCTCTTGACCGAAAGCGTCATGCTCTCGCTGGCGGGAGGCATTCTTGGCATATTCATCGCTTGGGGTTCGATCGGCCCGCTTCTGAAAATTGCCTCTGGCAGTGTCCCGCAAGGCGCACCCATCGGCCTCGATACCGGCGTCCTCGCTTTCACCGCCGCCGTCGCCCTGCTTACCGGCTTGCTCTTCGGCATTGTCCCCGCGCTACGCACCGCCAAGCTGGATTTGCGCGAGGCTCTCAACGAAGGTTCGCGCGGCTCGACTTCCGGTCCAGGCCAGCATCGTCTTCGCGGCGCGCTGGTCGCCATGGAAATCGCGCTGGCGCTGTTGCTTCTCGTCGGTTCCGGCTTGCTCTTGCGCAGTTTCTCTCGGCTCCAGGAAGTTCCTCCTGGCTTTCAGCCTGATCATCTTTTCGTCGCCGATATTCCTCTTTCGCTCACGGCCTACGCCAAACCCGAAGACCGCTACCAATTTTTCGACCGCCTTGTCGAACGCGCCAGAACGCTTCCTGGCGTTCGCTCTGCAGCCGCGGCCTCCTTCCTTCCCGTCAGCGGCGGCGGCAGCATCATCCACTTCAATATCACCGGCCACCCGCCCAAATCGCCCAAAGAGTTCATCGCCGCCGGCTATCGCACCATCACGCCCAACTATCTCGAGACGCTCGGAGTCCCGCTACTGCAAGGCCGTCTCTTCACGCCCGCCGACAACGAACACTCGCCTGCGGTCGTGGTCATCAACAAAACGATGGTCACCACTTTTTTCCCCAATGAAAATCCCATCGGCAAGCGCCTCCAACTCGGAGCAACTGCCGAACAGGATGTCCCAACAATGGAAATCGTCGGCGTCGTTGGCGACGTTCTCCCCGGCCTCGGCATTGATCCGCAATCGGAAATGTATTTGCCCTACCGCCAAGCGGATTTGATTCTTCCGGTCTTTCAACTTTCCGTCGTGATGCGCACGGCAGGCGATCCCGCACTCCAGACAGCTGCTCTTCGTAGCGCGCTCGCGGAGATCGATCCCAATCAACCGCTCGTAAAGGTCCGCACCATGGAGCAAAACATGGCCACCACGGTAGCTCAGCCGCGTTTCCGCGCGTGGCTCATCGGAATCTTCGCCATGCTCGCTCTGGTCCTCTCAGGAGTCGGTGTCTACGGCGTGATGTCCTACACCGTGACGCAGCGCACCAGCGAAATCGGCGTCCGCGTCACGATGGGCGCACAGCCGGGCGACGTTTTCCGCATCATAGTCGGCGAAGCGTTCCGGCTAGCCCTGATCGGCGTAGGAATTGGCCTAGTCGCCGCACTCGCACTGACGCGCCTCCTGCGAAGCTTCCTTTTCGGCATCAGCGCCTACGATCCCCTCACATTTATTGGCGTTTCCGTTCTCCTGACTACAGTCGCGATCGCCGCCTCCTATTTCCCAGCCCGCCGCGCGACGCAAGTCGACCCCCTAGTCGCCCTCCGCTACGAATAACCCATGGAGTGCGGCAGCTCTGCTGCCGCTCTTCGTGTGCCCGACACTCGTAGGGGCGGGGCTTGCCCCTCCCCATGTAAATTTTCGCCCGTGGTCGTAATTTTTCGCATCCAACCACGTCTACAAGTAAGAGAGGTTCCTATGCGCGGCCCGACAAAATCCATCCTGCTGGCGCTTTTGCTCGCCTGCCCGCTTCTTTGCGCGCAAGCCCAGGACCCCGCCAAAATCGTCTCCGACTACATCAAAGCCTCCGGCGGCAGCAAAGCCCTCTCCAAAATCCAGTCCGAAACCATCGAAGGCGCCTTCAACAATCCCGCTGACAGTAAACCTTCCACCTACACCTTCAGCCTCAAACTCCCCAACCGCTACTACTCCGAATTCGTCCTCGGCGATAAACCTCTCATCGAAGCCTACAACGGCAAATCCGCCTGGCACCAATCCCCCAGCGGCGAACTCTCCACTCTTCTCGGCCAGCAAGGCCAGCAACTCGAAGCCGCCTCGCTCTACTACAACTCCCGCCTCCTCGATCTCAAGAAGCACAAGCTCGCCGTTGCCTTTATCGGCCATGCGCAAGTCCGCGGCAAAGACGCTCTTCAACTCGAACTCACCACCACGGCCAACATCCGCCGCGAACTCTTCTTCGATCCGCAATCCCATCTCCTCGTCAAAGAATCCGCTCCCGTCGCTGGCCTCGACCAGGAAATTTCCTACGACGATTACCGCAGCGTCGACGGCGTCAAGCTCCCCTATAAAATCGAGCTTCATCGCGGCCCAGACACCTACTCCATCAACATCACCCGCGCCGTGATCAACGAAAACGTCGGCGAACGCACCTTCGACTTCCCCATAAAATCGCAGGTGAAGCTGCCCGACCTCAAAGCCCTTTTCAAGGAAATCGACGACAATCAGAAGGCCGCTGACAAAATCCGCGAGAATTACGCCGGCACACGCGTCGAAGAAGAAACCGATTTTGAAAAAGACGGGAAAGTCAAAAAGACCGAAGTGAACGAGTACACCTTCTTTTATCTAAATGGCGATGAAGTCTCGACTCTCGTCAAAAAAGACAACAAGCCACTCAGCGAAGAAGAACAAAAGAAGGAAAACGAGAAAACCCAAAAAGAAATCGCCGAAATCCAGAAACGCGAAGCCAAAAAAGAGACCAAGGACGAAAAATCAAAAGAAGAAGGAAAGAAAGATAAGGACGACGATGACGTCGGCATCGAAACCTTCCTCCGCGCCGCCCAGTTCGTCAACCCGCGCCGTGAGCGCTTTCGCGGACAGGACGTTCTCGTCTTCGACTTCGAGCCCAATCCCGAATTCCAGCCTCACAAAATGGTCGAGAAAATCGTCCACGAACTCGCCGGCGTCATCTGGGTCGACGAGCAAGCTCACGAAGTCGCCCGTCTCGAAGCCTATTTCGTCGGCGACTTCCGCGTCGCCGGCGGCCTCCTCGCCAATCTTCAGAAAGGCACCAGCTTCGTTTTCGAACAGTCCTATTTCAACAACGAAGTCTGGCTCCCCACCTACGAAGAAGCCCACGTCGGCGTCCGCGTCCTCTTGATGAAAGGCTTCAACGTCAACGCCGTGACGCGTTACTCCGACTACAAACGCTTCAACGTCCAAACCCTCTCTACCATCAACCAACCTAAATCCAGCACTCCGGACACCTCCACCGAAAAACCCAACAATTAAACGTGGCTTCGGATCGATTTGAGTCGGAACCGGAGCTCCACGGCTGGCACTTGTCCGATTACCAGACGAATCCGTAGTTGTCTCCCATTGAACATTCGGACGGTCGAAGGACTACGGGGTTATACTCATGGAATGATCCCGCCGACGGGACAAGGCGTGACTGATTTTCGGACGCCGAACGAAGGACGTTGTGGGGCTTCAAATCTCAATCCGGGAATCCGGCGATATAACCATACTGGACCTTCGAGGGAGATCGACCATCAATGACGGTGAGAGCGATCTTCTCAATAGCCATATACAAAAATTGGTCGCCAAGGGTGCGCGCAAGCTGCTTTTGAATTTAGGGGATCTGACCCAGGTCGACAGTTCCGGTATCGGCATCATCGTTGGGACGTATGTTTCCCTTGGCAATCAAGGTGGGGACTTAAGGTTGCTGCGTCCTCGCGGTCTTGTGCTTGAGGTGTTTAGGGTGCTACACCTTCTAAAAATTATTCCTATGTTTGAAGATGAGGCCGAAGCTCTGGCCAGCTTCAGGACGCGAGGCTATTCGGCAACGCCTTGAGGACCTGAGCTTCACGGCTACATTCACGCCAATCGAATAGGCGGGACCACTCATGACAACTCCCTGCAGCAATACAGTTTCTCCCACCGCACAGAACACCGCGCTCTTAGTGACATCCGGCGGCGACGTCGATGAACTGCTTACGAAAGTTTTTACCGGCGAGGGCTGGAGCGTCCAGCGCGTTGTCGACAATGAACATATCCTCGCGCTCGTGAAGGATAAGCCATTCGATTTGATCGTCACCGGGCGGCAAACTCGCCTCGCGGAAGATGTGGAACTTCTTCGAAAAATCCGAAGCGCTCGCCCTCATGTCCGCCTGATAATCCTCACTGACAAATTTACTCCTGGAGACGTCATTTCTGCGATGCGCGAGGGAGCCTTCAGTTATTTTTCAGCTCCATTCGAAGCTTCCGAGCTCGCCGATATGGTGCGTGCGGCCATGGCAGAACCTTGCTGGGACGACGGCATCGAAGTCCTTTCCGGAACGCCAGAGTGGGTCACCTTGTCGGCTAGATGCGATCTTGCTACCGCGGATCGCCTTGTCCAATTCCTACACGGATTCAGAGACTCGAGCATTCCCGAGGATGAGAAAGACCACGTCATATTTGCTTTCAAGGAGATTCTGATTAACGCAATGGAGCATGGCGGGCATTTCGATCCCAGCCAACACGTGGAAATCTCGTTCATTCGGGCTCGTCGAGCGATAGCTTGCCGCGTCAAGGATCCTGGGGAAGGTTTCTCCCTCGAAGAACTGCGTCATGCAGCTGCAGGCAGCTCGCCCGATGATTTGTTTGGTCACGAGAGGGTTCGCGACGAGCGGGGTATGCGACCGGGCGGATTCGGCATTCTATTGGCAAAAAAACTCGTCGATGAACTGATCTACAACGAAAAGGGCAACGAGGTGGTACTAGTTAAGTATATTGATCCGCCCAAATCCCCAACTATCTAGTGCTCTGCGCCACGGCCACGAGCTAGCGGTAATGGCGGCTGGTAATCGTTATTGGAAAATTAATTCTCATTATCCGGTGACCCGACTTTCAGGCACCTGAGCCAAAGCGTGATAAATTTGGGTTCAACAAGGATAGGTATTTGCCGTCAATCAGCGCAGTGTACGGACGAGCGAAATGGACTTAAATTCGGTCACCGCCGAGTGGTACCTGGGACTATATCCTCCCGAAAAAATGCCCGTGCTTGCAGTCTGGGCTTTGGAGCAGGGCTTCGACGGACCTGCATTGCGTGAGTTAGCTGGTTGCACAACTGCTACCTACTCAGACGAGGAGAGCCTAGTTGAACGGGCGCTCCGTGAGCTTGGGAAGGAACCACTTGATTTGTCGAGTGCGGGACAATTGTTAGCTACGTTGCTTTGCCAACAAATCGTTTCTGGCAAAACCAGTCCATACGAGGGAGCGTCGCGCATCTGGTCGATTTACAATCGCTGTGGCAGTCCGAGATCATTGATTCCGTTCGTCGGATTCGCAAGCGAGTGGGAAGACGATCTGGACCACAGAGACCACTATGACAAGCTCATCTTGGAAGCTGCCAGAAAGTTTTTGAAGACTGCGCCAATGCTCTAACAAAAAAGTACATGTCCTGTAGCCCGTGATAACCAAACATGTGAACTCCTAGGATTTCTTGGGGGCTTGAGCCTCGCTGAAGGCCCACCGCGAACGGCGACGCCAGAAGTAGCGCGCCGGAAAATAAATCAGCAGCGCCCACAAAACCAGGAGCGGGCCGTGGCCTGCCACGAACAACAGGATGGAGGAGAGGCTGTCGAAAGCATCGTTCAAACCGCCGATCGCGGTACTGCGAAGTTTCGCTCCCATCGTCTCCGCAGTCGAGGTGCGTTCCTCCCGCAGGGACAAGAAAACGTTGGCGAAAGAAACGCGGCTTGTGGTCGCAGTGCGCTCCGCTTCGATGCGCTCAATTTCGCCGTGGAGTGTCGCCACCTGGCGTTCGAGGGAACCAATATCGTTGAATTTGTCTTTGTCTTCGTGATTCTGCAGAATTCGCTGGATGCGCTGCTCTTCGTTCTGCGCGTTCACCAGGCGAGCGTCCAGTTCACTGTGCTGTTGGGTGATTTCGTCGGCAGCTTCTTCCTCATGTTCCACCACGCCTACCGCTTTTAGCTCAGAGAGAGCGGAGCGATATTCCGACGAAGGCACGCGCAAAGTCGCGGAAAGGATGCTCCCTGCCGGCTCTCCCACCATGCGCAGTTTGGCCACGTAGCCATGGTGGCGCTCAAGAATTTCCTCCAGGCTGGCGCGTGAATGTGCGAACTCCCGCGTCGCCACAGTTAACTCCGCGGAATAGGCGACCTGCGGTTCGCGATACGTGTTCGCAGTATCTGTCGGTGCCGGCGAATAGAGTTTGGATGCCACTCTAGCGGGCATCGCCGCGTTGAATTCTTTCGTGTTGTCAATCAGGGATCGCAGTCCGTCCACCGGAGTAAATTCGCTGTTTGTGGTCGGGAGAGCCGGCGGGAAAGCAGCATTAGACTGGTTCGCGGGCACAACATTCTGCTTTGATACGGACAAGAATAGGAGAAGGACTCCGGCGGCGACGCAAGCCGCCAACACCAACCGGGGCCGCGCCGAGAAAGCTTCACGGATTCGAACGACGATGGATTTCAGACGGTCTTCCATGACAATGCCTCCTGCTGCTTCAAAGTTAAAACGAGGAGGTTCCAATTTCTTGCAACACACTTAGGAAAAATCTTCGCGCAGTCGAGTAGATACAGATCGATCAGCTTCTGGTAAGGAAGTCCCGTCTCCTCAGCCGGATGCCAAGCCTCAGAGCTAACTGCCTCTCATCACCTAGGCTTAAACTCAGTGGGCCTTTGAAGCACTCACAAACAATGTGGGACCCCTATCCCAGAATTGAGGAACCCCGTGAAGAAGATTGCCGTTGCTGTTCTGCCTTTGCTGTTGTCCGCATACGTTTGGGGCGCGTCAAAGCCAAACCCGACAGAGCCCAATCCGGCGGACTACGCCATCACCGTCCATGTCAGCGCCTGCCACCTTAGCTTTGTGTCTCTCACCACGCTCCAAAATCTAGATGTTGTCATTAATGGAAAAGCATACGAGCTGCAAGCTATATCAAATGATGGAGTATTGGCACTCGGCGACTACAAAGCGAAGCTCGTTCAAGATGTGCACAAGACCGCGTATGAATCGTCTCTAACCTATGAGTTTCTGTTCACCGACACGAAAGTCAGAAAGTTCTCGGTTATCGGGCAAACCGAGTGACCGCGCGTGGGGGCACCGTGGAAACGGAGGGAGCAAGTGCCGACGAATGTTAAGAAACGGGCGGCTTGGGCAGGATGGGAGGTTTTGATCCATTCTGTGCGGACGGCGATAGCGGCCGTTGTTTCGCTACTGGCGGCGCGATTATTCCGGCTGCCGGAGGCTTACTGGGCTCCCATCACAACCATGGTAATCACCCAGTCATCTCTAGGTGCTGCGCTGGTTGTTTCCGGCCAGCGATTTGTTGGAACCGCGCTTGGAGCGCTTGTAGGCGCGATAGCGGCAATCCTCTTTGGACCAAACATGATTGTGTTCGGCATTAGCGTGTTTCTCCTGGGATTGGTTTGCGCCGTCTTGCACGTGGATAGAAGCGCTTACCGTTTCGGAGGAATCACTCTGGCGATCGTGTTATTGATCCCGCGGCCGGCCACTGCATGGGCGATCGCCTTTCATCGATTCGCGGAAGTGTCCATAGGGCTGGGCGTAGCGCTGATATTGACCGTGCTCTGGCCTGAGAAGGACGCACCAGCGCCGCAGAAAAAATGATCCTTTGCCCGTCGCAGTAGCGCATCTGCCAGGCGAGGTGGCGTGGCCTCAGCCGCGGGCTGCACATAAGCTCCGAGGGTGTGTTTTCTGGCTCTTCTCAGCCGACGACAATCCGTCTCCTTGAGATTCCGTTCATTACTACCCACGACCTTCTACTCAATGTTTACCACCCGCTCTCCCCACGCCGTCTCACCAAACTACCAATTCCCCCGCAACCCCTTCCCTCCACTCCACTTATTTTGTCTCAATTCGAATGATCTAAAGTAAGTACTATACCTTGACAGTAATCTAAATTTCTGCTACCATGCCCCATGCTTGCTCTTCCAACCCCCTTCAACCCATCGCCATCCCCTCGCTTTTTCCTTTCCCGTCCCTTCTCAGTGCTCTTTGCGATCTCTGTGTCAAGAAAGGCGTCTGCAAAGTCCGTGACCGGGCTGTCCCCCTCCCAATTCGCGCGTACTGTCAACTCTCCCTCTTCTAAGTCCCATAGAATCACATCTCTTGCACACCCCCTCCATCTAACCCTCATCGAATCACATTCTTATAAAAAACAGGGGGAGGGGTGGGTCCCACGCGACGTCCAAAATTCCGCCCATTCACTTCCCCTTTTTTCCACAGCGAGTAAACATCGCGCACACAGAAACGCCCATAACTCCTTTTCATTTCATACGCTTACTTCACGATTCTCTGGTTACCGGGGGTACACCACTCCCCTCATCCGCCACTACTCTCTGCGTCACCTCTGCGACCTCTGCGCCTCTGCGTTATCCTTTTGCGTTGTTCCAGGCCTGATTCTTTTGCTACCTCATTATCTCCTTACTTCACTTCGTTGCTTCTTTGTCCAGTGCTACCATGCCCTCCGCTTTCAGGAGCCACACATGCCTAAATCTTTTCTTTCCATCCTTCTGCGCGCCATCATTTTTGCGTTCTTCGCCGCCTCCGCCGTCGCTGGCCAAACCGCGCTGTCCTCATCCCCACTGCGCGTCGGAATCGCCGGACTCGTTCATGGCCACGTTAGCGGCTTTCTCCAACAGAATCAGCGCCGCTCGGACATCCAGATCGTCGGCATCGCCGAAGCCGACAAAAAACTCTCTGAATTCATCGCCCAGAAATTCGGTCTCGCTCCAGACCTTTTCTTCTCGGATGTCGAGGACATGCTCAACAAAACCAAGCCGCAAGCTGTTCTCATCTACACAAATACGTTCGATCATCGCACCGTAGTCGAAGCCTGCGCCCGCCATGGTGTCCCCGTCATGATGGAAAAGCCCCTCGCCGTCAGCAACGAAGACGCCCAAGCCATACAAGCCGCCGCTCAACGCGGCAAAATCCAAGTCCTCGTAAACTACGAAACAACCTGGTATCGCAGCAATCGCGCCACCTATGATCTCGTCCACGAAAACGCCATCGGCGATGTACGAAAAGTAGTGGTCCACGACGGCCACTCTGGCCCGAAAGAAATCAACGTCGAACCGTGGTTCCTTAACTGGCTCACGGATCCAAAACTAAACGGCGCGGGCGCGCTCTTTGATTTCGGATGCTATGGTGCTGATCTCATGACTTGGCTCATGGATAATCGCCGTCCAGACACGGTTACCGCCGTCACGCAGCGCATCAAGCCCGAGATTTACTCGCGGGTCGATGACGAGGCCACAATCATACTGACCTATCCAAAAGCCCAGGCAATTCTGCAAGCTTCCTGGAACTGGCCCTTCGACCGCAAAGACATGGAAGTCTACGGCCAGACCGGCTACGCCATCACCGTAAAGCGCGATGCCGTCCGCGTCCGCCTGGCCAAGCAGGAAGAAAAACTCGTAGACGCCAAGCCGCTCGATTCGCAGGAAAGTGATTCCGTGAATTATCTAAGAGCAGTAGTTCTGGATGGAATGCAACCGCGAGGACTCTCCTCGCTAGAAACAAATATTATCGTCACCGAAATTCTGGAGGCCGCTCGCAAATCTGCGGCCACCGGCAAGACGATTTACTTGGCGGGTAAACAATGAACAAGTGATTTGGAGTGCGGCAGCTCTGCTGCCGCTTTCCTGACCAACCCGCACGATTCAATATTTGGTGCAGCGCAATAATATGCGCCAGCGCCGGATGCGAGCACTATTTTGCGTGAACAGGACTGTCCAGTACGTCGCGCACTTTTTGAACAAGCGTCCCTGGTGTAAAAGGTTTTTGCAGGAAAGACAATCCTGGCTCCAGCACTCCGCCTTGCGCCAAAACGTTATCCGTATAACCGGACATATAAAGCACGCGCGTTCTCGGATGCCGCGCCGTGATTCGCGTGGCCAATTCCCGTCCGCTCGTTCCCGGCATGATAATGTCCGTCAACAAAAGATGAATTTTCCCGCCGTGTTTCTCGGCGAACTGCTCCGCTTCCTTTGTACTCTTCGCGGCCACCACCGAATATCCCTTGGCGGAAAGAATCCTGCTGGCCAGCTCGCGCACAGCTTCTTCGTCTTCGACCAGCAAGATCGTCTCACTACCCTTGCCCGCTGTCTGTACCTCCATTACCTCCGGCTTCGCTTCGACTGGCGCTGCGACGCGTGGCAGATACACCTTAAATGTCGTCCCTTTGCCTGGCTCGCTGTACACCCAGATGTACCCGCCGCTCTGCTTAACGATGCCATAAACGGTCGAGAGGCCAAGGCCAGTTCCTTGCCCGCTCTCCTTCGTTGTGTAGAACGGCTCGAAGATATGCGCCACCGTCTCAGGGCTCATGCCGATCCCGCTATCGGAGACAGCCAGCATCACGTAAGAGCCAGGCTTGACGGAAACGTGATCGCGCGCGTACGTTGAGTCCAACTCCACGTTGACTGTTTCGACCGTCAACCGCCCGCCTTTCGGCATGGCGTCGCGCGCATTCACCACCAGATTCATGATCACTTGTTCGACTTGAGCGGGATCAGCTTTTACATGTCCCACGTTTGCGCCGCACCGCGTCACCATCTCGATGTGTTCACCCATCAAGCGGCCCAGCAGTTTATCCAGGCCGAGAACGATGGCGTTCAGATCGATAATCTTTGGCTGCAGCACTTGTCTTCGGCTGAAAGCAAGCAGTTGGCGAATCAACGTCGATGCACGCTCCGCTGCGTTTTCAATTTGTTGAATATCTGCGCGCAACTCCGGCTGCATCGCGGTGCGTTGCTCTGCCAGTTCCGCATATCCTTTTATGATCGTCAAAAGATTGTTGAAGTCGTGGGCTATGCCACCTGCAAGACGCCCCACCGCTTCCATTCTTCGGGATTGCTGCAGCTGATTTTCCAGCAGCTTGCGCTCCGTGATGTCGACGATGATTCCTTCCATCACCGGATGGCTATTGCTTCCCGAAACCACGACTGCCGTGTCGCTTACCCAGATAACCGCGCCATCTTTCCGTACGATTCGGTATTCCGCCTGGAAGCGCTCGCCGCGCAGGCTTGCATCTTCCGCCGCTTGAATCACGCTGTGATCTTCCTGCGGAATGTGGCGGGTCCAATCGCGAGAGTTAGTAAGCCATTCGTCCTGCGAGTAGCCCGTTATTGCTTCGACTTGCGGGCTGATGTAGTGCCATTGGCCGTTGATGCCGAGTTCCGCGATATAGCTGATCGCGGCGACCTGCTCCACTAGTGTGCGGTACTTATTTTCAGCGTCGGCTCGCGCTTTCTCCGCTTCCTTTCGCGCACTGATATCGTGCCCGACGCATGCGGTAACGCCATTGGCCAGGGAAGTTATCGCCATCTCTACGGGAATGATGGTTCCATCTCGCCGCCGCAAGTTGATTTGCCCGGACCATTTACCTTCCGGCCCGAGGGATCTCCGAACCTGCTGCTCAAATTGTCCGATGTCGCGCGGATCATAGATTTGCCGCCATGTGAGGCCCAGCATGGTCTCCGGACTCTCGTACCCCATCATTCGCGCGAATGCTACGTTAACGTAAATGTGTTTTCCGTCTTCAGCCAGAATGGAGATTCCATCGGCTGCGGCATCCATGGCCAGCGCCTGCCGCCGCACCGTCTCTGCAGTTTTTGCTTCCCGGTATCCGCTGAAGCCGATTCGCGCAGCGAAACACAAAATGGAAACGCCAAGAAGCGAAAACCGAAGCACGCGCCATTCGGAAGGGAATTGCGCCACCTGCACCAGAACAATCAGCGGAGCCAGCACAAATATTGCGTTAGTCAGCAGCACTCCGCTAAAGGAACTTCGCTGCGGTTGGCGTGCGGGCTGCGCGACCGGCGAGGGTTGCCATCGCGCGGCCCAGATTGCGCACCAAATAAACGGCAGCGTCCAGCAAAGATCGAGCAGTGAGCCTGATTGCGTCCTGTGAATGGACTGACGGTAATCAGCAAGGGCCGAGCTCGCCATGAAGAAAGAGAAATAGAGCGCAAAGCCCACATATAAATTGCGAATGGGAACACTACGCGCTCTGACAATCTGAAAGCAGGCCAGCGCCAGAATGGTGAACTCTTCGCCAAACTCCATCCAAAGGCCACGTGATATGGCGCCCTGTTGCTGCAGCTGGGGCGATGGCACATAGTAAAGGCCAAGGAATATAAAAAAGAAGACGATCGCGATTTGCGTGAAATCGAGGAGAAACTCTGGTTCAAATCGCTCGGAATCCTTTTCTTGGTCGAGGAACATGACCATCGCAAGAAAAATTCCGTCCACGCTGAAGAGGAATTGCACCGCGGAACCCGGAGCCGGGCTCGTATGAAGGACCAACTCGTAGTACATCCAGCCCAGGTTCGCGGCGCCCCAGGCTGCCATTCCGCAACCCACCAACGTCCAGAATGGGCGGGACATACCGCGCGCGCGGCGCGAGGCCCCAAAACACATCACTGCGGCTAGAGCACTGGCCGAAACCTCGAGCAGATTTGCGATTAGAGTGCCTGCGGGAGACACCCCGAGAATCAACACTTGCGCAAGATGAGCGACGACAAGGGTGGCTGCAAGAATGAGGAGCTTTCGGGGCATTCCTGCTCGTTCTCTTTCAGTTTTATTGATGGATAATGCTAAAGGTCCAGTTTAACCGAAATAGTAGACGGCTAATGCGCCGATTCCGGGTACGTGTCTTGGCATGCACGGGGCTAACCGGCCTCGGAGGTTGCTCCGCTTGCCTCATCTGAATAGAAGCTATATTCCGCATTAGAGATTTCTTGTGTTCCTCACGGCGCTACATTTTGAATCGTTTGAATGCAACACAATCATTTCGTTCATCATCAAGCATGCAGCCAAGAGCCAGCCCCCAGCATCCAACCTCCATGGCTACTGCTCAACCAAATCCAAGTATTACGCCGCGAGAGATAATGAGCGCTTGGGGAAAAATCCTTGGCGGCAAGGCACCGATGCTTTCCATTGAGATCACCCGCGAATGCCCTCTCAGTTGTCCCGGTTGCTACGCGTACGGCGATACGCACCTTGGCGATGGCAAACTCCTTACCGAGCTGAACGATTTTCGCGGCGATGCGCTCGTCAATGGCGTCCTTGATTTGGTCAGGAAAAATCGGCCGATGCACGTGTCCTTGGTGGGCGGAGAGCCGATGGTCCGCCATCGTGAGTTGAGCGCTATCCTGCCCGCGCTAAGCGCCATGAATATTTTCTCGCTGGTCGTCACCAGTGGCGTAATCCCTATCCCGATGGAATGGATGGATCTGCCGCGCGTTCGCGTCACCATTTCTGTCGACGGTTTGCCAGAGCATCATGACATCCGGCGCAAGCCTGCGACCTACGAGCGCATCCTAAAAAATATTGATGGTCGTAAAGTGAACATCCACTGGGTGATCACCCGTCCCATGCTCGAGCGCCCCGGCTATTTGGAAGACTATGTCTCGTTTTGGAATGCTCGTCCTGAAGTTGATCGTATTTGGGTGAGCCTATACACGCCTCAGATCGGCGAAGAGAGCGCGGAAAAGCTGACTCCGGAAAACCGGCAAGAGATAGCTCGAGTATTGCCGCCTTTGGCGCGGAAATATCCAAAGTTCCTAATGAACGATGGCGTCGCGCGGGCATTCCTTCACCCGCCAGAGAGTCCCGCGGACTGTCTTTTTGCGAAAATGTCCGCGAACTACTCCGCGGACTTGGAGACGCGCGTCGAGCCTTGCGTTTTCGGTGGCACTCCCAACTGCGCGGAATGCGGATGTGCGGCGAGCAGTGGCCTGCACTGGATTCGGACGGTCAAAGTTGCTGGCCCACTGCGCGTCGGACATTTTGTAGGCAGCTCGGTTGGAATCGGCTCGTTCGTGAATCGTCTGCGCCGCCGCGAAAAGGGGCCCTCGCGCTGGGACTCGAACGGACCTCGCTCTGGCAAAAAGCCCGAACTCGTTCAGATTGCGACTTAACCTAGTCCGTCTTTGTCCCGATGGAAGTCTCCAACGCTTTCGCTACTTCGCCAGCGATGTCGTCCTGGACCATCAAGATGTCATCGAATGGCCGGTCGTAAGTTTCCGACCAGACCACGTACCCGTTATCTGCACGAATCAACCGTACGTCTACCCGCAGCCTCGCGCCTGACTTGCGCACGCTTCCATCCAGAACATAAGCGACGCCCAGCGTTTTGGCGATATCGGCGATGGTTGGTTGCGAAGGCCCATCGGAGCGCGGCCAGAGCTTGCCCTTGAAGTAAAACGAGGACGTGGCGGACGGTACGCGAAGGCCGGGGATTTTGCTGAGTTTGTCGATCAGCTCCTCGGTCATGCCGTCGGCAAAGGGTTCTTCGCTCATGGCGTCCGTGAGGTCGAGAAACGGCAGCACGGCGATGGATTTCTGTGGCTGCGCGGCAAGTGCGCTGACGGTGCCATTAGTGGATGAGGCTGAGCTATTGTTCTTCGCGAACCTGCCATAGACGACGAGAGCGACGACGAGCAAGAGGCAAAGTGCTGCGCCGGCGGCCAGCGTCAAGCCAGCCTGAGGGCGGGAGGCAGATTTTTTCGACTCATCGGGTGCAGCGGTCGTCGGAGCTGGTGGTTCACGGACCGACGTTTGCAACGCGAGTCCCTGCACATTGGTTTCGGGGCCTGTCTGGGTGGCGGGCTGATTCGTCCAGGGACTGACCATCGCCACCATTCGATAGCCCAGCCGCGGCACGGTCTCGATGTACGTGGGCCGCTTTGGGTCGTCGCCGAGCAGGCGGCGTAGCGACGTCACAGCCTGATAGACGGAGTCTGGAGCGACAGTGACGTCAGACCAGACCTGGTCGAGCAAGTCATCGATGCTGACGACCTGGCCAGCATGGCCGGCGAGGCACACCAGAAGTCGCATCGTCCGCACCTCTACGCGAGCGGACTCGCCATTTCGTGAGATCTCTCCTGAATTCGGATTGACGCACCAATCGCCGATGCGAAGCTTTGTCGCCGTTGAGCGTTCCATAAGGAATCGTGAATACCCTTTGCGCCGAAAACGCTTGACCACGATACATCGTGCCCTGGCTGTAGGCAGCGGCGCACGCCGAGTATAGCAACACCGGGAAGAAACGCAGACCACGTTCGAGCCAGTCTCCCACCTAGCGGCGCTACCTCCGGCGCGCTGCTGCAGGTGCAGCGTCATTTCAGAAATATTCAGGGTGTTTCAGACAACGTTCAGGACTTCTCGCGTCTCGCCTGAGTATCGTGAGATTGCGGACTGTAAATAAATTAGAGGTGAAAGAGGGGAGTTCGGATGAGTGAAGATAATGGACGTTCGTCAGCAAAAAGAAGCGCTCTATTGGCGATCGCCGTGGGCGGCGGGATTGCCGGGACTTTGGATCTTCTGCAGGCTTGCATTCTATTTGGATGGGACATTCCCCTTGTGATTGCCGGCGGTTTTCTGAGGCGGCAAGCCTTCCAGGGAGGCGCCGGCACTTATATTTTTGGGGTTGTCCTACACTTCTTTATCGCTTGCTCGGCAGCGGCCGTGTACTTCGGGGCAAGCCGCAGGTTGGCTTTTATGACGGAACATCCACTGGTGTGTGGATTATTTTTCGGCGCCGCTGTGCAAGAAGTGATGAATCTTGTCGTTTTACCCCTCTCCGCGCTTCATTCCAGTGGACCTTATAAACTTCACGACCTGATTCTAGGGCTGGTTGTACATATGATCGTGATCGGGCTGCCAATTTCTTTCAGCGTTCGGCGGTTCGCAAAATAGACTTGTGTTGCCAGATCATTTGGATGGTATGAGCGTGCTGTGGCTGGCCACGCAGAGCCAGGCATCGTTGCGTTTGATCCAGGTGTCTGTGAAGCGCGAGCGGATTGTGTAGGGCTTGCCTTTGTTGGTTCCTGTCTCACGATAAATACCGGTAGCTATAGCGGCGTCGCCGTAGAGCTGAACGCTCAGGCCTTCGTCGTAAAGATGATCCGCTTTTTGCTGCGGCGCAGCGACCCATTTCATGTATTCCGATTTGTTCATAAACGAGCCATCGTAATCGGTGTAAACGAGGGTGTCCGCCAGCAGAGAAGAGACTTCTTTGACCTCCTGCTTGGCCTCGGATTGACTCCAAGCGCGCTCGAGTTGCTTGATTCGGATTTCGTCCACACTCACAGTTTTTTCCTGGGCGAATGGTGCGCTGGAAAAGAGCACTGCGGCAAGCGTTACGAGCGCGAGTCGTTTCATGACTTAAGCCTTTTTACTGACGGAAGTTGGATTAATTTGGAAAACCACATTGAGCTTAATAAACGTTAGCAAGAATGCGCGGGCTGCAAACGGCGAGATTTGGGATTTGTACACAAAGAAGTAGGACAGAACTATGAAATCCTTCCAGATAGAAGAAGAAGGTGCCTGCGCGAACGCCAGGCATTTAGTGCTCTTACTCGGTTTTTTCGTGATGTTGAGAGCCGCTGCACCGGCGTCTTAGCGGTTTTCGAAAGGATACCGGTCTTGCGATTGGACCGCGGCAGCCACGTGGCGTCGCAGCGCAATCGTATCCACGGGAGCGCGCTTGCCGAAGCGCTTCAACACGGCCATCTGCGTGGTGAGCATGTCTCCTTCATGAACGGCGGCGATGGCGCGCCTGGCTTCGTGTTCGACACGTTCCGCCGCGTCCGAAATTAGCACCCGCGCCGCGTCAATCATGGTTTGCGTCGCCGCTTCGCCTTTCGCTGCGGCCGCTTTTTGCGCGCGAAGCAGCGCAGACTCCATCGCGTAGACTTCCATTACGACATTCGAGAGCGCGCCAATCAATTCCTGCTCTTCGGCGAGTTTTTCACGGAATTTCTGGACCGCTCCGCCGGCCGCCTGGAGAAACATTTTCTTTGCGTTTGCCACCACGCGAGCTTCCTCTGCGAGCACGCCATCTGGCGCTTCTTCGAATGAAGGACCCGCGAGAATTTCATCCGCCAGCTTCATGGCCGCAGGGATCAGCGCAAGCTGGCCGCCCATGGCGCGCTTCATGAGCATGCTGATAATCAACATGCGATTGATTTCGTTGGTGCCTTCAAAGATTCGGTTGATGCGTGAATCGCGATATGCGCGGCACACTGGGTAGTCCTCGTGAAAGCCGTAGCCGCCGAAAATTTGCACACCTTCGTCGACGACAAAGTCCAGCATCTCGCTTCCGTAGACTTTCGCGATAGAGCTTTCGATCGCGTACTCCTCGAGGACCTTCATGGTGTTCTGTATTTTGTCGCCCGAGCCCGAAGCCGCCACCATCGCAGTTTCGATGTTCCCCGCTGAGCGATAGACCATCGATTCCACGCCGAAAATCTGAATAGCCATTTCCGCCAGCTTTTCCTTCATCAAGCCGAAGTCGCCGATGGATTTGCCAAAAGCCTTTCTCTCTTTCGCATATTTGGAAGAATCTTGCAGTACGCGCTTTGAGCCGCCAACAGCGGACGCCCCAAGGGTGAAGCGGCCGGCGTTCAAAATGTTGAACGCCACAATGTGTCCGCGGCCAATTTCGTGTAGCACGTTCTCTCTGGGCACCTTGCAATTCTCAAGGAAGATTGGCGTCGTCGAACTGCCGTGAATTCCCATCTTGTGCTCTTCGTTTCCGGGCTTAAATCCGGGGTAGGTTCGCTCCACGATGAAGGCGGTGAATTTTTCTCCATTGATTTTCGCGAATACGATGTAAATATCGGCGAATCCGCCGTTGGTAATCCACATTTTCTGGCCATTTAAAATGTAGTGCGTGCCTTCGGCATTCAATTCAGCCCGGGTCAGCGAGTTCTGCGAGTCAGACCCAGCCTGCGGCTCGGAAAGACAATAGGCGCCGATCCATTCGCCGGTGGCCAGCTTGGGTAGATACTTTTTCTTCTGCTCTTCGTTTCCGAAATACACGATGGGAAGCGTCCCGATGCCTGAATGCGCGCCGTGAGTAACAGCGAACCCGCCATAAATAGAAAGCTTTTCGGTGAGCACGGTGGTAGCGATCTTGTCGAGGCCAGCTCCTCCATATTCCTCCGGAATTCCGCCGCCCAAGAGGCCAACCTCGCCGGCCTTTTTCACCAGTTCCGGCATTAGTCCGGGCTTCTTGTTCTCCAGCTCCTTTACAAGAGGGAGCACTTCCTTGACGACAAACTCCTCGGCAGTCTGGCCGATCAGCTTCTGGTCGTCGGTGAGGTCAGCAGGCGTAAAGACGTCCTGAGGAAGGGGAGTTTCGAGGAGAAAACTGCCGCCCTTGGCTGCTGGTTTGCTGATCGTTGCGGTGGCCATTATGGTCTCCTTGTCGTGCTGTACTCGTCTGTTGGCACGGCATCTGAGTCACACGCCCTTACGGCGCTTCAAAGACCCGCTGGATAATGCCTGAAATCTCGCGGAACAACTCATTTTACTCCTCCGGATAGGAGCAGGTAAACAGCCTTGAAGCGGCGAATTTAGGTAGCGGTTAGGCACCTAAGCCGTCCTCAAGCGCCCCCATTCAATAGACTGAAAAATAGGTCTTGACAAAATACTTGGTCCATTGAAGACTATGCCTGCGCTTCACCGGAAGGCCCGTCAAGAGCCATGCGTATCACCCGCAGCGACGGTTGGAAGATCCCCAGCACTCGCCACCAGCGGGTCCCCGAAGGCTCGTCGGGATCTGAACTCGACTTCGTCCGCGAGCCTGCCCAGGCCGCCATACTCCTGCATCATCCGCTCCGGCTGAAGATTCTAGCCGCATTGCTGGAGCCGGATTCGGCCACCGGCGTCGCCCGGCGCATGAAGCTTCCTCGGCAAACCGTGAACTATCATGTTCGCGAACTCGCGCGCGCACGTTTCTTGGCACGTGCTGGCCGCCGCCGACGTCGTCATCTTTTCGAGCAGTATTACGTAGCGACCGCTCGCAGCTATGTTTTGTCGCCGGAATTACTCGGCAAATTGGCGGCTGACCCGGCTCAGGTGGCGGACACGTTTTCGGCTAAGTATTTGTTAGGGCTGGCTTCGAAGCTGCAGTTAGAGCTGGCGCGTTCCGCGGAACTGGCGACCGCGGCAGGGAAGCGGCTTGCCACTCTCTCGATCAACACGGAGCTACGGTTCATTTCGCCAGAACAGCGGGCCGCTTTCACTGCAGAACTCCAGCGCGCCATTGTAGAAGTGGCCGGTCGGCATAGTTCACCTTTTGCCAAGCCAGATGGTTCACCTGCAGAGGGCCGGCCTTTCCGCCTGGTCGTCGGCTGCTATCCGATTCCGCCTGCGACGGAGCTGGAATCTCCTCCACCGGCTATCGACACAAAGGGGAGTGCGTCATGACAGACAAGACAGCGAACAAGCCGGTCGAGCACAAGTTGATCGAACACAAGGGCCGGATCATCCGCGCCGAAATCCGTACGAAAGCCACGCCGCAACAGGCCTATGACGCCTGGGCCGATCCTGAAAAAATCGCTCACTGGTTTGTCGACCGGGCGGAAGGCAAAGCCGAGCTCGGAGCGACGATCACCTGGATCTTCGAAAAATTCAATTACCGGATTCCTTATGAAGTGTTGATCGCGCAGCCCGCGGAAAAATTCGCCATTCGCTGGAACCCTCCTCCTGGCATGAATGCGGGCGTCCTTGAAGTCACGATCTCTAAAGAAGGCGGTGACACAGTCATAAGGCTGGTGAATTCCGGATTCCGCGAGGGCGCGGAATGGAATGAGGAGTTTGAGGGCACGGATTCCGGCTGGCGCATGGCTTTGGCCCTGCTGAAGCATTATCTCGAGAATTATTTTGGAAGTTCCCGCAGATCGTTTCTGACTATGCGGCCCGCGGAATTTTCCTTCGACGAGGTCGTACCGTTGCAGCGCACCGCAGCCGGCCTGAAAAAATGGCTAACGAAGAGCGGCGAATATGGCGAAGTAGGAGAAAGCTTCGCGCTGGAACTTCAGGGAGGCGGCAAAGCCAGCGGCCGAGTTCTCGCCAAGACAAAGCGCGAGACTACGCTCGGTTGGGACGAAATCCAAGGTGTGTTGGAATTGAAAGCCTTTTCGATGGGCCCGCAAAAAATGCTATGCGTTCGCGGCCTCGGCTGGGGATTAAGTGCAGAAAAGGCCAAGGAACTCGAAGTTCAGATGGAGCGAGCCGTCGAGAGACTGGCGAACGCAATGAGCGAAGGGAAAGCTACTTCGTGAAATAAATTAGGGGCAGCGGGTCGAGACTTCGCCTCAAATCGCGTTTTATATGTTATAGCCGCTCCAAAATTCCAGCGGCTCCCATGCCACCGCCGATGCACATAGTCACCATGCCATAGCGCGCATTACGCCGCTGCAATTCGCGCAGAATGGTCGCCGTAAGTTTAGCGCCGGTGCACCCCAGCGGATGGCCAAGCGCGATGGCGCCTCCATTTGGATTGACCCGCGTAGGATCTATCCCCGCCTGTTGGATAACCGCCAGCGATTGCGCCGCAAATGCTTCGTTCAATTCAAATACGGCGATGTCATTTAGCGTCAGTCCCGCCAGCTTTAACACTTTGGGAATTGCCTCCACCGGCCCAATCCCAAACTCCTCTGGCAAGACGCCGGCTGTGGCGTAGGCCACAAAACGCGCCAGTGGTTTCAGTCCCAGCGCTTTCACGCGTTCTTCGCTCATCACCACGGCTGCCGCCGCTCCGTCGCTCATCTGCGAACTATTCCCCGCAGTCACCGTTCCTTTAACATGAAATGCGGGCTTCAGCTTCGCGAGCGCCTCAAGCGAAGTGTCCGCGCGCGGTCCTTCATCCGTTTCGAACGTAAAAGTTTGCGTCGCCACCTTTGCCGCAGCCTTCCCCTTGGCGCTGCCGGAAGCACTCCCATTACCGTTCGGCACAGCGGTGATCTTCACTTCCAGCGGAAACGTCTCCTCCTTGAAATGCCCCGCAGCAATCGCTGCCAGCGCCTTCTTGTGCGAATCGACAGAAAACTGATCCGCCTGCTCGCGCGTGATCCCGAATTTCCGCGCGATATTCTCCGTCCCCAGACCCATATTCAGGTACGCATCCGGATTGTGATCCACAAGCCAGGGATTCGGCGAAACTTTGTTGCCACCCATCGGCACCATAGTCATGGATTCCGTTCCACCCGCCACAATCACCTGCGCCGATCCCGCGCGAATCCTGTCCGCGGCAATCGCAATCGCCTGCAATCCTGAAGAACAGAAGCGATTTATAGTCATCGCCGAAGTTTCGGTGGGCAGCCCCGCGCGCAGCGCTGCGATGCGCGCCACATTCATCCCCTGTTCCCCCTCCGGCATAGCGCACCCAAGAATAACGTCGTCAATTTCCTTCGCTTCCAGTCCGGGCACACGCGCAAGTGCCTCTTTAATAGCAAGTGCGGCCAAATCGTCAGGACGCGTCGCCCGCAAAGATCCTTTGAACGCTTTTCCTACCGGTGTTCGAACCGAAGAAACGATCACAGCTTCAGACATGGCCAACTCCTTGGTGAACGGCCTGATAGCGCCGCAATCGTTATTGTTGGCCGCAGTCTGAGAAAAAGCAAACTGGAGAAGTGGCCCGTTGACCCCTGCCCTCTACCTTGGGGCGGCAGGTATTTTTGGTGTTCAGCTGCGAGCGGCGAGGAATTCGCTTGCGGAGACTGCGGTAGCTCGCCGCGGAAATGCCTTGTCGATAAGAGATGTGACTACAGTGGGTGTGCAATTGTGAACAGACGTTTAAATGCTTCTCGTCGCATCCTGTCTGGATGAAAATTAGAGAAATGACGCCCAAACAATTGTCTTCTGTCCCTTGTCCTACATGCGGCGTGCCTGTCGGAAGGCGCTGCATACTTGCTTCGGGCGGCATGCGCTCTTCCCCTCACGTAGACCGGCGCCTTTGCGCGGCTGACGCCGTGAAGCAGAAAAAGCTCAAAGGTCCGCGGTTCGAGCCGTTCACGCAGACTGCTGCTGCGCTGGCAACTTAACCCGTGTCAGCCAAAAATTGTTGATGCTCCTCACAATGCTCTCAAAGGCGTCCAACTGCACGGGCTTGGTGAGGTAGCAATTCGCCTGAAGTTGATAGCTCTTCGCAATGTCCAGTTCAGCTTCCGAAGTCGTCAAAACAACAGTAGGAATTGTCTTCAAGTCCGGATCCGCTTTGATGCGAGCTAGAACCTCGCGGCCATCCATTTTGGGGAGATTCAGGTCCAGCAGGATGAGATCAGGACGCGGGGCAAGGGCTTTTGCTCCATCGCGTTTGAGCATGGCCACAGCTTCCTCGCCGTCACTAGCCACGAGCAAATGAATGGAACTATTGGTAGCAAGCAGAACTTCCCGCGTCAGCCGGACATCACCGGGATTATCTTCGACCAAGAGAACTTTTATTGGCATGCCTCTCCTTTGAGTGCGCTTATGGTGCCTGGCTGTCGACGGGAGAGGATCGTCGGCTGCCATCGAAACGATTTCGGAAGCGGCTTTGATTGTGACGCGCCGTCCAGCAAAGTCAACAATCATGAATGAGGCTTTCACGCTCTAGTTAATCAACGCATTGGCGCTCGGTGACCTCCCTCAAAAGTCTTATTTGGTTTCACTCAGACAGTCGATCCGTAATTGCTCTGGAGCAACGACCTTGCGCCGCCCGCGATATTAGTGTTGAAAGCCGACTCTTCGAACACCTATCGGAATTGAGTCGGTTCGTGCGTGATGCAATGACTGCCAAGGGCTTCAGTGGCTTTCCCGAAATTTGTTTTTCCCTGTGAGGCCCCAGGGACAATTTTAAGGAGCGGAGCGTAATGATTGGAATAGTGAAATGGTTTAATAATTCGAAGGGATATGGTTTCCTTGGGAGGGAGGACGGTCCGGATGTTTTCGTTCATTACTCTGCAATTCTAGGTGATGGATACCGGAGCCTGGCTGAAGGAGATCCGGTCGAATTTGAAATCGTGCAAGGTCCAAAGGGGCTTCAAGCGGCAAACGTAAAAAAGCATGATTGAGTCTCCATTTCCGCGGGTCTCTTCGCCGCGGGCTACCAGCGAGCCGCGTCAAACAAGCAGCGCAGGCACTCCTGCCTGCGCTCTGCGCCTTAGTCATTTGAGCTAAGCAGCAGCATATCCACATCACTTCTTTATCGCAGACCCCTTCCGCGGAATAAAAATCTTCCCTGGGGGCGTAATCTTGTTTACCTGCGAAAAATTCCGCTGATTTAGAGCCAATCCTATCCTCCCCCGCGAATCGATATAAAGCAGCGGATCTCCCACCTGCACATCCATAAATGTTTTTTCATACGGCATGGTAAACGGCTTCTTATCCACCTGCACTACGATCTTGTCTCCAAGCACATAGCCCAACTTCTTGAATTCCTCGCCCGGTATGTTGCTGATAAGCGATCCGTAAGGATCGTCCAGTCCAATAATGTCGCCCTCGATGCCCTTGTCCGACGTGCTGGAGACTTTCGGCGTGAGCTGTACGAGCTGCGGAACCACCGGCCCAGCCATCGCAAAGTCCCACCCTTCCGCGAGATGCGCGGCCGCGGGTGAAAATATGTCGCGTCCATGAAACGTCGAAGAAACTTGCGGCTGCAGCATCCAACCCGTGTTCGTAATTTCACGCGCAGAGTCCAATCCATCTCGTTCGATCACCGGCGTGATCACTCCATTGTCGGGCAGCACAAAATACTGTCCCTTCTTCGTTTTCACGATCACAGCCTTGCGCGAAGTCCCCACTCCCGGATCCACCACTACAAGAAAAACGGTCCCTGAAGGGTAGTAAGGGGTCACACCCGCCAGCCATCGCGCTGCCTCGTCGATCTGGAACGGCGTCACCTGATGTGTGATGTCCATCAACCGCGCATCCGGAGCGATCCCTACTATCACGGCCTTGCATACCGCGACGGCGTCATTGGCCGTCCCGAAGTCGGTCATAAACACAATTGTCGGCCGCGCTGCTGCCACGGCTTGCCTGGCCCCGGCGGTCTCTGCGGGTGTCTTGCCGCATGCCCCGCAAAAAACAGCCATAGCCAAAACTAGAACCGCGAAAAATCGAACGCGTGAAGCCATCGAGTCTCCCAAGCCGAATGAATTTTTATTGATTTCGCGAGAGCCTTGCCGGTCCCTCATTGTCGGAAATTAGAACGCAAGCACTGGACGCATCGCCTTGCATGGCCGTGACAATTAGTCCATCCTCCGAATGCGACGCAGTATATAGGATGTCTGAAATCTGTGTCTCCCGCATTTACCTGCAGCCCGGAATCCGTTCCCGTCTCATAATCTCATTGGGTTTCTCCCGCGCCTCCTTTACAATATCGAGGCTTCGTAAGAGAAGTTACGCAAGACCAAGCAGCCTCCCGCGCCCAGTGAAGGCCCAGCCGCATTGCGTACGTGAATTAAACCGGGAACTCAACAAAGAGGAGAACGACCGTGCTTCGAAGCTTAATTGTCGGTGTGTTGTTGTCTCTATGCGTCACCGCTGCGCTAGCCGATCAAGTAACACTAAAAAATGGCGACCGGCTGAGCGGAACCATCGTCAGTTCTGACGCGAAAACCCTTCTGCTCAAGTCTGAGTTCGCGGGCGACGTTACCCTCCAATGGGACGCGGTTACTTCTATCGTTTCCGCGGAAGCGCTCCATCTCGCTCTTAAGGATGGCCAGACCATTGTCGGCGTCGTCACTACAAGCGATGGCAAATTCGAAGTGGCCACCAAAGATGCGGGCTCCGTCACCGCTTCCAAGGACATCGTCGTTGCCGTCCGCAACGATGACGAACAAAAGGCTTACGATGATCAGATCGACCGCCTGCGCCATCCGCACCTCACCGATTTCTGGAGCGGGCTCTTGGACACTGGCCTCAGCCTCACCAGAGGCAACTCGGAGTCGCTCACTTATACGCTCAACGGCAAAGCCGCACGCGTTACGGACCGCGACAAAATTTCCGTCTATTCCACCGCCATTTTCAGCGATAGCACCGTCAACGGCGTTAACTCCACGACCGCCCATGCCATTCGAGGCGGAATCCGCGGTGACCTAAACGTCAGCGATCACCTCTTCGTCTTCGGGTTTACCGATTTTGAGTACGATCAATTTCAGGACCTCGATCTACGTAATGTCTTAGGCGGTGGCTTGGGCTATCACGTCATCAATAACAAGACCACGGTATTCGATGTCTTTGGCGGAGGCACCTACAACCAGACGTTCTATGGAGCCCTCGCGGCTACCGCAACCGAGCCTGCCATGGCCGCCGTTACACAAAAGACCGGGGAAATCGTTGCCGGCGAAACATTTAATTCTAAACTCAACAGCCGCACCTCAGTCACAGAACAGTTCAGCATCTACCCGAACATCTCGGACCCCGGCAACTACCGCTTCCAGTTCGACATCACGGTCGCCACCAAGTTGAAAAACTGGCTCAGTTGGCAAGTTACCTACAGCGATCGCTACAACAGCGATCCTCTCCCCGGTTTCAAGACCAATGACCTGCTTCTTTCCTCCGGGGTCCGCCTGACATTTGGCAAGCCTGTGTTCTAAATGGTTGGCGTACTTACCCCTAAAGTGCGCATCTAAGCAAAGGAGGCACCACATGATCTATTGGCTCATCGTTGGTCTTATCGCTGGCTGGCTCGCCGGACTCGTCATGAAGGGCGGTGGGTACGGCATTATCGTGGATATCCTTCTCGGCATTGTTGGTGGCTGGCTTGGCGGCTGGTTGTTCGGCCGCTTGGGCATCTGGCCGGCCGGGGGAATGCTCGGCTCGATCGTTGTCGCCTTTATTGGCGCCGTCATCCTCGTCGGGATTACACGCATCCTGAAAAGAGCTTAACGCCTCCTTTCCTGACGCAAACCAAAAGAACCGAATCGCGCTGCCGGAGGTAAGCTGCTCCGTCGGCGCGATTTCCCTTTTGGGACCACCCTTGGAGTGCGCTTAAGGCTCTTTCCTAGCCCAATCCTGCCTATTGTCAGCCCTCGGTTCCGACACGGAATGGTCTCTTCCGTCACAACTTAGCGAGCAAATCGGCACCTGTACTCCTGTACGGAGGGACAGGTGCCAGATGTCGAGTACAGGGAAAAACAGGCGAAAACATGGGCGAAAGATTAGTCGCGTATAATACACTGATTCTATAGGGCTTAAAGTGTTTCAAGGTGGGTCATAAGAGTACTGAACCGATGGTTTGCACCCCAAATTGTACCTTCTGTACTATCGCCATCAAGCCCCACTTGCTGTCAAATAGGTCAGGTGCAAGGGACTGGACCAAAAGACAGGGCTCACGCATCTAAAGGCCAGGCCAAGACGAGAGCAGCAAGAAGCTAGGGGGAAGTAAATGTTCGGACAAGCGGCGATCAACGACAAAGGAACTATGAAGACCAAAGACAGCAACCGCAAATGGATGTGGTGGTTCTTAGCGGTGGTAATCGCGCTGCAACTCTATTTTGTGCGCGAACTTGTGGCCGCTTTTGCGCTGTTTGCGCTGGGATTCGCAGCTATAGCCTTTGTGGTGATGAGCCTGTATATGCTTCAGAAGGCTTGGGAAACCGGCGTTCAGCGCGTCGCCGACAGCCAGAACCCTGTGATCGATATGGCGCGCCGTGGTGTTAACGCCGTCGAAGATCTAGCGCGCCGACCGTTGCGCCGCCCGGGTTCAGCCGCCGCGCGCTAAGCCGCTAAAGAGTTTGCAGTTTTTTGCCAGAGCAAGCACACACAGAGAGCTGCCCATCCTGCCTCCTTCAGGATGAACAAACACTCTGTGGATACTAAGAGAAGGAAAGGCCAGCCGTCCTGAGAGAGCGGCTGGCCTTCTTCTTTTCTCTCAGTTTTTTGCACACTGCTTTTTAACTAGTGTATTTTCAGTGGATTACTTCATTTTCGCATGACCTCACCTGTGGTTCGGCCAGCCATTCAAAAAGCTCTTGACAGAATTTCCGGATCGGTGTATTTAACATGTTGGTTAAATACAAAATGTCAGCAGATCAACTCACTTCCACTTTCGCGGCCCTTGCTGATCCCACTCGCCGCGCCATCCTAGCGCACTTGATGTCCGGGGAGGCGTCTGTCACGGAGCTTGCCGAGCCTTTTGAAATGAGCATGCCCGCCATCTCGAGGCACCTCAAAGTGCTTGAAACCGCGGGACTTATCTCGCGTGGTCGCGCGGCGCAATGGCGCCCCTGCCGTATCCAGGCAGCTCCTCTTAAAGAGGTCGCCGATTGGGTTGAGGAATACCGTATGGCTTGGGAGCAGCGTCTTGACCGCCTGCACGACTACCTAGCCGAGGTGCAAGCCAAGGAGAAGAAACGTGGCCGAAACAAAAAGTAGCTTTGCCGCTGGCCCTGCCAGACAAGAACTACGCCTTAGCCGAATCTATGGCGCACCGCGCAGCCTCGTCTTCAAAGCTTGGACCGATGCTAAACAGGTGGCTCGTTGGTGGAGTCCTCGCGGATTCACCAACCCCGTTTGCGAATGGGATGTGCGCCCCGGCGGGCTCATTCGCATTGACATGCGCGCGCCCAACGGCACCATCCATCCGATGAAAGGCGTTTTTCACGAAATTGTCGAGCCCGAGCGACTAGTCTTTACAGGCACTGCCATGGAGGATGAACACGGGAAACCGCAGCTCGAAATCCTCAACACCATTACTTTCGAAGACTTAAACGGGCTTACGAAACTCACGCTTCACGCCGTGCTCGTCACCAAGGATTTTAAGATGACTCCCCAAGTCGCTGCCGCACTGGCCGGTATGGAGCAGGGTTGGAGCGAGAGCCTCTATCGCCTCGGCGATGAACTCGACAATTCTCTCAAGGCCACAACGGCAGACCGCGAAATTGTCATCTCGCGCGTCTTCGATGCGCCTCGCGATGTTGTCTGGGACGCGTGGACCGATCCAAAACAAGTTGTGCAGTGGTGGGGGCCGCGAGGCTTCACCACGACGATCCATGAAATGGACGTGAGGCCCGGCGGCACGTGGCGACACACCATGCACGGTCCGGATGGCGCCAACTATCCCAATAAAAGTGTTTTTCTCGAGGTAGTAAAACCCGAACGCATTGCCTTTTCACATGGCGGAGGAAAAGAGGGAGGCCCCGGCGCGAATTTCCATTCGACATGGACTTTTGAAGTGGAAGGGGACCAGACCAAAGTCACCATTCGCATGGTGTTCGATTCGACTCAGGCGCGGGATATGGTGATCAAAGAATTCGGAGCGATCGAAGGCGGCAAACAAACTCTGCGGCGACTCGGAGAATATCTGCGGGATCTCACAGCTAGAGAATAGCAAGTAAGATTGGCAGACTGTTTTTTCGGAGGAGTAATAAGAGCTTGACATATTCCCATGCCGGAATGTATTGTGACGGACATGGCGCGAGCTGCTACGACTTCTGACGCTTTCAATGCTGTTGCCGAGCCGCGGCGGAGAGAGATACTCAACTATCTGGCGCTGCAAGAGCGGCCGGTGGGAGAGATTGTAGATGCTTTGGAGATGGAGCAGCCTTCCGTTTCGAAGCATCTGCGCGTCTTAAAGGATGTTGGGCTGGTGCATGTGCGGCGTGAAGGGCGGCAGATGTTTTACCGGACGAACGCCGAGGCCATCCGGCCTCTGCATGAATGGGCGGGTACATTTGAGCGGTATTGGCAACATCAGCTGATCCGAGTGAAGGAACGGGCCGAGGAGAAGAGCGGGCGGTGAGAAGGGTTGAGGTAGCAAGGAAAGACTTTCAATAATGAATTCGTACGAAATTCGAAGCGAGAGCGGAAACAGAAGTTGCAACGAAGCGTCGTAGTCAGGAAGAGGAGGACAAAATGCAGATAAATCCATATCTAATGTTCAACGGCCAATGCGAGGAAGCGTTCAAATTTTACGAAAAGTGCCTCGGCGGCAAAATCGAAGCAATTTTCACGTTTGGAGACTCTCCCATGGCACACACCGTGCCAGCAGAATGGGGAAGCAAAGTGATGCACGCGCGCATGAACATTGACGGCATGATTCTGCTCGGTTCCGACGCCCCTCCTGGCCGTTATCAAGGGGCGCCTCACGGTTTTTCCGTCTCGCTGTCTATGAAAGATCCCGCCGAAACAGAACGTATCTTTCATGAGTTGGAGCAGGGCGGCAAAGTGGAGATGCCCGTACAGAAGACTTTCTGGTCGGCTCGGTTTGGCATGCTTGTGGATCAGTTTGGAATTCCCTGGATGCTCAACTGCGAGCAGGCTGCCGAGGCGACGGCGTAGCGTTTTGTGCGTCAGTCGCTGGTCATATTGGTTATAGAAGTCTCGCGTCAAGTGGTTATTTTGAGAAACCACTTTCTGCGCGACACTTGCCCATGGGAGACCTCGCATGATTCCGCACCTCGAGCGCGGGGTGAGCGAGACAGGACAAAAGGGAACTGAGGGCTGACCGCCTATTCTGGACTTGGCACCGAAAAGGGCACAGCATGCTGCGCCCCTACAGGGGGAAAAAAGCTTAGCTCGTAAGACCGGAGAGATTCGTGGAAGCAACGGGACCAATTTCAAAGAAGATGATCTGGACTGGCCGCGTTGTGAGTGCGATACCTGTATTGCTCATGCTGTTTAGCGCGGGAATGAAATTCGCAAAGCCTGCACCGGTCGTTGAGGGAATGGTGCGGTTCGGGTATCCCGAGAGCCAACTTTTCCTTCTAGGGGTGCTCGAATCGCTCTCTTGCGTCGTGTATGTGATTCCGCGGACGGCTGTTCTGGGCGCGATTCTGATGACGGGCTATCTCGGAGGTGCGACAGCTTCAAACGTTCGCATTGGTGATCCGTCCTATGTCATGACGGTCTTTTTGGGGGTTTGTGTTTGGGGCGGGCTTTTCTTCCGCGATGAGCGCGTGCGCGCGCTGATTCCGGTCCGCCGGTAGGCGGCGCGACATGGATGGCGGGGCCCATACAGGGTAAACAAGCCCCGCCCTACACCTCGGGTCACGGGTTCTGTTTTTGTATGAATTATGTAAGGAGAAGCACCATGAATTTCACACCTGGACTGTTCCTGCAAGATTTGAAAGTTGCGCTGCGCTCGCTCTATCGCGCCAAGGGCCTCGCTATCACCGTGGTGCTGACGCTGGCGCTGGGCATCGGCGCCAACGCCGCAATCTTCACGCTGGTGCGCGGCGTACTGCTTCGCCCGCTTGTCAATGCCGACGAGGAGCGCCTCATCTACATTCGCCAAAGCGCGCTCGGCATCGGCAACGCGAACGCCAACTTCTCCGTTCCGGAACTAAAGGACATCGAGTCCGGTGCCCGCACCATTAGTGAGTTCGGCGATTTCTCGACGATCAGCTTTACCATGGTTGGCCTAGGCGATCCGCGCGAGGTGCAAGCGGGCGTTGTCGACGGCAAGTATTTTGAAGTGATGGGGCTGCATCCCGTTCTCGGCCGTCTCATCGGCCCGCAGGACGATGGTCCTAAAGCTGACGGCGTCGTCGTTCTGACCTACCGTTTCTGGTCCACCGCTTTTCATCGGGATCCAAGCGTCCTCGGCAAAACCGTGCGCCTCGGCAGCGGTCCAATGGGGACGCGAAGCGGGACCATCATCGGCGTGCTCGAGCCTTCCATCCCCTATCCTTCCGATACCGAGATCATTGCCAATATCGTGACCAGCCCACACCATCTCTCCGCGACCATGGTGGAAGGCCGCGTTCATCGCATGACCGAACTTTTCGGACGGCTCGCGCCTGGAGCAACTCTTGAGCAGGCGCGCGCTGAACTCCGGACCTCGTATGCCGCGATGGTGGCGCAGCATCCGGAAGCCTACTCAAAACAAGCCGATTTCCAGATCAGTTCAACGCGGCTGCGCGACCAGATCACCTCCGGCGCGCGCACGGTTCTTCTCGTTTTGCTCGCAGCGTCTGGACTGGTCTTTATTATCGCCGTTTCCAACGTGGCTAATCTCATTCTCGCGCGGTCTGTTCGCCGCGAAGGCGAGCTTGCCATTCGCGCCGCTCTGGGCGCCAGCCGCGCAACACTTCGCCGTACGCTTCTGGCGGAGAGCCTTCTGCTCTGCGGCGCAGGCGCGCTACTCGGAGTTCTTATCGCGCGCCCCATGGTCGCGATTCTCGCGCGCTACGCGTCGCGCTTCTCCATCCGCGCCCTTGATCTGACGGTGGACTCCAGCATGCTGTGGGTCGGGGCTGGTCTTGCTATCCTCGCGGCGGTTCTTCTTGCGTTTGTACCGCGCCTGCCTTCCGCCAACGCTTCCCAGGGTTTCGGCCTCGCGACGGGCAGCGTGCGCATCACCGGCGGCACCAATCGGCGTCTACGTCTTTTCGCCATGACGCAAATTGCCGCTTCCTTTCTGCTTCTCGCGGGTGCCAGCATGCTGCTGAAAACGCTGCTCGACATGCAGAACGCTCGCACGATTGTCGACACACCCCGAGTGCTGGCTATCAATCTTCCCGTGGACTCTTACGGAAAAACTCCCGATCAGATCGACCGGTTCTATGAGGAAACGGTACGCCGAGTCAGCCAGTTGCCCGGCGTCGATGGCGTCGCCGTCGGCGACTCCGTTCCGTGGCGGGACACGATTTTCGACTTCGCATTGCAGTTCTCCGCCGATGGCCACACCAAGGGCCCCGGTGAAGAAGATCCTCGCACCCAGATTCGCAGCGTATCGCCTGGATTTTTCTCGACGGTTGGCATACCTCTTCTCGCAGGACGCGATTTCAATGACTTGGATCGCAAGGATAAGGAGCCCGTAGTCGTCATCAGTCAGAGCCTTGCGCAGAAGATGTTCCCTGGCCGCGACCCCCTGAACCGCCATATTTGGTGGACGGATCCCGTCCTCGCGTTTATCGGCTGGGATTCGAAACCGCGCCGCATCGTTGGAGTGGTCGCCGATTTGGACAGTATCCACGTGATCCCGCAGCCGACCCTCACGGTCTACAACGCTATGGAACAGCAAGGACTTTTCGCGGGCCGTCTTTTCGTGCATACGCATTCCAATCCCTACGGGTTGGTCACGCCCATCACTAAACTGATTCGCGATATGTCCGCCGATCAGCCTATCGAAAAGGCCGCGACGCTCGAAGATATACGCGCCGAAGTGCTGACGCCGGATCGGCTTAACTCGGTGGTGTTTGGAGGCTTTGCGCTGGTCGCGCTGGCGATTGCGATTGTGGGAGTGGCGGGCGTACTGGCGTTTTCCGTTAGCGCACGAACCCGCGAATTCGGCATTCGCCTCGCGATTGGGTCTCAGCCTAGCAGTCTGCTGGCAGGAGTCATCCGGGAGGGGGCGATCATGGCTTCGGCGGGAATACTTGCGGGCGCCGTTGGCGGATACATCCTCGCGCGTCTGGCGGGCAGTTATCTGCTCGACATGAAGATGCCCAGCCCACTGCCCGTGATCATATCGGCGATCATTCTTCTCGTCGCCGCCATTTTAGCTTCCGCGCTTCCAGCTGCACGTGCGGCGCGTGTTGACGTTATCCAGGCGCTCCGTTCGGAATAGCTTGCTGTTTAAACAAGCGAGTGTCGTTTGCAAGTACCCACTACGTGGGAGGGGCAAGCCCCTCCCCTACAACCCATTTCGGCCATCTGCAGAAAATTGGACGTTTTCCTGCGCGTGAGTTCTCGCTCGTGCTTGTGCTACTCTTTGCGCCCATAGCAAGCCAAGAGCATCGCGCACGAACAACACGAGGAGAGCGTTATGAGATGGCGAAGAGGATTGATCGCAATTGCCGGAGTTACTGCATTTATAGCGGCATTGTTTTGCAGTAGCAGCCGAGCGCAAGAGAAGGGCAATGCCCCCGCGAAGAAGATTGCGATACACGCGGGACGTTTGATTGATGGGAAGAGCGACACGCCGATCCTTAACGCTCTAATCGTCATCGAAGGCGACAAAATTGTTTCCGTTTCTGCCGGAGGAACGCCACCAGCCGGCGTCGAAGTCATCGATCTCTCAAAAGCGACTGTGCTGCCGGGCTTCGCGGACGTGCACACCCACGTTCTTCTCAATGGCGACATCACGGCCGCGGACTATGACGAGCAAATCCTGAAGCAATCCACTCCCTATCGCGCGATTCTTGCCGCCCGCAATGCACGGATTGCTCTCGATAACGGATTCACGTCTATCCGCGACGTCGAAACGGAAGGGGCAATGTACGCCGACGTGGATGTGAAGACGGCGATTGCTCGAGGCGAAGTCCCCGGGCCGCGCATGCAAGTGGCGACGCGCGCGATGGCTCCAACCGGGATGTATCCGTTGCTCGGCTACTCGTGGGAATTGAAAGTTCCCGTCGGAGTGCAGACAGTGGATGGAGTGGAAGGCGCCCGGAAAGCTGTGCGCGAGCAGGTGATGTATGGCGCGGACTGGATCAAGTATTACTCTGACCGGCGCTACCACTTTGAGGACGATGGCGTGCTGCACAGCATGGTGAATTTTACCGACGAAGAAGCAAAGGCAATTGTGGAGGAAACACACCGGCTAGGGAAGAAAGTTGCCGCGCATTGTATTGGCTCGGATGGAATTGCGGCTGCATTGCGCGCTGGCGTGGACACCATTGAACATGGCGATGGTTTCACTGACGCACTGCTCGATGAGGCGGCCAAGAAAGGCGTGTATTGGGTTCCGACGATAACTGTTGGCGCGTACGTTGCGCCAGGCCGCGGCGGCAACTGGGTGAAAATGGTCGACTTGGAAAAGACCGCATTTCAAAAAGGGCTGAAGAAAAACGTGAAGATTGCGCTCGGTACGGATGCAGGCGGTTTTGATTGGAAGCAACTCAACGAAGCGGAGGAGTTTGTGTATTACGCGAACTATGGCATGTCGCCTATGCAGGCGATACGTGCGGGGACGGTGATTCCCGCGGAACTTCTTGGTTGGAGCGACAAAGTCGGAACGATTGAAGCCGGGAAGTGGGCGGACATCGTCGCGGTGAGCGGCGATCCGTTGAAAGACATCACAGAATTGAAGCGCGTAAGATTCGTAATGAAGGCTGGAACGGTTTACAAAAATGAAGTGCACTAGCCTCGGGGCGAGAGGCAAGGCAAAACCGGCTGGATGCTCACCCCGTGCGCGGTGCGAAGTCTAACAGCTGGAGATTGAGTGTTCAGGGGCACGTGAAATGCAAAACCTGTGGCAGGACCTGAAATTTGCTTTACGGATGCTGAGGAAGAATCCGGGATTCACGGCTGTCGCGATTCTTACGCTGGCGCTGGGGATTGGAGCGAACACGGCGATATTCAGCGTCATCAATACAGTGTTGTTGCAGCCGCTCCCGTTCAAAGAGCCTGGGCGCATTATCAACCTTGTGCAATACGATCTGAAGACCAAGGCCAGCGGCGCTTTGATGTCGTACACGAAATACACACAAATCCAGGAACAAAGCAAAACGCTTGAGAGTATGGCGGGTTTTTATCCGCTCACACTTAGTTTGGTTACAGACCGGGAGCCGGAGGCGGTGAACGGGGCTCGCGCCTCCATCGATTTTTTTCGTGTATTGGGAATTTCTCCGGCACACGGGCGAGCTTTCTTGCCCGAGGAAGAGCAGGATGGAGGCCCCGATGTCGCGGTAATTTCGGACGGATTCTGGCATAGCCATTTCGCGGGCGATCCCGCGGCGCTTGGCAAAGCGCTGGTGCTAGACGGAAAAAGTGCAACAATCGTTGGAATACTTCCCGGGAGTTTTCGTTTCCCACTGCAATATCCGGAGCCGGATGTTTGGCTGCCCCGGCCTTCCGAGACGGTGCTGCTGACTCCCGCGCAGGTCCGCGGCGGCGCGAGTTACTTCAATATGATCGCCCGGTTGCGGCCGGAGGAAACTCTGCAGCGCGCCAGTGCGGAACTCGACGCCATCAACGCGAGCTATAAGCAGCAATTCGGCAGCAATGCGGACGCAACGAAATTCGGAATTCTTGCGCAGACTCTTGAAGAGAGCCTTGTGGGCGGTTTGCGGCCTTCGCTCCTCGTGCTGCTTGCCGCCGTAGGTTTCGTTCTCTTGATTGCTTGCGCCAATGTTGCCAATCTTCTTCTGGCGCGCGCTACCGCACGCGACCGGGAAATCGCCGTGCGGAAGGCGCTTGGCGCTTCAGGCGGCCGGCTGGTGCGGCAGTTGTTGAGCGAAAGCATTCTGCTTTCTGTGTGCGGCGGCGTGCTTGGAGTGTTTCTCGCTGCCGCGCTGATGCCTGCGTCGCGCTCGATCAGTCCGGGTGCGGTGCCACGCCTTGGCGAAGCAAAAATCGACGGCGTGGTGATGGTTTTCTCGCTGCTTCTCTGCGTAATTACCGGGATTGCTTTCGGACTGGTTCCCGCCTTGCAAACATCAAAGAAAGATCTTCATGAAATTCTCAAGGAAGGCGGCCGCGGCTCTTCAGAGAGCGGCAGCCGCGGGCGATTCCGCGCTTTGCTTGTCGTGGCGGAGATTGGGATCGCGCTTGTGCTCATGACTGGCGCAGGCCTCTTGATTCAGAGTTTTTCGCGTTTGATGCAGGTGGATCCTGGATTCTCACCGAAAAATCTGATGACGTTTCCGTTGACGCTTCCGCCTAGCCGGTACTCCAAACCGGAACTTCAGGCCGCAGTTCTACCGGCAACTTCTGGAGCACATAAGATCCATGCCCGAAGTGCAGGTGGCCGGGATCACGAGTTATCTGCCGCTTGGTGGTGGCGCGCGATATGTTTTTGTTTGTCCGGAAGGATTCGTTTGCCAAGGGGTTGGAAAAGATCCGACGAGCGCGGTGCGGCAGGTCAGCGCCGGATATTTCGAGACCATTCGAACGCCGCTTCTGAGTGGAAGAACCATCGACGAAAAAGATCTCGCCGGCGGATCGCCTGTCGCAGTCATCAACGAGGCGGCCGCAAAGCATTTTTTCCCCGGGCAGAATCCGATCGGGAAGCATATCGCCAATTCTCGCGATATGGAGCAACGGGAAATTGTTGGCGTCGCGGCGGATGTGAAATTCAATACGCTGAACGCTGCCGATGTGGAAGAGATGTATCTGCCGATGTCGCAGGTGCCATGGCCCAATACGACGCTGCTTGTGAGATCGGCAGCCAGTTCGCGATCTCTCGTTGCGGCGGTGCGCTCGAAGATTGCAGAAGTCGACCCAAGCCTTCCTGTCTCTGGAATTTCCAGCATGGAAGAAGTCGTCGATGCGTCCGTGGCCCAGCCGAAATTGACTATGCGATTTGTCGGAATCTTTGCGGGATTTGCTCTGCTTCTCGCGGCCATCGGGATTTATGGATTGATAGCTTATACCGTGAGTGCGCGTAATCAGGAGATGGGGATTCGCGTCGCTCTTGGCGCGCGGCCCGCCGACATTTTGCGGCTTGTGGTGGGGCAGGGGATGCGGTTGACAGGGATTGGTGTGGTTGTGGGAGTGATTGTCTCACTCGTGCTTACACGGTTGCTCGCTAGCCTGCTCTTCGGAGTGCGCGCATCGGATCCACTCGTATTCGGCGCGGCAGCGTTCATCTTGGCTGGAGCAGCTTTCGTGGCCTGCTACATCCCCGCACGGCGCGCCACTCGTGTCGATCCTATCGTAGTTTTGAAATACGAGTGAGCCGCCGTCGCTGGCTAGCGAACAGCGGTATCCGCCCTAGGATTGTGCTGGCCTGTCTGCAGGACGCATCCGCAGCGTCAGAATCAGAACAATTGCGATGAGCAGACTGACGATGACGTAGAGAAATCCTGGAGTGAAAGAGTGTGTGCGGTCGAGGAAGTAGCCGATTACAGAGGGAGTGACGAAGCTTCCGAGATTGCCGATCGAATTGATAAGTCCGATGGAAGCTGCCGCTGCTGATTCGCCGAGAAAAACAGAGGGAATAGGCCAGAAGGACGGAAGAAAAGAGTTGGCGCCGGATGCGACGACAATGCAGACGAATGCAAACCAGAAATGCGAGCCGGCGAGGATGAGGAGAGAAAACGCTACGACTCCCAGCATGAGGGGAATGGCTGTGTGCCAGCGGCGCTCGTTGGTGCGGTCGGAATGCCATCCGTTGAAGATCATGGCGAGAAGGACCACGACGTAAGGAATAATCGAGAGCATGGTTATGGAGAGATTGGACATGTTAGAGGAGCGCTTAAGAAAAGTGGGAAGCCAAATCGTCAGCGAGTAGATGCTGCTGACGGCGAAGAAATAGATCAGCGTCAATTGAATGACTGTCGGTTGCAGGAGAGCTTCCCAGATTTTGTAAGAGCGAGCAGATTTTTTCGCCAGCGCTTCCTGTTCGAGTTCGGCCGTGATCCAATCGCGTTCCTCCGGCGCGAGCCAGCCCGCTTCGCGTGGCCAATCGGTGAGATAAAAAACCGTGATGACGCCAAACACAATGGCGGGAATTCCTTCGACGATAAAAAGCCAGCGCCAGCCCTGCAAGCCGAACCAATGTACGCCGAGCAGCCAGCCTCCGAGCGGCGAGCCCGCGATATTCGCGACGGGAATCGCAATCATAAACATTGCACAAGCTTTCGCGCGATCTTCGGAGCGGAACCAATGCGTGAGGTAAACGAGGATGCCGGGAAAGAAGCCAGCTTCGGCGACGCCCAGCAGGATTCGAACGATGTAGAAATGCATGGGTGTTCGAATAAACGCCATCAGGATGGTGATGAGTCCCCAGGTGACCATGATGCGCGCAAACCATTTGCGCGCGCTCCAGCGCTCTACGATGAGGCAGCCGGGAATCTCGAAAAGCAGATAGCCGACAAAGAATATTCCCGAGCCGAAGCCGAAAACCCGGTTGCTGAAATTCAGATCGTGAGTCATTTCGAGAGCTGCGTAGCTCACGTTCACGCGGTCCAGAAACGCAATCACGAAAAGGGTGAAGAGAAATGGCAAGAGGCGCCGGGAAATGCGGCGGCGCGCGGTCAGGCCAACAGAAGTTGTAGAAACGGACGAACCCATCCCGCTTGGGCTTCTAACATAACGAAGCGCGGATTGCACGCGAACGAAGAATCTGCTGCCGTGCGGTCTTTGTCAGAGAGGCACTCGTTTACCAAATTTGCCGCCGAATGGAGGTTTTGCCAACGGGGGTAGGGTGTTTCATTCTTCGCGCAAAGCGGCCAGAGGATCCACGCGGGTGGCTCGCTTTGCCGGAATGTAGCAAGCGAAAAACGCGACGCCAGCAAGAATAGCCGACACCAAAACGAAAGTAGTGGGATCGGTCGGCGCTAACGCCGAAAAGCATGGACTGGAAAAATCGCGTCATGATCGCAGCTCCGACGAGGCCTGCAGCCAGCCCGATGACAACGATCCGCATACCTTCTCCTAACGCCATTCGGAAAATGTCCATCCGCTGCGCGCCGAGAGCGATGCGAATTCCGACTTCGTGCGTGCGCTGGCTAAAGGAATACGACATCACGCCGTAGATTCCAACGGCGGCGAGCAGCAGCGCTACCGCCGCAAAAATTCCCAGAAGCTCGAGAGCGAAGCGCCGGTCAGCCACCGATCTCGCAATGATTTGATCCATGGAGCTGATGCTGTGCACCGGAACATTGGGATCGACGCTTTCCACCTCGCTGCCGCACTGCTTCGCCGAGATGTTCCACATCGCCCGTGCTCCGGAGAAAAACCACCGCGTTGACTGGCGCGAACTGCCCCAGGGCAACATAAATATGCGGGACGCTGGGAGCGTCAAAACCGTCCGACTTGATATCGCCAACCACGCCGACAATCGTGACTCCCTGCAAACCTCGCTCCAAATCCAAACTTAAGCTGCTGTCCGAGCGGATCCTTATCCGGCCAATATTGCCGCGCGAGGGTTTGGTCGATCACGGCAACCGGTTGTGTGTGATAAGTATCGGAGCCGGTGAAATTGCGTCCCGCAATCAATGGAACTTCCATCGTGTGAAAGTATTGCGTATCGACGACGGCAATGTCCGCAATCGGGCCGCGCTCCGAATCCGCTGCGCGCCCTTGAATCGAAAATGGAGAGTAGTTCCTCCCGGAGTTCATGGGCAGAGTGTCGTTGCCTGAAATCGATGCCTGTTCCACGCCCGGAAGCGCAGACACGCGGCGAAAGAGATCGAGAAGAAAGTCGGCGCGCTTCTCCTCGACGCTATACGGATCATTTGCCGGATTGTTGGATATCGGAATCCAGATTTGTACCGTGGTCAGATGGCTGGGATTGAATCCCGGATGCACTTCGAGCACTCGCCAGAAACTTCGAAGCAGCAGTCCCGCGCCCGCCAGCAAAATAATCGAGAGTGCCACCTCCGAAACGACAAGAACGCGCGAAAGCCGAGTATGGCGTCTGCCGGCGCTGGAGCCGCGCCCTCCCTCCCTCAGATTTTCAATCTGGTTAGGATTCGCCGCTTGCAGCGCCGGAGCCAGCCCGAAGAGCACGCCCGTCAGAATCGAAATCAGGAAAGCGAAAAAAAGCACTCCGTCGCTGACGTCCACCTCGTTGAGACGCGGAATATCCGCGGGCGCGAGACTCACGATCGCATTTTTTAAGAGAAGAACCGTGAGGAGCGCGACCAGACCGGAAATGACTGACAAGAGCGTGCTCTCGGTCAAGAGTTGGCGCGCCAGTCGTGCGCGACCCGCACCCATCGTCAGCCGAATTGCAATCTCGCGCCGCCGCCCCGAAGAGCGCGCCAGAAGAAGATTGGCAATATTGACGCACGCGATGAGCAGCACAAATCCCACCGCTCCGAAAAGTATGAACAATTCCGTCCGCTGCGGCCCCACCAGGTCTTCTTTCACCGGAACAAGCCGCACTGCCCACGCAGCAGCGGCGGGATATTCGGTGGGATATGCACGGCTGAGTTGCGAAATATAGCCATCGAGCTGCGCTTGCGCCTGCGCGACAGTCATACCAGGTTTCAGGCGCGCAATAGCCCCCGGAAGCATTCTCTGCGACCTTACACCTGGAACTGGAAACGGAAGAGCGTTGAAGCCGGCGGCGATCCAGACTTCCACATCCGTATCAAGCGTGCGGCCCGGATGACGAAAGCCCGGCGGCATCACGCCCACAATCGTGTACGGGTCATTGTCGAGGCGCATTTTACGCCCGATGATGTTCGGGTCCGAACCGTAATTCCGGCGCCAGAAACCGTCGCTGATAACAACCGACTCCATGAATCCCCGAACGGCATCCTGTTGCGTGTAGACGCGGCCAAGTTGCGGCTTCGCTCCCAGTAGGGTGAAGTAGTCAGCGCTAGTGAGAAGACTTTCAGCGCGGACCGTTCGCTCTCCCCCGGCGACCGCTGAATTACTTGGCGCCACTGCCGAAATGTCCTGAAACATGCCGGAGCGATCTTGTAAATCCCAAAGTTCCGGCGCGGACATTCCGACATCTTGCTCGTTCGGGCCGCGCAGGTCGTCGAAGACGCGCACCAGTTGCTCGGGATGCGGAAAGGGCAGCGGCCGCAGCAGAACGGCGTACACCACACTGAAGGTCGCTACGTTGGCGCCAATTCCTAAGGCAAGAGTCAGTACCGTAACAATCGAAAACCCGGGACTCTTGAGCAGCATTCGAAGCGCATAGCGGACGTCCTGAGCGAGTGAGAACACGGATATCTCCCCTTAACGCCCGCCCGGTTATGCAGCAGGCTTGATAGTCCCTTGGCTATATGGACGAGGAGGCCACACCATCGTTAGCAGGAAGATTGTCTTGGAAGAGCGCTCGGTTGGAATGGGCTGAAAAGTCCGAGTGGCCGGACATGGGGGCCCGCTTAAAGCTGTCGCGCAAGGGATCCAATTGAGGATCCCTTGCTTCGCGGGCTATATGAAACTTGCGGACTTCGCTGTTTGGTCACGCCGACGGATGCTTCAGGATCTCCGCCAAAGCATGCAACCGCTTCGAGTCAGCCGGGCTTTTCGCAGCTGCGGCGCTCTTTTCCAGCGACGGTGCCATGCCCTTCAACTTACCCAGCTTGTTCTTGTCCATCGCCGCTCGAAGAGCTGTGATCTGGTCCGCGGGCAGAGCTTGAGACCGCTCCAGTTGATCCACATACGCCTTCGCCACGATCAGCTTCGCCGGCCACTCGATTTTCTGCTGGTTTTGCACATTTAGCTCGGCGACACGAACCGACTTCGCCGCGTCGATTTCGTTTTGGGTCAGAAACTTGGTCGGCGTCAGTTCAAACACGTCCAGCCCCCGCGCAATCTCTGAGCCGTAGATGCTGCCGTTGTACCAATAAGCTGACCAGTCGCCGCCCAGCACCAGCATCTTCGGATCGATCGGCCCGCGGTCGAAATACGCGATCTCGAACGGATGTGCGATGTCGGTGAAGTCAACAATGGAGATGCCGCCTTGGTACCAAGCCTGCACTTCGATATCGCGCCCGGGAACCGGAACCAGCGAGCCGTTGTGCGCCACACAATTCTCCGTGTCGCCTTGCGCGGACGGCAGCTTGTAATAACTCGCAAAGCTCAACTTGTCGTCCCTCAGGTTAAAGAGCGCATCCGCGCCCCACTTCATCGGATCGTTCGGACGGCACCGCGCTCCAAGGCCGCCGCCCCACTCGTCGGTGAACACCACCTTCGTCCCATCGTTCGAGAAGGAAGCCGAGTGCCAATACGAGTAGTTCGGATCGTTCACCGCATCCAACCGCTTCGGATGTACGGGGTCCTTGACGTCGAGAATAATCCCATTTCCTGAGCAGGCGCCCGCCGCCAACCCAATCGCTGAGTAGACCGTGATGTCATGGCACTGGTTCGTGTCCGCGGGCTTCTCCTCGTCTTTGCCATGGCTGCCGCCGTTGTTCAGGCCGTTCAGCGCGCCCGTCCGCGGATCGATAAACACGCGCGGGCTGGCCACCACCTTCGCGTCCTGCGGCGCCGTCACAGGAACTTTGATCACGTCGATGCGAAACAGCGCCGTATTCGGATCTTTATCCGGCGTTTCACCTGAGCATCCCGCCAGCTCTTCCGGCTGACGCACAAACGATGTCCCTGACACGTAGATATAAACGTTGTTCTTGTCATTCGGATCTTGCACAAGAGTATGCGTGTGCGAGCCGCGGCACGTCTGCACCGCTGCCACTTGCTTCGGATTCTTGATGTCCGAAATGTCGAAGATCCTCACGCCGCGGAAACGGTCCTTTTGTGCTGCCGGCAAGCGGCGTTTTTTTTCTTCCCCTGGAACAGGAGGAGGTGGCGGAGGCTCCGGCGGAAACCCCTGCGCGCTGCAATCCAAGCGTCCATTCGGCATCTCCACGGACATGAACAGTAGATTTTTGTACACCGACACATCGCCCTGCCCGCCCGGGCACACCAGCGAAGTCAGCAACGTGGTGTTCGCCGGATTGGAGATATCAAAGATATTCACGCCATAAAAATTCCCCAGGAACAGGTGGTTGCCCTGGAACGCAATGTCCGAGTTGGCGAAAGCGAGCTGCGCGATCACCAACTGCAGCGGCTTCGGCATCTTTGAGCTATTGCCTATGCCGAGCTGGGCAATCGTCTTCTGCACCTTCGGGTCATCTGCCTCAGCGGACCCGAGTTGAAATGCGTCAGGCTTCTTGACCAGCACGAGGTGCTTGATGCCCATCGCCGCTTCGCCCGCGTCATAAAGCCCCGGCGTCAGCTTGAAGCGCGGATCGTTCACATCGGCCCCTGTCATCCCCGCGGGCAGCGGCGGAGCCGGCTGAGGCGCAAATGGATTCTTGCTCTCGTCATCTTCCGCGGCTGGCGGCGACTTTGGAGGCTCCTGCGCGTGCAACCGGCTCACGCCGAAGCACATAAATATCGCGGCCACTGCCGCACGAAAAGCAACACTGGGCACTCGAATCATCGTTTCTCCTCTGAAGGTTCTTTCTCCAACATAGTCTGCATAATCTTAATCTCGGCGCGTTGCGTATTGTCCGCATCCGTCGCGAAGTTAAACAGATCGGCATCCTGTCCAGCACCGGCGGTGTCGAACAAATCCTTCACCATCGTTAGGGCGCCATTGTGGTGCTGAATCATCCCCATTAAAAATAAGTGGTCAAACTCCGCACCCTTCGCTTTATGCAGCGCTTCCATTTGCTCCGGCGTAAGCATTCCGGGCATAAGAGCCATCGGTTGCCCCGACTTATCCATGTCAGGCATTCCGGGCATCGCCATGGATACTGGTTCTCCCCGAGCGATCAGCCAACGCTGCATAAACTTTATTTCATCTGACTGCGAGCTGCTGATTCGCGCTCCCAGCGACCGGAGATCCTTGTTCTCCGTATGCGACGGAATCAGCGCCGTCATCTCCACCGCTTGCGAATGATGCATGATCATACCCTGCATGAACTCCACGTCGGCTTGCGAGCGCTTGGGCGGCGTGGCCCTCGTAGACGGCGGCAACGTCTTGCTCGGTTTACCTGGCGCACCTGGCTGCACTATGACAGGAGGCGTGGAATCGGTCTGCCGCGGCCAAGCATTGAAGCAGAAGGAACCTGTGCAAGCGCTAGCGGCGACCAGCATGCCAGACAGAGCCCCGCGCCGATGCCGTTCGATCCGCGTTGATCGTGGAATAAGTGCCAATCCGATGCTCGGATATAGTTACGACGTAGAACCAAACCGGACAGAGTAGGCGTGACTTCAGCTTCCGCGCTTTCTCGGGCCCCGCGTTCCATTCAGGCGCGACAGGCGGCCAAAAGCTACGCCGACGATCACGCCGAGGCCGCAGCATAGACCAAAAGTATGAGAGATAGCAACGCGTAGCAAGGACGGCTAGTGCTGTCATTTGAAATGGCCCAGCTACCAAAGAGATAGGACGCCAACGGATTCAACCACACTTTCTGATTACTGGATAATTGGTTGAATTAGTCCTTGGTTTGCGCGCCAGGCATCACGTTTTTCAGCGGTTGTATACGCTTGGGTTCGAGTTCGGGATGCGGCAACGGTTTGCGCGGGAGCATTTGGTCGCGCATGACGGAATTGTAGACGAAAGTGGCTTCGACTAGCGCGGCCTGGGCGAGATCTTCAGGTTGCAGGCGTTCGTAGGTGTCCATGTTTGTATGGTGCGTGCGCGACGAGTAGTCGAGAGGGTCCTGGATGAATTGGAAGCCAGGGAGACCTACAGCGTCGAAAGCTTCGTGATCGGTGCCACCAGTGTTGCGCATCGTCAGGGTAGCGACGCCGAGATCCTTCAGCGGCGCAATCCATTGCGCGAAGATCGAAGCAATGGCGGCGTTTCCTTGGAGGTAAACGCCGCGAATTTTTCCACCGCCGTTGTCCACATTGAAGTAGGCAGAGAGTTTTTGATGGTCGGGCTTGAGTTGGATCGGGCCGGAAGCATCGCGGTCAAATTCGGTGATATTCATCTGTTCGGGATCGGTGGAGCGGGGAACAAACCCGAAATGCTGCTTGACGTAATTGAAGGAGCCGAACTCGCCTTCTTCTTCGCCGGTCCAGAGGCCGACGCGGATCGTGCGGCGGGGCTTGATTTGCAGGGTGTTGAGAATACGCATGACTTCCATGGCCACCAGCGTGCCCGCTCCGTTGTCAGTTGCGCCGGTGGCGGAAGCCCAGGAATCGAGATGTCCGCCGAGCATAACGACTTCGTCTTTGAGTTTGGGATCGGTGCCGGGAATTTCCGCGATGGTGTCGAAGCCGTGTTCGTGATCGCCGGTAAATTTGGTGTCAATGTTGAGTTCGATGTTCACCGGGACGCTGGCTTTCAGGAGGCGATACACGCGGCCATAATTTTCGATGGCGGTGACCGCGACGGGAATGGCGTCGGCGTGTTCGCGCTGAAAGATGAGAAAGCCGAAACCAGCGTCGGTGTCGTCGAAAATGGTCCCGCCAGAGCCGCCGCCGTTGCGGCCGTCGCGGCTCGGAGTGATGGCCGCGATGGCGTTTTCCGCCGCGAGGAAGCGGCCGATTTTCTCGCGGAAAGCCTGACCTTTGAGAAAATCCGCGAAAGAGAAGCCGTTGCCGAGGCGCGTCGGGTAGGAGGCGATGCGTTGGAGGTCGGCGTCTTCGTCCCGGACGAAAAGGGGCTTGTCAACGGGCTTGACCTCGCGCATTTCGCCCAGGAAGACAATTTTTCCGGCGAGCTTTCCTTTGTATTTGTCGAAGTCCGCTTCGGTCTTTATATCCACCCAAACCGCTGGAGCAGTGACGGGGCCTTTCGTGGCCGGTGACCACGGCGCAGCTTGCGCGATGAACACGGCTGTGTCCGGCGACGTCATTCGAACCCAGGTATTTAGCTGCTGCCAACCCATGCCGAACTCGCCCCAATCTTCTAGATGCGCGTTGGTACAACCCATGGCGGTGAATTGATCGCGGGTCCATTCATTGGCGCGCTTCAAATTGGGCGAACCCGTCAGGCGTGGGCCGATGCCATCCGTGAGGCCAGAGGCGTACTCCATGATGTGCGAATGCGTGAGAGCTTCCTCGCGAATGTCCTGGTACATCGCGAGATCGAGAGACTCTTTTTCGGGCTGAGGCATTTCGTAGGAAGGCCGCGGGGATCTTTGGGAACGGTTTCTTTTTTGTCTTTGTCCGCGGCGAACATAGAAAATGCGAGGCCTGCAAATAACATCGCGACTGGAGCAAAGATTGTTGTAGAGCGCATGAGATTCCTCTTTTGAGAATGAATTCGAGGAGCATAACAAAGGGGGCGGAGAATTACCAAGAATCGGTAGGGCGGCAATGCTTTAGTTTGCGGGGCCTATCGGAAAGCACGTCCTGCGTGCCCTCAATTCGCGGGGACCCGCCGGATAAGATGGAATGATGCATGATTCTTGGGATACGATTGGGCCACTTTGCCCTTGGCTGAAAGGCGGGAGCCAGCATGGAAACGTTTCTTCAAGACTTGCGCTACGGGATTCGAATGCTGGCGAAGTCGCCGGGATTCACGGCGATTGCGATATTGACGCTGGCGCTGGGCATCGGCGCGAACACGGCCCTATTTTCCGTGGTCAACGGCGTGCTGCTCAATCCGCTCGCGTATCCACAATCGGGCCAACTCGTGGCGATCTATGGAAAGACTACCGGGTTTGCTAACGCCCCCATTAACTACCTGAACTTCCTGGATTGGCAGCGAGACACGCAATCGTTTTCGACCATGGCCATGTATCGCAACCAGGATTACAACTTCATCGGCACGGGCGAAGCGGAACGCCTGACCGGTTACATGATTTCGGCGGATTTTTTTTCAACACTGGGCCAGGTGCCCATTCTTGGCCGCACTTTTCGTTCCGAAGATGATCGTGTGGGCGCCGGGCCAGTAGTGATTCTGGGTGGCGGATTCTGGAAGCGCAGATTCGGCTCTTCGCTGGAAATCGTCGGAAAGCAGATTGCTTTGAATGGAACGTCCTACACGATCGTGGGCGTGATTCCAGCAAGCTTCACTTTTTATGGTCACGACCGGGATGTCTACACTCCCATCGGCCAGTGGAATGATACTTCGTTTCGCGACCGCCGCGTCGACCTGAGCTCGCGCGGAGTTGGCCGCCTAAAGCCAGGCGTAACGCTCTCGCAGGCGACAGCCGATATGGATAGCATTGCGCAAAATCTCGCCCTGGCGTACCCGGAGGCCGATAAGAACGTTGGCATCACTCTCATCTCCATGAAGGAAGACATCGTCGGTAAAGTCCAGCCATTTCTGATCGTGCTACTTGCGGCGGTTGGTTTCTTGTTGCTGATTGCCTGCGTAAATGTTGCCAATCTTCTCCTGGCCCGCTCGATGGGCCGCTCGCGCGAGTTTGCGATTCGCGCGGCGATGGGCGCTACCCAAGCGCGCGTCATTCGGCAGCTTCTCAGCGAAAGCATTCTGCTCGCGGGATTGGGCGGGGCGCTAGGACTCTTGCTCGCCGTTTGGGGCACCAAGGCAGTGCTCGGCACTTTGCCAGGTGCTTTGCCGCGCGCCAGCGAAGTCTCGCTCGACTCACGCGTGCTGCTCTTTACGTTGGCCCTGTCGTTGTTTGCTGGAATTATTTTTGGCCTCGCTCCCGCGCTGAAGAGTTCACGCGTGAATCTGGAAGAGATACTCAAAGAGAGCGGACGCGGTTCTAGCGGGGTTCGCCAACGGCTGCAAGGAGCTTTTGTCGCTGTTGAAGTAGCCATGGCTTTAGTTTTACTCGTAGGCGCGGGATTGATGGTTCGCAGCCTCGCGGCGCTTTGGCGCGTCGATCCCGGGTTCAATCCCAGCCACGCGATCACCTTTACTTTGTCCTTGCCGGCCGGCCCTGCAACTAACTCTGCCGAGACGCGCGCGCGTCTGCGCCACTTCGACGACAAAATGCAAAGCATCCCTGGCGTCCAAGCCGTTTCCGTCACGCTCGGCTCCCGTCCAATGATCCATAACTCTTCGGAGCCCTTCTGGATTGAAGGCCAGCCAAAGCCCGCCAACCTTCCGGAGATGCACCAGGCAATGTTTTATCTTGCCGAAAGCGGCTTCCAGCAAGCCATGGGAGTGACCCTGCAGCGCGGGCGATTCATCACGCCGCAGGACGACGAGCACGCGCCAGTGGTCATAGTGATCGACGATGTTTTCGCGCGCACTTATTTCGCGGACGAAAACCCCATCGGCAAGCACATCAATCTCGCCGGCTTCGGCGTACAAGCCGAAATCGTGGGAGTGGTCGGCCACGTAAAGCAGTGGGGTCTGGACGCCGATTCGAAATCGGCCATTGAAGCGCAGTTCGATTATCCCTTCATGCAGCTTCCCGAGAAGCTTATGGCGCTCGCGGCGAATGCGGTCGCCGTTGTACTGCGCACTGAAGGCGATCCCACCACCGTGATGGCCTCCGTTCGACGCGCCGTCGCGGAAATCGATTCTCGTGAAGTCATCTACAACGTTCAAACGATGAACGAAGTGGTCTCCAATTCATTTGCCGCGCGGAGACTCTCCATGATGCTTCTCGGCGTTTTCGCGGCACTCGCACTGGTCCTCGCGTGCGTCGGAATATACGGTGTGATTTCGTATCTGGTCGGCCAGCGCACTCATGAAATCGGCGTGCGCATGGCCCTCGGCGCGCAACAGAACGATGTGTTGCGGCTGATAATTGGACACGGGACAAGAATGGCGCTCGTTGGCGTCGCGATCGGCATCGTTGCCGCGATGGGACTCACGCGTCTCATGGCCAACCAGCTCTTCGGCGTCAGTCCGCATGACCCAATTACCTTTGTTGGCGTGGCCGGACTGTTGATTATTGTGGCGGTCGCGGCGTGTTACATTCCAGCGCGGCGAGCGATGCGTGTCGATCCCATCATTGCGCTGCGATGCGACTAGTGCTTCGCGCAGACGACGCGCAAGTCTTCGTTAAAAGGAGCCGCAAAAATATAGGACCTCATGAAAATTTTCTGCGATCGTTCCTGAGAAGAGGCGGCAGAACTGTTTGCCTACAACGTTTCGTCAACTATGTGCTGGCAGGCTTACCATTGCCGGAAGCTTCCGCGGCGGGGTAGAGACGGTCAAATTCCGGCTCATCACGGAGCATCGCAAGATCCGGGTCTCTGCGTACCCAAGTGGAATCCTTGAAGCCTGCTTCCCAAGCCATACGCAGCGTGTCGAGCGCTTCGGCTTTTCTCTTCAGGAGAGCATACGTGCAGGCGGCGTTGTACAAAATGGAAGCTTCGTTGGCGCGCAGCGTGATCGCCAGATGCAATTCTTTGAGCGAATCTTCCACACGATCGAGTTCCGCGTAGTCAGCGGAGAGCAAGATGCGGGCACGCGCGTCCTCGGGCACCTGTTTCAAGTGGTTTTCCAGCGCAACGATGCGTCGCAGAAGCAGATTGCGGTACTCGTCCTTCTTTCCCAGCGCGCCCAGCGCATTCGCGATCGGGACATAGACGTTGTAATCTTCGCCGCTTACTTCGAGCGCCTGGTCCATTACGTCCAAGACTTCTTGATAGCGCCCGGCGGAGAATAGTGCTCGGCACAAAAGGTAGTACGCTCCCTCGCAATCTTTTTTGCGCTCGATAGCTTTCAAAACCATGCGCACGGATTCATCGTGCAGTGCCGTGGCGTATAGAACCCAAGCTTGGCTAACTTGGACTTCCGGCAAATCCCACCTGAGCGCCACGGCTTTTCCGGACGCGTTCCGGGCGCGCTCCACCCAAATGGCTTCGCGGCTGTAGTTGCAGTAAAACATCGCGCAAGCATTGGCGCAGGCAGCGTAGGCCAGAGCGAAGCTGGGGTCCATGGCCACGGCGTTCTCAAACATTTGCAATGCAAATTCGAGGTCCTGCCTGGTTTGTCGCCGGGCGTATCGTTTGCCGCGTAAATAAAGGTCGTAGGCCTGAAGATTTTCGGTGGGCTTGATCGCCAGCGCCTCAAGCTCCTGCGGAGACAGAGTCACACGCAAAGCTTCTGCAATCTTGCGCGCAATCTCGTCCTGTACTTCGAAGACGTCTTTCATTTCCCGATCGTAACGCTCCGACCACATGGGAAAATCAGTTGCGGTGTCCACCAATTGAGTTGTAATGCGCAAGCGATTTCCCGCGCGGCGCAAACTTCCCGTCAAAACGTAGGCCGCCTTGAGCTGCTGTCCGATTTGGCCTGGAGTCACTTGTTTATCGCGAAATGCCAGAACCGTAGGCCGTGAATACGTATTAAGCCCGCGGATCTTCGAAAGTTCCGTGATGATGTCCTCGGTGATGCCGTCGCGCAGATACTCGTCTTCTTTTACGCCGCTGAGGTTCTCGAAGTAGAGGACTGCGACGGACTTCAAGGCTGACTTGGCGGCGCCCGATTTGGAATCGCTCAGCTCCGCGGCGCGTTTGCTTCCAGAATCGAGATCTCTTTTCAGGCGGTTCAGATCGGTCTTGAGTTCCGCGGCGGACTGGCAACGCATCGTGCGATCTTTTTCCAATAGTTTCGAGAGAATACGTCCAAACTCTCCCGGCACCGCCGAGTTCAACTCAATCACCGGCACGGGATCGCGATTTAAAATCGCGTCAAACACCAGAGCTGACGTATCTCCCTTGAAGGGAAGCACTCCGCTCGCAAGTTGATACAAAACCGTCCCGAGCGAAAACAAATCCGTTCGTGCATCGACCAGTTGCCCGCGCGCCTGTTCCGGCGACATGTAAGAAATCGTTCCCACGGTCGCACCGGGCGAAGTAAGTTCTCCTTCCACTATGGTGTCCAACTTTGATGGCGACGAACCAGCAGGCAGAATTTCTGTCCCCTCGATTTTCGCGAGGCCGAAGTCCAACACTTTCACTTGCCCGCGATCCGTCACAAAAAGATTCGCGGGCTTAATGTCGCGGTGAACTATCCCTTTGGCGTGAGCGGATTCCAGCGCGTCGGCAATTTGAATGGCCATTGGCAACAATTTTTCGATAGAGCTGGGCTGGCGGTTCATTAATTGACCGAGCGTTTGCCCTTCGAGAAGTTCCATCACGAGAAAATGCTGGCGGTCGTGCTGTTCGATAGCATGGATGGTGCAGATGTTGGGATGGTTCAGCGCCGAAGCGGCCCTGGCCTCGCGCTGAAAGCGTTCGATAAGTTGGGTGTCTTTCGCCATCTCGACGGGCAGGAATTTCAGCGCCACGCGCCGTCCCAGTCGAGTGTCCTCCGCCTCGTACACCACACCCATCCCACCGCTTCCTATCTCTCGGGCAACTTTGTAATGGGAGAAAACTTGGCCGACCAGCGAAGGAGTTTCCGTCATTGGGCTCTCATATTATTCGAGGGCTTTCACTCGGTCAAGCAAACCGCAGTCCGCGCGTTGACTTGCCTCTTGACGCACCCTAATATGCATGCCAAAGGACGGAGTTTCCCACGATGATTGGCCAAACGCTCGGCCACTACCTCATCGTTGAAGAAATCGGAGCAGGCGGCATGGGTGTGGTCTATCGCGCCCATGACGAGCAGCTCGACCGTGACGTTGCGCTGAAAGTTCTTCCCCCTGGGTTACTGGCGGATGAAGCTGCCCGGAAACGCTTCCGCAACGAGGCTCTGGCTCTCGCCAAGTTAAACCATCCAAACATTGAAACTGTTCATGAATTCGGGAGCGAGCGGGATTTCGATTTTCTTGTCATGGAATTGATCCATGGTGTCCCGCTAAGCAAAAAACTTTCAGAAGGGCCGCTTGATGAAGCTCTAACCCGAAAACTGGGCGCCCAACTCGCGGAAGCGATGGCCGCTGCTCATGCCCAGGGCGTGATCCACCGCGACCTGAAACCCGACAACATCTACATCACGACGGAGGGACGGCTGAAAATCCTCGATTTCGGTTTGGCAAAGCTTTTTCGTCCTGAAACCGAAATCGGCCAGACGCAAAGCATCGATGACACACACTCGATTTCCGGAACTCTGCCTTACATGTCGCCTGAACAGCTGCGGGCGGAGCCCGTCGACGCCCGTACTGACATCTACGGCGCCGGCGCTGTGCTTTACGAAATGGCTACATCGCAACGCCCATTTCCGGAGAACCAGCCGACACGGCTGATCGATGCCATCCTCCATAGTTCTCCGCAGCGCTTGAGCACATACAAATCGCGGAGTTCAGCTTCGCTCGAGACGATCATTTTCAAGGCGCTCGAAAAGGAACCCTCGCGGCGTTTTCAATCTGCGCGCGAACTTCTTGCCGCTTTGGAATCGGGCGTGGTTCTCCCTGCACCCGCGCCCGGATTCAAGTGGTCCACAGTTGGGATTGTAGCTACCGGCGTGATTCTGATCCTCGGAGTTGTTCTCGGATTCAATCTGGGGAAATCGCGCGACCGCATCCTCAATCGTGTAATTCCTGGGAGAACGCTTTCGCACTCGTCCGCCTCGACGATACCGGTCCGGCGATCTGTAGCGGTATTTGGTTTCAAGAACGCAGCCGGTCGAGCGGATTCGGCGTGGCTATCCACAGGGTTATCGGAGATGCTCACCACGGAACTGGGAACCGGTGGACAAATTCGCACCGTTGCGGAAGAAAATGTTGTACGGGCGAAAATGGATCTTTCACTCACCGATGCCGATAGCCTGGCCAAAGACACGCTGACCCGCGTTCGCAACCATCTGGACGCCGACTATGTGGTCCTCGGCTCGTTCGTGGATCTGGGCAAAGAAGGCGGCGGACAGATTCGCGTGGATTTGCGCCTCCAAAATGCTCGCACTGGTGAAACCATCGGAGTTGTCTCCGAAACAGGCACTGAGGGCGAACTCTTCGGCCTGGTTTCACGGGCTGGCAGCGACCTGAGAAGGGAACTGGGAATCGACAATATTTCCGAAGCCGAAGCTGGCAGCCTCCGCGCGGCCATTGCTTCCAATCCGGAAGCTTCTCGTTTCTACGCCGAAGGGCTTGCAAAGCTGCGCGTGTTTGACGCACAGGCCGCGCGTGACCTTCTGGAGAAAGCCGTTGCCGCCGATCCCAACTATGCATTGGCCCATTCAGCGCTCTCCGCTGCTTGGTCAGCGCTTGGTTATGACGCAAAGGCGGCAGATGAAGCCAAGAAGGCTTTCGACTTGTCAGGCAATCTTCCGCGTGAAGATCATCTCTCTATAGAAGGTCGCTACTACGAAGCCATCAAGAACTGGCCAAAAGCAGTCGACGTCTATCACACGCTCTGGAACTTCGCTCCCGACAATCTCGACTACGGCTTGCGTCTTGCCCAGGCGCAGTCTTCTGGGAGCCTGAACAAGGAGGCCATGGCAACCGTGGAATCGCTCCGTAATTTGCCTGCGCCCGCTTCTGAAGATCCTCGCATCGATCTCGCCGAAGTTGTTGCCGCTCATGGACAGTCTGATTTCAAGCGTGAGCTGGCCGCCGCGGTTCGTGCCACAGAAAAAGCTCAGAATCTTGGAGCGCGACTCCTCCTCGCCCGCGCTCAGCTCGCTCAAGCTCGTGCCTACTACTATCTCGGGGACCTCCCGCAGCTTCAAAAGGCCGCCGAAACATCCCGGCAAATTTTTGCCGAAGCAGGAGACCTCAGCGGAGAAGCCGGTGCGCTGCACAATTTGGGCACCGGTGTTTATGATCACGGCGATCTTGCCACCGCACAAAAATTACAGGATGAATCCCTCGAAATCTGCCGCAAGATCGGCAATCAGCGTTGCGTCGGCGACGCGCTCAATAGCATCGGTATCGCCCTCAAGGATCAAATGGATTTCACGGGCGCACGGCAAGCTTACGAACAGTCCGTCGCCATCCGGCGGGAAACTGGCGATCGAATCGGGGAAGCCGTCGCCCTAAACAATATCGCCGTCGTGCTCTACCAGCAGGGCAAATTTGCAGAGGCTAGAAAATTTTATGAACAATCCTTGAGCATCAGCCAGGAGATCGGCGAAAAACGCGGCATTGCCCGCGCTCTCACCAATTTGGCGATCGTTGATCACGAGCAGGGCAAACTAGTCGAGTCCCGCAAGTTGCATGAACAATCCATCGCGATCCGTCGCGAGATAGGCGATAAATCCGGCGTCGCTCTCGGCCTCAACAATCTCGCCGCGATGCTGCTCGATCTCGGAGATCTGCCAGCCGTCCAAAAAGCCCTCGACGAGCAAATGCCCATCTTCCAACAAGCAGGTAATCAACGCGCTGTGGCCTATGCCACCTTTGTGCAAGGTGAATTTTTCAAAACGCAGGGAAATCTCGAGCAGGCCCGCAAGGCTCATGAGGAAGCGCTCGCCATTCGCAATAAAATCGGAGAAAAGGTTACAGTCGGCGATAGTCTTTTGGCCCTTGCCGCTCTCTCGATCGAAGAAGGCCACCCAGCCGATGCGGAGCAACCGGCACGGCATAGCATTCAACAGGCAATAACGGAAAAAGTCCCCGGAAATGAACTCAACGCAATGAACCTCCTCGCCCGTTCTCTAGTCGCTCAGGGAAAACTAGTCGAAGCTGAAAAAGAAATTCGCACAGCGGAGCTGGCAGCCTCAGCCACGGAAAGCCGGTTGCTCGCTATAGACACGCTCATAACCGCTGCACGCGTTCACGCGGCCAATGGTCAAGTGGCGGAAGCTTCGCGAAGCTTGGCCAATGTCCTCGCCGAAGCCACAAGACTAAGCTGCGGCCGTTGCGAGTTCGATGCTCGTTTGGCGCTCGCCGAGATCGAGATGAAACAGGGGAAAAAAGCAGCGGCCCATGAGCACCTTGCCAGTCTCGAAAAGGATGCCAGCGCAAAGGGTTTTCTGCTCGTCGCCCACGAAGCTCACGCAGCAGCCGGCAAGTAACACGGGCGTTCTGTGGATTTGGACCGAATCCGAGGATTCCGCAGTTCGTTGGGTTCAAGAAAATTTCGCGCTTCCAGCTCTCCGCTCGCGCGGTTACAATTCATGCGAAGTTGATGGAGTCGCGAGGCCTTAAATCCGGCCAAGAGTATCGCGATCGATTTTTGTTTGCGAGCAAGCTGGCCTCAGAATGACGCGAGGCTCGCTTTTTAAAAGGAGACTTTTCCGTGCCTGACACACCGACGCAACATGCGCTGAGCGACCGCGCAGCATTTCAACTTGCGAACGTCACGAAAACTCCGCCGCAGTATGGAGCGATTACGCCGCGGTGGCTCGTGCGATTTCTGGATTGGAAACCGCTGGAAGCGGGGACGTTGCGCGTCAACCGCGTGGCGGACGACAAAACCGTCGACGTCGTGTGCGGCCAAAAGGACGAAAAAGCACTGCCGGAGACGTTTGTCAACTATGAAGAGAAGCCACGGGAGTACACGCTCTGCGGAATTTCCGCGGTGCTCGATGTACACACGCGCGTTTCCGATCTTTACAGCAACCCTTACGACCAAGTGCGCGAGCAGTTGCGGCTCACCATCGAAAACGTGAAGGAAAGCCAGGAAGGCGAACTCGTCAACAATCCTGATTACGGGCTTTTGAAAAATGTTCCGGCGAGCCAACGCGTTTCGACTCGCAAGGGTCCGCCGACTCCGGATGATCTGGATGAGTTGCTGACAAAAGTTTGGAAAGAGCCGTCGTTTTTTCTGGCTCACCCACGGGCGATTGCGGCTTTTGGACGCGAGTGCACGCGGCGTGGCGTTCCTCCTCCTACGGCCACCTTGTTTGGCACGCCTTTTCTGACTTGGAGGGGAGTTCCTCTGATCCCCACCGACAAACTCTATGTTGATGGCAACAAAAAGGCCAAGGACGCCGGCGGGAAGACCAACATTCTTTTGCTCCGTGTTGGAGAAAAAAAGCAGGGTGTCATTGGTCTGTTCCAGCCGGGGCTTCCTGGCGAGCAGACTCCTGGGTTGTCGGTACGGTTCATGGGGATCAGCAACAAGGCCATCGCGTCCTATTTAATTTCGCTGTACTGTTCTGCGGCGATTCTCGTAGACGACGCGATTGCTGCGCTGGAAGACGTCGAAGTCGGGCACTACCATGACTACAAGTGATTCGGGAAAAGGCGCGCCCCGCTTTCCCGCAGGAGCATTCGAGACGGTACTCCCTGGCGAAAGGCTAAGCGCACCGGCGGGCGTGCCTGATCCAAGCGTCTTGGCGCGCATGGCGAATGAGTTTTTTAAGGCGTTGCCGGAATCGGCGGCGGAACAGAGCGCGGTTGCTACCCCTGCGCTGAGCGCGGCGCTTCCGGGCGCGGCGGAGGCTGCGAATGCTCTTGAAAGTGCGGCTGCGGTGACATCTCTGCCGGTGGATGCGATTCCCTCCGAAGCGGAGTTGCGCGTTCTTCCTGAGTCCCTTGTTCCTGGCGCCGCGCCGTCGCTGATGGCGGATTTTTCGCCCGCCGCTCTACCTGAATTTCCGGGTGGGATTGGCGGAGCGAATTTCTCGGCGTTGCCTTCGTTTTCTTTCCTCGACGAAATCAGGCCATTGTTCTCTTATTCCGTCGCCTCGCCTTTGCCAGTCGCAACCCCTATGACGGCGGTGAAGTTTCCCGGTGAGACCGAATTGCGCACGTTCGCCAATTATTTTTCTTCGGCGGCGCCGCCGCATATCTCCGATTCGGGTTCGTACCTCACGGCGCCGCAAGTCTCGGGTGCGACACCTCAGCTTGGCGCGCTGGACAAGCTGGCTTCTTACGCTTTTCTTGATGAGATTCGGCAACTCGCTCCCACCGGAATGGTGCCTGCGCCCGAGCTGCCCCGCGTCTCATCCGCCGCACTGCCGGGATTGGGAATTTCTTCCGGTCCATTCGACGTGCAAGCCATTCGCCGCGATTTTCCAATCCTGCAAGAGCGCGTTCACGGCAAACCTTTGATTTGGCTGGACAATGCAGCGACCACGCAGAAACCGCAGAGCGTTATCGACCGTCTGAGCGACTTTTACGCGCACGAGAATTCCAATATTCACCGCGCCGCTCACGAACTGGCAGCCCGTGCCACGGACGCTTACGAAGCCGCGCGAGAGAAAGTGCGGCGCTTTATCAACGCGGGCACGGTGAAGGAAATTATTTTTGTGCGCGGTACAACGGAAGCCATCAATCTGGTCGCGCAGAGTTGGGGACGGCAGAACATTCAGAAGGACGACGAGATTGTTATCACCTGGCTGGAGCATCACGCCAATATTGTGCCCTGGCAGATGCTGTGCGCAGAGAAAGGCGCGCGGCTGCGCGTCGCGCCAGTCGACAACAGTGGGCAGGTGATTCTCGACGAGTATCAAAAACTCCTTGGGTCGCGAACACGCCTCGTCAGCTTCGCGCAGGTTTCGAATGCTCTCGGAACCGTTACTCCCGCGCAAGAGATGATCGAGATGGCGCACCGCTATGGAGCGAAAGTGCTTCTGGACGGTGCGCAGGCTGTCTCGCATATGCGCACCGACGTGCAGCTCTTCGATTGCGACTTCTATGTTTTCTCCGGCCACAAGATGTTTGGTCCCACCGGCATCGGCGTCGTCTATGGCAAGTTGGACATTCTCGAAAACACGCAGCCGTGGCACGGCGGCGGCAACATGATTCAGGACGTCACATTTGAAAAAACGACTTACCAGCCGCCGCCAGGGCGATTCGAAGCGGGCACCGGCAACATTGCGGATGCGGTGGGACTCGGAGCGGCCATCGACTATATCGACCGCATCGGCATGCACAATATTTCGCGTTACGAACACGATCTGTTGGTGTATGCGACGGAATCGCTGCAGCGCATTCCTGGCCTGCGCCTGATTGGAACCGCGAAAGAAAAGGCGGGAGTTCTCTCGTTTGTACTGGATGGTTTTCGGACCGAGGACGTCGGTACGGCGCTCAACCGCCAAGGTATTGCCGTTCGCGCCGGCCATCACTGCGCTCAGCCGATTCTTCGCCGCTTCGGCGTGGAGACCACTGTTCGGCCATCGCTCGCACTTTACAATACATGTGAAGAGGTTGACGCGCTCGTCGCCGCCATCTGGAGCTTGAAACAGGGGCACGGTTCGCTCTAAATAATTCCACTAAACGGCAAACCCTGAGCGGCAATGCAGAGCCGGTCGTGCCGCGTGCTACCATCCACTCCTCAAATTTTAGATTCGAGGTCTTCATCATGCGTCAGTTCTTGATTTTGTTTGCTGTGATCTTCGGAATATCGTTCAGTTTGACTGCGCAATGGCCGCCTGCGCCCGGCCACACGACGTTGAACATTTGGCCGCATGCAGCGCCAGGAGCGCAACCCAATACCGCGCCTGAAGCTGACACGACGACCGCCAAGGAAAATCTCATCGCCGGCAAACCGCTGGTTCGTCTCGGTAATGTTTCCACACCGACGCTGACTCTCTATACGCCATCTGGCAAAAACACGGGTGCGGCCGTCGTGGTTTTTCCTGGCGGCTCTTATCGCATTCTGGCGATCGATCTGGAAGGCACAGAAGTATGCGACTGGCTCAATTCGGTGGGCATCACGTGCGTCTTGCTCAAGTACCGCGTGCCCGACTCCGGACCGTATCCCAAATCCGCAGCGGCTTTGCAGGACGCGCAGCGCGCGTTAGGTACCGTGCGGTCTCACGCCGCCGAGTGGCACATCGATCCGAAGCGCATCGGCGTGCTTGGATTTTCGGCGGGAGCTCACCTCGCGGCCGCGCTTAGTACTCATTTCGATCAACGGCTGTACGATGCCGTTGATGCAATTGATAAAGTGAGTTGCCGCCCTGATTTTGCGGTGATCGTTTATCCAGGTTATCTGGCAATAGCAGAGCAGAACTTCGCGGCCAATGCGGACATTCATCCGACGGAGCAGACTCCGCCTTCATTCATCGTGCAGGCGGAGGATGATCCGGTACACGTAGAGAACTCGACCGTCTATTTTCTTGCGTTGAAGAACGCAAAAGTTCCGGCCGAGATGCATTTGTATGCGCAGGGCGGCCACGGGTATGGCCTTCGGCGAACCGAGCTCCCTGTAACAGCGTGGCCTCAGTTGGTCGAAACTTGGCTGCATACCATCCAAGTCTTGCCGCCTGCCTCGCGTTGATGGAGCGCCCTCGGGGTGCGCCACGCCGTGCCACACGAAAAAAATATTAGAAGAAAGCGGCGCCGCCATCCACGTTGATGGATTGGCCGGTGATGGCACTAGATTGCGCAGAACAAAGAAAGAGTGCGGCGCGGGCGACTTCGTCGGCAGTTTGACCGCGTCCTTGCAGAATCGTGCTCAGAAAACCGGCGAGTTGTTCCTTGGGGCTAACTCCTAACTTTGCGGCGAGGGTGTTGCCTAATTCCTTTGACATGCGAGTTTCGGTAACTGGCCCTGGGCAGATGGCATTGACGCGCACGCCTTTGCGGCCGGCTTCGGCGGCGGTGATGCGCGTAAGGCCGAGCATGCCCGCTTTCGCCGCTGCGTATGCCGAACCCCACGGGAACGCAGCTTTGGCTGAAAGGCTCGATATATTAAGGATGACACCGGAGTTGCGCGCATACATTTCCGGGAGGACGAGTTTGCTGAGCAGGAACGCTGCGCGCAGGTGCACGGCAATGACGTTATCAAACTCCGCAAGCGGATAGTCTTCGACGGGAACAACAGGCCCATAGTGGCCGGCGTTGTTCGCGAGGATATCGATTTTCCCAAATCTCGAGCGCGCTTCGGCGACAATGCGCGTGCAATCCGCTTCAAGCCCGAGATCGGCGAGGGAATAATCCGCGATCCCACCACTTCCTGAAATCTCTTTCACGGTAGCTGTTAACTCCGCCTCCGTGCGTGCCGTCAGGAATACCGAAGCGCCTTCGGCGGCAAACAGTCGAGCCATGGCGCGCCCGATGCCGCGGCCCGAGCCAGTAATCAAGGCAACTTGGTCTTTGAGGAGCATAGGCAAAAGAGCATAGAGCCAGCGCCCGACGGAGGCAAGATGCTGAGACTCGCGGGCGAACGCGACAGAATTGGTCCAAAAGGTCAGCAGGTACCGGAGGTGCAGAGAGGGCCTGCATAAAGCTCTGGCCGAGAACTGTACTTTTGTTCAGGTGTAATTTCCCTCGTTGCTGATTAAGCTGCATGTAAGAGAGTGTGTATGCATCGCAGCGGCATCCCGGCGCGGGCCGGTCCGCTTTTCCCCGAAACTGTGGCCAACCCAACCAGGCCGCTCGATTTGACATGGGGGTACGCCAGTGCGCCGACCAATTTTCTTATTGCAGGCAAGTGCGGTTGTTGCTGCGCTCGCGTTTGCGGGCTGCGCAGGCGTGATCTCATCTAACAACTCAAACAACGGAAACAAGCCGGTGGCGCCGACCATCGCGTCGCAGCCAGCGAGCCAAATTGTGATAGCCGGGCAAACGGCGACGTTCAGCGTGATGGCCTCTGGTACAGCGCCTTTGAGTTATCAATGGTTGAAGAACAGCGCGAATATTGGCGGGGCCACGGCAGCGACCTACACGACCCCTTCGACCATCGCAGGCGACAGTGGGGCAAAATTCGATGTAGTGGTAAGCAATTCTGCGGGAAGTATAACCAGTGCGATGGCCACATTGACAGTGAACGCGGCAGCAGTCGCGCCGACTATCACGACGCAGCCAGCGAATCAGAGTGTGACAGTTGGACAAACGGCGACGTTTAGCGTGACGGCGACCGGAACGGCGCCACTGAGTTACCAGTGGCAGAAAAACAATGCAAATATTCCTGGCGCGACCGCAGCAAGCTACACCACTCCCGTGACAGTAACGACCGACAACGGCGCGAAGTTTGACGTGATCGTTAGCAATACCGCCGGAAGCCAGACCAGCACGATGGCAACGTTGACTGTGAGCGCGGCAGCCGCGGCACCGACAATCACCACGCAGCCAGCGAATCAGAGCGTGACCGTTGGACAAACGGCAACCTTTAGCGTGACGGCGACCGGCACGGCGCCCCTCAGCTACCAGTGGCAGAAAAACAACACGAACATTTCTGGCGCGACGGCGGCGAGTTATACGACACCGGCTGCTGCAATCACTGACAACAGCGCAAAGTTTGATGTGATCGTCAGTAACGCGACAGGAAGTCAAACAAGTACGATGGCGACGTTGACCGTGAACGCAGGGGCGGTTGCACCGACGATCACGACCCAGCCAGCAAATCAGAGCGTGACAGTTGGACAGACGGCAACATTTAGCGTGACGGCGACCGGCACGGCGCCCCTCACTTATCAGTGGCAGAAAAACAACGCAAACATTTCTGGCGCGACCGCAGCAAACTACACCACGCCCGTGACAGTAACGACCGACAACGGGGCAAAATTCGACGTGGTCGTGAGCAACTCCGCAGGCAGCAAGACGAGTTCGATGGCCACGTTGACCGTGAACGCGGCAGCGGTGGCGCCGACGATCACGACGCAACCAGCGAATCAGACAGTAAACGTCGGACAAACGGCGACGTTTAGCGTGACCGCAACCGGAACAGCGCCGCTAAGTTATCAGTGGCAGAAAAATAGCGCGAACATCACCGGCGCAACCGCGGCGAGTTACACCACACCAGCTACGGCAACGACCGACAACGGCACGAAGTTTGATGTGATCGTCAGCAACGCAACAGGAAGCCAAACGAGCACGATGGCTACGCTAACGGTGAATGCACTTAGCGCATTCACCGTCAATGTCGTGACGTATCACTACGACAATCTGCGCACCGGCCAGAACCTGAACGAAACGATTCTCACGCCTGCCAACGTGACCTCCGCGACCTTCGGCAAACTTGGCTCATTCACCGTTGATGGACGAGTGGACGCGCAGCCGCTATATCTTTCAGCGGTAGCCATACCTAGCGTAGGAACAAAAAACATCTTGTACGTGGCAACGGAGCACGGCAGCGTCTACGCGTTTGACGCGGACTCCGTCAATGGCAACACGGGCACCTTTCTGTGGAAGACTTCCGTACTTGGCAGCGGCGAAACGTCGAGCGACGACCGCGGCTGCGGGCAAGTCTCGCCGGAGATTGGCGTGACGGCTACGCCCGTCATCGACCGCGCGCGCGGAACGCATGGTGCGATCTATGTCGTAGCAATGTCCAAGGATGCCAATGGAAATTATTTTCAACGGCTGCATGCGCTGGATCTAACCACGGGCGCTGAACTTTTCGGCGGGCCCACGACTGTGCAAGCGACTTATCCAGGCTCCGGTGACAACAGCACGGGCGGAAATGTAGTCTTCGACGCCAAGCAATATAAGGAACGCCCGGGCCTGCTCGAAATCGGCACCACCATCTATACGACTTGGTCTTCGCATTGTGATGACCGCCCTTACACCTCCTGGGTGATCTCCTATGACGCGAACGCGCTCACGCAAACAAGCGTGCTCAATCTCGTGCCCAATGGAAGCGAAGGCGGCATCTGGATGGCGGGAGCCGCTCCCGCCGCGGACGCCTCCGGAAATATCTTTTTCATGGTAGGGAACGGTGATTTCGATACGGCGCTGAACGCGAGCGGCTTCCCATCGCAAGGGGATTGCGGTCAATGCTACGTAAAGCTGGCTTCCAGCGCCCCCATCACCCTTCTTGATTACTTCACGCCATCGAATACTGTTTCTGAATCAAACTCCGACACAGACTTCGGCTCCGGTGGGCCTCTACTTTTGCCGGATCTGGTCGACGCAAACGGAAATACGCGCCATCTGGCAGTAGGCTCCGGCAAGGACGCGATCATCTATGTCGTGGACCGCGACAACATGGGGAAGTTCAGCAGCACAGCCGACAATATCTATCAACAGATCAGCGGGCAGATCGGCGGCGTTTGGTCCAAGCCCAGCTACTTTAACAATACGGTTTACTATGGCGCGGTGGGCGACCACCTGAAGGCTTTCCCGATTACCAGTGCGAAACTTTCGACAACGCCCGCCACCCAAAGCTCCGCCAGCTTTGCCTATCCCGGGACAACGCCGAGTATTTCGGCGAACGGCACATCGAATGCGATTGTTTGGGCGGTGGAGAACGGCTCGACAGGAGTACTGCACGCATTCAACGCTGCGAATTTGACAAGCGAACTCTATAACTCAAATCAGGCAGCCAACAACCGCGATCAGTTCAGCGACAACAAATACGTCACGCCCATGGTGGCAAATGGCAAGGTCTACGTCGGTACTCCGAATAGCGTAGTAGTTTTCGGGCTCCTACCGTAGGAATCCCCGGATTTGGAGTGCGGCAGCTCTGCTGCCGCTATTCTCAGTAACTCGTACGACTCTAAATTTTGCACAAAGCTAAATAAGAGAGACTATTCGGTTATTGTCCGGCGGCGAGTTTCCACAAAACAGCACCAACCAGCGAATTTACGTCACTCTGCTTGAACGTAGTGAGGCCGGCCCCCACGGGTTTGTTCCCAATCGCGCGAAACGCGACCTTATGCGTCGACGCTTGCAGAAAGTCGAAAACCATTGTCCCTGAGCGGAATTTGATGTTCTGGTAGCCATACGCTGGCGGACCCCAGCCCCAGGACTGCACGCAACCGTAAGGGCCGCACACGACTCCGGGATATCCGCCTCCATAGCCCACGGGCACGGAAGCGCTCTGATCCTTTACGGCAATGTGGTAATCGACGAGAAACGCAGCTGCGTTCGGGTCATTCACTTCCTTGAAACCCTTTTCCTTTAATTGCTTGGTGATCGCTACGCGAATCTGTCCGCGAAGAATCTCAGTGGATGCTTCGCTTTCGGGCACCGGTCTGGCACCGTGATTGGGCTCGTCCCGCGAGATGACAGGCCGAGATTCGTGGGGGCCAGTGGACTGCGCTTCAACCGGGCGCCATGCCCAGGTGGCGTGCTTAGGAATAGGAACTTCGGGATTACGCTCGGTGGTGACGTACTCATTGCAGCCAACCACGACAATTAAAGCTAGAAGAGCAATAGCGGTCAAAAGCCGCGTAGTTGAGCTAAAGGGACGACGTGAAAACCGCATCTGACCAGCCTCCAAAGGCATAATTATCCTCTGCCTTGTTGAACCCTGCACTTATTGGATAGTTGCGGTGGGAAAATTGGTTGTGCCTTCGCGGACTTCCGTGCGAAATAGAGAATTCCTCAGGCTCCCGGAACTCCCCAATCCTTCGGCGGAAACGTGACAGGCCAAAATTTCGGCGCGGGAAGATCAAACTCGAAAGCCACGGCGAAATAGTCCGCGGTCGGCTGATCGACGCGCACCACGCGGCAGCTCTGCTCGATGCCGGATTGCGGGTTCACCAGAATGAATGGCTGGCCCACCAGCAGCTCCGCCTTCAATTTCATCAATCCGCCATGCGCATTCACCACCAGGGTGTGCGTATTTTCCTCGACATGCACGCTGTCAGGCGTCTCAGCCAGAACCTTGACGGGTATCTGCAGCATCACGCGTTCGCTGCGGCGCCGATTGGCGGCATCGGAAGGTGGCACGAATTTCTCCGTTAAGCGGCGGTGTTCGCTGCCAGTCTTTGGGAGCATCCAGGAGGCTATGCCCGATGGTCGTTCCCGAAGACACCTGTGCTGCGGCAGCGTGGCCGGGCCGGCACACTGGGCACGAACGCATCACCTGGCGTGCCCTGCCTATTAGTTTAACTTAGGCGCGGGCGCACACCCGCGTGCGGAATAGCTCTGCCATCCAATGGTAAACCTCAACGCCATGTCCAATGACGCGAGTCGAACTTGTAGGGGCGCAATTCATTGCGCCCAAGCTTGTCCGGACGTTAAGGAAGCAACATGCTTTGCAGCCGGGATTTCACGACCTGCCATTCGGAATCGAGAATACTGAAGTAAACAGTGTGGCGAATGCGCCCGCTAGCGGTAATCATGTGATTGCGAAATGTGCCTTCCTCGAGCGCGCCAATGCGCAAAATCGCCGCGCGAGATTTTTCATTGAGCGAATCCGTCTTTAGCTCGACGCGCATGCACCCGAGCGTTTCAAACGCGTGACGCAAAAGAAGGTATTTTGCCTCGGTGTTTACCGCGCTGCGCTGCCACCGCAGAGCAACCCACGTCCAGCCGATCTCAACCCGGTGATGTGTGCGGTCGATGTTGCCATACCGCGTGCTGCCTATCGCTTGCCCGCTAGCCTTTTCAATCAGGGCGAAAGGTAACGAGACGCCGCGCTTTTGTTCATCGAGCGCCGTGGCAATGTAAGCGGACATTTCTTCCGGCGTCCGTACAGGAGTAGGAATCCAGCGCCACAGACTTTCATCAAGGCCGACGACAGCCAGATCGGCTTGATGCGCTTGAGAGAGCGGTTCCAGCCGCACGTGGCGCCCTTCGAGGGTCACCGGCGCGATGATCATTTCTGTGCTCATTTTGCAGTCTATACAGACTGCATTTTACAGCCGCGAGTGCTGCCTCCGGGAGCACCAATTTGGCGATTGCGGTTAGGCTGAAGGCTTGCGCTAGGGTGTCGCATAATTCGCATCGATCAAAATAGCGAGTGCCACAAACAAGGCGGCAAACCAAAACGTGCCAATTGGCGTCTTATCTTCTGGCACGCACGGGAACTTTCCACCCGGTAAGGATGAACTATCTGTAGGGGCGGGGCTTGCCCCGCCCGTCTTGCCAAGCCCGGGCTGACCAGGACCACCAGACGCCACAAGCGCCACGCGAACGGACACCATTCGAACTCATTTCCGAGAAGCATTTAATGCCTGAAGCCCGCTTCGAAACGGAACTAGGAAAAGATGAAAGACTTCCCTCCCCATCATCCAACGAATCGTTCTACATCCCGTTCCATCAAAAGATCGCGACTCTTTCGCATGAGCCTATGTGTAATCGCGCTTTTATTTTTGACGCTGCTCGCACGGGATTTTCGCGCGCAGCAACCACCTCCACCGCCAGCACAACAACAGACTCAGCAAGCCCCACAGCAACCTGCCCAGTCGCAGCCACAATTGAAGCGCCCGCAAGAAGGCCAGCCAACGATCGCAGTCGAAGTCAAAACCGTCAGCGTGCTGGCGACGGTTCGCGACAAGCATGGAAAGATCATCTCGAATCTCACCAAAGACGACTTTCAGCTAGATGAAGACGGGCGTCCCCAAACCATCAACTATTTCGCCCACGAAAGCGATTTACCGCTCCGGCTGGGCCTTTTGGTGGACACCAGCTTGAGCCAGAGGCGCGTCCTCGATCAGGAGCGCAGTGCAAGCTACAGTTTCCTCGATAAACTTCTGCGCCAGGACAAAGATTTGGCGTTCGTGATTCACTTCGACCGGGAAGTGGAACTCTTGCAGGACTTCACGCCGTCGCGTCCCCAGTTGCAGGCGGCGCTACAAAAGCTTTCGACGCCTCAATACGACAGCGGAGGTAGCAATGGCGGTGGAGGCAGCGGTGGAAATGGCGGTGGTGGAGGAGGACGCAGCCGAGGATCACACGGCGGCGGAACGCTGCTCTACGACGCGATTTTTCTGGGGTCCGACGAATTGATGAGCAAGCAGCAAGGCCGCAAGGCGCTGATCGTTCTCACCGATGGTGTGGACCACGGCAGCAGGGAAACCATGGCCGAGGCCATCGCCACCGCCCAGCGCTCGGACACCATCATCTACTCCATCTTGTTTGCCGATGAAGAGGACAACTATAGCCGCCCCGGAGGATTCGGGATGGGTGGTCACGGAGGGGGAATGGGCGGCGGCCGCGGCGGCGGGCGCTATCCTCCGCAAGAGCAACGCCCCGACGGCAAAAAAATCCTCGAGCAAATTTCCAAAGAAACCGGCGGCCGCATGTTCAAAGTCACCAAAAAAGAAACCGTCGACGCCATCTACGCCGAGATCGAAGAAGATCTCCGCAACCAGTACAGCCTCGCCTACACCCCCGACAAAGGCAACACTGTCGGCTACCACAAAATCCATATAGTCGTCGGCAAACAGAAAGACCTAGTCGTCCAAGCTCGCGACGGCTACTACTTCGGGCAATAGCAAGCCAGCAAACTCTTCCGGTCTAGACACGTCGTCTTAACGGCCCAAATTCTAACGGTATTTCCTTCCTGCCCGTTCCCTCCGGCGTTCGGGTTACATAGCCAACTTTCCCCGTTAGTTACCAGAAGAATGCATATAGATATTGGTTCTTTGTATTTTAGTTAGTTGGAGTCCAGTATTGATCTTAGTTTGCAATTCTGGATATGAAAATCAGCCGTAAAGTGCCCTCCAGATTCTAGCCATTTCAAGTACCGGACTAATCAGAATGCGCTTTCGGATTCTACTTGGATTCATGATTCTCACCCTTGGCCTTGGTTCCTGGGCGCTTTGGAAACGCGCTCAGGACAAGGCGGCGACGGAGCGCGAAGCCCGATTCTCAAAACCATTCAGCGACTCTCTTTTGGCTTTCCAACAGAAGCGATACATCGACGCAGAAGCAATTCTAACCGGCCTCTTGCAACAGACGGAACATGACTCGCCAGTCTCTCTGCATTTGGCCAGCGTTCTGCATGGCCTCGGTGCCGTGACATTTCTGCAGCACAGAGATGCGGAGGCGGAAGGCTATTACAAGAGAGCTGTTGAACTCCGAAAAAAACTGCTCCAGCCAGATGATCCAGAGTTAATTTCCTCGCTCACTGGATTGACGAACGCCCTGAGCGAGGAAGGACATGACGTGGAGGCCGACCGGTACAATCGAGAGATTCTCTCGGTCTACCGTCAGCATGCGGAAGTCTACCGTGGTCAATACGCGATGTATCTATTCAACGTCGGCAGTTTCGCGTCTAAGCGACGCCGGCTCGGGGAAGCTCAGAATGTGCTCGCGGACTCAGTAGCTAACTTTGAAAAGTACGAGGGCGCGGCAAGCTTGCACTTAGCCTTGGCTTCGACGAGCCTGGCTGAGGTTTATGAAGATGAGGACAAGTATCCAGAATCGGAAGCGCTCTTCAGGAAGGCGCTCACAATTCAGGAAGCCCATTTGAGTCCTGATGACGCGGACTTAGGTCGCACATTGGATGGATTGGCGGATGTCCTTTTCAAGGAAGGAAATTCCTCTGAGGCGGAATCTCTCAGACGACGATCCCGTACGATTTACGAGAGAGCCGTTCCAACACAAAGCTCCAGTGAAGCTGTGTTGCTCGATCGACGAGGCCAGTTCCGTGCTGACGAGGGTAAGTACAAAGAAGCCGAAGCACTTTACAAACAGGCCGTCAACGCCGATGAGACGAAATACGGCCCGGACCATCCGAAAGTTGCAGACGATCTGGACATGTTGGCCCGCTTGTATCGCGATGCGGAAGGCTTCCCTATTGAGGAGGCCGGACCTCTTTTCAAGAGAATCCTTGGTATCCGCCAGCAGAACTTTGGGCGAAACAGTCCCGAAGCCGCTTTGACCGTGAGCGACATAGCACTGTTTTATTTTTATGAGAAAAAGTACGAGAGTTGCGAATCTTTCGCAGCGCTCGCACTGCCCATACAAGAAAGTGCCCTTGGGCGCGAAAATCTGGAAGTTTCCACGACATTGAACCGCTTGGGCATCTGCCAGCGTGACCTAAACAAACTCGATCAAGCCGGAGTATCACTCTCTCGCGCTCTGGCTATCCGAGAAAAATTCCTTCCGCCTGATCATCCTTGGGTTGCAATCAGTGTTCAGAACCTAGCCTCAGTTTATCGTGCGCAGGGCCAAGTCGAAAAAGCCACCCTGCTTCTCGCAAATTCCCGGGCAACTAGCCCCAAAACCAATTCGAACAGATAAGCTCCGATCGGAAACCGCCTCCTCCTCGATAAGGAAACCCGGTGCGGGCTGGCCACGCCGTAAGGTATGATAGAGTCTTCGGAAATTACTCACTTAGGATAACGATGCAGACTGCGACAAATGGGAAGGTATTGCTGAGAGTACGGCCGCGGGGGTTCTGCGCGGGCGTGGTGCGAGCTGTGGACATCGTCGAGCTGGCGCTGGAAGCGTACGGCGCGCCGGTCTATGTCCATCACGAAATTGTCCATAACACTTACGTAGTAGAGCAGTTGCGCCGCCGCGGGGCGATTTTTGTGGAGTCGATCGAGGACGTGCCGCACGGCGCCGTGCTGGTCTTCAGCGCCCACGGCGTGCCGCCAACAGTCCGCCAGGAAGCCAAGGACCGCGCGCTAAAAGTGATCGACGCGACCTGCCCGCTGGTCACCAAGGTGCATTTGGAAGCTCTGAAATTCGCGCGAGAAAAGCGCACTATCATTTTGATTGGTCACAAAGACCACCAGGAAATCGTCGGCACCTCGGGCGAAGCTCCTGACCGCACCATCGTGGTGGATTCGATAGCGGCAGTAGACGCGCTGGATGTGGCCGAGCCAGACAAGCTCTCATTCCTGACCCAAACTACGCTCAGCCTCTACGACACGCAAGAAATCGTCGCCCGGCTGCGGCAAAAGTACCCATTGATTAAAGGCCCCGCGAGCGATGACATTTGCTACGCGACGCAGAATCGCCAGGAAGCTGTCGAACAAGTAGCCAAGGACGTCGATTTTCTCCTGGTAGTGGGCTCGCCCAACAGCTCCAATTCGAATCGCCTCGTCGAAGTGGCCAAGCGCAGCGGCGTAAAAGCCCAGCTCATCGATTCAGCCAAAGATATTGACGTCAACTGGCTCGAAGGCGTAAAGCGCGTGGGCTTGACCGCCGGCGCGTCCGCTCCCGAAGTGCTAGTCGAACAAGTGAGCGAGCGCTTGGCGGAGTTTGGATACACGGATCAGCGCGACCTCGATTTGATTCGCGAGGACGTGCGCTTCACGCTGCCTCCGGAACTGGCCACGATTGCGCCGGCCCCGCGTCGTTAAAAAGAGGCCCCGGGATTTTGCAGTATCATTTGCAGCGCAGTAGAAACACAGGGGCGGGCCTTAGTCCCGCGAAGTTTTGCAGTAGACCCAGCGCGGTAGGCGGGGACACACAAAACAGGGAGCTTAACCTTGGCGGTCAAAATCGTCCGTCAGCCGAAGAAGATTGCCTTGATAGGCGCGCCGTCGAGCGCGGCTGCGTTTTTGCCCGGCAGCGAAAAGGCGCCCGCAGCGTTGCGCGCGGCGGGGTTGGTCGAGCGTCTGCAAAGCGCGGGCTTCGAAGTGATTGATCACGGCGACTGCGCGCCGAGACTTTTTGCCGACGATGACGAACACAAACGCGCGCGCAATCTGAAAGAAATTGTCGCGGGCCTGAACGACCTCAAAACTCGCGCCGAGCTTGCCGTGAAAAGCGGCGCGCTGGTGCTGGTGCTGGGCGGCGATTGCGCGCAAGTCATCGGACTTTTGACAGGCGTTCGCCGTTACTACAAGCACGTCAACTTATTGTGGTTCGATCGCGATGCCGATTTGAACACGCCAGCCTCGACGCCTTCCGGACGCATCGATGGAATGGTCGTCGCCCACGTAATTGGGCGCGGCGCCCCGGAACTGGTACGTTTCTTCGGCGAGTCGGCGCTAGTGCGTGAACCGGATGTAACGCTCTTCGGTCTCGAACGTCTGGATCCTCCCGAACAGGAATTTCTCAGCAAATCTCCGATGCGCCACATTGACGCAGCCGACATTCAGTCCAAGGGCGGAAGCGCGGCAGCGCGCGACGGGCTAACCTACGTGCATGCCGATGCGCATGAATTTGTCGTGCATCTGGATACGGACGTTATCGCCGTTGAAGAATTTTCCGCGGTGAACGTGCCAGGCACCGATGGACTGAAGATGGCGGACGTGCGCGCGGCCCTCAGCGAATTTGCGAAACACAAAAATCTCCTGGGACTTGTCGTAGCGCAATACAATCCAGACAAAGATCCCGACGGCAGCGGCGCAAAAAAGCTCGTCGATCTATTGGTGAAAGCGCTTTCCGCTCGGCTCGAACCTGCGGCGGCTTCCGCTGTTCCCGCGGCTGAACCCGTTGCGGAAACGCCTGAAATTTCTTCCTCTGAAACCTCCGCCTAATCTGCACGATTTGTCGTCAAGCTCGGGCACAGCGATGCTGTACCCCTACAAAGGATTCGCTGCGTTCGCAGTGACTTCGGCGCGTTTACGGTGGTAGCGCGAGAGTCCCAGCCAGTTTATATTGAGGTCGCAATTGAAAACGTAGTGCTCGGCTTCGGCTGCAGAGAGGCGCTGTTTGATTTCTTCAGTCGTTGCCAAAACGAATTTTTCCAGCGCGACATTTTGATCCGGCGTGGAACGCAAGATTTCCGCTGCGAGTGAGGCCCAGCGCTGCAAATTGTTTCGATACTCTGCGATGTGCGCTGCAGGATCGTTCGAGTACCCGAAGTGCGTAAGAAACAGCCGCGAGGGATGGCGCGCGGCGATTGCGTCCAGCGAAGCGTTCCAGATTTCAAGATCGATATCCGGCGGCGGTGCTACCGGAACCACGTAACGTTCGCCCTCGATGTGGAACCCGGTCGTGTCGCCAACAAACGCGGTGCCGTCCGACGAATCAAAATAAGAAACATGATGCGAAGCGTGCCCCGGCGTTTGAACAACTTCGAAGTTACGGCTTCCGAGCGAGAGCGTCTCCCCGCCTTGCAGCATGCGCAAATTTCCAAACGGGACAGGCAGCGTCTCGCCAAATTGATGCTGCAATTCGCCAGGCCAAAGCCGCTCTGCGCTAGCGAGCAGCTTCGTCGGATCAGCCATGTGCAGCAGCCCAGCCTTGTGAACATACACCTCGAGGTTAGGATTCTCGCGGATGAGCGCGCCCGTCGCCCCCGCATGATCCAAATGAATATGCGTCAGCAAAATGGCGTTCAAATCCGAGACGCCGACGCCGCGTGAATCCAAAAGTTGCCGAAGCGTAGGCAGAGTCGAAGCCGGCCCCGGGTCAATAATCGCCCGATGCCCATCCGATTCCAGCAGCACCGCCGCGATGGACCTCGGCCGCCCCATCCAATTCATATCCAGAATCGTCGTGGCAAGCATGGAGCCAGTAGTGTAACGCGAGTCGACGCGGGAGGAGTTGCGTGTAGTGAGTCGTTGGTAGCGAATAGTGAGTAGCGTGAAGAAGAGCGAGCGTAAGAGCGAGTGGAGTGCCCCACGGTTTGCAAGAAACAAAACTGCAAACGGTAGGCCACTCGAGACTTTAGAAACTGCCACCAGCACGGCCTGGGAGGTCCCCCTATTCCCTGATTGTAAGGGACAGTACGTTGGATTTAATCGTTCCGCCGCCTAGTTCCTTGGGAACGGCACGGCTTACTTGAATTTTGTAGCTTCCTGGGCGGCTGAAATCGTAAAACTTGGACGCAACCAGGGGTGCCTTCGGGAGGCTCTCTCCTGGCTGTAAGTAAAAGAGCTGGTCGCTCGAGAAGTACCCTCTTCCCTTTGATTTTTGTGCGAACTCAGTTTCTGGCGGTATTCTGTTTTGGCTGTCACGCACCTCAAAAGCATAGTCAACTTCGCTTAAGCCGTAGCTAATATGCATAGCGCGATTGGAAGAGTTGGATAGCGTAATATCCACTTTGACTTCCGAGCCAGCCTTTACAGGGTTTTCTTCTGCTTCGAGGGTTAGCGCAAAAGGGGGCGCCAAGCTTTGGGTGGAAGTTGCGGCACACACTGCCAGAGTGATTAGGATCAGGGCGTATTTCAATGAAGTCTTCATTTTTGCTGAAATTTGTGAGTGACCAAGGGATCTCCGTTTGGTCGACGGATGGCCCGGGCTTGAAGAATTAGTATTTGCGAACGTGAGGATCGTCGAGAGAATATCACTGCGGCACTTCCCATGAAAGTATAGAGAGGCGGAGGTGTCCCTCCGCGTTGTTTTGATTTGTGAGAGGCCAAAGGATACTCGTTTGGTAGCGGAATACCAAACCGCCCGTCCACCCGCCAGTCTCTCATTGGAGCGTCACGGTAACATTTGTGCTGTGAAACAGAGTTCCCGTCTGCGCGTTTACTTGCATAATCGTAGTTCCGGTTACTGCTTGGCTGACACCTGCCGAAGTCGACCCCAGGTTGTTTGCGTCGCCCGCATACTGTGCGATGAGCGAGTAGATACCCGGGATTGCGGGAGAGGCGGTTACCGACGCCGAGCCAGCGACCAAGTAGGCGCTGCCGTAGTAGCCTCCGCTTAAGTAGAAACTAACGCTTCCGGTCGGATTTCCAGTCCCGGTCACAGTTGCGGTGAAGGTCACGGGGCTGTTCTGTGCGACTTTCGCAGAGCCAGTCGACACGGTTGTCGTTGTTACGGACGGGGTGGGTGCGCCCCCTCCGCCTCCGCCGCTTCCTCCGCCGCCCCCGTTGAAACTTCCGCCTCCGCCGCAGCCGATCGCCAGGCTTATGACGCAGGCCGCTCCAAGTCTAAAGGCGGACCGCATACGTTTCCTTTGTGGACGCCACAGGAGAAGGAGAGTCGCGGTCATGCCGGTAAAGATGCTGAGCGGCCAGAGCGAATTTGTCCCGGAAAAGTCAGGGAAGAGTCCAGCGTGTTTCCAGCGGACAGCATTGTTCGACACCGCATTGCTTGCAGGAGACGGGGACAAGGCCAGCATTGAGGTCGCGGTAATCCCGCCCGCGAGATTCACTGTCGCGGGCTGCAGGGCGCAAGAATATCCCAATGGATAGTTTCCGGCGCACGATAGCGTGACAGAGCTAGCATTGTTCGATACCGGGACTACTCCAATTTGCAGAGATGCCGACTGGCCAGCGGCCACAAGCAAGGGGCCCGGAATGTTCAGACTGAAATCGGGAACATTTACAGTGACGGAAGCATTCGTGTCGCCGGAGCTGTAGTTCGGGTCGGCAGTGTAACCCACATCGATGCTTTCGGTTGCCGTGGGAACAAATGTCATCGTGCCCGTAATGATTTGGTTGCCGTGCCCGTCCGTTGAAATGTTTGTCGTCACGCTTCCGAAGGCCGGGTTGAATGAGAATGTGCCCGCCAGAGCCGGAGTCAGGTGCGGCGTAGTCACCGTTGCCGTAATGGTCACAGGCGCGCCATAGATTACGATTGAGGGATTCACTGAAACACTCAGCGAATCAGCGTATTGAACGGTGACTGGCAGAGCGAGCGAGCTGGTAGACGGAGCGTAGCTGGCGTCTCCATTGTATGTTGCGTTGATCGAGTGTTTTCCGGGTGCAGTGAACGTTTCAAAAGCACCGCCTAGGATCGCGTGGCCTCCCGGGTCGGAGGTGTTCACGGGGCCTGTCAAGGGAATCCCATTGTCGGTAAATGCAAAGGTTCCGGTTGGATCCACACCTTGTTGCACGCTTCCTGTGGCGATAAAGGTGAATGAAAAAGTCCGGCCAACGATGGCGTAAAAATTAGTCGAATAGTACGAGGTCGTACTGGGTGCCGGTGTGACTGTGATGATATCCATTCCCAGGCTCGGCATATAGCTGCCGTCTCCACTGTATGTTGCGACGAGTTTGTGGGTGCCTCCCGCAAACGTGGCCGGAGTCGCGGAGAGATCGCGTGTGTATCCGGCACTGTTTAGCTGAAAAGTTTCTTGATCCAAAGGGGTGCCATTGTCGGTAAAGGTGATAGTTCCGCCTGGACAGGTCAGGAGATTCTCTTGGTAGCAAGCAGGATTCGGAGGACCGCCTGCGCTGCCCACAGCATTTTTATCTGTTACGTAAACGCGGCTGATGAATTGCGTCCCATACATAAATGATGTCGCGTTCGCATTCAGTTGGTTCCCGCTTGAATCAAATGTCGGCACCACGATAAACGTCTGGCTGCTCTCCTTACCAACCGTCATTGGAACTGGCGTGGAGTCACTAGGAGCGTTCGTACCGTCACCCGCGTAATATGCCGACACGTTATAAGTGCCGCCGGGAAGGCTTTTCGTCGTGCCGCTGATCGCTCCGTTGGTGAGCGTGAAGTGATCAAGCCCTTGCGTCGTCCCATCGGAATACGTCGCGATGAGCGATACTTCGCCCGTCGGGGCTATCGTCCCCGTCGTAGGCGCAACGCTGACTCCAACCGTTACATTCTCGTTCGTGCCATGAGTGATTCCCGTGGTGGGCGAAAGCGTCAGCGTGGTTGTCGTTCCAATTATCGAAACGGTTCCCCAATTTGTCGCCAAGTTATTCACATTGACGGTTCCCAGGCCCGTTGCCATGTCATAGCCCGCCGTCGCGGGCCACGCCTCCGTCGTGGTCTGGCTCGGCTCCACGAGGACACCATTGTTAGCAGGAAGGGCGGAGCTGCAGTTCAACGTGCCTCCCTTGCACGGTACACTGTTCGTTCCGACACCCGGTTGGCCCGTCGGCAAAATGCTATTTCCCTTAATTGCGTCATTGAAAACGCATGCAGTCGCCTCGGTTTTTGCGGAAGCGCAACTGGTTCCCGATTTCTTTGCCAAGGCATACAGAACGTAGTTGGCATTTCCTTGACGATTAGAACCGCCGTGAGCCGCTTGGTATTGGTTTACCAGTGCCATGATGCCAGCGAATGCAGGGGCCGAAGCTGACGTTCCGCCGACGATTCCAAAATCGAGAAACTCGGCGGCGGCCCTGCTCAGATCGCAGCTTGGGATGCCGGATATAGTTTCATCGCTCTGGCAATAAACGTATCCCGTTCCGTCGAACCCGGGACTCGCGAAAAGGGAAATATCCGGTTGGTCGCGGTGATTGTCATTGGGCATGCCGGATACACCCATCTGCCATTTCGGCTTTCCATAGACCGCACTTGGGCCGCCGCTGCCCGCGACGATGTTCACCGACCCTTGCGGAGCGGTTAAACCACAGCCCATCAATCCAACTTGTGCGCAGTTCTGATTCCAGGGGATCTCGGGAATATAACTGATGGCGGAAGTCCCAGTCGGATCGTTGGTTGAGCTCCAAAAGGATGACCAGTTGTTGACCTGATCGAAGTCGGTGCCACCGACGGACACGTTAAAAGGCGTCGAGGCCAGCCCGCTGACGGCTAATCCCAGAGTTGCCACCTGCTCCGTATCGAAATCATCGCATCCCGCGGAGCCGCCATCTCCCGCGGACAGAATCACGGTGATTCCTTGCGCGGCTGCTTGTTCCCACAACTGGTTGTAAAAGGCGTTCCCAGCGGTTCCAAGTTGTTGTTCGCACTGGCCGTAGCTCTCGCTTATGGCTCCGGCCAGGTTATGTTCCACAATGTAGATGGCCGAAAGATCGATACCTGCCGAGGCTGGCGTCGAAGCAGATACGACAAATTTCACGGTTGCTCCCGGCGCCACGGCACCGGACCATTCCACGTCCAGATCGGCTTCTCCCTCTTCGTCCGTGGATGTAATTCCTGGGTCTTCACCATTCAGAATTACATTCGTGGCGTCGAAATTTGCTGGCAAGCCGAACATTTGCCGAAACTGTTGCACGTCCTGAATGTTGATGTTTGTCTCGCCAACGACGGCAACGGTTTGTCCCGTCCCGTCGTTTCCGGCTGCGATGAGAGGCTTGGAGTTGTAAATTGTTGCGAAGTCTCCTGGTCCCATCCCATAAAATGTGGTTCCGGTGTAGGGATCGGGAAACGTAAAGAGCGGTTGCAACCCCGGTTTGCCGATAGTGCGGCGAAACTGCCCCAGGATTCGAGCGTAGGACTTCCGTGGGAAATTATTGAGCGAAACGGGGCCGGCAACCACTGGCGCGAGCGCCGCTGGAATTTGCGGGTCGCTGGCGTTGGCCATGTGCGCTTCGCCATTCACCAGGTACTTGTGAATCGCAGTGTGAAATGCGCTGCGCACCTGCGCGGCATTTCCGGAAAACTCGATCACCGTCCGTCCGGCGGTCACGTTGGTGATTTGAAAGCCGTGGAACTGCAGCCAGTTTGTGACTGTCTGGACGTCCGCATCCGCCGGTCCAAATTGCTGGCCAAATTGCGCGGGCGTCAGCCACGCATGGTAATTCGCGGAAGATTTATTCTGCTGGTCATCGAGCAGTTTTTGCAGCGCAGCCTCTTGATCCGCGCCGCGTTGCAAGAGAAGCAGCATGCGATGCAAGGGCTGGCCGTCGCTTACCGCTCCTTGGTCGAATTCCGCGCGCGCCAGCGGGTGCACGTTGCCCTTGAGCACTGCGAGATTATTTTCATCCACGGCCTGCGTGATACGGGCGGGGGCGCTTAACGTCTGCGCTTTCGCAGGCGAGGACGGCAAAAATAAAATACAGGCTAAGAGTAAAAGGCTGGAAAGCAATTTTGCATTTTTGATTTTCATGGTCCGCCCCCGCAGCAGCTGAGATTCTCATCCGAGCTTCTGTAGGACGCCTCTGGACCCGGGACAAGGGGCCAGCAAGCTGGCGTAGTGCCTCGCGACGGAGCTATCCCAAGTGTCAGAAACTCAGTCGGAGGCAAATCCACCACAGAAAGTGGCGGCATACTAGCACAAAGAGCGGTAACCCACTAGGTACTTGGCACAGACAAGTACTCCGCTGGGTATCGGCGCAGATCCGTCCTTTTTGCATTTCCGCGCATCTACTAACGTGAGTGATCTCGCAGTGGAGCGTATTGGCAGCAGGCCGCGAAAAATATTTTTGACCGCCCGGCTGTCGCAAGGAAATGCTTGCAGATAAAGGGAATTCTGGAATACGCTTACAGCGCCGCGTCATGTGACTTCCTGTATTTTCTCCCGGCGTTTGGAATAAGTGGGGGAAGGTATCGGCGGTGAGGCGGCGAAGGACAAAGGGTTTGCCGCAGTTGGTTCAAGCGAGTTTGTAGTGGCGCCGCACAAGGTGCTGCAGCCGGGACAACATAGACTTGGGTTCCGCAATAGATAACTGAGGGAGACGAATCATGCGTACTTGGTGTGTCGCAGTAGCGTTTAGCGCTCTATTGGCTTTGCCTTTGTGCGCCCAGCAGAATGGCGACGGTGCGAGCGCTGCCGCAGCAGCAGCGGCGGCAGAGAAGAGCCCTGCCAAAACGGGTGCGGGAGACATTGCGCCTGCTCCGCGAAATCTTTTCGCGCTTCCAGAGGCTCCGCGCCCGAAGCCTCTTCCGTCTGACGCTAAATCGAGTGGCGACACGCCGCCAGGTCAACTTCTGCCGCGCTACGAAGTCGCGGGCATGTTCGATTACGTGAGTTTCAATCCTGGAGGCGGCTTCCCGTCTTTTAACAATTTTGGCGGATCGGGGGCGTTCACCTGGAACGCCGCACGATGGCTGGGCCTCACCGAAGAAATTGGCGGGTTGAGCTACAACCGCAACGTCAACGGCGTGAATCTGCACGGGGGCATCACGACAATTATGGTTGGTCCCCGTGTGAACTTCCGCAAATTTGATTACTTCGTGCCCTTCCTGGAAGTGCTGGTCGGCGCAGGCCATGCCGGACCGGAGATGACTGGCAACAGCAGCCAAACCGCTTTTACTATGGTGGCCGGCGGCGGCGTGGACATCGCCCTAACGAGGAACATCGCCTGGCGCTTTGCGGAAATCGATTACCTTTCGACCTCCTTTTATGGAAACTCTCTCGCCTCTGGCGGCAAGGAGAATAGCTTGCGATTGGGAACCGGCCTTGTTCTGCGCTTTGGTTTGCCCCACGAAGCGCCTCCGGCGCCCGTAAATCACCCGCCGGTGGCCGCATGCTCCGCGAGTCCCGCATCCGTGTTCGCCGGCTCTAGCGACACCGTTGCGGTCCACGTAAACGCCAGCGACCCGGACAATGATCCGCTCACGTACAGCTACACGGCTACGGGCGGCGCGGTGGATGGCTCAGGTCCTGACGCACGATGGAACCCGGGCAGCGCTACGCCGGGTAACTACACGGTTACCGCGCAGGTCAACGACGGCAAAGGCGGAACGGCTTCTTGCGCAACAGACATCAAAGTCGAAGAGCGGCCGAATCGTCCGCCGACGGCTTCCTTGTCGGTGGAACGCAGCCCGATTCTTCCTGGCGAGCACACCGGGATCACTTGCACGGGCACTGACCCCGACGGCGATCCTCTGACCTACAGCTACACGGCTTCAGGCGGGCAGGTTACCGGCACTGGCGCGAACGCGACGTTTGACGCCACCGGATTGCAGCCCGGAACGTACACCGTGAAGTGCACTGTGAATGATGGACGCGGTGGCACCGCCGACGCATCCGGCACCGTTGAGGTGAAGGAAGCTCTGCAGGTTCATCAACTGGAAATGAAGCTGGCCCTGCACAGCATTTACTTCCCGACGGCACAGCCCACGGTTGCGAAACCCAATGGAGGTTTGATGGCCAGCCAGGCAGTCACTCTCGACACGCTGGCTGCCGACTTCACGCAATATCTGACCTACAGGCCGAACGCCCACTTGATCCTGGGCGGCCACGCCGACGTTCGCGGAGGCAAGGAGTACAACCAGCTTCTCTCCGAACGCCGCGTGGAAAAAACCAAGAGCTACCTCGTAGAAAAGGGCATTCCAGCCGATCACATCGATACCAAGGCATACGGTGAAGAACAAAACCTGAGCGACGCTGAGGTCAAGCAGTTGCTCGAAGAGGATCCAGACCTGACTCCCGCGGAAAAGGACAAGTTCATGAAGAACCTGTTGACCGTGCGCTTGGCCAACAACCGGCGTGTGGACGTTACCCTTAGCACGACAGGCGAACAGTCCGTGCGGCGCTTCCCCTTCAACGCGAAGGATTCGCTGACCTTGCTAAGCAGGGGCGGCGGCACGGCTACAGGCACGGCGAAGACGCCTGCCAAGAAGCCGGCAGCCAAGCCGTAAGGGGTTGAGCAGCGAGCCAGCCATCCTTGGATGGAAGGGCTCGGTTAATCTCGGCGAGTTAACACGCCGCTTTTAGCGATTCATAAAACGTTCTACAAAAACGGGCTCTCTCGGAAGTCCTCCGAGAGAGCCCGTTTTTCTTTTAAGACAGCAGCGGAACCTCGGTATGCGATTCCTACTCGATATTCCACCGGCAAACTCCACGTTCCATTCCCGAAATGGGAGGCGTGTTCATTCTGAATCGGTAACTCGCTGAAAAATAAAAACTTATGAGGTCAAAAAAGCCTCCAGCGGGGGAAATTGTCGAAAGCGTAATTCCTGAATGCGAACTCCTTAATAAATGCTAGAATAGCTAACTTGTTGAATTATGAATGAATCGTACTCTTTTCCGCAATTGGTACTGAGTGTGCAACTGAAACCCGCGCAAAAGATTTCCGCGAGGTGAACGCCTATGAATGAAGAAGCTGGAGTGCAGCGCGTCGCCATCCCCATCAGTGTCCTTGTTGTGGAAGACGAAGAGAACACGCGTAAGCTCTGCGCGGACGTGGCGGAATCCTGCGGAATGACAGCTGCCGTGGCCAGCTCGGTGGAAGAAGCGCTGCGGCATCTCGATACTCATGCGGTCGATATCATTGTCACTGATTTGATTCTGCCCCCATCGAGCGGCCTCGATCTTCTGAAACAGGTTCACGAAATGTACCCGCAGGTGGCCGTGTTAGTTCTCACGCAGTACGGAACTATCGATTCCGCCGTGGCAGCCACCCGCATGGGCGCGGTCGATTACGTCACCAAGCCTTTTCACATTGAAGATCTCCGCGCGCGTCTCGAGCGTGTGGCCCGCGATATGGATCTGGACCGCGAAAACCGCCTCTTGCGCGAGCAACTGCGCTCCAAGCCGGGCTTCGGCGGCATGATCGGCGTTTCCGCAAAAATGCAGCGCGTGTACAAGATGATCGAAAAAGTCAGCCAGCACGAATATCCCGTCCTGATTCTCGGCGAGAGCGGCACAGGCAAAGAGCTGGTCGCCAAAAGCATTCACTACTCCGGAATCCGCAAGGAGCGACCGTTTGCCCCGGTCGACTGTTCCTCCCTGGTCCCCACGCTCATCGAATCGGAGCTCTTCGGCTATGTGAAGGGCGCATTCACGGGAGCGATGCAATCCAAACAGGGCCTTCTCGAAGCGGCCCAAGGCGGAACGCTTTTCCTCGATGAAATTGGGGACATGCCCGTGGACCTGCAAGCCAAACTCTTGCGCGCTTTGCAGGAGCGCGAAGTAAAACCGGTTGGCTCAACGGAACGCAGGCACATCAATATCCGCATCATCGCCGCCACCAATCGCGACCTCGAATCCGCCATCCGCACCGGCGCCTTTCGTCAGGACCTCTATTTCCGCCTGAACGTCGTGCAGATAAAGCTCCCGCCCCTGCGCGAGCGCAAGAGCGACATCCAGCTCATGGTTATCTCTTTTCTTGAAAAATTCTCCGACCCGCACGGGCCACCGCGAACCATCTCCGATGACGCCATGCGGCGCCTGATCGCTTACGACTGGCCCGGCAACGTCCGCGAACTGGAGAACGCCATCGAGCGCGCCGTAGCCATGGGTTCAGGTCCCATCCTTCATGTAGGAGACCTGCCATCGAATCTGCACTATCCAAGCAGCGAACGCGTTCCCGACAAAGACGAACTGCTGCCCATGGAAGAGCTGGAACGTCGTGCCATTCTCCGTACGCTGCGCGAAACAGGCGGCGACAAGCTGGCCGCAGCGCGCATGTTGGGCATTGGAAAAACCACGCTGTATCGCAAGCTCAAGCAGTATCAGATGGAACAAGCCCAGGTATAACAAAGCGCACCGGAAAGAGCTCAGTTCCAAAAGGAACCGCGCTCTGGCATGGAATTTTCCTCCTCGGGGTTCATCGAGAAAAAAGCGCGTTTCTTCTTTGTGCAGATCTGTGCGTACACACTTGCCGGTCAGCCTCTTAGCGGCCTGGATTCCGAGTCTCGCTCGCACTAAGAAACTCGCCGGCAATTGTGCTCCCAGGTCCATTCCGGGAACGAGAACAGCGCTAGTATCGGCGTGGAACTCCGGGCTTCGTCTCGCTTCTCTGTATCTCCGCTCAAATTGCTGATTACAAAAACAATACGCAGTTTCTCAGTTGGGCCTTTCCCTGCATGTAGCTCTTCTCGGAAGAGGCATGCTCTCGACCACATGTCGAAGCTGACTTCCAAGCGGGAACAGACTCGAGGCAAAAAAAGATGTGGGCCTGGCGCAAAAAACAAGAAGAGGAACGCTCCTGGCGGGGCGCGGCGCGCGCAGGACTTGCAGGCGCACCGCGCGAAGAGCTGATACGCGAAGCAATACACTCTCTCGCCAGGGACAGGCACGTCGACCGTATCGGCGTGTGGCTGGAACAGGATTCACCATCCAATGAGGATGGGCACACAGCAGCTTGTCTGCGCGGAATGATCTGGGAGTCCGAAGGCGAGGACACGCCGGAGGAATGGGAGAAATTGTCGCTCGAGGCCCCTTTGCCGCAGGAGTTGCTTGCTGCCGGGAAGAGCGTCGAACAGGAACTCGACGTTTCCCAGGACCGGCCTCCGAATCAATCGATGATCGGGCCTCTCGTAGGCTTGCGCCACGCGCTTTGGACTCCGATCGAGGGAAGAGGCCACCTACGCGGCGTCCTGCTCACCGGAACGCGCAGAAGACAAACATCCATGCCCCGCGATTTGGCGCAGTCGGTCGCCGCGGAGCTCGCCCTGGCACTCGAATTCGAGATGGAACAACGTCTCGCGCGGGAACGCCAGGCCGACGTTCGGCTCAGCAAGCAGATTCTTGCGGCTCTCGCCAGTAACTCCTCCGCCGATGCAGTTCTGTCGCAGCTCGTCGCAAGTTGCACAGAAGAGTCCACCGACGGCTTCGGAGCTGGCGCTTCCTTCGCGGTAATCGGACACCAGCCCGCGAAAGCATCGATTTCCGCGGGAGACGCGAAGATCGAGTTTTCCTGGGAAAGCGGAGATCCGGCCTGGACCCGCGCGGTCGACCGCGAACCCCTCGCAAGTTTGTGGCTGGCGGCCCTCGAAGCCGGAAAAGTGCAGGGGGCGGAACCCCCCGCGTCTTGGTCCAAAGCAGGATTGGCGCGGTTGGTGGCGATTCCCATCCTGTCGGCCGCCGAAACGCTTGGCGTACTGGTCGCCGGCATTTCGCAGAAAGCCGCTTCACTTGGCACGCTGGAGCGCCTCGAACTTCGCGCTTCGCTAGCCGTTTCCGCGCTCGAACGCCGCCGACGGCGCGCAGAGCAAACGCGGCGGACCGCGCGCCGCCACGCGCTGCTGGAATTTAGCCCCGAGCCCACCGTCCTCCTCGATGCCCAGGGCAACATCGCCAGCTTGAATCGCAGCGCGCGACTTTTGCTGGAGGAAACCCGCGGCCCGCGAACACCGGAATCCCTGCGAGAGCGTGGCGAGCAAGGAGTTCCCAAAGATCCTGGCTGGGCACTTGGCGGCCGTTTCGCAAATCTGTTCTGCGCGCGGGAAGAGCAGCTGATCGAAGAGTGGTCTGGCCGAGCGCTAGCGGGGGAGCGAGATAAGGCCATCGAAATTCAGGAAGTTTGCGAAGCAGAACTGGTGAATGGCGTTCAAGTGCGGCTGCATGCTCCGGTATTTGCGGGTGAGGACCTTACCGCTGTGGTGTTTGCGCCGGCGGCAGGAGACGAAGCCGCGCAGCAGCGCAGCCGCTACGAGGCGGAGCTGCACAATGTGCTCGAGTGGGTGGAAGAAGGCATTCTGCTTTTCGGCGCTAACCATAGCATCCGCGCCATGAACACACGCTTCGCGCAAATTGCGGGACTCTCTCCCGACGAAGCGGCGGCCTGCAGCACGCTGGACGGCCTCATCGGCCACCTTGCGGAACGCGCTGCGGAGCCGGAAAATTTTGCAAAGCGCTGGCGCGAACTAGCGCGCGGCGCCGAAGGTGGCAGCCGCGAAGAGTTGCAGCTGGCGCGGCCTGTGCCCCGCGTCCTCGAGCGCTCCGTGCGTCCGGTTCTGGACCAGGCTGGCCGCCGCCTGGGCCGCGTCGAGATTTATCGCGACCTTACCGCCCAGCGTGTCTTCCAGGCCAAACTCCTGCAAACGGAAAAACTTGCGGCGCTTGGACAGATGGTCACCGGCATCGCGCATGAATTAAGCAACCCGCTCACGAGCATACTGGGCTACTCGCAGCGGCTTCTTGTGCGAAAAGACCTCGCCGGCCGAACCGAAGAAGCTCGCCAGATTTATGAAGAAGCCGAGCGTGCCGGCACCATCCTGCGCCAGCTCTTGCTGAGCGCCAGGGAAGCCAGGCCCGAGCGCAAAAGAGTCGCTCTCAATCAGGTGATTCTCCGGGCCATGGAACTGCAACGCTTCGGCTCGGCCTCGGAAAAAATTCGCATCGAGCTGGACCTTGACCCCACCCTTCCTTTCGTCACGGGCGACGCTGGCCAATTGCAGCAAGTGCTGATGAATCTGATCGGAAACGCGCGCCAAGCTATCGTGCAAGCGGGAAAAGCGGGAACCATCCGGTTGCGGACGGCGCGAAATGGAGACCGCCGCATGGCTCTCCAGGTTATCGACGACGGTCCAGGCATTCCGCAGGCGATTCTGGCGCGCATCTTCGATCCTTTTTTTACCACCAAGCCTGCGGGCGTCGGCACGGGTCTGGGTCTCGCGATCGTGCTCAGCGTGGTGCGCGAACATGGCGGCCAAGTAAGCGTGTCCAGTCCGCCGGACGGAGGCTCCATCTTCACCGTCGAACTCCCGGTGGAAGCCGAGTCTTCCGTGGAACCCGGCAGACGCTTCCTTGAAGAAGGCGAGCAGGCACTCCCGGTCTCTCAGGAAGCTACCGAGCGCAAGAATCGCCCACAGGCGCTGCCGCGTGCTCAGGCGCAACCTCCGCAGCGGTCAAATCACCGAGGAACCCGCGTGCTGGTTGTCGAAGACGAGCCCACTGTGGCGCGCCTGATTGCGGATGTACTCGAAGACGAAGGATTGCATGTCGATGTTTTGCTGGACGGACGCGAAGCCCTCGAACGCGCCGGACGCGAGCCCTTTGACCTGGTCATCTGCGACATGAAAATGCCCGGGCTGGACGGCCAGAATTTTTACCAGTCGCTGGTGCGCGCGCGGAATCCGCTTCGGGAGAGATTTTTATTTGTGACTGGCGACGTGATTGCCCAGCAAACCCAGGAATTTTTGGAGCGAAACCGCGTGCCTCACGTGGCCAAACCTTTCCGCGTCGAGGAGCTGACAGCGAAAGTATTTAGTCTTCTGGATGGCCAGCTCGTGCGCGGAGGACGCCTCGCGGCTGCCAAGAAAGCTCATTAGCCATTAGGAAGGTCGAACAAAGGTAAGGTGACATGACACCCCGGGAATATACGATTCTTTTGGTTAGCGATGACGCGGCTTTGCGCGCCACCGCGCGCCACGAACTTGAAACGATCGATGAGCGCCGGCACGTCGCTTCGGTGAGCACGGTGGACGCCGCGCGCCGCATTGTCGAGGACGCCGCGCCCGCGGTGATATTGCTCACAGAAGCAGCCGTGACGCTGGAAGCCGGCGATTTGCACGAACGCGCGAAACGATTGGATATAGCTGTCTCTTTATTGGCCACCTTTGCACCGGTGGTGGTGATCGGCGACGCGGAACATCAGACGGAACTCTCCGGCCTGGTGGCCGCAGGCGCCGCGGATTACGTGGTGCGCACGGGCGGCTGCCTGACCGTGGCTCTCGGTCTCGTCGAGCGGCGGCTGCGTCAGGCCCAGAGCGAAGCCCAATCACTCCATGCCGGCGGAGAACTGCCTGAAACGGAGGGAAGAGATGTGTTCACAAACATGGATCGCGAGGATTTCGGCGAAGTATTGCGCCACGAACTGAATAATCCGCTCACCGGCATCCTGGGAAACGCGGAACTGCTTCTTTCCGAAATACGGCGCAAGAGCGACGGACGATTGCCGCAAGGCGCGCCTCAGCGCCTCGAAACCATTGCGACGCTTGCGGTTCGTCTGCGCGAATCGGTGCGCCGTCTGAGCACGGAATGGGAATCGCGCCAGAATCCCGTCCATTCTCCTTAGCGCTCAGGAATAGCAATCCTCTACCAGGCAGTTCAACTTCAGGAAAATCGTGCACTTAGGATGACGGGACGAGATAGTGCTCGAAGAAAAGCTGCGTTTCGAGAGCTAGCTGGCGGCGCACAGCAGGCTCGCGGATCATGTGATCGGAATCCAGGCGGACAAATTTCACGTCGGCGCCGGCTTCCTTGAGTTTGTCGTAAAGTGCCTGGGATTGAGCGATTGAGACCTCCTCATCGTGCGTCCCATGAATGATGAGGAAGGGCGCGTTGGATTTCGATACGTGATCGACAGGTGAGGCGTCGCGCCAGATTTCCGGGTGAGCCGAGTAGCTGGCGCCGAAAAAACTCGAGAAGAACTTATCCTCGTCGCTGTCCTTCGGGAAACCGGTGAATTCCGTTGGGCCGCTGCTATCCACGACAGCCTGAACTTTGCTGGAATATTTTGCCAGCGCGGGGTCCGAATTATCGCGCGTATCGATCATTCCGAGAAGCGCGGCAAGATGCGCTCCGGCGGAATGGCCATAGGCGCCGATCTGATTCGGGGCGACATTGTATTTCGCGGCGTTGGCGCGGAGCCAGCGGACGGAGCGCTGCGCGTCATCGAGCTGTGCGGGCCAGCGATTGACGCCGTCATGAAAGAGACGATAGTCCACGGGGACGGCGACAAACCCGGAACGCGCCAGAAACTGGGCGAGCGTGCGCATGGTGGATTTGTCGAAGCTGGTCCAGCCGCCGCCGTGGATCAGAATCACGGCTGGACGGGGATGATCGCTGTTGCCTGCGGGCTCGAAAATATCGAGCAGAAGCGTTTCGTTACCGGCGGTGCCGTAGCTGACGTTTTCGTGGACAGGCCCGGCAGAAGATTGGGCGGGCGTAGCCGATGCGGAGGGAACGGCAGGTGACGGAGTGGCTTGCTGGGCGCCGGACAGGAGGCTCGCTGCCGTGAGTGCGAGAAAGATCGGACCGACGAATGCTTCGGCGAAGATGAGCTTTCGCATGAAGGAATTATAATGCGGAAGATCGCGAAAAAAGCAAAGACGAGAACTACGCGCAAAAGTGGCGCGCAAAAAAGCGCATCGCGTCAGCAAAGAATTGACGGCACCACAGAATCCGAGTCCTCGTCTTAGCCCGGGCTCGAGAGAAATAAAGACGACGCACTTATTCACCGCGCAAATGAATCGGCCATCCAGGTTTGCGGCGCAGCCCAATCTGGGAATTTTCGTTTCCGCGGCGGCCGAGAACCTTCTCTTTTCAACCTACGGCACTCCTGCTAGGCTTACCTCCAACGTGGCGGCTGTATTTGCGCCCTGTACGACATGAGTGAATCGCCGGCTCGTCAAAGAGTAAACGAACTTTTCCCCGAACTGCTCGAGGGGTTGAAGCTGCTTGAGGGCCGCTTCCCCGCAAATGAGATTGCCGCGCGTGTGGTTCGCGCCGCGTTGGGCCAGCCCGGTGTGGCTGGCGCAAGGCTTTGGCGCGCGGACCGCGGCGAAGCGGAAGTTTGGGCGGAAGCAGGAACCCTTCCTGCGTCGGCCGCGGCAGGCATGAAGCCTGGGTTGCCAAGCGACACCAGTAAAGATCCAACGATTTGGGCGGGCGCGCTGGGTAGCGATGATTTCCGCGTGCGCGTACTCGAGGTTCGAGGAGCAGGGCCGCTTGAGGATCGCGTACGCAGCCAGATGGATTTGCTCGCGCGCTTTTCCGCCGTGGTGCTGGCGCTTGCGGAGCGCCGCGGCGCGATGAAAGAGCTGTCCAGTATTATTGAAGCCACCAAGAAGCTGAACTCCACGCTCGATCTCGGCGAACTCATCCACATTATTTTGCAGATCGCCTCGCGCCAGACCGGAGCCGAGCGCGGAACGGTTTTTCTCGTTGACCAGCAGCGCAACGAAATATGGTCGCTCGTGGGTATCGGGCTGGAGCAGCAGGTGATTCGCCTGCCTGCGGACCGCGGCATTGCCGGCTGGGTGGCCCGCGAAGGCTCGGCGGTGCGGTTGGAAAATGCGTACAACGATCCGCGCTTCGAGCCGGACATCGACCGCAAGCTTGGATTCAAGACGAAGCAGTTGATGTGTCTGCCGATTCGCAATGAAGCGGGTGCGATCATCGGTGTGTTGCAATTGCTGAACAAGACGGAAGGCTTCACCGACGAGGATGAGGCTTTTCTTGACGCGCTTTCGGTGCACGTGGCGCTGGCTCTCGAAAAAGCGCAGCTGCACCGCGAACGCCTCGAAAAAGAAAAAATGGAGCGGGACCTGGCGCTGGCGCGGGAAATTCAAGCGGGACTTTTGCCCGAAGCGCCGCCCGCATTTCCGGGAATCGAAATAGCCGTGTCGCATCGCGCTTCGCAGATGGTCGGCGGGGACTATTATGATTTTCTTCCGGTGCAGGTAGAAGGGAAGGAATCGTTGCTACTGGTGGTGGCGGACGTTGAGGGGAAAGGCGCGGCTTCCGCCTTGGTGATGGCCAACGTGCAGGCGACTTTGCATGCGCTGGCGGATCACGTCGAGACGCTGGAAAAATTGCCGGCGACGATCAATCACAAACTTTTGATGGGCGCCCGGTCGTCGTCGACGACAGGCGGGCGCATGACGAAGTACTTGAGCATGTTCCTCGCGCTGGTCGAGAGCGGAGGGCGAAGCTTGCGTTACGTGAACGCTGGGCACGTGCCGCCGGCGGTGATTCGAGTGGATGGACGCGTGGAGTGGCTGGAAACCGGGGGCATGATCGTGGGGCTGCTGCCGGACGTTCAGTTTGAATGCGGAACCGTAGCGCTTGGCGTGGGCGATCTCCTGGTGGCTTGCACGGACGGAATCACCGAGGCAATGGATTCCGCTGGGAATGAATTCAGTCGCCAGCGCATGGCGGAGTTGGTGACCGGAGTGCGCCAGCGCTCTCCCGAAGAAATCATGCGCGCCGTGCTTGCCGAAGTGGAGACCCACTCGCTTAACGGCATGTACGAAGACGACCGCATCCTGATGGTGATGAAGGCCTGCTGATCTTTCTGTTTCTTCTCTTCTTTGTGTCCTCTACGAACTCTGCGTCCTCTGTGTAAATTCCTCTTCTTTCTTTTCCCTATGAACCGGTAGACGAGTAGCGTCGCAGGCCGATGCCCCAGGCCGTGGCAGCGAGCGCGAACGTGGCTGCTGCGACGAAAGGAATCAGAAATGCGTAGACGCGAAACTCGGGTCGGCCGAGTAGGCGCGACGCAGGATAGAACGTGGCGAAGCCGAAGGGAATAATCCAGCTCAGTAAAAATTGGATGTAGCTGGAATAGATCGAGAGCGGGTAACGGCCGAACGCCAGTAGATTCCAGAAGGGCGGATGGATGCCAATGCGATCCTCGAACCAGAACGAAAACGTGGAGAGAAAGAGAAACACGGAGAGATAGATGACGCCGCCGCAGAGAGCGAAGAGAGTAAGAAGAAGGACATCGAGAACGCTCCAGTGATATTGCAGACGTCGCGCAGCCCAGATCACGACGATTAGGCCGACGACAACTTCTTGCAAAGCTTCAATGCGGAAGGCGTCGAAGACAACTTGGAACAGGGAAGAGAGGGGGCGCAGCAAAACCCGATCGAATTTTCCTTCCATGATGTACGTTGCGCCGAACTCGTAGAGATTGAGGGAGAAAACATTGAAGAGGCCGAAGGGAATGAGTGAGAAGCCATAGAGAAAGATGACCTCTTCCATGCGCCAGTTGGCGAGAGTCGGGACCCTCTTGAAAAGAACGTAGACGAATCCGAGCGAGAAGATTGTGGCGGCCATGGAAGTCGCCGCGGAAATAAAAAAGTCGCCGCGATAGCTGACGCGTACCTTCGCGTACTGCGCGAAGTAAGAGCCGAGCAGTGCCGCGTGACGTTTCAAATTGAGGAGCTTCTCGTTCACTTGTATGTACCGCGACAACCGCGCGCAGCATGCTGCGCCACTACAAAGAGCCAAATACCTCAGCCGCCGTGGATGGTGATTTTGCGCGTTGCGCGCATCCACCAGAGATGGCCGAGGAGAAGCAACGCGGCGACCCAGAAATATTCCAGGGCGAGGAGGCGCAGAGTTTCGGCGAGGGAGAGTCGTCCGAGATAGATTTGTAACGGCGTGTAGGCGATGTGCTCGAAAGGAAGCCATGAGGAAATGACTTGCAGCGGGCGCGGGAAAAAATTCAGGGGGATAAGCAGGCCGCTGAGCAGTTCGATGAGCCAGAACTTCGCGCGAATCAGGGCGAGGATGGACGTGAGCGGTATGGCGCATGTGCCGATGATGAAATTGAGCGAGCCCATGATGAAAAAGCTGCCGATGGCGGCGACGAGGAACAAAGCAAAATTTAACTTTGAAGTCGGAGGAAGAACGGGAAACAAAAGAGTGACGATGATCGCTGTGGGCGCGGTCAGAAGGATGAGACGGAATGCGGATTCGCCCATGGCGCGGGCGAGCCACATGCCCTGCACGGAGACGGGCTTGATGAAATCCATCGCGATTTTTCCGTCGATCACTTCGTAGGCCATTTCCTGATCGATGGTGTTCCAGTAGAAGGAGCGGAGAATCCATCCGGCGCTGACGTAAGTAAGGATCTGCGGCAGCGAAAACCCGGCGATGGGGCCGGTCGCATTCGCGAAGACCGCGCGCCAAATGAAAAAGTAAACGGTGACGTTGATGAGATACGTGATGATTCCGGTGTAATATCGCAGACGAAACGCGAGAATGTTGACAAAGCCGATCCGGACGAATTCACGGTAGACCTTCAGGCTCGCCAGCGGCGAAGGCTTGCGAATCGGAAGCGGCAGTGTCTGTGTTGCGGCCATTTCAAATGTTCTTCAGCGTGCTACCGGCTCACCTGTAAACCGTTCTTTTCCTCGGGTAGACATAAACTCATTTCGGCTTCGCCGGAATAGATGCGCTTGATGATTTCTTCGATGGGCTCGTCTTCGATGACGAAGTCGCGTACGTCGACGGCGGCGAGAATCTGGCGGATCAAATCGCTCGAAGAGACGCGGGCGCGATCGAAGCGAAGGCGGCAGGTCATTTCGTCGAGGCGCTCGAGATGCAGCGGAGCAGCGCCGCTAGTGCCATTCGGCGAGACTGCGGGGAGATTCTGCTCGAAGGCCGCAAGGCGCGCGCTTTGATCGCCATCGCGAAGAATGAATTTGATTTGTTTGGTGCGCAGGAATTGTTCTTTCAGTCGCGAGAGCGGGCCGTCGTATAGGACGGTGCCGCGGTCGATGATCATGATGCGGCGACAGAGTTCCTCGATGTCGTCGAGGTCGTGAGTGGTGAGAAGGACGGTCGTTTTGTATCGCTGGTTGATGGCGCGGAGAAATTGGCGAATGTGATCTTTGGCGACGACGTCGAGGCCAATGGTTGGCTCGTCGAGAAAAAGGATGGGCGGATTGTGGAGCAGCGCGGCGGCGAGGTCGCAGCGCATTCGCTGGCCGAGCGAGAGTTTGCGTACGGGGACGTCGAGCAATTCGGTTAGGCCGAGGACTTGGTTGAATAGTTCCATGCGTTCGTCGTAGTCGCGTTGCGAGACGTCGTAGATTCGGCGCAGAAGTTTGAACGATTCGATCGCGGCGATATCCCACCAGAGTTGCGTGCGCTGGCCGAAGACTACGCCGATGGTTTTAACGTAAGCGGCGCGCTGTTTCCAAGGGACGAAACCGTTCGATAACATTTCGCCAGACGTGGGCACCAAGATGCCGGTGAGCATTTTGATTGTGGTGGATTTTCCGGCGCCGTTGGGGCCGATGTAGCCGACCATTTCGCCGCGGCCGATTTCAAAGTTTATGTTTTCGACGGCTTTGACGGTTTGATATTCGCGATGAAACAGATTTTGCAGGCCGCCGAGGATGCCTTCTCGCCTCTTGAAACTGCGGTAGTGCTTGGAGAGCGCGTGGACCGAGATGAGGGGAGCGTCCGGCATGAATTTATAATTTTAGCACGCGGGGAAGAAAAGACCGGCGTTAGAGCTTTTTGAAGCGAGTGAGCTCACTTTGACGTAGAGATTTTTGCTGCCGCAACTGCGTTACTTAAATTTCAGAAAATGGCGACAGGCTGAAAGCCTGGCCCACCTAAATTCGTTTGCAAAACCCGCATAGACAGGAGTGTCTATGCTACCTGGCTATTGGACGGGCTTGCCTTGGGCTACGTTAGCGTAAAAGTCGAGGACGCGGCGCTGAAACTCGGCTGGCTGGAAGCCGATGGCAGCGGTGTGGAAGGCGCCGGGGACTTCCCAGAATTGTTTGGGCCCGATGGCCGCGGCGTAAATGCGTTTTGTGTGGCGGCAGGGAAGGGCCTCGTCTTTTTCATCGCAGATGAGGAGGACTGGGAAGGCGCGCGTCGCGACGGCTTTCTCGGGAGAGACTTCGGCGACGGGGAGGCCGTGAGTTTTTCGCCGCGATAGAGGAGCATCCAGCTGAACGGCGCGAAGAGCGTTTTGCCGAGTAATGGGGAACGGCGCAAGCCAGCGTAATCGTAAGTGGCTTCGCGCAAGTTGGCGAAAGACGCTTCGGCTACGACGCCTTCGATGCGTGGATCAACGGCCGCGGATTGTAGCGCGATGCCCGCGCCCATGGATTCGCCTAGGGCGAAAATGTGCGGAGTTGGAGGCACCGGCGGATGCGGATATATCACGGGGAAGTTCCCTAAAGAGTTGGGAGGTCTGTAACCCGGCTGCATTTGAAAGTCGGTTCTTACTCGGCGCACCAGGGCGAGAAGGGCGTCAATGATGGATTTGGTGTCGTTGCGTTCGAGCCAGCCGTAGGTGCCGATTTGGCCTTCGCTTGCACCGTGGGCGCGGGCGTCCATCATGACCACGCTGTAGCCGGCGCGGAGCAGGAATTCGGATTGGCCGATGACGCCGACGCGGTTGTCGGCGACGCCGTGGAAGAGGAGGGCCCAGTTGCCGTTGGGATGGTCGGGACGGACGACCCAGCCGCGGAGCGTTACGCCGTCGGGAGCGCGAACGTTGAAGTCTTCGCGGTGGCCGCCGCTGTGAGCGAAGGAGGCGTCGGCTTCGCGGATCAGGTCGGGTGTTAGCTCGCGGCGTATGGGATAGAGGAAGCCTGGGGCCACTAGCCATCCGGCGATTCCCGCCAGGATTGGGGGCAAGAGGAGAAGAATCAATAGGATCCGGACTAGGCGGCGGCGTAACGTCATTGACATAGTCTTACTTAATATACGAGAAAACGAGTGGCCTTGTTCGGGAGCTACCGGAAATGTGTGTCCCCTATGTCATGCCACCCCCTCCCCCTGTTTTGGTAAGAATATCAAAACAGGGGGTTTATGTGGCAGGGGGCTGTTAAGAATATCATTCTAAGGGGTTTATGGTGATTAAACCTCACAGGCAGGAGTGCTTGTGCTAGTTAAAAACGAAAACGGCAGCTTGCGGCTGCCGTTTTTGGGAATTTCCCCTAGCTCCAAGAATACGCTGGTCGGTCGTTTGATTCAAGGGACAAATTGGCCTGTGTCGCGAGCACGCGGAGATGGGCGCAATGAATTGCGCCCCTACAGGTGGGTGGCTTGGTTATTTGCTGGAGAGGGCGAATTGGTTGCCGTCGGGGTCTTCGAAGACGCTGCTAGAGCCCCATTCTTCCTTTTTGGGCTCCTTGGTGAATTGGACGCCTTTGGATTTTAAGATTTTGGCGGTGGCGAAGAGGTCGTCGCACCAGAAGGCGATGGACTGGAATTGGCCGATGCGGTCTTCGTGGCCTTCGGGGGTGAAGAGGGCTAGGCCGGTCGGCGAGCCAGGAATGGAGAGCTCGATCCAGCGCTGCTTCTCGGTGTAAGGCTGGTCGGTGACGACTTTGAAGCCGAGGGCTTCGGTGAAGAATTTTAATGAGACATCCTGATTGCTCACGGGGATGCTGATGAACTTGATGCCGCGAATCATGCAAGCCTCCTTTTGAAACTTTCGAGAAGATAACTTGGGGAGATTGGGGATTGCAATCAGGCAGGCGTTGCTATAGGAATGGTTGGTATAGCTATGATTTCCCTGGACGATTACGTTTTCGATGTGTTGCTGCGGGATCTGGTGGGGCATGACCGGAGGCCGGTGTGTTTTTTGGTGTATGTATGGCTGGCGGCGGAGTCGGGGCGGCGGGGCGGGGTCGTCGAGATCAGTTACCGGGAGTTGGCAGAGAGTATTGGGGTGTCGAAGAGTTCGGTGCAGGGGGCGGTGGGTTGGTTGGTGCGACGGAAATTGGTGGCGGTGAGTAAGACGAGCGTGACGGCTACGCCTTGTTATTCGGTGTTGAGTCCGTGGAGGACGAAAAAGAAGTAATGAGGCAAAGAGGTAAGGACGTAAAGAAGGAATTTACACAGAGGACACGGAGAGGAAGCGGCAAGACGGGCATGGCGTGCGGTGCCCCTACTGGGTGGAAACGGGGTATGGGCGTTCGGTCAGGAAGGTGATGTTCGTCACGTTTGCACTGCGGATGGCGTCGAGGGCGACCTTGACGTCGGCATATCTAGCACGAGCGTCGGCCTTCACGTAGACGGTTTTGTCTTCCCTGTTACCCATCAAGTCACGCAGCTGAGGTGGGATGTCGGCGAGAGTAACGCGCGCGTTCATAAGGTAGAGGCTGCCGTCTCGCGTTATGGTGACGGTCACGGCGTCATCGCGTCGAGCGTTGGCCTGCGCGCTGGCGTGGCGTGCGGAGGCCATATCGACAGGCAGCGACCTTGGGTGCATCGGATACATCTCGCCGAACATCATGAGAAAGAGTAGCGCGAGCATTACGCCGGCAAATCCGGAGACGTCAATTGCGCCGCGAAGTCGGGCACGCCTTTGCTTAGCAGAAGGGGTCCATTGCCTTTCGATAAATCTCATATGGGAATCCGTGGAACAGCAGCGATTAGACCGTAGAGGGACCTCCACTATTGGACACCGGACGGAGTCAGAGCGGGCTAAACAAATGCGTGAACTGGTCAAAAGAGTTACGACGAGTTTGATCAGAAGACCGTGTTCGTTCCCCAGCGCGCGATGGTTGCCGAATTGTGGCGCAGCATGCTGCGCCACTACAAGGGCATTTGGGTGCGGCGGCGCGAAGAAAATAAAGCGGGCACGGCGTGTCGTGCCCCTACGGGAGAAAGAAAATGCGCGAACGCGAAACGGTTAGGAGCGGAAGAGGACGGATTCGCGTTGGAAGGTTTTGACGGCGATGAAGATGGCGGCGGCGGCGTAGACGCAGGTGGAGGCGAAGATTATGGCGATGGAACCCCAGTGGTAGGTGCCGGTGATGATTTCTTTGCAGATTAGGCTCGTGTTTAGGATCGGGATTAGAGCGAGCTTGGGGTTGAGTTCGACGCCGGGAAGGACGCTGGCGACGGCGGGGATGACGACGATGAAGGTCATGGGGGTGAGGTAGCTTTGGGCTTCTTTGTAGGTTTTGGCGAAAAGGGCGACGGTCATAAGGACTGCGGAGAAGAGGACGGAGAGAGGCAGAGCCATCAGGAAGACGGCGACGACCGAAGTGAGGCCGAGGTTCATGTGGATGCCGGCGCCGGAAGTGTTCGCGGAATTCGCGAGGGCGTGGCCCATGTAGGCGAAGGAAAGGCCCATGGATGTGACGGAAAGAATCGCGGTGGTGAGAGAGGCGGAAAAGACTAAGAGAAATTTTCCGAGGACGAGGTCGAGGCGGGAAACAGGACTGGAGAGAATGGTTTCCATGGTGCCGCGCTCTTTTTCGCCGGCGGTGAGGTCGATGGCGGGATAGATTGCGCCGGTCATGGAGAGAATGATGACCATGTAGCCAATCATGCTGCCGATGCTGGCGCCGCCGACTTTTTCGGGCGGAGCGACGTTGTGCTGTTTGGTGTCGAAGGGAGCGATCAGGGAATCGGGGAGATTTTTCGCTTCGAGGCGCTTTTTGACGAGGTCGTCGCGATAAGCTTTTAGAGATTTTTCAACGTGTTCGGCGCCGAATTCCGATTTGAGCTCACCTTCGTAGTAATGAATCTGGATGGTTTGGGGAGTGCCTTTGTCGAGAGAAGCCTGAAAGCCTTCGGGAATTTCGACGGCGGCGCGAATTTGCTTTTCGGAGATTTGATCTTTCCAGTTGTCCGCGTAAGGAACGACTTCAATTTCCTTGTTGGCCTTTAAAGCGTCGACGACGGCGGGTGAATCTTCGCCGTGAATGATCATGATTTTGGGAACTTCTTTTTTGGCGCTACCAATCAAAACGGTGGAGAGCGAAATCATGCCGGAGATAAGAATTGGAAAAGCGAGCAGAGGGACGAGTACCGTGGAGATGAGAGTGCGGCGATCGCGGAGCCATTCTCTGAGTTCCTTGCGATAGACGACGCCTACGGCGTGAAGACTCATGACGATTAGGCCTCCGCGTTGGCAAGCGGGCCAACGACCTTGACGATGATTTCTTCGAGATTGTGTTCGTTGTGTTTGGCGCGGAGCTCGGTGAGGGTGCCTTCCTCAAGGAGTTTGCCGCCGTGGATGATGCCGATGTGGTCGCAGAGGCGTTCGACTTCGGACATGATGTGGGTGGAAAAGATTACGGTTTTGCCGCGGTCGCGGCAGTCGGCGATGAAGCCGATGATGGTGCGAGCGGTCATGACGTCGAGCCCGGTGGTGGGCTCGTCGAAAATCATGACGGGGGGATCGTGGACGAGAGTGCGGGCGATGGAGGTTTTTTGCTTCATGCCAGTGGAGAGTTTGTCGCAGCGGCGGTCGCGGAAGGTGTTCATGTCGAGGCGAGCGAAGATATCGTCGATGCGTTTTTTGAGGGTGGGCTCGTCGAGGCCGTTTAGGCGGCCGAAGTATTCGACCATTTCCTGGGCGGTAAGGCGGGGGTAGAGGGCGGTGGCGGTGGAGAGGAAGCCAACATTGGCGCGGACTTTTTCGGGGTGTTCGACTACGTCGAAGCCGTTGATGATGGCGGTGCCGTCGGTGGGTTCGAGGATGGTGGCGAGCATGCGGAGGGTGGTGGTTTTGCCGGCACCGTTGGCGCCGAGGAGGCCGTAGATTTTGCCGGGTTGGCAGGTGAAGCTGACGTTATCGACGGCGCGGATTTCGCCGCGTTTTTTGTCCTGGAAGCGCTTGGACAGGGAACGAGCTTCGATCATGAATGGACCCCTCGCTTGCAGCAGTCGGAAGACAGGGCAATAAGGCTTCTGAGTTTACTACGGATGACGGAGAGGAAAGATTTCGTTTGGGGCGTGCACGTGGGCAGGAGCGGGCACGGCATGCCGTGCCCCTACGGGGCAATCGGAAAGGGCGGTGTTAGGCGCAGCCCTTCGAGTCTCAGGATAAACATGCTGCGCCACTACAAGGGAAAGGGAAGCCAGCAGCCGAGGGGCATCAGGAAGGGGCGCGCATCCTGGGGGATGGGCGGCGCATCTGTATTGTATTGGAGATGGGATACTTATTAGGAAGCTGGTGGAGAAAGCGGCGCTGCTATTGCTAGAATGAAACGCTTCGGGGTCCGTCGGAAATAGGGCAGACGTAGGGAAGCAAGCCACGGAAAAGATGGAAGCAGGCCATGGGGCGCTCGCGATAGTGTGTCTTGCGGCGCGCGTGGCGCGGGACTGTTTGGAATAGGAGCGCATGGAACGTAGGCTGCGAAACCGGATTGTAATCTTGCTGCTGCTGGCCGTGGTGGCGGCGATTTTCCTTGTGTGGCTCTCGGGGAGAAAGCCGGCGGCGAAAATATCTGCCGTGACGCCTACGCGGGAAAATCTTGTGTCTTCAATCAGCAGCAATGGAAAAGTAGAGCCGATTTCTCCGTATGTGATGAGGGCCCAGCTGAATACGTTTGTGAAAAAGATTTATGCGACTGAAGGGCAAACGGTGAAGAAGGGGCAACTCTTAATGGAGTTGAACGTGAAGGAGGTGGCGGCGCAACTATCGGACACGAGATCGAAGCTATTGCGAGCGCAGGACGATTTGCGAGCCGCGAAAGCAGGGGGAAAAGCCGACGACGCGGCACGAATCGCGGGCGATTTGGCGAAGGCGGAAGGGGAGCGCGATCGTTTACAGCGGAATCACGATTCGCTGGTGCGATTGGCGGCGGGACAAGCGGCGACGAAAGAGGATATTGCTGCGAACGATCAGGCGCTGGCGAATGCGAAAGCGGAAGTGACGCGTTTGCTGGCTGTTAAGCAGGAGTTTGACCGTCAGGCGCGGCTGGATGCGGAACGTGGGGAGTTGCAAGTGCAGCAGACGCTAAGCGAAATGGCGGCGCTCGAAGACAAAGTGAACAACGGGCAGATTTCGGCGCCGGTGGACGGGACGCTGTATTCGCTGCCGGTGAGGGCCGGCGACTTCGTGAAGCTGGGGGATTTGCTGGCGGAGATGGCGGATTTGCACAAGGTGCGCGTGCGAGCGTTTATCGACGAGCCGGATTTGGGCGGGCTCGAAGCGGACGAGCCGGTGGTTATTACTTGGGATGCGTTGCCGAACCGGAGCTGGGCGGGAACGACAGAGATCATCCCGAAGCAGGTGGTGCCGCACGGAACGCGGAGCGTGGGCGAATTGCTCTGCGCCGTGAGCAACGACAAGATCGAGCTGCTGCCGAATATCAATGTGAATGTGCGCATCAATTTGAAAGCGCGCGCCAATGTGCTGGCGGTGCCGCGAGGCGCGGTGGCGACAGAAGGCGGGCGGCGGTACGTGTATGTGGTGAAGAAAAACGAATTGGGTGTCGGTAAGTCGAAGCTGGAGAAGCGGGAAATAAAAGTGGGGATCGCGGACGCGACCAGCTACGAGGTTACGAGTGGATTGCAGGAAGGGGAAATGGTGGCGCTGCCGGGAGATACGGATCTGCATGACGGCATGGCCGTTCAAGTTGTGAACACGAATGCGGCGTAGTTTGGGATTGTTGATACGCGGGCAGGCAAAATGGCTGGTGTTGCAGGGGGTGTGGCCAGCCGCGCTGTTGGTTGGATCGATGAGTGTACTTGCCGGTGTCAAACAGAGCGATACGTTGGAAGCGGGGCGGCGGGCTTACGAGAGCAGCGACTACTCGAAGGCCGTGATCGAATTTCAGACGGCGGCAGCGAAAGAAGCGCAGAACGGCGAAATACAGCTGATGCTGACGAAGTCCTACTTAGAGCTGCAGGAGCGCGACGCGGCCATCAACAGCGCGGAACGAGCGGTGGCGATCGATCCAAAGAGTTCTGTGTATCACGAATGGCTGGGGCGAGCGTACGGGGATAAGGCCGACCATTCGGCGATGTTCGCAGCGCTAGGGCTTGCGAGGAAGACGCATCGGGAGTTTGAGGTTGCCGTGGAGCTCGACGAGAAAAATTTCTCGGCCAGGCAGGCGCTTATTGAATTTGATTGCGCCGCTCCTGCGGTGGTGGGCGGCGGCGAGGAGAAAGCCAAGCCGGAAATCGAGAAACTGAAGGCTATGGACGCCTCGGAGTGGCATTACTCGGTGGGGAACTGCCGGCGGCAGAAAAAAGACTTCACGACGGCGGATGCGGAGTTCCAGCTGGCACTTGAAAGCCATCCAAAGAGGGCGGACCTGCTTTTCGACATTGGCGATTACGCGATGAGACATGGCCAAGCCGACCGATTGATTGAAGTGGGCGAAATTGGGGCGCAAACGGCTCCTGCGGACCCGCGCGGAATGTTTTACCGAGCAGTGGGATTGATCCTCAAGAAAGAGAAACCAGAAGAGGCCGAGCGACTTTTGCGGGAATATCTGCAGAAAGCGCCGAAGCGATCGTCCTATCCGCGCTATGCGACTGCGCACGAATGGCTGGGGCGTCTCTATGAGGACAAGGGCGACAAGAAATCGGCAGAGAAAGAATATCAGGCGGCGCTCCAGCTGAATCCGAAAGACAAGAACGTGAGCGAATCGCTCAGGCGAGTCGAGAAGAATTGAAAAAGAGCGGGTAATAGCACTTAGTACGATTTTTGGGGCGCGGGTAGATCAGGCGAGTTTGGGCGACTGAGACTTTCGCGAATAAAACCGGGCGAGTAATCCTTCATGATGGATTTGAAAGAAACGCTGTCCGTATCGATCGACGCTTTGCGGGCGAACAAGCTGCGGGCGATGCTTACCTCGCTGGGCGTGATTATTGGAAGCGCGTCGATCGTGCTGGTGGTGACGGTGGCGTTGACGAGCAAGAAATTTGTCATCTCGAAAATTGAAGCGGTGGGATCGAACGTTGTGTGGGCGGAACTGGTTAGAAGCTCGGAAAAGTCGCAGCCGCTGAGCTACGAACTGACTTTGGATGACATGGAGGCGGCGAAGAACGCGATTCCCCAAATCGTGGAGGTGGCGGGGACGACCGACGTTCAAATGAGCGTGGTGGCTCAAGGAACGGTGAGGCCGGTCACGCTGATCGGAGTGACCTCGGGATACCGGGAGATTCGGAGGCTCGTCGTCTTTCGCGGGCGTTATCTTGATGCCCTCGACATGGAATCCAGAAGCAAAACGTGCGTGATCACGCCACAACTCGCGAAAAGGCTTTTCGGGCAGGACAATCCGGTGGGCCGCGATTTGCACGTGGGAGAGCTGATCTTCACGATCATCGGGGTCTTCAACGAGCGCGTAGAAACCTTCGGGCTTTCCGACATTCAGGCAGAAACCGTGCTGATACCATTTGGACTGATTAAGTACTACGCGGGCGTGAATACGCTGAAGGTGCTGGATGCGCAGGCGGCGACACCCGAGGACGTGCCGAGCGTGCAGCGGAGACTGGCGGAGTTGCTCGCGAGCCGGCATCCAAGCGGCGCGGAATACAATGTGCAGACGCTGGCGGCGATTTTGACAGCCGCGAAGGAAATTTCGTTGGCGCTGACGATTGTGCTGATCGTGATTGCGTTCATCGCGCTGCTGATCAGCGGAATCGGGATTATGAACATTATGCTGGTGACGGTGACGGAGCGCACTCGGGAGATCGGAATTCGAAAGGCCATTGGAGCGGCGCGCAAGGAGATCATGTATCAATTTTTGACGGAAGCCATTTTGATCAGCGGAGGCGGCGCGGTGTTGGGAATTTTGATTGGATTGCTGATACCGGCGGTCGCTCAAATGTTTCTTCCGGGCAATCTGCGCGTGCCGGTGTCGCCGTTGAGTGTGGTGCTGGCGTTTGTGGTGTCGTGCTCGACGGGATTATTTTTTGGATATTTGCCGGCGAATCAGGCGGCGAAGTTGCAGCCGATTGAGTCGCTGCGGTATGAGTGAGGCGGGTTCTTGTTTTGCGAGGCGGGCAAGTCTGGCGAGGCCCTTACAGGATAAACAAGCCCCGCCCCTACAATTGGCAGATGCGGGGAACTAAGGAGTGAAGCATGCTGAAGATTATTGCTGCTAAGAGAGCCGCGGCGTTTACGTTGGTAACGGGGGCTTTGCTTTTGTGCGCGAGGACTCATGCGCAGACGGCGGCCGCGTTGCGCACTGGGGGCGAACAAGCAGCGGGGCAAGCTGCGGCAATAGCTGCGGGGGGACAGTCGGGCGGTCCTGTGGCGCTGACGCTGAAGAGCGCGATTGAGATGGCATTGAGAAACAGCAAGGACATTCAAATCGCGAAATTGCAGGCGAGTATGGCGCAACACGCAACGCAGGTCAGCAAGGCACCGTTTTTGCCAAATGTGTATGCCGGGTCGGGCGCAGGCTATACGTATGGAATCCCGGAGACGCCGGGAGGGCGTGCGCCGTCGCTCTTCAACCTGACCTACACAGAAGAGGTTTTTAACGAGCCGCTGAAGGGGCAGGCAAAAGAGCTGGAAGAACAGGCGCGTTCGCAGAGGATTGTCCTGGAGGATGTGAAGAACAGTGTGATCGTGCGAACTGCCATGGCTTATTTGGAGTTGGGCAAGGTGCGGCATTCGCTCGAACTTCTGCGCGCGGAACAGGAAAGCGCGGATAAGATTTTGCAGGTGACGCAGGAGCGACAGGGAGAAGGGTACGAACTGCCGGTGGAAGTGACGAAGGCGCAGCTGACGAAAGCGCAGGTGACGCAACGGGTTCTGCAGCTCGAGGGGCGGGAAGACGAGCTGGAGGTTTTCCTGCAGGGACAACTTGGGCTAGGGCAAGAGCAGGCGATTGAAGTTACACCAGAAGAATTGCCAGGAGAGGCAGAGCAGGAAGGCGCAAATTTGGTGGCCATCGCGATGCAGAATAACGTGGGGCTTTTGCTGGCGGAATCCGACGTGCGGGCGAAAGAGTTTCGTTTGAAAGGCGAGAAGCGAGGAAATTTGCCGACTGTGGAGGCGGTAAGCACGTACAGTTTGCTGGCGGCCTTCAATAATTACAGCGAATTTTATAAGAAATTTCAGAGAAATAATTTTAACGCCGGTGTACAGGTGCAGGTACCGATATTCAGTGCGAAGACGAGAGAGGATATCGGCCTAGCGCAGATCAATCTGGAGGCGTCGCAGGCGAGTCTGGCGAGTAAGAAGACCCAGGTGAGCGCCGAAGTGAGACAGAAAACGCGGCACCTGCGGGAACGCGATGCGGCGAAGGAAGTGGCGCGGCTAGAGCTGCAACTGGCGCAGCAAAATATCGGAGTGCTGCAGACACAGTACACGGAGGGGAAAGTGAATCTGCGGGAAGTGGAGAGAGCGCGGCTCGATGAAAACGAAAAGTGGATGGCTTTTCTGGACGCGAATTTTCAGCGGCAGCAGGCGCAGCTTGATCTGCTGAGGACGGCAGGGCAGTTGGATAAGGTGTGGCAGTGAAGAAGTGAACGGTGACTCGTGACTGGTGATTGGTGGCGCTAGAACAGGATAGTTTGGATGCGTTTCTAGAGGCGGTAAAGAAGCTGGACGCGGGCTTTGCTGGGTTGCCTGCGTTTGAATCGAAGGTGGCGGGCGCAGCGGGGATCGCTGAGGCGCTGGCGGCTACTGCTGAGCGGCTGCAGGATAATTATCCTTACTTTCACCCGCTTTACGCGGGACAGATGTTGAAGCCGCCTCATCCTGTGGCGCGGCTGGCGTATGCGCTGGCCATGTGGATCAATCCCAACAATCATGCGCTGGATGGAGGCCGGGCGACTTCCGCGATGGAGAAAGAGGCGGTTGCGCAAATTGCGGAGATGTTTGGCTGGAAAGAGTTTCTTGGGCACTTGTGTGGCGGCGGCACGATGGCGAACCTCGAAGCGCTGTGGGTGGCTTCGCAAACGCATCCGGGGAAGAAGATTCTGGCGAGCGAGCAGGCGCACTACACGCACAAGCGGATCAGTGCTGTGTTGCAATTGGAATGCGAGAGCGTAGCGTGTGATGCGCGCGGGCGAATGGACCTGAACGCGCTTGCAAAGAGTGTGGCGCGCGGCGATGTAGGCACAGTCGTCGCAACGATGGGAACGACGGCAACGGGCTCCGTCGATCCGCTGCCAGGGATTCTTGCTCTACGCGAGGAACACGGTTTTCGAGTGCACGCGGATGCAGCGTATGGAGGCTATTTTGGGTTGGCCAGGAATTTAGGTGAAGAGGCTACCGGGAGCTTTGCCAGTATCGGCGAAGCGGATTCGATCGTGATTGACCCCCACAAGCATGGATTGCAGCCATACGGGTGCGGCTGCGTATTGTTTCGCGATCCTTCCGCGGGACGCTTTTACAAGCACGATTCGCCGTATACGTACTTCAGTTCCGCGGAATTGCATTTGGGAGAGATCAGCCTGGAGTGCTCGCGACCAGGCGCGGCGGCGGCGGCTCTCTGGACAACGCAAAAGCTATTGCCTCTTGTGCAGGGCGGGGAGTTCGCACGTGGGCTCGAACGAGGGAGAGAAGCCGCGTTGGCGTTCTATCAGAGAATCGAGAGTGACAAACGATTCGTAACGGCGTTTGCACCGGAGCTAGACATAGTGATTTTCGCTCCGTATGCAAAAAGTGTGAGCGAAGCCTCCGCGCTTTCGCGACGGATTTTCGAAGTGGCCGCGGGGCGGAATTTGCACCTTGCAGTGGCGGAGTTGCCTACGGCCTTTTGGGCGGCAAACCTGGGATTGATGCTGCGCGACCGGGAAACGGTGACCTGTCTGCGCTCCGTGCTGATGAAACCGGAACATCTCGACTGGATCCCACGGATATGGGAGGAGCTTTCGGCGGCAACGTCGGAAGTTCTCGGCGCACAAGACACATCACGGTCCGCTTAGCAGATATATCCGAGGAATCAGGTGTGTGTCGCGAGCAGAGTGTTGATGCGGCTAAGAAGCGTTGTTTTACTGAAAGGTCTGGGAAGCATTGAAGAGACAGCTTCGGCAGGGTCAGGAATTTCCAAAACCGCTAGAGGATTGGCGGAGCTGTAGAGGACGCTCATCGCCGGCGAGCGCTTGCGCAAACAAAAGGCCAAGTCTGGCCCGGGCATTCCTTCGGGATGCATATTGGTGATGAGCAGATTGATGGGGCCAGCACAGGATTCAGCCAGCTCGATCGCTTGGCCGGCGTTTGCCGCAGGCAGGACAAGGAAATCAGCTTCTTCCAGAATCTGCTGCATTGTCTCGCGAAGAGATTCCAGGTCTTCGACAACGAGAATGACAGGATGAATCGTGGATTGAGATTTCATTCCGCGCACCCAAGCCTCGACTATACAGACATGGCCTTCGGATGACCGTTGAGATTAGGTGGAGTATATTACGAAACGGTAAACAATGAAACAGATTTCTGTCAACTAAGACGAACCCGAGTACAGGGAGTAGGCAAGGTCTGGAATCGAGATCTTTGGCGGATCGGCGAACTGAAGGAACGCGACAATCTAGCTGTGAGTGGAGGCAGCCGGTAATCCCGGCAGAAACACCACCCAAGAGTAGAACTACTTACTGCTGTAGTTAGCATTTCGGTGCAGAAAAGGGGCAGAGCGCAGAAACAATTGAGCGTATGCAACCAAGTCAGGTAAACTGTTATCTACATATAAGGGGTTTCTCTGGGCGAGCCGTAGGCGCGGCTCCAATAGATTACGTCGTTAGGTCTCAAAACGAGCAAAATTTGAAGTCTAGAAGCTGAATTTGAAAGACTGAGGGTGAAGAATGCCGGATGTAATGAAGACTTTGCTGTTGAACCCGCCGAGCTTTGAGAATTTCGATGGCGGAGCGAGCTCGCGGTGGCCCGCGACGCGTGAAATTGAGTCGTATTGGTATCCTGTTTGGCTGACGTATCCCGCTGGAATGATTCCGGGAAGCCGTTTGCTGGATGCTTCGCCACATAAGGTGAATTGGAAGCAGACAGTTGAAATTTGCAAGGATTATGAGTTTTTGGTTTTGTTCACCTCGACGGTCGGGTTTGGCAGCGACGTCAAGCTCATTCGCAAGATCAAGGAAGAAAACCCCAGCCTAAAGATCGCGTTTGTTGGCCCGCACGGGCACATCAAGCCCACTGAAACACTGATGGCGAGCGAAGACATCGAATTTGTGACTCACGGCGAGTTTGACCACTCTGTTGTGGAATACGCGCACGGCAAGCCCTTTGAGCAGATCATGGGCGTCAGCTATCGCAAGGAAGGCAAAGTCGTTCACACCGCGCCTCGTCCGCAGCTACACACCGAGGAGCTGGATGCACTGCCGTTTGCGACCGATATCTATAAGCGCGATTTGCAAATTGAGCGCTACAACGTGCCGTTTCTTCTGCATCCTTACGTATCGTTCTATACGACGCGCGGATGTCCGGCGCTGTGCACATTCTGCATGTGGCCACAGACGATTTCGGGCCATGCCTGGCGGACACGGTCGACGGATAACGTGGCGCGGGAAGTAAAACAAGCTCTAGAATATTTCCCGCAGATGAAAGAGATTTTCTTCGACGACGACACGTTCAATATCCGAAAAGACCGAGCCATCGAGCTTAGCCAAAAGTTCAAGCCGCTGAAATTCCAGTGGTCCTGCACGGCGCGATGCCACAGCAAGTATGAAGAGTTGAAGGCGATGGCGGATGGGGGAGCTCGCCTCTTCATCGTGGGCTTCGAATCCGGCGATCCACAGATTCTGAAAAATATCAAAAAAGGCGCGACCGTAGAGATGGCGCGCGAGTTCATGAAGAACTGCAAAAAGGTGGGGATCAAGGTCCACGGCGATTTCATTATCGGGTTGCCGGGCGAGACCAAGGAATCCATCAATAAGACCATCGATTTCGCCAAGGAACTGGATTGCGAGACGATTCAGGTTTCACTTGCGCATGCCATGCCAGGGACCGAGCTGTATGATTCGATGGCGAAGGAAGGCTTCCTGAAGGTGGAAGCATTGGCCGATTCCGGCGGGCACCAGTTGCCGCACATCGAATATCCGCACCTTTCGAAGGCGGAGATGATGGGCGGCGTCAACCGTTTTTATGATGAGTACTACTTCCGGCCGCGCGTGGTGTGGCGGATCGTGCGCGAAGCGCTGTGGGATTCGAATGAACGCAAGCGGCTCTATCATGAAGCAACGAGCTTTATGAAGCTGCGCTCCGAACGATGGAAGTGGGTACGGCAGGGCGGCGATGTGCAGAAGACCATGATTTCCGTGCCTGAAACGCCGTCGGCTTCCGGAAACGACTAAGACCTAAACAAGATGGCAACTGAGGGCAGGTTACGGGTCAAGACAATGGTCATGGTGTGCGCAATGGTGGTGTGCGCCAACGCCGGCGACCTGATGTTGAAACGCGCCATGCTGCAGATTGGTGCTGTGCAACTGTCTGAGACTGGGCTGGCCCACGCGTTCCGGATGACCGTGAGCAGCGGCACATTGTGGGTCGGCATCATTTTTCTGTGCGGATTCATGCTGAGCTACATGACGGTATTGAGTTGGGCGGACTACAGCTACGTCATGCCCGCGGGAGCATTTGGGTACGCCTTGCTCACATTTTTTGCGGTGATATTTCTGCACGAAGCGGTCTCGCCGCGAAGATGGGTAGGGGTGGTTCTAATTTGCGTGGGAGTGCTGCTCGTTGGGCAAACTAAGCCGCGCACGACGGTAGTGGCCAGAGAGGCGCTGGCATGACGCACGTCGCCCTATTCCTTTCTTTCCTGATATTTGGCAGCACGGGCGGAGAGATTGCCATCACTCGCGGCATGAAGGCCACGGGGGAGCCAGGGAGGCTACGGCCGAAAGAGATGCTGCAATTTCTCGGCAGGGCGTTGTGCAACGGCTGGTTTTGGGCAGGAGTGCCGCTGATGGCGCTTTCGTTTTACGCGCTGCTTTTGCTGCTCTCCTGGGAGCCGATCAGCTTTGTAATACCATCGTCGGCTTTGAGCTATGTGGTCGGAACTTTTGGCGCGAAATATATTTTAGGTGAACAGATAAGCGTTGCGCGCTGGGCCGGCGTTGTGCTGGTGTGTGCGGGAGTGGCCCTGGTTGCACTGGGATAGTAGAGGTATCCTGCCAGAGCGCGGTTGCGCGGCTTAAGCCGCCGGGGAAGTGGTGGTTGGAACGCCGGCGGATTCTGCTTGCTGGCGAAAGGTGCTCGAATTTGTGCGGGATAGCCGGGTTTACACATAAAAATTGGGCGCCCGAACCTGAGCGCATCGAGCAGGCCACCGCTACGCTGGCTCATCGCGGGCCCGATCAGCGCGGAGTGTTCCGTTCGAGCATTCTCTCCATGGGCGCGACGCGCCTCAAAATTATCGACCTGAAAGGTGGAGACCAGCCCATCGTCAGTGATGATGGCGACACTGCGATTGTCTTCAACGGAGAAATTTACAATCACCTGGAATTGCGCGGCGAACTTGAGAAACTGGGGCACCGGTTTCACTCGCATTCCGATACAGAGACAGTGCTGCATGCCTTCGTGGAGTGGGACACGGAGTGTTTTTCGCGTTTGCGCGGCATGTTCGCGATTGCGCTTTGGACCAAATCGTCGCGACGGCTGGTTCTGGCTCGCGACCGCATGGGCATCAAGCCACTCTACATCGCACGGCATGGGGAAGACCTTTTCTTCGGCTCGGAACTCAAGACGATTTTTATTCATCCGGAATTCGATCGGCGATTGAGCCTTGACGGGCTCGATTGCTATCTCTCGCTCAACTACGTCCCTTGTCCTTGGACGCTTGTGGAGGGTATCGAAAAGCTGCCGCCGGGGCAGTGGCTCGAATGGCTCGATGGGAAAGTGCGCGTCGAGGCTTACTGGAGTTTGCCCGCCGGCCCGATTCGCGAGCGTTCACTGGGAGCGGCGTGCGAGGAATTGGATTCGCTTCTCCAGCAATCCGTCCGGGAGCATTTGCTTTCGGACGTTCCTCTTGGGCTCTGGCTGAGCGGGGGCATCGATTCATCGACGGTGCTTCACTATGCCGCGACGGCCTCATCGCGGCCCATAAAGACTCTCTCTGTTTCTTTTCTGGGAAGAAGTTTTGATGAGACCTCGTACATCCGGAGCGCTGCGAAGAAGTACAGCACGGATCATCAGGAATTCGATCTGAATTCTGGAGCGGACCTGCGGGGAGCGATTGAGGAGTTTGCTTATTATTCGGATGAGCCCAGTTCGGACGCTGGAGCTCTGCCGGTGTGGTTCCTCTCGAAGATGAGCAGGACGGAAGTGACCGTCGCCCTGAGCGGGGAAGGGGCGGATGAGCTCTTCGGCGGCTACTTGACGTATCGCGCGAACCGGCTTGCGAGGCCGATGCGCTGGTTGCCGAAGTGGTTGTTGCGCGGGGGGCTTGGGCTCGCTCGGCTTTGGCCAGTGTCTGACGACAAGATCAGCCGCGAATATATGGCGAAACGCTTTCTGGCGGGAAGTCTCATGCCGGCGGAGCAAGCGCACGTTTATTGGAACGGGACTTTTTCCGAGGCGGAGGCGCGTTCTGTTTCGGGGATTCCGCTGCCAAATTCTCTCGACAACATTCTTGGCGAGTTACGCAATTCTCCCGCGGCCAAGGATGGAGTGTCCCCATATCTTTGGTTTGACCAAAAATACTTTCTGCCCGACGATATTTTGAACAAGGTTGATCGCATGAGCATGGCGCACTCGCTGGAAGTGCGGCCTCCATTTTTGGATCATCGCATCGTGGAATTTGCCTCCACGCTGCCGCCTGCCCTCAAGATTCAAGGGTCACGCCAGAAAATCGTGCTCAAGCAATTGATGAAGGACAAGCTTCCGGAGATGATTTTGAAGCGCAAGAAAGTTGGTTTCGACATTCCGGCGCACGAGTGGATGCGTGGGCCACTTCGAGAGCTTTTGCTGGATACAATGCAACAGGGGCTTGCGGAGCATGAATCACTTTTTCGGGAGGGCGCGATCCAGGAGCTAGTGCGGCTGCACCTGGAGCGCCGCATTAATGTCGGTTACCACTTGTGGGGTCTACTGCTTCTGTTCCTATGGATGAAAAAATGGAGAATTCAGGCGGGGCCTTCTCCGGCGTCAGCTTCCTGGATGCAGGAAAAAACAGGAATTTCGACTTAAAGCCACTGGTTTTCGCGGGAGTTTTTTACCTAGGATGGGCATGTTTTCAGCCGTTTCTTCGTCCGTGATGGCATTTTAGCCACCTTCACGTTTCGCGGGTTGCTTTGCGGCTATATTGCTTGTAGAAAAAGAACTGTTTGCAGCATCCAATTTGGGTTGGAATTTGTGATCGATTTTTCGAGCGACAAGGGGACGTATTTCAGACCTATTCACGTATACTATACTTAGTATTACTCGTTGGAGTTTACGGCTGAGCGCTCTCAGCTCGCCTGTTCATCCAGTCCAGGCTGGCGCGAGAATAACGTGCCGCTCCACGAGTCCACAGACCCAGGGGAATTTCGCTAAGGAGGAATGATGAAGATTGCTGTGCTTGGGGGAGATGGCTATTGCGGGTGGGCAACCGCTTTGTATTTGTCGAAGCAAGGGCATTCCGTTGCAATCGTTGACAATTTTGTACGCCGGCTGTGGGACCACGAACTTAACGCACAAACGCTGACTCCCATTCGTCCGCTCTCCGACCGCTTGCGCGTGTGGCAGGCGGTTAGCGGAAAGACCATCGAATCGTTCTACGGCGACGTTTGCGACTACGAATTTCTTGCCTCGACGCTGCGCGCGTTCGAACCTGACGCGGTGGTGCACTTTGCCGAGCAGCGTTCAGCTCCATATTCGATGATCGACCGGAGCCACGCGGTCTTCACGCAGGTAAACAACGTTGTCGGAACGCTGAATCTACTGTTCGCGCTTCGCGAGTACCGTCCAGATTGTCACCTGGTCAAACTTGGGACAATGGGCGAGTACGGCACGCCGAACATCGACATTGAAGAGGGCTACATCACCATCGAGCACAACGGGCGAAAAGACATCCTGCCGTTTCCAAAGCAGCCAGGATCCTTCTATCACCTCTCGAAAGTACACGACAGCCACAACATCATGTTCAGTTGCAAAATCTGGGGACTGCGCGCTACGGACCTCAACCAGGGCGTAGTCTACGGCACAATGACCGATGAAACGGCAATGGACGAGGCGCTGATCAACCGTTTCGATTACGACGACGTGTTTGGCACGGTGCTGAACCGCTTCTGTATTCAAGCTGCCATCGGGCAGCCGTTGACCGTCTATGGCAAGGGCGGACAGACACGAGGCTTCCTGGATATTCGCGACACTGTTCGATGCATTGAAATTGCCTGTGAGAACCCCGCCGCTCGGGGGGAATGCCGCGTTTATAACCAGTTTACAGAACAGTTTTCGGTGGGTGAGCTCGCGAAGATGACAGTGGCAGCAGGCAAGAAGCTGAGCCTGAATGTCGAGGTAGACCACCTGCAAGATCCGCGCGTTGAGGCTGAGGAGCATTATTACAACGCAAAGCACTCCAAGTTGATCGACTTGGGTCTAAAGCCGCATCTACTGTCGGATTCTTTGCTGGACTCGCTGATGAATATTGCGGTCAAGTACCGCGACCGGGCGGACGCGTCATTGATGTTGCCGCAAGTAAATTGGCGCGAGCCGCGCAATGACCGGCGCTTGCAGATGAGCAAAACAGCGAGGAATTCTTTGGGGGCGTCTCGAGTGCAAACTGCGAGTGAACCCGTGGAAAAGACGAATAAGCATTCCCGCAGCTAGGATTTTGACTTCGAGCATTTCTATGTTAAGTGACGGAGGCACTCAACGGAGAGCCTCGGCGTCATTCGCCACGCGCGACCCAAAACCCAGATCAAAAGGGAAGTCTGCTCCTTCGAGGGAAGCTTCTACTTTAGCTATGAAGCGCTGAATGATGCGCTCTTTATTTTCAAGAAGATTGATAAACGCCACGCGGGTGTTCCCTTTCTCCAGCCAAACAGAGCGTTCATCCGGCTGGTCGTAACCGCAACGAACTTCTTGCAAGGCGGACTTCGGAGCTGCATAGGCCCGTATCGCGAGCAGGTGAGAGCCGAGATTGTCCATCGCGGACATTCCCGTATGATCAGGCCTGCTTAAGAAAAATCGGCCTCCAAAGTGAAGTCCGGTTCCCGAATGAAAATCCCTGCGCCAGCGTTCCACTTCTTCGAGAAGGCAATACTCAAAATGGATGGCGATAAGTCGGTGTAGCGATTTGGCCCTGGCGACGAGCGATGAGGTGAGGCGTTGCGAACCTTGCCAGGGTTTTTCCGCAATGATGTGCAGGCCCGCGTCCAATGCGGCGTCGATCATCAGCGGAACATGCGGTCCGGGCAGAACGCAGAGCCATGCAAACTGCGCGTCGCTTGCGCGCATCGCTTCGGCAAGACGCGAGCGATAAGCGGAATCGGTTTCTCCTGGAGCGCGGCGCGTCTCTGGAATGCTGGTGACGCGCCGATTTTCCGCAGCGAGGAGGCTTTGCATGCGTCCTGCCCAGCGCCCGCGGCCAAGAATTACATACGAGGGCCCATCAGGCATGACGTTTTCCCGCAACCATTTCGCAAACGAGGCGAGCTGCCTTCACGGCGCTCACTACCTTGCCTGAGAAAATGTGAATCTCGCCAGGCGCGCCTTCGCGTACATGGAGAATTCTGCGGTCTTGCTCCGGGTTGTCTTCCACCACGCGGATTGTGAACCGCGAGCCGATATAAGCGGCGTCCTTCGCTGCTGGGACGCTGAGGCAACTATCCGCGCGCATGGCCGCAAATCGCGAGAAGGACACGGGCACAAAATCGGGTTTGTTCAATATCCCGGCGTAGAGCTCTGGGATCTTTTCGCCGTAGTTTGCCGTGGACCAATGGTTCGTATTTTTCGCTGAGCCGAAGAGAGAACGCGAAGAGCCTCCATACGGATCGAACGCGGTGAATGGTCCATCCACCACGACCAGCGCGACGCCTCGCAATTCGAGGGGTAGTTGGATCAGCATTTTTTCCGCAATTTGGTATTTTGCAGATTTAAAGAGTCCCCGACTTGCACCCATGCCGTAGGTTGCCCACACTACGAAGTCGTAATCGGGCCGCATCTCCGGAGTGAATTCGCGCTGCTGGAAAGGGATGCCTCGCGTCTTGAGGCGATTTTCCACCTGGCTCCTCAGCACATCCGGATCATAAATGTTTTCTTCAACCTCATAACACTTGTCGATGAAATTGAAATTCATCCAACCCGGCCGGCATGCCCGAAGCGAAAGTCCATGCTTGCTCATCGCACTCTCGTATAAGTCCGGTGTGGTGAGTGAATTCTCTTTGGGAATCGCATAATAGTGCCGGGTGTTGCGGACGATGGCGGCAGCAAATGCGTGAGTAAATTCCGCGCGCGCCTCGGCAATTTCATTGATGGTCTCAGCGCTACGGGGATAGTGGTAGCCTGCGTGAACGCGATACTGGTTGATCGCGGAAGCGGCGCGCAGGATGCCCAGCGGGTCGAAGAGATGGACCTGGTGACCCTGTTCCGCCAGCCGGATAGCAGCTGTCGCGCCGTAGATGCCGGCTCCCGCTACGGCAATCCTCGCTCCCATAATCCTCTTTCGACAATTCTGAGGTCCAAAAAATTCAGCTCATAAAACGACTGGAACATCAAGCAAGGACAGATCCGGCCCACGCGTTCACTTTTGGGCGGCGGACGGAACGATCGGAACGAGCATTCCTTCGCGGATGCGATAATCAATGTCCCGCCAACGTATGCTCCTGCGGCCGAAGCTAAGGAGCCAGATCAGCAGCGCCCAGGCATCCCACAGCGGGATGAGCGCCATCTTTTTCCAAATTCCTTTTTGCTTCATTCCCCAGACGCCGATTAGCCAGGTCATGGCAACACGCACGACCAGATATCCGCCAAGATAAAGGAATGCCACAGCCGGCGTGGGATGAACCACCACGGCCGCGACGGACCAGGCTAAGCCTTGCGTAAATACGAGCCCGATATGTCCCCACGGGCGCATGTGACGCATCACCGTCATCCAGCGCAAACGCTTGAAGAAAAACTCGCCCAAGGAGCGAAAATCGGCGACGGTCTCCACCGCATAGGGCAAGAGCTCCACCTCAAAACCTTGTTCGGCAATCAGACGGCCCACAAGGAGATCATCCGCGGGACGGTTCTGAATTGCCGCGTAGCCACCGAACCCGGCGAGATGCTTTCGCGTAGTCACAATTGTTTGGCCGAACGCGAACTTCACTCCGTCCAGCTGCCGGGCCACCAGGATACCGGGATAGAAATCGCAAATCATGCCGATGGATTGGAGGTTTTGGAGGAAGGTGTGTTCATGCGTGGATACGTAAAGACAGGTGACAGCGCCAACCTTCGGATCGCGAAGCGGCGAGACCACCGAACGCAGATAGTCCGGCCGAACGCGAACGTCGCTATCGTTGATGACCAGCACTTCGTTTTGTGCCTCGCTCACCAGTCGGGCCAGCTTCACGACTTTGTCGTTGGGTGCGGTGTGGCCGGAAACGTGGATCGCTCGAATGCGCCGCTGCGGAAAATCGCGTTTCAGCTTTTCGATGACTTTCAAAACGGCTTCGTCGCCGTCGCCGATGCCGAAAAGCAGCTCATAATCTGGATAGTCCTGATTGCAGTAGCTGGCGAAGTTTTCGTAGGCCTCGGAATCCAGCCCGCGAATCGGCTTTAGATTGCTCACGGGAGGCGTGTAATCCAGGGACTGGTTCGATATTCTCGTGTGACGGAAAAACTGCCACGAGCTGTAAAGCGCAAGGGAGTAATAAATAAAAGGAATGGCAGCGACGCCCAGGAAAATGTATACGAAGCTATTCGCCGTCATTGAGGCACCCGGAGTCGGATAGTAGCGAGGTAGTTTTCAGCGATTCTGGAAGTACACTTTGACCAGCGATTGCAATCTCGACTTGAGATTCACGGAGCTGAACACCGGGCAACCGGTTCGGGGCGGCGATCATTCTTTTTTCAGCAGCCGTTCCTTTCAGAATATTCGCGGAGTTTACTGCGTGCCTTGAAAGAATAGCAAATTGCGCTGCTTTTCACTTTCCCAAAAGCTACTCATGGTCAGATTACCAGCCAGGAGCGGGCACCTTTGCCGGGTCCTAATCACGCCCCAATTAAGCCCGTCGTCGAAGACCGGTGGTTGGGGCACCTGCAAAAACCATGTAATAATGATAACGGTAAATTTCTGGATGGATTTGAGTTCTTTAATCGTGACGACTTTTGTTCGATGCTTGCGCTCGCTTGATCCATGGAACTGTAGCGCCGTGCCTCGCACGAAACACAATCGACCATTTGCACATCTCTTTGACGCTCCCGCCGCATGAGTACTTCTCCCGGCCTGCACTTTAAAACATATTGCATGCTTCTGATCATGGTTATCTTTGCGCCTCTCGGAAACGTGATGCTTGGCAAGGGAATGAAAAGTGTCGGCTCAGCGGTCTCCTGGGCGCCTTCGGAACTCCCTCACATCATATCGCTGGTTCTCAAGTCTGGGTTCATTTGGCTCGGTGTCGCTTCTCTGCTTACATTTTTCGTCGCTTACATGCTTATTCTCTCTTGGGCAGATTTCAGTTACGTGCAGCCTGCTTCCTCGATCGCGCTTCTTGTGGTGGCTCTGCTAGGTTACTTCTATCTAGGAGAGAGGATTTCGCCGCTGCACTGGGCGGGAATTATAGTCATTTGCCTCGGCGTTTTCGTTGTTGGGAATACCCCTCCGCGTACTACCGAGGTACGCTGATCATGCGTGAAGCTCTGCTCTTATTTTTCGTAGTCGTCAGCGGAACGGGCGGAGAGATTTGTGTCACGCGCGCCATGAAGCGCGTTGGTGAGGTGACGGATTTTCGTCCACTGGCTGTCGTCCGCGTCATTCTGCGTGCGTTAAAAGTTCCTTGGATGTGGATCGGCGTTGGCATGATGGCGCTGGCTTTCTTTTCATTACTGGCCGTGCTTTCCATCGAAAACGTCAGCTTTGTTGTTCCCGTGACGGCGTTGAACTATGCGGCTGGGGCGCTCGGCGGAAAATTCTTTCTTGGGGAACGCGTGACGCCACGCCGCTGGGCTGGGGTGCTGATCGTTTGCATTGGAGTCACACTGGTCTGGCTTGGCAAACGTTAGCTGCCGAATTTCCCCCCCCGCAGCAAGATTCTCTCCGTTCTATATCTGACTCAAACAACGAGCGAGAAATGCCGGAGCGTTCCGCTTTGTGGCAAGCTAGTAGAGAAGCGCTCAAGCAATTTATCCAGTAAACCTTAGCAGGCAGGAAGAGAATCTCAGCGTGACGAATTTTCATTCAGGATGGCGCGATGCAGTGCTGCTACTAGCCGCCGCGCCGCTTGCGTATTACATCGCGGCTACCTTAGCGGCCTGGCGCTTCTTCCGCCGCGAGCGCAAGAATGGGCTGAGGCACTATACGCCTCCAGTGAGTTTGCTGAAGCCAGTCCGTGGCGTGGACTTCGCTAGTTACGAAAATTACGCGAGCCTCTGCCTCCAAGACTATCCCGACTACGAAATTCTTTTTGCTGTAAATGACGCGTTGGACTCCGCAGTTCCGTTTATTCATCGCTTGATCGCTGCGTTTCCGAAGCGGCAGATTCGTTTGCTCATCGGCGCGGAAAATCTTGGCGCCAATCGCAAGGTCAATAAGCTCGCTCGTCTTTCACGGGAAGCGCGGCATGAAATTCTTGTGCTGACTGACGGCGACGTTCGCGTTGGGCCGAATTACTTGCGCGAAGTCGTCGCCCCCTTCGTGGATCAAAGCGTTGGTGCGGTCACCTCTTTCTACCGTGGGATCGCCGAGAGAAATCTTGGAGCCGAACTCGAAGCCATCGGCGCGTCCAGCGATTTTTTCGCTGGCGTACTGATGGCTGAATGGACCGAAGGCATGAACTTTGCTCTTGGCGCTTCGATCGTCACCACCAAGCGCTGGCTGTCCAAAATCGGGGGTTTTGAGTCCATTGCGGGAATGCTTGCTGACGATTATGAACTGGGCTTGCGCATCGCTCAAGCCGGAGGGCGCGTTCTTCTTTCTCGTGAACCGGTTTGGACCATGTATCCGGCGCAAACGGCCAAAGGCTTCTGGAACCATCAGCTTCGCTGGGCACGAACCGTCCGCCTTTGTCGCCCTCTTTCTTATTTCGGGCTGATCTTCACCCTTGGGCTACCCTGGGCTTTGCTGGCAGCGCTGGTGGCACCCACGAAGGGGATTGCCGCCGCCTACTTGCTCGCCTATCTTGTGCTGCGGCACGCCATGGCTTGGACCGTCGGAGTCTGGGGAGTCGGCGACGACGTACTTCGCCACAAACTTTGGCTTGTCTCTTTGCGCGACGCCCTCTATTCGGCGGTCTGGCTGGCGAGCTTCGCTTCCAATCGCATCACCTGGGCCGGTCAGGAATTCACCATGCGCAAAGGTCAAATGGTGCCCGTGGCAACTCCTGGAGCGACGGATTCGACGCCAGCGACCTCCGCTCGCGGTTGACGCCCCAGCGAATCCCGATTAAATTAGAAGAGAAGAATCGTGGCTGTCCCGAACCACGGGATTCTGTTGCGGTTCCTTTTTTTTCCTCCCAACGGCTGGGAGATCGTCCAATTGGTAGGACTCCAGACTCTGAATCTGGCTATCCTGGTTCGAGTCCAGGTCTCCCAGCCAAACTTTTTTGCTCCGATGACGTCCAATTTCCCCGCATGAGGCTGGCATGATCGTGATTATTATGGGCACGACCGGCTCCGGCAAAACCACTATCGGCACATTGCTCGCGAAGCGCCAGGGATGGGAATTCGTGGACGCCGATGATTTTCATCCGGCGGCGAATGTCGAAAAAATGAAGCACGGCATCCCGCTGACCGACGCCGACCGGGAGCCGTGGCTGAAGGCGCTTCACGACAGGATCGTCGAATGGAATACGGAGGCGCGCAACGTGGTGTTGGCCTGCTCGGCGCTGAAAAAAAGTTATCGCGATAAGTTGCGCGCAAGTCCCAATGTGAAGTTCGTATATTTGAAGGGAAGCTACGAATTGTTCTCGCAGCGAGTACTCACGCGAAAGGGACATTTTGCCAAGCAAGATCTGCTCGCCAGCCAGTTTGCCACTCTCGAAGAGCCCACTGACGCGATCACCGTGGATGCAACGCCATCTCCAGAACAGATCGTAGCAGAAGTGCGCAGGCAGCTAGGTTTGTTCCAATCTTAAGAATTGTTTCTAATGGCCTTCAACTCTCAATCGAGAGTAAACGCGACATACATGAGCTTCTGGTCGCGCTGAATTTGCAGCACCACCGCGGCGTCTGGCGGCAGAGCTTTCAGCGCATTGCGCAAGCGGTCCAACGTGGTCATTGGCTCGCCGTTCAACGTACGGATCACGTCCCCGGCAGTTAGAGGGACTTCAGCCGTGGCTCCTGCCGCTCGCGCGGCCACAATGATTCCAAATGGGTCGCGGAGCTCAGGAGCTAGATCCGCAATTTTCTTGTCGATTTCTATGGCTAGTATTCCAAGTGCCGGAACCAGATTTTTTTCCGGGTCAGCTAGTGCGGCGATCTGATCCATATCCTTGGGCGGCTCCATCAGAGCCACGTCGAAACCAAGCCGCAGATTCCCGCGCAGGACGTCAAGGTGCACTTTGTCGCCGCTCTCGCGGGACATCAGATGAAATGCCACATAGGGTACGCTGCTTGCCGCTTTGCCGTCGATGGACAGCAAAACGTCTCCAATATGCAATCCTGCTGCTTCGGAGGGTCCGCCGGGCAGAACATCCGAGATCACAACTCCGAAGTTGCGTGGAAGCTTCAAACCCTCCGCCAGCGGCGGCGTTATCGTCTGAACGCTGATCCCAATTTCCGGGCGGTGAAGATGGCCGAATTTGCGCAACTGCTGGTAAGCGATGTTCACAACACTGCAGGGAATGGCAAACCCGAGCCCTTCGTTTCCGCCAGACTGCGAAAGTATAAAAGTATCCACGCCGACGACGTCGCCGTCGACATTGACCAGCGGGCCACCTGAATTGCCAGGGTTGATGGCCGCATCTGTCTGAATATAGACCATCGTCGCGTCGGGGTCAGTTTGCCGGGCTACTGCGGAAATGATTCCGCGCGTCACGGTATTGGTCAGCCCTTCAGGGCTTCCGAAGGCAAACACCGATTCACCCTGTTGAAGATTGCGATAGCTCGCAAGCTTTAGGGCGCGCAGACCTGTGGCATTCACTTTGAGCAAAGCCAGATCGATTTCGCTAGTGACGCCGATGATTTGCGCCGGGACGAGGCTCGTCTTAGTAGAAAGCCCCGCATCCGCGGAATCGTCTGAGTTGGCGCTCGAAAGCACCACTTGTACGCGCTGCGCTCCCTTCACTACGTGCGCGTTTGTAATAATATATCCGCTGGGATCGATGATGAATCCCGAGCCAATCGCCCTCTGGCGCCCTATGACTATGCCTGTATTGCCGTGTTCGCTTTCCTCGACCTGGCCATACCCTGACACCAAAATCTGCACCACGCTCGGAGACACTTTGCGGATCAGCGCGCCCACGGATTGATCCGTTTTGCGCAGATCTTCTGTCGAACGCGCTTGCGCCTGGGCGCGGGCTGGCGAAAAGGAAACGCAGAGCAAAGTGACGATCGCGAATGGTATTTTAGGTAACCGCGGATGTGTCTCTCCCCGGACTCGCGCTTGACGCCGAAACATATGTTCGATCTCCTTGAATATTCTCTTAATAAACGGACGGTCTCGCATAGTTTTAGGGTACATCGGATTGAACCTGTCTGCGTTTTCGCGAGCCTGTAGAAGTCTCTTGCTCAAGAAATGTTCTCCGCTCCGGTAGCGTGCGACAATATTCCTGCAAATTCTTAGCCGTACTATATTTACCTGAAGCATCCAATCATCCAGGGATCGCCGTTTTTCCTGTAGACTTACCGGAAGAGGCATGCATCCCGCATCGATCGCCTCTTCGGTTCCAAAAGATGCGACCATAAACCATAATTTAAGCGCGCCTATTGAGGAGCTCCAATCCATGGCCAGACTCCAGTCCACGGAAGACCAGCGGCTCGAAGAAGACCGAACCCGCAAAAAATACTGGAAGCGCTGGGGGCCGTACCTTTCCGAACGGCAGTGGGGTACGGTGCGCGAAGACTACAGCCCGGGCGGCACCGCTTGGGAATATTTCCCACATGATCATGCGCGCTCACGTGCCTACCGCTGGGGCGAAGACGGCGTTGGCGGCATCTCCGATCGCCACCAGATGATCTGCTTTGGCCTCGCGATGTGGAATGGCCGCGATCCCATCCTCAAAGAAAGACTGTTTGGCCTCACGGGGAATCAAGGTAATCACGGCGAAGACGTGAAGGAGTATTACTTTTACCAGGACTCGACACCAACGCATAGCTACATGCGAATGCTTTATAAATATCCGCAGGCGGAATTTCCCTACACGCGCCTCGTGGAAGAGAATGGCAGACGGAACCGCGAACAACCTGAGTTCGAGCTTCTAGACACGGGCGTTTTTGCCGAGGATCGTTACTTCGATGTCTTCATCGAATACGCCAAGGCCGACGTCGAAGACATCCTGATCAAGATCACGGCCGTAAATCGTGGACCCGAAGCGGCCTTCCTGCACCTTCTTCCTTCGTTGTGGTTCCGCAACACTTGGTCGTGGGGCAGGGATTTGCGCAGGCCCAGCGTGCAACGAGCCACCAGCGTTCCTGACAGCGTAAATGCCGAGATTGAACACTGGAAGTACGGCAAACGCTGGCTACTCTGTGCCGGCAAGCCCGAGCTTCTCTTCACCGAAAACGAAACTGACTTCGCAAAGCTTTTCAACGGCAAGAACCGTTCGCCCTATGTGAAGGATGCTTTCCACGAGTACTTGATTCGTGGAAACAAATCCGTTGTGAACCCAAAGCAGACAGGGACGAAAATGGCCGCGTACTATCCCCTGCAGCTTGGACCTGGCCAAAGCGAAACACTAAAGCTGCGTCTTACCGACATGGAACCGCTCGCAACGATGGAACGAAGTCTGAGTGTCGTTGGCACCATAACCTCGCCAGGTCACGATGACCGTCCCGAAGGCGTGCCGGCCGCGAATGATTTTGCCGCAGGCTTCGATGGCGTGTTTTCTCTGCGCCAAAAGGAAGCCGACGAATTCTACGCGTCGCGCGTCACCTCGGAATTATCCGAAGATGCAAAAAGCGTGATGCGCCAGTCCTTTGGCGGTTTGCTTTGGTCCAAGCAGTTCTATCACTACGACGTGCGCAACTGGCTGGACGGCGACCCGGCGGGTCCCCCGCCGCCTCCAGAGCGTTTGAAGGGCCGCAACAAAGACTGGACGCACCTTTACAACGACGACGTTATGTCGATGCCGGACAAATGGGAATATCCCTGGTATGCGGCATGGGATTTAGCATTCCACTGCATCGCGCTTGCGCTTGTGGATCCGGATTACGCGAAGGAGCAGCTTATCCTTCTTCTCCGCGAGTGGTACATGCATCCGAACGGCCAGCTGCCAGCTTACGAGTGGGCTTTTGGCGATGTGAATCCCCCGGTTCACGCCTGGGCTGCGTGGCGCGTTTATAAAATCGAGCGGCGGGTACGCGGTGTTGCCGATCGCGCTTTCCTCGAAAAGGTATTTCACAAGCTTCTGCTTAATTTCACCTGGTGGGTGAATCGGAAAGATCCCGACGGTATGAACATCTTCCAGGGCGGATTTCTCGGTCTCGACAATATTGGAGTGTTCGACCGGTCCGCGCCTCTCCCCACTGGCGGCCATCTCGAACAATCCGACGGCACCAGTTGGATGGGCATGTATTGCCTGAATATGCTCGCCATTGCACTCGAACTTGCAAAGGAAGATCCTGCTTACGAAGACGTCGCGAGCAAATTTTTCGAGCACTTCGTAAACATTGCCCATGCGATGAACGACATGGGCACGGATGGTATCTCTCTCTGGGATGACGAAGACGGTTTCTACTACGACGTTCTTCATCTGCCAAGCGGCGAAGATCATTTCCTGAAGATTCGCTCCATGGTCGGGCTGATTCCGCTTTTTGCTGTGGAGACTCTCGAGCCGGAAATCGTCGACCGCTTGCCCGGATTTAAGCGCCGCATGCAATGGTTTATTGACAATCACGCGGACGTGCCGGAACACATCGAAATGACGCAACGTTCCGCACGAGGTGTTCGCCGCCTGCTTTCGCTTGCCAATCGCAAACAACTCAAGCGCATGCTCAGCCGCATGTTGGACGAAACGGAGTTCTTGTCGCCGTATGGCGTCCGCTCTCTCTCCCGTTATCACCTCGATCACCCTTACGAGGTCCAGGTGAATGACCACGTCAACCGCGTCGATTACGAGCCCGCCGAATCCACCAGCGGCATTTTTGGCGGCAACTCCAACTGGCGTGGCCCTATCTGGTTTCCCTTGAACTATCTACTCGTGGAGTCTTTGCAGAAGTATCACCACTATTACGGCGAGGACTTCAAAGTCGAATCCCCGGCTCGCAGCGGCAACGAATCGGATCTGTGGGAAGTGGCCGCCGAGATTTCCCGCCGCCTCGTTCATATTTTCGTTCGTGGCAAGGACGGTCGGCGCCCTGTTGCGGGCGGCACCGAGGTTTTCCAGAGCGATCCACATTGGAAGGACCTCATCCTCTTTTATGAATATTTTCATGCCGATAATGGCGCCGGTCTTGGCGCGAGTCACCAGACAGGCTGGACCGCCCTCGTCTCCAAATTGATCGAACAGAGCGGAGAGTAGTGTGAGTGGCGTTATCTTTCATGCTGCGTCCGCGAAGGACGAGAAGGCGTTGCTCCGCATGATGCGTAATCTAGCTGAGCAAGAGCCGGGTGCTTATTTTTTCGATGAACCGGTTGTCCGCCAGGTGCTGCGGAAGTTTCTGGCGAGTCCTAACCTGGGACAGGCGTGGGTTTTCTATGACGAAGACATGCCGGTTGGCTACATTGTTCTGACATTCGGCTATAGCTTCGAGTTTCACGGCCGGGATTCTTTCATCGATGAACTGTACATCGAGCCGCAATACCGGCGGCAAGGAATTGGCAAGCGCGCTATGCAGTTTGTCGAGGAGCGCGCCCGCGAGTTGGGTGTGAACGCCATCCATCTCGAAGTCGACCAAGGTAACGATCCGGCAGCGGAACTTTATCGTCGCGCAGGCTACGACGATCACGCTCGTTTCCTGATGACCAAGTGGCTCAAGCCTGGCAAGCACGGAGCAGGGGACCGTGGCAAAGACAATGCCGAAGAAAAGTAGAGCGGTGGCGCCTCAACGAGTCGAACCGCATTCCGGGTCCCTATCCCAAGTTCAATTTGGCCGAGAAATTTGTGGGAATCTCCCCGCGGCCGAATCGCGCGAGTGGCTCGTCACCAACGGCATCGGAGGATTCGCCTCAGGAACTATCGCCACAGGCACGACTCGCCGCTACCATGGGCTTCTTATCGCTGCCCTTCAGCCGCCGGCCGGGCGGGCTCAGCTCGTCGCGGCAGTCGATGAAACCGTTCGCTACGGTGGCTCTGCGTACGCGCTCGCGACGCACCGCTGGGGAAGCGGCGCAATCGACCCACAGGGCTATCTCTACCTCGAAAGTTTCCGTCTCGAAGGTGCCACCCCCGTTTGGACGTACGCACTCGCCGATGCCTTGCTCGAAAAGCGCGTTTGGATGGTTCAGGGAGAAAACACGACGTTTGTTCACTACACTCTCGCGCGGGCCAGTAGTCCTCTCGAAATCGATCTAAAAGCTCTTGTGAACTACCGCGACTTTCATTCAGTGACCCACGCGGGGGACTGGCACATGAAAATTGCCCCGGTGGGTAATGGCGTGATGGTTCTGCCCTTCGATGGCGCGACGCCATTCTATCTAAAAAGTGCTCAAGCCTCCTGCGAGCCGCAACACGAGTGGTTTCGCGATTGTTACTTGCCCAGAGAAACGGAACGCGGCCTGGATGACCATGAGGACTATCTCTTTGCTGCACTCTTTCGGGCCAAGCTGAACCCCGGAGAAAGTCTCACTATCGTTGTGACCACGGAAGCTACCACTGCGCTCGATGGCGGAACCTCTCGCACGCAACGCGCCGATCACGAATCCGTGTTCCTAAAAGTTTGGCAAGCACAAAACGAAAAATCCACCACGAATGCTCCCGGATGGTTGCGTCAACTCGTTCTCGCCGCGGATCAATTCATCGTTAAGCGCACCCTTCCCGAGGAACCAGACGGCCACAGTGTGATCGCGGGCTACCACTGGTTCGGCGATTGGGGGCGCGACACCATGGTCGCCTTGCCAGGACTGGCACTCGTCACGGGTCGCGCCGATGTTGCGAAGCGAATTCTGCTGGCTTTCGCTGGCTATGTTGACGGAGGCATGCTCCCCAACAATTTTCCGGATGCGGGTGGCAAGCCTGAATACAACACTGTCGATGCCGCGCTTTGGTACTTCGAAGCGGTGCGTCAATGTTTTGACGCCACGCAGGACACCACGACTCTGGAAAAGTTGTATCCGATTCTCGCCGGAATGGTTGACGCTCACGTTGCCGGTACGCGCTATAACATTCACGTCGATTCCACCGACGGTCTCCTTTATGCCGGTGGTCCAGGCGTTCAGCTCACCTGGATGGACGCCAAAGTCGGCGACTGGGTCGTCACGCCGCGCACTGGCAAGCCGGTCGAGATAAACGCGTTGTGGATCAACGCCCTGGAAACGATGGCGCAGTTCGCCCGTCTTCTGAACAAATCCGCAGACAGCTACGTACTCCTCTCCGCGCAAGCCAAAAACAGTTTCCAAAAGTTTTGGAATGCCGAGCGAAACTGCTGCTTCGATGTAATCGACGTTCCCGGCTCCGCAAAAAGCAGCGGAAAGGATGCCTCTCTCCGCCCTAATCAAATTCTCGCCGTTTCGTTGCCGGTCAGCCCGCTGAGCAGAGATCAACAAAAATCCGTGGTCGATATCTGCGCGCAGCGCCTGGTTACGTGCTACGGCCTTCGCAGCCTAGCAGCAGGCGAGTCGGGCTATCAGGGCCACTACGGTGGTGATCAACGCGCGCGCGATGCTGCCTATCATCAAGGAACGGTCTGGGGCTGGCTGCTGGGTCCGCATGCGCTCGCGCATTTTCGCGTATACGCTGATCGCGCTGCAGCGCTCCGCTACCTCGAACCTCTAGGATCCAACATCGGCGCGTACGGCCTCGGTACTCTAGCCGAAATCTTCGAGGGCGATCCGCCGCACGCACCTCGGGGCTGCATTGCTCAAGCCTGGACTGTCGGAGAGATACTTCGCGCGTGGACCGAAATCGTCCAAACGAAGTGAGTTATTTCTGGTGAGCCTTTGCTGCGGATTCGTACAACTCGATAAGGACTTTGCCGCCGCCCGGAACAGGCATAAGAAAAAAATTAACGCGCGTTCCGTCTGCCCCCGGCCGAGTCTCAGGATAGACCGCCGAAACTCCAAATTTCTCTTTCAAAATCTCCGTTGCCCGGTCCACATTGGAGCATCGAAATTCCACTTGCTGCACGCCTTCTCCAAATTTTCCCAGGTACCGCGCAATCGCCCCATCGCCGCCGGGCGCCCTCGACGTCAAAATGTCCAAAGAAACTCCGTTTGCAAAGTGCAGCTCAAACTCTTCCGCATCCTGATCCGATGGGACATCTGCCAGGCGTGAAACACTATGAGCCGTGCGAATCTTCGAAAACGTCTCCCGTTGTACCGCCAACCCCACCGTTGCCTCGGGTTTCGAGCCGAGCAGCAATCCGGATAGTTCCGCGTCGCTCCGCCAAGACTCTGCTGCGTGTTTCGCAGCAGCTCCCCCAGTTGCAAAAATCTCCGCAGCGGCGGACTCTCGTGCGGAGGCCTCTGCGGCGCAGAGCCCAGCGATTGCTGTATTGAGGGGACTAGACATAGGGGTCCCAAAGATTGTAGCGTGAGTAGCCGGCCAGAATCAGGCGCCGTTCGAACCTGGCGCGAAAGTTGCAACGATTCCCGTTTCCAAATCATCTGAGGGATATGCCGAAACCAGTACTATTCACGGTCGATGACGACCCGGAGGTCTTGCGAGCCATCGAGCGCGACCTCCGGAGCCAATATTCCGACCGTTATCGCGTCATGCGCGCCAGCTCCGGCAGCGCCGCTCTTTCCACCCTTCGTGAGCTTAAAGCCCGCAATAATCCCGTAGCACTGCTCCTCGCTGACCAGCGCATGCCCCAAATGAACGGCGTCGGCTTTCTCTCCGAAGCCATGGAAATCCACCCCCAGGCCAAGCGCGCTCTGCTCACTGCCTATGCCGACACCACCGCCGCGATCGAGGCTATCAACGAGGCTCGCATCCACTATTACCTGATGAAACCTTGGGACCCGCCGGAAGAAAAGCTCTATCCCGCAATCGACGAACTGCTTACGGATTGGAACTCAACCTTCCGCCCGCTCTATGAAGGCATTCGCGTTCTGGGCACACGCTGGTCGAACCGTTCTTACGAACTGCGCGATTTTCTGGCACGCAATCAGGTTCCGTACCAATGGATCGATGTCGAGCTTGCCCAAACTGATCCGGATGTCCGGACTTTGATTGCCTCTCTTGGACCCGAAGCAGAAACGCTTCCGCTCGTTTTATTCCCCGATGGCACCAGATTAGCCGAGCCGCCTCTCCCGACGGTTGCCGACAAAGTCGGACTCCGCACTCATGCCCTGACAAATTTCTACGATCTTGCCATCGTCGGTGGTGGACCAGCGGGGCTCGCTGCGGCGGTCTACGGCGCTTCCGAAGGCCTTCGAACGGTCATAATCGAGCGCGAGGCCCCGGGGGGGCAAGCTGGCCTCAGCTCGCGCATTGAAAACTATCTCGGCTTTCCCGCAGGACTATCCGGCGCTGACCTGGCCTTTCGTGCCGTCGCGCAAGCCCGCCGTTTTGGGGTTGAGATCCTCTCGCCACAGGACGTCGTCGCCCTCCGCATCGACGGCCCCTATCGTTTTATCAAGCTCGCTGATGGCGCCGAAATCTCCTGCAACGCTCTACTTCTAGCGATGGGCGTTCAGTGGCGCAGTTTGGACGTCCCCGGCATCGAACGCCTCCAAGGCGCCGGCGTCTACTACGGCGGCGGAACCTCCGAAGCCATCGCGTGTCGCGGCGAAACGGTCTACATCATCGGCGGTGCGAATTCCGCGGGGCAAGCCGCCATGCACTTTTCTAAATATGCGAAAAAAGTCGTCATGCTCGTTCGTGGCACTTCGCTCGCGAGTACCATGTCTCACTACCTCATCCAGCAAATAGAAAAAATGCCCAGCATCGAAGTTTGGCCGCAGACGACCGTCGTCGAAGTCCAAGGTGAAACGCGCCTGACTGGCATCACTGTACAGTGCGAGCCCACCGGAAAACGCGACCAGCTTCCTGCCTCCAGCCTCTTCATTTTCATCGGCGCGCAGCCGCGTACCCAATGGCTTGGCGATCTTATCGAACGCGACGAGCGCGGCTTCATCCTTTCCGGTCCCGATCTTCTCCACAATGGCAAGCGACCCGCTTCCTGGACCCTCGACCGCGACCCTGGCTTGCTGGAAACCAACGTCCCCGGCATCTTTGTCGTCGGCGATGTACGGCACGGCTCTGTAAAACGCGTAGCCTCCGGCGTCGGCGAGGGTGCCGTCGTCGTCCAATTCATGCATCAATATCTGGCCAAGGTACAATGAGCCTGCCTATCAGGAGAGCAGGACTCGCATGACCGAAAACGCCGTGCCATTGTCGGCCGAGGAACTCGTCGCAAAGTTGCGCAATATAAGTGTTTTCGCGGACCTGCCACAACAAGAACTCCTTTGGTTTGTTTCCGTATCCGAAGAACGCCGCTCTGCTCCCGGCGAAATCATCATGCGCGAAGGCGACCCGCCCGTGTACATGTTGGTGATGCTCGAAGGCGAGATGCGCGCCCGGGCCGAGCATGGAAGTGCCGACGGCCCCGTATTTACCATCACGACCGGCGATGTTACCGGTATGCTTCCTTTCTCGCGGCTGAAAGTAATCTCGGTAACTGGCCGTGCCGTTATTCCCTCGCATTACCTCGGCTTTCCGGTTGGCCAATTCACGGAACTTTACCGGAGAATGCCGGAGCTTACGGTCCGTCTCGTAGGTTTGCTCGCGGACCGCGTTCGCAACGTCACCCGCACTGAGCAACAGCACGAGAAGCTCGCCGCCCTCGGCAAACTTTCCGCCGGCCTCGCTCACGAACTCAATAATCCTTCCGCTGCCGCGCGCCGTTCGGCGGCCGCTTTGCGCGATTGCTTGGTTCGTCTGCGCGAGGCAGCTCGCAACACGGACATTGGTCCCGAAGACTGCGGCCTCTTGGCTGAACGCGAAGAGGAAATTCGCACCACGTTGAAACCCGCGCAGTTCAAAGACGAATTTGCCCGCGTCGAGCGCGAAGAAGCCATTCAAGCGTGGCTCGAAGCACATAATGTAGAGGACGCCTGGAAGCTATCGCCATCGTTGGCGGACGCTGGCTTGACCGATACGCACCTCGCATCCTTCGCTGCAGCGGCTGGCGCATCTGTCGGCCCTGAACTCACCCGCTTCGCCACTCTCCTCGAAATGGAACGCATCGCCGATGAACTCGAGCACAGCTCCGCGCGCATTTCTGATCTCATTAAAGCCATCAAGGAATATTCCTACATGGATCAAGGCCCCATGCAGGAAGTCGATATCGAGCGCGGCCTCGAAACCACTCTCACCATCATGAATCATAAGCTTAAGCGCGGTATCACCGTGGTTCGCGACTACGCTCCTAGTCTGCCCAAAGTCATGGCCAGCGGAAGCGAATTAAACCAGGTCTGGACCAATATCATCGACAACGCCGCCGATGCCATGAAGGACAGCGGCAAACTCACCATCCACACCGCCCGCGAAAACGATTTTGTCCTCGTCGAAATTGCCGACAATGGCTCTGGCATCCCTCCTGAGGCGCTCTCGCGCATATTTGATCCCTTCTTCACCACCAAGGGTGTTGGCGAAGGCACAGGACTCGGTCTCGATGTCGTTAATCGCATCATCAAGAACGTCGGCGGCCAGATTAGTGTCACGTCCGTCCCCGGCGACACCCGCTTTCAAGTTCGCATTCCAATCCAATCTGGGAAGTAATCGTCTCGGGAGAGAAATATGGCAGATGTCTGCACTCACATTCAGCACATCCATCCTGCAAAACCAAAATCCAAGGGCTGCGAAGAATGCATCAAAATGGGCGATACCTGGGTACACCTGCGACTCTGCCTGACGTGCGGCAATGTCGGCTGCTGCGACTCCTCGAAAAATAAACACGCCACCAAGCATTTCCACGCCACCAAACATCCCGTCATTCGCTCGTTCGAACCCGGCGAAAACTGGATGTGGTGCTACGTGGACGAAGTGATGTTCGAAGAGGACTAGCTCGGAGCTGCAGAATACGGCACTTCTCCAACAGTTACGTAGGGAATGCGTCTCCCGGAACCAGTGGTGGCACGGGCGGCGTCATGGGAGGTAGCATCGGGTTTAACGGAAACAGCTTGCTACCGAGCGGCCCGTAGCGTGGCGCGAAGAATTCCACCGTGTACGATTGGAAAAACACCAGTCCCGGCGCATACACAAATCCCACAACGTAAAGAATGCCCGCGATTACTAGCAGCCCCACTCCCGCCAGGAGTAGCTCTGTCGAAATATTCCACGTAATCCCTAAACCGCTGCCGACGAGGTATCCGATCAGCCCCAGCAGCGCCAGAGGAATCAGCAATATCAAAATTACAATCAAATTGAGGATCGTGAAAATGATCGCACCGCCCATTGCCAGCACGATCTTCATCAACACGTACGCAGCGTAAGCCAGCTTTTCCGCGCCCATCATCGCGAGCAGTCTTTCCCAGCCATCCATCGCCCCTACATCTTCGAACGCCATCACTGGCACCAGAAAATCCCGCCCCAGCATCTCAATGATCGCGAGCACCGCCGCCAGTGCAATCACCAACAGCCCCAGCAAAATTCCCCCGCTGATCAATACGCCGAGGTTCTGGTCCGGATGCACAAACCACCCCGCGCGATATGCCAGCAAGATCGGAATTCCTGCCACTACCCCCACCAAAACGAGTGACCCGAATGCGAACCCGATGACCCACACAAAGTATCGACGCCCGGCCGCTCTCCACCGCCGCCACCCTTCGCGCAACCTGCACTGGCCGGTGACCACCGCATCCAAAAGAATAAACCGGTAAACGCAGTCACTATAAATCCACAAGAGCATCAGTCCCAGCGCCAACACCGCGCCCACCACGATCCACCCTATATAAGGTTGGATCTGCTCCCAACCGGGTACGCTTATGAGTCGCGTCGCCTCAGCCCAGTAATTCCCAAACTGATTGTCGCCGCCTTGGCCCCGGTGCGTGTTGAGGTTCGGGAGACTTCCCCCGCCACCGCCACCCCCTCCTGCTTCTCCCGTAATCAAAGCCACCACGGCCAGACGCGCCCACAACCCAAAGCGAAACGGCTGAAACAGCAACTTCTTTGTCCGGGCAAAAGCTGGCGAGATGGATTCCACTGCCGAGGCGCGATTTGTCATGCTGTATCCGCGTAGGAAGGACTATCTGATCGCGGTGATATAAGATCCGTACACATCATGACCAAATCGGAATAGTGAACTCCCTCGTTCCTCTGCACGGTGTGATAACGCGAAGTGCTCTCCGTGTAATATTCGGGCCGAACTTCGACCTCCGCTTCGATTCGAGCCAATTCGTCACCTGCACAAGTCTTGTATCACACACTCCTGGTTTGCAACACGACTTGTGCAATAGGAAAACTCATCAAGTGAGGCGATTAACGAGGAATAATTTTCCTTACAACTCCGGCTAGCGGACTCAAGGCACTAACGCTACCCTCTTCTCGGCACTTCCAGCCTCTCGGCATTCTCCCGCGCAGCCATTACCCGCGCAATCTCCGTCTCAATCGACTTGGAACTTACGGGTTTGGCAATATAACCGTCCATTCCCGCTTGCCGGCATCTCTCTCGATCCTCTTCGAACGCATTCGCGGTCATCGCTACGATGGCCACATGTCTTCCCGATTTCTTCTCGCTGGCGCGAATCTTTTCCGTGGCTTCCAATCCGTCCATGACGGGCATCTGCATGTCCATCGCTACCAGATCGAAATCCTCTAGGGCCAGTAACTGCAGCGCAATTTGCCCGTTGCCCGCAATCGTCACTATATGGCCCATTTTCTCCAGTAGCCGCGAGGTCAAACGCTGGTTCACTACATTGTCTTCCGCAAGCAAGATCCGCAGCGCCACGAGTCCTTCCCGTGTGGGCACCTCGGCCTCGGCGAACCGTTTATCCTTTGCTTCTCCCAGGCATTCCCGCAACGCTTCATGCAGCGTGGAGCGGCGAAACGGTTTCAGGATAGTTCGAGTCACATCCGCCTGCTCGCACTTTTTCCTCTCTACTGCGTCCAGTGGCCGCGAATGAATCAGAATTGCTGGAACATCAGGTGCCCAGGTGGTTCGCAGGGCTGCGAGCAGCGCGAGTCCCCCGGGGCTGGGCATATCCTTGTCGATCATGATGGCCGAGAACACTTCGCCTCTGGCCTGGGCTCTCGTCAGCAAAACTAGCGCATCTTTCGCGCTCGCTGCCTCCACGGCTTTCATATGCCACCGCGGCAGTAGGCGTTCTAGCAACTCACGGTTTACGGGATTATGACCAATCACAAGAACGCGTCGTGCAGTTGATTTTATTTTCGGCTGCCGCGTTTCCTCCGCCGGCAATCTGAGCTTCTCCTTTGCGGCCTCCCAGAACACTTTCATGGTGAAATGGAACTCGCTTCCGCGGCCTTCTTCGCTTTCCACCCAGATGCGCCCACCCATCAAGTTCACCAGCCGCTCGCAAATCGAAAGCCCGAGTCCCGTGCCCCCATACCGCCGCGAGGTGGACATATCCGCCTGCGCGAACGCTTCAAAAATCTTTTTTCGTTTCTCCTCTGCTATTCCGATGCCCGTATCTGAAACCGTGAATTCCAGCATCAATCCGCCCTCGGTAGTCCCCGCATGCCGCCCATAGATGGCAACTTGTCCTTGATTTGTGAATTTCAACGCGTTCCCTACTAAATTGATGAAGACCTGCCGCAACCGAGTTGAATCGCCCCGAACTACTTCTGGAATGTCTCTGCCCACATTCCACACCAGTTCGATGCCCTTCTGCTGCGCCCTCAGGGCCAAAGGCTCCAGCGCTTCCTCGATGCAGTCTTCTACCGACATGTCCGCGATTTCCAGGTCCAGCTTGCCCGCCTCGATTTTCGAAAGGTCCAGAATGTCGTTCAGCAGCGTCAGCAGTGATTCTCCAGAACTCTTCACCATGCTCAAATAGTCGCGCTGCTCCGCGTCCAGGTTTGTTTCAAGCGCCAGCGTTGTCATCCCCAGTATCCCGTTCATCGGCGTTCGAATCTCGTGGCTCATGTTGGCCAGAAAGTCGCTCTTCGCCCGGTTCGCCGCTTCCGCATCTTCTTTCGCTTGCTGCAGCGCTTGTTGCACTTTTTTACGTTCGGTAATGTCCACGAAAGTAACTACCGCACCGCGCCTCTCGCCATCCTCGAACAAGGGATGGCACCATAGCTCGGCATCGAAACTGGTCCCGTTCGACCGCCACAGCAGCTCTTCCGGTATGTGAAATTTTCTCCTGCTTTGCAATTCTCTCTGCATCGAACATGCTTCACGAACGATCGCTGCACCGCCCCGGCTTGTGTGGTGTATTACGTCATGGATGTTTCGTCCCAACAATTCCCCCTGCGAAGCGTACCCCAGCAGCCGCAGCAATGCCTGGTTGCAGAACGTACATTCTCCCTGATTGTCCACTCCGTACACAGCTTCCCCCGTCGATTCCAGCAGCAGCCGCATCCGCGCTTCTTCTTCCGACAATTTCTGTTCGTTCTCGTCACGTTCGCTTATCAAAGCTCCCAACACCAGCCCAGCGAGCGATAGAATCAGCATCAAGAATTGCAGCAGGGTAAGTTCGCTGTAACTTCGCTGATACAATTTCAGCGCCAGGATAATTCCCGTGTCTAGCGCCAGGATTGCCGCCGTCGCACCTCGTAATCCTCGCCGCACCGCTACCAGAATCAGCGGCAGAAAAAGCAGGTAGAACATCTCATTCCCGCTGGAAAATCTGCCGCTCAGCGCCGCCCACAACACCGCCACAATCCCCGCCGCGAACAGCCCCGATTCAACAGCGCGCCCGAATCCCTGCAATTCATGTCTGCCCGCTTTGTGAGTCGCTTCGCGCGCTTTGCCGCTTTTTTCGGTGTAGCCCATGTACCGCCGCAGGCGTGGCACAACATAAATCAGAGAAAACGGCACGATCGATCCGATCGCCACCGCATCTCCAATCCACCAATTCATCGTTGCAAGCAGGTATCCCTGCACGGGAATCAAGTGGTCCGCCATGAGGAACCTTGTCCCCACGAACGCGACGACGCACGCCGCACACGTCGCGACGAGCAGCAGCCACATCACATCCCTCATGGTTCGCAGCCGCCAATCTATTTTCACCCCTCGCCGCAGCACCACCGCCGCAGCCGTGTACACAGAGATGAACTCTACGTTCCCTATGAGGAATGAGTACGAACGTACCGGCAGGTGATAATTCAAGTACGAGGCGATGCACTCCGCGAGCAGAATCACAGGCGCGTACCGCCACCCGAGTCCAATCAGCGCGGCCAGTGCCAGGCCCGTCGGCGGATACCATGCGCTGATCTCGTTCCAAATCTGAAACGAGACCGTCGTTCGGTCTACCAGTACGTACACCACCACAAAGCACACCGCGACCAATACCTGCCGTACCCTCCAGCGCGTGTCAGGAGTCAATCATTCCCCCGACTGTCTGGGCGTCCCGGCCTTCGCCCCCGCGGCATCATTCGCTGCCACACTCGTTCAATGGCTCACCGTCCCGCCCCTTAATGTTCCGAAATGAAAATGGGGCCTAAAAAAGCTCAGCAAACTATTCGCACGGGCCCGAATTGGCGCCCTGGGTATATCACACTAATTCGCTTCGTATCAGTATGTTTGCCGTAGCTTGCAGCTTCCATTTCTCGCGCTTGCACGCACACACCCCTGTGCTTTCCTAGCGCTCCGATGGCCAAATCGCCCGGTTCTTCGTGCAGATGAACTTTAGAAAACTCTAATGAGGTTGCGCCGCGAATAGCGCTCTTGAGGGAACAACTTTTACTACCACAGGACATTCACTGCAGGCTGCACTACTTGCTTTGAATCCGCGAAACAAACATTTGCAAGAACTTTTCAGCCTGCACGTCGAGGCAAACATTAGCGTTCGGCGCGACTTTATCGAGCCCCTCGATCACGTAACGGTCCCCATCCGGAAAATGGTGCAGTACGTTGCGCTCGATCTCGTTCCGGCGATTCGCCACCGTTTCCCCGCGCGTAAATTCGCCTCGCGTTTCGACGTCGACATGCATCGCCGGTGCCGTCACCAGCGCTGAGTCGATTGCCACTCCCACCGCCAGCGGATCGTACATCGGCGTCCCGGTGTCCCCGAATTTCTCCGACAGCTCCACAAGAAATTTCGTCACTCCATAAATAAAATCGTTCACCGGACCGTGAGTCCGCCCAAGTTGCTCAAGTTGTTTGCGGCCAAACAGTGTCTTATCTCCGACGTCGAGTCCCACCATCGTAAGCGGCCAGCCCGCCTGAAAAACGATTTGTGCTGCCTCTGGATCGTTGTAAATATTCGCTTCCGCGGACGCATTCACGTTGCCACCCTTTAGCGACCCGCCCATCAGAATCACTTCTTTGACCAGCGGCACAATGCTTGGATCTTTTTCAATCGCCAGCGCAATGTTTGTCAGCGGACCAACAGGCACGAGCGTAATTTCGTGTGGATAGGCATGTACTAATTCAATGATGAGGTCGGGTCCGAACCGGGCGTCCGCCTTGCATTTGCTTGCTGGCAATTCAATGTTGGCCAGTCCATTTTTGCCGTGCCAGAATTCCGCCGTGATCAATTTCTGAAATAAGGGATGTTGCGCCCCGCCTGCCACCGGAATGTCGCACCGGTTCGCCAACGAAACCATCCGCAGCGCGTTTTCCAAACCTTGCGTGGCCGTTACGTTCCCCGGCACAACGGTTATAGCCCTCACATCCAGTTCCGCCGAATTCAGCGCCAGCATCAGGGCCATAGCGTCATCAGTTCCCGGATCGGTATCCAAAATTATCTTTTTAGCGCCCGCTGTGCCAAGGGCCGGAGCGCAAACAATCCCCAGCACGACAACCATGCAACAAAGAATCCGCGCGAACCAACACATCCCATTGGCCATATTGTTCATCTCCACCCAACTCGTAGGGGCACGGCACGCCGTGCCCGCTCTTAACTCATGCACCCCAGAAGCCATTGCGGGCCGGCAAACGTGTGCCCTCATCTTCCTTTTGCTTTTGCGCCAACCAGAAGGGAACCCACCAAAGCCACCAACAAAATCCCTGCCACCACCGCTAGCGAAATCTCCACCGAAATATGCACCCACGGCTCAACAATCATCTTCGCCCCAATAAACGCCAGCACAAAAGAGAGACCCGCCGTCAGATACCGCAATTTCCCCAGCACGCCGGCCAAAAGAAAATACATCGACCGCAAACCCAAAATCGCGAACACATTGGACGTATACACAATAAATGGATCCCTCGTGATCCCGAAAATCGCGGGAATCGAATCCACAGCCATGGTGATATCCGTGATCTCCACAATCAAAAGCACAACGAACAAAGGTGTGGCGAAAAGTTTCCCTTCCTGCCGCACAAAGAACTTGCTCCCCGTATACTCCTTCGTGACTCGCAGATGTCGCCGTGCAAACCGCGAAATCCGGTTCTCCTCGGGATGCATCTCCGCTTTCTTCGCGAACAGCATGTGCAATCCGGCAAATACGAGAAACGCGCCGAAAACATACAGGATCCAGCTGAACCGCTCGATCAGCCCTGCTCCCGCCGCGATCATCACTCCGCGCATTACCAGCGCCCCGAGAATCCCCCATTCCAGAAGCCGGTGTTGGATCTTTTCATCCACAGCAAACGCGCGGAAAATCACCAAAAACAAAAAAAGATTGTCCACACTCAGAGCTTTTTCAATCACATACCCCGTGAAGAACTCCAGCCCACGCTGCTCGCCGGAGAAATACATCACCCCAAGCCCAAACCCCAGGGACAGCCCTACCCAGATGAGCGTCCAGGTGATCGCTTCCCGAGTTTCCATTTTGTGGGGACGCCGGTGGAGAATGCCAAGATCCAATGCAATCGAGGCGAGTACGAAGAGATTAAAGGTCAGCCAAAGGAATGGTGTGCCCATGGCTGCTGTGGCCTGAGCGCCTTATGGTGCCGAAGGTCCCGACGCTGCCAGCGTGTCCGTGGCGTTTAGATTCGTGAGTTCGAGGCGGAAAGCTTGACCCGCTTGAACCGTAATTGGCACATCCCAGCGCACATGCGCGTCGCCTGCGCTTGCATCGAGGTTCAGCGTGCTAATCCAGTAATGACCTGGCGCCAACTCTCGCAGGAAGGCGTGCCCGTCCAGGTCCGTTTCCACTTTAGCAACCAGATATTTTGTTTGGGCCACTTCCGGAGCCATTTTCTGCACGTGCTTCCTCTGATTGCTCTGGATCAGCGTCCACTTTGTCTCGGGATTTACGGCGTTCAGTTCCAACTCCACGCCGGAAACCGTCGCCGGGTTCGCAATAATAAATTTCTTCAGAGCTGTGTAATACGTCTGCAAGTCTTTTTCGTACTTCTCGGGATGCGTCTCTTTGTCGGCGTCCTTGTACTTCGGCTTTGGAATATCTTTGGTTACACCGCCGCTGTTGGCGTGCTGGTAAGCCAGCAAAAATTCCGGCGTATGGATGATGTCATCGGGCTTTAGCAGTTTATCCAGATCAGGAGCCGTCAGGTCGAGCGTTTCGTGCGCTTTTAGCCAGGCTTTCAATTCCTTTGATACTTTCAACCCGTCTATGAATTCATTGCGCGGGGGAATGACGTCTGTATCTTCGACTTCCTTGGCGATGTCCGCGTAGCTTTTCGTCAGAATGTACAAGGTGATTTGGCGCACTGGTTCCGGTCGCGCTGCCGTCGGCGATACGCGCGCCGTGATATCCAGACTGGCCGCCGAGTTTTGTGTCCGCGCCGCGTGTGCGAAGCACACCCATCCCGCGAGGATAGCCAAGGAAACGCCTGTTGCTCTTCTCATGCCGAAATCCTACCAGATTGTCTAGGGCCCAGACACAAGAACCCTAGCATGTGTTGCTTGAGTCACCTACGAATAAGCCTAAAGTCAGAACAGGCGAAATACGGCTTCGACCGTGACCCAGGCAGCCACAGCATGCTTCGCACCGTCGCGAGCCGGAATAAATTTCCAGCCGCGCACGGTCTCTATTGCGCGCTCGTCCAGGCCAAAACCGATGCCTTTCACGATGCGAATGTCCTGCGCCCTGCCATCCGCCCCAACGAGAACCGCGAGCGTCACCGCACCCTGCACTTTGCCGTGTCGCGCTTCATCGGTATAGGTCGGATAGGGACAATACGCGCAACCAGGGGGAACGAATCCCGGCCCATACGGACCCTTCCCGGTGCCATCGCCACCCGGCCCGATCCCGCCATCACCAATCGTGTCGCCATCTTTCGACCCGATGCCGTGTCCCTTCCCAGGACCCGCAGAGTTCGTATCGTCCGGCATCCACGGCAGTCCTGTTTCCCCGTGAGGCGTGAGCACAGCCGCTGCGTTCGGGTCAAAAATCGCGGGTGGCTCGGGTAACTGCGGGTGCTCATTTTGTGGGAGCGTGGGTTTCACCAGAACGATTGGCGAACGTGGCAGAGAGTCTCCGCGCGTCGCGGGAACGGGGTTTTGGTCGCCTCCGCTGCCTCTGCCACCCGAGGGATGCGCGCTCGTGAGGCTACGGATGAGTGCCGCCGAAGGAGTGTTCGGTCCCACCGGAGTTGTTTCACCAGAGAAAGGCGATTTAGACGCTCCCTTCGTATTTGCCAGGAGAAACACAATCGCAGCGAAAACGGCAGCATGCGTAATCAGCGAAGCGCCTTGCGCGCGCGCCGGCCGCAGCGATTTATCAAACATCAAAAGATGAATCGGAGCGCCGTTTGCCGAAGATGGTTTGAAATGCGAAGGAATTAGGAGCTGGCCCAGGTTTTCTCGAACACGATGGAGCCAGGATTCTGTCGTGGAATCATTGCCGGAAAAAGGATGCAGAGCTGGATCGTACATGCGCAGGCCTCCGTCTCCGCCTCACGGTTCGGCCCAACTGCATCTGGAGGCGGGCAACAGTCGATTAGTCAGAAGTCTGGAAACAAATGTGGGTTGCCTGCGCAGCAAGTTTTGAGCAATTAAAGAAAGCCGAAATGGAAAAGGCGAGCGTTTAGACGCAGGAGGAGAAACTAATACAGCCGGAACGTCACTTCAATCGGCACTTGCACGGCCACAATCTTGCCGTTCGGTCCCGCGGCCGGCCGGAACTTCCAGGTACGCACAGACTCGACTGCTTTTTCCCCAAGGCCCATTCCTGGATCCTTGAGAATCGAAATGTTAACCGCGCGGCCGTCGGGCGTAATGGTCACTTGCAACACCACGGTCCCCATGTACTTTGCCTTGCGCGCATCATCCGAATAGAGCGGTGGCGGGCAATAAATGCATTCCGGGATACCCACTCCATTGACGCCGGCGCGAAACGCCCCGCCGCCCGTGCCGCCGCCTTCCCCGGGACCTAAGCCGCCGCCAGTGCCGCTGCCAATTCCCGTGCCATTTCCGTGCCCGAGAGATTCGCTTACGCCGTTCGCTAGTGGATCGCCAAAGGTCGCCGCGTTAATATTCGGCACCTTGAGGTCCGGTGGCCCGAGCAGCGCCGGGTCCATCGCCAGCTTGGGATCCGGATTCTGAGGCTTCACTTGAGGCGGAGTGAACTGCGTCCACTGGAATTTCGGGAGCTTGCCTTTGTTGACGGGAGCCAGGGTATGGTCATTCGCACCGCCACCGCCTCCCGCTTTCTTCGCGCCCGCCGGGAGCTTTGCCATGTACGGTGAAAGATCAATCGCAGTTACATCGACGGCTTTATTTTTCGCTTCAGTCTTGGTCCCAAAATGCCAAAACAGAGGAATCAGTATGACCAAAGCGAAGACGCTGCCGTGAATCGCAAAAGAAATGATTTGTGTCCAGCCGAAATTTTCGTCCTTCGTCCAGATGTCCTTCACCTTCACGGGCTTGCTGGTGAAGTTCGCAGGCGGAAGCTTTGCAGGGAAGAACGCTTCTTTGATACGAGATCCAAAGCCACCGAAATTGGTTCCCCAGGAGACTGCCAGCCGGCTGTTCACGGGGCCTTTCGGCACTGGACGCGAACTGAAGAAATCCTTGAAATTATCCATCACTCCCGCGCCAAATACGGTCTTTACAAAGGGCGCGCCGGGTCGATCCGTGACGTTCACGGGCCTCTCAGTTAGAAATTGTTTGAGGTTAGACCAAAAATTGTCGGGAATAAGCAGATCGGGTGCGCCAAACTTGGGCACTGCTGCAGCTGGTACTGGAACGGCCTCTTGATCGCGGGAGGCAGACACTCCGGACTTTATTGCTTCAGGCGGAACGAGATTGACGATAAGGTCCGGCACCATCTTCCCCCTGGTTTAGACGCAGCTGGGCTCCGTAGGGTGTCCTGAATCGATATGATTCGCGAGAGCCGGGAAAGGTTGCGCGACCCCAGCCGCTGACACCAGCTGCCAATCATTGTAACATACGGAATTACAATGCTTTCCGATGTTTCTGGCTGAATACCTGAACCACAGTACGGAAAATAAGCTGAGCAGAACTCTAATCGAGCAAGCGAAACTCCGGGCACTCACATAAATGGCCGAACCTCTGGAACTCAAGAAAACACTAAATCTGCCCAAGACCGATTTCCCAATGAAGGCTGGGCTACCTCAAAATGAGCCGAAACAGCTCGCGGCCTGGCAGGAATCAAAACTTTACGAGCGGATTCTAGAGGCGCGTAAGGGCCAGCCACTGTTTGTTTTGCACGATGGTCCCCCTTATCCCACGGGCACGATTCATCTCGGCACCGGCCTCAATAAGATTCTCAAAGACGTAATCGTCAAATCCAAAAGCATGGCCGGACATTACGCGCCATACGTCCCCGGCTGGGATTGCCACGGATTGCCGATCGAGACGCAGGTAGAAAAAGAGCTTGGAGGGAAAGGGAAGGTTTCGCCTGCAGAGTTTCGCATGCTTTGCCGCGAGTTTGCGACGCGCTACGTCGAGCAGCACAAGCGGGATTTTCGGCGGCTGGGAGTTTTGGGGCGATGGGATGATCCGTATCTCACGATGAGCCATGAGTACGAGGCCATTGTCGCTGGTGCGCTGCTCGACTTCATGGAGAAGGGTTACGCCTATCGCGGGCGAAAGCCGGTCTATTGGTGCATTTACGATACGACGGCACTGGCTGAGGCCGAGGTCGAGTATGAGGATTACACCAGCCTCTCCGTTTGGGCAAAATTTGGCGTGGTAGGCGACGGGAAAAACCAGCTTGCCGCGATGAGCGACGTGAGCGCAGTCATTTGGACGACAACGCCGTGGACTCTTCCCCACAATCGGGCGCTGGCATTTCATCCAGACTACGAATACGTAGTTGTGGAAACGGAGAAGGGAGCGCTCCTGCTTGCCGCGGATCGCGTCGCCGCGCTGCAGGCGGACTGCGGAATCAAAGAAGTGCGCGTGCGCTCGACCGCCAAGGGGAGGGACTTTGAAGGCGTGAAATTCCAGCACCCCTTTTTGCCGATGCAGGTTCCCGGAATTTTGGCAGATTACGTGACGCTCGATCAGGGCAGCGGCATCGTGCACACGGCTCCAGGCCACGGTTCGGATGATTTTCTCTCGGGACAAAAATATGGTCTCGAAATTTACGCGCCAATTGATGACAAAGGCGTCTACCTCGAAGGATTGCCTGAATACAAAGGCAAAAATGTTTTTGACGCAAATCCCATCATCGTGAAACTGCTGCAGGATCGCGGGGCGCTTCTTGGGAGTCACAGTTATACCCACAGCTATCCGCACTGCTGGCGTTGTCACAATCCGGTGATTTTCCGGGCCACGGAGCAGTGGTTCATCAAGATGGATCAGTCGGCGCACGGCAAACAAGGAACGCTCCGCGCGGAGGCCCTCGAAGAAGTTCATGGCGTGAAATGGATTCCGGCCTGGGGAGAAGAGCGCATCTACGAAATGATCCAGAAGCGGCCGGACTGGTGCGTATCGCGGCAACGCTTCTGGGGCGTCCCGATTATCGTTTTTTATTGCGAGGGTTGCGGGACGAGGCTGGAAGATTTTACGGCTCTGCGCAACGTGGTCAAGTGGTTCGAACGGGAAGGCGCGGACGCCTGGTACAAGCACACCGCGGAGGAATTATTGCCTCCGGGAACAAAATGTTCGTGCGGCGCAGGCGCTTGGCGCAAAGAAAATGACATTCTCGACGTGTGGTTCGATGCAGGATCTTCTAATCTTGCGGTCTTGAAAGGGAACGAGTGGCCTGCAGATGTTTATCTCGAAGGCCCGGACCAGTATCGTGGCTGGTTTCAGAGTTCGCTCCTGATCGCAACAGGCTTGCGCGATCACGCGCCATATCGAAGCGTGGTTACCCACGGGTGGACGCTCGATGAACATGGCCGTCCCATGTCCAAGTCGCTCGGAAACGTCGTCTTACCCAGCGATATTTGCGAAAAATGGGGCGCGGACCTTCTGCGACTGTGGGTCTCGTCGCAGGAATATCAAGCCGACGTGAAAATGAGCGAGCGGGTGATGACTCAGCTCAGCGAAGCCTACCGCAAGATTCGCAACACCTTTCGATTCGCACTCGGAAATCTGTTCGATTTCGAGCCTGGTCAAGACGTTCTACCGAATGAGCAGCTTGAAGAAATCGATCGGTGGATGCTGGAGCGCACGGCAGAATTGGTCAGAAAATGCCGAGAGTGGTACGCCGCGTATGATTTTCACCGCGTGTATCACGCGATTCACGATTACTGCGTTGTGGATCTAAGCGCGTTTTATTTTGACGTCCTGAAGGACCGGCTGTACACAAAAGCAGCGAAGAACCGTTCCCGGCGCTCGGCGCAAACCGCCGTTTGGAAAATCTCCAGCGCCTTGGTACGACTTGCAGCGCCCGTCCTGGTTTTTACCGCCGAAGAAATTTGGAGACACTTGCCGAAAACCTCCAGCGACGGGGAGAGCGTTCACATCGCACGATTCCCGGAGGCGCGGGATTTCCAAACCGGGCTCGCCGCGTCGGCTGCCGCGGATTGGGAGTTGCTTGCCAAAATTCGCGGCGAAGCCCTAAAAGCGCTCGAAGCAGCGCGCAGCGCGAAGCGAATCAATTCCAGTCTCGAGGCCAAAGTAAATTTTGAGCTATTCACTTCGAACGCGGAATTGCAACTGCTGCCCACGTTGCGAAAATATGCAAACTGGCTTCCGGGTTTGCTGATTGTTTCGCAGGTAGGAGTTCCCCCGGATTCGGCAGGACAGATTCGCACGCGCGGTCTCCACGGGGATTCCTTCCGTTCTGAAGTTTTTCCAGGCTTGGCGTTGCGCGTAATAGCGGCAGCCGGCACAAAGTGCGAGCGCTGCTGGAACTACTCGACGCATGTGGGCGAGAATACCCGCTACCCTGGCATCTGCGAACGCTGCAGCGAAGCGCTAGCGGAAATTGAAGGATTGGAGTTTGCCCGTTCATGAAATTGCCTGCGCGCTTGCGATGGCTATGGCTCACCCTCGGAATTGTCCTGGCCGATCGCGCCACCAAAGCCTGGTTCGAAACGCAAACGGACCTTGGCTGGCGTCACGAAGTGGTGCGCCATTTTATTTATCTCGTGCACAGCAGCAATCCGGGGATCGCCTTCAGCCTCTTTGCGGATTCGCATTCCCCTTGGCTCCGCATTTTGCTGACTGGCGGATCTCTTGTCGTGATTTGCGCACTGGCCTGGTTGCTCGTAGCTGGACAAGGCGGCGTCATGGCGTCCGCGGGGCTTGCCCTCTTGTTGGGCGGAGCTACAGGAAACGTCACGGATCGCATTCTTCACGGCGCCGTGACCGATTTTTTTGAGGTATGGATTGGCACATACCGCTGGCCTGCGTTTAACGTTGCGGACTCTGCGATTACTATCGGCGCTATTCTTTTGATTCTCGATCTATTTTTCAGTCCCAAAGAAACAAGCTCCTCGGCAACAAAGAGCCGTTCGTCCGCATAGTCCCTCTGAGTCATCCCGCCGACGAGAGGGTTTGATTCTCGGCTGCGGCAAGCTGCTAGAATCTCTCCGTGTCTCCGCCCATCACCCACCAGCTTGCAGTTGAAAAGAGCGACGCCGGCGAACGTCTGGATCGTTACTTGGCTGCGCAACTCCCTGAATTGAGCCGCACGCGGATTCAAGAATTAATTGAGGCGGGGCTGGTGCTCGTCGACGGCAAGCCGTCGAAGGGCGCCCATCGCTTGCGAGCGGGCGAGAAAATCACAGTGGATGCGCAGGCGCGGCCCCCGATGCAGGCTGAAGCCGAAGATATTCCACTCGATATTCTCTATGAAGACGACGACGTTATCGTGGTGAACAAAGCCGCGGGCATGACCGTTCACGCAGGGGCAGGGAACCCGCGCGGGACTCTTGTGAATGCGTTACTTGGGCGTGGCCAGGCCCTTTCGCAGGCCGGCGATGCGTTGCGGCCGGGGATTGTGCATCGCCTCGATAAAGAAACTTCTGGAGTCATCCTCGTAGCCAAGAACGATTTCGCGCACGCGAAAATTGCCGAGACGTTTCGACAACGCCTGGTGAAGAAGACCTACCTTGCACTGGTCGAAGGTACCTTGAAGGAGAAGCAAGGCCGCATTGAATTCGCGATTGGACGCGATTTGCACCGGCGCACTCGAATGGCTGCTTTCAAGCAAAAACCGGGCAGCGCCCTTCAGGAGACCTTACGGCTCAGTGGGGCAAGGGAAGCTCGCACGGATTGGCGGACACTGGCCGAAGTCGATGGGACAACCCTGGTCGAAGTGAAGTTGCACACCGGCCGGACACATCAGATTCGGGTCCATTTTTCGGCGATCGGGCATCCCGTGGTGGGCGACACGCTTTACGGGGCGGCTCCCCAAATTTGTGTAGACACTGAAAACACGCGTCGTGCGTCTAAGAACCGGGAGACGATTGCAATGCCGGCGCTAGGGCGGAACTTCTTGCATGCGGCGCGGCTGGGCTTTACGCAACCGCGAACCGGCGCTTGGCTCGAAGTCCGGGCACCGCTACCGCGAGGATTGCGGGAATTTGTCACCAAGCTCTCGGAGGCTGCCGGAGAGGATTCGAGCAGAATTGACGCTGCGCTCGCTACCTACCTATAATCAACTGACATGTCCAGGGCACTAATCTCCTCATTAATCGTAGCAGTTTTACTGACGGCAGCGGTCAGCGACCGCGCGCAGCAGGCGCCGGAAAAGCCTGCTGCTCCAGCGCAATCTGCGCCACCTCCTCAGGCTGCCGCGCCAACGCCGCCGCCGCAGACTCCGCAAAGGATCATTCAGGTCGTCAACCTGGTAGACGTGCTTTTCACCGTGCTCAACCGGCGCAACAAATTGGTCCCCGATCTCCAAAAAGAAGACTTCCAGGTTTTTGACGAAAAATTTCCGCAAGACATTCGTTATTTCAGCAAGCAAACGGACTTGCCTCTTCGTATCGGCATGCTTGTCGACACGTCGAACAGCATCCGCGACCGCATCAAGTTCGAGCAGGACGCCTCGATTAATTTTCTGTTCAGCGTAATTCGGCGCGGAAGAGATGAAGCGTTCGTAATGACGTTTGATGACGAGCCGCAGGTGGTGCAAGCCTTCACCGGCGATCCGGGGTTGCTGCGCGATCAGATTATGCAGACGCGTGCGGGTGGCGGCACCGCGATTTATGATGCGATTTACCAGGCTTGCCAAAATGAGCTCAGCCATCCGCCGCGTCCTCCCGGCGACCAGCCGGACATCGTGCGGCGCGTGATGATTCTCATCAGCGACGGAGATGACAATCTTTCGACGCACACCCGGGGCGAGGCCATCGAAATGGCTCAGCGTACCAGTGTGGTGATTTATACCATCAGCACAAGTACGCAGTGGATTCAGCTATCGCAGACGGATCCCGACAAGCTGGCCAACCGGAAGACTCACCTGACGGAAGGCGACAAGATTTTGCAGGACTTGGCCGACGAAACTGGTGGTCGAGCTTTCTTCCCGTATCACGTCGATGACTTGGATCAGTCCTTTCAGGACATTGGCGACGAATTGCGCAATCAGTATTCGATTGCCTACATGCCAACGAACTACGTTCTCGACGGGCGATACCACAAGATTCGTATCGAAGTGCCCGACCACAAGGGCTATCAAGTGCGCGCCCGGCGCGGGTATTTTGCCCGCGCGAATCGCGACGGCGCGGCACCGGCAAGCCCTTCCGGTCCCGGTCCGGCGACTCCCTGAGTTTCGCAAATCCCCAATTCCGATCTCGCAGCCTCCTCGCATAAACCATTCCTCGAAATGAACTAACCGAGACGAATTCCTTGTAGGGGCGCAGCAATGCTGCGCCCCATTCGAGGAAATGCTCATTGAACGGAAAGGGCGCTGCTCTAGTGGGAAGTGTCGCGAAGGAGCACGGCGTCGGATTCGTTGTGGCCACGTTGCATCGCGATTTTCGTGCCGTCCTTGGAGAAGAGAAACTTTTCGATTCTCTCCGAAGTGAAATGAGTGAGCTGATGTGGCGCGGAGCCATCGAGAGGCTGCGTCCAAAGGTTGCTGACGCCTTTTTCGCGAACCGCAAAAACTACGGACTTACCGTCGGGAGCAAACGCAAACGGCCAGGAAGCGCGCGGATCGATGTCATGGAAGGCGACTTTTTTGTCCTCGAGAGAAAAAATGTTGAGGACCAGTCTGTGGTCCAGCTCGCGAACTTCCAGACTGGCCACGCTCTTGCCGTCGGGGGAGATTTCCGCAGCACCCTGGGCCGTGGCCAAGATCGTTTCCGGAGAACCGCCATCGATGGAAACCCGCTTGAGGGCTTGGCTATCCGCATAATCGACGTAATACACCCATTTGCCATCTGGGGAGCAAAGTGGATCGGCTTCGGCAGAGCCAAATGTTAGTTGCTTGAAGTCCGTTCCCGAGGTGCTCATCCTCCAAAGATTGAAAGCAACCTTGCCCGCTCTTCCCTCGGAACGAATCACAAAATAGCGGCCTCCGCCGCAGGAAATAACCTGATCGGACACGTGAGCGGCGTCCGAGTAGATCAAGGTCTCGCCGCCTTCGGGCTTGACGACGCGAATATCGGGAATCTGCGCAAACACGATGCGGCCGTCGCTCGTCCAATCCCAATTCCACACCGAACTGCTGGACGACAGACTGATGGGGTGAACATCATCCGGCTGCGCAAGGTTGGCGACTTCGAGTTCATACTTGGATTGCGATTGGTTCGCGACGATGGAATGGCCATCGGATGAGATCGTAGGGTAAAGATAGGAGTTGGTATCTGTCGTCAACCGCCGGTAATCCCCTCCGGGATAGCTGACGATGCCCAGCTGAGCGTTCAAAACGCCGCCCTCTCCTAGACCTGAAACGAGCAGGCCAGAACCGTCGGGCATCCACACAGGGTTGATAAAAACCTCTTTGCTTGAAAGCGCCTTGATCTGTTGTTTGCCTGTAGCCACATCCACGGTGAGGACCGCAGCGGTGATGCCTTGACCCATTTGGGTTTCGGTTATGGCGATAGTTTTGCCGTCGGGAGACCATGCGGGGCTGTAATTCCCCTCGCTGCCAGCCAAAGGAACGTCCTTGAAGAGAGTGCGGTCGGGCGAACCGTCGCTGTGCGCCACGATCAATTCGTAAGTGGGAGAATCGTGATCTTCGCGCAAGAAAGCGAAGCGGCTGCTGTCGGGAGAAAACGTCACGCGGCTATCAACGTCCTTGATCAGCAAACGAGGCGTGCCGCCGAGAATCGGTGCGGAATAGAGTGAGGCGAGCGTGTGTTCGGACTCGTCCCTGCGGACGCAGTAGATGTTGTTGTTGTCGGGGGAAAAAGTTAGGCCGGCGTAGCGAGTGGGGGCGGGGGCCAGGAGTTGCGTGTTGCTCCCGGTGGCAATATGCCGCAGCCACAAGGATTGCAATCCGTTTTCATCCCGAACATGCAGCAGATATTTTCCGTCAGGGGAAATGGCGGCGAGGACCACGTGGCCGTTGTTAGTTAGGTTTTCGATGGTGAAAGTGTCGAACGGTACGTGACGCGACCGAACCACGATGGAGTAGATACCGAACGCGGCGGCGGCGACTACAACAAGAAGGCCAAGAATCCCGAGGCCCGTTCCGATCTTATGTTTTCTGGCGGCGTCGACGATCGCGGAGCTGCCCGAGGGTGTCACTTTCTGTGTAGACGATGGCGGTTCGGAAATCGTCGAGACACGCGCAGCAGAACGTTGTGTGCTTGCGGGCCGGCTGCCGGAATCGATTTCACGTTGAAGCCGCTTGAGGTCCGCGCGCAATTCGGCTGCGACTTGGTAGCGCAGGTCGCGGTCTTTTTCGAGCGCTTTGTTGAGAATGCGCTCGAACTCCGGAGGAACATCGGGATTGACGGTTACCGGTGCGACCGGCGCGTTGTGCAGAATGTTGTCGAAAACCACGGCGCTCGTGGAACCGGGGAAGGCTTGTTTGCCAGTCAACATCTGATAGAGAACGGCGCCGAGCGAAAAAAGATCGCTGCGCGCGTCAATTTCTTCGCCGCGCGCCTGCTCGGGCGACATGTAATGGATAGTGCCAACGGCCATGCCGGGGCTGGTTAGAAGAGTGTCCGCGGGAGCGTCCAGAGTATGGCCGGCGAGATCGTCCGAGCTGCGTGGGAGAAGCTTCGCCAGGCCAAAGTCGAGGATTTTGATGCTGCCGGATTCCGTGACGAAAATATTTGCCGGCTTGATGTCGCGATGGACGATGCCTTTTTTGTGCGCGGTATCGAGGGCATCGGCGAGTTGGATACCGATTTCGACTGTGCGCGTGATGGGCAATAGCCCAGCAGCGAGAAGTTTGTCGAGCGACTCGCCAACGAGCAGCTCCATAGCGATGAAGGTGCGGCCGCCGTGCTCTTCGATCGCATGGATAGTACAAATTCCCGAATGATTCAGAGCAGAGGCAGAGCGCGCCTCGCGCAGAAAACGTTCCAGAGTCTGGCTGTCCCGCTGATTTTCTTCAGGTATAAATTTCAGAGCTACCCGGCGTCCGAGCTTGGTGTCTTCCGCTTCGTAGACGACACCCATGCCGCCGGACCCGAGTTTTCGGAGAATCCTGTAGTGGGCGAAGGTTTCGTTAATCATGATGGAAGTGCAAGAGGGATGTTAAACGGTCGGGGAAATTCGGTCAATGCGCACTGAGAATACGGTGGCGTATCAGTTTCCGGAATGAGACGTCCACGATAAATCTTTGTCGGTACGCTAACAGCTCTCCCGACGCTCTGCGGAGGAGCGCGTGACTAGAACTCTTTAGGGCATCGAGCTAGCTATCGTGCCTCTCGGCGCTGGTTCCTTTGGCGCATCGGCATATAAGTCCTACCGTCGACCTCCAGTGTTGACATGAGTGTGCGCGTGTTGACCACTTCCGTGTAGGAAAGTCTTAGCGGCGCATCCGCTGTATGGGATGTATGTCTTCCACCGCATCTGACGACTGTTCACTCCGGAACCGGTGCAGTCTCCCCGGGCTCGTCAGGCTGTGTCCACATGCGGATCATGGTAGGCGCCGCAAGCACCAGCGCCACTAGCCAAGTAACCACCACCGCGGTCACAGCCAAGGCACTCCGCGTCGCCTCAAACGGCCCGAACAGGCACACGCCCCAATACCCCGCGACAAACACTACCAACGCGGGTCCCAGCAACCGGTACGCCGCCCCCTGCGCCCGCAGCCGCTGCTCGGCCTCGCGCTCGTCGACCTTTACTCGGCCGAAGAGTCCATCCCGCACCGCCCGCTGAAAGATCTCCCCGCGCTGCTTCTCCTTCAGCGCTTCGAACTCCTCGCCATGCTCCATCTCGGCCCGGTCTTCCAGCGAGACCTGCGCGAACCCGATCCGGAGCGCCCGAACCGCCAGCCCCATCACCATCGTCAGCATCGCAGCGCTCATCAGTCCAGCCCAGGGATCGAGACGCACCACCCGCAGGCTCACCGCAATCTCAAACGCCAGCACTGGTACCCACAACAACGCAAGCAGCCGCCGCATCCGTCGCTTCGCGGGCTGCGACCTCTTGAGCACCTTCGCCCACTCCTCCGGTCCCAGTTTCTCCGACCTCGCTGGCACAAACCAGAATCCGATGTTCTTCCAGAACCAGCTCCGCTTTTCGTTTGACGCCATCTTAAGCCTCCCGCTTGTGCGCTTCGTACACCTGCTCGCTTAATGCTCTAAACGGCCGAGGCGAGAAGACAGCCTCCACCGGCAATCCAAAGTGTTCTGCGATCTTGAAGGCCAGTTCAAGCGACGGCGTGTAGTCCCCGCGCTCCAGAAACCCAATGGTTTGTGGGTTCACACCCACGGACAATGCCAGCGTCGCCCGGGACAGCTTTCTTTCCGCCCGAAGGACCGCGATGCGATTATGTAGCGACATAATGCTTTTGTACATCACTTCATTGCGTATAAGCAACAGAAAAGTTTTCGAGACCGGGGAGGAGCAAAGCCGGCGCGGGACTTGGATGATGACTGTGGTTGCCAGAGGAGCGGAATTGCTAATACGTCAGGCGTTCCTCGATCCGATTGGGCCAATATCTTAGAACCGGGGCAGATTCGACCGGCAGAACTCCCGAGAATCTATTAGAGCTTGTAGACTTCGATGAACACTTCCACGTAGCGTGGCGTGCTTGTGGAGTTCAGTACACTTTCCGCGCTGACCGCGATTCCTTTTTCTTTGTAGATTTTTTTGATTTCGCTTTTGACTAAGTCCAATTTGGTTTGATCGTAAGGCTGTTCGACAAGGGGCAGGAGTCCCTTCTGCGTTAGGCGTTGCGTTATTTCATCCGGCGAGACTTTTTTAAATGAGCCGTTGTAGTGCAGCGCAAATCGGCGAACCATCAGGCCGGTGCTGCTGCTCTTGTTGGACTGTTGGGAATCGGAATCCTGAGCCGCCGCCCGCAAAGGGCACAACAGGGTTAAACAGGCCACAGCTAAAAGGAGAAGTAGCCGCTTAGAGGAGACCATCGTACACCACCCATCAACTCTAGCGAAATCGTACTCTGACCCACCAGCACGCGCAAGCAACTTTCGTGCTTGAGTATCGCGCATATTAGAAAGCTGGATCTCAATGTCACGCCACAAATGGGTTTCGCAGTTTCTTTAAATTCGCGTTAAAAGCTGTATCCGAGGGACAACACCACCGTTGGATCGGCTTGGCCCAGATTAAATATCTGCGTTGCGAAGGTCATTTTCTTGCGCGTGAACTGCACCAGCAGACCTCGCTGGATATCCAGCGGCGTCTGGTAGGCTCGCGTGCGTTGCACGACATAGCCAAACGCAAACCATGGCTTAGGCGAATATGTCAGCTGAGTCCACGTGTAGAAAAAATTGCCGGCCTTTGTATCGGTGTCGAAGATATATTCGTTCGCGCTGTATAGTTGTATCTTCTTGTAGGTCACCGTAAGTTCGAGGCCTGGAGCTATTCCATTCACATTTCCAAACACTCCGCCGATCATGGGGGTAGCGTCCAATTCCAATTTCTTCCCCACGCTCAGGTCGTACCCGACCCATAGCGACCCCGTCTTCTGGGCCTCGTAGTTGTACCTTGCTTCCACATGAAGTGTGTCGCGGTCTCCCGTGAATGTCGGCGAAAAATACGATTGTCCTTCTGGCACTAAATATCCGCTTACATTCACGTTGAAGTCCCATGGATTAGCCGGGGCCGGTGTATTTGCGGGCGGTGCGCTTGCACTCGTTTGCGCCGAAACGCGGGTGCTGAACAAGACTGCGACCACCAGCAGGCCAAGGCGTACTAGGTAGGTCATCCTTAGCACGCCTCCAATAGGGGTTTAGTTCTTGGGGGCGTAGTAGCCCTTGCGGGCCAGGACTTTCAAGTCTTTGCCTGAGACGTCAACTTTGATCTTACGGAATTTGCCATCGCGGGCGGAATTCGTTGGATAGTAGCCGAGGGTGTACTGGCTGCGGAGCTCTTCAGAGATTTGGTCGAAGGCTTCCTGAAGGTGTTTCTCATTGTTGACGACGATCATGCGGCCGCCAGTTTCGTCGGTGATCTTCTTGGCGATGTTGGCATTGGCGCCGTAATGCGGATCGTAGACAAGAAGAATATGAACGACAGTGTCGGTGCGCTGCGCGGCTTCGATAGCCTCTTCGACACGGACCTTGCTTCCGTTGTCTTCAGCGTCTGTCAAGACGACGACGGCTTTGCGGCCGGCCTCCGAGGAAAGCTTTTCGTTACAGGCGAGGTAGAGAGCATCATAGAAATTTGTGCCTTTGGAACCCGATTGCGGGATCGTTCCAGGAGTGATGGGGCCACCTCCACCGCCGGTGTTGATTTGCGCTTTGCGAATGGCGCGATTGAGCTCGGAGCGGTTGTCGGTAAAATCGGCCAAAAGGTCCACGTCCAGGTCGAAGGACATGATCATGGCTTCGTCGCCCTTGCGCATCACGCGGTTAAGGAAGCTGCTGGCTCCATCCTGGATGGCGCCGAGCATGTATTGTTCGCTGCCGGAGGTGTCCATGAGCAACCCCAGAGTGATAGGCAGCGTCACTTCCTTAGAGAAGAAGGCGATCTTTTGATCCTGGCCATCTTCGGCGATTTTGAAGTCATCTTGTTTCAGATCAGTGACGATACGCTTGTTCTTGTCGCGCACGGTGACGAAGAGGTTGACCAGGTTCACGTTCGCTTTGATGACGGGCCCTTGAGTTTCCGGCTCTTGAGGCAGCGCAGGCAAGGCGATGGCAGCGGCAAGCAGGGGCGTCACGCACAGCGCTGCGAGTTTCTTTAGAGAAGGCATGTATACTTTCCTTGACGAGAGATGCCCGGCCGGAAACTGCCCGCTGGGGTTCTTCGCCACGTTAAGATGCTTGCAGATGGTGCGATGGATGCGTCGCCGGGAGACCGGGAGACGATCCGAGCACTGACTGCGAGAGGAAGTTTGGCCTGAGGGATATGAAAAGTCTACGAAAAATCGCAGGTATAACAGGCGTTCTATTTTTCGCGGCGCCAGCCTTGTGGCTTGGAATTATGGCGACCGCGCAGCAGCAAGCAGCTCCGGCCGCCCAGGCTCAAGAGCCTTCTCCACCACCGCCGGATAACCTCAGATTGAGCGAAGCGAGGGCAAAGATTACGGTAAATGCCAACTTGGTGGTGTTGCCCGTAACCGTGAAGGATCACTCCGGCCGCTTGGTCCCTGATCTAGGCAAAGACGAATTTCGCGTTTTTGACGACAACGTGGAACAGAGAATCGATGTCTTTACTACGGAGGCTTTCCCGCTTTCGATGATCATTCTGGTCGATAACGATTTGAAAAAAGGCGACGCCAAGGAAGTGCAAGACAGCCTCGATGCCATTATTGGGGGCATGAGCGATCTGGATGAAGCATTTGTTTGCAAATTTGACCAGTTTTTTCACCCTGGCAAAGGATTCACCAGCAATCAGGACCAACTGCTCGTCGAACTCCGGCGGACCAAGCTAGACAGTCAGACTGCAGTGATGTCTCCCGGTGGCCCGTTCAATGGGCCAAGCGTCAATGGCCACGCTCCGGACGGGTCGCCCGGGGTTGCCGGTTCCACGCGAGAGATTCTTGCGGGGCCTACGAAGGCTCTCGATGATGCCGTGTTTGCGGCCGCACAGCTTTTGAAGGACCGGCCGAGAAACCGGCGGAAAATCATATTTATCATCAGCGATGGGGTCAACGGAGGGAAAAAATACAACACCAATACATACGACAATACCGTAAAAGAGGTGCTGGCCCACAGCATCTCGGTATTTGGGGTTGGAGTGGGAAGCGCGTTCTTGGACCGCCGAGTTGAGCGGCTCTCCGAATACGCGCATAGCACGGGCGGCGACGTCTATTACGCGGCGAAGAAGGAATCGCTGCAGGACCTGTACTCGAGGGTGACCGAAGAAGCACGCAATCAGTACACATTGGCGTACTTCCCGCGAGACATAAAAAGCGCGCAGGATTATCACACCGTGGAAGTGCGTGTGAAGCGCGAAGGCCTGACGGTCCTTACGCGCGACAAGTATTACACCGGCGGTGTCACCCAATAAGAAGAAATCTTGGGCTCTCTGGTGGAATTTTCTTGACAGTCGCGCTTGGCGCTCACATACATAGCGGGATGGCATGGCGGGCAGCGCCAGTCATAACCCGAGAAGTGCGAATGACAGCGGCGCATAGGGGCCGCGGGTGAAAGGAGCATCGCGATGAAGAAAAAGGGAAAGAAGGACGAAGCCAAGGGCCCGAAAAAAGGGAAGTAGGTCGTTTTCGACAGGATTCTGTTCGTTTGGGCGCTACCCGCTAGGTGGCGCCCTTTTTTCTTTGGGAGAGAGGGTCGCAGGTACTTGCGGCCGCTCTTCCCGGCTACGATCTATGTGCGATCGGTGGAGGGTTATTTAGAAAGTTGCCGAAGCGCGTCTCTCCAGTTCGCGCTCGCGAAGATAGAGAAATAGAGGAAGGCCTAGAGAGACTCCTACGAGCAAGATCGAGGCGACGGGAAGCCACAGCTTATTCATTTTGAGGCGACGGCCTTCGTTGCGGATAAAGGCGATAAGAGCAGCCGCGGAAACCAGGACGTCCAGGCCGAAGAATGCGCTGATGCGGTTTGCGAAAAGTTGGCGGACGAAGAGGCGCATGTCGAGGCCGTGCTCCATGACCCAGGGGACAAACAGAGAATAGGGAAGAACGAATCCAAGAACGACGAGCGCCAGGTAGAAAAACTTGCGGTTCATGTGGGCACCTCTTGTTGAGGATTCAGGAGAATCGATCTGCTTCCGACGCTCCCGGCTAACTGGGCCCGCCTAACTACTGAGAGACTCTTCATGCGCTGGACAAATCGGCCTGTAGGCGCAGGTTCGGCAGACGAAGCCAGGATTCGGCGGAAATTCGCCGGCGCGAATGTCGGCTGCGGCTTCCTGCACGATTTTTTGCGCTTCGTCGAGCTGCTTGGCGTCGCGCGTGGTGACCTGAATCTGATTGTTTTGGAGATAGTGGAAAACCAGGCGGACGGGATTCCATTCGAAAATTTCTTTTGCGGCGAGAGCGTAGAGGCTGAGCTGCAGATCTTTCTTGGCGTCGGCGTCCTTCTTGGGTTTGCCGGTTTTGTAGTCGATGATTTCCACGTCTTTGCGCCCCAGAGAATTCACCTGGTCCATTCGTCCGATGATGGTGATGTTGTTTTCCAGCGGAAGTTCGAAGGATTTTTCTTGTTCTAGGATCTGCGGAGGATTTTCTAGCGTCGAGGCGTGGAAAACGCGCAATTGTTCGAGGCCATCTTTTTTGTAGCCGGATTCCTGGTAGTCGTCTTCAAAGCCCGCCGAGGTCCATTCCGTTTCGAAAATTCTCGCGACTTCCTCGAAAGGAAGTTTCACGCCTTTGCGAAGCTGGTCAACGAAGCGTTTGATCGTGGTGTGCATCACGCTGCCAAAGCTGAGGACGGCTTTAGGCCCTTCCTTGAGAGACCACCCACGGCTGAATAGGAATTGCTGCGGGCAACTTCGATAGCCACTAACCGCCGAAGGGCTCAGAGTGAGCGGTTCGGGCGTGGGAGGGTGGAATTCGAGTGCCCAATCGCCGATGCGAGAGAAAATTTTTGGCGGCTCGGCGGATGCAGGGAAAAGCTGAGAATCGGCGGCCCCGGGGGATTCTTTCTTGGCCGTGGGAAGAAGTTCGGGCAATTTGGGGCTCAGTTGGTGGACGTCGCGGCGCTTGAGGGCAGGGTCCATCAAGAGGTCCTCGATGAATACAGGGATCTTGCCTTTTTTCTCAGTGAGTGTGGTGAGCGTTAGCCGATTTTCCGCACGCGTTAGAGCGACGTAAAAGAGACGGCGCTCCTCTTGAATGTGAAATTGCTCCGCGGGTTCGCCTTCTTTCATCAGAGCTGCGGGAAACTCGAAGACGCGGTGGCGTTCCGTTGTTGGAAACTTTTTGTTGTTGATGCGAAGAAGGAAGACCTGAGGGAATTCCAGGCCCTTTGCGCCGTGAACGGTCATCAGCTGAACGGCGTCGCCCGGAAAGTCGTCCTCGAGACTGATCGTGCCGCCGGCTTGTGAGTAGTAGCCGAGATATTCCACGAATTCGGCGAGGCCGCGCGTTTCGCTTTTGGGTTCCCATTCTTTGACGAATTCGGCGAGGCGCGTGACGTATTTGCGGTCTTGCGCGGTGGCGCGTTGCGCCACTTCCAGCCATTCGAGAAGATCGGCGAGAATTTCGCGCGCGCTTCGCCGCCGCAGAGTTTTGCGTTGTTCCATAAGAAAATCGACGAGCAGCCCCAGCGCGGCATGCGAGGAATCGAACGCGAGTTGCCCTTGGGGAGCTTGCAGCATGTCGTACAGAGCTTTTTTCTCTTTGCGGGCGCGCTCGGCGAAACGGACGAGGTCTGTGGGTTCAAGCGACCATGCGGGAGCGGCGACAACGCGGGCGCAGGAGATGTCGTCGAACGGCGTCGCGATAAGACGCAAATACGCAAGCACGTCTTTGACGAGCGGATGATCGAGGATGGAAAGCTTGCTGATGACAAAAGGGATTTTGTGGCGGGAAAGCTCTTCCACAAGCTCGTCGCGATGCGCGTGCTGGCGATAAAGTACGGCGAAATCATGCCATTTGCGTCCGGCGGCATGGAGGCGCTGAAGTTCGCTGACGATCCAACGGGCTTCGTCTTGTTCGGTTTCCAGTTCGACGATACGAATTTTTTCGCTTTCCTCTTTATTGGCGCTCAGAACTTTTTTAGGGAAGTCGGCGCTCACCGTGTTTTGCGCGATCACCTGCGTGGCCACGCGAAGAATATTCGGCGTGGAGCGGTAATTTTCGACGAGCGAGACGCGGAAGGGAGTCGAGTCCGCACCTTCGCGCCAACCGGCGAAACGCTCCAGGAAAAGTTTGAAGCTGCCGAAAGAGGCGCCGCGGAAGCGATAGATGGCCTGGTCGTTGTCGCCCACGGCCACGATGTTTTTTGTTTCGCCGGCGAGCAGTTCGAGCAGTCGAAGTTGCGCGATGTTGGTGTCTTGAAATTCGTCGACCAGGATGTAGCGGAATTTTTCTTGCTGCTTGCGGCGAACGTCTTCGTTGGTTTCAAGAAGCTCGACAGCTCCGGTGATGAGCGAGCCGAAGGAGACGCGTTTTTTTTCTCGCAGCAAATCTTCGCTGGCGCGATAGGCGCGGGCAATTTCCTGCTGGAGGGCGACATCTTCGGCGCGCTCTTTAAAGGTGTCTTCATCGAGCGCGGCGCGTTCGGTTTCCAGTTGCGTGGCGAGACCGTCGGCGTGCCGCTGATAATCTTCGCAAGAAACAAGTTCGTCCTGGCAGCGTGAGAAAAATTCAACGAAGTCGTTCAGGAATTGGCCGGGGTCGGCGAGGCGGCGGTACTTGTCGAGTTTCAACCGCTCCAAATTTCGGCGCAGCAGAATCCAATGATCGACTTTGTCGAGCATCAGCCGCTCAGGTGCGGCTTCTTTGAGGAGGTTTTCGCAGAACGCGTGAAAAGTCGCCAGTGTTACATCTTTCCCGCGTTCGCCAGTGGCCCGCACCACGCGAGCCTTCATCTCGCCCGCAGCCTTGTTTGTAAATGTCAGCCCAAGAATGTTTTCGCCCGAAAGCGACTCGTCAGATTGGAGGAGATGACGTATCCGCTCTGTGATGACGCGCGTTTTACCCGTGCCCGCGCCCGCAATGACGAGCAGCGGCCCCTGCCCGTGAGTAATGGCGCGCCGCTGCGCCTCATTCAGCTTCAGTCCATCTTCAGCGGGAGGTTCGAGGTCGAACAGTGTTGCCATAACTTAAGCAGGGTAACGGAAATTGCGGCGAAGGGGAAACGACCATGGCTTTCAGGGTTTCTTCGATGAGAAAAGAGTTTCTTGCTGCGAAAATTCACCTGCCGCAACTTTGGCGTTCATATCGGCGGATTTGCCGCGAGGCACGCTGAGTGATTCCCACTTTCCTGTTTTTGTGAAAGTGAGATGCTTGGCGAGAAACAGGATCTGTCCAACGTGATGCGCGTAGTGGGCAATCTGTCGGTTGATGGCTTGTATGACGGAGTGTGGTTCGGTGCGAATCGTCACGGTTCGCGTGAGGTCGGGCTCCGTCAGCGGCTCGAGCGCATCAAAAACATATTTCCAGCCTCGTTCCCACTGTTCTATCAATTCGGCGCGTGTGTTGGCAGGGCTCTCGAATTCCGTATCGCGGTTGCGGTCTGCTTTCTCGCCATCGGTGGTCAGAAAATCGAGCCAGCGCGACCGCATATTGCCTGACAAGTGTTTCACGATGATGGCGATGGAATTGGATTCCGGGTCGAGCATGATAAAGAGCGCTTCGTCGGGGCATTGCGCCATCGCGCGCTCGCCCAGCTTTTTGTAATAGCGGATCAGGCCGATGGAATCTTGCAAATACGACGTGCAGAGTTGGTGGGGCATTATAATATTTTGTTCCGGCGGGAGCGATTGTCAACGATATTTCACACGGAATTAGTAGGAACTCGGAGATCGAATGTTTACAATCCCGATGAGCGCGCGCGGCAAAAGAAAGCGCTTGACATTTCGCTTTTTGTTCGCCTATTATCGCGCCGCTGAGTTTCGATTCCGCTGGAGGACGACATGACTATTGGACAGTCGATGCTGCCTGAATTTGACCAGGAGATGGCAAGCACGCGCAAAGTGCTCGAGCGCGTCCCTGACGATAAGTGGGGTTGGAAGCCACACGAGAAGTCCGGCACCGTGGGATGGCTTGCTTCGCACATCGGCACCGTCCCGGGATGGATCACCATGACCATCAATACGGACGAACTGGATTACGCGCCGGTGGACGGGCCGGGCTACGAGCCGCCAAAGATCACCAATCGGAAAGAGCTGCTTGCGGCGTTTGACAAGGAGAGCGCCGAAGCGCGAGCGGCACTTGCTGGCGTCAGCGATGCCGACATGATGAAGGGCTGGAAGCTTCTCGCCGGCGGCAAGGAGATTTTCACTTTGCCAAAGATCGCCTGTATTCGCAGCATGTGCATGAATCATATGATTCATCACCGCGCACAGCTCACGGTCTATTTCCGTTTGGTTGGCGTACCTGTTCCGGGCCTCTACGGTCCGAGCGCCGACGAAGGCATGCCGGATTCTGCGGCAGCCGCAAACTAAAATCGCAAACCAGCCCAAGTAGCGAAGCGAAAGGCGGACTCTCGTCCGCCTTTCTGTTTATGCAGCTCCGATCTCTAGCTCCAATCTCGCATTTCGAATTTCGTATTTCTAATTTCGCGTTCTCGCGTCCCGGCTTTTAACCTTCAAGTTCCACCCTGCCCTCCGCAGCGGCCTTCCGCCCAACGCGCTATAATATTGTGCGTTGCATCTTCGGAGGCTTACCTGCACATGGATACTCCCGTAATTCTCTCCGCTGTTCGCACGCCCATCGGAAAATTTCAAGGCGGCTTGGCTGGATTTTCGGCCGTCGAGCTTGGCGGCAAAATCGTGGCCGAAGCCATTCGCCGCTCGGGGATCGAACCCAACGAAGTGGACGAAGCCATCCTCGGCAACGTGGTGCAAGCAGGACTCGGACAGAATCCCGCGCGACAGGCCGCGCTGAAGGGTGGCTGCGCTCCTCGCGTTGCAGCGATGACGATTAACAAAGTTTGCGGCTCTGGGTTAAAGGCAGTGGCTCTGGCCGCGCAAGCTGTTCAGCTTGGCGAATCCGAAATGGTCGTTGCGGGCGGCATGGAGTCCATGTCCAACTGCCCGTATCTGCTACCGCAAGCGCGCACCGGTTACCGGCTGGGCGACGGTAAGCTCGTTGATTCGATGATTCATGATGGGTTGTGGGATGCGTACGAAGATTTTCACATGGGCATGACCGGCGAATTGGTCGCCGAAAAATACGGAATCACGCGGGAAGAGCAAGATAAGTTCTCGGTAGAGAGTCACCAGAAGGCGGTCCGCGCGCGCAAGTCGTGTTTTTTTGAAGCACAGATTCTGCCGATCGAAGTCCCGCAGAAAAAAGGTGAGCCGATCGTCATCAAGTACGACGAATCGCCCCGCGAAGATACTTCTCTAGAGGCACTCGCAAAGTTGAAGCCGGCGTTCAAAAAAGACGGCACCGTAACCGCGGGGAATGCGCCCGGCACGAACGATGGCGCGGCTGCCCTCATTGTCACCAGCGAACGCAACGCAGCGCGGCTCGGCAAGCAACCGATCGCGCGAATCGTGGCGCAAGCAGTCAGCGGCGTCGAACCGAAATGGGTGATGATGGCGCCAGTGGAGGCGGTAGAAAAACTGCTCACAAAGACTGGATGGGATCGCGACAAGGACGTAGACCTCATCGAGTTAAACGAAGCGTTTGCCGTTGCGGCGATCGCTGTGACACGGCAGCTGCGACTGAATCCCGAAAAAGTAAACGTAAACGGCGGGGCTGTGGCGCTCGGCCATCCAATCGGAGCGAGCGGCGCACGCATACTCGTTACTCTTCTCTACGAATTGCAACGCCGCAACTTGAAGCGCGGCATCGCAGCGCTCTGCCTCGGTGGCGGCAACGCCGTCGCTCTCGCCGTGGAACGATATTAGGGCGACTCCCAACTTCGCAACTTAGACCACCGCTTTTTAGGACGTACGCCAAACAAATTCAACGACACTTACCTGCATTAGCTTGACTGCTCGGGCGTCGGAACAACGTCCTCTTTCCACTTGTGGCCGCACGGTTGGCACTTCCAGCCTTTGTTGGTAAACGGGATGGGCAAACCTACGAATAAGCCGGCGTAGGTGGTTGATCTGTCCAGACCGTCGAATGAGACATCGAAGGACTGGCATTTTGGGCAGCGTGGCTGCTCATACTGTTCGGCACTGTCGGTATCAAATCTCTCGGGGACACCTTGTTCCAGAAGCTTGTTCGCTTCCTCCGCATCTTGTGGGCGGACGAAGAGCTTAATCCCCCCAATTAGATTCGAGTAAAACCAATCCAGCCGAACTAGATTGTCATCCGCGAGGTAGTTCTCGATACCTGCGGAGTCCAGAATGCTTTTCGCGACGGAAGCTACTGGGAGATCCCGGTAACGCCGGATCATCACTGGTTCTGGAGGGATGGGTTCACGTGTAGCTGTTTCTTCGTGTGCCTTGAACTCCGGAAGCGGCTGCATGCCACGCTTGGCTATTTCGGCACTCAGAACTTGGTGAGCTATTTCGGTCAACGAGGGCGCATCCGCGACGATTTCAGCAAGCTCGGTGTCTTCCATCCCAGCGTAGAGAGCGGTGAGCCTCTGTGTTTCTTTGGCGGGATCTGTTTTCGCCATGTCTCGCGAATCATACTCCCCAGAACAAGCGAAGCACAAAGTTGACGCGGCATATCCTGTCCTATCGCGCGCTCGGCTCGGGATTGACATCGGTCGATTGCAAAATCACTCCTCCGGACTGAGAAAGTTCCTGCGCGCAGTAGGGGCAGAATTTGTCTGTTTCGACGACTTCGCGTTTGCAGTTGGGGCAGCTGGGATGAAGGTTGCATTTGCAATTAGGGCAGAAGTTGAAGCGGGCGCCAACGGCTTTTCCGCATTGCGGGCAATCGTATGGCAAGGGCTCGCGCATCAGGAAATAGATGAGGAAGCCGACGAAGGTCCAGGCCGGGAGTAGGACGATGACGAGCAGTGTCCACAGAGTGGAGTTCATGCCGCGGCGTTTGGCGTCGCGATTCACGTAGCCGATCAGGAAAATAAAGATCGACATGAAGAGGGAAGCTCCCGTTACAATCCCCGCGATGGCCAGGTACGCAAGCGTGGGGTCATCATGGAGCTCCGGCGGAACAATCTCGCCGTAGTGCACGAAGTTCCAGCGGTTGACCGCATAGGCGATGATCTGCGCCACGAAGAAGAGTGCCACGACGGTCCAGATGAGACCTTTCGGCACGATGCGGAATTCCTGCCAGAAGCGGAGCCTTTCCTTCTTACGGCGGAGGCGGATGAGCCGCATTCTTTCGTTCAAAGGACCGCTGATTTTTTGTTGATAGTCCGACATGCGTATTTCCTCTCTAAAACTTTACAAACTCTGTCTTTCCAAACCGTTTAAGATTTTGAAGCGGCGCTCTCACTTACCTAGCTTGATCGCGCTCATGCGCTTGCCTTAGGTTTTCCAGCAGTACGACCGCGGCTGCGACCAGCGCGGGGATCGTCCACCAAAGGCCGAATCCCATCTCCCAAATGAGTCTTGGAAGGCCAATGCGGCCGCCGATCCACTCGAAGGCGCGCCAGACATAAGGCGCGGTGGCGATGCCTAGGGCCCAGGACATGGCGCACATGATCCAGAGGAGTCGGCGCTTGGGTTCGCGCTCGCGCATTTCCTGGGCGCGCAATTGCACGCGAAATTGTGTGCGCGCGGCGAGACCGCGAGGGAGGGGAATGGGTATCGCGCGCAGGACGCGAAGCGCGTCGCTCGTTTGCTGTGCGACTTGGGCGCAGGCTGCGCACTCGCGAAGATGCGCGGCGAGCCATTCGCGGTCGGATTGCGTGATGTCTTCGATGCGCTCTTGCGCGATTAATTTTTCGGCGCGGGCGTGGACATTTTCGTTCATGCCGCGCCTCCTTGCATCGCGCCGCGAAGAGCTTCGAGTCCGCGATAGAGGCGCGACTTCACGGTGGAAAGCGGCGCGGCGAGAACGCCGGCGATTTCTTCGAGGCCGAGATCTTCCTGAAAACGGAGAACGAGAACTTCGCGATAGACCGTGGGAATGCGATCGAGCGAGGCTTGGACGCCGGTTTTTTCTTCCGCTGTTAAAACTAGATTTAGCGGCGACGGATTCATCGCTGCGAACTCCATCGGCGCGCCTTCTTCAGGATCCGTGAGGGTGTCGAGGCTTTGCATTTTTTTCTGGCGCTGCCAGTCGATGACCAGGTTGCGCGCAATGCGGAAGAGCCAGGCCTCGAATTTGTATTTGCCGTCGTACTGGTGGCCGCGTTCGAGGACGCGAATCCAGGTTTCCTGGAAAAAATCTTCGGCGCGCTCGCGGCTCGAAGTGAGGTAGAGCAGATAGCGGAAGAGCCGGTATTGATACTGCTCGATCAGCTGATCGAGGAGATCGGGGTCGCGGCGCTTGAGCCCTTGGGCGAGGGCTTTGTTGTCGTCGGCCATCTGTGCGGAGAAGAGAAAAATCGACCTAAATGCTGCCGAGGTCAGGGTTGTAAGTGTCGCGCTCATTCTACAGGGTATACGCATCGCTGAGGCAAAAAGACGCAACACCTGCAACTGGCGCAAGCTGCAGGGATTTCAGCGAGTTACGGGCAGGGCTCACGTCTTCCAACGGTCATCTTTATGCGATGTAGTAGACTCTCTGGCCGCCACTATGTTCTGCCCAAATTGCAAAGCCGAGTATCGGGAAGGATTCACGCGGTGCGCGGACTGCGACGTCGAACTTGTGTATGAATTATCTGCCGCGGCCATTATCCCCATTGAACCTATTGATCCCGGCGACCCAGTGGAAGATCCGTTCTGCTCGTTTTGGAAGGGGGACGATCCGAGAGTTCATGCCGAGCTGTGTGAATTGTTTGCTGAGCAAGACATCCCCTACAAAACGATTCGGCGGCAGGACCATCTGTTTAATTGGAACACCAAAAGCGCATTCGAGATCGGCGTGCCGTTTTCGCGGTTTGATAAGGCGGAGGCGGTAGTCAAAGAGGCCTATGGGGGAGACGAGGAACCCGTCTCCGAAGACGTGGCGCGGACTCTGGAACTGCCGGAGGTTGTAGAACCGCGCGAGCCGCATCCAGCACGGGGTCCTGGGGATTGCTATCCGGAGGACGCCACGCTGGAGATTTGGGAGGGCAAGCAGGAGGAGATGGGGGAATTATTAGCGGCATCACTTGGCGAGAATCAGATTCATTCGCGTATGGCGGAGGCAAAGGGTACGTATAGGCTGTTTGTTTTGCCTGCAGATGAAACGCGAGCGCGGAAGATTGTTCGGGAAGTTGTCGAAGGCGTGCCGCCGGAGTGAGGGTTGTGTTGAGGAGATGTTTTTTTAGGGAGGATTGGATGTATCCTTAGCGCCGGATTCGAGAAGTACAATAAGCGGATTCGTTGGCGCGGGCGAGTTGGGTCGTGAAGAGGGCGGGGCAAGCCCGGTCCCTACAGTGTGGTTATTGTTTGGAGGAACTTATGGCTGCAAGTCCAGGACCGGAAGGATCGTTGGTGATGTTGTGGGCAGGGGAAGATCCGGCGCTGCATTCTTCGCTCATTGAGGAATTGCAATCCGCGGGTATTCCGTTTATTGACAGGCCGACTGGTGATGATCAGGTTCCTCCGTCTGCGGATATCCTTCCTATAGATTGGAAAACGCAATTCGGGTTTGAAGTGGCGGTGCCTTCGTCGAATCGAGCTGCGGCGGAAAAGATTCTCGAAAGGCTGCTGGACCAAGAGCCCGCGGATATGGAGATTGCCGCGAATGACTCTGCGCAGCCTGGAGTAGTGGACGTGAAACCCGCGCACTTGAGCGCGACTACTTGTGCAGTATGGTCTGGCGCGGACGAAACGCGGGCGCGGTTTTTGGTCGAGGCGCTAAAGGAAAACGAAATTCCGGCGCGGGCCGAGACGCGAGGGAGCGAGGCGACTGTGTACGTCCCACCTGAAGAGGAAATGCTGGCGCGGGAGATTATCCGGGAAATCGTTGAGGGCGCGCCGCCAGCGTGACGCGGTGTTCTGCCCTCTTTGCAAAGCCGAGTTTCGGGATGGCTTTACGCATTGTAGCGATTGTTACATACCCCTTGTTGCGACTAAGCAAGAAGCAGACCGGCAAGCAGTAACGAGTGCGTGGAGGGGCGGCGACAAAGTCGCGTTCGAATTGGTCCTTACCGCTTTAGAGCGGGCAGAGATTCCATTGCAATTTCTAGAGCATTTGAATTTACGGGCCGCGGCTCGATCGAGCCTTCGGAGCATAGTGCTTGGCCGTCCGAATCACGGCCACGAAACCGAGTTTGAGGTTAGGGTATTGGGGAGCGATGCTGGACGGGCGCAGATCGCGATTCACCAGGCGCTCGACGAAACGGAAGATGATTAGTCGAAGCCGAAAGGCACGGGCTTGACCGCTAGCGAGCGCAGAGAGCATCCTTTACTTCCTTAAATTCCTTTACTTCATTTACTTCACGCGAATTTGGAGGTTTGACCTTGTCTATCGATGCGATCAAGACGGTGGCGGTGTTGGGCGCGGGAACGATGGGGAATGGGATTGCGCATGTTTTTGCGCGGGCTGGTTACCGCGTGATTTTGCGGGATGTGGAGACGCGATTTTTGGAGCGCGGGATTGAGACGATTGGGAAGAATCTGGATCGGGAGATTAAGAAGGGGAAGTTGGCGGAGGCGGAGAAAGCGGCGGTGCTTGGGCGGGTGGAGTGCGTGACGGATATGGCCGCGATTGGGGCTGCGGATTTTGTGGTGGAGGCGGTGCCGGAGAAGTTGGAGATTAAGAGGGCTGTGTTGACGGAGGCGGATGGGATTTTGCGGCCGGAGGTGATTCTGGCGAGTAATACTTCGTCGATTGCGATGACGGCTCTCGCGGCGATGACGAAGCGGGCGGACCGGTTTGTGGGGATGCACTTCATGAATCCGGTGCCGGTGATGGTGCTGGTGGAGGTGATTCGGGCGCTGCAGACGAGCGACGCGACGTTTTCGGCGACGATGGAATTGGCGAAGAAGCTGGGGAAGACGCCGGTGGCGGTGAATGATGCGCCGGGGTTTGTGTCGAACCGGGTGCTGATGCCGTTGATTAATGAGGCGGTGTATTGCGTGATGGAGGGCGTGGCTACGCCTGAGGCGGTGGACGCGGTGATGAAGCTGGGGATGAATCATCCGATGGGGCCGCTGGAGTTGGCGGATTTTATTGGGTTGGATGTGTGCGTGGATATTATGCATGTGTTGCATGAGGGGCTTGGCGATCCGAAGTATCGGGCATGTCCTTTGTTGAAGAAGTATGTGGCGGCGGGGTGGCTGGGTAGGAAGACGGGGCGGGGATTTTACAACTACGCTGGTTAGCGCGCTGCCGGCTTTCGATCTTGGTGTCAGGGATGTTGGTAAAAGCGCCAGCAGATCTGCCGCACTCTACGCAGCCGAGGGAGACCAGCTCGGCACCAACGATGCGAAGCAATTTTGGCGCGGTGGTATACTGTCCTCACTGGAGACCGCTATGAGTTCCACGGATAGCATTGTCGTTAGAAATCCGAATATCTTGAGTGGAACGCCCGTATTTCGCGGGACGCGAGTCCCACTTCAATTGCTCTTCGACTCCCTCGAACGAGGCCACACCCTCGAACAGTTCCTCGAAGGTTATCCTACCGTTTCCCGAGAGATGGCCATCGCCGCGCTTCAAGAGGCTCAACAGCTCCTATCCGCCAAGGCCTGAATGCGGGTTCTTCTTGACGAGTGCGTGAACGAAGGTCTGCGCAGGTACTTTCCTCACCACGATTGTCAAACGGCGCGACACGCTGGCCTTGCGGGACTTGAGAACGGTGAGCTATTGACCGCGGCTGAGAATGCGAAATTCGACGTTGTCCTGACTGTCGATCGTGGATTTGAATACCAACAGAATCTGCAGCAGCGAAAGATCGCGGTTATCATTTTTTGTGGGAAGTCGGTTTTGCTGGAAGACCTACTGCCGCTGGTTTCCGATTGCCTCGCCTACCTCGAATCCATCCAGCGCGGGCAAATCGTCAGGATCGGCGAGGAATGACGGGATGTGCCATCAAGGGCGAAGATAAGGCGAAAAATAGTGTTTGCTTTTGTTTCGCCTTGATGTTATTTTGCCTTTCGCGGTTTTCAACAGGTGCGAGATGTATTCGGCTGCGGGCCTGGCAATAAGTTGTCCGGAACATGCTAGGCTCGAAAGCGAGTTCATCGAGGCGCGCGATCGGATGCGGGGCTTGGTACGGCTCCGGAACTTATCGCAGGCCGAAGAGCGGCAGTTGGCGGTGCGAGTGGCGATGGCCATCGCCCGTTTGAAGGAGCATGTCGCCGCGCACGGTTGCGAACGCCAGGGCTGACCCCGTTTGGCTCTGAAGAAAAGAAGTCGTGGCGGAAAGATAATTAGAGTGTTACTATTAGACTTCCGCTATGTTTTTAGTTCTGGGCCATGGATTCGTGTTGAGCTGGGACGGGCACGGCGTGCCGTGCCCCTACGAGATTTCCTAATTTTCTCTACCGAGGTGTGAAATGACTGAAGAAAAAGAAAAATTGCTGGCAGCGGCGATATCGCAGATTGAAAAGGATCATGGCAAGGGCGCCATTATGCGTTTGGGAAGCAGAGACGTTCTGGTGCCTGTGAGCGTAATTCCCAGCGGGTGTCTGTCGATTGATGCGGCGCTGGGCGTCGGCGGCTTTCCGCGAGGACGCGTGATTGAGATTTACGGGCCGGAATCGGGCGGTAAGACGACGATGACGTTGCACGTGATTGCAGAGGCCCAGAAGTTGGGCGGGCAGGCGGCGTTCATCGACGCGGAGCACGCGCTCGATCCGGTATATGCGCGGAAGCTGGGCGTGGATGTGGACAATCTGCTGGTTTCGCAGCCGGATAACGGCGAGCAGGCTTTGGAGATTGCGGAGACACTGATTCGTTCGGGCGGCGTCGACATTGTTGTCGTGGACTCGGTTGCCGCTCTTGTGCCTAAGGCTGAGCTCGAAGGCGACATGGGCGATCCGCAGATGGGTTTGCAGGCGCGGCTGATGTCGCAGGCGCTGCGAAAGTTAACGGCGATTGTTTCGAAATCGAAGACCTGCCTGATTTTCATCAACCAGATCCGCGAAAAAATTGGCGTGATGTTTGGGAACCCGGAAACGACCACCGGCGGTCGGGCGCTGAAGTTCTATGCGTCGATGCGCATTGATATCCGGCGTATTCAGGCTATTAAGGAAGGCGACGTGGTCGTGGGCTCGCGCACGCGCGCCAAAGTTGTAAAGAACAAGGTCGCAGCGCCCTTCCGCGAAGCGGAGTTCGACATTGTCTATGGCGAAGGCATTTCGCGCGAAGGCGACTTGATCGATCTCGGCGTGGACAAGGGGATAGTCGAGAAGAGCGGCACGTGGCTCAGTTACGGCGGTGAGCGCATGGGTCAAGGGCGCGAAAACGCACGCACGTTCCTAAAGGAAAATAGGGACATCCGCGACAAGTTGGAAAACGCTCTGCGCAAGAAGCTCGAGATCGCCATTCCGGGCGGTTCCAACGCCGCCGCTGCGCCAGGTCCCAACGGTCACGCGCCTGCGCACGGCGACAAACCTCCCATCAAAGCGGCCGCTGCCGCCGCTACGTCTGGCGCAACTGACGCGAGCAAAGCCCGTCCGACACGCTAACAGCGACACGTAATTCGGCTCGAATTGCGCTGCTCAATCGTGGGGCACGATAAAATCGTGCCCCTACATTTTTTATTGAGGCGAATTGTGGGGATTGAAGCCTTGTCGGGCATTGTCTATGCTGCTTTTTGCCCTGGGACAAGGTATTCGCTGCGAGCCGTGTGCTAATATTTTTGCGTGATGCAACACAACGACGTCATTCGGGAATCGTTCACAACGCAGGCCCAGGCTTTTGCCGCTAATCCATGGGTCACGGACGAGGAGCGCATTCGGCGCCTGGTAGCCGCAGCCAGGCTCAAAGGCGATGAGCGTGTGTTGGATATCGCGACAGGGCCCGGCTACATCGCAGAAGCCTTCGCTGGCGTCGCGCGAGAAGTCATCGGCGTTGACTTAACGGAAGCCATGCTGGCGATCGGTAAGCAGCGGACGCAAGAGCGTGGTGTAACCAATGTCTCTTTTCGCGCGGCAGATGCGCAAAGCCTTCCCTTTGAGAATGGTGCATTTGATGTGGTTGTGTGCCGGCTCGCGCTGCACCACCTCCTGAACCCATTGCAAGTCCTGCGAGAAATGGCGCGTGTTTGCCGCACAGGCGGCACGGTCGTGGTGGAGGACATTTACGCCAGCGAGCACCCCGAGCGCGCCGCGTTTCAAGACCGCTGGGAAATTCTGCGCGATCCTTCGCATGTCCGCACGCTAGCGCTCAGCGAACTGCTTCAACTTTTTCGCGATGCTGGGCTAGAAACGGATGCAGTGACCACGGCCGATGATTTAACTCCCGAAGTTGAGCGCTGGCTCGCAACCACAAAGGCTCCGCCAGAGCGCGCGACCGAAGTTCGGCGGCTTCTGGAAGAAGACCGCCTGCACGACTTAAGCGGAACGCGTCCGTTTCAAGATGCGACAGGGCGACTTTTCTTCCATGCCCGCACGGCGATCCTTGCCGGGCGCAAGGTCAGCTAAATTCGTGCCCCTGTCCCGAGGGTCAGTCGTTGATAACAAAGCACATACAAACGTACTGGTGCGCTTGAGCTATTGCGTACTATCCCTCCATGCGCCTAAACTGTGTCTCAACGTGAGAGATGATGTCTCTCTACGGAACAAGATGGGCACTACGCCAGGCTCTTAAGTCGCATCAAATGAGTAGGCTTCTGATTTGGTGATTTGGGTGCAATATCAGAGGTGTTCGGGCGGCATGGTGCTCCTCAGATCCAATGATTTAGAAAACGGTCGATGAATGCAGGTTGACCGTAAGTACAGGATGAGGTAAGTATTCGCCCCTAGGTATTTTCGGGGGGAAGTCGCGGACCAAAGGCGGTTTAGTGAAGAAAGCAGCAAAATCAATTCTCGCAATTTTGGTCACGGTGCTCTTTGCCGTGCCGGTTCCCGCTGCGCCAGGCGGAGCAACTTCCACCGCGGCCTCCCGCAAATACGCCTCGCGTTATCGCGGCGTTCCTACTTTTGCGGATTCCACCAGCGCTGACGTTACAACTTTCGATGACCCGATCGTTCGCGCGGCAGTCGTCGAAGCGCTAGGGCGGTATAACGGATCTGTCGTTGCTGTCGATCCCAACACTGGACGTATCCTCACCGTCGTAAATCAAAAGATTGCTTTTGGTGATGGCTACATTCCGTGCTCGACGATCAAGCCGACCATCGCTCTCGCCGCGCTCGAAGAAAACGTCATCACGCGCGACACCATGCTGAAGGTGAGTTACCGCAAGTACATGAATTTGACAGATGCGATGGCGCACTCGAACAACGTGTTTTTTGAACAGCTCGGCCTGCGCATGGGGTTTGATACGGTTTCGAAGTACGCGCGCCTCCTGGGTCTCGGCGAGCTCGCCGGCTACAACCTACCGGAAGAGCATCCGGGCGCATTCCCCAGCGCGCCGCCCGCGCTTGGTGGTGTTGCACGTATGTCCAGTTATGGCGAGGGAATTCAGATCACTCCGTTGCAACTTGCCGCGCTGGCTGCGGCTTTTGCGAATGGGGGCACGCTCTACTATCTGCAATATCCACGTACGACGGAAGACGTGCAAAATTTCGCGCCGCGTATTAAACGCGACTTGAATATCGGCTCGATTCTGCCGGAAATTCGCGAAGGCATGCTTGCTGCGGTCCTTTATGGCACGGGCAAGTCCAGCTTCGACCACGGCGGAGACGAAACACCGCTCGGCAAGACGGGCACTTGCGACGATCACACAACGCCGTCGCACATCGGGTGGTTTGTGACCTACGCGGATGAAGCCCATCCGAAAATCGCGCTGGCCGTTCTACTTCGCGGAAACACACGCACTGTTAAGGGACCAATGGCTGCCGTTGTTGCGGGACGCATTTATCGCAAGCTGCGCGAGCAGAATTATTTCGCTGAGTCCACGGCTCGGGCGACGCCTGTCAACTCGCTCGTCTCGGGCAAGTAAACGAAATACAAAGGCTGCCAATCAAGTGTGATAGGTGGCACGGAACGCTTCGAGGCACTTTTTTGCAGTGTCGAGTTCCGAGAATCTGCTGCCTTCCTGTTCAATAAGGTAGTACTCCACTCCCCCGACGCTTTCCGCTGCATCGAAAATGGCTTTCCATTTCGCAACGCCTTCACCGAACAAAACCGTATAACCTTTTCCGGCTTCGGGCGACCACTCTTTGAGGTGAAGCGATCGAATGCGGCCGGGATTGGCGCGAATCCATGCGACAGGGTCGGAGCCGGCTTCGATACACGTGCCCACATCGAGCTGCAACATGACCGGGGGCTTGGTATTCTTCGCGATGATTTCGATGGGGCGAATGCCGTCGATGGGAGTGAATTCGGTTTGGTGGTTATGGTAGCCAGCCTTCAATCCTGATGGCTCCAATTTTTCCGCCGCAGAGTTCAGTGAATCCGCGACATTTTTCCAGCCGTCCAGCCCTGCCTTTTCGTGCGAGCTGGCCATCACCACATATTTGCAGCCGAGGATCAGGTTTCTGTCGCGCGTCTGCGAAATCTTTTCCGGCCCCAGATACGAACTGTCGTTGTGAGTGGAGTAGCAGCGAATGCCGAGGTTATCCATGAGCTTTCGCACATCTTTGGTTTGGCTCTCGGTCCAGTCAAAGTAGGGAGCGTAGAACTCGACGCACTGATAGCCCATTTTCGCGACAGCACTCACGGTTCCTGCAAGATCGTCTTTCAACGCATTCCGCACAGAGTAGAGTTCAAGGCCCACTGGAATTGGCGTCGCCCCCTGGGTGCGAAGAGCCCACGGGAGCATGGCCGACATCACTAGAAAAGAGCGGCGGGATAAGGCGTTTGGAGTCATGGCTGCATCCTACTTGAGAAATGGCTTAATTTCATCAAGAGGTTGGGCGAACTATCGAGTGTCGGTGAGTGTTGAGTCGTGCTGGTCGTTTGGGGAAAGCGGCAGCAGAGCTGCCGCACTCCAAATCGCCGAGTTAGGCGATTGGGCTCAGGGGGTTGGATTCGCGTTTGACTGTAATTGCGGTTTGATACAAAAGTGTTCGTGGTAAGCTGCAGGGCGTTGCAGGTGAAAGTACTTTTTTTCCGGTGCTTTCAACGGCATGACAACGCCGCAAGTTTGGCGAGTGGAAGGGGAAAGAGTGAATCGTCGCCTCGCGATTGTGCTGGTTATCGTGCTGTGCTTCGGCGCAGGAGCGCTCACGTATGTTTTTCGTATGCGCTTGGCCGCCTTGGCTGAATTTGAGCGTCAAGTGAAGCTCGCCCAAGAAGAAGCTGCTTCGATACGCGCGCAACTAGTTTTGCCGACGGAAAAGCGGATTCTCGCTCGCGATAATTTCACCTCGGCGCTTGAAAAGTTTGGGCTGAGCCATCAGGATGCGTCCAACGCCTCTTCGGCGGCGCAGCATGCGTTTAACCTGCGGCAGGTGCGCGCCGGGAATACGATTACTGTGGGACGGTCCGTCGAGGGTGATTTGCGCGAGATCGATTACAAGATCGATACAGACCGCATGCTGAAGATTGTGCCGGCGGATTCCGGCTTTACCGCTGAAGTAAAAGAAATTCCTTCCAAGATAGAGGTTACGGCGGTTTCCGGGCAGCTCGATGATTCTCTTTTCAACGCCATTGAGAAGGCCGGTGAATCTCCGGAAATCGCGATGCGCCTCGCGCAAATCTTCGGGTACGACCTGGATTTCTACACCGATCCGCGCAAGGGCGATACGTTCCGCGTATTGCTCGAGAAAAAGAAGTACGCCAATGGCAAGACTGCTGGCTACGGAAAGATATTCGCTGCCGAGTACGACAACGGTGGCAAAAAATACCAGGCACTACTTTTCCATGACGAATTCGGCCATTCGGCCTACTACAATGCCGATGGCAAATCGTTGCAGAAAGCATTCCTACGCTCGCCGCTCAAGTTTTCCGCGCCGGTCACTTCGCATTTCAGCGCTGCGCGCTATCATCCGATTCTGAAAACCGTTCGCCCCCACATGGGAACAGATTATGGTGCGCCCACAGGCACTCCAGTGCAGACGATCGGGAGCGGCCGAGTGTTGTTTGCGGGACTAAAGGGCGGCGAAGGAAACATGGTGCACATCGCCCATTCAAACGGCTACGAAACCATGTATCTGCATTTGTCGCGTATGTATGTGCGTGCGGGCGAGCACGTCGAAATTGGCAAGACCATCGGCCTGGTTGGCAGCACCGGCCTCGCCACGGGACCACATCTCGATTTTCGTATTCTGCAAAAGGGGCAATACAAGAACTTCGAAAAGCTTGGCTTGCCGCCTTCCGATCCAGTCGGAAAAAAGGATCTTCCAGAGTTCGCCGACGTTCGGGAGAGGTGGCTGCCGCTTCTGAAGAACCCGGGCCTCTTGCAGGCGAGCATCCCCAGCGTCGCTGGGCATTAGAAAACTCTCCGCCCAGATTTTCTGCGCAAAGTCTTCAATAAATGACGGGAAGTTTCGAATAATCGGCAGTAGCTTCGCTTGTGACGCGGAGCACCAAGAGGGTGCGGTCATCGTGCGGGCTCGTGCCTGGCCCGCTGTGATCGTCGGTCGCTGCGATTATTTTTTCCGAGAGTTCATTGGCCGAAACCTCGGGCCCTGCGCTCGCCAACAACGCATGCAAGCGCTGCGAGCCGAACTCTTCTTCGCGAGCATTTTCCGATTCCAGAATCCCATCCGAGGCAAATAGAACGATATCGCCGGCCTGAAGATCGATCGTCGTCTCCTCGTATTCGCTGTCGGGAAAAAGACCCAAGGGAACACCTTCCACTCGAATTTCCTGTGCGTTTCCGTCGCGTATCAGCAAAGGATAAGGCCCGCCCGCATTGGAGAGGGTCAGTTTGTGCGCCGCTGCGTCGTAGACAGCGAAAAGCATGGCGATAAACCGCGAATCAAGCCTCGCTCCGTACATCCGGCGATTAAGCATTTGCAGCATGCTGGCGGGGTTGCACGTGCTGCTCACCACAAGCTCACGCAGCGTTCCGATAGCCAGCGACCCGTAGAGCGCTGCCGCGGTTCCTTTGCCGGAGACATCTCCAAGAGCCATCGCTAGTTTGCCCTGGCCGTAGGGAAGAAAATCGTAGAAATCGCCGCCCAACTCTCGCGCCGGAACGTAGGCGGCGGCAAGATCGAGACCAGGAATGCCGCGGGCACCGTGAGGAAGTAGCTGGCGCTGAATCTCGCGGGCAGTGTTGAGGTCATCCTGGAGGCGGGCCTGATTCTCGCGCGCCTCTTCGTAGAGGCGCGCGTTTTCCAGTGCGACGGCAATGTACGAGCCCAGAGTCGCCAGCATGCGCTCGTGCTGCTCGGTGAAGGCGTTCTTTTCTGTAGTTTCGAGATCGAGCACGCCAATTAGTCGGTCCTGTAGAAGCAACGGAATTACTAGCTCGGAGCCCGTGTCCAAGCCAAGCTCGCAGGTGACGTGGCGGGGGTCATTCTCGACGTCATTTACGCGAACACTGCGGCGCTCGGCGGCGGCTGTGCCGGTGATGCCTTCGTTGAGCGCCATGCGGAGGCGCACGGGGCGCGGATCTTCATAGCGAAAAGTGAAGACACTCTCAAGAAGCTGGGATGCTTCGTTCCAGAGCAACACGCTAAAAGCATGGTAGTCGACGAGACGCTTGACGCGCTGGGCGACACGGAAAAGCAGTTGTTCTCGGTCGAGGATTGACGTGAGTTCGCGGCTTACTTCATACAAAAGCGACAGCGTCTTGGCTTGCTCCGGGTAAGCGGTCAGAAGACTCGGCGGGACGGGATCCACGTCACCCAGAATGCCGTAGGCTCCGAGTTGAGAGATGTCTTCCATTTTTGAATGAGCCGCGCTAGCTGGTACATTAGATGTAGCACAAACGAATCGGTTTCAACACCAATGTTGTTTTTGACGGCCGGGCAAGCTCTCTTGTTAACGTTCGGTAGCGGATTCGCTTGACGGAGCTGTGCACCCTACTTACGCTATTGGTGACGGAGGATTGGAGCTAGTATGAATCCTTCTCAGGGGCAGTCGCCGGCTACGCGTCCGTGCGCCTACTGTGGAAAGCCAGTGCCCTCCCGGATGAATCGCTGTCCCTACTGCCGTGAGGAGGTTTCCGAGGTTCGGTTGTCCACACGCGCTGGCAAAGATGGCAGCCGCGAGGTGCGTCGCGGGCTGATCTACATGCTGCTGGGCGCGGTGATTCATTATTTCGCCGGCGGCTATAGCGCGCTGACGCTCCCTTATCCGCTCAATCCTATAGTGACAGTTTACTTGTCGCCTGTCGTTTTTCTCGGCGGATTGGGAATGTGTCTCTACGGGATTTATTTGCGGATGCGCTCCTGAGTGCGCTCAAATTCTTCTGCGCTGCATCGAACGCACAGTTTTGAAATATTTCTTCGGAAATCCTAGCTTTTTAGCGAATCTTCTCCAAAATCCAATACATCGCAAGTCTGAACAGTTCGATTAAGTCCTCTTTCGCGGCTATGAGCGCTGCCCGGCAAAGACCTGCACCCTTATCGATGGCACTGTCCGGAAGGACAACGTGACCGATTGGGGGAGTACTCGCCCTCCAATTCCTCGCTACCGACCGAACCGCGTGGCCTACTGATGGACGGGACCCGTTCGGGTCTCGCAAGTTCGGCCTGAGAGAGCGATCGGAGGGCAAATGAAAAAGCTAGGTTTAGTTGTTGCCATGGCGATGATAAGTGTCTCCTTTGGCGCGGGCAAAGCCGCCGCGCAAGGACCGCAGGGAGCGGGTGCCGGATCAGCATCCTCAAGCAGTTCGAGCGGCAGCACGCATTCGCTGAATCCCATCAAGTGGGTGAAGAAAGATCCAAAGTCGGCCAGCGATACGCTCGATGCCAAAGACGAACAAGACAAGAAGCTGACAGCCAATTTGCAGGCTCAAGGAGTCCTGCCAGCGAACACGGACGCCAAAAGCGCTTGCGAAAACTTCAAGGCACTTGATGAGTGCGTTGCCGCGCTGCATGCCAGCAAAAACGTGGGACTGGATTTCAGCTGCCTGAAGTCCAATCTAACAGGCGTGCAAACGAGCGCGGATATGTCTTCGTGCAAGGGTCCTGCTGGTGATAAGGCGATTACCTTGAACAAAGCGATCCATACAATGAAGCCGGACGCTGATGCCAAAACAGAGACGAAAACCGCAGAGAAGCAAGCCAAGGACGATTTGAAAGCCGCCGGAGCATAAACCGGTCGTTCGATAAGACAGTTAGAAATTTCGAGTGAGAGCACAAGAGTGTGAAAAGGGCGGGTGAGCCGGAAGTTACGGCGCCCGCCTTTTTCGCTTTGTAAGCCGGAAGGTATTTTGCAGCTACTGGTTGGGAGCAGGGCTCTTTGGCTTGGCCAGCTCTTCCTGGACGTGCGGCGGAAGAGATTGCATTCGTTTGATGTACGCGGCCATCGTCCACATCTCCCTGTCCGTATTCCACTTGCCGTTGGCAAACATGCCGGTTCTGCGGATACCGTGTTTAATGACCCAAAAGATTTGTGCTTCGGTATATTCAGTGCCCACAAGCGGCAATTGGGGAACAGGTGGAAACAGCACGTCGCCGCCATCATTCTTGGCTTTTCCGGGAACGCCATGGCAGCCGGCGCATCCATCGAGATAGAGCTTTCCACCTGCGATGAGATTTTCGTCAGTGGGAGCAAAAGGGTTCGGCATTTCCGGCGCTTCGCGGCGGACCGAGGCATGAACGGCTGAAGACATCAAAATGCTCTCCAACCTGGAGGGTGGCAAATCGCCGCGCGCTTCCGCCAGACCCAGACGCAGATAGGCAAAGCCACCGATCGCCACAATTGCGATTGTGGCGAGAACTCCGAGAAGAAAATGTTTCACGATCGTCTCCCCCGGATGGATTGGAACTTATCTGGATAGACGCACCAACACACTGAAACGCTTCATGCGCGCCTGCTATTTTAGATTGTTAAACGCAATCGCCCCCTCTATAGCTAGGTTCAAGCGGAAGCTGTCTTGGCCTTATCTGCTCGAACCAAAGGCACATCCACTAGGTGTTCGGCCAGGAACCACACTTGAAGTTCGTTTGTACGGACCACGTTGGACACAAGCAAATCGTTGGTTCCGTCGTCTCCCGCGTCGCTAGCTTGCTTGGCCATCGTGCGAGCTTCTTTCAGAATGAGTTCGTGTGCTTCGAGAAGGCGCGAGATCTGAACTGGAGCTTCCTCCCGGCCACGCGGGGGCCGAGGGATCAGAGTTGTCTCGGCAATATCCGGCGCCATGGCCAGACTAACGCCGCCCAGAACCTGAATGCGCTCGGCGATCTCATCCACGAGCTCGTCCTGTTCGCCATGATGCTTGTCGAACAGAAGATGTAGCTGATAAAACGTGGCGCCGGAAACCTGCCAATGATGCTTCTTGTACATATCGCGAAGGGTTATGGTGTCCGCGAGAAGCTGGTTGAGGTTCTCGGTACTGCCGGCGCAGACTTTCTCGTCAAGAGCGATTGGCAGCTTGGCGATTTTTCCGTAAGGTTGGATTTCAGGAGCGTGCTGGTGTTGAATCGGCCGAGCGTGCCGCGTGCCTTCTTCGAGCTGACTGTAGGATGGTTCGCGCTTGTAATTTTTGGTGCTCATGGATATTTCTCCTAGAAAGAAATCTGGGGGAATGCCGACGCCCAATCATATGTTTATTGGGCCGCAAGTGTGATGCGGGCTGCGGAGTCTTGGATGCAGAAATTCCTGCGCTGACTGAAGCTTTGCAAGAGGACGAAGTCGAAATGCGAGACTTGCCCGGCCAGCGACATGTGCGTTTATTTCCAGGAGGATTGAGCCAAGGGATTGTGAGCCAGTCGAGCTTGAGGATCGTTGGTCGCCAACCTGGGGCGCAATGAATTGCGCCCCTACACGAATCGGACGAGCTAGCTGACCGTCAATTGAGGAACTATTTCACTTCCCAGGTGTCACCTGCGCGCAAGAGTTTCGTGAGATCGCCGGGTCCGCGTTTCGCGATGACTTCTTTGATCTGCTGGTTGATGACGTCTTCGTAGCGCGGAAGATCGTCCCAGTCGCGAAGCACGCCGATAGGTGTCGGGAATCCCGGACGCTGCTCCATGTGAGAAAGCATGAACGCATAAAAAGGCCGCGGATGGTGCGCGTCATGGATCACCATATCCGATTCGGTGATGCCATTGCCAAGTTGCACGACTTCAATGTCTCCATCCGGCTTGTGGCGAATACCTTTGTCGCGGTTTTTCCCGAAAACAAGAGGCTTGCCATGCTCGAGCTGGATGATATTTTCGCTGCGCGCGTCGCGCTCGGTGAGGTTGAACCACGCGCCATCGTTAAAGATGTTGCAGTTCTGCAGAATCTCGACGAACGCCGAGCCCTTATGTGCCGCGGCATGTTTCAGTGTTTCTTTGAGGTGTTGCTGGAAAACATCGACGGAGCGCGCCACAAAAGTGGCTTCAGCGCCAATGGCAAGCGAAATGGGATTGAACGGCCGGTCAAGCGAACCGAACGGAGTGGACTTCGCTTTCTTGCCGATTTCAGACGTCGGCGAATATTGGCCCTTCGTTAGCCCGTAGATGCGGTTGTTAAAGAGCAAAACTTTGAGGCCGACATTGCGGCGCAGCATGTGGATGGTGTGATTGCCGCCAATGGAAAGCGCATCGCCATCGCCGGTAGCAACCCAAACTTCGAGGTCGGGACGGATTGCCTTGATCCCCGTAGCAACCGCGGGCGCGCGGCCGTGAATGGTATGAAAGCCGAACGTGTTCATGTAATACGGGAAACGGCTCGAGCAGCCGATGCCGGAGACCACAACAAAGTTTTCGCGCTTGATCCCGAGGTCGGGAAAAACGGACTGAACGGCGGAAAGAATCGCGTAGTCGCCGCAACCGGGGCACCAGCGAACTTCCTGATCGGTCTGGAAATCTTTCTTGGTCAGAGGCGTGATAGGCGGAAGGGTAGCGGTGCTCATCAAGAGTTCTCCCCAAGAATTTCTTCGATCTTTTGTTCGATCTCGGCTTGCTTGAACGGGCGGCCTTGAATCTTGTTGAGGCCGATGGCGTCGACCAGATACTTAGCGCGCAGCACCCAAAGAAGCTGGCCCATGTTCAACTCCGGCACAAGAACCGTCTTGTAGCGTTGGAGAACTTCGCCGAGGTTCGCCGGCAGCGGATTGAGGTAGCGCAGGTGAACGTGCCCAATCTTGCGGCCCTGCTCGCGCTGCGCTTTCAACGCAGCGGTGATGGCGCCGTGCGTCGAGCCCCACGCAACAATCAGCAAATCACCTTCGGCGTCGCCGGCGGGAACCGCATCAGGAATTTCCTGTACGATGCCCGCAACTTTTGCCGCGCGGATACGCACCATGTTTTCGTGATTGAGCGGCTCGTAATTGATGTTGCCGGTAACGTCTTGCTTTTCGAGTCCGCCGACGCGGTGCTCGAGCCCAGGCGTGCCTGGAACAGCCCATGGACGCGCGAGGGTTTGCGGATCACGCTTATAAGGCAGATAACCGTTCGGGCCGTTGGTTTCCGTCGCGAATTTCACGGAGAATGCCGGAATGTCATCCACGTTCGGAATCTTCCACGGCTCTGCACCGTTCGCCAGATAGCCGTCCGATAGAATGATGACGGGAATCATGTATTTCACAGCGATGCGACTGGCTTCGACTGCGGCCCAGAAGCAATCGCTCGGCGTCGCGGCCGCGATAATCGGAATAGGCGCTTCGGAGTTGCGCCCAAACAGTGCTTGCAAGAGATCGGCTTGTTCGGTCTTAGTCGGCAACCCTGTCGAAGGTCCGCCGCGCTGAATATCGCAAATGACCAGCGGGATTTCCACGGCGACCGCGAGACCTAACGCTTCCGTCTTCAGCGCCATGCCAGGTCCGGAAGTGGTTGTAATAGCCAGGGCGCCAGCGTAAGCCGCGCCAATCGCGCTGGTGATAGCGGCGATTTCGTCTTCCGCCTGAAACGTCATCACGCCAAAATCTTTGTACTGCGAAAGCTCGTGAAGAATGTCCGACGCCGGCGTAATCGGATAGCTGCCCTGGAAAAGCGGCAAGCCGGATTTTTGCGACGCGGTAACAAAGCCCAACGCGAGCGCCTGATTTCCACTCAGGTTGCGGTAAAAGCCGGGAGCGAGCTGCGCCGGCGGAATCTCATAGCTAATCTGGAATGCTTCCGTGGCTTCGCAATACGAATAGCCTGCCTTCATCGCGAGCTTGTTGGCTTCAACGAGCAGCGGCTTGTTCTTAAATTTGGCGTCGATCCACCGAACCGTCGGCTCCATCGAGCGGTTGTAAAGCCAGTAGCACATGCCCAGGGCAAAAAAGTTCTTGCACCGGCTGATGGACTTCGCATCGATTCCGAGATGTTCGAGCGCTACTTTTGTAAGCCGTTCCAGCTCCACCGAAAAGAGGCGGTACTTGTCGAGCGAATGATCCTCGAGCGGATTTGTTTTCGACTGGGCTTTGCGCAGGTCGTTTTCTGTAAACGCATCGGAATTTACGATGAGAATCCCATTCGCTTTGAGGTCCGCGACATTCATCTTCAGCGCCGCCGGATTCATGGCGATCAGGACGTCAACGCTGTCGCCCGGCGTATAAACGTCGCTTGAAGAAAAATGTAGCTGATACCCGCTCACTCCCGGCAGCGTCCCTGCAGGAGCGCGAATCTCCGCGGGAAAATCCGGAAAAGTGGCGATATCGTTGCCGTAGAGCGCCACGGTATTGGTGAACTGGCTTCCGGTAATCTGCATGCCATCGCCGGAATCGCCGGCAAACCGGATGACCGCGCGATCAATCACTTCGCGCTTGTGTTTTACCGGCGGCGTTTCAATCAAAGTTGACATAGTGACCAAGGCTCCGCTGTGTCTGAACTCCCAAACGAATTTCCCAAGGGAGTGAGGCTTAATTTGTTAGATGGGCGTCGCGATAAGCAGGTTGGATGCTCCATCCGGCCCCCGGACCCGACAGAAAGAGAATACCACACCGGCCCACGCGAGGAAGTCCAAGTGGCCGCCGCGCAAGAATGTGTCGTTTCGGAAAAGACGAGCGGATCTCGCAGGGAGTTTGTGGCCGGCAATGCAACTTCACGCTTTGGCGAGCGAAGCCGCTTCGCGAAAGCGTGGGCGATAGAACAGCAAGAGCACAATGATGGCCACACTAAAACACAAACCGATAATCATCATCCCCCGGAAAAAGGAATCAGTCAGAAAGGGATTGCCGCCGGGAAATGCAGGATTAGCCGCGTCGACGCGCTGAATCGCCTCTTGCATCGCTGCGAGAAAACGAGGATTCAGAAGAGACAGAAGACCGTTTGCTAGAAGGACCAATTGGAGGACGAGAACGGTATCCAGCGACCACGATTTGAGCTTGAGTATCCCAATAGCTCCGACGCCAAACACAAGGCCCATAATCCCAAAGATGGCTTTGGCCGATAGGCCACTGAAGAAGTGACCGAAGAGAAAAAAGGGCATTGCGCCCGTCATTGGGAAAGGTACGACCAGGACCATGCAAACGGACGAGAAAATCAGGAATCCCGCGAATATCATGAGAGGGAGCGGGCAAACAGCCTTTGGAGAAATGGACGGAGCGACCGCTGGCTCTGGCAAAGGGAACCCAGTGACATCCATCGCCGACGGATACGACGCCAAAGAAGTTGGCGCAGCAAAAGCGGCCGCTACTCGTGGACGCGTGAAAAGCACCAGCCACCAAATTCCGATCCCGAGCGGAATTCCGTAGAAAAGAACCATGAACACTTTAAGGATTCCCATAAAAGGTCCGGCTTCCGCGCCGTTGGGCAAAGCGGAGGGAAGTGTATTAAAAACCAGGAAAATAAAAGGAATCGAGATAGCCGAAAGCACGGCCATGATGCCGCCCCAGATAAGCATCGTGATCCGGGCCCAATTGCGTCGCCGAAGAACGCCGATGCCAACGAAGAAGCCAAAGACCGCGATACCCAAACCAAAAAGCCAAAAAATTTGAACCGCCGCTCTTGTGGAACCAGGCAAGCCTGGGGTCGCCTCTGAAGAATGCATGCCGGGAGCGACCAGCATCGACACCTCAACCAACAAACCAAGGAGCACACCTAGCGCGCTGAAAACGATTGCGACAACACCGGCCGCAGTGACGGCGGGAAGGGAAACCCTATTGGGAGGAGTGTTCATAAGCAGACCGTCATCGTAGTCCCTCGGGAAATCTGTCTGTCGATTCTCTGTATATCATTTCCAGAAGTGTTGTTCTAGAGAAGCAAATGTAACGCGAAGGCAACTTGTGCTTGACGTTCGCTTTCTTTTCGCCTAGAGTAGGGATGCTTCAATAGTGTGTGCGGAGGCGACCGATGGCCCTGACAAAACGGCAAAAAGAAGTCCTGGATTACCTGGTTTCTTTTGACAATAAGCACGGTTACGCCCCCAGCTTTGAAGAGATCGGCAAGGGCCTCAAGCTGACTTCACTCGCCACGGTTCATAAGCACATCACCACGCTCGAGAAAAAAGGGTTCATCCGGCGCGGCTACAATCAGAGCCGGTCGATCGAAATTCTGCAGTTGCCGAAGCCGGTAAAAGAACAGATCAGCGACAGAAAGATTCAAGAACTGCCCCTTGTCGGACGCATCGCCGCAGGCCGGCCGCTCGAAGCTGTGGAAGATCGCGAAACGATTTCGCTCGGCGATTTTGCCCGCGGCGGCAATTCCTTCGTACTTCAGGTAAAAGGCAGTTCCATGATTGAAGACCACATCATGGATGGCGATTACGTGGTCTGCGAACAAACGCAAGTAGCCAACGCGGGCGACATCGTGGTCGCTCTCATCGGCGGAGAGGAAGCTACACTCAAGCGTTTCTACCGCGAAGGTGCTGGTAAAATTCGTCTACAACCCGCGAACTCAGAAATGGCTCCGATCATGGTGGCCGCAAACGACCTCAAGATTCAGGGCCGCGTCATCGGTGTGCTTAGAAAATACTGAATCTCGGGTTTCTAACCACACTTTTCCCGGCTGAAGCTCGTCTTTCATCTCGAACCTATTGTCCGATTTGTCCCGAACTGCTCTTCCGTTCGTGAAATTCCTTCGGCCCCACTGCAATGACGTTCCCAGCAGGCCAGATTCAAGCAACCATAGGAATTTCCAGTTACGATGTATATTCCTTGTAGCCACTTGTAAGCGTGCAGCGTCAAAGGTACGAGGCGGGGCCTGCTTCGATAGCCGCCGCCAAGGAAACCAGCCAACTTGTTGAACAAGAGCCCAAACATACTGATTGTCCAGCCTGATGAGGCTGTCCGACTGCAACTCCAGGAAGCGCTGCGAGCCGCAGGCTATGAAGTTTCTTCCGCGGCTTCGCAAGAAGAAGGATTCCGCGTCGTCCAAACTGGAGCGGTCGATGTGTTTCTGCTTTCTGCGGACCTGGCCGATGTTCTCTGTTGCAGTTCTCTCGCGGAAATCAAAGGCCTAGGATCGACTGCCAACACCCGCGTGATTCTCTTCGCAAGCGGGGGCGGCGGGGTGCGCGCGCGGGCTTTAGACCTGGGCGCCGACGATGTGATGTCGCCTCCTCTGGAACCGGCCGAACTGCTTGCCCGAGTGCGTGTGCAACTGCGCGACAAGCATGCCCTTGAAGAATTGCAGTTCAAATCCCGCATCGCGGAAGAAGGCCAGGAAATCGCGCACAACGCATTTCAAGCCATTGCCGTGACGGAAAAAATGACGCGCGATGCTTTCTCGCTTGGACGCGCTCTAAAAATTGGCGTTGCCGCTCTCCTGGCAGTCGCCGCGGTCATATCCATTGTTTTTCTGCTATTCACGCGGCGCGCCGATAAGGAAACCAAGCGCGCCTATTCCGAAATCGCGCAGCTCGAGCATGGCGTTCGCACGGAAGAAGCTCTGGTCGCGGAAGCGGCCAAAGCCCGCGCAGAGCTGCAGCAATCGGACATCACCGAGCAAAAACAGCAGCTCCAAAAGCAGACGGACGATCTTCGCCAGAAACTCTCTGGCGCGGACGCCAGCGAAGTTTCTGGCCTGCGCAAACAGTTGGACGAGACCACGAGCCGGCTTAAGAAAGTAGAAACGCAATCTGACGCCGCCGAGGGCGTTATTCGAGCCAACGCTCCCAGCGTCTGCCTGCTCCACGTCTCGGTTTCCTTTCTCGACCAGGCATCACATCGCCCGCTGCGTTACGGCGCGATCAATCCTGACGGCCAGCCGCTCAAAGACAGCGACGGTAATGTGGTCTACAGCCTCGATGGTCGCGCCCCGGAAGTTCGCGAAGATTTCTTCGGCACGGGTTTTATTGTCGGCCAAAACGAAATCCTCACTAACCATCACGTCGCCCAGCCTTGGTGGAAGAATGACGAGATGGCTGCCGCTTTACAGCAAGGCTTGCAGCCGGCCATCGCCGAAATGACCGCTTATTTCCCGGAGGCCGCAGCCGGCATTCCCCTGAATATCTCGCAGATTTCGGACGAAGCCGATCTCGCCGTTCTCCGCGGCGATATTTCCGCATTGAAACGTCCCGTTCTAAAAATCGATGGACGCAAAGAGGCTGCCGTCAGTGGCCAGCTCCTGATTTCGCTCGGCTACGCAACGGGAATAAGCGCCATCATGGCGCGCGCCGGAGAAGAAACCGTAAAGGATATCGTCAGGATAAGCGGCGGCGACCCGAAAAAAATTGTGGACGAACTCGAGCAGCGCAAGCTAATCCGTCCGCTTGTGACACAGGGGCATATCGGCGATGTCCTGCCGGATAAAATTGTCTATGACGCACAGACTACTTCCGGTGGCTCCGGTGGGCCGCTTATAAACCGCGACGGCCAGGTGATTGGAGTGACGTTCGCCGTTGTTCGCGGCTTTGGCGGTTCCAACTTTGGCGTTCCAATCCGCTATGCGCAACCTCTGCTCAAGCCGTAAAGCTCTGTGCCTTCGTAGCGTGAAGCGACAAATTGAATGTGGGCCTTTGTTGTCTCGTATCAAGAGCAAAATGCTTTGCGGCTTGCGGACGGTTTTCGTTGGCATCCTCGTTTTCACGCTCATCTGGCCAACTTCATCCAGGGCCTATGCGGTTCTCGCCCACGAAGCGATCATCGATGCCGTTTGGGAGACGCACATCAAGCCGCTTCTGCTGGCTCGTTTTCCTGGTTCCACGGAAGAGCAGTTGAGCGAGGCGCAAGCCTATGCCTACGGCGGATCGATCATCCAGGACATGGGCTATTACCCCTACGGAAGCCATTTCTTCAGCGACCTTACGCATTACGTGCGAAGCGGAGATTTTGTGCAAGCTTTGCTTCGCGACGCTAAAGAACTCGACGAGTACGCATTCGCTGTCGGCGCACTGGCTCATTATGCTGCCGACAACAATGGCCATCGCCTCGCTACAAATCGCGCCGTGCCCCTTCTCTATCCCAAACTTCAAAAAAAGTACGGTGATACGGTTTGGTATGAGCAAGATCCGCTCGCTCACACAAAAACGGAGTTCGGCTTCGACGTCCTTGAGGTGGCGCACGAGAGCTACGCGCCCGACGGCTATCATGACCTGATCGGTTTCGAGGTGTCACAAGACCTGCTGGACCGCGCGTTCGAGGAGACCTACGGACTGCAGTTAAAGAATGTTCTCCAGGACGAGGACAAGGCGCTCAACTCCTACCGTCGTGCCGTCAGCAAGACCATTCCTATGGCCACGAAAGTCGCATGGAGCCTCAGGAAAGACGAAATCAAGGCTGATTTGCCGGGTATCACGAAGAGAAAGTTTCGCTACAATCTTTCGAAATCAAATTACGAGCGGGAGTGGGGCAAGAATTATCAGAAGCCCACATTTGGTGAAAGATTCCTGGCTTTCCTCTACAAACTGCTTCCCAAGTTCGGCCCGCTCAAAGTTCTACAGTTCAAGACCCCGACACCTGAGGCCCAGCATATGTTCCGTGAAAGCTTCAACGCAACTCTGGACAAATATCGCCAGTTGCTCGCAGATGTAGGAAGCGGCCAGCTCGATCTGCCAAACGACAATTTCGATGTCGGCGAGGCCACCGGCCCCGGCAAGTATGCAATGAATGACGACGCACACGCCAAACTGTTGAACAAGCTAGCCGATCGAAAGTTTGCCGGCGTTTCGCCCGAGCTGCGCGACGAGCTCCTGCACTTTTATTCTGAGCCAGACGCGCCCTACTCCACGAAGCGGGATGCCAAAGCCTGGGCCACTGTTCAATCGGAACTGATTCAGCTGAAAGACGCCGTACCTCCTGTGCCTGCAGCCAGCGGTTCAAGCGAGAACTGGCGCTAGCGACATGGGCCGGCCAGCAACCGATGGTAGACCTTTGGCGTGTACCGCGGTTTGCATTCAAATGGTGTGTTCTTCGAATCGAAAAAAGTGCTCCAGTCGTCGCGCGTCCGCGTGAAACAATCCAAAGTTTCGCGTAACCTACTTGTCGGCCCAGGGATGAAGAAGAACAAACCCATCCGAAAACTGCTTGCTGCCAATCGCAGCGAAATCGCCATACGGATTTTCCGTGCCGCGAACGAACTCGGCCTGCGTACCGTAGGGATCTATTCGCAGGAAGACCGGCTCGCGTTGCACCGGTTCAAGGCCGACGAGGCGTATCAAGTTGGTGCGGGCAAGGGCCCTGTAGTGGCGTACCTCGACATCGCCGGCATCGTCGCCTTAGCCAAGGAGAAGGGCGTTGACGCCATTCACCCTGGCTACGGGTTCTTATCTGAGAATCCCGCGTTTGCGCGTGCCTGCGAAAAAGCCGGCATTGTATTCATTGGCCCGACGCCGGAATTACTCGAACTCCTCGGCGACAAGACGGCCGCTAGACGCCTCGCTGATTCGGCTGGCGTGCCGGTGCTGCCGGGGACGGAAGAATCAATCGGTTCTCCGGCCGAAGCTCGCAAATTCGCGGCCTCGATCGGGTATCCGGTCATTGTAAAAGCCGCGATGGGCGGCGGCGGCCGCGGCATGCGCGTGGTGCGCAGCGAAGCGGAACTTGAGCAACGTCTCGAAGAAGCTCAGGGCGAAGCAAAATCGGCCTTCGGTGACGCGAGCGTCTTCTTGGAAAAATATTTACCTCGTGCGCGCCATCTCGAAGTCCAAATTCTCGCGGATAATCATGGCAATCTGCTGCACCTCTATGAACGCGATTGTTCCGTTCAGCGGCGTCACCAGAAGGTAGTCGAAGTAGCACCAGCCGCAAATCTGCCGTCGCCCGTTCGCGCGGAACTCTGCGATGCCGCTGTACGTCTGGCGCGGAAAGCCAACTACCGCAATGCAGGCACAGTCGAATTCCTTTACGACGTCGACGCGCAAAAATGGTATTTCATCGAAGTAAATCCTCGCATTCAAGTCGAGCATACCGTCACCGAAATGGTCACGGGCATCGACTTGGTGCGGTCGCAAATTCTCGTCGCGCAAGGCCACAAACTGCATGACGAACCGCTAGCGCTTCCGGAACAAGCAAACGTGCCACTTTACGGCGCGGCGCTCCAGTGCCGCGTCACCACCGAAGACCCTGAGAAAAATTTCGCGCCCGATTATGGAAAGCTCACGACGTACAGGTCCCCTGCTGGATTTGGAATTCGCCTCGACGGTGGAACGGCGTACGCCGGCGCGGTGCTAGCGGCTTACTACGACTCGCTGCTTGTAAAGGTCACAGCTTGGGGAACTAAGCTCCCTGAAGCTTGTCAACGCATGGACCGTGCTCTCCGTGAGTTTCGCATTCGCGGCGTGAAGACCAACATCCCCTTCCTCGAAAACGTCGTCAATCATCCACGTTTTCGCGCTGGTGAAGTCACGACTTCTTTTCTCGATGAATCTCCTGAGTTATTTCGCCTGCAAAGCCGAGGCGACCGCGCAACGAAGCTGCTTTCCTACCTCGGCGACGTGATTCTCAATGGCAACCCCGAAGTAAAAGGCAAACCGGTCCCTAAGACGTTTGAACAGCCGGTGCTGCCGCGCGTGCCCGGTGTCGAACCGCAGCCCGGAACGCGCCAACTGCTGCAAAAACTAGGTCCAAAGAAATTTGCCGCCTGGGCACGAAAAGAAAAACGCCTTCTGATCACGGACACGACCTTCCGCGACGCCCATCAATCGCTGATGGCCACGCGCGTCCGTACACACGATTTGCTGGCCACTGCCAGCGCCGTCGCGCAACGCCTCCCGAATCTTTTCAGTGTGGAAATGTGGGGCGGCGCCACTTTCGACACGGCCATGCGCTTTCTGCACGAAGACCCCTGGCAGCGCCTCCGCGAATTGCGCCAACGCATTCCGAATATCTGCTTTCAAATGCTGCTCCGTGGCGCCAATGCCGTCGGCTACACCTCGTATCCCGACAATGTGATCATCGAATTCGTCCGCGAATCCCACGCCCAAGGCATCGATATCTTCCGCATATTCGATTCCCTGAACTCCATCGAAAATATGCGCGTGTCCATTGATGCCGTTCTCGAAACCGGCGCGGTCTGCGAGCCTGCCATTTGCTACACGGGAGACATTTTCGATAAATCGCGGCCAAAGTATTCGCTGAAATATTACGTTGCCATGGCCAAGCAGCTCGAAAAACTGGGCGCTCATTTTCTCGGCATCAAGGACATGGCTGGCCTGTGCAAGCCCTACGCGGCATATGAGCTAGTGAAAACGCTCCGCGAAGAAATCGCCATCCCTGTGCACTTTCACACGCACGACACCAGCGGCATCAATTCCGCTTCCGTCCTGAAAGCTGCCGACGCCGGCGCCGACGTCGCCGACGCGGCAATCGCCGCTATGAGCGGCGGTACAAGCCAGCCCAATCTTAATTCCATCGTTGAAGCGCTGCGCCACACGCCGCGCGACACTGAACTTGACATCGAAGCACTGAACGAATGCTCCGACTATTGGGAGACTGTCCGCACCTACTATCTGCCGTTCGATTCAGGCCCCAAGGCTGGCTCCGCGCGCCTATATCAACACGAAATCCCCGGCGGCCAATACACGAATCTCCGTGAACAAGCGGCCGCCATGGGATTGGGCCATCGCTGGCGCGAAGTAGAAAAAATGTACGCCGAGGTCAACCAACTCTTCGGCGACATCGTGAAAGTCACGCCGTCCAGCAAAGTCGTTGGCGACATGACGCTCTTTTTAATGGCCAACGAACTGCAACCGAACGATCTGTTAAAGCTCGACGAGAAGCACGATCTATCTTTGCCGAACTCCGTCGTGGAAATGTTTTCTGGTGCGCTTGGGGTTCCTTCGGGCGGCTGGCCGCGGAAATTGCAAAAAATAATCCTCCGCGGAGCCGTGCCACTAAAAGGCCGCCCAGGTGCGAGCTTGGAATCCGTAGACTTAATGGAAGCATCTGCCGCGCTTCAGAAAAAAGTAGGTCACGCCATCCGCCCAGACGACCTTCTGAGCTATCTTCTCTACCCGGATGTATTTACAAAGTACGACAAGTTCCGCCAAACCTACGCGGACGTCAGTGTCCTTCCCACGCCCGCGTTTTATTACGGCCTGGCCTCCGGCGAAGAGATCACTATTGAAATCGAGCCGGGGAAAACGCTCATCCTAAAATTTCTGACGGCGAGCGATCCGCATCCCGATGGCACGCGCACGCTCTTCTTTGAATTAAACGGCCAGCCCCGCGAAGTCAATGTGCGAGACCTTGCTTTGCGCGTTGTCGAGCGTGCCCATCCGAAAGCCGATCCCGCTGATCCCGGTCAGGTCGCCGCGCCAACGGCTGGTGTAATCAGCGGCATCGCCGTGCAAGCAAATCATCCCGTCGAACGCGGAGCCAAACTCTTGACCCTGGAAGCCATGAAAATGCAGTCGAACATCTACGCGCCCATCGGTGGACGCGTCACAAAACTTCTCGTCACCCCCGGGCAGCACGTCGAAGCCAAGGATCTGCTGGTGACCATCGCCCCGTGAGCGGCCCCAATCTCCGCAAGTACGAAGGTTTCCGCTCGCGCTTCCTCAGAAACCAGCGTGACCTCATCATCTATCTCCCGCCTGGCTACGATGATCAGCCCGGTCGCCGCTTTCCCGTCCTCTATCTTCAGGACGGCCAAAATCTTTTCGATGGCGCAACCTCTTTCATTCCCGGTATGGACTGGCACGTCGGCCAAACCGCCGACCAATCCATCTGCTCCGGCGTCGTCGAGCCACTCATCATCGTCGGGATGTACAACACGAAAGCCCGCATCCGCGAGTACACACCCACGCATGTCCCCAAACTCGGCGGCGGCCGCGCGGATCGTTACGCCAAATTCCTCATCGACGAAGTAAAGCCTTTCGTCGAGCGCGAGTACCGCACGATTTCCGGCCCCGAAAAAACCGGCATCGGAGGGTCTTCGCTCGGGGGCCTCGTTTCTCTCTATCTCGGCCTCAAGCTCCCACAATTCTTTGGAAAGATTGCCGCGCTTTCGCCTTCGGTTTGGTGGAACCAGCGCGTCATGCACCGCTTTGCGGAGACGGCCAATGTGAATCCGCGCCCCAGCATCTGGCTGGACATTGGTACACGCGAGGGCCCGCGCATCGTGCAGGACGTTGAACAATTTCGCGATGTACTCCTGCAAAAAGGATGGCAACTCGGCCGCGATCTCGCCTACCAGCGCGTTGAAGGCGCCGAACACAACGAAGCTGCTTGGGCCCAGCGCGTCGGCCCATTTCTTCAATTTTTGTATCCCGTCCGCTAGACCGAAGTATAATCCGCACCTGTCGCGCGCCTGTTTTTAACCGCCCCGTAAAGGCCGCGCGGCATTCAGAGGTCATCGATGCCAGAGAGCCGCCCTCTCACAATCCTCTGTGTCAGCTCTTACGAAAAAGGTCAGGAATTTTTGCGCACCTGCAAAGCGATTGGCTGTCGCGTTCTCCTTTTAACGGTCGAAAAACTTCGCGATGCGGATTGGCCGCGCGAGTCCATTGACGAAATGTTCTTCATGCCGGAAGAACTTCCGACACAACAGCTCATCAATGCCGTGAGCTTCGCTGCTAGATCGCAGCCCATCGACCGCATCGTGGCCCTCGACGAATTCGACATGGAAAACGTCTCGGCTCTCCGTGAACATCTGCGCATTCCCGGCATGGGTCTGACTACTGTTCGTTATTTCCGCGACAAACTCGCCATGCGTGCCCGCGCAAGAGAAACAGGCATCGCCGTCCCGGACTTCGTTCCCGTTCTCAATTACGACGCCTTGCGCGAGTTCATGGCCCGCGTCCCCGCCCCTTGGCTGCTCAAGCCGCGCTCGCAAGCCTCCGGCATCGGCATGAAAAAGATTCACGAGCCCGCCGAGCTCTGGCCCTGGCTGGACCAACTTGGCGATGCACAATCCACGTATTTGCTCGAGCAATTTATTCCAGGCACCGTCTACCACGTTGATAGCGTGGCCTCCGAGCGCGAAGTCGTCTTCGCGGAGGCTCACGCGTACGGCGCTCCTCCGCTTGAGACCTCGCATCAAGGGGGTGTTTTCACCACCCGCACGCTTCCTCGCGATTCCGCCGACGTTGAAACACTCCTCGAAATGAATCGAAAAGTTCTCGATGAGCTGGGCTTCCTCCGAGGCGTCACGCACGCCGAATTTCTAAGGGCAAATTCCGACGGAAAGTTCTATTTCCTCGAAGTCGCCGCTCGCGTCGGAGGGGCCTACATTTCTGATGTCATTGAAGCCGCCACAGGCATTAATCTGTGGCGAGAATGGGCGCGCCTCGAAGTGGGAGCAGGGAAGCAACCTTATCAATTGCCGCCCACGAGCCACGATTATGCTGGTGTCCTCGTTTCCCTTGCTCGCCAGGAGCGCCCCGACACTTCCGCCTACAACGATCCCGAAATCGTCTATCGCATCACCAAATACCATCACGCTGGTTTCGTCCTCAAATCGGCCAAGCCCGAACGTGTTCAGGAACTCTTGGACTCTTATTCAAAAAGATTTCAAGCTGACTTTTTGGCCATGCAACCAGTCCCGGACAGGGCAAGCTCCTAGCCTCTCTCCATCCGTACGACCAAAACTTTACCCATTCTTAACCGCGAAGAGCCGTCGAACATACTGTCCTAAAGTCTAGTTACTTTCACGAACGGCCATTGAAGACTGCATTTGCCGTGCGCCATACTGAGGAATACAGTTTGCAATACCCCAAGCGACTTTCTGCGCGGGGTGGTGCTATCCCTTTGGGAGGGACCGATGTGGGGTAATAAGAAACCGGACACGCCACAAAGCGCGCAACCGGAGCAGAAAAATTTTCCATCGAATCAGCCGCCGAAGTCCGCTCCGGCGACTTGGGAGGATAAACCCGCAATGAGTACAGATGCCATGCGTCCATTGGGTGCAACCGCGGACCGCGCTACCGCGCGGCTCGGGGCCAGCCTGCACGTGAAAGGCGAGATCTCCGGCAACGAGGATCTGCTGATCGACGGCTCGGTCGAAGGACTGATCCAGCTTGATGAGCGGAAGCTGACCGTCGGAACTACCGCAAAGGTCACCGCCGATATCATCGCCCGCGAGGTGGTGGTGTACGGCACAGTGAAGGGAAACCTTCGCGCCAAGGACCGTATCGAAATCAAGAAGGATGGTTCCGTCAACGGCGATCTCACGACCGCCCGCATCATGATCGAAGACGGCGCCTACTTCAAAGGCTCCATCGAAATCGATAAGAGCTCCGAGAAGGATTCGTCACAGAGCGCTTTTGCAAAGAGCTCGAACGCTCCTGTCGGTGCTCCAGCAACAAAGACGATTTAATTTAGTCTCAATAATTTCCTTTTTCCTCGGGGCGGCGCGGACATTCAGTCCTCGCCGCCCTTTGATTTTTTCGTAACGCTCTTCTTCTTCCGCTTGCTCTTCTTCTTTCTTTACAATATTTCTTAACTTGACAATTATCCTTGTTGGACTAAAGTGAGTGCCTGTAACCCTCTCAACTCCGCGCGTCCCGGCTCTTCTCGGATTTACACGTTGGCCTGGCTTCTTCAGCCCATGACGCGCAACGAACGTGGGGTTTTTCGATGGCACGGCTCAGACGATGCGCCACGGATTTGTTAATCTCTTTTTTTTTACTCGCATCCATCGGCTGCGGCGGTGGTTCCTCCAGCATACAGACTGCTCCTCCACCCCCTCCCCCACCTCCGCAACCGGATTTCTCCCTGGCCTTTTCCTCAGGTTCTGTCAGTCTCCAGCAAGGCGCCACGAGCCCCGCGATCACGTTGTCCGTAAACCCGCTCAACGGCTTCACTGGTTCCGTCCAGGTCACCCTTTCCGGTTTGCCCACAGGCGTTATTTCAAACCCGGTTAGTCCCTTCAGCGTCTCACCTGGCTCAAGCGCACCGGTCCTGTTCTCCGCTGCTATAAATGCCTCGACAGGAACCTCCACAATTATCGCCACTGGCAGCAGCGGCTCGCTTTCGCACCCGGCAAATCTCGCTCTCACGATTCAAAGTGGAATAGCTGCCAACTTGCCTCGCACGGCCTATGCCAGAACAGACTCCATCCCCGCCGTGGACGATCCCTCTGGCGAGCCTCACCACCGGCACATCGCCTACGATCCAGCTCATCAACTCGTTTTCGTGGCCAATCGCGCGATGAATCGCGTCGAAGTTTTCTCGTCGACCACCGCCTCCCGCGTCGCCCAAGTCAGTGTTCCCGGCGCAAGCAGCGCTGATCTTTCCGCGGACGGCACAACCGTTTGGATTGGCACTGTAACCGAACAAGTGGCCGCGATCGACACTTCATCCCAGCAGGTCAAAGCTCGTTACGAAATAGCCGGTCTGCAACCTCTTCCCAATACCTTGTTTGACCGTCCCGACGAACTGCTCGCACTCTCCAACGGAAATCTAATGATGCGCCTCCGCCAATCCCAGACAGGCGAAGCCCTGCTCGCGCTTTGGAACCCCTCCTCGAACACCCTGACGAACTTAACCGCCTCCGCGCCGCAGCTTTTTCAAAATGGCCTCGGTGCCATGGCCCGAACCGGCGACCAAACCAAGGTCTTGGTCGCCGCAAGTGATACCAGCGGCAACCTCGCCGTCTACGATTCGAACGGTAACGTTCTCGCTGGGCCGCACGGACTTGGCAGCGGCACGATTCCTCTCGTCGCCGCAAATCCCGATGGCTCGCGTTACGCCGCTGTTTTCGTTTCGAACGGAAGCACGCAAGTGTTGCTTCTGGATGGCTCTCTAAATCCCGCAGGCACCTACGCGACTTCGGCCGCAAATGGCATGGTTTTTTCTCGCGACAACCAATTTTTGTACGTCAGCGAAAACGCCGCCGCCCCGCCCGTTATCACTGCCCTGGATGGCCACAGTCTCGCCTTTATCGGACAAGTCCCGGATCTATGGCTCGCTGGAAGACGTACGGAAATCGAGGATGTGGACTCCACCAATATTCTTTTCGGAGTCGCCAATCGAGGCGTCGCTTTTCTAGATGCCGCAAGCCCTGGCTTTCTTCCGTCTACTGCTCCTGTCTTCGCTGCTCAGCCCGCCGCGCAGCCCTCCGAAGGTGCCAGCGCTGGTGGAACCGCCACGATTCTCGCTGGACAAAACTTTGAGCCTACCGCTCAAGTCACATTCGGCAGCCAGTTCGCCAGCAATGCCAGCGTCGCCAGCGGCGCGCAGATTAACGTAAATTCCCCTCCAAATGCCGCAAGCGGTGCTACTAACATCGCGGCCTATTTCCCCAGCGGATGGCTCTCCCTCGCTGCTGACGCCTTTAGTTACGGCCCGCAGGTCCTGCAGATTCTGCCCAACGCGGGAACTCCGGTCGGCGGGGATACCATTCAAATATATGGCTATGGTTTCGGCGCCGATCCAACGAAAGTCATCGTCACAATTGGTGGTGCCGTTGCCACCGTGCAACAAACCGAAAACATCACAACTATCGCGCCCTTTCTTGGGCTCGACTCGACCTATCCTTTTTCTCTGGAATGCATCACCTTGCAAACACCCGCCGGAACGGCGGGCAAAGCCGATGTCGTCATAACCTCGCCTGCCGGATCAACTACCATTTCGAAATCGTTTCAATATTTGCAAAGCGAGAATTTCTACGCCAAACCGGCTTTCGACAAATTCGTTATCTATGATCAGTCTCGCCAGTGGCTCTATCTCAGCAACATTGACCACGTGGACGTTTTCGATCTAGCCGCCGCGGCTTTTCACGGAACTGGGCTCGAGCCGCCGGGCGGTCCTCCTCCCACAGCCGAACTCCGTGGCCTCGCGCTCACTCCCGACGGCACCCAACTCGCTGTCGCCGATTTCGCCGCACAGAACATCTATCTGCTCGATCCAGATAACGACGCCGGTACGAGTGTCCCAGTCGGCGGCGTTGCCGGCTTCGCAAACTCAGGCCCCGCGCGCGTGGCCGCCACAAGCACGCAAAATATTTTTGTTGGACTAAGCGCGGAGTCCAGCTCTTCTGGCTCCTGCACTTCTTGCCTCGGACAGCTGAATCTCAGCGCCAGTCCCCCGACCATTCAACCGGCCGCGCAGCCCGAAATCACCAGTCTCACCGGCGCTCCGCTAGTGCAATCGAACGGCAATGGCGATCAGGTGTTCGTTGCATTCGCAAACGCACCTGGTGGTCCGCTCGCCCTCTGGAATTCAGCTTCGCCAAATCAATTTTCAACCTTCGCCGCAAATGATTCCGCCACGGATCTCGCTGCCTCATCAGATGGATCCATGTTTGCTCTCCAGGCGAACGGCACTACCGAAATTCGCGGAGTTGATCTATCTCTCGCCGCAGTCCCCGCAAATGCTGAGATCGCTCAAATTCCTGGCCGCAATCAAGTGCCTGGAATGACTTTCCACCCCAGCGGCGCCCTCATCTACCAACCGTTTCTCACGGGCCCCGCGGGAAACGCTGGCGTGAAAGGCGGCGTGGACATCCTCGACTCGCACAGCGGCACCCTCCGCTTGCGCATTCTCTTGCCGCAACAATTCATGACGGACGTCGATGCGTTTCACGGCAGCTTTCTCTCTACCGATGAAAACGGCCAACGCCTGTTTGCTATCACCTCCACCGACGGCACTGCGCAAAACGCAGGCGTCACCATAGTGACGCTGGCCAACATCCCACTTGGAATTGGTACACTGACTCCGGCAAATGGCCCTGCCACCGGCGGAACAACGCTGACCATCCGCGGCAGCGGCTTTCAAACCGGAACAACCGTGACCGTTGGCGGAAAGTCCTCCACAGTCACCTTCAAAGACATCAATACACTAACCGTAGTAACTCCAGCGCTAACCACAGGCCCGCAGCGCCTAACCATCACCAATCCCGACGGCGAAACCGTTTCTCTGGACGCCACCTACACCGCCAACTAATAAACTCCCCGCACTTGTAGGGGCACGATACATCGTGCCCTCTGTCTTTTTCCCCTTTGTTCTTCTCCTACCCCTATTTCTTCTGCCGCTAATCTCCTAATTCTTCTCCTAACCAAACCCTCCCGCTCTTCATCTCATGCAATGTAGAATTCCACGTGCAGAAAAAGCGCGCGCTCCAGCGCTCAATCTAAACGCGAGGTCAAGAAACATGGAAACGCGCAAACTTGGCAATTCCGATCTGCAAATCACGCCTGTAGGCTACGGTGCCTGGGCCATCGGCGGCAGCGGCTGGGATTTCGCCTGGGGACATCAGGAAGACGGCGACACCATCGCCGCCATTCATCGCACACTCGAACTCGGCGTGAATTGGATCGACACCGCCGCCGTCTACGGCATCGGTCACTCCGAAGAAATGGTTGCGCAAGCGTTAAAGAGTTGGCGCGACCCGCGGCCTTACGTTTTCACAAAATGCGTTCTCCGCTGGGACGACCAAGGCCACGTCGCGCAGAACCACACTGCCACTTCGATCCGTCGTGAATGCGAAGACAGTCTGCGCCGCCTACAAATTGAAGTGATCGACCTCTACCAAATGCACTGGCCGCCTTCCGACAACGGCCTCGGTCTCGAAGAAGCCTGGCAAACCATGGTCGCCCTGCAAAAAGAAGGCAAAGTTCGCTGGATCGGCGTCTCAAATTTCAACGTCGAACAAATAAAGCGCGCCGAAAAAATTGCCCCGGTCACGTCCCTGCAGCCGCCTTACTCACTCATTCGCCGTGCCGTCGATAAAGAAATCCTGCCCTATTGCGAACAGCAGGGCATCGGCGTGATCGCCTACGCGCCCATGGCTTCCGGACTACTCACCGGTGCAATGACGCGCGAGCGCGCCGCCGCCCTTCCCCCGGACGATTTCCGCAGCAAGAGTCCCGAGTTTCGCGAACCGCGCCTCTCCAAAAACATTGACCTCGTCGAGCGTCTCCGTAAAGTCGGCTCGCGCCACGGTCGCAACCCCGGTGAAGTGGCCATCGCGTGGGTCCTCAGCAATCCCGCTGTCACTGGAGCGATCGTCGGAGCTCGCAACGCCAAGCAAGCCGAAGGCGTAATGCGCGCCGGCGAACTAAGACTCTCCCCTGAAGAAATTACCGAGATCGAAGGCGCCGCCGCTGCCGCCGTTGCCAGATAATTCGAGTAAGAATTACCAAAACCAGTCAGGCGGGGCTTGTTAACCTCGAGAACTCCGTCGCCCAATCTACCAACTCCGCAAATCAAGCCCGCGCGAAATCTGGCCTCCAAGTCTTGATCATCCGCTTGATTTCCTTCCGATCATTCAACTTTTCCTCCAGCACCTTCCGGGCAAGCTCCGGCAATTCCGAATTGCTCGCGAACCGCAGCGCCACAAGCTGGTCAGTCGTAAATTCCCCGATGCGCGGGTGCAAGTCCGCCGGTAGTATACGTTCGAACCGCAGCCGTTCCTCGAGGCGAATCACGCGATCCTGCACTTTCAACGCCATCCCGCGTGCGATCCCGATTCCCACAAAAAGTGCAACCGCCACAACCACGGAAAGCACTCCGCTCACTGAGAACCACGTTTTCACGCACCAATAAATCTGAAATCCAATGTTGATCAGCAACACAGGCAAAACAAAAAAATGAAACGGGGGTAGCCATTTCGCATGACTCTGAAAACTCTGTTCAGCCATCTCTATCCTCCTGCTGCGTGCCGATTCTAACAGAAGCGCCCCGGGCGGCGGATTATTGATCGGCGCGCCGCGCAATCGTTGTCCAGCCTTACTGCCACCCTTGCCACAAAGGTCCATATTTGTTTCTTTGCTCGAACCGTTTTCATGTTCCCCGCATCCAAGCCTGAGGTGAGCTAAAGTTCATCGCGCAACTGTCGCGATCGAGCATGAGGAGCAAGGCAACATGGCAAAAGCCGTCTGGGGTGGCAAAGTCATCGCGGAAAGCAACGACACCGTCGTCGTCGAAGGCAATCAGTATTTCCCACCCGACTCCGTGACCAAAAATGTCCTGAAATCCAGCGCGCACACTTCCGTATGTCCCTGGAAAGGCACGGCCCACTACTATCACGTCGAAGTCGATGGCATGAAAAATGAAAACGCTGCCTGGTACTACCCCGAACCTAGTCCAGCCGCAAAGGAAATCAAAGACCGAATCGCGTTCTGGAAAGGTGTAAGCGTCGACCCCGGCAAAAGCTAGAGACCGTAATCACAACTCGAATCCACGCCACCGAATTCATATCCGCGCGGGCGTGCCTGTCCTGCCGTAGACTACCCGCCGTTCACTACTCCCCACTCACTGGAGTATCTCTTTACGAACAGTACTACCCATCGTTCTATTGCCACAACGATGTCTTTTACGTTTGGATAAGACTGTGAACTCCACGCTCTATCAGTTTTCTTGCATGCGAAAGAAGTGGCCATCGCGACTGCTCTGTCTCCTCGCGTGTCTCATCGCACCGGCGATCTGCAAAGCGCAGGGTGTCGGCCAGGTCGAATGCGCTCGCCCCGGCGATTTCGTCTATCTGTACAGCTCCATGACCACGCTTGATGTTCGCGCCACTCTGCAATGCGGCCAGCAGGTCGAAGTCACCGGCCGCTACGATCAATATTTCGGCGTTCGCACCGCCGACGGTCAAACCGGGTACGTCCCGATCGATTTCTTGCTGTTGTTAAAAACCGCTCCGGGAGCCAAGCCCGTTCTCGCGCCGACCAAGGAAATACAAAGAGAGAAAATTGCTTACGATCCTCCTGCCAAAAAGCCTGACGCTCCGGCGGGCGTCCCTGCTTCGGCCCAATTTCTTATTTTGCTCGATAGCACTCCCGTTCATTTGAAACTTGGCAAAGCTCTGTCTTCCGCTGACGCCAAGGTTGGCGATGAAGTGGATCTCGAAGTCTCGGAAGATGTCGTGGTGGATGGTTTCCTCGTAATTGCCAAAGGCGCAAACGCCGTCGGCGTTATCAACGAAGCCGAACCCAAAAAAGCTCTGGGCCGCGGCGGCAAACTCGGCGTGCTCGTCAGAAGCGTTCGCCTCACCAACAATCAAGAGGCCGTCTTACGCTCCGGCGGCGAAGCCAAAGGCTCCAGTTCTACGGCTGGTATGGTTATTCCAGTGATGCACGGAAAAGATGTCACCTTTCCCAAAGGCGCTGACATCACCGCGTACGTCAATGGCGACACGCGCCTGAAACGCGAAAATTTCCAACCCGCCCCGGTAGTTCCCGACGCTCCGCCCACCGGCAAAGTCACAAATCTGCCACATTCCTGACTTAGATTTCTCACCAACCGTCTAAGTCTTCGTAGGGGCACGGCATGCCGTGCCTTCTTTCTTTTTCTTCGCTGCTGACTGTAGAGGTGGGGCTTGTTTATCCTGTAAGGGCCCCGTCCGCTGCGCCCCAGGCGTGCGAATCACTCGTAAATTTGTGGAGGACTCTCTTCAACTACCGAAAAGATTCGGCTGAAGCCTGTTGTACCCATGCTCATGCGCCCACAGCGTCAAAGGAATCGCCCCAAGATCGTCCACTACCGGTACCGCATGCCCGTCCTTCGTAAGGTCAATCGTTCGAACATAAAACTTGCAAGTCTCGCAAGCCTCCACGCGAATATGCGGAAACTGCTCCGCCACATAAACAGGAAGTTTTTTTTCTTCTTCCTCTCCGCAAGTGGGGCAAAGAATCCGCCGGAATTCCCATTCATATCCGCAAAAAGAACACACCATGCAGCGCTTCCCGCCGTCGCCCTCGACACGCAACACTCCAAACAGAGCTCTTCCGCCACACAAAGGGCACACCCGCGGCGTCGCCAGCACTGGCGGCACCGCAGTCCGTCCCGCGATGTAAGCAGCGTAGGGCTGCAGGAATGCCCTTGGGAAAAACTGCGCAAAAGCCCCAATCTCCTGGTCGAAGAGTCCGCCAAGTTCCCAATAGGCCGTGAGCAGGGAGATCCACGCATCGGACGGCATTGCCGCAATCTCTCTCGCCGCCGCCGCGAGCGCGTTTGGAGCGTTCTGTTCCACGAGCGAAAGAAAATTACGAAAGTGCGGAAGCAGCAGCGTGACGTCCAAGCTCTCACGCAAGGATCCAAATTGCTGAAGCGCCGGCTCTTGCTTGCCGGCATCGGAAATGTGCCCTAGAAAAGTTTTCTGGAAACTGGCGATTCTCTTATAAAACGAAAGGAGTTCACTTGCGGAGGATTTGTCAGCGATGAGTTTTTCAGCGCGCCGGATTCTCGCGTCGTACTCGTTACTTACCGCTTGTTGAGACGTCATTTTTTCGGCGAAGCTGGCTGCCCGGTAATCTCTTCATACCAGGCTGGGTGATAGCGTTTGACGAAGTGCATGGTGACGTCGCCGTGAACCATGGAGTCCAGTGCGCCGCGTTCGGCGAAAACTCCCATGTACACGTGAATCAGGAAAAGCCCGATGGTCAGCAGCGCCGACGATGCGTGTATCAAAATGGCGATTCGCATCGCCATCACGGAACGCCACGGAAAATATTGTGGCTCCCACAGCACGAATCCGCTCAGCAACAGCAGCACCATACAAACCACAAAACCCCAGAACAGCGATTTCTGTCCCGCGTTGTAGCGCCCTGCTGGCGGCATCTTCTCATCTTCATTCTGAACGTAGTAATTGACGGATTGGAACCAGCGCTTGTCGTTCTCGTCCACATGCATGTGCGCTGCCCACATGGCATACATCACCACTACGCTGGCGGCGAAAACCAGGCCCACAAACGGGTGCAGCATGCGCGAAATCTGCCCACCGCCGAAAACCGCTGCCAGCCAGAATAGCCACGGCGACCAGAACGCCAAGCCGGTGAAAAGCAAATAGAGGTAGGACCCCGCGGCAACCCAATGCGTGATCCGTTCCTTGAAGTTGTAGCGCAGCACGTGCCCGGGCGGCACAACTTGTTCGGTTTCGCTCACGGCTCCGCTCCTTCGTGCGGTTCCTTGATCGTCTCTTCGCGTTCCTTCGGTCCAAACCGCAGGTAGTGCACCACAAGTCCTACTATGCCGCCGATCATCGCCGCATTTCCCAGCCACTTCAGCGGGCCCTTCCACAGCTTCACGGACCACGGAATGCTCGGATTCGACGGCAGTCCGCCGTAAAGCTCCGGCTTGGTCGCATCATGCAGCACATACACCACGCCGGTACCGCCGACTCCTGCTGGGTTGTAAACGCCCGCATTCGGGAAATTGTAATCGTCGCGAAGTTGCTTCGCGCGTTTCTCCGCGGTATCCAGCATGTCCTCTTTGCTTCCAAAGTGCAGGCAGCCCGTGGGGCAAGACTTAATGCACGCCGGCTCCAGGCTTTCTTGCACTCGATCCGCGCAAAGCGTGCATTTGAACACGCGATTCGTCTTCGGATTCATCTTTGGAATGTCGAAGGGGCAACCGGTGATGCAATAGCCGCAGCCGATGCAATTCGCTTGCTGAAAATCAACAATGCCGTTCGTATATTGCACGATCGCGCCGTCTGACGGACATGCGGCCAGACAGCCAGGGTCCGCGCAATGCATACACTGATTCTTGCGCATCAGCCACATCAGCGAGCCGTCTTCTTTCTCATGCTCGTTGAAGAGAATCAAATTCCAATAATTCCAGCGCGTCTCCGGCATCGTCTGATATGTGTTGTCGAAGACGGTTTCGCCGAAGGGCAGGTCGTTCCACTCCATGCACGCGACTTCGCAAGCCTTGCAGCCGATGCACGTCGTGGTATCTATCAGTTTGCAGACAGTGAATTCGCGCTGGGCGTCTTGCCCGGGAACACTCCCCGCGTGTCCGGAAATCTTTTGAACGCGTAATGTGGCTTGGCTCATCCGCGTCCCTTAGACCTTCTCCACTTTCACGAGGAATCCTTTGAATTCTGGCGTGTGCGCGTTAGGGTCCACCGCTGTATGCGAGAGCGCATTTACCAACGTTCTCGCCGTCTTGCCCTCGTCCTCGGCGATGCCACGGTAACCCCAGTGAAGAGGGATCCCAATCTGGTAAGTTTTCTTGCCGTCGATCATCATCGATTTAATGCGCTTCGTGACCATGGCCTTAGCTATGTAGTCGCCCCGCGCACTCGAAACTTTCACGTGTTCTCCGCCGCGAATCCCCAATTCATCCGCCATTTCAGCAGCCATTTCAATAAATGGCTCCGGCACGAGCTGCACGTTCATCGGATTATTCTTGGTCCAATAGTGATAATGCTCGGTAAGGCGGAACGTGGTGCACACTACGTTGAACCCTTCCTTGACTGTCCCAAATTTGTCGTCAGCATCCTTGAATTTAGTAACCACCGGATTATGAGTCCGCCCCGCATGGAACAGATTGTCGATGGGGCTCTCAATCGGCTCGTAAAACTCAGGGAAAGGTCCATCAGCGAAGGCTGCCAGTGGCGCGAAAATCCGCCCCACGCCTTCCGGATTCATGATGAACGGCCCCATGTGATCCTTAGGTTTGGAATCTACCTTGAAATCAGGAACGTCATTGCCGACCCACTTCTGCGCGCCCTCGTTCCACCAGACTTGCTTGCGTGTCGGATCCCATGGCTTGCCGTCCACGTCGCACGAAGCCCTGTTATAAAGCACGCGTCGATTCGCCGGCCACGACCATCCCCACCCGGGATGCACGCCCATATTGGAAGGATCCGACGCATCACGCCGCGCCGTCTGATTGCCAGCTTCCGTAAACGCCCCCGAATAAATCCAATTTCCGCAAGCTGTTGTTCCGTCGTCCTTCAGCCAAGCAAACCCGGGAAGCTGCTGGCCAGCCTTGATTTGCACTTTGGTAGCTGGGTCTTCTAAATCAGATAGCGCCTTGCCGTTCAGTTCCTTCAATACCTCGCTCAACGCCGGGCTCTGAGGAGTCGTATAGGCCCAGCTCAGATTCAGGATCGGATCAGGGAACTTCCCGCCTTCTTTTTTGTACAGGTCTCGAACTTTCAGGAAAATCTGCGCGACGATCGCCTGATCCAGCCGGCAATCTCCCGGGGTGGGCACCGCCGCGTTTTTCCATAGCAGCCAGCGCGCGGAATTTGTGAACGATCCATCTTTCTCCGCAAAGCCCGCGCATGGCAAACGGTACACGGTCGTCTGAATCTGTTTCATGTCGCCTTGCACGATCACGCGAGGCGACTTCCAAAACTCGCTGGTCTCGTCTTGATAAATTTCCCCAACGACGAGCCACTCTGCTTTTTTCAAAGCGTCGATATTCTTATTCGAGTCCGGCCCGATGGCCACACCGTTCATGCCAAAAGCGAGCATGCCTTTGACGACGCCGTTGTACATATTGTTCCACAAGTTCGTCCACGAATAATCCCGGTCCACTTTCGGCAGATAATCGAACGCCCAATCGTTCTGCTTAGTGGCGGCATCCCCGTAGAGCGACTTCATGAGGCTGACCGTGAATTTTGAAGTATTGCTGTAATAGTTGAAGGAATCCCACGGCGCCGGTTTGGAAGCCGTAGGCGTCGCTCGCTTCATCCAGGCATCGAAGGAAGCATCGCCTGGTGTTGGCACTTTCAAATACCCAGGCAGACTGTCGAACAATCCAGCCATATCCGTTGCGCCCTGAATGTTCGAGTGCCCGCGAAGTGCGTTAACGCCTCCGCCGGCGCGACCAACATTACCAAGCAGAAGTTGCAGCATCGCCGCCGTTCGAATGATTTGCGTGCCGAAGCTGTGATGCGTCCATCCCACGGCATAAATAATCGTGCCGGCCTTCTTCATGTCGCCGTCTTTACGAATCGACGTAAAAAGCTCAGCGGCATTCAGGAATTGTTCCTTGGGAATTCCCGTGATTCGTTCAATGATCTCCGGCCTGTACCGCGAATAGTGCTTCTTCAAAAGCTGGAACACACAATTTGGATTCTGCAACGTCAGGTCGTACTCGACGCTTCCCGGCAGCCCCGCCGGGGTACCCGCCGCGGTCGCGTTGTGCGCTGCGCCGCCAGCCGCATCGTAATTCCATGTCGTTTTGTCGTAACTTAGTTTTGTCTCGTCGAACCCGGAAAATACGCCGTCCGTATCCGCCGGCAGCTTGAAGTCACTCTTAATGACGAACGCCGCGTTCGTATAATTAACGAGATATTCTTTCGCTATCCGGTTGTTTTCAATCGCGTAATTGATCATGCCGCCCAGAAACGCGATGTCCGTTCCCGCGCGAATCTGGCAAAACATATCTGAGACAGAAGACGTGCGCGTGAAGCGCGGGTCGACCGAAATCATCTTCGCGCTACGCGTTCGCTTCGCTTCAATGGCCCACTTAAATCCGCACGGATGATTCTCGGCTGGATTCCCGCCCATGATGAGCATCATGTCGGTGTTCTTCATATCCACCCAGCCGTTCGTCATTGCGCCCCGTCCAAACGTTGGTCCCAAACTTGAGACCGTGGGGCCGTGTCAAACCCTGGCCTGGTTTTCTATATGCACGACCCCCAGGGCGCGCATCGCTTTTACGACCAGATAATTGAACTCATTCGTGTCCGTGCATCCGCCGATCCAGGAGATCGCTTCCGTCCTGTTAACCGTAATTCCTTTGGCATCCTTCTCAATGAAGCTGTCGTCGCGCGTCTTCTTGATCCGCGCGGCAATTTCGTTCAGCGCATCATCCCAGGAAATATCTTCCCATTGCGTCCCGCCAGGCCGCCGCACTTGCGGCTTCAACAGCCTGCGATCATTGAGGATATCTTGTTCGAGTGAGGCCCCCTTGGGGCACAACGTTCCACGGTTTGTCGGATGGTCGGGGTCGCCTTCCACATGTACTACCTGAGGCGTCACGTTCTTCGCGCCATCTCCAATGGTGTAAATAATCGTCCCGCAACCCACGGCGCAGTAAGGACACGTCGACCGCGTCTCATTGGCGCGTGCAATTTTAAGGACTCGGAGTTGCGCGTAAGCAGGCTGGAGGTCGAAACCGAAAACGGCGGCGGCCGCCCCGCCAATCGTTGTGAACTTCAGAAAGTCTCTGCGGGTAGGCTGCATCGTACCCCTCTAAAATAGAGACAAGCAGACTGCGCACGGCACGTACTAGATACTGCCAATCTACGGTGAAGTCAACCATTCGACGTAACAGCTGGACAGAAAGATACATAAAATCGTCTAACTTCCAGGGACTCTGGCGGCCGGGAACTGATGTGCTCCAAAAAACCAAGCCGGCGCGAATCGGTTGCAGAGTACACTTGGATTTTTATGGAAGAGCGCATGGAACGCACTGATTTTAAATGATTTGTGCAATGATTTCTTTGGCCGCACAGAAATGTGGAAAGAGACCGCGCATTGTGGGCGATTTTCGCCCTCTAACGTGCCGAAGGTTGCAGGGGCCGGTCGAAGACCTCAGCCCGTAACGGCTCCATAGAATTTCCAGCTAGGCTGATAATCCCGGCTCACCGAGATTCCCGCAAGGGAAGCGCGAACCATTTCGACAGGCATGTTGCCGGTGGCGTAGAGCGCGTCGTGGAATACCCGATTAGGCATTTTCCCCGAAACGACAAACTCTTTATGAAGCGCATAAAACTGCAGCGCGCCGAGCATGTACGCGCATTGGTAAATCGGTTCGTACGACCCTTCGAAAGACCGCCGCACCTCGCCTTCCGCGTTGGCGCGCTCGTGGCCGACGCGCTCAACCAGGAAATCCACACACTTTTGCGCCGGCCACTGCCCAAGATGGAAATTGAGCGAGAAAATAATTCGCGCGCAGCGATGCATCCGCCAGAAAAGCACGCCGATGCGCTGTTCGGGCGTTGGGTCATAGCCCAAGTCCCACATAAGCATTTCCCAATAAAACGCCATCCCTTCAGTCCAGAACGCCGTATGAAAGGGCGCGCGATAGACGCGATACCGTTGCGACATATAGCCCTGCATGTGATGTCCCGGAACAAGCTCGTGAAACACGATCCCGCGAGAGAAATTTGTATTGTTGCCGCGCAGGACTTCCAAGCGGTCCTGCAGCGCCATCGTGCTCGCGGGAGAAGAGACCATGATCACGTCGCCGCCCAGAAAAAACGGGCTCGCCAGCTGCATCTGAGGCGTCATGGCTTCTTCCCACCAATCCTCGCGAACCAGTGGCGGGATGGAGACCAAATCGTGAGCCTCCATAAATTCGAGAGCCTCTTTCTGCTGGTCCCGGACGAGATAAATCATTTTTCCCGGCGCGACGTAATCGTTTTTGACTTTCTCCAGGGCCTTTTTCCAGTCATCTCCAAAGCCCATCTCACGCGACGCGCGAAGCATTTCTTTGTCGCACCACGCGAATTCCTTGTTCGCGATCGCGACGAGGTCCTCTGGCGAGTAAGCGATCAGGTTGTACCGCAGTGCTTCGACAAGCGCATCGCGCCCGGCGGGGCCGACCCCTGCCAGGTCGCCGCTTTCTGGAGGTGCGCTGAACTCATCGCGAGAACCGCGCCCAGCGCCACCCGATCCAACCGCCGCCGGAGGCTGCGCTCCTTCTGGCGGAAGCTTGATCCCTGCCGCAGTCAGTAGCACGCGGAGATGCTGATCCATTGCCGCGTCCACCTGTTTGTAGAGGTTGTCGTTCCACCAGGCGAATTCCGGATCGTACAGGTTGTAGAAGTCATGCCACCAGCGCAGCCCAGCTCTAAGCTCGTTGATTCGATTTGCGGAGCGAGCCAACAAACCGGCACGCGGTTTGGGGTTTGGCAGTGAACCCGCGGCTTTCTTGATTTCGGCAAGCGCGCTCGTCAGGACCGCCGAGGCTTTCTGTGGATCGAGGGGCTCCATCCGGCGCCGGGCCTCCTCGAGATCAATAACGAATGCCTGGTACGGGACGAGCGGAGTGATCTCAGAATTTTTGCGATCTTCCTCGATCAGCTGCCTCTGCTGATGCTCCAGCAGACTCCGAAATAGCGTGAAGTCGAGCCGCCCATCTTGGCTCAGGCCATCGAAGTGGACCCCATTCAGCAATTGCAGTTGACCGGCAAAAAATGCATCCAACTTTGCTCTTCGAGTTGGAGAAGCGGTCATGGGATACGTGCGATACATATCGCGGAGATCGACTTGGTAGCGCTCAATCATTGGCCGCAGTTCGCTGAAGCTGATGTCCAGCAGCGAACCGTCCGCGGCGTGATCGCATCTGCAAGCCGAATTGCCACTGGAATCCGAAGCTGTTGCGCGCTTTTGCCCGAGCTCCTTCTCGCTGGCGATTGCCGCCTCGCTCGGAAGCAGGCTCGCGCCAAGTATCGCCAAGCCAGTCTTAATTACATTTCTTCGCTTAGTATTTATGGTCTTCATTGCGCTCCTATGCGTACTCGGGCGTTTCCCTGCTTCAACAAACGTGAGAGCATTTCACAGGGAGCGCACAACTACAAATAGGAAAGTGTTAAGAAGAAGTTGTACAGCGGGCAGAGCTTGCTAAGCGGAAACCGATTGGCTGGCGGGGGCGGCGTCTGTATCCGTCGTTGCGCGAGCGCCGGCAGCCCGATAGCGCACGATGAGCATTGTAAGGTCATCCGCCTGGCTCGCCCCGCGCGCGAAGTTTTCTACGGCTTCGAGAATGCATTTCTGAAGTTGATCGAGCGGACATTCGGTCTGCCCTGTAAGCACTTCGCGAAGGCGAGGAACGCCGAAAAGTTCTTCGTCGGGGTCCATAGCTTCAGTCACCCCATCGCTAAACAGGACAATCGTGTCGCCAGGTTCAAGTTTTAGGCGAGCCGTTGTGTACTCGGCTTCCGGAACCAGCCCCACGGGATAAGAACCCTCGCTGAATGGTTCCTCAGCCACGCCGTGACGAATCAGAAACGGCGAAGGATGGCCGGCATTGATGAATTCCAGGTTGCCGTCGTCATCCAAAATTCCAAAAAACATGGTGGCGTAGCGGCCCACTTCAGCGTGATCGCAGAGAAACCGATTCACGTGGTTGAAGACGCGCGCTGGATCGGTGCCCAGAGTCATAGCGGATAGCGCGCCCTGGAGCATGGTCGTCAGAAGAGCTGCGCCAAGTCCTTTACCCGAAACGTCGGCAATCAGGAACGCCGTTCGATTGTTGTCCAGGGGGAACACGTCGAAGTAGTCCCCTCCGACCGATAGACAGGGATAGTTGACGCCGGCAACGGCAAGGTGCGGGTGATCGGGGAAATTCCGTGGTAGCAGGGCCTGCTGTATGTCGCGCGCGATGTTGATTTGCTCTTCCATGCGCTGCCGCTCGCGTTCGCGAACGACCAAGCGGGCATTGTCCAGAATGCTCGCGGCGTCCGCAGCCAGCGCGTCCAGAATCTGGCGGTCGAGTTTTGAGAAAGCAGCAGGGCGCCGTGAATCGAGATAAAGGACGCCAAGCGAATGCCCATACGCAGGAGTCGAACTGGAATCCGGCGAGCTGGCACGGTGCACGGCAAACAGAGGAATCACAACGACGGCGCGCAGCCGCTGCGCGATGATGCTCTGCGCGGATTGCAGATCCATCTCAGCGCGTTCGATGTCTTCCGTGACCACTGGAGAATGCTGGCGCAAGGCGAGCTGAATAGCGGTTTGGCTCGGTGTAATACTTTCCGGCGGAAGGCGCAGCCCGCCAGTACGCCGGGCAAGGCGCACTTTCAGCGCCCCAGTAGCATCTGCCTCGAGAAGCATCCCGCGGTCCGCGTCCGTTACAGAAACGGCATGATCGAGCATCGTTCCGAGCACGGAATCAAGCGGAAGCTGCGAGTGAAGAAGCGTCGTGGCTTCCAGAAGTAGATTCAGCTTGCGCAGGCCGCCGCCCACTGGCTCGGAGCTGGTGATGTGCTCGATGCGTGTGAGCAGATTCGGAAGCGACTCCTCGCCGCTCGAAGTGCCGGATCGAAACACAATCTCGTAGGAATCTTCGAGACCGAAACTGATCGAGTCGCCGTCATTCAGGAGCCGGCTTTCCACTTTCTCGCCGTTGATGAAAAGTCCCCGCCGCTGTCCGCGATCTTCGATGTACAAGCGTCCCGCTTCGATAACGAGAGCCGCACAATTGCGAGAGATGCGCCGGTCGGAGAGTTGAAGGTGATTGCCCGTTTCCGCCCCGCGCCCGATCAGAAACGGTGTCTGTGTAACGCGTACGTAGCGGCGCGCGCCGTCTGGTGAGACGACTTCAAGAACTGCTCCGCCCATCGAAATAGATGCTGTGTCCGGCATGGGATGCTCGCGACGGAATTGTAGCACGCACTCGTCGAAAAGCCCCTCGTGCCGTCAGGGTAACTCCACCAAAGGGTTCGTCGCGCCGTTGCCGTGCGAGGGTGATAGTTTCTACCTTCGTAATCTACCCGCCTCAAAAAAATGAGCCGGCCACAACCAGAAACCAAGTGTCATTCCGAGCGCAGCGAGGAATCCGCTTTTTCTTCTCTGCGCGCCTCTGCGTACTCTGTGTCTCTGCGCTATCTTTTCTCTTCTTTTTCTCTTCTCCCTCTTCTTTCTCTTCTCCCTCGCGCCAATCTATTCGTGCCGCAGCGCCTCCAATGGATCAAGTCTAGAAGCGCGCAATGCCGGAATATAACTCGCCGCCAGCGCGATCACCGCGAGGATTACCGTAGCCATTAAAAACGTCGCCGCATCGTGCGGCTTCAATCCAAAGAGCAGGGAACTCGCCGCACGAGAAGCCGCCAACGCAAGCCCAATTCCCAACCCCAAGCCAACCGCCAGCAGCAACAAAGATTCTCGCAGCACCAGCGCAATAATCGACCGTCGATCCGCTCCCAGCGACATCCGAATTCCAATCTCATTCCGCCGCCTGGCCACCATATAGGAAATCACTCCGTACAATCCAATCACTGCGAGCAAAACCGCGAGTATCCCAAAAAATCCCGAAAGCCGCGCCATCAACCGGTCGCGCAGCAATCCTTCTTCAATCATTCGACGAAGCACATCGAAACTTACATCCATATCCGGATTTGCCCCGTTTGCCACACTCTTCACCGACGAAATCAGCGCGGAAACAGGCGCATTCGACCGAATCAAGATCAGCGCGTCCGCGTCCGGCCGATCGAGTTGCGCCAATGGCGTGTACAAAATATATTGGGCTGTCTCGCGCAGGTCCGCGTACTTCGTATCTTTGACCAATCCGACGATTTCGTACGGCCCTGAAATTTTGCTCATTCGCCGAACCCGCAGCATTGTCCCAACCGGGTTCTTATCCTTTATGAATTTTTTCGCGAACGATTCGTTCACGATTGCCACCAATGGCGCGTCCCCCACGTCATGCTCGTCGAAATCACGCCCCGCAATCATCGGCGTGCGCAACGTCTCGAAAAACCCCGGGCTTACCCGGTTGAACACCGCGGAAGAGATCTTTCCCTCCGGGATTCCCGAAACTCCCGGAAGAATGTCGTGAGCTTCTCCGTCCCCGCTCAGCGGCACGATTTTCGATATTGCTGCGGACTCCACACCGGGAATTGCCCGCACGCGATCGAGCAACTCCTTCGCAAAAGGAATGCGCCGCTCCGTGGGAAGGTTCAGACTCGTGAAATCGATGTCCGTGACAAGGATGCCGTCGCGCTGAAACCCCGTGTCCACCGAAGCCAGTTTGCCCAGACTTCGCGCAAACAGCAGGGCGCCGACCAGCAGCGTCAGCGAAAGCGCTATCTGCGATACCACAAGAATGCGCCGCAATCCGAACCGCGAGCGTCCTTCCGTTGTCCCTCTTCCGCTCTCTTTCAGTACCAACCCGGGCGACACATTCGTGGCCCTCATCGCCGGTGCCAGTCCGAAAAGAACGCAAGTAGCCACGGCCAGCCCAATCGTGAATCCCAGCACGCGCCAGTCGGTTCCCAAATCCACAAACAAAGGATTGTTCTCCGTGCTTAAAGATGCCACTAACACTTGGCTCAAGCTGCGTGCCAGCAATGCGCCGAGAAATGCGCCAATCCCCGCGAGTAGCAGGCTCTCCGCTAGCAACTGCCGGATCAGCCGCCACCGGCTGGCCCCGATGGCCATGCGCATTCCCATCTCTTTTTCCCGAGCGCTCGCGCGGGCCAGTAGCAGGTTCGCCAGGTTTGCCGACGCAATCACCAGCACCAGCGCCCCAAGACCCAGCAGCAGCCACAGCGGATTCTCATAGTCCTCGCGAAGGTCGGAAACGCCCGTGCCCGCCGGGAATGCCCCCAAACGATATGCCAGGAAGCGTTTCGCCTGTTCTGGATTGAACTCCGGCGGCAATGTCGTTTCAAACAGGCCCGGAGATATCGCCTTCATCTGCGCCGACGCCCGCTCCACGCTCCACCCGGGCTTCAGCCGTCCCATCGCCGCCAGCCACCATCCATCCGGCCGCGGCAGCATCGCATCTTCGCTTCCCTCCACGATCGGCTCGGCGCAGAGAGGCGCCGCAATATCGAAATAGCGCCCCATCTCCACGCCATAAAATCCCGGCGGTGCGACGCCAAGGATTGGAAACGGATGCCGGTCGATGCTAACCGTCCGTCCTACCACCGACCGGTCTCCGCCATATTCGTGTTGCCAGAAAGAATGGCTGATCACCACACCAGAAGAAGCGCAGCCAGGATGATCGTCGGCCTCGGTGAGCAGCCGGCCAACCGCGGGCACAACGCCGAGCGTCTCAAAAAATTCTCCGCTCACCCAGAGTGCCTGCACGTCATGAACTTGCCCGGAAGGTGAAATGTTGAATTCCGTCGGGCTGAACGCAAAAACGTTAGAAAACCCTTGTTGCTGGGCCCGGATTTGTTCCCACATCGCATAGGTAAGCTCGGAGTAGCGCCCCCTGGAACTTCCGCTGGTTCCCTGGCGCTGATCGATTCGCACGCTCGCCAATTCCTGCGGATTCTTCACTGGCAGCGTCCGCAGCCGCACCGCGTCGAGCAATTGAAAAATCGCCGTGTTCGCCCCAATCCCCAGTGCGAGAGAAAGAATCGCCGCCCCCGCAAACACCGGATTGAACCGCAACAACCGCGCCCCAAATCGCAAATCGCTCCAAAGCGTTTCAATATGCGTCTCCCAACTAGCCGAGCGCACGTCCTCCTTCACTACCTCCACCCCACCCATCTCCATCCGCGCCGCCCGTTGAGCCTCTTCGCGGGTCATCCCGCCACGCATTTTCTCGACAGTCGACATTTCCAGAAAATCGCGCAGCTCATCATCAAGCTCCCGCTCCACTCGCCGCTTTCCCAACAGCCCACGCACCCCGCCCCAAAAGTTTTTCCACATCGCTCCCCCATCGTGGCACGCCACGTTTACCCTGAGCTTCGAAGGGCCGTGCCCGCTCTTCATACCGCCCCGCCGTTCTTGTAGTGGCGCAGCATGCTGCGCCACAGCGTTCCCAAACTCTAAAAAACGAATGCCGTTTCAGCACAAAAAACATGTCATTCCGCTTGCCCTGAGCCTCGAAGGGAGCGAAGCGAGGAATCTGCTTTTTCTTCCCCCTGTATCTCCGCGACAAACCAACCTACGAAGCCGTCTGCAAAATCCTCGCAATCGCCGCGACTTGCCGCTCCCACTCTTTCGTTTCCGTCCGCAGCTTCTGCTTGCCGGTTTTTGTAAGCGAATAATATTTCGCGCGCCGGTTGTTCTCCGAAGTTTTCCATTCGCACTCCAGAAGACCAGCCCGTTCGAGCCGTCGGAACGCCGGAAAAAGCGACCCAGGGTTCACCTCAAACACGCCGTGGCTCAACTGCTGAATCCTCTGCGAGATGCCCCATCCATGCAGCGGCTCAAGCGCCAGCGTTTTCAGAATGAGCATGTCAAGCGTGCCTTGCACAAGCGTCACGGAACTATCGGTCATCGTTTGTCCTTGGGGACCTGCTGAGCAATGGAAGTTTTCCTGCTTCTCCTCTAGAGAGTCGAGAGAAGTATATGCCGCTTCTCTCGATTGTCAAGAGAAGCCAGGGGAGATACTTCAGTGGGACAGACTTCAGTCTCCTCAAGAAAACTGGTCTACGAAGCTGGCCTATTGGAAAAATGTCATTCCGAGCGAAGCGAGGAATCTGCTTTTTTCCTCTGCGAGGCTCCGCGTGCTCCGCGCCTCTGCGTTATCTTTAATTCTCTACTTCTTTATTTTCCGTATTTCTTTATTTCGTCAGTGAGAAGCAGTGGCAAGTCGGCGCGTGACGTAGTCCGCGACGTAGGCGTCAAAAAGATCGTTAAGCTGGTGAGTAACGGGCCCTGGAGCCGTAGCGATTTTGTGCCCGTTGATTTCCCCAACGCCGATGAGATTTCGATTCGTGGAGGTAATGAACACTTCGTCGGCAGAATAAAGATCTTCCGGCCGAAGAGATTGCTCGAGGACCGCAACTCCCGCTTCGGGTGCAATCTCGAAAAGAATTCCACGTGTCACGCCTTCGAGGCACCCGGAATTCAAAGGCGGCGTCAGAACTTTTCCATTTTTCACCGCGAAAATATTCGCTGCCGTGCATTCGGCAATTTCGCCGCGCTCATTCAAAAGAACAACCTCATCGAATCCTTCTTTTTGCGCTTCTGCGACAGACCAAACATTTTGCAACCACGAAGTGGTCTTTACTCCGGCCAGAGGCGAAGCCGCATGTCGTCCCTGCTCGCGAAGCGCAAGCCGCACGGGTTCGCGATATTGCGGAAGCGGCGCGGTGTAAATAATCAAATCGACTTCCGGAACTTTTTCGTCGCTCTGCCAAAATCCAACTTGGTTGTAGACGAGATAAATGCGCGCCGCACCTTCCGACACTTGATTGGCGCGAATCACTTCTTGCAGATTTAGGCGAACTTTGGCCGAAGTGTAAGGCATAGGCAGATGAATGATCGCAGCATCTTTTTCGAGGCGCCGCCAGTGGCGCTCATACGCAAAAGCTTCACCGTGAAAGATGCGCAGCGTTGTAAACAGCCCCCAGCCGCAGATTAGGCCGGCTTGGCCGGGCGAAAGCCTAACCTTTTCAATGGGTAGCAAGCTTTCGTTATGGAAGACTTTGCTGTGGATCACGCGTGCTCCTCGGCATCCGCCGGCTGGACTGTAACAGCCAATAAACAAATATTGTAGCCGAATTGGAATAGGGAGCCTACAGACCTGAGGACAGGCGCGTAAACGTAAGACAGTAAAAGACTTACTGTTGATGTGGAGAGGACGACGTTCATGGCGGTCAGGTTCGAGTTATGGCCTTACTGCGGGAGCTTGTGGGTGGAAAGAGGAGGGAACTGCCAACGAAGAAGAGCAGGCGCGCGGCAAGATCAGATTCTGGCCCTCGTAGATGCGATTAGGGTCGCTTATCGACAGATTGGCTGCGGCGAGGCAGGTCCAGGCGCACGAGCGGCCCAAGTTGGACTTTGCGAGGGTCCAGAGGGTGTCCCCCTTGCGGACTTTGATCATGGTGGTGGCGCCCGAGGCAATGCCCGCTGATACCGGGGCTGTAACGACAACAGGAAGATTGAGCTGGGCGCCAGCCCTGATCTGGTTGGGGTTGACGACGCTCGGATTTATGGCCAGGAGTTCGGGATAGCGATTGCCGCGGCCGAGAGTTTTTTGCGCCAGCTTCCAAAGGGAATCGCCGCGATGCACAGTGACGACATTTTGTGCGGAGATCGTGGCTGAGCGAAGAGCAGATTGCGGCTGCACCGGGCGAATTGTAGAGGCGGAGCCGACGGGTTGTAGGGGCTTGGACGATGCAGACGGTTGTACGGGCTTGGAAGGCGGGGCCGGTTGCGCGGGTTGGACGAGGATGCTCGGAGCGGTCAAGCGGGAGGAAACTCCTGGTTGCGAGGGCGCCGTCAGGCGGCGATGAGCGCGAAGTGTTGGGCGGATGACTTTACTAAAATCTGGACGAACCGTTAGAGGAACGACGGGGACGACATCCTCGCGAATTTTCGGCTGAACGTCGCCGCTAACTTTCGCACTAACCGTTGGACGAATATTTTCACGGACGGATTCGTGGGCATCCGTGTGAACTTCGGGACGGACGGTTTCACGAACGTTCGGAGATTTTTCAGAACGGCGAATTTCAGGACGAACCACTTCGGCTCGGGGAACTTCGGGACGAACGGGAACGGCGGAGAAAGGATCGCGACGAAAAACACTTGATGGAAGCTTAGGCGAAGAAGTTTTCGGACGGAGAACCGGTTGAGCCGGAGGATGAATCGCGGGACGCTCCGGCAAAATCGGAGAGGCGAGTGCCGGGGTGGAGAACGGAAGATGGAACGGTTCCGTTTGTTTTGGTTTCAGCGCTTGCAATTCTTTTTGCTTGCGAAGCTGACGCGCGACTTCACCAAGAGAAGTTGCGGGAGTTTGTGAATTTGCGTCGAGAGCTGCCGGCGGATTTTGCGGAGCGGCCGGCGCGCAATTATTTTTCTGCGCGCACTCATTTTTCTTTGCTTCGATTTGTGCGCGATCTTCCGGAGTCAGAATGTTCGGATGCTTGAGATCTTCTTCGGTGTAAACGTGCTTGGCACTCTTCTGCTGTTCTTGTTTGCGAGCGCGTTCCTGACGGGCGGCTTCAGCGACACTTTGATCTTGTTGGTCTTGCGCGCGCGAAACCGCGGCGCTGAAAGTAGCGAAACTCAAAAACAGGATGGCAGGAGCGGCAAACCGGTAGGAGGGCGAGATCTTCCCTGCGCCTGTGCGGCGCGGCCGAAGCGGCATTGGGCCGTTTGAGTAAGTCAGCTGCATGGCAAACCGACTACGGGGGGACTCCGCGTAAGAAGAATTGTAACGAAGTTTGGGTTATAGGGAAAAAGTTTTCTTGTGGAATGTTCCTGGACGTAAACCCCTAGAGATACACGATTTTAGCGGGAAGAAGAGGGCTCTTTGGCGTACTATCTGTGCTCTTCGTTCAAAGGATAGAGGCCGGGGGATCCAAACATGAAAAAAGAGACGGAAGACAGATTCGGAAAAGCGACGGTGGGCGGAACGAAATCCGAGGATGTTGGTCGACCCAATGGCGCGGACGGGACGCCCGGGCGGCGGAGATTTTTGCAGGCTGGTTTGCTTGGGGGAGTGGCAGCCGCGGCTGGTCCGGTTTTGCTGCCAGTGTTTGCAGCGCCGTGCCGAAACGAGGCAGCGGTCGCGGACGTTCCAGTGTTTGAGTTGGACGAAATTACGATTGGCGAATTGCAGGACGGAATGAAGTCCGGCAAGTACACCGCGCATTCGATCGCGGAGAAATATCTTGCGCGCATTGCAGCGGTTGACAAAAGTGGGCCGAGCGTCAACAGCGTCATTGAAACAAATCCCGATGCGCTGGAAATTGCGGAGGCTTTGGATAAAGAGCGAAAAGAAAAAGGGCCGCGCGGACCGTTGCACGGAATTCCTATTTTGATCAAGGACAACATCGCGACGGCCGACGGGATGCAGACGACGGCAGGATCTTTGGCGCTGGTCGGATCGAAGCCGCCACGCGATGCGTTCATTGTGCAGAAATTGCGCGAAGCGGGCGCCGTCATTTTGGGAAAAACAAATTTGAGCGAGTGGGCGAACATCCGGTCGAATCACTCGATCAGCGGATGGAGTGGACGCGGCGGGCAGACGAAAAATCCGTATGCGCTCGACAGGAATCCGTGCGGGTCTAGCTCGGGAACAGGCGCGGGAATTTCCTCGAATTTCGCGGCGATTGGAATTGGAACAGAGACGGATGGATCGATCGTGTGTCCCTCTTCGGCGAATGGACTTGTGGGGATCAAGCCGACGGTTGGGCTGGTCAGCCGGAGCAGGATTATTCCAATTTCGCATACGCAAGACACGGCTGGACCGATGTGCCGCACGGTGCGCGATGCGGCGATTTTGCTGGGAGCGATTGCCGGCGGGGATGTGGACGACAAGGCGACAGTGGCAAGCGATGGAAAATTCTTTAAGGACTACACTCAGTTTCTGAACGCCGACGGATTGAAAGGCGCGAAGATCGGCGTGCTGCGAAAAGCGTTTGGGTTCAATCCTGCGGTGGACAAATTGATGGAGGCGGCCCTCGACGCGATGAAGAAGCAAGGGGCGACGCTGGTGGATCCAGTTGAGTTCGAGACGTCTGGCAAGTTTGGGGAAACGGAGTTTCTCGGGTTCATGTACGAACTGAAAGCCGACTTGAATGCGTACCTGGCATGGCTCGGACCTAACGCGCCGGTGAAAACGTTGAAGGAGATTATCGAGTTCAACGACAAAAATGCGGCGAAGGAGATGCCATATTTTGGTCAGGAGAATTTTTTGGCCGCGGAGGCAAAGGGGCCGCTGACGACCAAAGAGTACGTCGAAGCGATTGCGAAGAATCATGAGCTGGCCGGAAAAGAAGGCATCGACAAGACGATGGACAAGCACAAGCTCGATGCGATTGTTGCGCCTACCGGTGGGCCGGCTTGGTTGACGGACATTGTGAACGGTGACTCGTTTGGCGGTGGAAGCTCGGAGTTTGCGGCGGTGGCCGGTTATCCGAATATCAATGTGACAGCGGGATTTGATTTCGGCTTGCCGGTGGGGATTTCGTTTTTTGGGCGGGCGTGGAGCGAGCCGGTTTTGATCAAGTTTGCGTATGCGTTCGAGCAGGCGACCAAATTTCGGAAGGCTCCCCGATTCTTGGCGCACGTGGAGGCGTAGGAAGACGAGTTGGCAGTCCCGACCGAGTCGGGATCTTCGATCGACAGTTGAAAGTCGAAAAGGTGGACCGAAGTTTGATCTTTTAACTGGCGACCGCAGTGGCCATGAGTTCACCTGGTGGATCGAGCTGCACAGCCTGAAGTCTGTGCCAGTGTGGGGGCGACGCAGACCGGCACGGCGTGCCGTGCCCCTACGGGTGGTTGTGAGCGTGGTGATTGGACTGGGTTAGGTTCTTAGGCGGGCGCGAGCGGTGGCGGTGGGTAGTGACTAATGGCTGGAGGGATGGGGATGACGCGAGACGAGGCTTGGAAGTTGGCTGAGCATTGGGTGGCGGCTTGGAACGCTCATGATCTGGAGTTGATCCTGACGCACTATGAGGAGGACGTGGAGCTGACTTCGCCGGTGGCCGCGCAGCTTTTGGGGACGACGGATGGGAAGGTGGTTGGGAAGGCAAACTTAAGGGCTTACTTTCAGCGAGGGCTTACTGCTTACCCCGAACTCCACTTCAAGCTTGAGAACGTGTTCTGGGGCGTAAGCAGCGTGGTGCTCTGCTACCTCAATCAGAAGGGGACACGCACGGCAGAATTCATGGAGTTGTCCGCGACTGGAAAAGTTGTGCGAGTTGTGGCGAATTACAGCGCCTAGCGAGTGGGAGAATGTCGGAGCTACCCTCCGAAAAATGCTGTTGTGGAGTAGTAAGGAAAGAAGAAATAAGAAAATGAAGGACCCACCCTTGCGAAAACCAAACCCGCAAGGACTGATTGGATAAGAACGAAGGCTCCGTTCGTAGCCGAGTATGCTTCTGTTTGGAGGACCGAAGCATTCGGTAGGAAGGAGCCTTCGATGATGATTATAGGATGTGATTATCACCCCAGCTGGCAACAGATTTGTTGGGTAGACACGGCGACGGGGGAGACGGGAGAAAGAAAGTTGGAGCACGCGTCGGGCGAAGCGGAGAAGTATTACCGTGGATTGTCTGGGGCTGCTCTGATTGGAATGGAGTCGACTGGGAACTGCCAATGGTTTGTGGAGATGACCACGGCAGCGGGGCACGACCTGTGGACCGGGGACGCAGCAAAGATTCGTGCCTGCGACGTGCGCGCACAGAAACACGACCGGCGAGACGCTGCGCTGATTCTGAAGTTGCTGCTGGAGGGACGGTTTCCGCGAATCTGGACACCATCAGGTGAAGAAAAAGATTTGCGGCAGCTATTGATTCATCGTTACAAGCTGGTGCGGATACGAGCGCAGGTGAAAAACGAACTTCAGCACCTGGCGATGAATCAGGGGATCACGAAGAAGCGGAGACTGTGGAGCAAAGCGGGCGAGAAGGTGCTCCGCGAGTTACCGCTGAAGCCATGGACGAGCCGGCGTCGAGAAGACCTGTTCAGGGTAAGAGAGATGTTGAGTGCGCAGATTGACCTGCTCGACCAAGCCGTAGTGGAAGTCGCAGAAAAGAATGAAAAAGCACGGTTGCTGATGACGCAGCCAGGAGTGGGGCCGATCACGTCGATGGCGTTTGTGTTGACGATGGGAGATGTCTCGCGATTTCAGCGCGGGAAACAAGTAGCGAGTTATCTGGGGCTGATTCCGCGGGAGTACAGTTCTGGTGGGCATCAGCGGTTTGGCTCTATCAGCAAACAGGGAAACTGGTTCATGAGAATGCTGCTGGTGGAGGCGGCGCAGAACGCTGTGCGATACGACCCTGGATTTCGGAATGAATATTTGCATCGCTGCCACAACAAAGCGAAAGGAGTGGCCAAGGTGGCGGCGGCGAGGAAATTGGCGATTCGACTCTACTGGATGCTGCGCACCAATACCGGGTATCCAGGGGTCGTTCGTGTCGAGAGCAGCTCGCGGGTGCCGCTGGTCAGCGCAAGCTAGACCGAAGGATTGATTGGGCGCTCTCGCCCCGATGCAAGTCGGGGTTCGGATAGAAGAATCATGGTCGCTGTTTAGGCCGTATCGATGGTTGGCGGAACGATCTGTTCGTAAGGGCCGCCGAAAGCTGATTCACCGTGAGAGTTTCAGAGCTTCGGTCCTCCACCTCTCTGAGATCCAAGCGGTGCTGGAAAGCATTGCGGTGAAAACGTGTCTCTTGACAACGCCTTCGTTCTTATCGAGCGGCACCCTCCGCGCTATCTTGATTTGTAAGTGGGCGTAAGCTTTCTTGTTCGATGAAGGACTTGGGAGAACAGCGGTGAGATCGTACGGGCCACCCGTCTGGCGCGCTGATTGACGGCGATCTTGCGGAGTCTAGGACTAACGCGCCATCTTCTGTAGCGTGTACAGGATAAGTTTCCGGTCGTCCTCGCTGGCCTTGCCCAACAGCCGGCGAAGTTTATTCAAGAATTTTGCATCCTTGCCTGAACTGCCCCAAGCAACATCGTCCGAGGACTTGCGCTTTATTAGAGTGGGGAGCTTTGGAGGCTCTTCACCGTCGTAGAAGAGTTGATATACAGGCACTTCCAATGCGCGAGCAAATTTTTCCAGTGTCTCGACAGCCGGGACAGTGTGGCCGTTCTCAACACGGGAAACGTAGCAGCGCAGAAGTCCCGTGCGCTTCTCTATGTCGCCTTGGCTGAATTTCTTTTGTTCGCGAAGTTCTTTGAGTCTATCGCCTATAACCATGACGGGATTATTCCATTAGGACGATTAGAAGGCAAGCGTTGTTGGATATGCACAAATCAGGACGATTGGCGAATCCTGACCATCAATTTGGCAAGACGCGGCCTGTCTTGTTCGCTCACTGCCGTAAACTTCAGTGCCAGTCCGCGACCGGGCTCTACTCGCCTTACTATTCCGTCCGCTCTGATTTGTCCTTCTTCGACGAGAAATTCCAGCTTTACTGTGGAACCCAAGCCTTTTGATGTTCGTGTCTCGATAAATAAACCGCCCAAACTCATATTCCGAACCCGTGAAATGTCTTCCATCCCAGCACAGCGCCAATCGACCCATACATTTGCGGGTGTCTCGACTCGGGAGGTAAACCTTCTTGATGGGGTCGCAGGGGTTCTCAATGTGTAAACCAGCCTGCGGTCTTTCAGAGGGCGGCAAATAGACGTAAGCAGGACTCTGAGGGGGGAATTAAACTTTAAGCGGAATGAGCAAGAATTGCGAACGAAAACTGAAGACCGCCAATGAACCGTAGCTGGCGGATGATGCGGAATTGCGGATGGGCTGTATACTGCGGCGCAACAAAAGCCCTGCGAAATCACGATAGGGTCTGAAGAAAAAAAGGAGATTTCTAGAATGAGGGATCTAGACCGTCGCTCGTTTCTTGGGACAGCGTTGGCTGCGTTTCCGTTGGCCGCGCTGGGGCAGTCCAGCAAATCGCCGGTGCAGGCGTCAGTGTCTGCTAAAGGGGTTCTCGTTCCCCACGGTGAGGACCGCGAAGGCGAACACCACAGCATCGGCATAAGCTCCACCGATTTCAAGGTCACAACGCAGGACAGCGGCGGCGCTCTTTTTATTTTCGAGCACACGAATCATAAGAAGGGTGGGCCGCCCCGTCATTTGCACCACAACGAGGATGAGTGGTTCTACGCGATCGAAGGAGAGTACATCGTGGAGGTTGGCACGGAGCGCTTCCATCTAAGAGCCGGCGATTCTATTCTCGCGCCGCGAGAGGTGCCTCATGGCTGGGCGTTCGCAGGAGACACGCCTGGCAAAATGCTGATCGCATTCGCGCCGGCCAATAAGATGGAGGCATTCTTTCGGGAGAACGCGAAGCACTTCAGTGGAGGCAATTATGCCAATGAAGCGGAAATTTACCGCGCGTACGGTATGGAGCTTCTTGGACCGCCGCTTTCCCTTGGGTGATTCGGATGTCCGAATCGAGGCCCGATTGTTGGGCGGTCAACGACCCCAGGGTGTATAGTTGAAACATCAAGTGACAACTTCCGCCGCGCTCGTGAAGGGCGACGGTTCCTGTGCGGCAAGAGATACACTCCGCCGACCAGTTATGACGATACGGGTGTAGCTAATCTGTAGAAAAATTCGTCGAACGAAGGGACTCTGATGACTGAGACCGTAAACGTGCAGTACGTTGGTTTCAAAGCGAAAGCACTTGTGCGCGAGTATAGCTTCATTGTACGGCGAGCTTTAGCCGAGACCAGCGAATTCACACTAACCATCCTGAACGAGGCATTTGGTTCGCGGCGTGTGCGTTTCCAAGACGCTCCTGAGATCTGTGCGCTTAGGCTCCATCGGGAGCTGGCTGTTTTCGGAAACCATCCTCCGCAGGCGCACTATCGTATCAGCGAGACAGATTTGGACGAATACCGAAGCTCTCACGCGACTAAGGTTTGGGGTTACCCTTATAAGCCAAAGGCTTCGGGAGACGTCTAATCTGTCAGGGTGGCTGCGTGCTTAGCCCTTGTGATGAGATTTCCCTCAACTAGCAGACCATTTCGCGCAAATGGCGGGAGGGTATCGTGGCTCTAAATATCACCAACGAGAGCATAGGCGCCGTAATTGTTGTCCATCTCAGCGGCGCAGTCTACTTTGATGAAGAATCGAGATTTCTGCGAGTTCATGTTAAGGACTTGCTGGAGGATTCCCGCCAAATCGTGTTGGACCTGGGGAATGTCACGCGAATTGATAGCAGTGGATTGGGAACTCTGGTGGCTCTTTTCGTATCGGCGCGGAAAGTTGGCGGTGACATCAAGCTCGCTAACCTCGGCAACCACATAAGAGAGGCGCTTCGAATCACGAGGCTCGTGGCAGTGTTTGAGATATTCGATAAGACAGAGGACGCGGTAGCGTCTTACCATAGGGCCGCAACAGCGGGCTAATCGTCACTCAGCACCTGCCAAATATGTGACGTCTCGCAAGTGCATGAGCCGGAGAAGTGAAGGTAGACGGCCGGGGTAGTCACTCAGAACGAACTGCATGCCATTGACCTAGTCCATGCTCGTCGCGGTAAGTTCCGCTTATGCTCCTACCTTGAACCGTGCCTTCGACGCGAGGGCCGTCGACCCTGCCTCGAAAAGTCAGTACGGTGTGAGTCTTCGTGTGGAAGAGAATGTGTTGTTGATTGATGGTTCCTTGTAGTTCGCCCTGCTGGCCCGGGCCTTGATAGTGACCGGTAATAACGCCGCCCTGTTGAATGATTTGCATGACTTGCGTGCGATCCCTGCCATCGGGGCCTTTTGAGTGGATGGTCCAATTGCCGGCGACATTCGCTGGCGGCTCTTGCGCGACTGCGATATCGCCGGCAGCGAGCAACAGGAAAGTGAAGCAAAGCAGGAACAACTTGGCGCTGTAGTTCTTCATGGCGTCCTTTAATTGCGCCACCCTCTGCGCGACCTGCTATAGGAAAACTACGCGGGTCGGCGAGAGCTGCATCAGTCTATGTCAGTAAGTCTTGTCGGTAAATATCTGGCCTTCCTTCATCACGAAGGTGACTTTGCCTGGCGCACCTAGCTGATCAATGTGCGTGAGGGGATCGATCTTCATGGCAATTACATCGGCGATTTTGCCGGGGGCGATGGAGCCTAGGCTGTCGCCACGACCGAGGGCGATGGCGGCGTTGAGCGTGGCGGTGCGGAGTACTTGATCGGGCGGGACGCCAGCGGCGGCGAGCAGGGCGAATTCTTCGTGGCTGCGTTCGGGGCCGAAGATGCCGAGATCTGTGCCGAAGATGATGGAAATGCCTGCGCGATAGGCTTTGCCGACGCCTGCGACACCGTCGGCGTAGCGGTAGTCGATGAGTTTGCCGGCGAGCAAAGTGGGAGTGTAGGCGGTGCCGTGTTGTTTCATGAGGGCGATGGAGGCGTCGTCGAGCGGGCCGTGCTCGATAGTGTCGGCGCCGTCGTTGATGACCATGTGTAGGAAAGTGGGGCTGCCGACTACGTGGACGGCGACTTTTCTGTTGAGCTTATGGGCGGTGTTGATGACGGCTTTGATTTCGTCTTCGGACTCGATCATTTCCACATTGGGATCGAGGGCGGGGGTGCCGGCTTGGCGGAGTTTGATGACGTCGGCGCCGCGGTTGATTTCTTCGCGGACGACTTTGGTGCAATCGGTTGCGCCAGAGCAATTGCCACGGTTGGTGACGAACTGTTCGAGATCGCGGCGGACGCCCCATTTGGAGGCGTCGTAGTCGCCGCCGTCGATGGCGATTTGGGGTTCGCATGCGAAAATGCGAGGGCCGGCGACGTAGCCTTTGTTGATGGCGTCGCGAAGATCGTAGACGGTGCTGGAAGGGTCGCCGAGATTTCGGATGGTGGTGAAGCCGTTGAGGAGGAGCATTTTTGCGCGGGGCAGCATGTCGAGGACGATTTGTGCCGGGCGGCCCATATAGGCGTGGATGAAGACCGGTTCGATGGGTTGAGCTAGATCGAGGACGCCGGTGATGTGGGTGTGCATGTCGATCAAGCCGGGCATGACCCAGGAATCTTTAAGGTCGATGATGGTGTCGCCGGGAACGAAGCCGTCTTTGATGGCGGTGATTTTGCCGTTCTCGATGATGATGGATTGATTTGTCGTGGCGGGCTTGCCGGGCTCGGCGATTAGATGGCCGGCGTGGATGACCGTGGTTTTTGCTGGAGCGGGAGGGGCGGGAGTTTGCGCGGCCGGGAGGGCTAGCGCGGTGAGAAGGATGGCTGCGAGCGGCGATATGATTTTCATTAAAGCTCCTGAAAAGTGTTGCAGTATATATGGGTGAGCTTCCCCGAGCGGAGATATTCTTACGAGTGTATTATTTTTCTGGACGGAAACAACGCAGGCTCTGTCTGACGAAGCGCTCAGCCAGGATTGGCTGTGCCACTGAGAAGCTGATGGGCCACTGGGAATCGCGTTGACAGGATGCTGGCTGTACTTTAAGATTAGCGTTTGTCTCTATAGGGAAAGGTGTGGCTGAGAGCGATGAGGACGTACGTAGCCAAGGGAGAAGAAGCGGAAGCGCTGAAAGTGGGCGCGAACTGGTTTGTGATTGATGCGACGAACCAGGTTTTGGGGCGTCTGGCGACGAAGGTGGCGCGGATGCTGATGGGGAAAGATAAGCCGAGTTTTACGCCGTACCTGGATTCGGGGGATCACGTAGTAGTGATCAATGCGGACAAGGTTCGCATGACCGGAAACAAGGTCGAGCAAAAGATTTATTACTCGCATAGCGGGTATCCGGGCGGGTTGAAGGCTGTGCCGGCGAAGAGGCTACGCGGGACGAAGCCGGAATGGATGATTCGCGAGGCGGTTCTGGGGATGTTGCCCAAGAACAAGCTGCGGGCTCGGCGGGCGAAGAAATTGCGGGTTTACCGGGATGCGGCTGGTTTGGCGCGGCATGCTGGGCAGAAGCCGCAGGCGGTTGCGTCCTAGCAGTGGGGCGGAAGGCAGACTGAGTCTTTTCTACTGTTAGGCGGTAACAAAGAGCACAGCCAGGAGTGGCTGTGCTACTAGATTCTGCACGTTGCTGTTCCTTGAAAAGTGTGGCCGCGTAGTGGTCACCTCTAAGTGGTGCCTTAGGCAGGGAGCAAAACCGTCGTGGAGTTGAGTGGTTCCGGGTGTCTGGAACCAGGTTATTTTAGGAGGAACGTTGAGTTCTACTGGTACGCCCATTGCGGGCACACAAACTTGGTTTCTTGGAACGGGCCGGCGCAAAGAGTCGGTAGCTCGAGTGTTCTTGCGCGCGGGAAGCGGCAAGTTCACGGTGAACGGGCGCGAAGTGGAGAGCTACTTTCCGAATCATGCTTGGAAGCATGATGCGATTGAGCCGCTGAAGTTCACGAGTCTGGCGGACCAGGTGGACGTCAAGGTAACCGCGCACGGCGGTGGCGTTGGCGGGCAAGCTGGAGCGGTGCGCATGGGATTGGCGCGAGCGATTTCGAAGTACAACCCGGAGCTGCGGCCGGCTCTGCGGAAGAACGGATTTTTGACGCGCGACTCCCGTATGAAGGAACGCAAGAAGTACGGGCAGAAGGGCGCGCGGAAACGCTTCCAGTTTACGAAGCGGTAGTTTTTGTTGCCCTGGCTGGGCCAGGGTTGCAACGAGCTCCAGCAGGCTCGCGCAAGTGAGCCTGCTGAGATCACGGCCGGCAAGGAGCCGGCAAATAGGTTGTTCTGTGGTTTGTGTTTCGTTTCAAAAGCGCCGGGCTAAAGCCCGGCACCTACAGAGGCGAGAAGCGGGCCACCGCAAACAGCTATCCTAATAGGAGGAAACTTGGCAGTAGAAATTACGATGAAAGAGTTGTTGGAGGCTGGAGTTCACTTCGGCCACCAGACGCGGCGTTGGAATCCGAAGATGAAGGAATATATTTTCGGAGAACGCAACGGGATTCACATTATTGATCTTCAGAAGACCCTCAAGATGTTCCGCGAGGCTAGCCGGTTTGTAAGCGATCTTTCCGCGCAAGGCAAAGCAGTCCTATTCGTGGGAACCAAGCGGCAGGCGCAAGAAGCCGTGGCCGAGGAGTCTAAGCGCTGCGGAGCGTTCTTTGTGAACCACCGCTGGCTGGGCGGAACCCTGACGAATTGGGCGACGCTGCAGAAATCGATCAAGCGGCTGAAGCTGCTGAAGGCCATGACAGAAGACGGCCGGATCAACGAACTTTCGAAGAAGGAAAAAGCGCGGCTGGGCCGCGAAATGAAGCACCTCAATCAGAACCTCGAGGGCATCGAGAACATGTCGCAGCTGCCTGATGCGATGTTTGTCATCGATTCGAACGCGGAAGAGATCGCGGTGAAGGAAGCGCGTCGCATGGGCGTGCCGGTGGTTTCCGTTGTGGATACGAATTGCGATCCGGACGTGGTGGACTGGATTATTCCTGGCAACGACGACGCTTTGCGCGCGATCAGGTTGTTTACCACGAAGATTGCGGATTCCGTGCTCGAAGGGCATACCGCTTACCAGCAATCGCAGGTGGCAGAGCAGAAGTCGGCGGAAGATCAGGCGATTGTCGATGGCGTGGAGTACGTGGATACCAGCGCGTACGAACAGTACGAGAAGCAGGAAGGCGACTTCGTGGAAGGGGCAGTTGTGGAAGTCCCCCCGGATGCGCCAGTTGAGCCCGCCGATGCCGCCGAAGCTGCTGCAGCAACGGTGCCACCGGACGCGGAATCTCACTAAACAAATTGCGCGGGTAAGAAATCCAAGAGGCCCGCGCCGAGCGACTCGGTGCGGGCCGTTTTGTAAGCAAATGCACTAAATAAGAAATTGCCAATCAGCGAAGAGAAAAAGGATGAGCACACAACAGCCAGCTATGCAGATTCCAGCACAACTTGTGAAAGAGTTGCGCGAGAGGACCGGCGCGGGATTCAGCGATTGCCGCGCAGCGCTCGTGGAAGCAAGCGGAAATATTGATAAGGCCATCGAGATTTTGCGGAAAAAGGGGCAGGCGGCAGCAGCGAAGAAAGCGCAGCGTGAAGCGAGCGAAGGGCTCGTGGGGAGCTATATCCACGCGGGCGGGAAGATTGGTGTGCTCGTGGAGATTAACTGCGAGTCGGACTTCGTGGCGCGCACCGAAGCCTTCCAACTGCTTTGCCATGACATCGCGATGCACATTGCGGCGCTCGATCCGCGGTACGTGCGGCGCGAAGATGTTACGCCGGAGATGCTCGCGGCGGAACGCGAAATTTACAGAGCGCAAGCTCTGGCCACCGGCAAGCCGGAAAACGTAGTCGACAAGATTACGGCGGGAAAGATGGAGAAGTTCTACGAAGAAAACTGCCTGTACGAGCAGCACTACATCAAGGACGAGAGCGTTACGATCGGCGAGATGATTACGCAGGCGATCGCGAAGCTCGGCGAGAATATTTCCATACGACGGTTTGTGCGATTCAAGGTCGGAGAGATCGGCGGACCGGGCGGAGCAGGACCAGAAACGGCGCCAGTTCCGGCGCCTGTCAACGCGTAACGTAAAATTTTCAAACAGCATTCCAGAGCGCCCCGACCAGGTCGGGGCGCTCTTTTTTTATGGCCGCGTCGTTCGCGCCGCCAAATCATTTTTTGGGGACGGCCCGTTCGAGGCGATTGGAGCTACTTCGTCGCGCGGTCCGTAGCAGTGAGCGTGCCCAACGGAACGCCGATGGTGCCGCAACTGCCTGAATTCAGGTCGTAAATGCCCGTGCGTAGATAGACATCGCCCGGAGGCAGATCGATCTCTTCGTGGATTTGCAGACCGACGGCTTGCGTTGCGGCGTAGACCTTGGTGTCCATCGACAGTTTGCTACTTCGTTTGAGGATGTTGAGAATTTTTCCGTCGTGGTCGAAAGCGATGACCATCACTTCGATGTGGCCTCGGCGCACTGCCTCGGATGGCAGGCCCATCGCAATATCCTTCAGCGAAACTGCGAATTCCACATCGTAGCGCGTGAAGGGCGGCTTCAGATCCGTGTTGCTGCCGGCGCGCGGTGCGTTGGGCGCAGGCTGAGGATCTTTCGGGGTGACTCTCACCTTATAGAGAATCTGATCGAAGTTCGGCATTCCGAGACCGATGAGGGGAATTAACGGATCGTCAGCTTCTTCGGCGGAGTTGGCCTCGGGCCGCGGTTTGTCCGCGTAATAGCCACGGCGGTAAGAAAGTTTGGAGTTTCCGTTTGAGAGGCTTACCTGAATGCGACGATATTTCCCATCGGACTTATTGTTGGTCGGCGAGTAAGCGAGCGTGTAGTAGTGGGAGCCGATGTCCACGACGTCTTTGACCGCCTCACTCAGGGCATTCGTGTTGTAGAAAGCCCGGCCACCGGTTTCCTGCGCGATGCTTTCCATGGCGAGCTCGTTCGAACTGAGCACAGCTTCGAGCTGTTGCCGCGTGCCGGCAAGATTGCTCACGTCGAAGGTTGGATCTCCGATGACGCCGAGATTGGAGACGGGATAAATAGCCACCTGAGCGGCGGTAAGCATGTCCGAAGTTTTCTGGACGCGTTCCTGGTATTTGGGCACGCGCATCTTGCTATCCGGAACAAAAGTGATTGGGAAATTGTCCGAAAACCAAATGACATTCTTGCGGGCAGGAATTCCGGATAAGTAGCGCGCAAGCTGTTGGAAAGCTTGCAGGGTGAGTTCGACACGCGAGGCACTTCGATTCGCAGCCTCAGCGGCCTGGAACTGCTCGACAGACTCGATCGCCGCGGGCGCCGCCTGGCTTCGCCGCATCTGACGCACGACAAGATCCTCGGTGAACTGTTGAGACTCGGTAGGAAGGAGGGTCGAGACTTGCGGATTAACGCCGAGACTTTTGTCGTCCAGAGCGGCGGAGAGTCCGGAGAAATCTGTGGTGAAACCTCGAACGATGCGGAGTTGAGAGCCGAGCGCGAAGATCGCGATGCGGGCGCCAGGCTGGACGGTATCTAAATACTTGATGACCTGCTGGCGCGCGAGGGCTTGATCTGACGGCTGCGTGTTCAGCAAATCGAGCAAGAGTACATTGACGGAGTCGGCGGATTTCGTGGTGGGAAAGTTCGTAAAGACATTAGCTGGCATTTGCGGAAGCTTGATGTGGACCGGTGGTACGGTTTTGTGCTCTTCGAAGGAAGATATGGATTGCAGCGCGCCCTCTTCCAGGATTTGGAAGTCCTGGTTGGTCAGTCCAGAGACTGCTTCTCCTTTGTTGTCGGTCACGACTACGTCGAGGACAACTACGCGTGTTTCTACTTTTATCGTGGGGGCCGCGGCGGAATGGTTGGGAGCGGGAGCTTGAGAGTGGAGCGGTGCAATGGCAAACGCCACAGCCAGTGGCCAGAACAGGTAGCAGACTCGCCGACGTCTCATCGTGTGCTCATAATGCGGAATCCGGTCGTTGCTAGATTCTCATGAAACGCCTGAACTACGGTTTGCGTTACGCGCATCCGGCGTGGAACTGCATTTATAGTTCTGAGGAGAACCGGGATGCTGAGTTTCATTGCTTCAAGAGCGGCAGATGGGCTGCCGCACTCCATAATGTGCGGGGGCGGGGATAGTTTGTTACAATTCCGAGGATTTTATTGGGCATCGATCGGGGGGCCATGGCCGCACAGAAGAAGGCTGCAAAGAAAATCGTGAAGAGAACGCCGAGACATGCGCAGCTGGCTTACCGGCGCATCCTGCTGAAGCTTTCTGGAGAATCGCTGCAGGGGCCACAGGGATTTGGAATTCACGGCGAGACGATTCAGGCGATTGCACAGGAGTTGAAAGAAGTGCACGCGCTGGGGATCGAGATAGCAATTATGGTCGGCGGCGGAAATATTTTTCGCGGAGCGCGGCAGAAGGGATTTGAGATTGACCGTGCGACCGGCGACTACATGGGGATGCTGGCGACGGTTATTAATGCGCTGGCCTTGCAGGATGCGCTGGAAAAACTGGGCGTGTTTACGCGGGTTTTGAGCGCGATTGAGATGAATCAGGTTTCGGAGCCGTTTATCCGGCGGCGAGCGATGCGGCATCTCGAGAAGCAGCGCGTGGTGATTTTCGCGGCCGGGACGGGGAATCCGTACTTTTCGACGGATACGGCGGCGGCATTGCGAGCTATGGAGATAAAGGCGGACGTGATTTTGAAAGCGACCCGAGTGGATGGAATTTTTGATGCTGACCCGGAGAAAGTTTCAGGGGCGAAATTTTTTGCGGCGATTACGTATCGCGACGTGCTGAATCAGAATTTGAAGGTGATGGATGCGACGGCGATTTCGCTGTGCATGGATAACGGGATGCCGATTGTGGTTTTCAACATGAACCAGCACGGGAACATTAAGCGAGTGGTGATGGGCGAACGAGTGGGTTCCAAGGTGACTCCGGCGTAGGTTTGAAATTTCGCGAAATTCGAAATTAGAAACTCGAAATTGGAAAAGAGAACCGGTTTGCGTTGGAAGACCGAGTGCGACTGAGGAAGACATGACGACGATTGCTACGACAAAAGACGCGATGGCAGCGGCAAGAACGCGGATGGAAAAGGCGGTTGATGATTTTCGCAAGGAGCTGGCGACGATTCGCACTGGACGCGCGAATGCGTCGCTGCTGGACAATGTTCGCGTGGACTATTACGGCACGCCGACGCCGGTGAATCAACTGGGCTCGATGACTGTGCCGGATCCGAGCATGATTGTGATCGCACCGTGGGACCAGAGCGCGGTGGCGTTGATTGACAAGGCGATTCGCGCCGCGGAATTGGGCTTGAATCCGACGAATGACGGGAAAGTGGTGCGCGTGCCGATTCCTATGTTGACGGAAGACCGGCGCAAAGATTTGGTGAAGCAACTGCACAAGGTGCTGGAGAATCACCGCACGGCAGTGCGGAATATCCGTCGGGATTTGAAGGAAGCGATTGAAAAGCTCGAGAAGGATAAGAAGATCAGCGAAGACGACAAGAAGCGGTCGCTGGATGAGTTGGAAAAACTTTCGCATGCGGAGACGAAGAAGATTGAGGATTTGAGCGGGGCGAAGGAAAAAGAAGTGATGCAGATTAAGTAGGGGAAGTAAGGAAAGAAAGCGGGAAAGAGACGGATTGAGTTGCGCTTATTGATCGTGGGGATTTTAACGCAGAGGTCACAGAGTTCATGGAGAAGAGTGGACGCCCTCTGGAGAAGAATTTAGAGTAGCTTTTCTGTTCTGGTGACAATACCAAGGAAAACTTACGGGTTTTTAGGGGCTGCGGGAGTTGTGTCGGCGCGCTCGAGAGTAAAGGCCTGGGATTCGTCATTTTGAACTGTGCGTAGGAATGCGTTGTAGTCGGCGGCCTGGTCGGCGGGAATTTCCCTCAAGATAAAATTGAGATGGCGGGAAGCGGTGACGGTTGCATCCTTCGCGGAATATTGCGACGTGTAGGTGGCGAAGTCCCGCGCGACGGAAGTGCCAGCGGGGACGCGGGCGACCGTGCCATCGGGCAAATGCAGCGTTGCGGTCACTTCGACGTCGAGCGGCGTGCCCAGATCGATAGGCTTAGGTGCCGAGCCTGCCGTTGGTTTCGCTGGCGGATCAGGAATCCCGAGCAGAGGAAGAAGCGCCGGGATGCGAAGCGGCTTCTTTGACCAGTCCACAAATTTCGGCTGCGTGATTTCGTACTCGACGGTGAACGGATCGTGTGTTGCGTAAGGATCCGAAGTAGTCACGTTTGTGATTTGCCCGCGAAAGCCGTCCGACATCGCCAAAAGTTGCGCAACATTTTTCCAATCTTCCTTTGGAGTTTGGTGGAACGCCACGCGCAACAGCAACTCGTTGTCGCCGCGTACGACATACTTTGCCTTCGTGACGAGCTTGCCGTCGGTGCCTAGTTTTGCATCGATCGTGACCTCTTGGGCCGAGGGGAAAGGAAGCACGGCGTTCAGTTGCCGCCATACATGAGGAGTTGAATTCATGACGGCGAATGCGCGATTTAGAACGAACGCGCACTTGCCGGAGTTGGCCGGTATCACGCCAAAAGGTGCGACTTCCAGGCTCGGATCGAGCCAGAAATCGGTCTTGCCGTCGTTTACGGAAATCAGCAGGTGCTTGAATACGGAAGGCCGAGGCAGACCTTTTTCATCGCAGTAGCCCGTGAGAGCGGCAACCGCATTGAACTTCAGCGCGGACGCCAACGCAGAAAACAAAACGAATTTGTCCTCGGGACTGGCGTAGCCGGAGGCTAAGACGTCCTTTGCTGGCCTGACGGCAAATCCGGTCGCGCCGAGCGGTAGATCGATGGTCCTGATTTTCTGCGATACGAAATCATATAAAGCTTGGAGCTTTTCCCGGTCGGTGTGAGCTTCTTTCGTCAATTCCAGCGCTTTGGCTGTGACCTCGGGTTCCACGAGGAGTTTGCGCGAAAGTTCTTGCTTCGATTCTTCGGAGGAACCGGCTGACTCTATTGGCTTCGCGCCGGGTGTCAGTTTTTCGTCGAGCCGGATGGAAAGAGGCTCCCACGCTTCGGTTGAGACCGAAACGTCGGATGCGGATTGTTCGCTGTCTGCGCTCGAATTTTCGGATTTTGTCGGCAAATCCTTCGCGGCTATCTTCCAGCGATAGATGGCACGGGCTGCGTCACCTTCCCCGGATTTATCGGTCGATGTAGCCGGCGTTGCGGGATTGATACGTATGCCGGGTTTGCGTGAGGCGGGCAGGTCGAGCTCAAAAATTTCTTGCAAAACGACGCCGGAACGGTCGAAAGAGTGATCGAGCCAGAAATCCGGTGCGAGCGGATGATGCGAGACAGTTGTGACGACGCGATATTCGAGAGTGTCGCCGGGTGCGAGGCCGAGGATGCGGACGGATTTGACGCGCACATCTTGATAGGCGGGAGCGTTGACGACAGCGGGATTGGGGGTGTCGGTGATGGCGCTGGGGAGGACGTCGGCGGTGCCGCCGCTGGGATGCGTGATGCGGACAAGCGGAATTTCGATTTGTTCGAACGCACGATTGAAATCGAAATTCAGGCGCGCGAATTGGCGGGCGCCGAGTTCGTCGTTCATCTTGACCCGGGCGTGGACTTCCTTTCGGCTGGAGCCATCGGCCTCGAAGCGGATACGAGTTTCAAGAAGCTCAATTTCTGCGGGAATTTTGGGCGCGGCTTTCGCGGCAGATTTGTCCTGGTTTTTCTCCTGGATTTTCTCGGGACTTTTTTCAGCAGGTTTTTGTGACGGATTTTGCGCGGCTTGCAGTCTGGTAGCAGACGCGCCGAAAAAAGAGATGGCCGCGGCAAGATAGAGCACGGAGAGGAAAAAGCGAGTGGCTTTCACAATGGCCTCGAAGGAAGTTTAGGGCGAGAGTGGAAGTCGCGTAAAGCGGCGGCTTTTGTGGCGTTGCGCGTCATACACGAGTACGAACGGATGTTTGTTTGCGATCGCTTTAAACGTAACGGAGGAGGGAGAAGGAGAGGAAGGAGGGGCACGGCCCTTCGAAGCTCCCATCGTTTCTCAGGGCAAGCAGGGTAAACGTGCCGTGCCCCTACGGGAAACGGATTTGAGGATGGTGCGTCTGATGGCATGGTAGAGTTTTGTGCGGCGAATCGCGTGGAGCACGAGGAGAACTGGGAATGAGGAAGATTTTCGCATGGTTTGCGCTCCTGGCGCTGGTGGCTGCGCTTGGCGCGGGTGCTCAGAACAGGTCCGTGGCAAAAGGACCCAATGAGGACGGCACGAAACCTGCGCTCGTGAGGATTGCTGGCGAGGGAATGCTCGACTCGCATGCCTATCAGTATTTGACGGAATTGAGCGACGACGTGGGCGCGCGCGTGACAGGGTCGCCGCAAGCGCAGAAAGCGGTCGAATGGGGCTTGGCGAAGATGAAGGCCATCGGCCTCGAGAATGTGCACGCGGAAAAATGGCAATTGTGGCGCGGGTGGACGCGAGGGACGGCAGAGGCGGAGATGTTGTCGCCGATACGCAGGCCGCTGCATGTGGACGCGATGGGCTGGACAGGTTCGACGCCGGCGGGAGGTGCAGAAGGCGACGTAGTCGCGGTGAACCTCTTCGATCTCGATGGCGAGATGAAAAACATGTCGCGCCTCACCGGAAAGATCCCGCTCATCGTAATGCGTGGCGAGCCGAATAAGAGTTTCATACAACTATTCGCGCAACTCGGCGATTTTCTGAAGGCCGCTGGAAAAGTGGGAGTCATTGCGGTGATTGGCGGGCAAGGCGGCGGGAAATCCGCGGGAATGAACCTGACGCATACAGGAATTCTTGGGTTCGACGCGGACTTCGCGGTTCCCGTGGTTTCCATGACAGCCGAAGACCAGGGCCAGCTGGAGCGCTATCTCGCACGTGGGCTGGTGCCGCGTGTTCATTTCAACGTGCAAAATACTTTTACCAACGGGCCGGTCGAGAGCGCGAACGTCGTCGGCGAAATTCGCGGACGCGAAAATCCGGAGCAGGTGCTGGTGGTTGGAGGGCACCTGGATTCGTGGGATCTTTCCGAAGGGTCGACCGACAATGGAATGGGCTCGGTCTGCACGCTGGGAGCGGCGGACGCGATCGTGCGCAGCGGAATGAAACCGCGCAGAACGATTCGATTTGT
>CAVUCM010000009.1:0-155061 GCA_963740015.1 uncultured Acidobacteriota bacterium | reverse complement strand
AGCAGCAGGTTTGTGTTTTGCACTTCACGCTATCCATCGAAGGAAGCTGCGCGGAGATGAGGCGCGAGACGGCGCTGGGAAACGCTCCGCACGAGCGGCAGCGTGAAATTATGCGGTTTATTACGGAAAGCGGCGAACGGTTGGCACGCGTAGCGACCAGCGGCTTGCACCTGACCGATGACTTGAAGGCGAGAATTCTGAGCACGTTTCTGACGCTGATGAACCTGCGGGAAAATCTGGATCGCGCGAACATGCGGAGTTCCTTCGGACGGACCGGGCAGACTCGCTGAAGCTGTGCCGGCAGTAATTCCTCCCAAAGAAGAAGAGAATCAGGCTCCGATGTAACGGGCGTATAAAGAACGCGCTACGGCCGGATCTTTTGTGCCCTTGAGAATGGCGCGGCCATCGGCGAAAACGGTCATTTGAAAAGAGTCGACGCGGAAACAGAGTAAGAATTCGTTGTGGCGGACATCGGAGACTGTGGCCGCCAGCCTCGCCTGCAACGCTCCTAGATCGAGAGTACGGCCTCGTTCGTGAATTTGGACGGAGTCTCGGCCACATAGGGTTATGTGAGGCTGAACTTTTCCTTCAAGATAGGAGAATTCGCGAAGCGCGCAGGCACGGCAGGCAGCGTTTTGAGCCACACGGACAGACTGGAAGTGGCCGGTCCAGACGTCGCAGGAGATCAAGCGGTTGTGGAGTGATTCTTCGCGGCCTGCGAGAAGCTTGAGGGCTTCCGCGACTTCGAGAGAGGCGATGAGATTGACGATGGGCCCGAGGACACCAACGGTGTCACAGGTTTCTTCTAGGCCTTGGCCGCTTGTAGAGGATTCGAGGAGGCAGGCGAGACAGGGAGTCAGGCCCGGGCGGATGGTCATGGTTACACCGTAACTGGCGACGGCGGCGGCATAAATCCAGGGGCGAGCAAAATGGACGGCAAAATCGTTGATGAGAAAACGAGTCTCGAAATTGTCTGTGCCATCGAGGATGAGATCGAAGCCTGTAAGCAACTCCTCTGCATTATGCGGGTTTAAATCAGAGACCAAGCCTTCCACAGCGACGCTACCATTGATGCCGCGGAGCTTCCGTTCGGCGGCAACGGCTTTGGGAAGGGCGGTGCGTGTGTCGTCCTCGTCGAAGAGCGTTTGCCTTTGTAAATTGGACGGTTCGACGAAATCGCGATCGAGAATTCTGACGCGTCCGACTCCGGCGCGCACCAGTAAGCCAGCGGCAGCCGCGCCGATCGCCCCGCAGCCTACAATTACTGCGCTGGACGCGAGGAGGTGCTGCTGGCCTTCTTCGCCAATTCCGGCGAAGAGCATCTGACGCGAGTACTTTTCCTGGAGCGAATCGAGCAAGCGCGGACCCGGTGCGGAGACGGTCATCGTCCCCGTTGCATCATCATAACGCTAGAGATAGCGGGATGGGCAACGCCCTTGTGCTACGCTTCGTCTGAGCGATAGTAGGCATGAAATTGAGATGGGGAAGAAGGTTAACGGGTATCGCCGTCTTCGCGCTGCTGTTCGCGGCGCCGAGGAGTTATGGACAGGCACAAGCAGAAGTACATGCGCAGACGGCTGCGGCCGGAGCACCCGTTGTTGCGGTGAGGATTGTCACCGAAGATGGGCGAGTGCTTTCGGAATCTCCTAAAGGCCTTACGATTGAAATAGGGAAACCGCTGAATAGAGAGCAGGTTGCACAGAGCCTACGCGCGCTCTACGGGCTGGGTGATTACACGGATTTGAGAGCCGTCATGACTCCCGTAGATGGCGGCGTGTGCCTGGATTTCGTGGTTCGACAAGGTCTTTTCTTCAATAGAGTTCTTATCGATGGATTGACGCCACCTCCTACGGATACATCTGCCGCCGCTGCCATGCAGATCACGCTGGGCCGGCCATTTCGACAAGAAGATGTGGACGAAGGGCTGGCGCGTCTGCGCGATGTATTGAAGGAAGAAGGCCTGTATACGGCGCAGGTCTCGGCAGAAAACATTCCTTACCCCGCTACACATCAAATGGATATTTTGGTGCATGTGAAGTCGGGGCCGCGGGCACGGGTAGCATCCGTGGAATTGAAGAACGGCACGGCGTACCAAGACGCGGAGATTCTTTCGCGATTAAAGATGAAGCCTGGACAGCAGGTGACGACCGCGCGCATACAGCGCGGGACCGACCGGATCCGAAAATTTCTAGTGAAGAAAGGGCGACTCAGCGCGCGCGCGACAGTCCGGCGAGGCGAGTACGATGCGGCGAAAAATACGATCTCGCTGACGCTCGATGTCACGGAGGGTCCACAAGTGGACTTGGCGGTGACGGGAGCGAAATTTTCAAAGGGGGATTTAAAGAGGCTTGTCCCCGTGTATCAAGAAGGCGCCGTGGATACAGACCTTCTGGAGGAAGGAAAGCGAAATATTCGCGAGCGCCTGGAGCGCGACGGATACTTTGACGCGCAAGTGAATTACACAACGGAAACTAAGGAAGTGGAGGTCAAAGAGCAGAAATCGAAGGGTACGGAAGAAGTGATCACTTACCACGTTGAACGAGGCGACCGGCACAAGCTTGTGGGAATTGAAATCAGCGGAAATCAGTACTTCAACACAGAGCTGCTGCGGAGCCGCCTACAGATATATCGCGCGGCTTTTGGTTCGCGGGGACGATTCAGCCGGCGCCTGATTGATTCGGACGCGCAATCGATGAAAGGTCTGTATGACGCGAACGGCTTTCTGGATGCGAAGGTGGACGGGCAGATCCTGGACAATTACAAAGGGAAAGAGGGAGACATTTACGTACGATTTGCGATCGAGGAAGGCAAGCAAACGCGAGTAGAGTCGCTCGCGATCGAAGGGATCCACGCGTTCACGGAAGAGGAATTACTTGGCGTAGTCGGGTCGACCACGGGGCAGCCTTACTCCGATTTCAACGTCACTACAGACCGGGACAATATTCTGGCGATGTATTTCAACGAAGGCTATCCGGAGGCAACTTTTACGTCGACGGCAGAACGGGCAGCAGCAGGAACGGGTGACGCAGATAAGGATTCAAAGACGGAAACACCCGAAGACGAGAAGAGCCAGAAAAAGGAGGAAGAGAAAGAAAAGAAGTCGAAACCGGAGGCGGCGCAGGCGCCCCCAGTGGTGCTTGTGTATCACGTCACGGAAGGACCGCAGACGCGGGTACGACGAGTTCTTTTGAGTGGGTACAGCCTGACGCGGATCGGTGTGATTCAGCGAGAAATCCGGGTTAAGACGGGGGCGCCACTGCGCGAAGGAGACGTCGTGGAATCGCAAAGGCGTCTGTACAACTTGGGTGTTTTCAACCGCGTGACGATCGAACCACAGAATCCGGATGGCTCAGACCCTGACAAAGACATTGTCGTTCTGGTGGAGGAAGCTAAGCGATACACGATGGCGTACGGCGGAGGGTTTGAGGTGCAACGCCTGGCGAGCAGTACAAACCCAACGGCGGGCGCGATCCAGGCAGCCCCGCGCGGAATTTTTGAGTTGACGAAAGTCAACCTCACGGGGCGGGCTGATTCGCTTTCGCTGAAGTTGCGTGGAAGCACGATTGAAGACCGGGCGCAGTTAGGATATTCCATCCCCAATACATTCGGAAATTCGCACTACAGCACGCAGGCAAGGGCTTACACGGAAAAATCGCAGGATATCAACACATTCACGGCAACGCGGTACGAAATATCGGCGGAATTGACGGACCAAGTGACGCCTCTAACCAGCATTCTGTACCATTATGCGTTCCGCAAGGTGCTGGTTTCCAATTTAAATCAACACATTGCTCCAGAGGAGATACCACTCTTTGAGCAGCCGACGCTGGTGTCCCAGTTCGGCGTGACCTGGTTGCGCGATGCGAGGGACAATCCGGCGGAGGCCACCAAAGGCAGCTTCAATAGCGTGGATTTCAGCATCGCCAGTACGAGTATTGGTTCGAGCGCTAGCTTTATGCGCTTTTTTTTGCAGAATTCAACCTACTACCGGATCAAGAGGCGGTTCAGTTTTGCACGTTCAATCCGGATAGGGATCCTTGAGCCGTTCGCGAATACCGAATCACTCACATTTCCGCCTCCCACCCCGACGCAATGCACTGAGGCGGCGCCGCCGGGTCCGGTACCGGAAATCATCCCTCTGCCGGAGCGTTTCTTCGCAGGTGGGGGGACGTCGCTTCGCGGATTTGCGCTGAATCAAGCAGGGCCCCGTGATCCATGCACCGGCTTCCCAATCGGGGGCCAGGCAATGCTCGTGCTTAACCAGGAATTTCGCTTTCCGATGCACTTGCCGTTTATCGGGACTTCACTGGGCGGAGCGCTGTTCTACGATGGTGGAAATGTCTATAGCCGGCTGGATCACTTCACGCTGCGGGCGTACTCGCCGAAGCCCATTTTCGCGCTTCAGGATCCTTCAGAGCCACCCAGCGCGACAAATCCCACACGGTGCGTCTACAACTGCACCAACGAATTGAATTATTTCGCGCATACGGTGGGATTCGGGATCCGTTATGCGACTCCGGTGGGCCCGATTAGGATTGATTTGGGTTATCAGATCAACCGTCCTTTTTTCGTCTTGCCATGCGTCCCCATTACGAGCAGCGCGCCCGCGAGCACGCAGTGCTTCAAGGGAGCGCAGCTTCCGCGGCTGCAGATCTTCTTTAATTTGGGGTCAATTTTTTAATGGGTCGAACATTTATTTTCGGAATCTGCTCTCTGGTTCTTGTGTTGGCAGCAAGTTCGTCTGTGAGAGGGCAGGAAGTTGTGGATCGCATCGTGGCGCGGGTGGAAAACGACATCATTTTGCTGAGCGACGTCAAGGAGCTGAAGGAGTATCAGGAACTGGTGAACGGAAAATCGGAAAGCGATAGCGCGATTGTAGACAGACTGATCGATCAGTGGATTGTACGGTCTGAGGCGGAGCTCTCGCGCTTTCCCGAGCCGAAGGACGAGGAAATCGACCGTGAAGTCTCGAGAGTGGTGAAGTCCTTCAGCTCTGCCGAGGAATATGAAGCGCGTAAGAAGCAAAGCGGGTTGAATGACGCGGAAGTACGAAAGATTGTGACCGCACAGTTCTACCTGGACAACTACCTTGATTCGAGGTTTCGCCCGTCAGTTCAGATCGATGAGAAAGCTGTTGAGGATTTCTATCAGAGTGCCGTCGTGCCGAGGGCGAAGGCGCGCGGCCAGGAACCTCCTACACTGGATGCTTCCCGCGACACCATACAGGACGTCCTAGTGCAGAGTGACATTGACGAACAGGCGGCTCGCTGGCTAAAGGAAAGCCGCGACCGGTTACACGTACAAAAGTTTTTGGACGAAGGGGCGAAATGAAAGTCCGGAAGCGACATCCGATATGGAATTGGGTGATCCATACACCGTGGGTATTGACGGTCATCGGAATTTTGTGCGTGATTGGTTTCTTCACCAGCGGCGCGGGGAATCCAATTCTGCAGCGGTGGATCGTACACCGGCTGGAGAAAGCGACGGGCGGCCGCGTGGAATTGCGGTCGATTTCGATCCAGTGGCTTTCGATGCGCGCCACATTAAAGGGATTGGTTATCCACGGGCGCGAGCCGGCTGGGACGCAGGCATTGTTTTCGGCGAAAGAGGTGGACGCGGAATTGCAAGTCGACTCCTTCTGGGGCCGAAAAGTATCGTTGAGCGACCTGGTGCTGAAGGAGCCGGAGGTGCACATCCACGTGGCAAAGGATGGGTCAACTAATGTGCCGACTCTGCCGCGAGCGAGCGGTTCGAAGAAGTCATTGCAGGAATCGCTTTTCGATCTCCGAGTGCGACGGGTCAACATTGAAAACGGGTGGTTGCTGTACAACGAAGTGAAAGTGCCGCTAGCAGTGGAGGGCGGCGAGATGAGCCTGACGTTGGATGCTGGCGGGACGCCGGAGCGTCCACTGTATCTTGGAAATCTGGAATGGCAGCGCATACGACTGACCGCGCAGGGAATGGCGCCAGTGCCTGCAAATCTCTCGGCGAAATTTACGTTGTGGCGTGACGGATTCACACTGGAGCAAGGAGTTTTGAGCGCGGGGCGGTCGCACCTTGATGCGCAAGCGGAAATGTCCGACTTCACAAAACCCATGTGGAGTTTCCGTTATCGGGGATGGGTTGAACTACTCGACTTTCGCGAAACTTTTCGCGCGCCGGACGTACCGACCGGGCACGTCGATGTGCGCGGTGAGGGAACATTCGCGGATGGCATCTACAAGGGCACAGGCAGCTACGCGGGACGCGACATCCACCTGAGCTATGACATTTTTCATGCTACGGGGCTTACGAGCCGCGCCAGCTACACCATAAATAACGATGGGATTGTTGCCCAGGATTTCGTCGCGGAAGGTTTTGGCGGAAGCGCGAAGGGAAAAGTGACGCTGCGTTTCGCCGGCTTACAGTTTCGCGCGGAAACTCACTTGGAGAATATGCACCTGGCGAGAGTATTCCCGGCGATTGAGCATCCGGGTTTTCCGATTGATGAGCTGGAATGGGACGCCTTGCTTAGCGGAGACACGATTGAGACTTGGAGCAATGCATTTGCGCACTTTGAGATAGGCGGGAAGATGGAATGGGCGCCCGTCGACGCTTTGGCAGCGGGCCATTTGCCGGTGACGGCGAGGTGGCAAATTCACTACAGCTACGATACGGCGATTTTCGCGATTAGCGCCGGAGAATTCGAGACGCCATCCTCGAAGGGAACGATTACCGGTGTTCTGGCGCCCCGCGGTTCCACGCTTGACGTACATTTCGAAACGGGAGCATTGGAATCTTACAAGGATTTTATCGACGGGATTCGCGGCGCGAAGCGGGGCTCCGTGGATGCAATTAAGGAAATCTCTGGGAGCGCGCAATGGGACGGCAAGATTACAGCTCCCGGCGGCCGGACGACGTTCAGTGGCCACGTTCGTGGGGAGCACGTGCGTTATAACGGCACCCCGATGGACTCCGTGGAGGGCGACATCAGTTACTCGTCGACGGAATTCGCGCTCGCCAGGGGCAAGTTGCGATTCGGCGCGATGTCCACATCGATTGAGGGGACTCTGGACCTGACGGACTGGAGCTTTCTGCCGGACAACGAGTGGACGGCGGATGTGAACTTCGATAAAGCTTCGGTCGAGAATATCCAGAAGCTTTTTGGATCGACCTATCCAGTGCAAGGGGTGTTGAGCGGGCAATTGCATGGGCACGGAACGCGTGTGGCGCCTGGAATCACGGGACTCTTCGATCTCGCTGACGGAACGGTCTATGGCGTGTCGTTCAATCGGTTGCGAGGCCAGCTGAACCTCTCGCCCGACGACGTGCGCATCGCAGATGCGGAGTTACGCGTGTTCGCACCGGGTAAGGAGAACGGCCGAGGCGCGGGCATTGTGACGGGGACGGCGGGCTATCGGTTCACGGATCAAAGGATAACGGCGGATCTGGTGGGGGCTTCACTTCCGCTCGAAGACATTGATAAGTTGCAATCGGTGCGGCTGCCGGTTGGAGGATTGGTCACGTTTCGAGTGAAAGCCAACGGACCGCTCTCCGCTCTGCAGAGCGATGGGACATTCCGAGTAGTGGATTTTCGCATTGGCAAGGATGTGATTGGAAGTTTCGACGGGAGTCTCACTTCCGACGGCCATATCGCGAAGCTGGAACTTGGTTCGGCGATGACCACGGGGGGTATATCTGGAGAGGCGACGCTGGGTTTAGCCGATCCATATGCTTTGAACGGGAAAGTCTCGATTGCGAACATCGATCTGAACCCCTTTTTGATGACCGCCTTGCATCTCACACAGTTCGACGGTCATGGCGTGGCGGATGGCGACATCACCGTGGCCGGCGAATTGAAACATCTTGAGAACATCGTGATGGACGCCAAGTTTTCACGGCTCGCGCTGAATTACGCGAACGTGCAACTGGAAAATGTGGGACCGATCCATCTGCGCACTTCGAAGGAGAGCGTGGAAATCGATCAAGCTACCTTTAAAGGAACGGATACAAATATTGCCGTTGCAGGCTCGGCGCGATTTGCGGGGCGGGGCACTCTTGCGCTGAAACTGAATGGCGCCTTGGACCTGCGTCTATTGACAGGGTTTTTGCCAGCTGTGGAAGCGAACGGTCCGGCACAAATCAACGCGACTTTTGAGGGGCCGTTTGACCGGCCGCGCATCACTGGAAAAGTCCACATACAAAGTGCCTCCGCGCGGGTAGCTGATTTTCCAACTGGCATGAGCAACATCACGGGCGATCTGGTCTTCGATTCGACGCGGCTGTTCTTTGAAAACGTCACGGCCGAATCGGGTGGAGGCACGATGTACCTCACCGGGAGCGTCAACTATATCGAGAGCCCCCTGCGGTACGACGTGACAGTGCGCACGGACCGCGCACGCATCCGATATCCCGAAGGAATGAGCTGGCTGGTCGGTGGCTCGCTGCGGCTGACGGGAACTCCGTCCTCTGGGGTACTTTCAGGGAAAGTAGTGATTGAGCGCGTGACGATGACGCAAGGTCTGGAGGTCGCCAGTGTGCTTGTATCCGCTAAGGGAGGCATTTCGGGACCGTCGACCAGTTCGACTTTCTTGCGGAACTTACAATTTGATATCTCGGCGCTGTCCTCGCCGGACGCACGCATGGAGTGGCCCAGTGCGGAGCTGGAAGCAGAAGCCAATCTACGCGTACGCGGCACGTGGGAGCACCCGATTCTTCTCGGGCATATTCACATTCTCGCGGGCGAGATGACGTTCCACGGAGACAGGTATAAGGTGACACGCGGCGATATGAACTTTGCCAATCCATTCCGGCTGGACCCAGTGTTGAACGTAGAAGCCACGACGACGGTTCAACAGTACGAGATCACGTTGAATTTTAATGGGCCGGCAAGCAAGTTAACTTTAGCGTATCGCTCTGATCCCCCATTGCCGGCGAACGACATCATCACACTACTAGCGCTGGGACAGACGAGCTCGGAATCGAGCATTCGAGGCGGCGGAACAGGTGCGAACCAAAGCGCCTCGTCAGGCGCTTCGGCGATACTTTCTGAGGCGGTCTCCAGCCAATTGGGTGGGCGAGTCGAGCGATTGTTCGGCATAACGAGGTTCCGGGTTGATCCCGGTCTGGCAGAACTAGGCTCGGCGAGCACCTCACAGAACGCTGCCGCACGGGTCACTGTCGAGCAGCAGGTCACGCGGGATTTGACGATCACTTATGTCTCGAACGTGGGGTCGACACAACAGCAAGTCATTCAGGTGGAATATAACTTGAACCGGAATGTGTCGATTGTGGCCTTGCGGGACTACAACGGCATATTTGGAATCGACATCAAGTTCAAAAAGCATTTTCAATAGAAACGGCAGAGCCCCCTCATTCTTTCAAATTTCGCTTCGAAATCGAGCCTTAGAATTGTGGAGGGTCGGGTTGCTGAGCCGCTTGCTGGGATTGGCCTGATTGTGCGTTCTGTTGTGCGCGGGCGCCCGGCTGCCAGCGGCGAGTGCCATTGTTCAGACGTGCGGATTGGCCGATTTCTGGATTTTGGGCTTTCAATGCTTGCAGGGCTTCTTTCGCGGCCTTGGCCCCGGTTGTACGGCTGGCCGCCTGAATTTCGCGAGCAATTTTGGGCATTTCTGCGGCGACCTTTTGTCCCACAGGAGATCCATAGAACTGCAATAGAGTTTTGATCTCGTCGTCGGTGTAGTGCTTGTCGTAAATGGCGACGAGCTGCTCGGTCAACTGATCAACATCGAATTTCTTCTGATAGCTCTCAATAAAGGAAGTTACAAAGACTTGGCCTTTGTCGTTATTGGGGACAGTGGCGAGAAGCTTCTCTCGGTACTGCTCACTGGAATTGTTGACTGCGTCCTGTACGAGATCATGCGCGCCGATGAGCTCCATCAGCGAGCGAATGTCCGAGTCCTTGACGGGATCGATGGGCTTCGTCTGCGCGGAGTTTGCTTGGTCCGGCGCGACTGCGCCCTGCGGCGCGGCGCTGACCGGATTTTGGGATGCGCCCTGGATAGCAAGGAAAAACGTTCCGACATAAATAATGACAAGGGCTAGGACGGCCTTCATGACTTCACTTCCTCCGCGGCGGAGCATTCGGGGATTTTCCGCCACTCCTGAAATTGTAGAAAATGCCGTGACAGGGCATGACATTGGCACGGTACAGGCGTGCTTCTCGTTTAACTGTCCGTTCGTTCAGGTGAGGAGCGATAACGGCAGCCGAGGCTTTCTGCTACCATGCCGCGGCATGGCGGAGAGTACATCTGCGGGCGCGACGGCAACCGGCGCTTCGGATCACGCTGAAATCATCGACCGTGAATCAGGTCTTCATCGCAATCTAACGCCGCGGCAACTTTCGATGATCGCTATCGGTGGAGCGATAGGAACGGGGCTGTTCCTTGGCAGCTCTATTTCCGTAAGGCTTGCTGGACCTGGCGTGATTTTAAGTTTTATGGCAGCCGGAGCGATTGCTCTTTGTTTGATATGGGCGCTCGGCGAAATAACCGTGGCACATCCCGTGGCAGGATCGTTTGGAGTGTATGCAGAAATGTACGTGCACCCGTGGGCTGGCTTTGCGATGCGCTATTCCTACTGGTTGGCGCAGGTCATCGCGACCGGCAGCGAGGTGGTGGCCGCGTCAATTTATTGCCAACATTGGTTCCCGAGTGTGCCGTCGTGGATGTGGATTGCAGGATTTTCGGCGGCGCTCGTCTATGTAAACGCTCGAAGCGTGGCGAGTTTTGGCGAATTCGAGTATTGGTTCGCGATGATCAAAGTGCTCACAATCGCTGTGTTTCTCATTCTGGGCGCTGCGCTGATATTCGGCATTGGATTTCCGCGAATCGGGACTGCGAACTATACGGGGCACGGAGGATTTCTTCCGAACGGATGGCAAGGCGTTGGACTTGGTGTCGCAATGGCGATCTTTAGCTTTCTCGGTTTGGAGATCGTTGCTGTTACTTCTGGTGAGGCGAAGGATCCGACGACAGCGTTGCCGAAAGCCTTGCGCTGGACCCTTGGGCGGATGGGGCTCTTTTATGTAGGAGGCCTTGCGATCGTTGTCGGAATCGTGCCGTGGAACGAGGTCGGGCTGGGCGAAAGCCCATTTGTACGTGTTTTTGAAATCGTCGGTATTCCAGCGGCTGCGGGAGTGATGAATTTCGTGGTGCTTACTGCGGCTCTTTCCAGCGTGAATTGCAATTTGTATCTGATGTCACGGATGCTTTTTTCACTGTCGCGTGGCGGGTATGCTCCGTCAGTGCTGGGGCGGTTAAGCCGGCGCGGTACACCGATAGCGGCATTGCTGGTCTCCAGCGTGGGAATGATTGCAGCGCTCGTCGTGGATTATTTGTCTCCCTCTAAAGCGTATATCTACATGCTGGGGTCAGCGTTTCTCGGCGGAATTTTTGTTTGGCAAATGATTTTTGTCACTCATCTTGCATTTCGGCGCCGAACGGCGAAGTGGCTAAAACCTCCGCTGCGGCTCGCTCCACGCGGGCCGTGGAGCTCTGTTTTCGGGCTTATCGCGCTTAGCGCAGTGCTGATTTCCACGTGGTGGGTACCTGGTCTGCGCATCACGCTGAAGGCGGGAGTTCCCTGGCTTGTCTTCATTTCGCTGTGCTACCTTGTGTGGAGAAGGGTCGGTTCCCCGAAAATTCCCGACGGAGCTTTGCAAGATGGATGAACTGCTGAAGTGGCGGGGCGAATTTCCGATCCTCGAGCGAACGACGTACATGATCAGCAATTCGCTAGGGGCCATGCCTCGCGCGGTGTACGACGAAATGCGCGCTTACGCGGATTCGTGGGGCGAGCGCGGAGTTCGCGCGTGGGAAGAGGGCTGGTGGGAGATGGCCGTCAACGTAGGCGACAAGATCGCTCCGTTGATTGGCGCGGGTGAGGGCGAGATTTCGCTGCATCAGAACGTGACGTTGATTCAGGCGGTGATCAGCTCGTGTTTTGACTTTCGCGGGGTGCGGAACAAGGTGGTGATGACGGACCTCGAATTTCCTTCGATTCAGTATTTCTACCATGAGCAGCGTCGGAACGGCGCAAGAGTTGAACTTGTTCCCAGCGGCGATCCAGTGCGATTCGACCTCGGCAAGTTTCTTGACGCGATTGATGAGACAACTTTGCTTGTACCTATCTCGCAAGTGCTGTTCCGAAGCGCTTACATTGTGGATGCGAGGGCGATAATTGAAAAAGCGCATCGGGTTGGGGCCTATGTTGTTCTCGATCTCTTTCAGGCTGCTGGCACGATTCCTGTAGACGTCCGTGGCTTGGGCGCGGATTTTGCTTGCGGCGGTGTGCTCAAGTGGCTCTGCGGCGGCCCAGGCGTGGGGTATCTCTATGTGCGCGAAGATTTGCGCGCGAAGCTCCAGCCAGCGATTGCGGGTTGGCTCGCGCACAGGCGGCCCTTTGCGTTTGAAACTGGCGCCATCGATGCCCGTGAGGATTCCTTTCGCTATTTGAACGGAACGCCACACATACCGGCGCTATATGCGTCCCAACCGGGTCTAGACATACTCAACAAAGCAGGAATTGGAGCGATTCGCGAAAAATCCATGCGCATGACAGCGCGCCTTTTCGAGGCGGCTAAGGCGCACGGATGGCGCGTTAATACGTCGGAAAATCCAGCGGAGAGAGCGGGAACGGTGTCTGTTGATTGTCCGCATGCGGCTGAGGTATGCCGCGAACTGCTGGCACGGGAGATTCTCGTGGACTACCGTCCCAAAGCTGGCGTCCGGCTTTCTCCTCATTTTTACAATCGGGAAGAGGAGTGCGACCTGGCGATCGAGCAAATCGCCGAGATTCTTGAGACGCGGGCTTGGGAAAAACACACGGCTGCGTACTCGCACGTCTAACGAATAAGAAACGCATTTGCGGGAATAGAAGGAACAGGGCGACATAAATGAAACTGTTTCGCGATTACGCCGCGAACGAGCGGCCGCTTGAAGGTTCTAGCGATGATGAATTCGCGGTGCAGCGCGCTGAAATGATCGAAAGGCAATTGCGCCGCCGCGGTGTTCATGATTCTGGCGTGCTTGCGGCGATGGCCGTCGTGCGGCGCGAGGAGTTTGTCCCGAAGGACTTTCGTTCGCGCGCTTGTGAAGACGTGCCGTTGCCGATCGGCGAGGGCCAAACGATTTCGCAGCCTTATATCGTTGCGGCGATGACTGTTGCGCTGCGCCTTACCGGCAACGAACGAGTTCTGGAAATTGGGACGGGCTGCGGGTATCAAGCGGCGATTCTTTCGCGCTTGGCGAGAATTGTTTTCACGATTGAATCACGCTCCGAGCTTGCATCCTCGGCCACGGCTAGGCTTGAGCGTCTCGGATACGAAAATGTGCATGTTCACTGCGGCGACGGCACGATGGGGTTGCCGGAGCTTGCTCCGTTTGACGCCATACTCGTTGCTGCTGGCGCGCCCGCGGTGCCAGAACCGCTTCGCGCGCAACTCGCGGAATGCGGACGTATGATTTTGCCGGTAGGTGATGCAGAAAACCAGGAATTGCTTTGCCTTGAACGGCGAGGAAATTCCTTCGAAACTCGTACTCTGGATGCGTGCCGGTTTGTGCCCCTCATTGGCCATCACGGATGGAAGGAACCTCCGGCGCGATGAGTTCAGAAGCTCCTGATCTTTCGATTGTTATTCCGTCCTACAACGAAGAGTTGCGGCTTCCAGCGACCCTTGAACAGATTGCAGCGTTTCTGCCCAGTTTGGGGGGGGATGCGGAAATTCTCGTTGTGGATGATGGTTCGAAAGATCGCACCGCAGAAGTGGCGGAATCTTTTCGGAAAACATTTCCAACTCTGCGGGTCATTTCCAATGGTGTGAATCGAGGGAAAGGGTTCAGCGTCCGCCACGGAATGCTTGAAGCGCGCGGCAGAAATGTGCTCTTTACGGATGCCGACCTGTCTGCGCCGATCGAGGAAGCTCCCAAACTTCTGAGCGCGCTAAGAACTTATGATGTGGCAATAGGCTCCCGGGCTCTCGATCGCAGCCTGATTACCGTGCATGAGTCGCGATTCCGCGAGTTCGCAGGAATAATCTTCAACAAGATCGTTCGGGTGATCCTGCGGCTTCCTTTTGTTGATACACAGTGCGGCTTCAAAGCGTTTCGTCGCGAGCGATGCCAAATCCTTTTCCAGCAGCAACGCATCGAGCGGTTTGGATTCGATCCCGAATTGCTCTATCTGGCGCGGCATCATGGACTTCGCACGATCGAGATTCCTGTACAATGGGGGCATTCGCCCGCGACAAAGGTCAACATGTTTCATGACAGCATTCAAATGTTTCTGGATGTCTTCACCATCCGCTGGAACGCGATCAGGGGCCGCTATCCGAGCCGGTCTTGAACGTTTTTGCGAGGAATCTACTTTGCAGTACAAAGTACTTGACAGAAACCCATTTTGGAGTAGCCTTACTATATGGTTGCCGCTGGCCCTCTTCGTTCTAACAAGCGCGAACCCATCCCGATTGACGCCCGCGCCGTCGATCATCTCAAATATATTCGCGAAACCATGGAGAACGCGGCGGAATTTACCGCCGTGCCCGGATGGGGCGGCGTCGCGATGGGGATTACGGCACTCGCGGCTGCTTTTGTGGCAGCACGCCAGTCTTCGCCCCGCGCCTGGCTGACGGTTTGGCTCGTGGAGGCTTTTGTTGCCGTGGCGATTGCTGCGCCTACGGCCGTCACCAAAGCGCACCGGGCGAACTCAGCTCTTTTTTCTGGTCCGGGGCGCAAATTTCTGTTTAGCTTTGCTCCGCCGATTATCGTTGGCGGCTTGTTGACATTCGCTCTGTCTGCGACCGGGGCTGCGGCCCTACTGCCAGGTGTTTGGCTGCTGCTTTATGGGACTGCTATCGTCACGGGTGGAGCGTTTTCCGTGCGCGTCGTTCCGGTCATGGGATTTTGCCTGATGGGTCTCGGCGCAGTGGCGCTCCTCGCGCCCGCCGCCTGGGGCGATGCATTTATGGCGGCAGGATTCGGCGTTTTGCAAATCGGTTTCGGCATTTGGATCGCGCGGCATCACGGTGGATAAAAGGTAATCGCATGGCAAAGTCATCCTCAGCTCATCAGGAACGGATCCAGCGGGCGCGCGAGCGTGACGACTCACTGGCGACCCTGCGGGGCTCAGTGCGCGAGGCCGTTTCTCCTGACCTGGACCGCCTGATCCACGAGCGTATCCGTTTGGGGATTGTGAGCGCACTGGCCGTGAACCGCTCGCTGACTTTCAATGAGCTCAAGGCTCTGCTTAAGACTACGGATGGGAATTTGAGCGTGCACGCTCGAAAACTCGAAGAAGCGGATTATATCGTCTGCACGAAGTCGTTTGATGGACGGCTGCCCAAGACGGAGTATCGCCTGGCAGCAGCGGGCCGACGCGCGTTGGAGCGCTACCTGAACCACATGGAGGCGCTGATTCGCGCCACGCGTGAGGGCTGAGGAAGCCAAAATTTTTTGCGCATCTACTTTGCACTGCAGAGTAGTTTACGATGATTTTCCGGCGGCGGAGAAAGAAGTAAAAAACATGCAGCACCTGACCACGCAAGACATCATGACCACGAAGACCAAGTTGTTGCTGTCCCCTGGGTTGCACGTTGCCATCATTTCAGACGGCAATGGGCGTTGGGCCACGTCACGCGGCCTACCTCGCTCTGCCGGGCACCGCGCCGGTGCTGAATCCGCCCGCCGTATCATTGAAGCGGCGCCGCGATTCGGAATCCACACGCTAACCCTCTTTGCTCTTTCTTCAGCCAATTGGAAGCGCCCAGCAGTGGAGGTGAATACGATCCTGCGACTTCTGCACGAATATCTTTTGGTCGAAACGTCGCACTGCATCGAGGAAGGGGTACGCCTAAGCGTCATCGGGCGCCGCGACCGAATTCCCGCCACTCTCCGCCAGGCCATGGCGGACTCCGAAGCTGCCACTGCTGGTGGCACGCGTCTTCATCTCCGGCTGGCGATCGATTACTCCGCCCGTGAAGCGATCTACCACGCCGCGTGCCGGTTTTATAAAGTCACCGAACTTTCGCCCGAATCCTTCTCGAATGTCCTCGCGGAAGTTCTTCGCGGCGGCTCCACGGAGGTCGACTTGCTCATCCGAACAGGCGGCGAACAGCGCCTTTCCGATTTTCTACTGTGGGAGTGCGCCTTTGCCGAGTTTGTCTTTTTGCCGAAACGATGGCCCGATTTTAGCGCCGCAGATCTCGAATCCGCCGTCCAAGAATTCGGCAGGCGCGAGCGAACCCGTGGAGCTCTGCCCGACGCGATCGCCGGATGATCGTCCTCTCGACCTAAAAGCCTCAAGAATGGTAGAAAGCCGTCTTTGAATTGGTCGCTCATTGTCGTTTTGTGCCAGATAAAACTCGTCTAATCAACGCGTTGGCAGTTCACAGTTTAGGCCTCACACAGGCAGTTGCGGCTCCATGCCCTGACGTTTTGGGCTTCTCCGGCGTCTATATTCCAGGAGCAAAGAATGGGAACTATGGGACTTGCGCTGCCTTGGGAGACTAGAATCTCTTCGGCGCAGCGCGAACGGGAGAAGCGAGTGGAACCTTCCGAAGACCTACCAGGCCGCCCCAGCGAGACTGTGGCGCCTGCTTCCGAGGACACCGAGCTGGCAGAGCGTTGCCGGGCCGGCGATCTGGGTGGATACGAGCGCCTCTATGCGTTGCATGGCGCGCGGATGAAAAACGTGGCGCGCAATCTTCTGGGCAGCCCGGTTGACGCCGAAGACGCCGTGCAGGAAACATTCTTGAAAGTGCAGAGAAGTATCGCCGGCTTTCGCGGCCAATCGAGCTTTGTCACCTGGACGTACCGGATTCTTATCAACACGTGTTACGACGCACGACGCAGCCGGGTGCGAAAAAAAGAAGTGGCGAACGACGACAGCGAAGAGTCGCCGAGGCCGGAGCCGCGCGCACCGGGAGCACACCCGTCACTTCGTATGGCGCTGGAACGGGCACTGGCCGGTTTAACGAAACATCAGCGCGACGTTTTTTTGCTATACGAAGTCGAAGGCTTCCATCACGCGGAGATTGCCGGGATGCTAGAGATTACAGAGACGGCTTCAAAGAACACGCTTTTTCAGGCGAAGCGAAACCTTCGCCAGGTGCTTGAGCCTCCGCGGAGCAACACTACCGCCGGAGCACGGTAAACGATGATGAACATTACATGTGAAGATCGCGACAGAATTTTCGAAGATGGCACACCCGCCGAATGGGCCGCTCTCGAGGCGCACAGCACAAACTGTGCCGTCTGCGCCGAAGAACTCCGTGCCTGGAAAGCAATCAGCGCCGCTGCGAAGGAAATGCGCGACTACTCCGATTCACCTTCACTGTGGCCGCGTATCGAGCAGGCGCTCGCAGCAGAAACTGCCGTCAAGAAACACCGCGCCGGACGTTGGAGCTGGCTCTCGCTCGGGTTCGGCCTCTCTCTGGGATGGCAAACCGCAGCGGCTGCTGCTCTCGTTTTAATCTTGACAGTTTCTGCTGGCTGGATTTATTTGCATCGGACCTCGACGGGTGAGCATGGCGACCACTCTCTCCTGAAGAGTCCGGCTCTCGCTGAAGTGGAACGCACACAGGCCGCGTATGAGCAGGCGATTGACAAGCTGGCTGCAGATGCCAGGCCGCAGCTCGAAAATCCCGCGACGCCCTTGCAAGCGAGTTACCGCGAGAAGTTGCTCGTGCTCGATAGCGCTATAAACGATCTTCGTGCCCAGGCAGGGATGAATCCATCCAACTCGCATCTTCGCCAGCAACTGCTGGCGATGTACCAGGAGAAGCAGCAAACGCTGGAAGACATTCTGGAGGAAAAGCGATGAAGTTGTTTTTGTCGAATAGGAATAGAGAGCGTTTGCGCAGCGCGCGATTGGCGGGCCGTATTGCAGCCGTCCTCCTGTTCACGGCGTTTCCTGCGTTGGCATCGGGAACCTGGCCGCAGGATGAAGTCACTCGCAATTTTGACAAGACCTTGACTCTTGGCGCGGGCCAGTCTGTTCGCGTCGAGCACAAGTTCGGCGAGATCAAAGTTCATGGCGAATCCGGACGCGAGGTCAAAATTTCCGCCGTCATCCGCGCGCAGGCCAGCTCCCATGAAGAAGCGGAATCCTTCGCGCAAAAAATCCAGATTGAAGTGCAACAGACCGGTGAAGGCATCAGTATCCGTACGATTTATCCGTCAGAAGAAAACAAGTGGTTTCACATCAGCAAACATTCCTCTTGGTCCGTGAACTACGACATCGCCATGCCTACAGACGCTCCGCTGAATGTCCGCAACAGCTACGGAAGCGTCAACATCACCCGAGTCCATGGTGCCGTGGAAGTCGAAAACGGTTACGGTTCGCTCACTGTCCAGGACGCCGGCCCCGCGCGGCTAACCAATTCCTTCGGCAGCATCGAACTCACCGGGGCCGCTGGCAATACCGTCGTCAACAATAAAAACAGCTCCGTGCAGGTCTCTGACGTGAAAGGCACGCTCGACGTGCAAGACCGCTTCGGCAGCATCACTGTGCGCAACATTCAAGGCGGGGCGACCATCACGGGAGGCAACGGGGCGATCACGCTCGACGGTGCTGCCTCGGCCAACGTCACAACCTCCTTCGGCAACGTGGACACGAAGAACATCCGCGGCGATTTGTCCGTACACGACAACAACGGAAACGTGGATATTGTGACCATTGCGGGCTCGTTGGACGTCAGCGATAGTTTCGGAAACATAACCTTCACCGATGTGAAAGGCCGCGTGAACTGCACAACCAACAACGGCCGGGTCAAGGCAAGTTCGCTTGGTGGACCTTCGGTGACCATCCGCGATTCCTTCGGCAACCTGGAACTCGAGAATATCAACGGGGCGCTGGATGCGGACACCTCCAACGGAAAAATTACGGTGCGCGACATTCGAGGCGCAGTCACACTCAAGTCTTCCTTTGGGGCCATTGAGGCGACAAACATCCCGAAGGGCATCCGTGCCGTCACGGGAAATGGAGCGATCACGCTCACCGACATCGGAGCCGACGCTTACTCGAAAACCAGCTTTGGTAGCATCGACGCCGAACGCGTCAACGGCAATCTGACCGCTGAAGACAGCAACGGCTCAGTTACGGCGCGCAATGTGAAAGGCGACGCTATTGTGACGACTTCTTTCTCTGGCGTGACGCTCGAATCCATTGGCGGCCGCATCCGCGTGGACAACCAGAACGGAGGGATCTCCGTGACGGCCCTTCGTCCGGCCAGCGGCTGTCGGGATATCTCTCTCAAGACCTCCTTCTCGTCCATCCACGTCCGTATCCCGGAGGGCGTCGGCTACAATCTTGCCGCGCGCACCTCGTTCGGAAAGGTTTCTTCCGAGCTACCGGTTACCGCGACGGGAAACATTGGCGGAGAGTCGCTAAACGGGACGATCGGAGCGGGAGGTTGCCAGTTGCAGCTCACCAATTCGAACGGAAGCATTGAAATCGCAAAGGCTCCTTGAAAAGGAATGGATAGGAGTGGCCCCGGCTCCGAGCCGTAGGTAGATTGGCCCGTGGATCAGCGCAACAGACCTCGCTCACGAGCCATGGCAAAGGCCTTTTTCAGCACGCGAGTCGCGGTTTCGGTTAGGTGGTACAGCGCAAGCTCGTCTTCGCTGGCAAAAGCCACGTCGGTCACATCGCTCCCGGCGCGAGCTTCCCCGCCAATGCGCTCGCACAAATAATCTACAATGACGAAATGAAAGCGGGGACGGCGGCTCTGCTCTGAAGACTTCACGATTTCGTCCATAAATATGCGGTCAAAAACTTCAATGAGCTCAAGTACGCGTACGTCGAGCCCTGTTTCTTCGCTTAGCTCACGCGCCACGCCTTCTTGCAGTGATTCTCCGAGCTCCAGTGTTCCGCCTGGGATAGACCATTCGCCGCGCAGGGGCTCGCTACCTCGGCGAATCAGCAGAGCGCGGCCATTCTCGATGATCACGCCACCAACGCCTACTATGGGGCGCTCAGGATATTCGCGGGAAGAGGTCACTTTAGGAAATTTGCCCCGGAGCAGTTTACAATCCAAGCAGCCGTCCCGCGCATTAGAGTTGACTTACGACAGCGCGGTATATAATACGCCATGGCGGCGGCACTATCTGTAGGGCCCCGCCCTGCGAACATTTCTACGGAGGATGGAGCCGTGATCCGCTGCCCTGAATGTTCCACTGAAATTGATGTGGACGAAGACGAAGTCGAAGAAGGCGAAATCCTGAGCTGTCCCGAGTGCGAATCGGAGCTTGAGGTCTCGCAGACTCATCCCGTGCATTTGAACCTCATCTCCGATGACCTCGACGAAGAAGACGACGATGATGATGACGAAGACGAGGCCAAGGAAAACGGCGATCTCCTCAAAGAGGATGAGGAAGACGACGAGGAAGAAGAAGAGGACGAAGAGTAACCGGCTGCAATCGCCCGTGCAACATCCCCTATCCTCCACACAGGCATCTAATTTGACAGGAGTGGACTTATGAAGAGTCCGCGGTGGTTTGTGTTTTTGGGAATAGCAGCGCTATTCATTTGCTTTGCGGCGGCTCTATTCCGAGCCCAGGAACCCGCTCCTCCAGCCCCGCAGGTCCCAGCTGCACCCCAGCCGCCGGCTCCTGAAAAGGCGCAGAACTCGAAGTCTAGCCATGCGAGCGATTTTCTAATCATCGGGACAATATTCGACCCCAAGGGTTATGCGTTCCCTGGTGTGGAGCTGCGGATTAGACGCAGCAACGAGAAAAAATACCGCTGGGATAGCTATACAAATTCACGAGGCGAGTTTGCGGTACGCGTGCCGCAGGGTTTGGACTATGAGATGGTGGTCCACGCGAAGGGATTCGCGGATCAAACGCGCGCACTGGATGCTAAGACAGGCGTCAGCGAAGCACGTATAGTGTTTCGTATGGTAGCTGCAGAGGGAGGGAAAAAATGAAGGCACCGAAGCGTTCTCTCTTTACAGTGGCAATTCTGATCCTGGTGAGCATAACAGCCGCAGCGCAAGACGCTAAGCGCGAAGCGCAGCTCCGCACGGTCCACGGGATAGTGGAGGACAAATCCGAAAACCTTGTTTCGGAGAGCGTGGTTTTTCTAAAGAACACTCGAACAAACGTTGTTCGTAGTTCATACACGGATGCCACGGGTAAATATCGCTTCAGCGGGCTTGACCCGAATGCAGACTATGAAGTCCACGCGGAAAAAGAGGGCTCCAAATCGTCGACTCGCACGGTTTCTAGTTTTGATAGCCGCAAGGACATCACGCTAAATCTGAAAATCGAAAAGAAGAAAGATTGAGAGCGATCGAATCGCGCGTGAGCTTCTCAAGATCGTTGATTGAGCCGCTTTGCTTGGCCAGAAGATGACTACTGGACCGCGGAAATAGGCTGGTCGATTGCTTAGTTGCAGGACCCACCCTTCCAAATAGTAAAAAAACAGTAAAACGCGAATGAGTTCCAGATGAAACCCTTTTGGAGAGGGAAGAATCTAAGTTGGAGCATGGCTTTCTGGAACCTCGGTAAGCCCATTTTTCAAAAATCCCTTCTCCAAAAAGAGAACTGGAGTTCTGAGTGCATAGCAATATCGGAAGGCCGAGCCATTTGTTTCTGCGAATCTTTATTGCACTGATCTTTATAGTTCCGGCAACGCTTGCGCAACAGCCACAACCGCCGCCACCAGCTCCTGCACCGGCCGAATCACAGGCAGATAAGTCTACGGACGCGAAAGAGGAACAGGATAAGAAAACGACCGATGATCAGATTGGGAAGAGCAAGCTGGAAAAAGAAACCGGCACAATAAACGACCGTATCTTCGAAGTGATGCCGAATTACGGAACCGTAGAAACCTCTCAGATTCTTCCACCGCTCACGACCGGGCAAAAATTTCGGCTTGCGACCGCGGGCGTATTTGATTGGACCGCTTATCCTTTCAACGGTGTACTTGCAGCGGTAGCTCAAGCGAAAAATGATCCAGCGTCCTGGGGACAGGGTTGGGGGGCATACGGAAAACGCTACGGAGAGTCATTTGCCGACAACAGTATCGGCACTTATATGACCACGGCTATTTTTCCGAGTTTGTTGCATGAAGACCCCCGCTACTACCAGTTGGGAAGAGGCAGCTTCGCACACCGCGCCTATCATGCGGTCAATCGCCTTTTCGTTATCCGCACGGATTCGGGACACGATCGATTTAATATTTCGGAGTCGCTCGGTAATGCCGTTGCGGCAGGCATTTCCAATATTTACCACCCAGCGGAGGATCGGACAGTTCCCCGAAATCTCGAAACTCTGGGCATGCTGATTCTGTGGGACGGAGTGGGGAACGAAATGAAGGAATTCTGGCCAGACATTCGGCGCAAGGTACTTCACAAAAGAACGCCCCAAGAATGAGGGCCCAATATCTCACCATCTCGGTGAGACACCGCGGGCCATTTGACTGCAAAAAAATCCGCTTTTATTTCTCATTCTTAGTTGGAGCCGCGATATCCGAGGTTACAGAAGCGAGATTATTTTCATTGAGAGCGTGATTGAACGCGGGAAGATCTTGTTCAATGAGCTTCTGATAGTCCGCGACTGCTCCGGTAAGTTCAGTTTCGATCGTCTGAAGCAAGTCTAAAGCCGTATCAGTAGGAGCAAAGTCTGCTCCTCCGGCGACGTCTCCCCCTCCAGTGCCAACCTCAGCGTTAAGCCAAATCAGGTTGAGATAAACCTTGTCGGCCTCAACGAAATATTTGTCGTCGCTATTGATTTGCGACGGCGTAACGAGTTTGAATTCGATGGCTTGAAGTTTTTTATCCATTTCCTCGACGGTCTTCAGGAGTTCAGCTTTGCGCTTGGACTGCGGTTCATCTTCCGCCGGCGCGGGCTCTGGTTCGTCAAAATCATCCGGTTCGGCGGATGGTGGTCTTTCTTTTTCTTTTTTCTTAGGTGGCCGAAGCATTGTTTCAATGACTTCAATTTGCTTTCGTAACCACTCGATCTGATTGAACGTATTGGATGCAAGTGTGATGTCGTCACGGATTCGAAGCAGTGTCTTCACGGACGATTGAATGTCCGCTTCCGGAGTTGGAACGCGCGGATCGGGTAGTACTGTCAGCGCCTGAGTGAATGCCTGGCCTGCCACCGTCAGACGAACGGAATACTTGCCTGGAGCGACCATCGGACCGACTTCCGCTGAGCTGATTCCCCAGTGCGTTATAGGCCTCGAGTCGGCATCGCGGAATCGCGGCTCCTGCCAAATGTGCGGATTGTCGGAAGTCGCCGTGCGGAGAGCGATCAATCTCGGCGACTCGTAATGCATATCCCACTTGACGCGATTGATTCCCAAATGGCCCTTCGTCTTGAGCTTGCGAATCGTTTTGCCATCTGCACCCAGGATTTCGATTTCTACCGGATCTTTGGGCACTGTTTTCAGAGAAAAATTGAGCATGGCTTGCCCGCCGAGGACAAAGCGGTGGGCGGGACGCGGCTCAAAAAGTACAGTAGGAGCATCCGAATGGCTCTTAGCAAGCTGTTCTAGAGGCGTAATGTCGTCAAAAATATAGAGCCCACGTCCGTAAGTGGAAATCACCAGGTCGTGAAATTCTTTCTGCACCACCGCCCAAGTTACCGGCGCATGAGGAAGGCCGGTCTGCAATGCCGTCCAGTGCCCTCCATCGTCCAGCGAGTAATACAGACCGTTCCCGGTACCTGCAAACAGCAAACCGGCGCAGTTTGGATCTTCGACGATGGTTCGCACGTAAGCCAAAGGATGTTTCGGCAAATTGCTGCTGATTGGTTTCCAAGTCTTGCCAAAATCTGTTGTCTTGTAAATGAAAGGATCCCTGTTATCCATCATGTGAAAATCGACGGCGATGTAGGCGCTGCCGGGATCAAAACTGGAGGGGGCAATGCTGCTGATCGTTCCCCAGGGAGGCAATCCAGAAATATTCTTGGTAACATTCGTCCAGTTAGCAGCGCCGTCTTTCGAATACCAGAGCTGACCATCGTTCGTGCCTGCCCAAATCAGTCCCTTCTGGATCTTGGAAGGGGCGATGGCGAAAATTACTTCTCCGTAAAACTGCCCCAGGTTGTCTCCGACGATGCCGCCGGAGGAAACGATGCGGCTCGGATCCTGCGTCGAGAGATCGGGACTAGTGACAGTCCAGCTTTGGCCGCCATTAGTCGTCTTGAAAATCACCTGGCAGCCATAATAGACAATGTTGTGATCGAAGGGATCGACTGCGAGCGGCGAGGTCCAGTGGCACCGATATTTAATATCGGTTGGCGGTGCATCGAGAGTATGAAGATAGGGGCTTACAGAACGCGCCTTTTTGATTCGAGCGTCCCAGCGCGTCACTTCATCCCCATAGCATGTAGCCCACACGATATTGGGATCGGCCACATCCGGAACCGTAAAGCCAGATTCACAACCTCCCATCGCGCGGTCCCATCCGGTTTCCTGTGAATCGATCGGCACGCTCGGGCCACGCATGTTGCCGTCATCTTGCATGTTGCTATAGAAGTAGTATGGAGTCTGGTTGTCTACGGCCACGTGATACATCTGACCGATCGGCAGCGTGACGCGGTGAAAGCCGCGACCGTGCACGGTGGTGATGATCAATCCGGCATCATCTGTGATCACAAAGCGATCAGGGTTTGCTGGGTCAATCCAAATGTCATGAGTGTCTCCGCCCCAGCGAACCTCTTGAAAATTTTGACCGCCATCCAATGACTGATGAAACGAGCTGTTCGCCACCAGGACTTCGTTATCGTTTCCGGATGAGACTGCAATTCTGATGTAGTAGCCTGCGCGCCCAATCAAAGCTCGCTGATAGTTGACCGCTTTCCAATGCGAGCCTGCGTCGTCCGATCTCCAGACGGAGCCTTGGTCTTTCGTCTGAATCAACGCGAAAATGCGGTTCGAGTTTGTCGGTGCGACAGCCACGTCAATCTTGCCGAGCGGCGAATGAGGCAAGCCGTGCTCTTCGATCCGCGTCCACTTCGTTCCCCCATCGCGCGATACGTAGACCCCGCTGCCCGGTCCGCCGCTAAACTCTGCCCAGGTGTGCATTTCCAATTGCCACATTCCGGCGAACAATACCCGCGGATTGTGCGGATCCATAGAAAGGCCAGAGCAGCCGATGTTCTCTCCGGCAAAAAGCACGCGCTCCCAATGCAGTCCGCCGTCTACCGTGCGGTAAACGCCGCGCTCCTGTTGCGGCCCCGTCGCCCGTCCAAGCGCGCAGGCAAAGACAATGTCTGGATTCGATGGGTGAACAAGAATCCTTCCTATGCGGCCGGTTTCCTGCAGCCCCATATTGGTCCAAGTCTTCCCGGCATCCGTGGATTTGTAGATTCCGTTTCCGATGACATCGCTATCGCGTATGACCCAAGCCTCGCCGGTGCCGGCCCACACAACACTTGGGTCAGTCGGTGCGACGGCGAGTGCGCCGATTGCCGCAGCGGGTTGTTTATCGAAGATCGGTGTCCAGCGATTGCCGCCGTCTGTCGATTTCCACACACCGCCGGAAGCTGCTCCAGCGTAATATGTGCTCGGATCTCCAGGGACTCCAGCCACGGAAGCAATACGATTTCCAACGCGGGGACCAACAAAGCGGAATCGGAACTGCGTATCTTCATCGGTATCAGAGTCCGGTTGCTGCGCATGGGCCGCCGATACGCAACACAAAGCCATCAGAAGTGCGAGGCTGACCTTCCCGCTTCGGATAAGCGCCACTAAGTCCTCCAGCAAAATAGAAGTTTGGAATTCGATGTCCCAGCGCAGACTGGATCATGCCGAACGCGCAGAGTATACATTATCCGTCGGCTACACCGCGGCGAGAGGTCCCACATAGGTTGATTGTGATTAATACTTTGAGAGCTGTCGCGGAAAGTATGGTGCCGGCGGAGGGAATCGAACCCACGGCCTAGGGATTATGAGACCCTCGCTCTACCACTGAGCTACGCCGGCACAAAAACAATTCTTAATGCTACGAAGTCGGTCGCAAAGGTGTCAAGCATTCCTCACCCAAACGAAGCATGAAGGCCCTTGGAATTCCGCCTTCTATGGAAATTCTCCAATAAAACCCTTCTCGCCTCATTTTTCATTCAAAGGCGCCCGATTGCGAGTCCCATAGCTCTAGTACTACCGTACCGTTGACCATACAAGTCCCATTACCTATCCTGAGCGGGTAGTGAACTGACGGTCCCGTCTCACTGAGCGAAAGCTTGGCGAAGGGGCGGGTCCGGTAGGTGTGTACCATTACGGTACAGGTCCGCATCGCGAGCTACTTGACATCCCTATAGTTAGGGATAGAGTGTCTCCGGGTGTTATTCATCCCCGGAGGCAACATGTCCAGGAAACTCGTGGTTCTATTTCTCGCCATGCTCGTGTTGGTGGCGGCTATGGGCCTAAAAACGGTAGTTACGACGCACGGCGACGATTCTTTGATTATGGCGAACGGTGCATCACCTGCGCCGCCAACGCCATACAGAAACGGAGCGTCACCTGCACCGCCAACACCGTACCGAAACGGTGCATCACCCGCACCACCAACGCCCTATTGATAGCCACGGTGTAACCGCAGAGTCTCTTGGTTCTTCTGCGGGTTGTGGATCAGGGGCGTAGATAGGCAGGAAGCGTGCCTGGTCCGCTGGTAAATCTGATTTGGTTCATAGGCATCTTTCTAGAAGCCGCCGTGGTGGTGTGCGCGATCAAGAAGGGCGCGTTCCGGCGCTACCTCGTCTTGAATCTGTATATGGCGGGATTGGTTTTCGTCGAGCTTGGGCGCTACAAAATTGTCAGTGAATACGGGCTCGCCTCCATCCAGTATCGATACTTCTATTTTTATTCCGATACAATCCTCACGATCTTTCTGTATTTTGCGCTGACCACACTGTATGCGCACGTTTTCAGTGAAATGAAAGCTGAGCGCTACGTGAAAATGGGCGCGCTCCTGCTTCTTGTGGGCACAGCAGCGTTTACGGGCGCCGTGGTTTTGCAATCTTCCACCAAACTGGTTACTCGCTTCGTTATCGATCTCTCGCAGAATCTGTACTTCGTTGGCTTGGTTCTCACCTACGTCCTCTGGGGAGCCATCCTAAAGCTCCGCGAGACACGTACACGGCTCATCCAACTCGTCCTCTCACTGGGTGTCTATTTCAGTTTGTTCGCCGCCAACTATGCCATTCGAAATTTGTACCCGCCGCTGAGCTCTGTGTTTGTCCCGTTGATACAAGTTTTTGGGCTATTCCTACCACTGGCTTGGGCGTACGCCTTCTGGCGTTTGCCTGAAGATGCCAAGCTGGTGCCGGCGCGCCTTGCGGTGATCCCCCGATGATGGCCGCAATCATTCTCGTCTGTTCCGTGGTTTTCTTGCTGCAGTTCTTCGTGTCCTATTGCCGATCCTTAATTGCGGCTTCCATCAAGTACCCACTTTCAGCGGAAGTTCAGGACGTCACTGGAATCAAGACTTCTGCGACGGGCGATGATTTTGCCCGCGTTGTTCAGCTCCTTCATCTCTGCCCGGACCGCCCAGAAGACCGGAGCGGGATACAGGCAATCGGCGCTTATTTCGGCCTCTTGGGTTTTGTGCGCTCCAGCATAGCGCGGCTCATTCCTAGCCTACGGGCATGGACGGAAACCGAACGGGGGCAGTGCACCTATTTTGCGGCTGTGACTCTCGAGCGCCGCATCGCGTTCAGTAGAGACATGTTCGCCCAGCAGCTCGAAACCTAGCGAAGCACCGTAGCCGTTATTTCCGCTTCCCCTCACCCCTATCTGATTAGCCACATTCTCGCCTCAATCTCGGCTTGACTTTCCTGAGTACATGCTAATCTCAACTGGTTCTCTCCTCACCGGAGTGGACGCGTCCGCAGCGCAAAAACAACCGGTGACAAAAACATGTCTGCAATGTAGTGCCGTACTGCCATCGAGCGTACGTGTCTGCAATTTTTGCGATTCATCCCTAACGCTGGATCTTTCTTCTGAAGCGGCTATTTCTGCGTCTGGTGACAAGGAAAAATTCGACTCATTGACTGGCCAGACTTACGGGAATGCTTCGCCAAGTCGTGATTCAAATCCTGCCTGGCGTGGCGAGCTTGCACAGCGTCTCCAAACCTATCGCGTTCGGCGCCGAAAGGTTGCGCCTAACCTTGCGCAGTCTGCGCTGCCGTTCGAGGAGCCTACTCCAGATCCGCCGGTTCAAGCCTCCATTAGCGTCGCTGAACCTCCGTCAACGGCCGATGAGGATTTCGCCTTCACGATTGCGATTGGCCGAAACGCTGCGACGCGCGAAGACGCACGAATGGTTATTGACGTATCTCTGCCTCCGGCTACGGAGCAGGGCTTCGAACGATCACCTGCGCGCGATGTGCGCTCCGAGCAGACCGGCTTGTACCCAGTCGCCTCGATCGATGAGCGCCGCATCGCCGGCTTGATAGACGCCGGCTGCCTGCTCTTTGCGTATGGCGCCTTTCTCACTCTCTTTGGTTCGCTTGGTGGCCAATTTACACTCAGCAAACTGAGCGCCGCTGTGTGCGTCACGACGTTCGTTATCGTGTACCTGCAATATTTTGCGCTCTTCACTGTTTTCGGTGGCACCACTCCAGGCATGATGCTGCGAGGCTTGCAAGTCGCCAGCTTTTCGGGTGAATCTCCCACGCCGCGGCAAATGCTTTGGCGTAGCGTGGGCTATATGCTTTCGGCGGGCACTTTTTTCATGGGTTTTCTGTGGGCCATGTGGGACGAAGATACCCTCACCTGGCACGACCGTTTGTCGCAGACCTATCTTTGTCCAGCTCGAACGTTTGCCGACATAGACGTCACTCACCCTGCTCATAGCCGCTGAAGAGGGTGCTATAGCATTTATTTTCCGAGAGCGTTTTTTACGCGCGGCACTCGCGTGCGATGCGTAAGATCGCTTTCAGACTGAGTTGCACATCAGCTTCCGTCGTAGCCCACGAAGAAACGCTGACGCGCATTGCGGATTTTCCTCGCCACAACGTTCCACCACACCAACATGTGCCGTCTTCCTGAACGGCGCGAATTACTTTCTCCGTGATTTCCGCGCTGCCGAAAGAAACGAGCACCTGGTTAATGACAACATCGTTTAGCACTTCAAACCCGGCGTCGCGAAATCCCTGAGCGAACTGTTGTGCGTATGCGCAGGTCCGTTCAATTAATGAGCAAAGACCTTCCTTGCCCATCGACTTCAATGCTGCCCACAATTCCACGCCGCGTGCCCTTCGTGATGCCTCAGGAGTGTGGTACATAGGTTCGCGCAAGGCGCCCGCCTCGAGATACGCGGCCGTCATGGTCATCGCCGTACGCAATGCAGCGCCGTTTTTCACCAGCACAATCCCGCTGTCGTAGCTGACGTTCGGCCATTTGTGCGCGTCAGTGGCCCAGGAGTCCGCCTGCTCGAATCCATCGGTCAGGTGTCGATACTTAGGTGAGACGCCAGCCCATAAGCCAAATGCGCCATCCACGTGAACCCAGGCTCCCTGTTCCTGCGCGCGGGCACAGATCTCAGCAGCCGGATCGAATGCGCCGCTATTCACGTTGCCGGCCTGGACGCAAAGAATAGTCCGTTCGCTCAACCGCGGAAGTTTATCAGCGCGCATTCTTCCTTGATCGTCCACCTCAACGCGCGTCAGACGCTTTTTGCCAAATCCCGCAAGGCTCAGTGCCTTCAGAAGCGAAGCGTGTACTTCGTCACCCACTACGACCTCGATGGGCGGTGCTCCAAACATGCCGTCGTCTGCGACGTTCCATCCTGCGCGTGCTAGAAGAGCGTGGCGCGCTGCCACAAGCGCCGTAAAATTTGCCGTCGTCGCGCAGGTCACAAGTCCACCTTCGCATTCCTGCGGCAGACCCAATGCCTCGCAGACCCAGCCCAGTACTACGTCTTCGAGCTCTGCCGCCACAGGCGACATTATGCGCAATGCTGCATTTTGATCCCACGCGCCCGCCAGCCAATTCGCTGCAAGGGACACAGGCAAGGTCCCGCCAATGACGAAGCCGAAATATCGGCCGCCGGTTGTCGCGACTGTCGCTGGCGAGCCGATCTCATCCAACTTCTCGAGGACTTGTAGAGGATCGCTCGTCGCGTTTGGAAATGGTTCACGGAATTTAGTGAGGCCATCCACATCTTTTTCAGCTGGCGCGACCCTTCGTTCGCATATTCTTCGAACATATTTGCGTGCAATCTCTGCCGCGCGCTGCAAGAGTTCATCTCTCTTGGATAATTCATCCAGACTTGTTTGCGTCGACATTCGGCACCTTTTCACATGGCCGTGTTTTGAGAAGCAACACACCGGCCAGACCGGGCGCGAAGAGCGCCGGTCTCGTAAATAGGAATTCAGACTAATAGATTGAACCGGGAAGGAAAGAGCCGAATTGTCCGCTACTTCTTGATGACAGCTTCGTCGGAAGCGATCTTGCCATCACGGATGAAGATAATGCGGTGCGCATGCTGCGCAATATCATTTTCATGCGTGACCAAAATGATTGTGTTGCCCTGCTGGTAGAGATTCTCGAAGAGCGCCATGATCTCTTCGCCAGTCTTTGAATCGAGGTTGCCGGTGGGTTCGTCCGCCAGGACAATCGACGGCGAATTGACGAGTGCCCGAGCTATAGCTACGCGCTGTCTTTGGCCGCCGGAGAGTTCGTTTGGCTTATGACCCATCCGGTCCACTAGATCCACACGCTCGAGCGCCTTCTTTGCTTTTTCGATGCGCTCTTCCGCTGGCGTCCCATTATAGATTAGCGGAAGCTCCACGTTGTGCAGTGCCGTAGCGCGCGGTAACAAATTGAACGTCTGAAACACGAAACCAATCTCTTTATTTCGAATATAGGCTAGCTCGTCGTCGTCCAAATCGCTCACGAGCCGTCCAGCAAGCCAGTATTTTCCAGCGCTTGGAGAATCCAAACACCCAATGAGGTTCATCAGCGTGGACTTCCCGGAGCCGGAAGGTCCCATGATGGCCACGTACTCGCCCTTGCGAATTTGCAGATCAATACCGCTGAGGGCGTGCACCTGCTCCGAGCCCATTTCATAAACTTTTGTTAGGGCTTCCGTTTTGATTACGATACCGGAGCTGACCAAATCCTCGCGGTACGAATCGGTTGCTGTAGTCTCCACGGGCATTCGAGTTTTCCTCGTTACTCCGGCTTCGTCAGCTCTAGCTCTGCTGATCGTCCTGTTGTTTCTTAGGCGCGGAGTTATCTATCTTCACGCTCGCCTCTGGCTTCAGCGTTCGCAGCGCCTTGTAACTGCCCACAACAATCTCGTCCCCGACTTGCAAACCTTTGGTGACTTCGATGTCGGTAACGCCGGTAATTCCTGTTTCCACTGGTCTGAAGAACGCTTTCTTGCCATTGACGACAAAGACGCCCTGGACCTCGTCCTTCTTGGGATCGCCGGCCGCAGCTGGCGGCGGCGCTGCTAGTGTAACTCCCGAACTGCCCTGACCCTTTGCATTCTTGGCCGCTTCCTCGAGATCCTTGCGCGTGCGAACTGCCAGCGCCTGAATCGGGATGGCGATCACACTTTTCTTTTCAGCCGTTTTTATCTTCGCAGTCGTGGAAAGCCCCGGACGCAAATTGTCCGGCGGACTGTCGAGCCTCACGACTACCTTAAAATCCTTGGCTTCTTGCGTGCTCGTCGTGGATTGCGTTGTAGCCAGTCCGGAGCTCCGCAACGTCGCTTGCGAACCAATCTCCGTTACTTTGCCCTTGAATATTTTGCCGGGCACGGCGTCGATGGTCACATCGGCATCTTGCCCGAGCTTCACGTTAACAATGTCGGTCTCGTCGACCTTCACTTCCGCGGTTACGATGGACATGTCCGACAGAGTCATCAAGAAACTACCGTTCGAATTCTGAATGCCTGGAACGACGTAGTCACCAACGCGTTCCGGCAAGTAGCTAACAATTCCGTTGATCGGAGATGTGTATGTGGTTTTCGAGAGTACGTCCTTTGTCCGCACCAGCATCGCCTCATTCTGATTAACCTGCGACCTTGTCTGATCCAGTTGCGCTTTCAGCGACTGTACACGAGCCGTAGCCGAATCTACCGCCGCTACGGCAGCGTCATAAGTACTCTTCCGCTGGTCGAAATCTTGCTTCGGGATCAGCCCGCCCTTAAAGAGGCCTTGTCCGCGTTCCCAATCCAGCTTTGCTTTTTCCATGTTTGCCTGCTGGGAGACTAGGTCCGCTTTCGCTGCGTCGTAGCTGGCGTCAGCCGCTTGGACGCCGGATTCCGCGGAGTGGATTGCCGCCGACTGTGCCTGTACGTCCGCGCTCGCCTGGACGTTTTCTTGGAGCAAAAGGCGGTCGCCCTTCTTAATGTGGTCTCCTTCTTTCACAAGAATTTCAGTGATTCGGCCGAATCCCTGGGCCGTCACGTTCGTATAAGTGGTGGGTTTAATCTCTCCAGATGCCGTCACAAGCGAAACCAAATCGTCTGAAGTCGCGACTTTGGCCGTCTGAACCGTCACCACGCCCTTATTCGCCTGGTTGACGCTGAACACCACGATCCCTATCAGCACCCCGGCGACGACCACCCCGATTACTGCCTTTTTCCACGTCTTCATGTGATTCCTCTTCAATCCACCCTAGAAGGGTCACTCTTACCGTCCCCGGGCAGGCCACCCGAACGGGGACACGATTCCGTTGATTACTTGCCCGTCCTCTACATTACATACGCCCGTGTGGGTCGAAATGTTTCGCGAGAGGCTGCTGCGCACTGCGCGGCTTGAATCCCCGCCGGGAACGCCTGTGGCCGACGGCCTGCTCAATTCGATATAACCTACGGAAGGCAGGTCTTAATCTCTCTTATATTCTAGATTCAAAACAGCCTAAAGGAAAGAACTCCTCTCAGAAGTTCCCCGATACCCTCGCGACAAACCGACCTACACCCTTATGACGTGCCACTGTGCATTTTGTTAACGGTAAGCCCCGGCTTTCGCGACACTTTTGGCCCTTTATCTGAGCTACTTTGATGCTATACTTTCGCTATTCATCGGGCGGGTTTCTCCAAAGCAGTAGTCGTTTTGGAGGAAATTCTACCCATAAGCCGCGGAGAGGTGGCAGAGCGGCTGAATGCGGCGGTTTGCTAAACCGTTTTAGGGACTAAACACCCTAACGGGGGTTCGAATCCCCCCCTCTCCGCCAGAATTTTCCCATCACATTGTAAATAGAGGCGTTCCGCGCTTCTTCACCATCCCGGTTACGGAAGCGGTTACGAATTTCGCCATCTTGAATCGCTGCTCCTGAACAAAAACCTAGTAATAGGTTTCAGGAGAACAGAAATGGCAACGATTCGCATACCGACAGTACGGTTGTATGTTCGTGAACGGGGGGGGAAGACGAAACTTCTATCCGGCTCCCCGGGTGCCGGACCCCTCAGCGTGTTATTGGCTGCGGTACGAAAACGGCGCAAAACAATCGTGGCAGCGAGTTGGGCAATATGATTCGGTCCCCAGAGAGAAGCTACTCTTAGAGCGACGCCTCGCGGCGGTTGCCCAAGGCTTTGTCCTTCCAGAAGATCGCGGGTCTCAGCCGTCGTCGCGCATTACAATCCAAGCCGCTTTGGACATCTACTTGGAATCTCTTCGCATCAAAAGTCGGCCAACAAGAACTATCACTGGCAAGACTTACGAACTCGGACTCTTTAGGACCTGCTGCAAGAAGACATACATGGACGAGATCGTCTCCCGAGATATGTTGGAGTTCCGAGATAATCAGCGTGCCGAACGATACGCGGAACGCACGGTCTACAACCAGTTGATGACAGTGACGACTTTCCTCAAGAAAAATGGCTTGTACAAGATCACTGGTTTGCTTGAGGCAGAAGATTGGCCTGAACTTGCAGATACCGACCCGGACCCGTACACGGAGGAAGAGGTTCGTGGCCTCCTGACTGTCGCCAACGATTTCCAGCAACTTTTGATCCGGTTCTTTGTAAGCAGCGGCTGTCGAGAGCAGGAAGTCGCGCACCTCGAGTGGTCGGATCTTGACTGGATTCGGCGACACCACCGACCCTGACTGAGGTTTTGCATCGTGGCACTCATGGTGAAGGCGGAGGCTTTACCTCCTGGTCCTGGAACGTACCTGATCTAGATCCAGAGCGGTTCGGACTGTTCGGTGTTTCTGCCGGCGGTGCTTTCATCGGCCAGGAGAGCGAGATGGGTACATCGACAACTTTGTTCGGCTTCACCAATGATCCAAGCTTGGCGATCTTCGGCATAGGCGGTGGTGAGATCAAGCTTTCTGAGTCGACGCTCTCCGAAGGCGCTATGGTGGCTCAAGTGGCCACTGCTGAAGCCGCGTTTCAGGCGATCGCAGCGGGTCGATCGGGCGCAGGCGTTAATCCGGCTGCAGGAGTGGCCGGAGCAGTTCTCAGCTCGGGCTTGACTGCCGCGTGGGTTCACTACACGTACGGGAAGGCGCAATGAACGCGAGTATGCGCTTTCAATCGATCCGGCGAGTTTCCGTGGTGCTCTTTTTCGTGAGCGCTGTAATTTCAGGGCTTACGTTGGCTGCGTTCGTAATTCTTGCCGTCCTGGTTTTCCAAGAGAGAATCGACACCAAGCTTCTTTCCTCCATCGCCGTTGAAGCCCACACAGGCGGATTTGCGTCCTTACCAATAGTTATCATCGTGGGGGCTGGCCTCACCGTTCTATGCAAGCGGGCACAGATTCCGCTGCGCATTACGGGTAAGTATCTGTGGAAGGCGGTCTGGGTGATCTGGTTTGTCGTTTGCCTGCACGTATTCTTGACGCCGTCGAGATATGTGCATCCAGAGGGAAACGCGTGGATCAGCACGGGGCGTGCTGGACCTCTTGCCGTGTCAGAGCAAGTCGCGAGGCGCTACTTGTGGAGTGAGATGGAATGGTCTTTTCTGATAGTTTTCGGAGGCAGTTCATTCTTGGCATTGGCGAGTCGAAGCGTTCTTCAGCAGGCACGGTCTCTAGGATGCGCGGCTATTAACAAATCAGACAAGGGCGGGTGGCAAGCGCCTCAACCGCTTGGCAAGGTGGAATGCCGCATCACTTCACGGTTTTTGTGACGAGGTACAGGTTTTAACGTCCTCTTGCGCCGGTTCCAGCAGGCCTCTGGAACTACGACGCCAACGACCGCTTCGCGGCGGGCGACACCTACGATGCGGATGGAAATACGGTTAGCTCCGGCGGCATCGCCAACGTCTACGACGGGGCCGCTTCAGCAAAACGGTCGCTGGCGTGACCACGACGTATCTGGTGGACACGCTAAATCCCAACAGCGTGGAGATCTTGCAAGGCGTGACGTGCCGCGCTTTGGTCCTCATTTCGACACAGAGCGCTACGTTAAGATCATGGTTTAACAGGACGTCGGGAGTATTTCTTCGACTATCGCTACTGCCATCAAGCCAATTTAAGAACAACTGTTTCGCTCTCTTGCTCCAGACGCTTACAGATTCATTTACGGGAATCGACAAACATGCCCACACGCATATACGACGCAATCTCAAATACCAAGTTTCATCCCTTCGCCGGATTGTTCACACTCGGATTGGGACTCGCCCTTTCCACCTGGTATGTAAGTGGAATCGCTGGCGCTGTAAAGGGAGATTTTCACGGCTTCCCAACATCATTCCACACAGCGCCCGTCTTATCTGTTTTCTTCGCTGTCTTGAAGTTGTGCGGGTATGTACTATTTGGTGGCCTCTTCGCGTTGATGGTTTATGTGCCGGCGCGAAACTTATTTTTTAAGCGCTCGATATCGGGTCCTCTCGTATCGCTTTCGTCGATCGTGAGGGAAAAACGAAGGTCATTGCTACAGATTCAAGTGGGACAATCTCAATTTCGAGTTCCTGACCCAGGTGACTTGGAAGCTTCAATAAACGACAACGCGCTTAAAGGACAGGAACTTCGGTTTAAATTGGGGGCCTTCAACCGAGTTCTGAGCGTTGAGAAAATGCCATAGCCGCAGGCGTGTCCCCACTCCTTGACGAGGCGAGTGGCGGGCCCTTAGAGGGCCCGAAGAGCCATGCTTCACCATGGGGAGTACATTCTGGATGGAAACACAGTTGGCTACGGTCCGCTTCCAAATTTCCTAAGCTTTTCCTAAGACTCCAAACGAAAATGCAAGGCTCAGAATCCCCAATATCGATGGAAAAATGGTTTTTCGACAATTTGCTCGTTGACTACAAAGGGCTTGCGTTTTAGCATCGCCACTGAGAATTTCTTAGGATGCTCGGATAGAATCCCCCCTCTCCGCAAGATTCCTCTAACTGTATCCACAAGCGACGCTCCCCCAAACTTTCAACTCAATAATGTCGTGTTCGTTTTTGCCCGGAATTACGCTATAGTTTTTGAAAATTCGAAATGCGTGGTCTCTGTATGCTGGTTTTGCATTCATGGATTTAGTTCCTTCTTGCGCGGTCCTTCGAGCCTTTGCAAATCGCTTCTCCGATTCCTGTACTTTCGTGCGACTTGCATAGAGCCAACTCCCTGTTCCTCACGCAATGATGCCAGCTAGCTCGAATCGCCTAGCCTTTCGATGGCAGGCTGACCGCGTACGCTCGACTTTTCCTTGTATCTGCTCAAGTCTCCTTTACATCTAAGTGACTCTAACGGCGGTGTCTAAAGAAATCGCCGTTTTGAAGGCAACGCGACGCGTCCCGTAGATTTGATGTTTTGGTTGAGGCTGGATGTCACCCATCAAAATTTAGGAGGGTGTCCCTTTGCTCGTCGTGCAAGGAGTATTAATGTCGCTCGAACTCGCCGGACCCGGACACGATGGTCCGCCTGTCCACTGCACGCATCGGCTCCATGACCGCCGCTCCGCCTACTCCACTGGCTCAGCCGCGCTCCTCATGACCGTTGCTCTTTCGCTCGTCTTTTTCTTTTCTGGCTGCGGTGGAAAAGCCGCAGCGCCCTCCGCGCCTCCCCCGGATGTCAAAGTCACCGCCGTAGTGCAGAGAGATGTCCCCATCGTGAGTGAGTGGGTCGCCACTCTGGACGGCTACGTCAACGCCCAAATCCAGCCGCAAGTCACGGGGTACATCATCAAGCAGACCTACAAGGAAGGATCGCAGGTTCAAAATGGCGCGGTTTTATTCGAAATTGACCCGCGCCCTTTTCAGGCTCTGCTCGATCAGGCCAAGGCCCAACTAGCGGAAGCTCAAGCGCAGCTAGGCAAGACCCAGCTGGACGTTGACCGCGACACACCCCTCGCCAAAGAGCGCGCCATCGCCCAAAGTCAGCTCGACAATGATATTCAGGCGAATCTTGCCGCAAAAGCCGCCGTTCAATCCTCGGAAGCACAAGTGGAGCAAGCTCAGTTAAATTTGGGATTCACTCATGTCACGTCGCTCTTTGAAGGCATTGCTGGCATCGCTCAAATCCAGCTCGGTAACCTCGTGAATCCCAGCACCGTTCTTACTTCCATCTCTCAGGTCAATCCCATAAAGGCGTATTTCCCTATAAGCGAACAGGAGTATTCGCGTCTCGCCGTTCGCATCAACGAGCCAGAGGACAAGTCTAACGTCCCCCAGGATTCTCCTCCGCTTGAACTGATCCTCGCCGACGGAACCGTTTATCCATCCAAAGGCCACGTTCTTTATACCGACCGCCAGGTGGACATAACCACGGGAACCATCCGTGTCGTCTCCGCGTTTCCCAACCCCAAAAATTTCCTGCGTCCCGGACAATTCGGCCGCATTCGTGCCTCCACCTACACCCGCACCGGCGCGCTACTCGTTCCCCAACGTGCTGTCGTTGAACTGCAAGGCAGCTTTCAACTGGCAGTTGTTGGCAGCGATAACAAGGTTAACGTTCGCATGGTCAAAGTTGGCGAACGCGTCGGGACGGAATGGATCATTGATAGTGGCGTGAAAAAAGGCGACATAGTCGTCGTCGAAGGGGTGCAAAAAGTGCGGGACGGATCTACTGTCAATCCCCAGCCATTGGCCGCAGCCGCGGGAGCGGACTGATCCATGTCAAAATTTTTCATCAATCGTCCGATTGTCGCGATGGTCATATCCATCGTCATGGTGATTGTGGGCGCCATCACCATTCTCACTCTGCCAGTGGCCCTCTTTCCGAACATCGTTCCTCCCGAAGTTCAAGTGGTTGCCACCTATGTTGGCGCCGACGCAGGCACCATCGAACAATCCGTCGCCACTCCCATCGAGCAGCAGATGAGCGGCGTGGACAACATGAATTACATGTATTCGCTGAACTCCACCGCCGATGGCGGGATGCGCCTTATCGTCGATTACGACGTTAAGACCGACCCGAACACCGATCTCATTCTCACCCAGATGCGCGAAACACAAGCCGCATCCCAATTGCCCGCCGACGTCAACAACTACGGCATCACCGTCCAAAAAACCGTTACCGCTCCGCTCATGCTCATCACTGTCTATTCCCCAAACGGCACTTACGACGCCCAATTTCTTTCGAACTTCGCCTACATCAATCTAAGCGACCAGATCACGCGGCTCTACGGCATCGGCAGCGTCCAGATTTTCGGCGCCGGCCAGTACGCCATGCGCCTCTGGGTAAAGCCCGACCAATTGGCCAAGCTCGCCATCACCGTTCCGGAAATCGTCAATGCCATCTCATCGCAAAACACTGTGAATCCCGCTGGCCAGGTGGGCAGCGAACCAGTTCCCAAGGGGCAGGAGTTTACCTATTCCGTCCGCGCCCAGGGCCGTCTCTCTTCTCCGGAAGAGTTCGGCCAAATAGTCGTGCGTGAAGACACTCTCGGCGGCGTGGTTCGTGTCAAAGACGTCGCGCGCGTCGAGCTCGGCGCGCAAAACTATAGCGTCCTTGGCCGTCTCAACGGAAAACCGGGCGCCATCATCGCGGCTTATCAATTGCCGGGCTCCAATGCAGTGCAAGCCGCCGACGCTCTCAAAAAATTGATGATCGAAGCTAAATCGCGCTTCCCCGGCGATATCGATTACGTCGTTTCCCTTGACACCACGCTGGCCGTCACGCAGGGCATCAAGGAAATTGTCGAAACGCTGTTGATCGCCATTGGGCTCGTCATCATCGTCGTATACATTTTTCTCCAAGGCTGGCGTGCCACTCTTATTCCGCTTCTCGCTGTGCCCGTTTCTCTCGTCGGCACGTTCATCTTCTTTCCTTTGTTCGGTTTTTCCATCAACACGCTTTCTCTTTTTGGTTTGGTTCTAGCCATCGGTCTCGTCGTCGATGACGCCATCGTGGTCGTCGAAGCCGTCGAGCGCCACATCGAAGACGGCCTTTCGCCAAAAGAAGCCGCCCTCAAGGCGATGACAGAGATCTCCGGCCCCGTCGTCGGCATCGCTCTCGTTCTCTCCGCCGTCTTCATCCCTACTGCGTTCATCCCCGGCATTACCGGCCGTCTCTATCAACAATTCGCCGTCACCATCGCGATTTCTGTCGCCCTTTCCGCTTTCAACGCCCTCACACTTAGCCCCGCGCTTTCCGCATTGCTATTGCGCCCCAAAGACACGTCTCGCGGAGGTTTGCTCAAGAGATTTTTCGGTTGGTTTAACCGCACCTTCACCAGCGCCACCAACGCCTACGTTCGCGTCTGCGGCTTCCTGATCCGCAAAAGCGCTATCGCTCTCATACTCCTCGTGCTCTTCGGAGTCGGCGCCGGCTTTTTCAGCGCCAAAGTCCCTTCCAGTTTTCTCCCCGATGAAGATCAAGGCTATCTCTACATCAACCTGCAATTGCCAAACGCCGCCTCTCTTCAACGCACCGATGAAGTCGCGCGCAAAGTCGAAGATGTTCTTGCTCACACCCCGGGCGTCCAGTACACCACCAGCGTCATCGGCTTCAGCCTTCTCAGTTTCGTCCGGACCAGCTACAACGGCTTCTTCTTCGTCACTCTCAAGCCTTGGGATGATCGCAAATCCCGCCAAGAACAGTTCCAGCAAATCAAACAGAACATCAATCGCGATCTCAGCAAAATTCCCGAAGGCATCGCGTTCTCCTTTTCGCCTCCCGCCATCCCTGGCGTTGGCACCTCGGGCGGCTTCACTTTCGTCCTAGAAGATCGCGCCGGCAACGACGTCGAATTCCTTGCCGACAATTTAAATAAATTTCTCGCCGCCGCGCGCAAACGTCCCGAAATCGCCAACGTTAGCACCACTTTCCTTCCCAGCGTCCCGCAGCAATTCGTCGACGTGGACCGCGACAAAGTCATCAAGCAAGGTGTCGCCGTCAAAGACGTCTACCAGACTCTCCAGGCGTTCATGGGCGGCCTTTTCATCAACTATTTCAATCGGTTCGGCCGCCAGTGGCAGGTCTACATCGAAGCCGAAGGTGCCTATCGCACGCGCGCCGAAAACGTCGGCCAATTCTTCGTCAAAAATGCCAAGAGCGAAATGGTTCCGCTCGCCGCCGTCACAAGATTTGAGCCTCGCCCCGGCCCCGAATTCACTATGCGCTTCAATGAATACCGCTCCGCCCAAATCAACGGTGCCGCTGCCCCGGGTTACAGCGCCGGCCAGGCCATGGCCGCCATGGAAGCGGTCTTCGACCAAACCATGCCTCGTGAAATGGGCTACGACTACCTGGGCATGTCCTTTCAGGAGAAAAAAGCCCAGCAAGGCGTTCCCGCCTCCGCTGTCTTTGCCTTTTCTCTTCTCTTCGTTTTTCTAATTCTCGCAGCCCTCTATGAAAGCTGGACGTTGCCCTTCAGCGTCCTCCTCAGCACTCCTGTCGCTGTCTTCGGCGCTTTCTTCATCCTCTGGCTGCGTCGCGTTTTGCTCTCCGCATTTCTTCCGACCTACATGGTGCAGATCGAAAACGACGTGTATTCGCAAATCGGTCTGGTCATGCTGATCGGTCTCGCCGCCAAAAACGCCATTCTCATCGTCGAATTTGCCAAGGATCAATATGAAGAGGGCAAGCCACTCGTAGACGCCGCTCTCGAAGGCGCACGCCTGCGATTGCGCCCCATCCTGATGACTTCCTTCGCTTTCATCCTCGGTTGCGTCCCACTCTGGACCGCCTCAGGTGCAGGTTCCGTCGCTCGTCAAATCATGGGTACCGCCGTGATCGGCGGCATGCTCGCGGCTAGCGCTCTCGGCATTTTCTTCATTCCCGCAGTCTTTTACGTAGTCGAGCGCCTCTCCCTCGGCAAAGCTGGCCGCGCTGCAATGGTCGGCGCAACTCCCGCGCCGCGTATAAGCCCAGCTGGAGGAGACGACTAAAATGAAACCTCTCCTCGCATCGCTTCTAATCACCTTGCTTATTTCTGGCTGCATGGTAGGGCCTGACTACAAACGCCCCGCCGCCGTCGTTCCCACGGAGTTTCGCGGCGTTTCGCGCGAAGCATCTGTAGCCGAAGCCGCCTCGTTGGGCGATCAAAAATGGTGGGACGTTTTCCGCGACGAGCAACTGCAATCCTTAATCCGCACCGCCATCCAGCAAAATTACGATGTGCGTATTGCCGCTACCCACGTCCTCCAGGCACAAGCGCAATTAGGCATCACGCGTTCCAATCAGTTTCCCAGCGTCAGCGCCGGCGCGGACATTGCCGCGCAGCGCACGGCGCAATCCATCGTTTTTCCCGCGGGCGAGCAATCCACCGGACAAGTGTTTCTCTCCGCCGCCTGGCAACTCGATTTCTGGGGACAATATCGCCGCGCCACCGAAGCTGCCCGCGCCTCCCTCCTCGCCACGGAGTGGGGCCGACGCGCTGTGATCAGCTCCCTTGTCTCCAGCGTGGCCTCCGCATATTTCCAGCTTCGCGCTCTCGATCTTCAGATGGAGCTCTCCCAAAACGCTCTTACCGCCCGCCGCGAATCCCTTCGCCTCACCACCGTCCTCGCCAATCATGGCAATACGTCCGAGCTGGACGTTCGCCAGGCAGAACAACTTGTCTACACCGCAAGCGAAGAAATTCCCGACCTCGAGCGTCGCATTCAGCAGCAGGAAAATCTCATCAGCACACTGCTTGGAAACAACCCGGGCCCAATTACACGTGGTCTCCCCCTCACCGAGCAGCCTCATCCCCCTGAAGTTCCCGCGGGCATTCCCTCTGAACTTCTCGAGCGCCGCCCCGATATCCACCAGTCCGAACAGGTTCTAATTGCCGCCAATGCTCAGATTGGTGTCGCGCGCGCCGCCTACTATCCTCAAATTTCCCTGACCGGTGCAGGCGGCTTCCAAAGCGACGCCCTCGCGCGACTCTTCGCCGGCACGGCGGGTCTCTGGACTGTTGCCGGATCCCTCGCTCAGCCCATTTTCACCGCAGGGAAAATTCGATCCGGCGTTCGGCTCGCCGAGGCTCAGCAGCAGGAAGCCGTCCTTTCCTATCAACAAACTATTCAGCAATCCTTCCGTGAGGTTTCCGACGCCCTCATCGGCTATCGAAAGCTTCGCGAATTTCGCGAGCAGCAGGAACTTCTCACCGCCTCCGCCCAAGGAGCCGCCCATCTTTCCAATATTCGCTACAAAGGTGGTGTGGCCAGCTACCTCGAGGTTCTCACCAACGAAACCAACTACTTCTCCGCCGAGCTCAATCTCGCGCAAGCTCAGGCCAACGAACTCCTCTCCCTCGTTCAGCTTTACCAAGCCCTCGGCGGCGGCTGGCAACAATAACCGGCTTCGGCAAAAGTAATTCGCCAGGTATTGCGTCCTGGATTCGAATCCTCTCGACATAACATCGTCCTAAATGCGATTCTTCCCGGCGTGTACCACTCACCTTTCCATGTGCTCCTCAAAGGTCTGACGCGCGCCTGTCGTTTCATCCTTCTTCCTAAATTCGTCCTCTCGAACGTCCAAAAACCATGATTGATCGAATAGACGCCCACCACCATCTATGGCGTTATTCGAAAGAAGAGTACGGTTGGATCGCAGGGAATATGGCGCCAATTGCCAGAGATTTTCTTCCGCAAGATCTCCAGCAAGTGCTTACTTCTTCCGGAATCCAAGGAAGCGTCGCCGTTCAAGCAAGGCAATCGCTTGCGGAGACCGAGTCCCTGCTGAACTTCGCGGAAGAATTTCCCATTATTCGCGGAGTCGTTGGATGGGCGCCCATCGTCAGCCCCGAGCTCCCGCAAGTCCTAGAGCGCTTTCAACATTTCAAGAAATTGAAAGGTTTCCGCCATGTTGTTCAGGATGAGCCCGACGATGCCTTTCTGCTGCGTCCGGATTTCAACGCTGGCGTCGCGTTCTTCAAGCAACACGGACTCGTCTACGACATTCTGATTTTCGAGCGTCAGCTACCCGCCGCTATTTCCTTCGTGGACTGCCATCCATCTCAGGTCTTCGTCTTGGATCACATCGCCAAACCTCGTATTCGCGAGCACATGCTCGAGCCCTGGCGCACAAACATTCGCGAATTGGCGCGCAGAGAAAATGTTTTTTGCAAGCTGTCTGGGATGGTGACCGAAGCGCACTGGACCCAATGGACCCTTCCAGACTTGTTGCCTTATTTCGAGGTTGTCCTGGACGCTTTCGGTCCCAAACGGCTAATGGCCGGCTCGGATTGGCCCGTCTGCCTTCTGGCAGCTACGTATCAAACTTGGTTTTCGACGCTGAGCGAATTCATCTCTCGGCTGTCCGGCGCGGAGCAGGACATAATTCTTGGTGGCGTCGCCACGGAAGTCTACTCTCTGGGCCACAAGGCATGAATTCGAAAACGATGAAAGCACTCATCATCAAAGAACCAGGCACAGCCTCCATCGAGTCTGTGCCTCAACCCCAGATCGAGCATGGCAAAGTGTTGCTCCGCGTCCGCATGGTTGGCCTTTGTGGAAGTGATTTGAATTCCTTCCGTGGCAAAAATCCCATGGTCCAGTTTCCGCGCATCCCCGGCCACGAAATTGCCGCCACGATTGTCGAAGGAAGCCCTTCGTTTCCGGCGCTCGCCGCCGGAGTAAATGTCACCATGTCTCCCTATACAAATTGCGGCAAATGCCCCTCCTGCCTCCGCAGTCGCCCCAATGCTTGCGCCTTCAACGAAACTCTCGGTGTCCAGCGCGACGGCGCCCTGACCGAATTCATCGCCATGCCGCCCGAAAAACTCTACCTAGCGCCACTTACGATCAAAGAGCTCTGCCTTGTGGAACCGCTCACCGTAGGTTTTCACGCCGTTGCCAGAGGCCGCGTGACTTCCACCGACAAAGTCGCCATCTTCGGCTGTGGAGGTGTAGGTCTCGGCGCCATCGCCGCCTCCCATTTTGCTGGTGCCACCACCATCGCTGTTGACCTCGACGATGATAAGCTTCACCTCGCCAAAAAAGCCGGCGCCACTCACATCGTGAACTCCTCCAAATCTCCGCTGCACGATCAACTCTCGGAACTCACCGACGGCCGTGGACCGGACGTCATCATCGAAGCCGTCGGCCTTCCCCAAACCTTTCGTGCGGCAGTCGAGGAAGTCGCTTTCACTGGCCGCGTCGTCTACATCGGCTACGCCAAAGAACCAGTCGCCTACGAAACCAAACTGTTCGTGCAAAAAGAACTCGATATTCTCGGCTCGCGCAACGCGCTACCTGAAGATTTTCGCACCGTCATCAAAATGCTCGAGGAGCACAAGTTTCCCGTCCAGGATGCCGTCAGCTCGATCGTCTCTCTGAACGATGCTCCGCGCATCCTGGAAGCTTGGAGTTCCAATCCGTCGAAGTTTACGAAAATCATGGTGCAGCTCGACTGATCGAGAAAAACGCGCGCCAGTGTTCCGCTTTCACGGCGCTTTATGGAAAGTCATAGGAGAAGACGGACGATGGCACAGCATCAACTCGAAAGCTCCCCAGGGAAAACAGCATTGTCCGCCCGTCATTCTTTGTTTCCCGCCGGTCAAATCATTCCCTTCATTCTCGTCACCGTGCTTTTTTTCCTCTGGGGCATTCCCAACAATCTAAACGACGTCCTCATCCGCCACTTCATGAAGTCCTTCGCCATCTCTCGCTTTCAAGCCAGCCTCGTACAAACTGCTTTCTATCTGGGCTATTTCCTCCCCGCCATTCCTGCCGCTCTCTTCATGAAGCGCGTAGGATATAAACCCGGCTTCATCGTTGGCCTTCTGCTCCTCGCTTCAGGTTGCTTCTTGTTCTGGCCGGCCGCGCTGCAAAGCAGTTATGCGTTCTTTTTATTCGCTCTCTTTGTAATCGCCAGCGGCCTCTCCTTTCTGGAGACCGCTTCCAACCCATTCATCGCGCAACTCGGCGATCCGGACACCTCGGAACGTCGCCTGAATTTTTCGCAAGCCTTCAATCCCTTCGGCGCCATGACCGGAGCACTGATCGGCACAGTCTTCATTTTCTCCGGTGTCGAGCTGACCTCTGCGCAAATTGCCGCCCGCCAAGCCGATCACACGTATCAAGCCTACCTTCAGTTTGAAGTGCTGCGTGTTGTCCGGCCCTACTTGGTTCTCGGCGTTGTCGCGATAGTCTGGGCGCTGCTCATCCTACGAACGAAATTCCCGGCCATCGCGAGCGAAAACGAAGCCGCCGAAGGCGATCACGGCAGCTTCAGCCAGCTCCTCCGTCAAAGACATTTTCTCCTAGCCGTAGTAGCGCAATTCTTCTACGTCGGAGCTCAGGTCGGCACGTGGAGCTATTTCATTCCGTACGTTCAGGAGTACGCTCACAAGCCCGAAAAGACCGCGGGCTATTTTCTCATCGGCACCCTTGCCGCCTTCGGAGTTGGCCGCTTCGTCTCCGCCTATCTAATGCGTTTCATTTCGCCAAGCCGCCTAATGGGTTTCTACGCCTTGGCAAATATGGTCCTCGTCTCCATCGGAGTTTTCTTCCCAGGATGGATCGGGATCTGGTGCGTCTTCCTAACCAGCTTCTTCATGTCCTTAATGTTTCCCACCATCTTCGCTCTCGGCCTCAAAGGTCTTGGCCCCAACACAAAACTCGGCGGCTCCTTTCTGGTCTTGGCCATCGTCGGAGGTGCCGTTCTCACACCCATCATGGGCCTGATCTCCGATAAGCTTCACAGCTACGCCCTGGCCTACTCCATCCCCTTCCTCGCCTACATCTATATCTCTCTCTATTCCTTCCTGGGTTCACAGCGAGTCGACAACACTCCCTCTCTCGTCGAAACCGCGCGTTCAACTTACTGAGTTCCGCATAATATTGCGCAGTGGCGATGTGGAGTGCGGCAGCTCTGCTGCCGCTTTTCTCAGCGTCGCGCACAACTCCACATCCGGCGAGATTCAATAAAGGGAAAATTAATCTCCCGTTGTCCTTCTGTAATGCTCCGAGAGCCCCACCGAGCCAAACAAAAGCAACATCAAATCGAAATTATGACGGGCCATGATTCGCTTCTGTTCTATAAACCGCTTGTGCCAACAGAGCAGACTCTATATCGTGACCGCCATTGTTTCGTGGCTTGCTAAGGAAATCGCAGAAGGGGCCAGCTCCGAAAAAATATGTCGCAAACTCTTCCCGAACCAGGCAGTTACGGATTGCGGCGCGAAGTCCTCTCGCCAATGGAGACCCTCGCGCAGTCCGTCTCCACCATCGCCCCCACCACAACTCCAGTCGCAACCATCCCACTCGTCTGCGCTCTAGCCGGCAATGGAACATGGCTCGCCTACGTCCTCGCGACCGGCGCAATTCTCCTCGTCGCCGTATGTATCGGCAAATTTGCCCGTTACTCTTCGTCGCCCGGCTCGCTCTACATCTACGCCTCCATGATTCTTCCGCCATCCCTCGGAGCCACCGCCGCATGGAGTCTTCTCCTCGCCTATATCGCCACAGGCTCCAGCGTAATCGGTGGTTTCTACCATTTTGGAATTCTCCTAATACGCGACGCCACAGGCCACAGCACCTCGGCCGTTTTCCTCGCAATTCTAGTGACGGCCATCTCCGTCTGGATTGCGTGGCGCGACGTAAAAATCTCCGCCCGTCTCATGCTCTGGATCGAAGCCGTTTCCGTCTCCTTCATCCTAGTCGTGGTGCTACTCGTCTTGGTTCGCCACGGCTGGCATCTCGACTGGGAACAATTCCACCTCCGCGGCATGACCGGCAGCGGCCTCCGTCTCGGCTTGGTCTTGGCCCTTTTCAGCTTTGTAGGTTTCGAAAGCGCCACCACTCTCGGCTCAGAAGCCCGCAACCCTCTAAAAACAATTCCCCGCGCCGTAATCCAAAGCGCTCTCCTCGCTGGTGCCATCTTCATCCTTTGCGCCTACACCGAAGTCCTCGGCCTGCGCGCCGCTGGTCAAGATCTTGCCACCAGTACTGCCCCCATGCGCGTCTTAGCTAAACTCGCTGGCCTCCCGATTTTCGGTCTGCTCATCGACATCGGGGCACTCGTCAGTATGTTTGCCGGCACTCTCGCGTGCATCACCGCCGCCGCACGCGTCTTGCTCCTCATGTCGCACAACGGCCTCGCCCACGGATCGTTACGCAAAACTCATGCGCGCAACGAAACGCCCGGCCTCGCCATCGCCGTCACCGGAACCGCCGCAGTCCTACCCGTCGCCATCCTCGCCGCGCGCGGCGCCAGCGGCCTCGACGTCTACGGCTGGATGGGCTCGCTCGCCACCTACGGCTTCATCGTCACATACGCCCTCGTCAGCGTCGCTCTCCCGCGCTATCTCCGCGCACACAACGCCTATCACCGCGGTGCCCAAATTATCCCCTGGCTAGCCTGCGCTGCCATGCTCCTCGCCCTAGTTGGAAATCTCTATCCCGTCCCCGAAGGCCCGTACGGCAAGCTTCCTTACATCTACCTCGCCTATCTTGTGATCGGCCTCTCATGGTTTTTCTTCCGCGCCCGCCATCAGAAGCCAAACCTGTCTCAAAGCAGCTGAACTCTCTGTTCGCGAGTCCCGTATAACAATACGAAGTGGCGATTTGGAGTGCGGCAGCTCTGCTGTCGCCTTTCTCAGTGACTCGCACGGCTCTATATTAGGCGCGGCTCGAAGAGCTGCCAGCGCGTTCGCCCACCTCGGTGAAATTAAAAAACAAATCGAGGAAAACGAAAGTTTGCGTTTCGGTTCTACAGCATTTTGGAATACTTTCCTGCAACCTTATCGTCGCGCGGGCTCAGCCAAGCGGGGTGAAACCGACTTCCTTTGTAAATTTCTTGCTTGGTTTGCATCCGAATGACGACCAGTTGGGTGTGCTCACAGAAAGTGGGAGGCGTCGCGGAATGACCAAGCCATTAGGCAGATCTTTTTTCTTCTTCGCAGTTTTTCTTTGTTGTTGTATGACGCTACTTCCCCCGCTTCATGCCTTCCCCCAGCAAACTCTCGGCGGCATCATCGGCACCGTGACAGACTCCTCCGGCGGCGTCCTCGCTGACGCCACTGTCACCGTGGTCTCGGATAGCACGCAACTTACGCGCACCCAAAAAACCACCAGCGTCGGCAGCTACGATTTTGTAAACCTCCCCATCGGCTCCTACACCCTCACGTTCTCGCACGACGGTTTCGAAACTCAGCGAATCCCCTCCATCGTCGTCCAAGCCGATCGCACTGCCACGGTTAATGCCACTCTCAAAGTTGGCCAGGTCGGCACCACTGTCACCGTCGAAGCCACCCCCTTACTAAATGCCGTCGACACCACCAACGGCTACATTCTTGAGAAAATTCAAATCGAATCGATCCCCTTGCCTACTGGCAGCTTTACCGGCATCGCCATTCTCTCTCCCGGCGTGAACGCGGAACTCGCCAGCGGATCCGGTGTCAATGCCGGCCTCGGCAATCTCCCCATCTGGGCCAACGGCCAGCGCGACACCAGCAACACCTTCCTCCTCAACGGCGTCGACGCCAGCAATCTCTTCAACGGCAAAAGCACCAGCCAGGTAGCCAGCGCCCGCATCGTCAACAACACCGGCATCGGCGGCGCCGCCAGCATCTCCAGCACTACCGCCGAGCCTCTTCAAAGCACCGCTTCTCCCTATCTCGCCATCGGCCAGGCTCTCCCCACTCCCGCTCCCGAAACCATCGAAGAATTTCGCGTCAACACTTCCATGTATGACGCCCAACAAGGCTCCACCAGCGGCGCGCACATTGACATGAGCACCGCTTCGGGCACCAACAATCTTCACGGCAGCGCCTACGTCTATCGCGCCTCGGACGCCCTTAACGCCGCTCCCTTTTTCTACAATGCCGACCCCAACATTCCCGCCAGTGACAAAGTTCCCGGCCTTCACAACTACACCGCCGGCGGCACGGTTGGCGGTGCCGTCATCAAAAATAAACTTTTCGGCTTTCTCTCCTACCAGCACGTCGAAAAATCCGACGCCGAAATTGGCAGCTCCCGCGTTTCCGTTCCTCCCGGCCTCACCAGCGATCGCAGCCCCGCCGCCCTCGCCGCTCTCGTTAACGGCAACTTTCCCGATTCAGCCACCGTCAATCCCACCATCGGCACCGCCCCCGGCGACATCAGTCCCATCGCCTACGGCCTCCTCAATTACAAACTCCCCAACGGCCAATTCCTATTTCCCTCCGCCAACAGCTTCGTCCCCACCATCAGTTTCCCCGAAAATACATTCACGCCCGGCACCGCCTACTTCAAAGCGGATCAAGTGGTCTCCGACCTCGATTGGATCGCCACTTCAACCGACACCGTCGCGTTCAAGTACTACTATCAGCACGATCCCAGCATTGCTCCCTACGCCTTTTCCGGCTCTCCCGGCTTCACACAGAATCTGGACGCTGGCAGCCAAGTGGCCTCCATCACCAACACCCAGGTCGTGAAACCCAATCTCAGCGTCGTCGAAGTCTTCGGCTTCATCCGTGAAAAGATTTACAGCACCATCCAGCAGCCCTTCACCCCTCAACAATTCGGCCCCTACGTTCAGGGTCTCACCGGCGCATCGGCCGCCGATTCCACCATCAACACCTTCGGCTCTTCCTTCTTTCCCGGCATCTCCATCGTCGACGACTACGGCAACTCTGCTCCCTACAACGAGAACTTTGTCTTCAACGCCGCCACCAATATCGGCAGCGGCGCTGCCTCACAAGGCGCATGGACCGGCGTCTTCCAAAATCGCTTCATGCCCAGCGCCAACGCCATTTGGACTGTCGGCAAGCACACCCTCACCTTCGGCGGCAACTTCGCCTACACGCAGCTCAACACTCGCGATCAGCGCACCGACAAAGGCACCGTCGGTTTCGCCGATTTCTCCCAATTTCTCCAGGGCTTGGTAGTCCCCTACACTCCCGATGGCTTCATCACCACCGCCTTCCTCCAAGGTGACGCCAACCGTTACTATCGCTCCAAGGAAACCGGCCTCTTTCTCCAGGACAAATATCAAATCTTGCCCAACCTCAGCCTCACCGCCGGCCTCCGCTTCGACGATCACGGCGGCCTTACCGAAAAATATGGCCGCCTCTACAATTTCGATCCCTCTGAATACGACTACAACGACGCCACCGACACTATCGTCAATACCGGCTTTCTCATCGCCGGCAATAACAAACAATTCCCCAGCAAAGGCGTCAGCGATTCCACCCTCACCGGCCGGCAATGGAGCCTGGGCCCGCGTCTCGGTGTTGCCTGGAGTCCCGAAATGTTTCACAACAAAGTCGTCGTCCGCGCCGGCTGGGGTATGTACTACGACCGCGGCGAACTCTTCACTTACCTGTCCCCTGGCTTTGCTGCTGGCGTCATCGCCGGTGGCCCCTTCGGCGTAAATCAAGCTCCTCCGTTCGTCAATTCCCAGGTTTGCAGCGCCATCGGCACCTTCTATCAGAGCTTCATCCCCACCTGCGACCCCACCCAGCCAACCGGCGGCTCGTTCTCCAATCCTTGGGGAGCGACCCTGCAGCCTCCTCCCACCGGCAATCCCGCCAGCATTGTCCTCCCCAACGCCGCCGCCATCGAAAATGGCGCGCAGCTTTTCTCCTTCGCCGACTACAATCGCGCCAATAAACTCCCTTACACTCTCAACCAGACTCTCGACATCCAATGGCAGCCTCGCAAAGATTTAGCCATCACCATCGGCTATGTCGGCAACCTCGGTCGCCACGAAATCATTCCAGTCCCCTTCAACCAAGCCGGCATCGCCACTCCTAGCCATCCCATCCACGGCCAGAGCTATACCTATGGCTACACCGTTCTTGCGCCGGCAGGCTGCAATCCCACACTCAATCCAGCGGCCTGCGCTTACACTTCCACTTGCAACGCTAGCGGCGCCAGCTCCGGCTGCGTACCCATGGGTCTTCCCGACGGCACAACCATGATGGAAAATTACGAAGGTGGCAACAACGACCTGCGCGTCCCGTACATTGGCTATTCGTCCGAATCCGAGTCTTACACCGCCGCGGGCATCTCCGCTTATAACGCTCTCCAGGTCCACGTGGAAAAACGCATAAGTCACGGCTTCCAAGCCGGCTTCTCCTACACCTATTCCCACGCCACCGATGAACAAAGCGCCATGGGCCTCTTCTACAACGGCAACAACGCCACCGACCTTCGCAGCGGCTACGGCCTCTCGGACTTCGACCGCACACACGTCATCAACTTCACCTATCTCTACGAGCTCCCCAAATTCTATGAGCTGACCTCATGGCGCGGCCGCTTCGCCGACGGTTGGGCCGTCGCAGGCCTGGCTATCATTCAAAGCGGCCAGCCCTACAGCGTCATCGACTACTCCGGCGCGGTCGGCAGCATCTACTACGGCACCAGCGACGGCATCACCAATCCCATCGTCCCACTCGCACCCGGCTGCACACCCTCCAATGCCTATACCGGCGCCAGCGGAACAAACCCCGGCCAGCCAGCCCTCAATCCCAATTGCTTTACAGTCCCGCTTCTCAATCCCGGCGATCTCGGCGGCGCCATCCCCGCCGGTGACACCTTCGAAACCACTTACACCAGCGGCCAGCGCAACATCTTCCGCCAACCCTGGCAGCGCCGCACCGACCTCTCCGTCATCAAAATGACCCAGATCACCGAACGCGTCGCCATGAAGTACACCTTCGAAGTCTTCAACCTGACCAACACTCCCAGCTTCGACATCCCCATCAACAATGTCACCCAAAACCTAAACTTCGACGATTTCCCAATCTACGGCGCCCCGCTCTATTCTTCTCCAACATTGAGCGGCATCGGCATCGTCAACAAAACCATCGGCAGCCCCCGCCAAATCCAAATGTCCCTAAAATTCACCTTCTAACGCGAGCGATATCATCCCACTGTAGGGGCGCGATTCATCGCGCCCGTTCTTGCTCTCTGTGAGGGCGCACCATGAAGGCGTGTATATTTCTCTCAGGTTTGCGAAACTATGCCGAAGCCGCTCGATCCGGATCGTCGTCTTGGGAAGGGCCCACACTTTGCTACTTGCCTTTCACACCGAAACCATTCGCAGAGTCTGCGAGAGTGAGGAGGAGGCAAAGACCGAATTCGGTCCCATAGCTGCGGAGGCTCTCAAACGCCGCTTGGCAGACATGCGTGCCGCCAGAACAACCAAAGATCTCGTAGCCGGCCGACCGCGCCTTGGGAATGACAGCAAGCAAATGATTATCGATCTCCCCGATGGCTACCGGATTAGATTTAAGGCCAATCATCCTAAGTATCCAAAGACAGACATTGATGAGTTAGACTGGACGAAGGTGAGCAGGATCAAAATAATGTCGATTGAAAAAGAAGATGAACCAGAGCACCGAATTTAGTCCCGATTGGGCCTCAGCGCCGGGCGACACTATGTTGGACATCTTGCACGAGCGCAATCTCTCTCTAATCGAGTTTGCCCACCGCATGGAGGACACGCTTGAGCACGCGACGGACCTGATCCAAGGTCGCGCGACAATTACCATTGGAATTGCACGACGGCTCGAACAACTCCTCGGCGGTTCTGTAGAGTTTTGGATGTCTCGCGATTTCCAATATCGGCATGATACCGCCAGACTCCACGCCGCCGACAATGAATGGCTAGCCGAGTTACCGCTAGGCGACATGATCAAGTTTGGCTGGATCACCCCAGTGCCGCGCCCGTCAGACGAAATGGCCGCTTGCCTCCGATTCTTTGGCGTTTCAAGTGTGCCGGTCTGGCGTCAGTCGTATGCGCGACTCCGGGAGATGGTCGCATTCAGAACTTCCCCATCCTTTGATTCCCGCCCAGCCGCGGTCGCCGCTTGGCTGCGGCAAGGCGAGATCGAGGGCGAGGCGATCGACTGTAGCCCTTGGGATCCAAATCATTTTGAGAGATCGCTCCCAAGCATCCGGTCACTAACCCGACAAAAAGATCCTAATCGATTCACGTCAGAATTACAGAGGATCTGCGCTGCCAGCGGTGTCGCCGTGGTGGTGGTCCGTGCACCAAATGGCTGTCGCGCAAGCGGCGCCACTCGATTCCTTTCTCGACGCAAAGCACTTTTGCTACTCAGCTTTCGTCACCTTTCAGACGACCAGTTCTGGTTTAGTTTTTTTCATGAAGCAGCACATCTACTGCTACACGGGGACAAAGGTTTTTTCCTAGAGGGTGTCGAAGCACCGGTGACGGAGCAGGAGGAGGAAGCCAATGAGTTCGCAGGGCGCGCTCTGGTCCCTCCCGATTTCCATCAAGCCATGTCAGACCTCCCCGCGCACGCCCGCGACGTGATCAGATTCGCCCGGCGGCTGGGAGTTTCGCCCGGTATTGTCGTTGGGCAGCTTCAGCACTTTGGGAGACTCAAACGCAATCAGCTGAACGGATTGAAAAGGAGATTCCGTTGGGGCAGCTAAGGCTGTCAGCCTCGGAATGGCTTAAACCTGTCTGGACTCTTCTGCCAGTTGCACAAGGCGTCTTCGAGTACCTGCATCCCAACTTTTAGTTGAGCCTCAAGCTCTATCAACCACTGATCGAGATTCACCGGATTTTCTTGATTCCCAAACAACAGCCGAGCGCCCTGGACCGGACCCGTTGAACCTTGCATGTATGTCGATGGAGGCTCGATGGGTGCCAAGCCGAGCTTTCCCACCATTGTGAGATAGTCGAACCGCGCAGTCCTACCAAATCGAGCCACGACTTTCATCGAATGATAAATATCGTCAAAAGACTTTCGCGGATCGTTCCCGGCCCGTATATAGGCTTGCGCCATCAATTGCTGATGCGTCCTCGGAGGGTTCACCCATTTGACGTAGGATTCTACGACCGAGCCGGTTCCGTTTGTGGAATATGCATCGAGGCTCTCGTATTTCCTGTGATTGCCAAAGCCACGAGGAACTCCATCCCGCTTCAGTTCATCCTGGTGAGAGTCAAGCCATGTCCGAAATCCGGCGGGATCGGAGCTAACACTTGCCCAATCCCAGCGGACTCCGGCACCCAAGCGACCGTATACTTCGCGTGCATAACGCCATTCAGCACGTAGGTGCTTCCCGAAATGGACGAACAGAAATACCAGCCAGAATGCCTCTTCGACATTCCCCTGTCGTTGGTGCAATATCGCGGCCTTCAATGGATCGAAGAACTCGCTATTGGGCTCGAGGCGATGCTCACTTAGAGTGCGCTCCTTGAGCGCAGTGACAAACTTAACTCTGTGAATGCTTTCCAAGAGCTGCTCAAGCAGTGAGGCCCGTCTGGCGACATTCCGGATCCCAGGAAGCGGGCGATTCTCCCTGTCGAACAAAAGAAGTCCCGCCTCAAGCCGTCCAGCGAGATCGCGGTCTCGCGGTCTCACACGGAAGCCTGGTCCGCCGTCTGAGAAATCCACTCCCGAATTGCGAGAATGACTTGGTTAGTCACGCCAAAACTGCTTTGGAGATTGTGGTTGTATCCGAGGACCAGAATTTCGTGAGGGAGCTGGACTCCCGAAAGGGTCTTGACGACTCCCTTGTACGCCAACCCCACCACATCCGGTCCCGGCTGACGCCCGAGCGACCAACCGGACATCTCTTCCCGATCCAAACGAACTCCAGCCGCGTCCTGAAATTGCTCCACAACGGACCTCCCATTGAGAATAAGGATACGCACTGGAGAATCACGAAGGAGGAGACCAAGAGCATCCGCAGCGATACGGAGCAGCGACGATCGCTGGCGCGTTGTGAGCTCAGTCCATTTGTGTGCAGTCGCATAAGGAATTAGATCGAGATGACACGCCCCGCCAGCCGCACTGTAGAACGAGGCCCGAGCGCCAGAAACGACCTGATCCAATCTCTTGAACCATCGATCGTAAGGATTCCCGAGAAAATACGTCCGACAGGACTCAAGAATCATTCGCAGATGCCGGGCGTCAATCTCTGACCAGGACGTCAAGCCGAGCGAGGTAAGCGTGTGAAATCGTCGAAATTCTCCTCGAAGCTCGTCCCCCGATTCGCTCACGAATTCTCGATTGCTGGGGTTAAGCCCTAAAGTTGCTACGCGCGCGTTTGAAAGATCACCAAACGAGGTAACCGGACAGCCCCACCTAATGACGCCTGTACCGGACATTGCAGGACTATCCAAACGATCAATCAACGTGGTTAGCGTCGCGTGCATCGGATAGTCTGCTCGCGGCAGACTACCAACCTCCGAGTCGTGATCGCGTGCCCACTCAGTCGCGTCTCCTACGCCAACTGGTCGATCACCTTGTCGATGAAAGGGAAGTACACGCTGGAAGAGACTCTTCTCTGCGCTTCCTTGACTCCGTTCACGTCTTTCTTTTGTTTGCACCAGAACACCTGTAATAACCAAATTAAATCCAGCCAATATTGGTCTATCTTATCCAGTGCGTGGCCGTCAAATACTCCTGCGTCCCGAATCGACGCCTCGGCTTCGAGCAATAATGCAACACTGGGCCATGGGTCTCCAAAGGGCATCTGTGGCATCAATACGTCTGTCGGTTGCCAACCCTCCTCCAGAAACTGCTCCGTCGCCCCCACATCTGAATCATAAATATGAAGGCTTCCGACCGCATGCTTGTAAGTCCCCAATTCCGCAGAGAGTGATCTTGCAACGATCTCCTGGAGCATTGTGAAGCAGAAAAAATCGTGCGGCATGCCCACGAAAGCGTCGTTCGATCGCATGTTCGTAAACATGTGGAGTCTGCCACGTCTCAGCATAAACTGAATCGTGCAGGTACAAGGAACGTCTTCATGCTTCTCTACGATGTCATGCCTGTCGAACAACTGGATGACTGCTTGCCTGGAATCCGGTTTTTTCTTCAGCAAGCTTATGACGACGGCCATTTGAGACAGGTTTTCCCAATTAAACAAGCGAGGTCCGTACCCTCCGAACACTTCAACGCCATCGGCGTAGTTTTTATAACGCGGTATGTAATAAGAAATGAAGTCGAGCCCCTTGGTTCCTGCTAAGTACCAACAAAGCTCACCTAGACAGCTATAAGGTTTGCCTCGAGTCTCGGTTAAGCTAAGCCGGGCCCGGGGATTCGTAAGTTCAAGGAGTACGCCAGTTATTTCCTTGGCGGCGCCTTTGGATGGACGAATCTGATCACCGTGCGCCCGAATTTCCACGATAACTGAGCGCATCAAATCATCGAGTGTTTTTCCGGAGAGGTACGCTTCAGGCATTGCACTCTCAATGGGAGACGTTAAGATATTCGGATGTTACCTTAGACGTAAAACCTTGCCAAGGATGTTCTCATTGGTGTTAGCGTTAGCGTTAAGACCCTCAGACTGAAACTTGTTTTGCACACATTTCCACAGCCGTAACAAACCCATCAATACCCACCCAACTCCCTCAAACCTCTCGACTTCCGTTTATCTCATTCGAATCCGCGTCCTCTGTTCGAATAAGCATCCAGTAAACTAATAAACTACTAGACATCCGCTTCTTCCCCCTGCTACCATTCCCTATGGTTCACACGGGTTTCCCCTCCTCCGGCCTTTGTAGTGGCGGGTCTTCAGACCCGTTCTTCTCCCCCCTCTGCGTACTCTGTTCCTCTGCGTTAAGCTCTCTTCTTTCCTGTTTCTACCTCCTCGACCCCACGGCTTGTCATCCCGCCAGCCCTGAGCCCCGAAGGGAACGTAGTGAGGGATCTGCTTTTCTCTCTTCTCTCTCCGTCCCTTTCTCCGCGTACTCTGTGAACTCTGTGTTAAGAAAAACCCTCGCCCGCACACCAACCGCCCCGTCAACCACACTTGCCTACATCCCCGCCGATTTTCAATCATCGATGATCGCCTCGCGCTCGCAGTCACCTTTCCTCGCCACTCGTTTACCCCGAGTTTCGAGGGGACACTCACCACTCGCGACTATCCCCTTTAGAATCACATCTTTTGCAGACCCCTACCATGTAACCCCCACCGAATCACATTCTTACAAAAAACAGGGGAGGGGGTGGGGCGTCCTTCATCCAACCCAAACCCCTCCACTCTTTTCCACAGCGAGTAAACATCCAACACACAGAAACGCCAGCAACTCCAGCTTTTTCATGGACTTACTCTATCGTTCTCTGGACATCCGGGGTGGGGGCATCTGGCTTTCTCTGCGTGGCTCCGCGTACTCAGCGCCTCTGCGTTATCCTTCTCCCCTCTTCGCTTCTCCTCCTTGGCTCAACACAAGAGGTCCCCGATGAACATTGATCACGAACTGCTGAAAAGCCTCCCCAAGGTGTTGCTCCACGAACACCTCGACGGCGTCCTCCGTCCCGAAACCGTCATCGACCTGGCCAATTCCGCTGGCTATGACGGACTTCCCACCAAAAATCCCGAAGAGCTCGCCCACTGGTTCCACCAGGGTGCCAACCAGGGAAGCCTCCCAAAATATCTGGAAGGCTTTGCGCACACCATCGCCGTAATGCAAACCGAAGAAGCTCTCGAGCGCGTCGCCTATGAACAAGCGGAAGACCTGGCCGGCGACGGCGTTGTCTATTTTGAAACTCGCTTCGCACCGGTTTTTCATACCCGCACAGGACTAAGCCACCAGCAGGTAGTCTCTGCTGTCCTAAAAGGTTTGGACCGCGGCAAACACGACTTTGGAATTTCCTCCGGCCTGATTATCTGCGCGATGCGCAACATGGACGTCTCGCTCGAAATGGCCGAGCTCGCCGTGGACTTTCGCGCCCGCGGCGTAGTGGGCTTCGATCTCGCCGGTGAAGAAGGCGGATTCCCTCCCAAAAAACACGTCGACGCTTTTCATTACATTCAGCGCCAGAATTTCAGCATTACGATTCACGCCGGCGAAGGATTTGGAAAAGAATCCATTTGGCAAGCCATCCAATACTGCGGAGCGCACCGCATTGGCCACGGCACGCGCCTCATCGATGACATCGCCGTCGCCGAGGACGGAAAAGTAGTGAAATTTGGCGACCTAGCGCAATACGTCCTAGACAAAAGAATCCCGCTGGAAATTTGCCTGCTCAGCAATGTGCAAACCGGCGCCGCGCGCAGCCTCGCGGAGCATCCGTTCAAAACTCTCTATCAGGAAAAGTTTCGCGTCACGCTAAACACCGACAACCGCCTGATGAGCGACACCACAATGACCAAAGAATTCGAGGCTGCCCGAGACACCTTCGGCCTGGGCCTGGACGACTTCGAAATTCTCACCGTCAACGCCATGAAAAGCGCGTTCCTCCCCTACCACCAGCGCTGCGATTTCATCTACAAGATCCTCAAACCAGGCTACGCCAAAATCCGCCGCTTCCAGCAAGAACAATGACGCCGCAAATCTGCACCAAGTCTCGTGTATCCCTTGTAGGGGCACAGCACGCTGTGCCCGTCTTGCCGTGTCGTCCGGATGAATTTCCCGATTTCTGTTCATCTCTTCTAAGCGTTTTCGTCCCGCCAAGCGCGCATCACGCCAAGTCCCTCATAAAATTGCGAAGAAACCATTTGGAGTGCGGCAGCCCAGCTGCCGCTTTTCCCAACGACTTGCACGACTCTATGTTTGTAGGGCTAAACAAGGTGTCTCAACTCGCGAGGGATGCCAGCGTTTCCGCAAGCACAAGCACCCCGCGCGCAATATCCTCCGGCGACGCATATTCATCCGGCCGATGGCTGTACCCTTTGAAGCAAGGAATAAACAACATCGCCACAGGCGCGACACGCGTCATAAAAAGCGAATCATGATAAGCGCGACTAACCATCTTCATCGAAGCAAAGTTATGTTTAGCGCAAGCTTGCGAAAGCGCCTCGACAATCGCAGGAGCACACTGCGCCGGCGCGTCCGCATTAACAATCTCTTCGCGAATCGAAACTTGCCGCTTCAACGCAATCGTTTTCTGCGCGGTTTCGATCTCACGCATCACCGCATCGCGTCGCGCAAGATTTGTATCTCGAATATCGAGCGTCAAATGGGCGCGGCTCGGAATGCTATTGACCGCGCCAGGAAACACGTCGCAAATGCCGACAGTCGCGACAGTATCAACCGCTGCGCTCGTCTTCGCCGCATTTTCAATCGCCAAGATCAACTCCGCCGCGGCGCACAGCGCGTCTCGGCGTTCAGGCATGAGAACAGCACCCGCGTGCCCGCCCGCGCCTTCAATCGTAATGCGTAAGCTCGCCGGAGCCGCGATGCTCGTGACGATGCCAAGCGGAATGTTTTGTTGCTCGAGCAAAGGACCTTGCTCGATGTGCAGTTCGACAAACGCTTTGTAGTAGCCGCTCGGCAGTTTCACTTCTTCGAGCGGCGCGTCATATCCAGCATTGCGCCGAACTTCTTCGAGCGACGCACCATCTTTGTCGACGAGCTTTCGCGCCGCATCGGGAGTCATGCTGCCGGACAACAACCTGCTGCCGAGACATCCGATCCCAAAACGGGTCGGCTCCTCGGATGTGAACATGAGCAACTCGATCGAGTGTTTCGGACGCACGCCGCAACGCTGCAACGCGCGAATCGCTTCCAGGCCTCCGAGCACGCCAACAACACCGTCATATTTTCCGGCGTTGGGAATCGCGTCGATGTGAGAGCCAGTTCCAACCGTTGGAGCGTTGGGTTCGGAACCGTTCCACCGGGCAAAAATATTCCCAATGGCATCCTGGCGAACGGAGAGACCAGCTTTTTCACAGCGAGCCATGAGCCATGCTCGCGCCTTGAGATCCGTTGGCGAAAAAACAATGCGCGTTACAGCCGGCGGCTCCGCTTCGGAAATCGTCGCCAACTCTTCGATCTCTGCTGTCAAGCGATCGCGATCGACTTCCAGATTCATCAACGCTGGCTCTTCTTTGAAGGATGCTTCGCCGTCTTGCGCTGCGATGCCGGAGTCGGCTGCGGCGTACCGCTCTTCTCTACGCTCACACTGGAAGCCGCGCGCACGACTTCCGATGGTGGCGCAGGAGCCAGCGGGTGCCGGTTCGAATCTTTGTAGATGAGATATTTTGCGGGGACTTTTCCGATGGCGCCGAACCACTGCGGGCACCACGGCGCCATCCAGATGAAGTCGCCGGCTGTGACCGGATACCACGAATCACCGAGGCGATAGATGCCGCCTCCCTCAAGCATCAACAGGCCGTGCTCCATGATGTGCATTTCGACCATGCTTAGTGCGGCGCCTGGCTGATACACCATGGAGTTCACGGCGAAATCGAAATGCATCGTATCGGGAAGCAGGTGTTTTACCTGCAAGCTCGCATCACCATCGAGCGGCTCAGAAGGAATTGCGTCTTCACTGGAGATGATTGCGCGGGGCGATTCGAAAGAGGCGAGTGACTCGTAACGTTTTTCGATAACGACGGCGCGGCTAGTTTTCGTTGCGACCACACGATGTTGCGCGCCTTCGGGCAAGTAGCCATAGCCGCGCGCATCAAGAACATTCTGGCGGCCTTCAACTTCTATCTTGAGTTGGCCTTCGAGGACGTAGAGGAAGCGCTGGACGGTGGTTGGGCCGAGTTCGCCGCCGGATTCGAATTCGGCGGTGTACTCGGCGAAGCGTGCGCCGATGGCAGGGCCGGCGTGCACGACCGCCATGCACGCTTTCATACCGGGCAAGGGCGTTCGAACGAATGTGTCTGGCGTAAGTAAGAGATGATTGTGTTTTTGCGCGCTTCGCGTTTGACCAAGATTGTAGAGGGGATTATGCACGGCACATCCTTTTTTGAAGTTCAGTGGAATTGGCAAGTTGATCGAGCAAATGCAAACCGCAGTCGAGCGCCTTTGCGACGTCTTCTACTTCGACTGATTCTGATGGATCGTGGCTGATTCCGCCGGGGGAGCGAAGAAAAATCATGGCTGCCGGAACTTTTTCGGCGAGGATCATGGCGTCGTGGCCGGCGCCGCTTGTCATGCGATGTGGCTGGCAGCCGGCGCTGCGGATGGCTTCCTGAATTTGATCAACGAGAAAAGGGTCCATCGCTACGGCTCGCTGGCTCAACAGAACTTGTTGTTGCAGCGCCAGGCCGCGGCGCGCGGCAATTTCTTCAGCCATTCGAACGAGTGTTTCCACTGCGCGATCGCGAATATCGTCGGACTTGTGGCGCACATCCAGAGTAACGCGAGCTGTCGCAGCGATGACATTGGTCGCGCCTGGCATTGCTTCGATTTGACCGACCGTCGCTACCAAGCCCGGATGGTTATGGGCAGTGCGTTCTACCGCGACGATCCACTCCGCGGCCGCGGCGATGGCATCGTGCCGCAGGTGCATGGGCGTTGTGCCCGCATGGTTAGCGCGGCCGACAAACACGAACTCCATGCGCGTTTGAGCAGCGATGGCTTCCACTGCACCGAGCGACCGCCCGAGTGATTCAAGGACCGGGCCCTGCTCGATGTGAAATTCAAGATAGGCCAGCGTGTCGCTGTTCAGCGCCGCGCGCGGAATTTCTGATGGATTCAGTCCAAAGCTTTTGATGGCGTTGCGAACGGAGATTCCGTGTGTGTCCTGGCGATCCAGGAGTTCTTCATCGAGAGTGCCGATAAGCGCGTGGCTGCCGATGAACGGGGTGCCAAATCGAACTCCTTCTTCTTCTGAAAAGCCGATGACTTCGAGCGCGAAAGGAAGCCGACGACCTTCCAACGATTCGACAAGAGCGATTGCGATGAGGACTCCGAGAACGCCGTCATAGGCTCCGGCATTGGGGACAGTATCGAGGTGGGAACCAATGAGCAGCCGCGGTGCATTGGTTTGCGCAGCGGGGTAAAAACCGCGCAAATTTCCGGCGGCGTCTACGGTCACTTTGGCTCCCGCCGCATTCAACCACTTTGTGATTTCACGGTGACAATCGCGCATCGAGGGAGAAAGAAATGTGCGGCGCGTACTGCCGACGTCTTCGGAGAATGACGCCAGTTGCTTGCAGCGGGCGATCACTTCTCCCGCGCGTATTGTTGTGCTCCCAGCTGTGGACACAGAATCTCAACCTTGCCGGCGAAGGCGTGCCTCGATTGTGCCGTGAGGCTCGTCGATGGGCACAAAAATCTCGTTAGGGTTGTCCTGGCCAAAGCGCGAAAGGTCCGCGGGCAAATAGTGCCGGTTGGGCATCGTCAATTCAATGTCCGTGATTTCAGACACATTGGCGAGGACGCGTTCTCCCATAGCATACAGAGTGTGCTGGACGGACTTGCTCGAGTGACTCGCAAATACGCTGAGCAAAATATCGCGAACACTGGAACGCAAAGCGACAAAAGGCAAATCGGGGGACGAATAGTTCCAGCGCACGCGAGCTGAAGTGGCGAACAACCGGTCAGTCGTTTCCGGCAGGGTGGTCAAAGAGGTTTTTAGGAAGCCGGCGAATTCCGAGTCCGACGTTTTCATGATGACGAGATTTTCGAGACCGGATCGAACCGTGGGCGCCACGTTGCGAGCCGCTGTGACGTCCGCCGTTTGACGCTCGCCGCTGGATTGCACAAAGGTCGTGGGATGCGGTTTTCCGTTAGTGTGAAGATGCTGCCAGGATTTTTCCGAGAGTGAGACTCGGGCCGCCGAGACTTGCGGGTTACTTTCCAGAAGGAAAGCGGCCAATTCCTTGCCAAATTCTTCCATGCAGTCCGCCGAAGAGGTTCGGGCCAGCGAGTACACGGTATTTTTCATCGTGTCAGTGGGAAGAATCTTGCTGTTATCGCCAGCGACGAAACAGGACTCAAAGTCTCCTTCGAGGATAATCTCGATGGTCCATTCGCGAAAATCGTGATGGTCGGGATGCCGTTTCACTTTTGCTAGGCGGACTCGCGACTTGCCGTAGCTGTTTTCGGCGAGCGTAATCATCAGGTCAGCTTCCCCGGTACGTAGTGTAACCGTGCGGACTCAAGAGCAGTGGAATGTGGAAGTGCGATTCGCCGTCGCGCACGTGAAATGTAATCTCCACGACCGGATAGAGTCCTTGGGCATTTTGAGCAAGGTGATAACTTGCGGTATCAAATGCCAAACGGTAATTTCCTGCACGAAGAGTTTCGTTTTCGGGCAACAACTGCGGGCAGCGGCCGTCTCCGTCAGTTCGGGAAGAAAATATAAGGCGCCATTCGCCGCCTGACTCTTGCCGTTCGAGCCGCACAGGGACGTCTTTTGCAGGCTTCCCTTGAGCGGTGTCCAAAACGTGGGTGGAAAGTCGATTCATGAAGAGAGCCATTTCCTCAGACGGAGATGCGCGATCTGGCGCTGCTGCTCGGCTGCTTCGCGGAGTTCTGTTTTTTCATCGTTCTGCAACCGACGCCGGAGAATTTCGAGGATTTGCGGAGCAGATTTGCCTGTGGCGCAAACGATGAAGATGCGATTGAACTTCTGTTCGTACGCGCGGTTACCTTCCGCAAGGGCAAGTTTTATGTCTTCGCCAGCGGATCCAACTTTACGCTGCTCTTCGCCCGACCAGGCAGCAGACTGCGGCTGAGCAGCGGCGGGCGAATGGGAATCGCCAATCCGCGGGTGACTGCGAAATGCTTCCAACCAATCGGATTCCGTGAGGCCTTTCCAGACTTCGTCACACGCGGCCACTAGAGCCGATTCATCGAGGAGTGGCCTTCGAGCTGCCATTCCGATTGCCCACGCCTTTGAGCCACAACAAGGCAATATCTCTTCAGCGGCTTTATCCGGCTGCAAAGCATTCCATCGCGCGAGCACCTGGCTTATACGTTCGCTCTGCGCGTTCCTGGCGCTCAACTGCTCCAGAAATTCAGCGACCAAATTGCCGACCACAGCTGCGCGATAGCGCGAAGTGGAGCGAATGTCATCGATGGGCCGGACTTCAGCGGCCGCCGCTGTTTTCGCCAACTGGATGAGATGTGGATCGATCCGATTTCCTTTCACGATTCGTTCCGTCTCGGTTAAACGTATGGGAATGGGCGCTACACTTCCAACCGCAAGACGAAGATCGTCGATAACGCCGCTCGCGAGACGGCCCAATCCCGCCAAACAGACCTTTGCGATTGCTTGCGCATTGCGTGCTCCGACTTTGCGCGCATGGGAATAGTAACCTGAAAATTGTCTTTTCAGGCAGATCGCGCGAATCAGTTCATCGGCAGCGAGCTGAGTTTTGCGGTAATTGGTATGGAAGTTCGCGTAGGGCAGGCGACGTTCGCCTCGTGCCGAAGCGAGAAGCAAATCGGTGTCGTAGAGCATGAGCGCGGGAAGAGAATCCGCTGCCGGCGACGCATTCACAATATTGCCGCCGATAGTTCCGCGATTTTGGTTGGCGATTCCTCCAGTCCAGCTCGCGGACGTCGATAGGAGCGAGAACTCGCGGTTGATAAGTTCATGTTCGCGCAAATCGGTATACGTGCATCCCGCACCTATGCGGATTTCGTCCTCGGAAATTTCAATTCGGCGCAGCTCAGGCAGATTCCAGATGCTGACCAACTTTCGCGCGGCGAGTTTTCCGGCGGAATATTGCACCATCACGTCGGTGCCGCCGGCGATAGGAAGCCATTCGCCGGGTTCGTGCGCGAGAAGCGATAGCACAGCGGGCAACGTGGGCGGGGCGAGAAGCTCAAATTCGGCGGGATGGGCTCTCACGTTGAGGCTCCCCGGCGTGCGGCTTGCTCCACGGCTTCAAAGATTTGCATGTAGCCCGTGCAACGGCAAAGATTACCAGAGAGCCCTTCACGGATTTCTTCAAGAGTGGGTTGCGGCTTTTTCTTTAGCAGGTGAAAAGACGCGAGAATCATTCCGGGAGTACAGATGCCGCATTGGGCACCGCCGCAATCGAGAAATGATTGCTGCAACAACTGCAGGCGGCCGTCCGTGGCAAGGCCTTCGATCGTAACGATAGTCGCGGCATTCACCTGGAGCGCGGGAATCAGGCAGCTATTCACCAACATTCCGTCGATCAAGACCGAGCAGGAGCCGCACTCACCCTCTCCGCAGCCTTCTTTCGTTCCTGTTAATCCAAGGTCGTGCCGGAGAACGTCCAGGAGGCGCTCCATCGGATAGACATGCAGGGTTTCCAGTTTTCCGTTTACCGTGAGAGAGATTTCACATTTTGCACTTTGCAACAAAGGTTGGCTCATTCTCGCCCTCGGGACGTTGAGGCCACAGTCTCGAGCGTCGCACTTTCGGAAAGAGCGGCGAAGATGTCCTCTGGAAGCAACGGAATTGAACGGAAGGAAATTTGCAGAGCATCTTCGATGGCGTTGACAATCGCCGGGGCAGGGCCGTCCATGGGGAGTTCGCCGATTCCTTTTGCGCCATAGGCGCCGTGAACGTTGCCAAGTTCTTCGAAGTAGACGCGAATGGGAGGAAGATCGGCGGAAGTGGGCATGATGTAGTTGGTCATCTGGCCGTTTTGCATGCGGCCATTTTCCCAAATCACTTTTTCGTATAAGGCAAAGCCGATGCCTTGTGCGACGCCGCCGATGATTTGGCCTTTCGCGAGAACGGGGTGAAGGACTTTTCCAATTTCTTGAAGCGCGACGAAATCGTTGATAGTCACGCTGTACGTGGTTAGATCCGTCGTGACTTCCGCAATGTAAACGGCCCAGGCAAACGCGGCGTACGCCTCGCCGCGATATTTTTCATCGTCCCAAAATATGCCTTCGGGTTGTTCGTACTGTGCCAGGCTGCGGATTTTGCCGTGCTTTGCGAGATAGTTTCGGCAGGCGGCGCGGAATTCTTCGGGCGTGTAAGAATCGGAGAGCATGCCGCTCGCGGTCAGCGTTTTTCGGATTCCGACGGCAGAGGATTGTACGAGTTTGCCGACGACCATGACCGTGCGCGACGCGACGGTGGGGCCGCTATTGGGCACTTCGTGCGTGTCGGGTTGGGCGATGCTGACGTCTTCGTAGCGAAGACCGAGCGCTTCGGCGACAATCTGGCAAAGCACCGTGTTTGTTCCCTGACCGAATTCGGTGCTGGAGACGAGAATGCGCAGGCTGCCGTCCGCGATAGCTTCGACGCCGACAACCGAGCCGAGAAAGCGCTCGCCGGAGCCCGTAAACCCTGCACCGTGAAGAAAAGCGGCAATGCCCATTCCTTTTTTGTGGCTGCTCTGCTGATTGTCCCGCGCGAATCGCTCTTTCTTTGCGTGATAGTCCGAGAGTTCGAGGGCGCGGTCGAGAAGTTTGCAGAGATCAATCTCTTCGTTTACGGTTTGGCCGGTTGTGGTGGTCTGCCCGGGTTTGAGGAAATTGCGGCGCCGGATTTCCACTGGCGAAAGTCCGACGACTTGGGCGATGCGGTCCATGTGACGCTCGAGCGCGAAGAGGGATTGCGGGGCGCCAAATCCGCGGAACGCGCCATGCGGCGGCATACTGGTGGCGACTGCTTTAGCGCGAATGCGAATGCTGGGCCAATAGTAGGCGCCACCGGCATGGATGGCGCCGCGCGAAAGGACGACCGGCGACAGCGTTTTGTAAGCGCCGCCGTCAATGGTGAAGTCAATTTCTCCAGCGAGAATCCTGCCGTCTCTGCTGACCGCGGTGCGGTGGCGCGTTCGGGAAGGATGGCGCTTGGTGGTGGCCGCCATGTCTTCCATGCGGTCATAGATAATTTTCACGGGTTTGCCGGACTTCATGGCGAGGAGCGCGGCGTGAGCGGCGATCATGGAGGGATATTCTTCCTTGCCGCCAAAAGCGCCGCCGGTTTCCATTTGAACGACACGCACGCGATCTGCCGGGAGGTTGCAGAGCTTCATCAGGGCTTTGTGAATGTAATAGGGGCATTGGAGCGAGCCCCAAACGGTGAGGCCTTGCTGGAGATCGAAGGCGGCGATCATTCCGTTGTTTTCTATGTAGAGCTGTTCCTGTGCGCCAGTTGTGTATTCGGCTTCGATGATGTGGTCTGCGTTTTGCCACACGGCATCGACATCGCCTTTTTCGATCAGATAGGTTTTGAAGATGTTGTCTGCGCCCCAGACGATTTGTTGCGAAGTCTCACTTTCTTCCATGCTGAAGATGGCGGGAAGAGGATCGTATTCGATAGTTACGGATTCGACGGCTCTAGGGAGAAGATGGCAGTCGGGATGTGCGAGTAAGAGAATAGGCTCTTCAGGATGATTGACCAGGCCATCGGCGAGACACGGTTGATCGTCTTCGATGAGCGCGATGCAATTTTTTCCGAGGATGTCCGCGGGCGTGACGATTACGAATTCGTTCCAATCAATGCCGGGGCCGAAGGTGATTGCTTTGATTTTGCCGCGTGGAATGCGGCTGCGAACGGTGGCTCCATGGAGCATGTCCGGCAAAACCATGTCGTCGACGTAGCGCGCCTCTCCCGTAACTTTGGCGCGGCCTTCCATGCGAGGGACCGAGGCGCCGACAATAGGGGCGTTTTTCATTCGAATCGTGGAATCAGCAGATCTTTTGCAGGCCTTTGCCTGCTTGCTTTAGTGTATGACAGACAAATCGAAAGTTGCGCATGGGAGCTTTTTTTAGGCAACAACATTAGCGGCGATACTCCTCGCCGATGGGCTCTCCGGGGAACTTGCCGTCGCTGAACACCTTTTTGCCACGAAGATAAGTGGCTTTTATAACGCCGCGCAATTTTTCTCCGATGTACGGCGAAACTGGATGACGGTAATGCAATCGATCCTTGCTGACTACGAACTCGCTTTCGGGGTCGAAGACGACGAAATCGGCATCGTACCCCGCTGCGAGGCGGCCTTTGCGTGCGTGGCAGCCGGCTAATTTCGCCGGGGCTTCCGACATCCAGCGCGCAATATCAGTCAGCGCAAATCCGCGCTTGGCGGCTTCGGTGTGCGTCGCCGGAAGCGCGATGGAGAGACTCGCAATACCGCCCCAAGCGGTGCGGAAACTTCCTTCGGCGAGGCGCTTCATTTCTGGCGGGCAGGGAGAATGGTCGGTTGCGACGAGGTCGATCGTTCCATTGCGGAGGCCTTGCCAGAGTTGATCGCAATTTTTACGGCTGCGAATTGGAGGGGCGCATTTGTAGAGCGTTGCTCCGCGGGCGATTGTTTCAGAGGTGAAATGCAGATAGTGCGGGCAGGTTTCGACGGTTACAGGCAGGCCTTCGGAACGAGCGGCGCGAAGTTCTGGAAGAGCTGCGCTGGCGGAGAGATGAACGATGTGCAGGCGGAATTTGTATTCGCGGCAGAGGGACAGGAGCATCCGAATCGCGGAGAGTTCGGCTTCTTCGGGGCGCGATTGGAGATAAGTTTCGTAGAGGGACCAATCTGCGCTGGCGAGCTGCGCCGTTGCAGAATCGATGGGAGCGGCGAGTTCTGCGTGGACGAGAAGTGGCAAGCCTGTTCGGGCAACGTGAGGGAGGGCGACGCGTAGCTGCGGTTCAGTGACCATCGTGAAGCCGTCGATGCCGGGATGAGTTAGAAAACATTTGAAGCCGGGGACACCGGCGTTGGCGAGAGGTTCGATGTCGAGGGGATTGTCTGCGACGACTCCTCCCCAGGGCATCCAGTCGATGCGGCATCGGGATCGGGCGGCTGCGCGCTTGGCTTCGAGCGCGGCGACATTTGTGGTGGCGGGCAGACAATTCAACGGCATGTCGACCAAGAGCGTGTATCCGCCAGCGGCTGCGGCTCGTGTTGCGGTTTCGAAGGCTTCCCAATCGGCGCGGCCGGGATCGTTGATGTGCACGTGGGAGTCGACGAGGCCGGGGAGAATGGCCGCGTCGCCAAAATCGTGGAGTTCAGCTTGGGGTGGGACTTGATCGGGGGCGACGACGTCGAGGATGCGGTCTGCTTCAACGAGCAGAGCCGCTGGGCGCATTGCGTCCGGAGTTACAACACGTCGAGAAAGGAAGGCGCGCAAACTCATAGTGAGAAGCGGATCCAGATCCGGAGAAAAACTCGTGAGAATGAGACCCGAGCGTAGACTTATATCTGCAGGTTTTCAAGTCAGCAAAATCGATAATTCAAGACGAAAAAAGTGCTAGAGGACTGGATGCCGGGCATATACTTGCCCGTTGGTGCGGGGTTCTGTGTGACTGTTTGCGAGCCTTTCCGAATGGTGTGGGCGAATGCATTAGGGATAATGAACGAATGGACCGGGGGCGATAGGGGTTGAGCAATCCGTTCATGGCGCGGGCGATTCAGCTGTCGATTGAGGGGGTTCAATCGGGGCGCGGGGGACCGTTTGGAGCAGCGATTGTGCGCGATGGAAAGATTATAGCCGAGGGTTCGAATGAGGTGACTTCGACGAATGATCCTACGGCGCATGCGGAAGTTTTGGCGATAAGGCGGGCTTGCGAAAAGCTTGGCGTGTTCGAATTGAAGGATTGCGAGCTGTACACTTCGTGCGAACCGTGCCCGATGTGCCTGGGGGCGATTTATTGGGCGCGGCTTTCGCGCATTTATTTTGCCAGTACCGCGGAGGACGCGGCGAAGGCTGGATTTGACGATTCGTTCATTTACGGCGAACTGAAACAGCCAATCTCGGAGCGGCGCATTCCTACAATTCAGATGATGCGAGAAGAGGCGCTCGCGGGATTTCGCGCTTGGACCGATCGGCCTAATAAGATTCCTTATTGAGATTTCTGTGCAGTGGTGGAGTCGTTTTTCGCTGAACCCAGGGAACTATCAGGCTCGGCAGAGAACAAACGTGTCTGCGGCTTTTTATATGGACTGTATGAGTGGGTTCGTCCGAAAGGTTTTTGCAATCAAAGAAGGCCTTGCGGTTGGTTGAGATGGCGGAGGGACGATTGATCGATCGTTACTTCAAATTTGCTGAGAATCAGACGTCGGTGAAGCAGGAGTTGCTGGGCGGACTCACTACGTTCGTGACGATGGCTTACATCGTAGTGGTTAATCCGCAGATTCTTGCGCAGGCGGGAATGCCGGCGGATGGCGTTGTGTTTGCAACCTGCCTTTCGGCGGCGGTGGCGACCTTGGTGATGGGGTTGTACGCGAACTATCCGATTGCGCTGGCGCCGGGGATGTCGTTGAACGCGTATTTCACGTACTCCGTATGCCTGGCGATGCATATCCCGTGGCGGACCGCTCTCGCGGTGGTGTTTTTTTCGGGCGTGCTGTTTCTCGTGCTTACCGTAACGAAGGTCCGCGAACAGATTGTGAATGGCATGCCGGATTGCTTGAAGCATTCGACGGCGGCAGGAATCGGGATGTTCATCGCGTTTGTTGGATTGCGAAATGCAAAGCTGGTGGTGGCCAACTCCGCCACGTTTGTGGGACTGGGTAGCTTCGCTGACAAAGAAGTGCAGACTGCGTGCTTTGGCTTGGCGCTAACGCTGATTTTGATGGCGCGGAAAATCCATGGCGCGATCTTGATTGGCATCATTGGAACGACCGTTCTCGGGATGCTGCGCGGCATTTCGAGCTGGCCTACTACTTTCTTTTCGATGCCGCACCCGTCCTCGACTTTTCTTCAGCTGGATTTTCGGGGAGCTTTACATCTCGGGTTTCTGGAGATTCTCTTCGCGTTTTTATTCGTCGATCTGTTCGACAACGTTGGCACGCTTGTCGGCGTCTGCGAGCAAGGCGGATTCATCAAGGACGGCAAGATTCCGCGCGTTGGCCGCGTGTTGTTGGCGGACTCCGTCGGGACGATTTTCGGGTCGCTGACGGGCACCTCCACGGTCACGAGCTATATCGAAAGCGCTGCGGGTGTGGCGGCTGGAGCTCGAACTGGTTTCAGCAATATTGCTGTGGCAGCGCTTTTTCTCTTGGCGATGTTTTGCTCGCCATTGGCGACGGCCATTCCAGCGTACGCTACGGCACCGGCCTTGATTTTGGTGGGCGTTTTGATGTCGCAATCTTTGGCGATGGTTCTTTGGAATGACTTCAGCGAGGCCTTGCCCGCATTTATCACCATGCTGGCCACGCCGCTAACATTCAGTATCGCGACTGGCCTGAGCCTCGGGCTGATCTCTTATACGGTAGTGAAGCTGGCGTCGGGCAAGTTCAAGGAAGTGAATGCCCTCGTTTGGATTCTCACGGTTCTCTTTATTTTGCGGTACGTGTATCTGGCCGCCGCCTAGATTCCCTTTGAAGAGACACCTAACGAGCTTTGCTAAATATAGAGTCGTGCAGGTCAACGGGAAAAGCGGCAGCAGAGCTGCCGCACTCCGAATCGCTTCTTCGTAAAATTGAACGAGGTTTAGTAAGCCTGGGTTGCCCTCAATTTGTTGACAGGCAGGACGGGTTGCCGCTACAGTGCGCGACGCCGACCTACAAAGTGGCCATAGCCAGTCTCGCGCGTGTTCCTACGCGCGGCGAGACAGGGAGAACCTTGAATGAGAGAGCTTGAGCATAGCGTTAAAAACGTATTTAGAAATACAAAAATGGCGGGAGTGTGCATTTTACTCCTCGCCGGGAGTGCAACCGCGCAATCGGCAAAGCCGCTGAAGCTCGAATGCGAATCGCTTACCACGCCGCTGGGGATGGACACGGCGAAACCACAGCTGTCCTGGAAGATTCAAGACTCCCGCTCTGGCGCGCGGCAGACTGCATATGAAATACAAGTCGCCTCGAAGGCGGAGCTCCTTGCAGGCGGCAAGGGCGATGTTTGGGACAGTGGGCGCGTGGAATCTGACAACTCACTGGGCGTGAGTTATGGAGGTCCGGCGTTCGAACCGAGCAAGCGTTACTACTGGCGTGTTCTCGCCTGGGATCAAGACGGGAAGGCAGGCGCTCCCAGCGATCTGAGCTGGTGGGAGACGGGGCTGCTGCAACAGGAAGACTGGAAAGCTAAGTGGATCGGCTATGAAGAACCCGAACTGCGACGAGTGCGGGAATCCGGCGCGGAATGGATCACGGACACCGGCGAGGAAGCGCCCAAAGAGGCCACGATAACGAAGCATGCATTTCGATTCCATTTTAATCTTGCGAAACCAGTACGGCGCGCGACGCTCTACGCGACCGGGCAGGATACGGCAGGGGCGTGGCTCAATGGAAAACCAGTGATGGAAGCAGCGCCGCTGCCTCCGTGGCGGCAAATGCCGTGGAAAACGTATGCGATGCGGGATGTCTCGGGCGAATTGCGCACGGGGCAGAACGTATTGGCCATCGAGGTGGTTCATTATCTAAGTGGTGGAGGCAATCGGCCGCGCGTTAGCCAAACCCCTATGAACGCTGTGCTCTATGTGGAAGCGGCGGACGGCACTGTGGAATTGTTCAAGAGTACGGCGGAAGGTTGGCGAGCGGCCTTGGATGCAAGCGGGAACTGGCAGGCCCCCGAATTCGACGATTCCTCGTGGAGCGGAGCGAAACGTTACGTAGCTCCCACTTCCGGATTCGACACCGGTGAGCTGGGAAATCCGTGGCCAACAGGAGCCGTAAAGTCGCTTCGCCAAATTTTTGAGGTCGCAAAGCCAGTGGCCTCCGCGCGTATTTATGCCACGGCGCTTGGCGCGTACCAGCTTTCGATGAACGGGCGAAAGGTGAGCGACGAAATTCTAGCTCCTGGATGGACAGACTTTCGGGAGCGGGTTATTTACCAGGCGTATGACGTGACCACGGAAATCAAATCCGGCAAGAATGCGATCGGAGCGTTGCTGGCACCAGGCTGGTATTCGACACCGTTGCAATGGTATCGCCAGGGATACAACTACGGGGACACTCCTCCTGCGTTGCGTGCGCAACTACGGATCGAGTACAAAGACGGGTCCGTGGATTGGATCGTGACAGACGAAAAGTGGAAGGCGGACATTTCGCCCATTCTCTTTGCGGAAATCTACGATGGAGAAACGTACGACGCACGAAGGATACAAGCAAACTGGAACACCGCGGGGTTCGACGACAGCAAATGGAAACCCGTGGAGATGGTCCAACCAAAGGAAACAAAAATCGTTTGGCAATATTTCCAGCCAATTCGGGCGGAAAAAACGATCGCTCCTAAGAAAATAACGAATCCATCTCCGGGCGTGTACATCTTCGATTTCGAGCAAAATCTTTCCGGGGTGGTACACATTCGAGCGCAGGGCGCAGCCGGAACGGACGTGAAACTCAGGTTTGCGGAAATACTAAATCCGGACGGTACGCTTTATGTCGACAACCTACGGACCGCGAAGGCGACGGACCATTTTATTCTCGCAGGCAAAGGGACAGAAGAGTTCGAGCCAACCTTCACTTTTCATGGCTTCCGTTATGCGGAGATTTCCGGATTGAAGGCAGCGCCGAAGATCGAGGACATAAAAGCCATTCCTTTCCATACAGATGCTCCGTTCACGGCGACGCTGAAGACGAGCAGCGCCATGCTCAACAAGTTGTGGAGCAATATTTTGTGGGGGCAGCGCTCGAACTTTGTGGGAGTTCCGACGGATTGCCCGCAACGCGACGAGCGACTGGGCTGGTCGGCGGATGCGCAGGTGTTTTGGCGGACAGCAACGTACAACATGGATTTGACGACGTTCTCGCGAAAATTCGGAACGGATTTGCGCGGCACGCAAGTGGGCACGGACATGTATGGAATCTTCGCGCCCGGAACCAACGTCCAAAACCCAGGCTACGGGACGGGATGGAGCGATGCGGGAGTCGTGATTCCGTGGACGTCGTGGATTCAGACGGGCGACAAAAAAGTGGTGGAAGAAAATTGGGTGGGGATGGAAAAGTATCTGGCCGCGATCCAATCGGCGAATCCCGATTATCTTTGGAAGAAGAACTACGGCATTCCGTTCGCGGATTGGCTCGCGCCCGAAGGGGTGACGCCCGTGGATCTAATTGCCACTGCATACTGGGCGTACGATGCGACGCTGATGGGCCAAATGGCCCACGCCGTGGGAAAAACGGAAGACGAGCGTAAGTACAGTGAACTTTTTGAAAGGATCAAGGTAGCCTTCAACCAAGCTTACGTTCATCCCGATGGGTTTGTTGGTGGGGTTCCGCCACCTCCGGTATTCGCTTCGGGGACCGCAAAGCCCTTGAGCGACAAACCTGTCGAAACGCAGACCGGGTACGTACTTGCGCTGCACATGAATTTGCTGCCTGATGCGCTGCGCAGCGTCGCTGCGAAGCGTTTGGTAGATCGACTGGAAGCCAACCAGTGGCGGCTTGGCACGGGATTCCTAGGAACTCCTTACTTGCTAAGCGCTCTAACGGATACCGGACATGCCGATGTTGCATATCGTTTGCTCCTCAACACGGAGTATCCGTCGTGGGGATATCTGGTGGAGCACGGTGCGACCACGATGTGGGAGCGGTGGAATGGCGATCAGATGCGCGGCGACCCCAGCATGAATTCCTACAACCATTACGCGTATGGAGCGGTCGCCGATTGGATCTATCGTTACGCGGCCGGAATCGATACGGTTTCGACCGATCCAGGATTTCACGTCATCCGCCTTCATCCGAATTTCGACAAACGTTTGGGGAGTCTGGATTTTTCGTACGAATCTTCCTACGGAATGATTCACTCGGAATGGTCCATCGCCGGGAGCAAAGCCATCTGGCATCTGACAATTCCTGCGAATGCGACCGGACGGTTGCGGCTCGGAAAAGTGCAAGCGGAATCGTTCCAGCTTGACGGGCAGGCGCTATCAAAGAGCAGCAGGGTTCACGCCGCGGCCAAAGAAAACAACGAAGCTGAGTACGAACTTCCCGCAGGCAGCTACCGATTCGAGGTCGCGCTGCCATAGCTTGAGTGGATACGTAGGGGCGCGATGTGCAAACTGAAGGCGCCCTACGCGATGTGCGCTGGCGATTTGCCAATTCAAACGATACACGCCGTCCGACGAAATGCTTAGAAACAAGCTCGTCTATCTGTCTATCTAATGATTGGCAATCCCCCGGCGATGGTCGTCGCAGCAGGGCTGCAAGCTGGATGGCCCCATCCGCCGGCGCTGACGCCGATCGGGAATCCTGTGGGGTTCGTGATGTCATAGACGATGTTGTCGGGACGAGTCGCATCACCGCTGACGCCAGCGGGAACGTAATCGAGACTCAAATTATTGCGGGTCCGCCAGGCGATATTGTGATCGGCGCAGGAAGAATCTCCGCTCACACCGACTGCGCCAATGAGTTGTTTCTTTGCGTTGTAGAGAGCCAAGCCACCCCCGAAGACATTTACGCCGCCAATTTTGCCGCCGAGCATAGGGTCGTTCGACTTGCCGTAATCGGTGGAATCCCCTCGATAGGCTACTCGGGTGTTCACCGGGTTGCTTTCCTGTAAACCGAAGAGCGAGCCGCCGGGTTGTACAGCTGTGTAGAGGTTGGCGGTGGAGAGCGCCAGGGCTGGAAGGCTAAATGCATTTGCCGTGTTCGCCTTTTGTGCGGAGATAACGCGGCTGCCCGGCCATTGCGCGCCTCGATCGGCGCCCGTAAATGCGACAGCGCAAACCACACCGTCGCGGTTTACGATCGTGCCCCACATGTTGAGACCAAAGCCGCCATTCGATTGACCCTGAGCGGAAACGAGCGCTGCTTTCAACTGGCTATAAGAAGGGAGCTGGCTGCACGCAGACTTAACATCGGTGTCGGAATCGTCAGGAGATTTGTCGTTCCCCTGCGCGGTCAATCCTTTGAGACCGAAGAGACTGAATGCCAAAACCGAGGTTCCAATTAGCAATGTAGAAAGTTTCATGGGGACACTTCTTCCTTTCCAAAAACAACAGGGACTTAGATTTCAAAGGGTCGAGACCCTCCGTCTGGGGATTACTTTTTAACACACGGAATGTTCGCTGTCATTAGAACCGCCATTCGCCGTCGAGGAACTATGTCGTCCGCGAAATTGTACATCCTAGTGTGGCAGAGAGCTGCGATCACCCGTGGAGTTAGGCAGGCGTCATTCGTAACGAAGTGCTTTCATGGGGTCGAGGCGGCTGGCGCGCCAGGCGGGGATGTATCCGGCTGCGCAGGCCACGAACGCCAGGGCAACCGTCGCGATTAGGAGAGTTGCGGGGTCATGCGGCGAGAGGCCGAAGAGTTGGCTCTGCACGAGCTTAGTGAGCGCCAGGGACGCAGGCACACCGGCGGCCACGCCTATGGCGACGAGAATCAAAACTTCGCGCATCACTAGCCAGATGACATTGCCTTGAGCGGCGCCGAGCGCCATGCGGATGCCGACTTCGCGGGTGCGCTGCGCGACCGTGTAGGCCATAACCCCGTAGAGGCCAATGACTGCGAGAAGCGTGGCGAGAAAACCGAAAACAGCAGAGAGGCTGGCGATCATGCGCTCGCTTGAGAGCGAGTTGTTGATTTGCACTTCCGTGGTGCGCATGGCGTAGACAGGGACGTTGGCGTCGAGATCGCGGACCTTGGAGCGGATCGCGGTCATGAGCTGATTGGGATCGGCGGTCGTGCGGACATAGACGACCATGCCGCCGAGGAAGCGGTCCGACATATAAGGCACGAAAGCCTGCGGGGGAATTTCATCGCGGAGACTGGTGTACTTGATGTCTTTCACGACGCCGATGATTTCCATGTCGGTGGGAGTGCCGGGATCGGATCCGAAACCGAGGTGGAGGCCGACAGGATCGCGGCCGGAAAAGTATTTTTTAGCGAAGGTCTCATTGATCATGATGACCGAAGGCTGCCAGCCCATGTCACCTTTTTCTTCGGGGTTATGTTTGACTTCGAGCGTGTCGGTGGGCCGGAAATCGCGGCCGTTGACGATGGGAACGCCCAGAGTGGCGAAATAGTTCGGACTGACCTGGTTCATGTAGGGTTCGGGGTGGGCGTCGGGAGTGGGAGGACTGAAACCTTCGGCGGTCATGCTGCTGTCCCATTCGTTGTCTTCGAGGATTCGCACGCTGGCCAAGCTGGTGGCCTGAACGCCGGGAACAGAAGACAGAGAGTCCAGCAGCTGGGGATAGAAGGTCTTTAGCCGCGGGACGCTATAGCCGCTGTAGGAAGGATCGATCTCAAAGGCGATGAGATTTTGCGGCGAGAAACCTGGGCCAAGATTGCGCAAGTTACCGAGGCTGCGAGTAAAAAGGCCGGCGCCGATGAGAAGCAGAAGAGAGAGTGTGACTTGCGCGATGACGAGGGATTTTCTGAGCGCACCGTGGCCACCGCCGACGACGGCGGCGGCTTCATCTTTGAGAGTGCTGGCGACATTCGGTTTGGTGGTTTGAAGAGCGGGAAGGAGCCCGAAGAAAACGCCGGTAGCGAGAGTGACAGCGAGCGTGAAGAGCAGAATGCGGAGATCGGGAGTTGTGGAAATGCGTAAGCCGCCGGAATCGGAGGGCAGGTACGCCGCCATGAGGGCCTTGTCCGCCCAGTAAGCGAGCGCTAGTCCGGCAAGCGCACCGAAGACGGAGAGCGAGAGGCTCTCGATCAGAAGTTGCGCGATGATGCGAGGACGAGTCGCGCCCATGGCAAGACGGATGGCGATTTCTTTTTTGCGCGCAGAGCCGCGGACAAGTAGAAGATTGGCGAGATTGGCGCAGGCGATGAGAAGGACGAGGCCTGTAGTGGCCATGAGAACCCAGAGCGGAGTGGAGAGTGCCTGGCGTGTATAGGAACGGCCCTGCGAGCCGGGGAGCACGTCGATAGTGCATTTCAGGAATTGCTCGCGATCGTAAGGCGAGGCGTGAGCGAAGGCTTTATCTTTCACTTCCATTTCGAGCATGGAATGCATGAAGGGCTGCAGCGAGGCTTTGGCTCGTTCGCGAGTGATGCCGGGCTTGAGGCGGCCGAAAGCGTTGACCCATCGGTTGCGGCGCTCGTGGAGCATGTCGGTGGGATTGCCGACGAGGACTTCCTTTTCCATCATGATCGGGACAAAGAGTTTCGGTGAGTGGCCAAGCTCGACGCCATCAAAGCCGGGTTGCAGGACGCCAACGATGGTCATGTTGTAGTTGTTGAGAGTGAGGGTCTTGCCGACGATTTGCGGATCGGACGAGAAACGAGATTGCCAATAGGCGTAGTTGAGGACGATGTAGGGATACGCATCGGGGATGCGGTCGTCTTCGGCAGTGAAGACACGACCGAGAAAAGGATTAAGGCCGAGGGCGGAGAAGTAATCGCCGGAAACCAACTCGAGATCAACGCGCTCAGCCTGGCCGTTGAAAGAGAGGCTGCCGGAGAAAGCAAAACGGGCGAACATGTCGGCGAAGACTTCGTTGTGTGCAGCGAAATCGCGGAACATGGGGTGAGAGATGGCGTTGCCGCCCCAATTGCTGCCGTAGTGGCGGCCGTGCATGGTGAGGAGCACAAGTTCCTGGGGGTTTTTGACAGGCAGAAGGCGGAGAAGGATCTGATCGAGAAGAGTGAAGATGGCGGTGTTGGCGCCGATGCCGAGGGCGAGAGTGAGGATGGCAATTACGGTGAAGCCGGGAGTGCGCGCGAGGGTGCGGAGGGCGTACTTAAAATCGCGAAACGCGGTGTCGAGTGAGGCGATAGTGTTCATTTCGCGGACCTTATCTTTCTTTCGAGGTTGGCTGACTACTGTGAATACGCTTTGCGGCGGGAATTGTTCCCGCGAAAGCGCAGCCTTAGCCTCTCGGATTGACACCTCTAGTTGGCATAAGATTGAGACGAATCTGAGGCGAAAACGTCTTGCCGATTAGAGACGAAGAAGTGCTTGGGGAGTGGAGTGCCGCCACCCATAACGCGGCGGCACCTACACAACTGGTTTAAACGGCGCTGCTCGCCGCCGCGCGTGGGGTAGCGGCTTCTTCCTTTTGGCGGAAGAAAGCGGTGACGCGGTCGATGATATCGTTCAGCGAAGTTTGCGGGCGGAAACCGGTTAGGGCGTGAAGTTTATCGACGCATGGGACGCGGCGCATCATGTCCTCGAACCCGGGCTCGTAGGCTTGATCGTAAGGGACGAATTCGATGGAGGAAGAGCTTCCGGTGCGTTTTTTGACTAATTGAGCGAGCCCTTCGATTGTAATTTCTTCTGTGTTGCCAACATTGACGACCTCGCCGATGGAACGTTCAGTGTCCATCAAGCGGATGAGGCCTTCCACGGTATCGCGAACATCGCAGAAGCATCGAGACTGCTGGCCGTTGCCATAGACGCTGATGGGCTCGTTGTCGAGAGCTTGTTTAACGAAATTGGGCAAGACCATCCCATAACGGCCCGTTTGCCGCGGGCCGACTGTATTGAATAAGCGAACCACGATGACGGGAAGTTTTTTTTCTTTCCAATAAGAAAGCGCTAGAAATTCGTCGAGAGCTTTAGACGCTGCATAGCTCCAGCGGCCTTTGGTGGTAGGCCCGAGGACGAGGTCGGCGTCTTCATGAAAAGGCACATTCGTATTCTTGCCGTAGACTTCAGACGTGGAAGCAGTGAGCACGAGCTTTCGTTTTTTGCAGGCGGCTTCGAGAATGCGCTGCGTGCCGTTGACATTGGTTTCGATGGTGCGCACGGGGCTTTCGACGATGAGCTTGACGCCGACAGCGGCGGCGAGATGGACGATAATATCGGCGTCATCCACGAGTTCTGCGACCAGTTGGAGGTTTTCGATGTTGTCCAGGTGATATTCCATTTGGGCGGAAGCTTTGAGGTGGCGGATATTATCCATGCTGCCGGTGGAGAGGTTGTCTAGCAAGACGACGCGATCGCCACGGGCAAGAAGCCGCTCTGCCAAATGAGAACCAATGAATCCGGCGCCGCCGGTGATTAAGTAACGCAAAGTGCCTCCTTACAAAGACTGATCGTCGTCGCGATGGCGCGGGGAGCTTTCGGAGACGGATTCAGCAAGATCTTCGTGTTCCTGAGCAGACTCAAGCGCTTCCTGAGGGCCATAGCCATAGGAATAAGGGTAGTACCGATAAGAATAGTAGTAGTCCGGAGCACCGGAATCCACCGCATTCAGTACGACGCCAAGAATGTGGCACTTCACGCTGACGAGCAAGTCACGAGTGCGCGTGAAGGCCTCCTTGGGAGTTTCGCCGCTGCGCACCACAAGCAGGACGCCATCGGTTTGGACAGACACAATAACTGCGTCGGTGGCGGCCATGACGGGAGGCGAGTCGATTACGACAAATTTGAACTTGGTGCGAAGTTCGGCGATTGCCTCGGCCAATTTGTGAGAGGACAACAAGTCGGCGGGATTGGGCGGCAGCGGGCCGGTGGGAATCGCCGCGAGATTGGGAATGTCAGGGTGCGGCACAATAACAAGATCGAGACTCGAAACACCGGCGAGGTAAGAACTTAAGCCCGCATACTTGCCGCTCGTCATATTGAGCAAGCGCCCTACGCCCGGTTTGCGCAAATCCGCATCGACGAGAACGGTACTGTCTCCGAGCTGGGCAAGAGTGACGGCCAAGTTAGCTGCGGCAGTCGTCTTACCTTCGCGCGGAAGCGCGCTGGTGACGAGGATGACTTGAGGTGGCCGGCCGGGCTGAGAAAGCAGCAGCGAGGTGCGCAAGGCGCGGAAGGCCTCGGACATTTGGGATTTGGGCAAGTGCTGCGCAACGAGCTCAATGCGTTTATCGTGACCATTCGTGGAAATGCCATGCAAAAGGCGCTTGCGAGAACCGTTGCCATTGGAGCCGCCAAACTGCGGCACAACGGCCAAGGAAGGCAGACGGGCGAGGGTCTCAATGTCATCAGGTGTCTTGACGGTGTTGTCGAGGTACTCGCGCATGAGGGCAAGACCGATGCCGCCAACCAGACCGACAAGAAAGGAGAGCGCGATGTTCCTCGCCTTGGCGGGACGCGAGGGATAAGTGGGAATCATGGCCGGGTCGACGACGCGGATATTCGAGGATTGCAAAGCCGAAGAAATGCCCACCTCTTTGAGCTTGGTCATCAAGCTGTCATAGAGAGTCTTGGAAGCTTCGGCCTCGCGCTTGAGGATGTTGTACTCGACCATGCGCTCGGCCATCGTATTCGCTTCCACTTTTTGCTGATCGAGGGCTTGCACGAGCATTGCTTCGCGCTGCGCGGCTTCGCGGTAGTCGAGTTCGATATGGTTAAGGGTTCCAACATTTTCCTTCTGGATCGACTGATCCATTTCCTTCACTTGGGCCTGAAGGCGCAGGACCTTGGGAAAATTGGGGCCATATTGGCTCAAAGCGTCGTTGTATTCCTCTGACGCGGTCTCCCGTTTCTGAATGAGAGACTGCAAGGCCGGATTGTCGCGAAGTTGTGGCACGTTGGAGATGTCACCGGCTTTGGCAAACTGAAAGAGCGCTTCCTTCTTCATGCGGTCTTCCTGGGCGTCGGTGAGCGCTTTGTTGACGTCGGCGAGGCGTTGGCTAGTGATGTTGGACTTGTCGTCTAGCGTCCAGATCTGATTTTTGCGTTCATAAGCGATGCGCTGGTCTTCAGATTCCTGAACTTTAATCCTGAGCTCGTCCAACTCATTGCGCAGCCAGGTGGTAGCACGCGTAGTTTCATCGTAGTGGCTGCGAATATTCTGTTCCTGGTAATTCTTAATATGTTCGTTGACGATGCGCGCGGCGAACTGTGGGTCCGTTGACTCGAAGCTCACATCCATAAGCCGGCTGATTGGGACGCGTTTTACGCTGAGGCTGCCAAGGAAAGCACCGAGCTCCGGGGGGCGCTTCTGGTTTTCCAAACTGCCAATGGCCACAGCTTCGGAGGGGCCATTGGGAGCAGCGTACTCCGGGCGCGCACCGAGCCCGCTGCTGCGGATGGTCTGCAAGGCCAAAGTTTCACTCGTCAAGATTTTCGACTGCGTCTCGATATAGTTCTCGACATCCATCTCATAGCCATAAGGATCCATGCCTTGAAAAGGGAGGATAGAGGCATTTGCGGGGTCGATTTCGATGCGGGCAGTGGCCACATAGACGGCTTGCATTCGGAAGGTGGAGATGGTGACAATCGTGACCACGGCAAGCAAGAACGACAAGATCAGCCATTGATGCTTGCGGAGAATCAGCAGGTAATCATAAAGATGCGGTTCTCGCGGCGAGAGATCCCAAACCGGGAGAATTGAGGATGGCGGAATCAACTCTACCTTGCCGTTGGAGCCGTTATCCCGGGGAACGAGTTTGTTGTCTTCGGACATTTTCTAGTGATACGCGATACGATAAAGCGCGACGGATGTACCGAGGGCAATGGCCAACTCGACCGTTCTCAAAATGGCCTGCTTTGCTCCGCTCTGCGGAACGTACAAGATATCGCTGGGCTGCAGCGTTAAATCCTCGGCTTGGCTATTCTGAATTTTCTTCAGATCGAGGGGCACTTCGTGCTGTTTCCCCTGGGCATCTTTCCGGATGATGACGGTATGGTCCGTCTTGGCGATATTGGTGTAGCCGCCGGCTAACGCGAGAACTTTCAAAGTGGTCATTTTCTCGCGGTCATTGCTGAGCACAAATCCGCCGGGCCTGCCAACCGCGCCCAAGACGTACACGATCCCGGCATGGGGCACAGTTACGACATCGCCAGCCTGCAGGAGGATATTATTCGCGGTATTCCCAGCTTCCATGAGCTGATAGAGATTAACGGTGATAGTGTCGACCGGATTTGAACCCGAAGGTGCGCCGGCTCCGTTAGTCGATTTCTCTGCAGACGCATTGGTCGCAGGTAATTCGGGAGGATCCGCTGTGGCCCCGCCTTGTGACGAAGGAGATGGAGCTGCAGTTGGCGCCCCGCGTTTTGCTTCTGATCTAATCGGTTGAGAATGCATAGGGGCAGCTTCCACCGGTCCGACGGCCGGGGGCTCCGATTCGTCGAAGGACATCTGCGGAACTGACCGCGTTACGATGACTTCGTTCCCAGCATCGTTCACAAGCCCCCCGGCTTCGGCAAGGACTTCGAGAAGTGTGACTTGCCGATCCGCCTGATAAACGAGAGGATGCGCAACAGCCCCGACAACCGTAATGGGCTTGCTCTTTCTTTCTTTGATGGTGATGCTGACTTCCGCGTGCGATACCAAACCGTTTGCTTCCAGTACTTCGGAAATTTTTTGCTCCGCCTGGATTTCGGTTAGCCCCGCAATATGCAGGCGCACGGGTACCAGCGGGATACCGATAGTGCCGGTTTGGCTGACACGGACGTCGCGGCTTAGCTCTTTCACGTCGAAAACATCGATCGAGAGTAAGTCCCCATTCCCAATGATGTATTCATGGGGCGCGCTACGGGCAGCAGCGGCGGAAAGCTCGCGAATACGGTCGTTCGTTTGTTGTGGTGTCTCGAGAACGGCCTGCGCGCGGGTGGGCGGCGCCAGAACCAGTAATCCGAGTAGGGATGTGGAGACGAGACACAACGCCCCCGCACCCAGTCTCGCTGGTTGCATATGAATAGATGACCCCCAGTTGATTATACAGTCAGAAGGACCAAGTCCATCAGCGATTTCCAAGCTTGAAACGCGGGTTTCCCGATTTGGGAATCAGTGGAGTGGATTGACGAATCTCGCTTGTAGCAAGATTTGCCATGAGAAAAAAGAGTAGAAGGTTAGCCGGAATGTGAAGATTGAAATCGAAAAGCGCGTGAGTGAGAAAACCGAGACACGCGACAAGGGCTGAGAGCTGAATGGCTGAAGCAAAGGCTCCATTGATCTGAGACAGGCGCCTTAACGAATCGAAGAACAGGACACCTAAGAACCACACGCAGCACAACCCGCCAACAATACCAGTCTCCGCCAATCCTTCCAGGTAATCGTTATGTGTGTGATTGACGATTTTTCCGTCATAGAGCGTTTCATAAAGAGGGAAGACAGTCTGGAGAGTGCCCAGGCCAGTGCCGGTCCAAGGATGGTCCAGGAAAATGTGCCAGGTGTCCGTTCTCATAGCGGCGCGTTTCCCGCCGGTAACCTCAAGTGATTGAAGGGACGAGAAGCGTTCTACCAGCTGTTGGACACCCAACCAGGACACCATGAGAAATGCGAGCAATAAGATCGCCCCACCGGAGAGCAAGTGTTTTCCTACCGTACGGCGAACAATCAGCCAGAGCACTAAAAAGCCGAGTTCCACAGCAAAACTAATGATGCCGCCGCGAGAAGCGGCAAGAAATAGAGCGCCAATGGGCACCACGGCAAACAGACTGACGAGAAACCACCGTTCCCGGCGCACTTTGCCAAGGACCAAAGGAACTAGTGACACGGGAATGACGAGCTCTGCAAAACCGGCAAAATGGTTGCGATTGGCGTACGGACCGAAGGGGATGCCGCCGTAGCGCATCTCGCGAATCCAATAGAGCTTTCCGTTGAAGGTTAGGTATTGCAGGATCCCGAAGATCGCCACCAAGAACCCGAAACTCATCACGAACCAGACGAAGCCGCGACAATCCTCTAGCGTACGAAACGATTGCGCGGCCAAAAAGATAAGCAGGATGTCGGCAAATAGAAGCTGGAGTTCCATGCGCGTGCCGTAAGAGGACGCAGTGAGGTGAAACAACAACTGGCCGAGGGCGATCAGCAACAGACAGAGGAGAGGCAAAAGCAGAGGAGAAAATACGAGCTGATTCTCCCGTGTGATGTACGCGCGAACCGCCCAGCCAAGAAAGAGCAACGCTGCCCCGATCTCCAGTACAGCGCGCGCCCAATCTTCGACCGCGCCATGTGACGCAACACCGAAGACCACGAGGGCGCAAATCCCGATGCGGATGAGTTTCACGGCTTGCTGGTCTCCGCAGACTCTGAGACCAGGGCGACATCATCAATCCAGGCCGACCCGCGAATCTTGTTGTCAAATTTTGCGCTTGGAAGCCGGCTGACACAGAGCTGCAGTTCACGGACATCGTTTCCTGAGGTCCACGGAAGTTCGACCTTGGTCCACGGCTGCGTGCCTTTCACGTCATCCGTCCAAGCGACTGAATTAGACGAGTCGCCGAAAGAGTGCAATCCGAAACGCACGCCTTGATCGGTAGACAGTGAGCGGGTAAGAATCCATGCGGAAAAGCGGTAAGAAGTGGAAGGCTGTACGGGGACGTCCTGGCACACTTCATCGAAGTTCACGTTGCTGAGGCCATTGAATGTGAGCCGAAGAGAACGATTGCCGGAGTGCTTTTCGTTTGCATCGAGAGTGACGAGCACTCCTCCCATCAAAGAGGAGTAGCGCCAGGTGAATCCGCCGCCGACGGCATTCGATTCAAAACCCCCGTCCCATACCAAAGAACCGGGCGGATCTGAAGGACGCGAGACGCCCGAGAAAAGGAGAGCCTGGGCCCAGACGCGCTGGGCATCTGCCATCCGCCGTTTGCGGAGGAGGAGTTCGAACAACGGATAGGAGTCGCTTAGCTGAAGCTGAGGGTGAAGAGCGGCTAGTCTGGACCACACAGCTAGAGCCTGTTCAGTTTTTTCCTGTTCAGCCAGGGCGGATATCGCTCCCAGGTAAGCGGCCTGGGAGTCCGGCAAGACGCGGTTTAAGACGGAGTTCACGCGGTCTCCGATGGAGCTATCGTCGGGCTCGAAGCGCATGCAGAGAGTGAATGCAGCAGCTGCACGCTTTGGGTCAGCCTCCACGGCATGCTTGATCTGTGCAAATGCGGCGTCCAACTCGTTGCCGCCTCGCCGCAGCAGAAAATTTCCGTAGCGCCAGGAGACTTCCGGCGAAAGCGGATACACGCGCTTGGCCCGAACAAATGCATTTCTGGCCGCGGTGATGTCACCTTCCGATTCATACGCGGTGCCTAGATCCAGCCACGTGTCCGCGGAACGAGGATCAAAAGACAATGACGTTTGATAGTTGCGGATGGCGCGCTTTGCATCCGGATCTTCCAGGTTGTATTGCCAGTAGTGGCCGAGGAGATACCAGTTGGCGGCATTATCCGGTTCGAGACGGGTGGCCCGGGCGTAGCCGTCAGCCGTGTTCAGTCCCGAATCATAAACGGCGAGGACGTTCCGGATGTTCGAGTAGGAAAGGCCGGCGGCAAGCGCGAACGCCAACAAGACAAAAAGGCCGCGAGCGGCTGGACTAGAAAGGCGAAGAATCATCCCGCGATACTGTGCATAGACAAACTCTTAGATGCAAGATGAAACTCTTAGGAAAAGAGGGGGAAAGCGCACAGCGATTTTTGCCCGGTGCTATTTACCGATGGAGGCCGAGAGCGATTCATCGGCGCGGCCACGGCGGCGTACGTCAATCCCCAGGCGCTTGATTTTTTGATTCAGCGTGGAGAGCGGGATCAAAAAGCGCTCGGCGGCTTCCGTCTGATTCCAGCCGGTTCGTTCGAGCATGTCCATAATGATGCGACGCTCGATCTCGTCCATGATTTGAAAGAGCGAGGGCTGTGCATGATCGGCGCCGGTGCGGGAGCCAGGTTCGCCAGGCAAAGGTGGAAGAAATTCCGAGAGCTGCAAACGGACGCCGCGGACGATTTCCTTGCTGCGAATGCTTTCGGGAAGCAAATCCACGTCGACGCGTTCCTGCGTGGAAAGTACGACGGCGCGCTCGACGACATTTTCCAGTTCGCGAACGTTGCCGGGCCAATCGTAGTCCATCAGGAGTTTCATTGCGCCCGCTGTAAATAGACGCATTGGCTTGGCGTTCTCCAGGCAATAGCGCGCGAGGAAATGAGCGAGCAGCGCGGGGATGTCTTCCCGGCGATCGCGCAGTGGCGGCAACTGGAGATGAATTACGTTTAAACGGTGGTACAAATCCTCGCGGAAGCGGCCCTCGCGGACGAGCGTCAGCAGTTCGACGTTGGATGCAGCAACGATGCGGACATCCACCTTGAGTTGTTCCGTGCCGCCGAGGCGCATGAATTCGCGCTCTTGAATGACGCGGAGAAGCTTGGCCTGCGTTTCCGGGCTGATGGTGGCGATTTCGTCGAAGAAAATAGTGCCCTGATCGGCGACTTCGAAGAGGCCTTTTTTGGAAGCGACGGCGCTGGTGAAAGCGCCCTTCACGTGTCCGAAAAGCTGCGATTCGAGCAAATCCACAGGGATCGAGCCGGTGTTGACGGGCACAAAAGCCTTGTCCGCGCGCGTGGAAGCCGAGTGGATGGCTTTGGCGATGAGCTCTTTGCCAGTGCCGCTTTCCCCGCTGATCAGCACTGTAGAGCGCGAAGGGGCCACCTGCGTGATCAGATCGAAAAGCGTCAGCATCTTTTCGCTCTTTCCAATGATGTTTGGAAAAGTGAAGCGTTGTTTGAGCGCGCGCTTGAGCTGGACGTTTTCTTCGCGCAGACGGCGTGATTCCACGGCCTGCGCGACCTGCGCCAGGAGTTCATCGTTGGACCAGGGCTTGGTGATGTAATCGAGCGCGCCGCCCTTAAATGCAGCACGTGCCATTTCAATCGAGCCGTAGGCAGTGATTAAGACAACCGAAAGTTGCGGATCACGCTTGCGAATCTCGCGGAGCATCTCGAGGCCATTGCGATCGGGCAAACTAACGTCAAGCAACAGCAAATCGAAAGGGTGCTCGCCGAGCTTGGCGAGGCCGGATTCGCCGGTCTCCGCGCTGGAAACACCATAGCCCTCGCTCGTAAGCAAGAGCTCGAGGCCTTCGCGAATTTCTGACTCGTCGTCAACAACCAGGATAGTGCCCTTAGACATGAACCGACTTCCTGACCGCGGGGAACTCTACGTGGAAGGAAGTGCCCTTGCCGGGGGTCGAGCGGACGTCGATTTTTCCGGAATGTTCCTTAATGATGCCGTAGCTGACAGAGAGGCCGAGGCCCGTTCCGCGGCCGCTGGCTTTCGTCGTGAAAAAGGGATCGAAGATGCGGTGAATATGTTCGCGCGGGATGCCCGCACCCGTATCGACGACTTCAATTTCAACACTGCCATTGTGGGCGCCCGTGCGCACTTCGAGCAGGCCGCCGCCGGGCATCGCGTCGCGAGCGTTTAGGAAAAGATTGAGAAACACCTGCTGCAGCTTGTTCGCCGAGCCGCGGACGGCGGGAAGAGTTTCGCCCAGATGCTTCACCACTTGAATCTGCGAAGTTTTTAGCGGATGGGAGACGAGAGAAAGAGTCTCTTCGACCACACGGTTTACATCGATGTCCACGGCCTCGCCGGCGCCCGTGCGCGAGAAATTCAAAAGATTGTTGACGATTTCGCTGGCGCGGAACGTTTGTTTAACGATTTTCTCAATGATCGATTGCCGTGGATCGGCATCCGGCATTTGTTTCGCGAGCATTTGAATGTAGTTCGAAATCACTGCCAGAGGCGTGTTGACTTCGTGAGCGACGCCGGCGGCGAGTAGACCGAGCGATGTCAGTTTCTCGGTTTGCGACATTTGCTCTTCCATACGCTCGCGCTGGGTGACGTCGTCGAAGAGCAAGAGACGCCCGATGCGTTCGGCGGACTTGCTGACCAACGGAGTGATGGAAACATTCAATGTGAGCGCTTTGCCTTGGTGGTGCAGGCGCTGTTTATAAATTCCGGTGATCTGCTCCGCGTCGCCACGCGCGGCAATTTCCGCGGCAAGCTCTTCCGGGAGCAGCGAGCGAAGTTGGCGCCCAACGGCATCCTGCCGAGCCACGCCGAAGAGCTGCTCCATGCGCGTATTCCAGGATTCGACGATGCCTTCCAAATCGACGGCAAGAACCCCGACATTCAGGGATTCCACGATGTTCTCGCTGAAGTCTTTGAGGCGCGCGATCTCGAGAGCCTTTTGTTCGAGAGAGGTATAAAGCTGAGAGTTGTCGAGAGCCACAGCCACGTAGCCTGCAATTGTTTCGACCAGCTCGACGTCATCGCTCGAGAGATAGTCGCCGTCGACAGTCTTGCCAAGCCCCAAAACCGCCACGGTGTGTTCGCGAATGCGGCAGGGCACAAAGTAATTGAGGTCGAGCTGCTCGAGAGTACGGCGCACGGAGTCACCGACGTCACGCGCGGCGCGGGGCGACTCAAAAAAGAGTGCCCCCCGCGCGAACTCGGGCCGGGCCGGTCCGAGGAAACTAAGATCAAGAGGCTCCGCGAGACGCACGCCCATGGAGCGGGCCAGCCGGAGATCGCCGGGATTCGAGACGTCCTCGACAAATATCGCCAGACGATCGACAAGAAGCGTTTGCGAGAGACGGTCCATAACCGAACCCAGCATGGGCTCAAGCCGCACTTCGTTGGTGAGTGTGCGGCCGAATTCAATCAGCGTGCGGCGGTAATCGAGGCGATCCCTGTAGAAAAAGCGATCCAGACGCGACTGAATCCACGCGCGGAAAGGTTCGAAAAGAGAGGCGGCAACGCCGACAGCGATCAGCCCGCCAACGAGGCCGGTAAAGTGGAAAATGTTTGCGATCAAATAAACGAGAGCAAAGTATATCGCCGCAATGGCCGCGGTAGCCGCGGTATACGCCAAGCCGCGCTTGAAAATAATGTCCACATCCATCAAGCGGTAACGAATGATCGCGTAGCCGAAGCACAGCGGAATAAAAACCAGGCTGACCGTCGAGAATTTCATCCACGGCCGCGAAGCCGCGTCGAATGCGTACGGCACGATGTACAGGACGACAAAAGGAGATGTTCCGATAAAGGTCCCGGCGGTGAGCCACTTCAATTGCTGCCGCAAGACACCGGCCGGCGCTGCGCGATAATTGCGATAGAAAACCAATCCGGCGGCCAGAAGGCACGCGCCAAGATAGCTGTAAGCGATTTTATCGAGAAGAACGCGAGAGCCAAGCCAGGGAACGAAACCCAGGGCGCCCAGGGCCGTGCTGATATGAACGAAAAGTATCGCGAGCGGCGGGAGATAAACGAAGCTGAGCTTGGAAAGCGAACGACTGGTTCCTTCCGTTCGTTCCGGGAAAACCAGCGCGAAATGCAGCAACAGAGCGGGCATGAGCACTTGCGCCACTATTTTGATCCAATAAACTTCGTAATCAAACGTGTCCAGCTTCCCGCTGTAGTGGAAGGAAAAGAAAATGAACGACACAAGGCAGAAAATGTAGAAGTGAACGGCGCGAGGCGCGTTCCAACGCCGCGCAAAAATGAAAAGCCCAATGAAAAGATAGATCAGGCCTACGACGCGCGCATAATTCTCAATGGAGGTAGGTTTCTCGGCTGGAGCGGTAACGAGCGGAGTCTCAAACTCCTCGCTATTCCGCGCCAGTTTGTAGCGCACTTGGGTCCACAGTCCTGCGCGCCACAACCGCTTGGTTACCTGCACTTGGCGAGTGACGGGGCTGCCGTTGATGGCCAGGACATGATCCCCAACGCGCACGCCGGCGCGAGCAGCCGGAGAGTTTTGCGCTACCTGCTGGGCTTGGACGCCCTGCGGGGTATCCAGCCAAACGACGCCGTCATCGGGAGTCTCAAATTCGGCTCTCTGGACAAAGTTCAGCCAGGCAAAAATCATGGCTGCCAGCGTGGCGAGCGCTAGCACAACGGCCCCAAGGCTGACTCTGAGGTTCTGCTTCATAACTGGCCCAGGCAGGGTGACACCCCGCCGCAGAATCTTAGGTGCAAACCAATGTCCAATCTTTGGAAGAACAGGTCCTCGATAACCTCTTTATATTTCAATAACTTACAGAATCGCTGAGTTGTAGGACTATCTATAATCCGCTTTCTGGAAGGACGCATACAGGTTTCTAAAGCCCATTTTGCGTTCAAAACTGGAGGCTTAGACCACCCCGGAAGGTGCGAAAAGCGGGCATCAGGGTCACGCGGCCATCTGGAGAGGTGAGAGTTACATAGCCTTGAGCTAGAAGGTTGTCGCATTCCGCGTTAGCCTCCCAACGGCCAGGGCCAAACTTGGGAAGTCGCTGATGCACGCCGATATGAAGATAAGGCTCCATGTCATAAAGGGATTCGCCAAAGCTATCGACGCGAGAGAGCGTAGCGCCACTGATCCACTGATAGCCCGCGGTCACCCTTGTGCCGAGGCGAGGCACCTTGCCAGTCAGTTTTGCTCCGGCAGTATGGCGCCCGGCGGTGCGGAACATCTCGCGGAGAGGTCCAGCTGCAGCGCTCGAAGGAGTCAAGGCGCCGGCAAAGGCATAAAGCGCGGTAAGTTCAACATCTTCATTCAACTTTTCTCTATACACGGCGCGAGTGCCCCAACTGCTGGAAGAACCGCCGTCATAAGAAAATCCATTAGAATATACGTCTTGGAAATAGTCGCCGGCTGGAAGATTGTTCCCACGCCCGAAGACGGCTACGTGGCTATTGTCTTCATGAAAGGCTGCAACCTGCAATTTGGCGCGCGAGCCAATCTTGCGTTCCGCAGCCAGTTCCTCGTGGAAGCCGCTCTCCAGAACGGGACGGCTATTCCGATACATTAGGACGGGAAACGCGTCCATCTCGTTCAGCGCAGCCGCCAAAGCGTTTACTGTCTCGCCGTCCATTGCTTCCAGTGGTTCCGGTCCGGTTGGCATGGATGCAAAGATCAGGGACGCCTGCCAATCATCCGAGACCCGAGCGTCGATTTGCATGCGCGGACGCAAAGAGGATGCTGGGTGGCCAAGACCAACCAAAACATATTCTCCACCATATTTAAGGACAGCACGGGTTCCAAAGGCCATGGAACCGCCTTGATCAAGGCGAACGCCACGGAACGTCGGGCCCACATCTCCGAGCTTCGACTCTCGCAGAACCAGCGCGGTGTGCGGACCAGACCCAAGCGAACCGGTGGGAAGCCAAACTGTGGCGATTCCGCCAGCGGGGGAATCCGTGTCATAGCTCATCAAACCAGCGAGGAGAAGCCGGGCAGTTGGGCCGAGACGCTGGTCATAGGCGAATGCAGTTGCAGGGCTAGCGGGAAGATTGGAGACCGACCCGGGCCTGCGAGCGCCGTCCATAAATTCCAGGCGGCCGCGCACCGGTTCTAATGCAGCAGAATCCGAGTTCACGGCGGCGGCGCTGATCGGGTCCTCTTCCATCCATTGAAGAACCGGACGTGTGGAACTCGCGGAGCGAAGCACCCACTTCCAATCATCGGCTTCGCTGGCTGCGGCAGAAGGAGCGCGGCGCAATTGCTCCAAGGAAGCAAACATGGATTCGAGCTGAATGCGGACAATGGTCGTAAGATTAGCGCTAATGCGGATGTGTTTTTCTAGGGTAGGGAGGAATCCCGCAAGCGTTACGCGTACGGTGTAAAAACCGGGAGCGAGCTTATCGTCGCGAAAGACTCCCTGTGTGTTGGTCAAGTACCCGATAGCCGCGGCGGAGGCGCTGGATTCCGGGATTACCTGGACACTCGCGCCAAGTTGAGGTGTACCGGCGGTGTCTCGAACTACCCCCGAGAGCATGCCCTGAACAGACTTCAACTGCGCCACTGCCGGATTCGCTCCCAGTAATGAGAACGTTGCGGCCAGGACGAGTGCCCCCATGACTCGGACCTGTCCTTTAATCACTGCTTACTACCTCCCCGGAACCGTGACGGCTGCCGCCTTGGTCGGTTCCTGTGGCCCCCTGATCGTAAAGTCTGCAGTCTTCGAAATAGACTGACTGGAGATACTGTCGATCGCATTAATTTCGATCGAATATTTGCCGGGCGCAAGAGTGGAAAGCGGTAACCATCTCTCGATGGTGACCTGGTCGCCTGTCTGCTTCATCTCCGCAGACGTTTCTTTGAATTGCAACACTTGCTCGGTGCCTTTTTTCACGGTGTATTGGAAGGTCGCGTTGGTCTTGTGCGTCTTGTCATCCTGCTTGAGGTTATAAACCTGCAAGTAAATTCCCAAACGATCTGAGGTGGTGAAGTCGCTATCGAGCCGTGGCCGCACTTTGGTGGAACCCAGCACGAATTGTCCCGTGCCGATCTGCTTGGCGGGAACATGCTCAAGCTGATCTGCCAGAATCAGCGTGCTCGCATCCAGCTTTTCGTCCGCGAAACGCGGCACAGCCAGCCTGGCGTTTACAACGCCCACGTTTCCGCTCTGAACGTCCTTGATAACGATATCCAGGCGATAGAGGCCGGGGCGAAGGGGCACGGCTTGTTGATAAATGGACTGAAGCTTGAGCGATTGCTGGAAAAGTGAATCAGGAAAATCCTTGGAAACCGGCACTTCGAAAGTCTGAACTACGCGGCCAGTCAACGTGGTTACGCGCATAAAGACATTCATCGTGGCCGAATGGATGCCATCTTTCGATTGAAAGTTAAGCTGTCCATTGGAGACCTGAACAGTAACGGGCACCAACACGGTGTCATTGGTTACCTTCATAAAATCCGTGCGGTAAGTGAACTTGAGTTGATCGCGGACAATGCGCGCGGTCACAATCGCTTCCAGGTCCTTGAACTTGACCTCGGGCGGTTTATTTATCTTGGCGTAAAGGTCCAAACGAGTGAATTCATCCATGCTGGCGGGTGTACCGCCCATCGCAGTGGGCATGTTCGTGCCGTCCGAGCGGGTGAAGCGGTCTGTCTTGGAGGCCAAGCCCATGGACTCCATCAAGCTCAAACCGGCTCCGGGCACGTGAAGCAGGGCATCCTTTTCGGAAGGATCCATGGTGATGTGATACTCACCCGAACCGCTCGGATCCACGAACTCAATGACTACGTTCTCGCCAATTCCTTCCAGATAGCGCCATCGCCATGTTTCCCAGGGATACGTGGTTGTCGTACCGCCGCCCTCTTCCATGGGCCGATCGTAGGTGCCGCCGGACGGGTGAGAATCAACTTCGTCTGCGGGGCCCCACATGATGTACAGTTTGCCGCGGTCAGTCTTCCAGCCAGGAATACCCGAAGCGTAGTGCTCGTTGGCGTAGGCAATGCGCCGATAGTGCTCTTCCTTAAAATCGTTTTCCGGAAGGTCCGGATTGCTGCTGCGCCGGAGCCAGAACTGTTCGATGAACTGCTCTCGCTCTTCATTGGTATCGAGCTGAAGGAAAGCGTTCCGCTCGTCTGGCGAAATGATGTAGACCACATCCTCATTCAGCCACTGCTTGTATTGGCTGTCGAGTTCCTTGAGGGTCTTGCGGGCCTTATCCTTCTGCGCCTTCCTCTGATCTTTAGTAAGCGTCTGGGGTGGCGGAGGATTCCCAGGATCTTGTACCTGAGGAACCTGTTGAGCTGGTAAGCCTGGAATAAGGATGGCAAACGAGAATGCAGTAGCAATCAGGGCACGAATTACCCGTGGCATCGGCACACCTCAACTTCTAGGACGATTGAATTCTACCCCTGGACAAGCTGCCCGTCAATCGAGGAATGTCCTGCATTTTGTGGGACTTGTCCCCCGATTGCGTTTGGATTCGCGAACTAAATCAAGGGTTGCCTGACAATTTATGACCTGAACCAATGTACAGTATTTTGCGGCGGAGAGATTGAATTTCGGCGGTTTTATTGAACCCGATGGTTATGTACGTCCGAACCTACCAGAGTGTCAAAGATCGCCAGTACGTGCCTGCGGTATTCCACCATGCGCGTGAAGATATCGCGCAGCTCCGGCTCGCGCTCCGCCTCTTTGTGCCATTTAGCGAGAACTAATGCGGGCACTTCGATGTCCCGCCGAAGCCTTTCGGCAGAATGGCCGCGGAGAAACAGCCCATAGAAGAAGGCCGCTTCGCGCTGCGGGAAGTCAAAATCGTGGACGACTTCCGAGGGAACGAATTGTGGCAAGGTCGCCATAGAGAAAAATGCAGTTTACCGAAAAGAATTCCCGCGTCAAGTAGTACGCACGGTTTATTGCCGCCACTTATGCAACTCCCTGCCCGGAAGGGTCAAGCACCCGGCACAGCCACAGGTTCAACAACTGGTCCAACAGGGGGGTTGCCAGTGGCATCTAACCGCCGTAGGATGCTTAAAGGTATGGCACGGTTACACAACGCGGCGTCGGGAGGGGTCCTCGGGCGGTTTGCCCGATTTGGAGTCCTGCGAGGCCTGCGCTCGCTGGAAATCGACCGGGAAGAGTTCCGGCGGCAGCTCAAGAAGAAGTACGGGCTTGAGGTGCCGGACTTCCGCCAAATGCACCGCGTGCCAGTGGCGCGCCTGGATGCTATCGCCAAATCACTGATTAACGACACGGAACGGCTCGCTTTACTTGAAGGTGCTGGCTTTGGCCTTGGCGGCATGATCACGATTATTCCGGACGCAGGGTTGCTCACGATTTTGACGCTGCGTTTGATCCAGAGACTCTGTTTGCTCTACGGATTTGAAGAACGTGGACAAAGCGAACGGTTGGAGTTGTGGATGGCCGCTGCCGCTGCTACTGGCGTGGACTATGGCAAGGATCTCGCTGAAAAGCAGATCCTCGAGAGACTGGCCCCGCGCATCGCCGAACGGCTGGCCCTAAAACTGGGACAGGAAACGGCTGAAAAATGGGTTGGCCGCTTGATTCCCCTCGCAAGCTCAGTGATCGGCGGCGCACTTAACTATGCTTTTGTGCGAGCTTGGGGCGGTCGCGTTCAGCGTAATCTTCGCTTGCGGCATGTTTCCGGCCGGCCAACTGCCGCGCCTCCTTCTGCGGCGGCGTATACTCGTCCGAGGGCCGTACTCGTCTAAACTCCGCGGCCGTTTTGGCAGAGACGGAACATTTTCTTTCATGCAAGGCCATCCTGAGTTTTCGACTCTCCGTTGTGGAAACCAGAACCGTGTGCGCGATTCTGACAAGAATCTTCAGCCTCCGAATTTTCCTTCCTTTCTAGCTACGCTCTGCCTCCTTGTATTTTTATTTACGCCTTCTGCGATGCGCGGCCAGGACCCGGAAGAGATCAAGGGCGCGCCCGCCGAGCCCGCGGACGCGCAACAAATCCGCGACCAAATTGCGGCCGTACAGAAATTGCAGGCCACGCTGCCCGACCGCGGAGCAACGCTTTATTTTCTCGCTGCGGCAAAAGAACATTTGAGAGAGAGCCGCGAAGCGTTGGCGCTGCTGAAAGAATGTCTCGCATTGCAGGAAGGCTTCGATCCTTCGGGCGATCCCGCTTTTCTGGAGTTCAAGGAAACGAAGGAATTGACAACGCAAATTGAAAATGTGCACCGCGATTTTCCGGTCGTGGCGCAAGCACGCGAAGCAGTTCGAACAACGGAGAAAGATCTGGTGCCGGAAGGTCTGGCCTATGACGCACAGCGGAATGTTTTTTATCTGAGCAGCCTCAATCGTCGGAAGATTGTAGAGATTGGCCGGGACGGTCGGAGTTCTGACTTCGTTCCCGCGGATCGCTACCGGCTCTTGCCGGTTCTAGGTATTCGAATGAGTCCGAGCGACAACACAGTGTGGGCCGATTCCTTCACAGACAGCGGGCACACGGAGCTCATGCATTTTGACGCCGCCGGAAAGCTTCTGGGACGCTTCAAGCCAGAGGGTTCGGGGAAACACGGTTTTGACGATCTGGTGATTCGCAAGAATGGCGAGGTGATTACCACGGACAGTTTGGCAAACGTGGTGTTGAAGTTCGATCCCGCTGCGCGAACTTTCGCGGCTCTCCCGGTTCATCGCGCACTCTTTTATCCTAACGGCATTGCGCTAAGCGAGGACGATCACACTCTGTACGTAGCGGATAGCCTGGGCGTGGTGAGAGTGGATCTTGCAAACGGCGAAAGCCGGGACGTCGATCCGGGTCTAAAAAGTACACTCGCGGGCATCGATGGGCTTTATTGGCACAACGGCAGCCTGATTGGGATTCAGAACGGCATCGGTTCGCCTCGTGTCGCGGCGTTTCGTCTCTCCAGCGATGGGCTTCGAGTGGCCCGCACGACCATCCTCGAGAATCGCAGCAAGTTGTGCGTATTGCCGACAACCGGCGCCATTCGCGGATCCGACTTTTTCTTTATTGCGAACAGTCAGATCGACAACATGAACAACGATAAAGTGATGGACGTGACCCGGTTGGAAGTGATCCGCATTGGAGTCCTGCACCTGCCTTGATTTGGTGGCGGGGAGGCTGTGCCTGGAACCGACAGTGGAATTTCGTGCGATAGAGCCGTAGAGTAATACAGCTTTTGCTTTGCGCCAATTAGCGCTGGGGTGCGTCAGTTGAATTAGGGAGCCGGAAATGCGAAGAACACAAGAATTCTTTGGCGGAATCATTCTAGTGGTGGTGGCGCTCTGTATGGCACTGATTCCGCAGCAGGCTTCGTCGAGGTCCGCGGGAAATTTGGCGCAAGACATAAATCCCGAACCGGTTCCCGCGTTCCACAACACGGTGCCAACGGGGCCGCTGCCGACGACGTTGAGCCCTTCGCTCTTCACCGACCCAATTGCTCAGAACGCGTACAGCATTGCCGCTCGCATCAAGAAAATTCTTTATCAGGAGCCCTGCTATTGCCATTGTGATCGCAGCCAGGGGCACGGCAGCCTGCTAGATTGTTATGCAGGCAAACACGCCGCAGTCTGCGGGATTTGCGAACGCGAAGACTTCTACGCGTACGAACAATCGCACAAAGGTAAAACCGCAGCGCAAATTCGCGAAGGCATCGAGCGCGGCGACTGGCAAAACGTCGACATGACGAAGTACGAATCAGTATTGCCCACGTCGGCCAAGTAATTTTCCCATTCCTTTAGTTATTTGCTTTTGTCTTGCGGCCTGGATTAAGCCAGCCGGCGTAGCAACCTTCCACAATCATGAAACCCGCGCGCGCGGCTTTTCGTCTGTCTTCTAAGTGGCGTGCTGGCAATCCTCGTGCTGGAACGCAGCAAATTCCTTAGCGTGGTTAGTGCAAGCGAATAATCGGAGGAAATCATGGGGAATCGTAAATATCCGCTTGGGATTATTGCGACGGTGATGTTAGTGGGCGCGATCTTGATGGCAGGTGCTGGGCTGCGCGCTTCGGCGAAGCCTGCGACCGGCGCAAACTATTGGGGATTCGACACCGCGAATCTCGATAAAACCTGCAAACCCTGCGATGACTTCTATCAGTTCGCCATGGGCGGCTGGATGAAGGCGAATCCGATTCCGCCAGAATATTCCACCTGGGGCTCGTTCTCGCAGCTCTTGGATAAGAACCAACAGAATCTTCGGCAAATCTTGGAGGCCGCGGAGAAGCAGCCCGCCGCGGCCGGCTCAAACGAACAAAAAATTGGCGATTTTTATGCAAGCTGCATGGACACAACAGCCATCGACGCAGCCGGCACAAAACCAATTGATGCGGAGCTAGCAAGCATCGCGCAGATGAAAAACGAAGCAGACTTACAGACGGAGGCCGCGCGCCTGCAGCAAGAAGGCGTTGGTGTGCTCTTTGGTTTTAGAGCTACCCAGGACGCGAAAGACAGCTCCCAAGTTGTCGGCGCCGCTTGGCAAGGCGGGCTGGGACTACCCGAGCGCGAATACTACCTGAAGCAGGACGACAAATCGAAGCAAGTACGCGACGCCTATGTGAAGCACGTAACGAAAATGTTTGAACTGCTGGGCGACCCTGCGGACACGGCCGCAGCGGAAGCAACGACTGTCCTGGCGATCGAAACATCCCTCGCTAATGCGTCCATGAAAAACACGGATCTGCGCGACCCTAATAAAACCTATCACCGGCTGAAGATGGCGGACTTGCAGGCCATGACGCCAGATTTTAACTGGGAAAGCTACTTCAAGACTCTGGGCCATCCGGAATTGAAGGAAATTAATGTTGGCCAGCCGGATTTTTTTAAAGCGCTCGACGCGCAGCTCACCGCGACCTCGATCGCGGACTGGAAGACCTACTATCGCTGGCATCTTCTGAATTCGGCGGCTCCCGCGCTTCCAGAAAAATTCGTGGACGAGGAATTTGAATTTCGCGGCAAAACACTGACCGGAGCGAAAGAGATTCAGCCACGCTGGAAGCGCTGCACACAAGCCACCGATCGCGCGCTAGGTGAAGCGCTCGGCCAGGTGTACGTGCAAAAGTATTTTCCGCCGGAAGCCAAGGCCCACGCCCTCGTTATGGTACATAACCTGATCGCGGCGCTGCGCGACGATCTGCAGACGCTTTCCTGGATGAGCCCGGAAACGCGCTCGGAAGCTACCGCCAAGCTCGAAGCGTTCGCCGTCAAGATCGGATACACCGACAAGTGGCGCGACTATTCCGAATTGAGGATAGATCGCGTCTCGTACCTCGGGAATCAGAGGCGCGCCGCGGCCTTCGATTTTCAACGGCGTCTAGCGAAAATCGGCAAGCCCGTGGACCGCACGGAATGGAGCATGACGCCGCCCACGGTGAATGCCTACAACAACAGCAGCATGAACGAAATTGTCTTCCCTGCCGGGATCCTGCAGCCTCCGTTCTACGATCCAAAGGCTGACGACGCCGTGAACTACGGCGGCATGGGCGCGGTCATTGGCCACGAAATTACTCACGGTTTCGATGACCAAGGGAGCCAGTTTGACGGCCACGGCAATTTGAAAAACTGGTGGACGCCCGACGATCTGAAGAATTTCAAGGAACGCGCGACGTGCGTCCAAACACAATTTGACGGCTACGTCGTGGACGGCGATCTGCACGAGAACGGCAAACTCGTTCTCGGCGAAAGCATCGCGGACCTCGGAGGCATCACGATTTCCTATGCAGCCTACGAGAAATCGCTGGAAGGCAAACCCCGTCCGCCGGACAAGGACGGCTTCACTCCCGAGCAGCGCTTTTTTCTTGGCTGGGTGCAAGTCTGGGGTACGAACAATCGGCCCGAGTACGAACGCTTGATGGCCAATACCAATCCACACCCCTTAGGTCGTTTCCGTGGAAATGGACCTCTCTCAAACATGACGGAATTTGCCAAAGCGTTCGGCTGCAAGAAGGGCGATGCCATGGTCCGCGAGCAAGCCTGCAAGATCTGGTAAGCTCGCTGGCCAAAATGCCCACAAAACATAAAGTAGTTTTTGTGCTTTTCTCCAGCGTGCTTCTCTCGCTTGTAACGTTTCCGCTTGCGCCATCCGCGTCCGCGAAGTGGAAATACTTTCGCGCGGGAAACGCTGCCGACAGTGCGGCCACGCCGCGAGCCGGATTCGTACTCATGGGTGGCGGCGAACAAGACCCTGCTCTCAAGAATTTGTGCGAGCGCGCAAACGGCGGCGACTTCCTGATCCTTCGCGCCAACACGGAAGACGACTACGCCCAAAAAGTAAACGAAGAGATACGCGCTCTCTGTCCATTGAACTCCGCGGCGACCATCGTCTTTTCCGAACGTGATGACTCCGATGATCCGAAACTCGTTGAACGAATCAATCAGGCCGAGGCGATTTTCATCGCGGGGGGCGATCAATCGAACTATCTCCGTTTCTGGCAGGACACGCCTGTCGAGGACGCCTTGAATCGGCACATCGCCGCCGGAAAACCAATTGGTGGCTCCAGCGCTGGACTGGCGGTGCTCGGCGAATTCTCGTTTTCTTCGATGATTGACACTATTCATTCACCGGACGCACTTGCCGACCCTTACGGAAATAAGGTGACGCTCTCGCGAGATTTCCTGCGCATTCCTCTGCTCACTGGCATCATCACGGACACGCACTTCGCCAAGCGCGACCGTATGGGCCGGCTGCTCGTGTTTCTGGCGCGTATTTTGCAGGATGGGTGGGCCAAACAGGTGCGCGCTATCGCCGTCGAACAAGACGCCGCGGTTCTTCTAGAACCGGACGGCCAAGCGAAGATCATCGGCACTGGAGCAGCCTATTTTCTCGAAGCGAAAAATTCGCCGTCGACTTGCCAAAGGAAGATTCCGCTCAGCTTCAACGGAATAACAGTTCACCGCTCGCTATCAGGGGCTTCGTTCAACGTGAAGGAATGGAAAGGAACCGGGGGCGATGACTACCAACTCTCAGCCGTAAATGGAGTGGTAAAGGGGCTCGGTTCAAATCACGGAATTTATTAGCCGCGGGCGCGGCACATCGTTAGAAGTGGAAAACGACGCCCGCCATCAATTCGAAGTTGTTCTGATTTTGACCGAAAAAGTTCGTGTGCACCCAATCAGCTTCTAATCGTCCCGAAAGGCGCGGATTGAAGCGATAGTCGGCTCCGCCTCCAAGCTGGACTGCAAACGCGTCCTTGCTGTTCCCGGCAGTTTGCGGTTGCTCGTGGCTTCCGCCAAAAATGGCGTGCGCCCAGGGTTCCCATTTTTTCTCTCGCCAGGCGATCTTCGGCCCACCGCCATACATCAGGACTTTCACGTGTTCCTGGTCGAAGATTTCCGGAGCGAACGTGGCCGAGATGTTCCCTTCGATTCCAAACCAATCATTCGTGAAATAGGTTACCGAGGTTTTGACGCCAACGGCGCTGGCGTCGAAGATCGAGCTTCTAAACCTCAGCCAATCAACGCCAATCGCAAGCTGCCAGCGGAAATCATCCCGCCCGCCATAGAGAAACTTCGGATCGGGTGCTGGCGCCGGAGAGGGTTCGGGCGCGGCGGTTCCGAACGGCGACGCCGCAGGTACTGGCGAGCCGAAGCTTGGAGCTGAAGAGACGGCAAGAACGGGGGCCGGCTGAAACAAGGAAGTATTTGGACTGGAGGTTGCGGAAAAATCCGCCGCCACATTGCGGTCCGCATTCTGGCTGTCGGAGACGGCCTCCTGCGCGCGAGCTGCGCACCCCATCCCAAGCACTAAGAATAAAACAACAAGTTGCCTCTTCATGATTCTCCCCTCAGAGGTTTGACCCCACGCCTGGAATCAGCCCACTCTGCTACGGTAAACAAGACCATAGGCCTTTGTCTATGTTCTTTCGCTGGTCTGGTACAAAGAAAATGGGCAGGTAGGGTTGCCCACGTGTCGCTGCCGAGCTGGCTCTAGCTTTTAGCGGCCGTGCCTCAGGTAGTCATCTGTCTTATTTAACCAATCTTCCCGAGGTGGATTGAAGACGTCCAGATCGATTGTGTCTTCCATTGCCCACGCTTCATGCGGCATGTGCGGCGGAATGCATAGCACTTCACCGGCTTTCACGACGATCTCTTTGCCGTCGATGGCGAATTTCAGCGCGCCTTCCAGGATATAGGTCACTTGCTCGTTGTGATGATGATGGAGAGGCACGTGCGCGCCTTTCTTCATGAGCACTCGCGCAAGCATGATCTTGTCGCCGACCACCATTTCCCGGTCAATCAGTGGATTCAGCGGTTCGCGCTCGACGTCTTTCCACGAAATGTATTTCATTTCCGAGGCAGTGCTCATTGTTTGGCTCCGTACAGCTTTGCCGCATTATCGTGCAGATACATGTGCGCTAGTTCAAGGGCCTTTTCTTCGCTGAAGGCGCCTTCTGAAACCAGTTCGGCCAACGCGGCAGCGATGGCTGTCCGCGCCGAGCGCGTGGCAAGCCAGAAGGTTTCTTCCGCTCCCACGGCGTCGTTGAATGGGAATGCATCGGAGCCGAACATCATCCTGTCCGGAAACAGTGAAATCCACTGCTTCAGAATATTCTTCAGCTCTGAGGGATAGACGTAATAACCCATCAGCGAAGAATCGGTGTAGACGTTCTTGGCAGCCGTCATCCAGATCATATCGAGCGTGTAAGGATATCCGCCGTGGATCAGCACGAAATTCGTTTTGCTGTAGCGAGGATCGCGGACCACATTTTCCAAATTCAGCGGATGGCCATTGCGCAAGCTGAAATAATCGCCGATGCCCACAGCGCTGTGAAAATGTACGGAGAGATTGAGTTTCCCTGCCTGATCGATTAGCACGCGAAAAACATAATCCTGAAAGGTACGGTATTCTTCGTTGCTGGGCACTCCGCCCGCATGGTATTTCGCGTAAATCTCTTCGGCCTTCTCGCGCGGAGGATCGCTGAAATAGAGCGAGCGGAAATAGGCAGCCTCAAACTTAATGGCCACGCCACCCTTCTTCTGATTGTCCGCCAGTGTTTGGCGGATAAAGGTTTCGTATCCCCCTAGGTCAGCAGGAAGCCCGTTCAAGCTTTCCTGCTTCATGTAACGCTGCAAGACTTTTTCCTGCAAGGGAATATACACGCCCATGTCCGGATTCTTCCCGGTCTGGTCACGGTTGTTCAGGGGGAAAAGGAACGAATCCACGAAAAAAACCCAGTGAAACCGTTTGGGATCGAGATAGGGCGCCAGCGCTACGCGATTCGCGAGGCAAGTCTCAATATTCAGCTTGTCGAGGATGCTATCCCAATAGGCAGTGCTGCCGGACGCCTCCGCAGCCTTTTTCTTGTCGATCAGCCATTTGGCGTGTTCGGGTTTGAAATCATCGTAGGGATACCCGAAGAGCGATTTGGCCGCCGCGACAAATTCCGGGTTGTCCTCGCGAAGACGCAGAACGGAAGTTTCATCGGGAGGCGCGGCTTGCGCATCCATATCGGAATCGTCCGGGAAGGTAGCGTGCGAGTGATTGTCGTAAATGGGGATTTGGTCGATCTGCTTCAGAAGCCTTTCGTAGATCTTCGGCAAGTCGGCGCCTGCGAATGGTTTCGCCTGCGCAGCCGCATTTGCTACACCCAGGATGGTAGCCAGCATCCCAAGAAACAGGGCCTTGCCCACTTGAATCACACTTCTCATCGTTCTGCTCTCCCCGAGGCTTTTCGTAGGACAGACACTCTTGTCTGTTTGCTTTCTCTTTCTTTTTCTTCTCAACTCCATATTTGTTCAATCGCAGATATCGACAGGCAAGAGTGCCTGTCCTACTTCACAACAGCCGCGCGCCAGCGCGAAGACACGCGCATTATCCGCTCCAGCGCTTCTTCCAATAGGTGACGTGCGCTGACCAGTGAGAATCGCAAATAATTTTTTCCAGCGGGACCAAACGCTGCTCCCGCGATTCCAGCGACACCCGCCTCCTCCAAAAGAAGCCTCGCAACTTCTTCCGCGGCCATGCCGGTCTCTTCGATATTCACCCACGCGTAAAACGCGCCGCCAGGCGACTGGCAACGAAAACCGGGAATCGCATTCAGTCCATTCACGAAGAGGTCGCGGCGTTTGCGATACTCCGCGACCATGGCATCCACGGCGTGAGTGGAATCGCGCAGCGCCTCAATCGCCGCCACTTGCGTAAATTCCGCCACGCACGTGAAGGTATTGAGCACCAGCAAGTCCATCGCATCCACCACGTGCTTTGGGGCCACTGCATAACCAAGCCGCCAACCCGTCATCGCAAAACTTTTCGAAAATCCGTCGATGATGACGGTTCGCTCCGCTATTCCCGGTAACGCCCAGATCGATTCGTATTCTCCACTAAACAAAATGCGTGCGTAAATTTCGTCCGCAAGAATCCACAGGTCATGCTTCTCGGCCAGCTCTGCGATTTTCCGCAGCGCTTCCGTGTTGAACACCGTTCCCGTCGGATTGTTGGGCGAGTTGAAAATCAGCGCTGTGGTTCGCGAACTGATTTTCCCGGCAATCTCGTTTAGGTCCGGCTGAAAATTATTTTTTTCTTCCAGTCCGAACGCCACCGCCGTGGCTCCCAACCCACGAGTGAACGATGGATAGATCGGAAAACCGGGATCGGGATAAAGCACCTCATCGCCCGGCTCGATCAGCGCCATCATCGCCAGCGAGAGCGCCATTTTGCATCCTGGCGCCACCAGCACCTGTTCCGGCACAACTTGCAAACGACGCGTGCGCTGCAAATATTCCGCGATTGCTTCGCGCAGCGCAGGAATACCGCGTGTAGACACATATCTGTCCCGCCCTGCCGCAACGGCATCGCGCACAGCATCCACCACAGGCGCCGCAGGGTGGAAGTCCGGTTCGCCAAGCTCCAAATGAATAATCGATCGCCCTGCGCGTTCGAGTTCTTTCGCGCGCGAATAAACGGCGAGCGCGCCTTCACCGTTCAGTTGGGAAACGCGTGATGCAATTCGTCGCATAGTGTTCTGCAGAATCCTATCATTTTGACGCGGCAAGTGGGGATGCGGCTACGGAAGTCCTCTCGCTTGGTGAGGCTCAGCGAGAAATCACTCGGTGTACAGCGTGCACGGGCGCCGCAAAAATATGCGACGCTATCATTGCTCCCAGTTCCAGTTAGCAAACTGTTCGCGGAGCGCGGTCTTTTTGAATTTGCCGACTGATGTGCGTGGCAAGGCTTCAACGAAAACAAAAGCGTCGGGTAGTTGCCACTTCGCGAACGTCTGAGCGAGGAAGGCGCGAAGTTCTTCTGGCGTGGTTTGTGCCCCGTCTTTGAGTACGACGGCGGCCAATGGACGCTCCTGCCATTTGGGATGCGGGACGCCAACTACCGCGGCCTCTTTGACAGCCGGATGTCCCATCAAAGTGTTTTCAATATCCACCGAACTGATCCACTCGCCGCCAGACTTCACGAGATCCTTGGCCCGGTCAACAATCTTGACGAAACCCTCGTCATCAATTGTGGCGACATCGCCAGTCTTGAACCAGCCATCTTCAGTCCACCGATGAGCCTGATCCGGCGAATTGTAATAACTGGCAGCCACCCAAGGCCCGCGAACTTCCAGTTCTCCGGGCGTGAGCCCATCGCGCGGAGCTTCGACGGACTTCTCTTCCAGTCCTTCCGGTCGCATCACGCGAAGCTCGATAAATGGCGCAGGCCAGCCTTGTTTTGCGCGCACCTCGTATTGCTGGTCGGAGGTCCAGTCACCCATGTGGCGTTTCAGTTTGCCGACAGTAGCAAGTGGCGTGGTTTCGGTCATGCCCCAAAGATGCATGATCTGGAGGTTGTATTTGTCGAGCGCGCGCATCAGTCGCTCCGGCGGAGCCGAGCCGCCGATGACTATGCGAACGGGCCAGTCGAATTTCCATCGCCCGGGATTTTTTTCAAGCGCAGCGAGCACGCTGAGCCAAACGGTAGGCACTCCGCAAGCGATGGTGACGTGTTCCTGACTGATCAAATCCAGGACGCTTTCCGGGTCGACATTGGGGCCCGGCAGAATCAGTCGCGCACCTGCCATCGTGCAGGAATAAGGCAATCCCCAGGCGTTGGCGTGAAACATGGGAGCCACGGGAAGCACGGTGTCATGGTTGCTGATCGCGAAGGAATCGACCCCGAGTTCAGCAAACGAATGCAGAACCAGCGCGCGGTGCGAGTAAATGACACCCTTCGAGTTGCCAGTGGTGCCGGACGTGTAACACATCGCCGCGCCATCATTCTCATCAATGGCCGGGTACTGAAAGTCATCGCTCGCGTCCGCGAGAAGTTCTTCGTAGTTCAAAGCGCCTTCTGGCAGAGGGAAGGCAGTGCCGCAGTAGGGCACGACGATGATGCGTTCAAAAGACGCATGGGCGCTGCACTTCTCCAACGTCGGGAGCAGAACGTCATCGATGAGCAGAAATCGGTCGGCCGCATGATTAACGATGGTTGCGATTTCGTGCGGATGCAGACGCAAGTTCAATGTATGAAGAATCCCGCCAGCGCAAGGCACCCCGAAAAAAGCTTCCAGATGGCCCGAATGATTCCACATCATCGACGCCACGCGGTCGCCCGGACGCAAACCAAGTTTGGTGAGCGCGTCAGCGAGCCGCCGAGCGCGTCTGTAAAAGTCACCATACGTCGTTCGAACGATAGACCGGTCCGGCCTGCGCGACACAATTTCCACGCGGCGAAAAAGCTTGCCGGAGCGCTCCAGAATTGCAGGGAGCGTCAGCGGAAAATCCATCATCGTACCGCGCATAGTATGGTCCTGACGGGTTTAGAACCCGCGGCATCCTATCACCATTCCACAGACACAAGGAGACTCAACCGCGACCGCGTAGCCGCGGAAGAGTCAGCACGAATGCAGTCCATCGGACGGGACGTGCCGACTCTGGGGGCTAGACTCTTTCCCATTGCAAAAGCGGTTAATTTTCGAGAGGATGCCTCTGACCGCTGAAGTGCCGGTCTCGCTCCCCGCGGTGGCTCGGCTTCTCCGACTGCCCGTGAAACGATAGCTGTGTCCTTCAGCGCGCTCCGCGACTCTCTCTTGGGTTCCGGGCAGAAGGAGTGGGCAGGTGAAGAAGCTCTACATCGGCAATCTTCCGTTTTCCGCGACGGAAGAGCAGCTTCAGGAATGGTTCGCACAAGTAGGCGTTACTCCCTCAGGTGTCAATCTCATTCGAGACCGTTTCACGGGACAATCTCGTGGTTTTGCCTTCGTCGAAGTGCAGGGCGACGAAGACGCAGATCGCGCGGTGAACTCACTGAACGGCCAAAATTTCGGCGGGCGGAACCTGGTAGTCAACGAAGCGCGGCCGCAAGCTGAGCGCGGCGGCGGTGGCGGCGGGCGTCCCGGTGGCGGCGGTGGGGGTGGTTACGGTGGTCGTGGCGGCGGTGGTGGTGGACGTGGTGGCGGCGGCGGTGGTCGCGGCGGTGGTGGTGGCGGACGCGGCGGCGGTGGAGGCGGAGATCGTGGAGATCGCGGGAACCGCTGGTAACTAGGCGTTTCTGACTAGAAAGCGGCGTCTTTAACCCTCAGGATGCCGCTTGAAACCTTCCTCAAAGACCTCTGAGATAGTTGTGTGCGTGTCCCCGGTTCGCTCTCTTGCAACATTTCGGGCAGAAATCCGTCTATAGCTATAGGTCCGTGCCGGCAGCGAGTGGAGCAGCTTCATTCACTCTTTGAGTCTCGCTTCGTTACCGTCCACGCAGGCCGAGTCAGAAAGCGAGGGTCCGCGTGGCCGTACACGGGCGGCGGCGCAATAGATCGAGTTCTCTACTAGCGAAAGTTGGTCATTGCGTATAGTATCCCGCGCCTAACGGACGTCCTTGCCCCCTTTTAGAGACGGATCGAAAAGGGTAGAGACGGAGCAGCAGCCATCGAAATAGGGAGTGACGCATACGAAACAAATCGTCCGGTAACGTGTTTGAAACAGTAGAGAAGGAAAATGACTCACAGCGTCGAATGTGAAGTATGTTGAGCGCCTGGCAGCCCGCCTCCCCAGCGAGGGATTTGCAGTAACGAGGGCCGCAGGTGAGATAAGCAATGTCTGATAAGTTCGAGAAGAACCTTCTAGCCGGACCATGCATCCAAACGGCAGAAGAGGACGTATCAACAAAGAGAACCATGACCACGTGGCACAAACGCGATTGGCAGCAATTTTATGAACTGGCGCGCCGCCCTTGGCAGCGTCATCGCCCGCCGCGGCCCGTGTATCCCACGGGGTTGAATCGCGTGCTGCCCGCGCAAGGTTTTAGTTTGTCCGAGCTGGATGACGCCGGCGTCGATCTAGATCAGGCCGAGCTGCTGGGCTTGCCCGTGGACGCAGGCCGCATCGGTGCGTACGGCCCGAACGTAACGGTCCTGCGCGACTTCGTGCGCTCTTCACGCCAACCGCGTTGATTGCACTCAACTGAATTGATCCGCTTCCGCTCTAAGAAAATCCTTGCCTTCACAATTTGAGTGCAAGCAATCTCATAAATGTTTTTTAGGAGGGCACGGCTTCAGCCGTGCCGAAAACGTCTCGGAAACGCGGGCTTTAGCCCCTGAAGAATCTTGATATTTCCGAAGCTCCGATTTATGAGATGGGTTGTAGTTTCTTACGCGGTCGAAAAGTTTTGTACTTTCCGCACTCTGTACGCGATCAATTTTTCTCTCTCCTTGATCTCTTCTCAGTTCTCCCTACTCTCCGGCGTGTTCTCAGCGTTTTCCGCGCTGGAATCGTTTTCTTTTTTTTCCACACTCATTCACAATTTTGCACAGACATTTTCTGCGAATTCCATTGACGCTGCATCCGGCCAGGTTTATCTTGCGCACAGATTGAACCGGAAGCGAAATGACTTTACGGTTCGGTTCAGACTTCGCGATATCTTAACCGTTGTCGCGATTTTGAACGGCACCGGGAAGTTCAAAGACTTCCCGATTCAGCAAGGAAGCTGCAAAAGCTTAACCGCGATTGCAGCGCCAAACTGGGTCGAGTAGCTCAGGAACGCGAGAGTTCAGCACGTAGGACGCAATGGCTTCGCGGCTGTTGCACCGAAAGGCTGAACCCAAGCCTCCTGAGGCTCAGCGGTTAGGCTTGAAGTTTGCGAAGGCTTCACGGCTTTTGCAGCGGCAAGCTTAGTCGAAGAGTTCACTGGTTTTGCGGTCTGGAGCGAAAGTCGCAAAGGCTTAACCGCCATTGTGATTTTCCTCCGAATCGGAAAGCTTGTAGGTGGTACGAATCAGTTTGGAAGACGCGATTAGCCGCAAGGCAGTTGAGTCACCGGATTGACCCGGAAGCCTGAAACTTTACGGCTCGATTTAGAGGGCGCAGCATGCTTAACCGCATGCTGCGCCCTCAACTTTTTCACCTCGCCTTTTCCCCGTAGGGGCACGACACGTCGTGCCCGCTTCTCCGCCCGCCTTTTCCGTTGTAGCGGCACGATTCATCGTGCCATCTTCTCTAGCCTTTTCCCTTATTCACTCGCCCTGGTCTCGCCTTTTCCCTCGTAGGGGCACGACACGTCGTGCCCGCATCTCCGCTCGCCTTTTCCGTTGTAGCGGCACGATTCATCGTGCCCTCTTCTCTCGCCTTTTCCCTTGTTCCCTCGCCACGACTCGCCTTGTCCCTCGTAGGGGAACGACACGTCGTGCCCTCTTCTCCGCGCCCCTCCGCCAACTCACCGCCCCCGCGTTATCTTTTCTCTGTCCTGTTGCTACTAGCCACTCGTCCCTCACCACTTCCCCCACACAAAAATTTTTGTCATCCCGCTTGCCCTGATCCTCGAAGGGAGCGGAGCGAGGGATCTGCTTTTTCCTCCCTGCTCACTATTCACTATTCACTACTTCCTACTCACTGACCTCTGCGCGGGTGCCCCACCCTCGTTTGTTGAGGGTGGGTCTTTCTTCTCCGTCCATTGGCTCTTCAAATCCTTGTTCCATCCGCAAGCCCTCAAGCATGCAACTCTCCAACATGCCGCCGCCGAACCTTGATCTGGCTTTCATTCTTCCGCGCGGCAGCAGGGTCATACGCAAGCTGCATGCGCAACCACGTTTCCGCCGTGCTCCCAAAAGCCTTCGATAGCCGTATCGCCATCTCCGTACTAATCCCAGACTTGCCGTTCACCAGATTATTAAGCGCCTGCCGCGTCACGCCGAGCACCTTCGCGCCCGCCATCACAGAGAGTCCCAAAGGCTCAAGGCAATCGTGCCGGACGACGCGGCCGGGATGAACTGGGTTTTTCCTAGGCATAAATTTTTCTCGCTCTTCAATGTTAGCCAGTCAGTTCAACGTCAAACGCATTTTCTCCTCCAAATCGGAAAACGATGCGCCAATTGGCCCGATCACAGGCCCACGCCTCACGTCTATTAAATTACTTCCGCGCACAGGCGTTCTCCACTCTTCTCAGGACATGCAAACAGTTGTTTCTAAGCTCGTGCTCCCAAACAGCCATCACTTTCCAGCCCATGGCACGGAGCATTCGGCGGACTTTTTTGTCTCGCTTTCTATTCTTTCGAATCTTGTTCAACCAAAACACCCGATTTGCCGAGGGAATAGAACGGCAACGCTTACAGCCATGCCAGAAGCAGCCGTCCAAAAAGATCGCGACGCGGGCACGTGCGAAGACCACATCCGGTCTTCCCGCGAGACCGTAGTCATGTCCGAGTTTCCAACCTCTCACGCCGGATCGCATGAGGAGTGATCTGAACTTCCACTCTGTCGTCTTCGTACCACGCGATTTATTACGACTCATGACGCGGGAGCGCGCCGCCCTACTAAACGTGTCCACGAGGTATCTTCCCAGTTGTAGAAGGCTTTTTTTACTGCCGAAAGGTGTTAGCGGTTACCTCATTGTGCCGACACTGATTCGCGCAATGATTGCGCGTGACGCCTGATGAACTCCGGCGGGAGAGCATTCCCGATGAGCTCGGCAACCGGGTAACGCCCTTCGTCCAAGGGGAACCGATAGCTTTTTGGAAAGGTCTGGAGCAAGGCAGCCTCGCGAAGTGTGATTGCCCGATCTGCCTGCGGATGCAGGAATCGGCCTTTTGACGGATTGATGCAGCCACATGTAATTGTTGGGGCCGGCTTATCCCATGCCATTCGACCGTACACATCCTTAAATCCGTTCGAACGTTTGTGGCAAGGCAATTGGTGGCGCGCGCCAAGTGCCGCTCGGCTACCGCCGTCTGCGGGAATCTTCTTTATGCGAGCCTCGATCTTTGCGCTTCGTCGCGGGGAATAGTTGTGAAGAGGATCGCGGCTACGCTGGGGAGGTGCGAGCCCTGCAATGGTTTGACGTACCGTTGCGCGTTTATCCACTGTCGCTGCAAACTCAGGTTCTCCAATTCTTGAGGCTAAGAGAACAAGTCTTCGGCGTCTTTGGGGCACATTGAAGTCGGCCGCATTTAGAACTCTCCACTTCACCCGATACCCAAGCGATTCCAGCTTCTTTAGGAACGTGACATACCGCCTATCACTAGCGAGGCCGGGAACGTTTTCGAACATCACCGAAACCGGTTTCATAGAGCGCACGATCCGAAGGACTTCAAAGATAAGATTATTGCGTCGGTCCCGATTCCGACGAATGCCATTCTTGGTTCGCATCGTCGAGAAACCTTGGCACGGCGGACAGGCAGCCAAGAGCTTGAGCTCGCCTGGCCCAATGTTCAGATTGCGCATGATGTCAGCGCCCGATAGTCGCCGGATATCCATTTCCCAAAGTTTTACCTTCTGGTGATTTAACCTGTAGGCGCGGCATGCTACGGCATCAAGGTCGATTGCCCCCAACACGTCGAAACCAGCTTGGCGAAGGCCCTCCGAGAGACCTCCGGCACCACAAAACAGGTCAATTGCGCTAGGCATAACTGGCATTAGAACCCCATGTTAGCGAATTCTGACTTGTTGGGCCAGACCTGGCCAAGTTTATACTGCGAACGCGAAAGCATAACTTCCGTCCGGGAACCTTATCTGCGGCCACCACGCAGGATTCTTCTTTCCTTTTGCGGCTGTTCTAAGTAGAAAAAGTGTGATCTTATCAGTTGGAACTAAGCCTGCCTCACCGCCAGTCAAAATTCCCTTAGTTTCGCCGCGATTTTCTTCTAAACCACGGTCGCGATCCACGTAGACGAAGCCTGTTTTTTGATTCTGCTGTTCAGCGAAGTGTCGAATCGATTCCCCAACGGCAACCGGGTCCCAGACGCGCTCTGATTGCCCTTGGTCCGGGACGGTGCTAGCAACAAGGTCGATAATATCCTCGATAGGCATTTCGCGATACTTCTTGTCCCCTACCGCCGTAAGTTTCTTGTCGATTTTCGTTGTTGATAGCTTACAGGAATCATCGCGCATGACTTGCGCCGGGTTATAGATGCTTCCCGCGGAATAGACGCCGATAGAACCAGGCGCCAAGACGTTCTTCCGAGTTGGGCTGACTCCACTTTCCACATAAATTCCCCGAAATTCTTCCCCAGGCTTTCGGGCAATTAAGTCTCGTAACCCGCGCTCCATCTTATTGATAGCCTTAAAAACAGTGTGGAGTTCGGGCGGGAGGAATAACCTCAATAATCCAATATCTTTCCTACGATATCCGTACATGCGGGCGTGCTGCAGGACGGTGTCCGCCTGTGGCTTTTTGGGGTTGCGACCGTAGTAGCTGACCAATAAATTCTTTATGGTGACGCCGCGGCCCAGCTTGTTTCCTCCCACAAAAAGGTTGTACGGCGATTTCACCGCAACGTCTTCATCCGTCTGGCCATTCACCATCTTCACCGTAATGCCGGGTGAGAAAAAGCCAATCGCGGTCACCAAATCATCAAAGCTACTTCCTCTCACTCGTTCGTCAGTCGCCGCCAAATCCTCGTAAGCTGCCCTTAATCTCGCAATGGTCGCTTGATCCTGCACTTTCAGTTTTCCTGCCAAGTCGGTTTTGTACTTTCTCAGTAGATCAACAATATGCTTATGGTCGTCTGTGCGAGTGCTGACGTGACAGAGGAAGGCGCAATTTTCGTCAGCGTCCTTCGTTCGTTTGAACGTAGCGCCGATCATGAAGGTGTCTAACGCTTTGAGGAGCGACTTGGGAATCTCCAGTTTTGGAATGGGCTGCGCGCCAGGGGCAAGTGTGGTGATATCGTGCAGATCGAATTCCCTGACGAGCGTCGAATCATCTCCGAAGAAGTCTTCGCCCCCAACATAGTCGGCACCGGGATGGCTCAAAACAGTGAATTTTGGTCTAAAGTTATGTCCCGGAGTCTGCAAGAACAAAGCCTGCGGGGTGGCCGTTACTTGAAGATATGTATTTCTTTCGAAGAAGGCTCGAAGGGAGGCGATCCTGTCATTTATCGCACTTCGTGTGCCGTCCGCTCTTGCCTCCTTAGTGTTGAGGCTAGCCTGATCTGCTTCGTCATCGATGATGAGACATGTGAGCCCGCGAACTTTTCCTTTCTGGAAGTTTTCAATCAGGGTTTTTAAAAGTCCTGAATTTTTTGTGGTAACAATGGCAGAAGTTCCACTCCTGACCCGCTGCAGAAAAGAATCCGCGTCCTTGAACTCTTTCTTCCCGATAATATCGATTCCCGGGAAGGCTTCCCTTGCTCGACCGAGAGTCTGTTCGTAAAGTGGGTCGTTGTCCGAGGTAAGAATAATCAACGTTCGGTAGCCCTCGTCAGCGCCCATCGCGCCGGTGACAGTAAGAACGCCCGTTTTCCCACTTTGAACTAGTCCATAAATGAGACCGTTTGTTTCGGCTTTTCCCCCACTCAGCGGATCGACCCATTTGCCGGCGACCTCTTTCGCTGTTTTGCTTATGTCTTGAACTTCTTGATTATTGCCAATCTGTTTTTGAAGCAAAGCGAGAATCTGGTCACTGTGTTTCACGAATCACCTCACGGTTCAAGAATTCTTCGCCAATTTGACGGGGCGATCTTACGATCAAGGCGGCCGTCGGGTCCGCTTATTTCGTAATGCTCGCCATGTCCCCTGTAACAGGACACGTGGACAGCGGACTGCCGATGGGCCGCGATGCGGCGGTAGTCGTCATAGCTGAATGCCGCTACACCGTCGGCACCACACACAAGTCCGATTACAATCTTTGATCTCGAGTCCGCAGCGTCCAAGAGTCCTTGCTCATCCGACGTAAACGTAAACCCCCATGGACTGCGACCTCTTGTGCTGTATTTCAGAAGGACCAACAAATGGTCATTCAATGTAAAGAATGGCGGATCATATCGGAGGGCAGTGATTTTGCCGGATCGAGCCAATAAGTGAAGCGCGGCACCTTCGTAGAATTCCTGTTTTTTTATCGCCATTCTAATATTCTGCGCCCGCGGCTGTTCGCTCACCCAAACATCTAAGGGACAATGACAATAGCCGCTGGCCCAAAGACGGTCGTCCATGACTGACGGGAAATAGGGACTTGATATATGGATTCTAACGCAATCAAATTCAACTGTGCGAATTACGTTACAGGGTAGTAACGGCCACTGAACCGTTCCAGTGGGATGCCTTTTCACTCTTCCGACCGGCAAGAGGGCGGACTGGAAGTTCTCCGCTAATTGGTACGGCGATTCAACGCTCCCCATCGCCGTTCGACCCCCGGCGGCCGCCATTCAACGATCAATTTCGACCATTCCCTGCAATTCACTTTACCTCTTCGCCAATCCCATGCTACCGTTTTTCATGCTAGCCCTGAGCATCGAAGGGTTCCCCCCACGCCCAACCCTCCCGCACCCAGCTTTTCCCGTTATGTCCTCCGCAGTTCCGTCTTCTCCTAAACTCTGCGCTCTCTGTGTCTCTGCGTTTAGCTCTCCGGATGTTGACGCTCTTGACGCCGCGTCAAACATAAGTCCTGTGTCTGCCATTCTTTTACCCAGAGCGCCCGCGAAGGGTACGAAAAACACCGGGGGGTGGGTATTATTCCCGATCGTCAATCCCATTTTTCAGTCCAACCACCGTTTTATCTCTAACTCCCATAGAATCACATCTTTCGCATACCCCTACCTCTTAACCCCAATCGAATCATATTCTTGCAAAAAACAGGGGGTGGGGGTGGGGTCCCGATCGCGAGCCGCCTCTTTCCGAGTGACCTCGCGACACGCAGAAACGCTGGCAGCTCCAATCCCTTCAATGGTTTACTTCATAACCTCCGTACACCCCGGGTGGGGGGTGCCATCTGCGATTCTTCTCTGCGCAACCTCAGCGCACGGCGTTCACCCCGACCGGGTCGGGGCGTCGGCGTCTACCCCGAGCCACTCGGGGCGTTATCCTCTCCTTGGCTTTCGACTTCCCCCGCTCTGTCATCCCGAGCGAAGCCGAGTGATCTGCTTTTGCTATTCCTTGTCTCATCACATCGTTATCTTGTTACTTCGCAGTCCCACCGATCACGGGTCACTGGCGACGCCATTTGTTCCGCACTCCCAATGAGGTAAACTAGCGAATTCGAGCACACACCATGGCCTCGCCCTTCAACATCATCTCCAGCACGCCGCAGATACCGGTGCCATCGCCAGGAGCGCATCCGCGCCCAGACTGGCTGCGAATAAAATTTTTCGGCGGCGATCGTTACCAGGACCTGAAGCGCATCATGCGCACGCTCGACCTGCACACCGTTTGCGAAAGCGCGCGCTGCCCCAACATGGGCGAATGCTGGGACCACGGCACGGCTACCTTCATGATTTTGGGAGATATCTGCACGCGAGCCTGCGGATTTTGCGCCGTGCCGAGCGGCAAGCCAGCCGGTCCGCCGGACGAAAACGAGCCGCAACGCGTCGCCGAAGCCGTAGCGCGAATGGGTTTGCGCTATGCGGTTGTCACGAGCGTCAATCGCGACGACCAGCCCGATGGCGGCGCTCACATTTTTGCGCGCACCATTGAAGAAATTCGCCGCCGCGTGCCAGGCTGCAAAGTGGAAGTGCTCATCCCCGATTTTCGTGGCGACTGGAACGCGCTAAATGTAGTTCTCGCGACGCGCCCCGACGTTCTGAATCACAACACAGAAACCGTCCCGCGCCTTTACCGCCAAGTGCGCAAAGGCGCTGTCTACGAGCGATCGCTAGAATTGCTGCGCCGCGCCAAGCAAATGCATCCGGATGTTCCAACGAAAACGGGTTTGATGCTGGGGTTAGGCGAGGAAAAGCACGAAGTACTCGCTACGATTCAGGATCTCGCCTCACAAGGCACTGACATCCTCACCCTGGGTCAGTATCTACAACCAACAAAAGAGCATCTGCCAATCGTTCGATATGTTCACCCCGACGAATTCGCCGAGTTCAAAATCCTAGGCGAAGCCATGGGCTTTAAACACGTAGAAGCCGGCCCGCTGGTACGTTCTTCCTACCACGCCTTCGAGCAAACCGAATCCGCCCACAAGTAGGACAGGCACTCCTGCCTGTCGTTTTCGGGGATTTGGATGTTGCCTTTGGAATTTTTTGGATTTGGTTGCTGGCTGACGAGCGACAGACAAGAATCTCTGTCCTACTGTTTTGGCGCAGCCGTCGCCCAATCGGTGAACGGCACAGCGCGGCCGCCCCGAACCACCGTGGGCAGCACATGGTCAAAGCCCTTGTGTTCCTTCGCTGAATAGTTGAGTTTGAGCTGCGGTCCGAGTCCTAAGTCATGGTCGTGGATAGTCTCAATGGCGTGAATCAAACCTTCCCTCGTGAGATCCTTACCCGCTCGTTTGAGGCCCTCCACCAGCACCATGGCATCCACAAACCCCTCAAGGCTCACAAAATTAGGCTGCTCCGAAGGGAAGTATTTTCCCAGCGCGCGACGGTAGAGAGCGACCGATTTGAAATCTGTCATGTAATACGGCGGGACGACCTGGGTAATCACCACGCCTTCCGCATCCGGACCCGCCTCCGAGATCAATTCATCCGTACCGACAAACGAGACGGTCAGAAAGAGCGGCTTCCAGCCTTTGGCGTGTGCTTGCTTGATGATTGGTGCCACAGTATTGGCAGGGCCCACGACGACGACCGCATCCGGGTTCGCTGTTCGCACCGTGTCGATAGCGCCTCCCACTTGTGCCGTCTGACGCTGATAGGACGCGACGGCTGTGGGCTCGGCGCCATGCTCTTTGAGGGCGCCTTTCACGCCTTCCAGAACCGTGGTTCCAAACGCATCTTCAGGATAAATGACCCCGATCTTCTTGTAGCCAAGCGTCTTCCAGAGACCGTCCACTTGTTCGCGGGTCTCATCGAAGTAGGACGCCCGCACGTTCACAATCCAATGGCGCAGAGGTACGTATAGTGTTTGCGCGCCCGTAAACAAGCCGACGAGAGGAATCTTGGCACCATCGGCCATGGGGACATACTTCACGGCAGTAGGCGTCCCAACGAAGAAGCCGAGCGCAAAAACCTTTTCGCTCATCAAATGGTCAAAGCAGGCTTGCGTCTTTGCGGGATCGTAGCTGTCGTCTGCGGAGACGAGTTTGAGCTTGCGCCCATTCACGCCACCTTCGTCGTTGATCAGGCTGAAATAAGCCTTTGCGCCAGTGACGGTTTCCACCCCGAGGAAATGAGATGGCCCTTCCAAAGCGGAGCACGATCCAATTGCGATTTCGCTCTCAGATACACCGGGCGTGCTCTGGCCATGAGCAGGCGACGCAGTTCCAGTGAAAAGGAAAGAGGCCAGGCACAGCCCCAGGGCCGACTTCAAAGTTGCGATTCTCATTTTGCGCTCCGTTTAGCAGAAAGCTTCGCACCTGTGAGTATGCTTTCAGGATTAGCCCCGAGGCTCAGGATGTCAACGAGGCAGGTCGTGAGAGGAAGCGAAGCGGTAAGTGTTGACGCTCACGCCATTTAGAGGGTGAACACATATAGTGGGAAGTTGGAATTCGTGGACACACCCCTTCGCCGGATTGGCAAAGGGGTGGAGTGAACTTCAAGAGCGAGGAGAGAAAAGAACTACGCGTGACCTGCGACGGCGGCAGCTGCAGTAGCAGCAGCGGCCTTTTTCGCGGCCTTCGCTGCAGTGGAAGCCTTGCGGCGGCGCTTGGTCTTCGGCGGGGTGGCGGGCGCTTCACCGATCAACTCTGCCACCATAATGCTGGTAACGAACAACTTGGGACCGTGATCGTCGAAATCAATCGCGGTACGTTCCTGGTCGGATGCGGTAACAATGCCCAAGCCGTATGTATCGTGCTTGACTGTCTGTCCCTCTGCCATCACTTGCACATCATCCTCCTTAACCACACTTTGTATCGATGAAACTCGATTTAAAACTCGTTGCGGCGAGGCACTATCGAACGGACTGCGTAAATCCCGATCCTATTCGGGCCTCAAAAAAGACTGCAAAAATTGTCTGTGCCCCTGGTTTTAACGAGCAAGACGGCGTAACAAGAACAACAAAAGCTGTTCACATACTACTACAAAATGGCTCGATTGTCCATCCCGCAAGCTGATGGGCCATAGGCGTGCCTTGCTGTCTAATGCATTGAAAAATATAGGCTTACTGCGATGATGCGGGCAAGAAGGAGCTTCCAGGGCGTGATTTTCGGTTATTCGAGAGACTCAGGCTGCAGGCTCAAACCGGCCTCGCCGGATGACTTCTTTTCCCAGTACTTACGGACCCAGGCTTCCCAACTCTTTCCGGCAGCGGGATCACGGCCCGTGAAGGCGAGCGCTGCAATGTCAGCATAAGCGATCTTCTCGCGCTGATTGGAATCCTTGGGAAGCACTCGCACAAACGAAGTGACCAGCGTGGGACCCGACACGCGATCGAAAATGTATCCTTCTATCTTCCTGCCATCTTTAGTGGTTAGGGCTACGTCGCCGCGGTAATCGAACGCTTTTTCGAGAGCAACGCGAACTTCGTCCTCTGTGGCGAGTTCGGGGACCCAACCTTGAACGGCATCGTGAATGGTTCCAGGGGCGACTTCCAGTGAGTCGGGATTCAGTGGAGCAGTTTCCGCGTGGGCAGGCTGATCGGCGTGTCGAGGACCAGTCAAGCGCGCGTCTCCTCGAGTTGAGACTTGCCCTTATCGATCTGAATGAGCGGATTATAAGAATGAACCGGCTTTGTGGGTTCGTTGAGGAGGGCTAGTGCGTCTGCATCCTCATATTTCACGGCGAAAGTTGCCTTCATAGCTGACCAAAGGCCCCGTAAGCCGCTGAACGTATAGTCCATGGCCGAGGCTTCATAACCGCTATGCACCATGCAGTTAGCACACTTGGAATTACCAGATTCCGTGCCGTAATTTTGCCATGCGGTCGTTTCCAGTAACTCCTGGAAGGTGTCGGCATAACCGTCCTGGAGCAAATAACAAGGTTTCTGCCAGCCGAAGACGTTGTAAGTGGGCATGCCCCAGGGCGTGCAGGTGTACTGCTGCTTGCCCATCAGAAATTCCAGGAACAGTTTCGACTGGTTGAACTGCCAGCTCTTCTTGCGGTTGGAAAGGATGGCGCGGAATGTCCGGCGTGTGCGTGCGCGCCCGAGGAAGTGCTTTTGATCCGGCGCCTTGTCGTAGGAATAGCCGGGCGAAAGCATCATGCCTTCGACGCCCAGCTCCATCATTTCGTCGAAGAACTGACGGACGCTGTTCGGATCGGCGCCGTCAAAGAGTGTCGTGTTGGTCGTGACGCGGAAGCCGCGCTTCAGCGCTTCTTTGATTCCATCGACCGCTAGATCGTAACCGCCTTCGCGGCACACGGAGAAATCGTGGTGTTCGCGCTGGCCGTCCATGTGAACGGAGAAGGTCAAATACTTGCTGGGCTTGAAGAGGTCCAGCTTTTCTTTCAAGAGCAGCGCATTGGTGCAGAGATAGATGTATTTTTTGCGGGCAACTAACCCCTCGACGATTTTGTCGATCTGGGGGTGCATAAGCGGTTCTCCGCCGGGAATCGAAACCATCGGCGTGCCGCACTCGTCCACAGCCTTGAAGCACTCTTCAGGGCTCAATTCCTTCTTCAAAATATGCGCGGGATACTGAATCTTGCCGCAGCCGGCGCACGCCAGATTGCAACGGAAAAGCGGCTCGAGCATCAGCACAAATGGATAGCGCTTGCGTCCCGCAATTTTCTGCTTGAGGACGTAGGTTGCGACCGTCCACATCTGTGAAATAGGTACTGGCATTTATCCTGCTTAAGAACGAAGTAGATAGGGGTATACAGCGCCCCCAGCAGAAACTATTGTACCCGAAAATACCGGAGTTCTGCTTGCGTGCTTTCCATGAGATGCAAGGTAGCGTTCTTTCGTGGCATGGCCTTCCAGGCGCCGGTTGTCGTGGCACGAGACGTGCTACCTCGTTGCATCGGCGGAGCTTGTGCGCTCCCTGCAGGCGTAGAATCAAGCCATCTCAGAGTTGCGAGAAAAACCGGGGAACATGTCCCGAGACAATCTTCTATCTCTGTTTCGTGAGTTCGAGCGCTATGGCAACGACGTCGCGTTTGTGCAGCAGCGCGGCTATCGTCGCGAAGCGTGGACTTACCGCAAGCTAGCGCGTGTTGCGTCTATTTGTGCATTGGGGCTGAAGGAACGCGGCGTTCGAACGGGCGATCGCGTGCTGCTGTGGGGACCGAATAGCGCGGAGTGGACCGCGGCCTTCTGGGGCTGCTTGTTGCACGGGGCGGTTGCAGTGCCCATGGATGACGGCGCTACTCTCGATTTCGCCGGCCGCGTTGCACGCGATGCGGGCGTCAAACTCATCTTCGCTTCGCGCGAAAAAGCTGTCCTCGATCCCGCCATCCCAAAGCTCGTACTGGAGGATTTGGCGGACACCGTGTCGCAGAACTATCAGGTTTCCTATGAAGGCTTCGCTGACGAGGCAATCACTCGGAATCACATTGCGCAGATTCTTTTTACTTCGGGGACGACGGCGGAGCCGCGCGGGGTGGTTCTGACGCACGGCAATTTTCTGGCAAATCTTGAGCCGCTCGAACGCGGGATAGATCCCTACCGGAAGTATGAGCGATGGTTTCATCCGCTGCGATTCGTGACGCTGGTGCCGCTGAGTCATGTTTTCGGCCAATTCATGGCGCTCTTTGTGCCGCCGCTGCTCGGAGCAACTGTTGTCTTCGAACAGTCCGCGAATCCTTCGGAAATTATCCGTACCGTGAAGCGCGAACGAGCCACGGCACTTATCGCCGTGCCGCGCATGCTGGATGCTTTGCATGCGGGAATCGAGCGCGAACTGGAAGCGCGCGGACCGAGAGGCTGGCTTGCGAAAACTTTTGACGCGGCGAACGGCGAAAAATTCTTGCGCCGCGCTTGGCGATTCCGCCGCATTCACCGTCGGTTTGGTTGGAAGTTCTGGGCTTTCATTTCCGGCGGAGCCGCGCTCTCCGCCGAAACAGAAGAGTTTTTCAAGCGTGTGGGCTACGCGGTCGTGCAAGGCTACGGCATGACGGAAACCGCGTCGCTCATTAGTTTGAATCATCCTTTTCGCGCAACGCAGGGATCCATCGGAAAAGTTCTTCCAGGGCGCGAATTTCGGCTTGCCGACGACGGCGAAATTCTTGTGCGCGGCGAAAATGTTTCCACCGGTTATTGGCAAGGCGGGACCGTTCAGCAAAAAGAAGGCGGCGAAGGGTGGCTGCTCACGGGCGATATCGGGGAACTCGATGCCGAGGGCAATCTTCGGTTCAAGGGCCGCAAGAAAAACGTCATCGTGACGGCGGCGGGATTGAATATTTATCCAGAGGACATTGAGGCGGCGCTGCGGAAGCAACGAGGCGTGCGCGATTGCGTCGTGGTTCCCTCCGGTGGAGGAGGTTCCGAGCCTCTGGCGGTTCTGCTAATGCAAAAAAGTACGGAGCCGAAAACTACCGTGGCGCGGATTGCCGTCGAGAGCGCGAACAAATTGCTTGCGGAATTTCAGCGGCTGCAAGAATGGTTTGTTTGGCCGGAGCCGGATTTTCCGCGAACTCCCACGGGTAAACCGCGGTTGGTTCTGATTGCGGCACGCGCGACGCAACCCATGGGCGCGACGGTTGCCAAAGGGTCTGGAGATGGATTGGGTGGCTTGTTGGAGAAGTTTGCGCAAGGAAACGGCAACTCTTTGAAATTGGAGGACGAACTCAAGCTTTCTTCTCTGGATCGTGTGGAGTTGATGAGCGCGCTCGAAGAGCGTTACCAAGTTGAACTAAACGAAACGTCGTTCGCCGAGGCAAGAACTGTTGCAGACGTACAGCGCCTTCTGCAACAACCGGCTGCCCATCGCACGGAATACGTTTATCCGCGCTGGGCGCAACGCGCGCCAGCACGCTGGTTCCGGCTCGCGGTCTACTACGCGCTTGTTTGGCCAGCCACGCAAATCCTTGGGCATCCTAAAATACTTGGACGGGAAAATCTTCGCGATGTTCGTGGTCCCGTGCTCATCGTTTCGAATCACATCACCCGCCGCGCAGACATTGGCTTGATTCTCGCGGCGCTACCGCGGCGTTTTCGTCATCGTCTTGCCACGGCAATGGGGGGCGAGTACTTACAGAGGATGCGGCAGCCGCCCCGCGATTGGTTCTTTGCGAAACGCTGGACTTATTATTTGGGCTACTGGCTGGCAACGGCACTTTTCAACGTTTTCCCGCTGCCGCAACATTCCGGCTTTCGAGAAAGTTTCCGTTTCGCCGGCGAATCCGCCGACCGCGGTTACAGCCTCCTCGTTTTCCCCGAAGGCGAGGTCAACAATTCTGAAGACGGCCGCATGGCCACTTTCCAAAGCGGAATCGGACTGCTGGCGGAAAATCTTGGGCTGCCTATCATCCCCATGCGCCTCGACGGCGTCTGGCAAATGAAACGCGAACGCCGCCGTCTTGCCCACTTTGGCGAGATCACTGTACGCATCGGCGCGCCGGCTGTATTTTCACCGGACACGCCACCCGACGAAATTGCCCGCAGGCTCGAATCGCTCATTCTCGCGTTGTAAATATTCAACACGTGGTTTCTGTGCCGGCCGAAAAGTGTAGATGAAAAAGAGCGGCTATCGAGTTGAAGAGCGCAAATCCTTGCGCATAAAAATCGTGGCCTGGGGATTGTCGTTATAGCGCGTCGTCAATTCGTACCCCAATGCGGCATAAAATCGCTGCGCTGCAACCATTTCGTCGGTCGTATCCAGATAGAGCCATTCATAGCCGCGCTCGCGCGCGTATTTCTCCAGGCTCTGATACAAGGCAGCCGCGATTCCATGCCCTCGATGCTGCGGCTGTATATACAAACGTTTGACCTCTCCACTGTGCGCGAATTTCGCCAGAGGGCGCAGCGCAACACACCCTACAACAGCGCTCGCTACGGTTGCCAGCCAGACCCCAGCTCCATCGCGAAAGTAAATCCGTTCGAAGTCTTCTCTTGCATCGCGTGCGACAACGCCAGCCGCTTCGTAATATTCCTCGACGATTGCCCAAGCGGCATCACTTTCCTCAAATGTGGCACGGCCCACGCTAAGTGAATCCGTGGCATGCTTTGTCATTGGCGCCATGATCCAGATCCAGAAAGAGTTCGAGAGCTTTCCACCACCGAGTCTCCGCCAAAAATCACCTCGAAACAGCGCCATTTTGGCTGCTGGCGGGATCCTTCTTCCGGCCGCGCTCAGGCGTGTTTCGGAAATTGGTCTTTGCCCGAAAAAACAAGAAAATGCGTTCTGTGGCAAAATAGAAGGTTGTTAGGGACAGATTTATGGCCGACCGTACAATCGCAACACTAGAGCGCCCCACAAAACCCGCTAAAGGGTCGAAGAAACCTGCTGGCAACGAGCAGCGCGAACGGATTTTTGACGCTTTTCGCCGTTGGGGGTATTACGAAGCCACGCTGGATCCTCTTGGCATTTTCCAGCCGCAGAAGCTTGCCGATCTCGAATTAACTGGGGAGGCCGCTGAGGAAGCCCGCCGCATCTACTGCGGCAACATTGGCGTGGAATTCATGCACTTGCCCGAACCCGAGCGGCGGCGATGGATCGCCGAGCGCATCGAGGGGCCGGGACTGGAAGTTAATCAGGAAAAAATTCTTGAGCGCCTCGTTCGCGCAGACCTTTTCGAGCAGGTTCTTCAGGCGCGCTATCTAGGCACCAAGAGGTTTTCGCTCGAGGGTGTCACGTCGCTGATCCCGCTACTCGATACTATCCTGGACACTGCCGGAGAATTCGGGGCCGTCGACTGCGTCATGGCGATGAGCCATCGCGGGCGATTGAATGTGATGGTCCACGCGGCGTGCAAGCTGCCGCACGAAGTGGTTTCCGGGTTTGAAGACGTCGATCCGCGTAGCGTGCTGGGTGCGGGAGACGTGAAGTACCACGTCGGCGCGACCGGCGTTTATTGCACCACGAGCGGCAAGTCCATCAACATGCACCTGGTTTCGAATCCCAGCCACCTCGAAGCGGTCGATCCCGTAGCGATGGGCCGCGCTCGCGCCAAGCAGACGCGCCACGGCGTGGATGGACCGATCATCGACCGCTCGCGCGAAACGCTCAATAAAGTGTGGCCGATCGTCATGCACGGCGACGCTGCCTTTGCAGGGCAGGGCATTCTGGCGGAAACACTCAATCTAGCCGACCTGAAGGCCTACACCGTCGGCGGCACGGTGCATATCGTCGTCAACAATCTCATCGGGTTCACGACGCAGCCCACGCAAGAACATTCGGCGCGATTCGCTTCGGATATTGCCAAACGCCAAAGCGTTCCGATTTTCCATGTGAACGCGGAAGATCCCGACGCGGTGGTGCGGATCGGAAAACTTGCGGCGGAGTACCGCGCGACGTTTGGCAGCGACGTTGTGGTGGATATTATTGGCTACCGCCGCCACGGCCACAGCGAAGTCGACGATCCCACCATCACGCAGCCAGTCCTTTATGAACGAATCAAGAACCATGCGCCTCTTTGGAAGATATATGCAGAGCGCACTGGCATCGACGCTTCATTAATTGTCGAAGCTGTGAAAAAGGAATACGAACAAGAGCAGCAAAAAGCCGGCCAGCTTACAAAAATTCCGCACCTGCGCAAGCTGCCGGATTATTGGTCTCCCTACAAGGGCGGGGAATACGATCCGGCGTACGAAGTCGACACAGGACTGACGCAGGAAACTCTTGCCGAACTCACGGACGGGCTCGTTCGCGTGCCTGCGGGCTTTCACCTACACCCGAAAATCGCAAAGCTGCTGGAACAGCGCAACGAGATGGGCCATGGAAAGCGCGCCATCGACTATGGCTTTGCCGAAGCGCTGGCTCTGGGCTCGCTGGTACTCGAAGGCAATCCTGTGCGCCTAACTGGACAGGACACACAGCGCGGGACCTTCAATCAACGACACGCCGTTCTCATCGATACGGAGACAGAGCACAATTACCTGACGCTCTCGCATCTCTCGCGCCAGCAGGCGTTTTGCGAAGTTTACAATTCCTCGCTTTCCGAAGCGGCTTGCGTCGGCTTCGAATACGGCTTCAGCCGCGACTATCCGGAAGCGCTGGTTATGTGGGAAGCGCAGTTCGGGGATTTCGCCAACGGCGCGCAAGTGATCATCGACCAATTTTTGAGTGCCACGGAAGACAAATGGAATCTGCCGAGTGGTCTCGTGCTTTTGCTGCCGCACGGCTATGAAGGCCAGGGCCCGGAACATTCCAGCGCGCGCATCGAGCGCTACATGCAGCTCGCCGCGGAAGACAACATGCAAATCTGCCAGCCTTCCACAGCCGCGCAATATTTTCACATGCTGCGCCGCCAGTCTTTGCGTGCGTGGCGCAAGCCGCTCATCGTTTTTACTCCCAAGAGCATGCTGCGACATCCCGATGCCAGCTCGAACATAGAAGACTTCACGCGGCCGCAGTTCCAGCCGCTCGTTCCCGATCACGAAGTGCAAAACGCCAAGCGAATTCTGATCGCCAGCGGCAAAGTCGGCCATGAGCTCCGCGGGGAACGCCGCCGCCGCAAAGACACGAGTACGGCGATTTTCTTCCTCGATCAACTCTATCCGCTGCCGCGCACGGAAATTACCGCCGCGCTTGCCGAGCATCCCAATGCCCGCGAAATCGTCTGGGTGCAGGAAGAGCCGGCGAACATGGGCGCCCTGTTCTACGTCCTGCCGCGGCTGGAGCGTCTAGCGCAAGCCAAGGGTCTGCAGGTGCGCTCGGTGAAGCGCTCGGCCAGTGCCAGCCCCGCTACTGGTTCGTCCAAAGCACACGAACTCGAACAAAAGACGCTCTTAGCGCTGGCTTTTACGACCTCAAGCGGCAACTAGGCGCTCGCTGCAGCGTTCACACTCCATTCACATTCATGTTATCCCTGTGTTACACGCGTGCTGCGAGAATCAGTCGTGCTACGCACATCTCAAAGTGATTCAACTGTTTCCACCTCCTATCGCATTTCTCCGGCGTACGGTAAACTTCCCGCAAGCCGGCGAGCGGAACGTGCCTACCTTATGAAACGCGTATTGATCATCGAGGACGACAAGGACATCGTCGAACTCGTTCGCTACAACCTCGCCAACGAAGGTTTTCAGGTTAGCGCTGCTTTTGACGGCAGCTCTGGCTTGAACACTCTCAAGAAGACGCCTCCTGACTTGCTGCTTCTCGATCTCATGCTCCCGAAGCTTTCCGGGCTCGACATTTGCCGGGAAGTTCGCCGGGACGATTCGTTGAATCGTTTGCCGATTCTCATGCTAACGGCGCGCGGCGATGAAGCCGACCGCGTCGTGGGACTGGAGATGGGCGCCGACGATTACGTGACGAAACCTTTCAGCCCGCGCGAGTTGCTAGCGCGCGTCAAGGCGCTGCTCCGCCGTGCGGAGCCGCCTGCTGATTCGCCGCGGATCATCGAGATCGGCAAGCTGGCAATCGATCCGGCGTCTTATCGCGTGAGCCATTCGGGTAAGGCCGTTCCACTTAGCACGCTTGAATTCCGGCTGCTCTATTACCTTGCTTCGCGCCCCAACCGGGTCTTCACGCGGGATCAACTGCTCGATGCCGTCTGGGGCACGGATCGTTTCGTGACCCCGCGCAGCGTGGACGTGTACGTCCGTCGCCTGCGTGAAAAAATCGAGACCGATCCGGAGAATCCCGTTTATCTGAAGACCGTTCGCGGCGCGGGGTACTTGTTCGAAACTCGTGCGGCTTAATCTATTCGGGAAATTCGCGTTCGCATTTCTCGCGCTGCTGGCTAGCGTCCTGCTCGCCGTGGGTTTTTTTGCGCAACGAGCTTTCCGCGACGACTACGAACGCGCAGGTTTCGAACAGCTCAGCGCTATTGCCCGCATCGCGCAAGCGCGTCTTCCGCAATGGACGCCAGCTCTCCCTGGACAATCTGAGGACGATGCACCCCTGCGCGAATGGGTTGGGCAAATAGCCTCCAGCGGTGCGCGAGTCACTGTTATCACTGCCGATGGCCGCGTGCTCGCGGATTCACAATCCGACCCGCAAACCATGGAAAATCATGCCACCCGGCCGGAAGTTCTTGAGGCGATGGCCAGCGGTGATGGGCGCTCCATTCGCCACAGCGTCACCATCAATCGCGATCTTCTCTACTATGCGGTGCGGCAGAACACACCCTCGGGCTCTCCGATTGTTTTGCGTTTTGCGCTTCCACTGGAGACTGTCGATGAAAGTCTGAGTTCTTTCCGGCGGCGGTTGTGGCTCGCATCGTTTTTCATTCTGCTGATTGCCGGCGGAATTTCCCTCTTGTTCTCTCGCAGCTTTACGGGCCGGGTTGAGCGCCTGAAGGATTTTTCCCGGCGCGTCGCTGAAGGCGATTTCCGTCCGTTGCCTCGCGAGGGATCTGGAGACGCCATCGAGGCGCTTGGGATTTCTCTCAACCGTACGGCCGCCCGTTTGGACCGCACCATCCAGACGCTGACCGAAGAGCGTAACCTTTCGTCCGCAATTCTTGGGAGCATGGTGGAAGGTGTTGCCGTGGTGAATGGTTCGGAGCGGCTAGTGTTTGCGAATCCTGGATTTGCTGAAATTCTCAGCCTGGATGTGCCGCCGACCTCCGGTAGCGCGCTCGTGGAAGTGGTGCGGCAGACCGAACTGCTCGAAGCCGTGCGCCAGGTTCTTCACGGCGAGCCGCGCGTGCAATCGGAAATCGTCACTGGCACGCTGCGACAGCATCATTTTGCAATCACTGTTGCCGCCGTGCGTGCGGGTGACACGACCGGCGCTGTCGTGGTGCTCCACGACATTACCGAACTGCGGCGGCTCGAACGCGTGCGGCGCGATTTTGTTGCCAATGTCTCGCACGAATTCAGAACTCCGCTCACTGCCATTCAGGGCTTCGCCGAAACGCTACTCGCTGGCGCGATTGACGATCCGCAGAACCGCACGCGCTTTCTCGAAATCATTCTCGAACATTCCCGCCGGCTGGCGCGATTGACGGAAGACCTACTCATGCTTTCTAAAATGGACGCTGAGCGCCTCGAACTTGAGATTCGCCGCCTCAGTGTTTCGCAACTGATCGAAAGCTGCCTGGAGACGGCCCAGCGCCGCGCCGCCGAAAAAGACCTGCGCATCTCCGTGAACACACCGCAACGCTTGCCGGATATCGCCGGAGACCGCCGGCGTCTCGCCGAGGTTCTGCAAAATCTCTTGGACAACGCGATTCAGTACACCCTGCCCGGCGGGCAGATCATGCTCAGCGCGGAAGCCGTCGAAGAGGAAGTTGTCCTAACCGTCTCCGACACCGGTATCGGCATCCCGCAAGCTGATCAGCCGCGCATCTTTGAGCGGTTCTACCGCGTTGATGTCGCGCGTTCCCGCGAAGCCGGGGGCACCGGCCTCGGGCTGGCTATCGCCAAACATCTGGTTGAGGTGCATGGCGGCCGGCTCTGGGTGGATAGTGAAGTGGGTCAGGGTTCACAATTCCATTTTTCCGTGCCACTTTTTGATCCGGAGCATCCCGCGTCGCGCTCCAGCTCCAACGGAATAGTCGGGCGGGGCAATGGCGGCACGCAGCCTTCTTCTTAGACTGTAGTTCTAACTATCCTGCGAGCTATCCTGCGCCACGCACATCCCATCAGTAACCCCGTCGCCTGCCACTTTCATCCTGCGAGACGCCTTCCGATTTATCCGCACATTCATCTTTTTGTGAACGGACTGTAACCACTTTTTTGCGAAAGTACCGACTACGAGCAAGGGTGTGACTTTCGGCCCAAAGCTCTGGAAGGGGAATTATGGCAAGTCCGGCTGGAGTGACGGAAGCAGTCCTGTACGAAACTCTCGTCAATTATCTAGTCTCGATGGCGCGCACCGTCGAAGGCGCGATGAATCGCGGCCTGGACGCCATCGTCAGCGTCAACGATACGCGGACGTGGGCTCTTCCCGGCGAAGTTTTTTTACTCGAGCCACGAATCAACGAAATGGAACTTGTCATCGATGAACACGCCATCCGGCTCCTCCGCCGTGGCTCTTTCTCGGATGACGAGGTGCGCCTCATCGTCGCGGCTCTCAAAATCACGAATGACCTCGAACGCATCGGCGACCTTGCCGTGAATCTCGCCGAGTGCGTCATCTCGCTTCGCGAAATGCCGAGCGCTCAAGTGCCCGAAGAATTGGCGCCCATGACCTCCGCCGTGCGCGCCATGGTCAGCAAGAGCCTCGGCGCGCTGATATTTCGCAACGTCGAAATGGCCGGCCAAGTTCTTCAGAGCGATGACGTCGTCGATCAGTACCGCGATCGCATTTTCGACCAGCTCATGCAAAGCATGACCCAGCAAGCCGCGCTCGTCAGCCCTGGGATGCAGTTCATTCTCGCGACCCGGCATCTCGAGCGCATCGCTGACCATGCCACAAACATTGCCGAGGACATCATTTTCTGGGTGCGCGGCCTCGATGTGCGTCATGGACGCGGACTATCTCTTGCCACGGAAGGCCAAAATCAGTCTCCATCGGCCGGCGAAGAGGTCATGGAGAATTCACAAGCCCTTCATTCAGGCGTGACCCCGGGCTGCGATACTCAGCGAGTTTGAACTTCGTTTCACATCCTACCTTGGGGATCGGCGCACCCCTGGCTCCGATCCCCTTCTCCTCCCCCAGGGAAGTATGCAACGTGGCTGATGCATTCTCTTGACCGCCGCAATCAGTCCAATTATCGTAACTATAGTGCCTAAGATATTCAGCTCAGATGCTTTGCCCAAAGGGCGTGCCAAGCGCTCTGCTTGGGTATGCCTGTTGCTCGCCTTATCGTTTCTGTACAACCCTTACCTCAACGCTTCAGGATCAGCAGGCGGATTAAAAGTTCAGCATCCGGTAAGCCACCGCGCCACGGTCGGATCTTCGGAGTTGGAGAAATATTCTTCTCCCAGCAGTCCGGATGCGCATTTGTTTGTAGCTGTCTTTTTCGCGAAGGTCATTTCTTCTCTGTCTTCTGATGATTCCCGATCCTCCCTGCCTCAGGGTTCGGAACTCCTTCCTTCGCAGCAGTTTTTGTGCGCGAGTTTGTGGTTTCGACCTCCTCCCGCTCTCTAAATCTTCTCCGTTTGCTTGAATCTCGATTCTCTGCAACCGGACGAGCCCTTTCCCAGTCCATTCACTAGGCCCAGTCTCAAGCTATGCGGGATCCAGCGCTGACGCAGCCGCGCTGCGCCGGTCCCATTGCTCATCAGGAATTTACTATGACCAAGAAAAAATGGATTTTTGCCGGAGGCGTTCTTGCGGCCATTTGCTTATTTGCCTGGTATTGGGTGAGCCGTGGTTCCTCCGAAGCCGAAGCGCCGAGCAGCGCCGGAAGCGACTCGAACGTTGTTTCTGCAGCCGTTGCGCGCGTGAAACGCGGAAACATCGGCGACACGCTGACCATCGCCGGCGCGTTCAAGCCATTCCAGGAAGTGGACGTCCACGCCAAAGTTTCCGGATATGTGCAAACCATGAATGTGGACGTCGGTGACCATGTCAAAGAAGGGCAAACGCTCGCGGTGCTGGAGGTTCCTGAACTCGCCGCCCAACTGAGCGGCGCCGAGGCCTCCGTCCGCCGGGCACAGGACGAGGTTCGCCGCGCGCAGAGCGAAATCGAACGGACGCAATCGACTTACGCAGCGGCGCACTCTGCTTATACTCGACTGAACCAGGCCGCCGAGACCCGCCCTGGCCTCGTCGCCCAGCAAGAACTTGACGATTCCCAGGCTAAAGGTTTGGAAGCTCAAGCCCAGGTGGAAAGCGCAAAAGCTGCCTTTTCCTCAGCGCAACAACAGCTTGAAGTCGCTGAAGCTAATCGCAAACAGTACAGCGCCTTATCGAACTACACGCGGATCATCGCTCCGTTTGCCGGAGTCATCACGACGCGATACGCCGACACCGGGGCGCTCGTTGCGGCGGGTACCTCTTCCAGTACGCAAGCTATGCCAGTGGTCCGGTTGGCGCAATATTCCGTTCTGCGGCTTGTCCTGCCCATCCCCGAATCGGTTGCCGCCCAGATTCACGTGGGCCAAACGATGAAAGTGCACGTGCAAGCGTTAAACCAGGATTTCGAAGGAAAAGTCTCCAGGTTTGCCGACGCGCTAAACGAACAAACACGGACCATGGAAACCGAGCTGGATTTTGAGAATCGCGACAACCGCTTGATTCCGGGAATGTATGCGCAGGCCATCCTCTCTATCGATCAGCACCAGGGCGTTCTGACGATTCCGTTGGAAGCGGTGCTGCGCACCGGAGGCGGCACTACGGTGCTCGTCGTCAACCATCAGAGCGCAATTGAAGAACGCCGCATCCAGTTGGGCGAACAAGGTAGTTCCCGCGCCGTTGTGCTCGGAGGGCTCGTCGAGGGAGAGCTTGTGATTGTCGGCGATCGCAGCTCGTTTCATGCAGGCCAGAAAGTTATCCCCAAGGAGATGGACGAAAGGGCGCCGGCCGCCGAGGGGAGCCACTGATGCCGAAATTTGCGCTCGCTTATCCCTACTTCATTCTCATGCTCTGTCTTGTGGTCGCCGTCGTCGGAATCACCACCATTGTCCGCATGCCAGTGGACCTGTTTCCCGAAATCAAGATTCCCGTCATTGTAGTTGTGACGTTTTACTCCGGCATGCCACCGCAGCAGATCGAAGCGGACATCACCAACACATTCGAACGGTTTTTTACGCTGGCGAGTAATATCGACCACATAGAATCGCGATCACTCACCGGCGTAAGCCTCATCAAGATTTATTTCAAGCCAGGAACGGACGCAAACGCGGCGCTCAGCAACATCTCCAATCTTGCAATGGCAGATTTGCGCCGCCTGCCTTCCGGGACGCTGCCGCCGGTCGTGCTGAAATTCGATGCGTCGAGTTTGCCGGTTTGCCTGGTCACGCTAAAAGGTCAAGGGTTGAACGAAACGCAGCTCAAAGATCTGGCTCAGTTTCAGGTGCGAAACCAGATCGCAAACGTTCAGGGCGCGTCTGTTCCTCAGCCTTTTGGCGGAACATACCGTCAGATTCAGGTATTTGTCGATCCCGTGAAGCTCGAAGCCCATCAGCTGAGTCTTATGGACGTAGTGCACGCGGTCAACGACTCGAACCTGATTCTCCCCGCGGGCGACGTTCGCATTGGAAACCGCGACTACAACATTTATGCCAATAGCCAGCTTCCGACCACCGAGGAAATCAACCGCATTCCACTGAAAACCGTCGGTCTGGGCTCCGTGCTTGTCGCCGATATCGGGAAAGCCGAAGACGCCGGAGCCATTCAAACCAATATTGTGCGGATCGACGGCCAGCATTCGGTTTACATCCCTGTTTTGAAACAGGGCGGAGACAGCAACACGATTGCCATTGTGAATGGCGTCAAGGAAGCCACAAAAAAACTGGTGGACATTCCCGCGGTCCTGAAGACCGCGGTAGTTTTCGATCAGTCCGTTTTCGTGAAAATCGCTATCCGGAATTTGCTGAAGGAAGGCGGCATCGGTTTGCTCTTGACGGCGGTGATGATCCTGCTCTTTCTAGGAAGCCCGCGCGCGACTTTCGCCGTGCTCCTTTCTATTCCTATCTCCGCGCTGATGTGTTTTCTGGTGATGAATGGGCTGGGCGGTTCGATTAACACCATGCTCCTTGGTGGCTTGGCCCTCGCGTTTTCCCGTCTGATCGACGATTCGGTCGTCGTGCTCGAAAACATTTTTCGGTTTATGGAAAATGGAATGGCGCCCCGCGAAGCCGCGGAAAAAGGTGGCATGGAAGTAGCGTTGGCGGTTCTTGCCGCCACGTCTACCACCTCGATCGTCTTTTTTCCCGTAACCCTGTTTTATGGCGTCAGCCGCTATCTGTTTACCGACCTTGCGCTCGGCGTCGTCATCTCCATCTTTGCCTCCTACGTCTTTGCTATGACCGTCGTGCCGCTCTATTGCGCCTATTTCATTCGAATCGACCATAACCAGATCCACGGTGAAGTCGTCAAGGTAATGCTTTTCGCGCGCATCACTCAGAAATTCAATGCGCTCTTTCTGAAGCTGCTCATCTATTACGACATTGCTGTTCTGAAAGCGCTGAAACGTCCCAAGCGCACCGTGGGATTCATTGCCGCGGGCATCCTTGTAGTTTTCGTTCTTTTCTTCCCATTTCTCGGCAGATCGTATTTCCCGCGCACTGACCCTGGTCAGTTCGTCATCAACATCAAGGCTCCTACCGGCACGCGTCTCGAACTCACCGATCAATACATCGCGCAAGTCGAACGCGATATTCGCGAGGTTGTTCCCGCCAGGGATTTGGACATGATTGTCTCGAATATCGGAATCACGCCTGATCTTTCCGCCGCCTACACCAGCAATTCCGGCATGCACACTGCTTTTGTGCTGGTGAATTTGAAAGAGGACCACAAGCTCGGCAGTTACGAGCTTATGGAGCGGTTGCGCAAAAAGCTTGGCGCGGATATGCCGCAACTGAGCACGTACTTCAAGGCCGGCGGGCTTGTGGACTCGGTCGTCAATCAAGGACTGCCCGCACCGCTGGATATACAGGTGAGCGATAACGACATGACCGAGGGATATGGCATCGCGAGGGATATTGCCAATCAGCTCAAGCGTTCGAAACACGTGAGCGACATCCTGATTCCTCAAGACATCGATTATCCAGGTCTGCAATTGGACATCGATCGCGAGCAGGCCAGCCAACTGGGTATCACGCCAAAGGAAGTCGTCGATAACGTCATTACCGCACTGACTTCGAACGGAGTGATCGCTCCGAGCTACTGGATCGATCCAAAGACTGGAAACAACTACATGCTTACGGTCCAATATTCCAACAAACAGATTGGCTCGATGACCATGTCCGATTTCAAAAACATTCCCCTCCGGGCCCAGAATTCTGCGGCTTACACTCCATTGCAATCCGTGGCAAAAATCGAACCCATCGAGACTCCCACGGAAGTAGACCACTACCAAATCCGCCGTGTCGTGGACATCTATGTGATGCCCAAAAAGGAAGATCTCTCGGCGATGGACAAAGAAGTGAACCAACTCATCGCGCGCTTGCACCCTCCTCCCAACGCTCGCATTCGAGTCCAAGGAGCAGTCATCGGCATGCAGGAATCGTTTTTGCGATTTGGCGTGGGCCTGATTCTTTCCATCGCCCTCGTCTATCTCATTCTCATGGCGCAGTTCAGGTCATTTTTGGACCCGCTCATTATTCTGACGGCCATCCCTCCAGGCCTCTCCGGGGTCATTCTTTTCCTGTTGGTAACGAAGACGACACTCAACATCATGTCGCTGATGGGCGTCATCATGATGACCGGCATCGTGGTCTCCAACAGTATTTTGATTGTGGAATTTTCCGGCATCCTGCATGAACGCGGGATGGCAATGCGCGAAGCTGTCGTGGAAGCGTGCAAAGTCCGCCTGCGGCCGATTCTCATGACTTCCCTCGCAACGCTGTTGGGCCTGATCCCGATGGCCCTGGGCGTTGAAGCCGGAAGCGAGCAGTACGCACCACTGGCGCGATCCATCATCGGTGGCTTGGGCATCTCCGTGGTTGTGACCGTGTTTCTGGTTCCTGCCGTTTACCTCATCGTGCACGGCGGTAATGAACCGAGAGTTGAGGAGGCGCAATCGTGAGCCGTCCTATTTTCTTTCTCCTGGCGTCGATCACCCTTTTGTCGGTTCGAGTTCGGGCGCAGGCCGTGCCTCCGCCGCCCGATGCATCAACGAGCGCGGTGGAAACCGCCATGCAACTGACCTTGCAACAAGCCGAAGCTATCGCTATCAAGAATAATCCGCAGATCACTATCGGTAGGTTGCGCGCTCTCGCGGCGCAGCAGTATGTCCGCGAAGCTCGTTCTGCTCTTATGCCCAATGCCTATCTCAGCCTCACTGCCGTGGATGCCAATCCCGGAAGTCGCCTCGCGGCTGGTTCTCTTACCAATTCGATCCTTTATTCGCGTGCAGCGGACGGCGTAAGCGTCAGTCAGCTCGTCACCGACTTTGGCCGCACAACCAATTTGCTTTCCAGCTCGGAATACAACGCTAAGGCCGAAGATCAAACCGCCGCTGCCACGCGGGCGGACATTCTCCTTGTCGTCGATCAAGCCTTTTACAATTCTCTCGAAACCGAAGCTCTCGTCACCGTCGCAGAAGAAACCGTACATGCCCGGCAGACGCTGGTCGACAAAGTGCAAGCCCTTACGAACGCGAAGCTCAAGTCAGATATCGACCTCAGTTTTTCCAATGTAGATCTGGCGCGTGGCAAGCTCCTCTTGCTCGAGGCGCAAAATAATTATCAGACTTCCCTTGCGGCGCTTTCCGCGATCCTCGGCTATTCCGACGAGCAGAATTTTCAACTGATCGAAGAGACGACTGCAGTTTCTCAGCCAGCGGCTGACGTGGCTCCTCTCATTCAACAAGCCCTCCAACAACGTCCGGAAATCAAAGCGCTGCAATTCCAGGTCGAGTCGGCGCAAAAATTCGGCAGTGCGGAACACGATCTCGTGCGGCCCACGATCAACGCTCTCGGCGTCGTCGGGCAAGCTCCCGTTCGCGACAACCATATTGAAAGCTGGTACGGAGCCGTCGGGGTGAATATCAACATTCCAGTCTTCAACGGTTTTCTCTACAACGCGCGCGGAAAAGCGGCGGATCTTCAGACGGAAGCCGAGCGACAGAAGCTCTTGGACACTCGCAACAACATCGCCCGCGACGTTCGCAACGCCTGGCACGATTCTCTCCGCGCTTTCGAGCGTCTATCTGTCACCCAACAACTCCGAGAGCAGGCTGACCTATCCCTCGACCTCGCAAAAGCCCGCTATGATTTGGGTCTTGGTTCGATCGTTGAATTCACGCAGGCCGAACTACAAAAAACGGAAGCCGACATCCAGGATACAGACGCGAAATACCAATATCGCTTGACGCAAATTGTCCTCGCCTTTACCATAGCCGCACCGAAGTAGATCCTTCCTCGCGTTCGAGGGCGGAAGGCCGTTAACCGAAGGCGCAAAATGAGCCGAGTTTTCAATCCACTCATAAATGAATGTAGCGTCGCCGGAAGCGTTACAATTCGGCACGTTGCCCTCATTTTTTGTGGTTGTTGACCCTCGGCCTGTTCACTAACCTTCGCTAACTCAACGGGTTACGTCCACCATTCCCAGATTGTTACAGGATATTCATATTCGGTTGACGTAACTGTAAGACGCGGCCTTTACCTTCTGCGCGGGGTGGTTTGCATACTTTTCGGTATGCAGTCGAATTTCGCTTCAAAAGAGAGAGGAAATGAAAAAACTAGCAGCACTCGCACTATCGCTGTTCCTCACGGTTGGAACCGCACTCGCTGATACACCGAAGGACACGCCTAAGGATGCCGACGCGCAGCCTGCCAAGCCTGCGACGCCGGCGAAACCTAAGGCGGCCACGAAGGCAGACAAGTCGGACTCGGCGATCGCTGCCGAGATTGAAGAGCTCCGTCAGGTCCTGCAATCCCAGCAAGAGCAGCTTACTTTGTTGAAGGAAGAACTCGCCAAGCGCGATCGTCAAATCGACGAAGCGCGTGACGCAGCCGCCGCGGCCAATTCGCGCGCAGCGGAAGCCACCAGCAAGGCCACCGAAGCGGTCAACACTACCGCAGCAGTGAAGAGCACGACGGACACGCTCAACAACACCGTTGCCGATTTGTCGGCCAGTAACGCGGCTCTCAAAACTACCGTGGTAGCCGCGCAAACCGAAGCGAAGAAAGCGGATGAAGAGGGTCCGGCCTCGATTCGTTACAAGGGTGTCACCATCACGCCCGGTGGCTTCGTAGCGGCGGAGACTGTCTTTCGCACTCGCGCTACCGACAGCGACATCGCCACACCATTCACAGCCACTCCCTTCGATGCCGCCAATCTCGCGCACCTAACCGAGAATAACTTCACTGCCCGCCAGAGTCGCCTCAGCATGCTCTTCCAGGGCAAAGTGGGCTCTACGGCTCTGACTGGTTACTACGAGGCCGATTTCCTCGGTGCCGGAACGACGTCCAACAATCGCCAGACCAATAGCTACGTCCTCCGCGATCGTCAACTGTTCGCGCAAGCCGCCTGGGAAAATGGCTTGATCGTCACCGGGGGACAGCAGTGGAGCTTGGTAACCGAAACCAAGAAGGGCATGTTCAATCGTCAGGAAGACTTGCCGATGATGATTGACCCCAACTACGTCGTCGGCTTCTCCTGGGCGCGCCAGTATGGTTTCCGCGTCGTGAAGAACTTCGGTGACAAATTCGCTCTAGGCGCCTCCATCGAAGGTCCGCAGGCTACCATCGGCGGCCGTGGTTTCTCCAGCGTTACCACCGTCAACGACACCGCTGCGGCCACCACGATCGTCACTTCCGGTGCTACGACCGGTACGACTGGGAATTTCTTCCTTAATGGTCCTGGCACCGGCGCTGGCCTCTACAATGCTTTCGACTCCACGGGCTACACCGTCAATAAGGCTCCGGACCTCATCTTCAAGGCCACCGCCGATCCCGGCTTCGGTCACTACGAACTTTTCGGCATCGTCAGCTTCTTCCGCGATCGTATCTATCCGTGCGGCGTGGTGGGCACTAACGCAAACGATACCGCTGCTCCAGCAACACCCACCGTCCTCACCGGCGCTTGCTTGTCCGCGACACCGACAGTGGTCAGCAGCTTCGGCGCCACGAACAGCAGCGCCACGGGCGGCGGCTTCGGCGTCAGCGGTCTATGGTCGCTCTTCAACAAGAAGGTAGACTTGGGCGTTAAGGGCCTCGCTGGTGACGGCGTCGGCCGCTATAACGGTGCACAACTCGTCGATGCCACGGCTCGTCCTGACGGCAGCCTCGCGCTGATCCGTACCGCAGGTGGCTTGGCAAGACTCGAGTTCCACCCCACTCCCAAGATCGACATCTACGCCTACTATGGTCTGGAGTACGCTTGGCGCGCAGGCTACGCTGGCTACGACGCAGTTACGATTACCAAGACGCCGGCGATTCCTGGAACCGCCACCAGTCCGGCAATTCCGGCTACCACCACCACCAAAATCTCAACAACTGGTATCGGTGGATACGGCAACTTTGCCGCCAACAATACTGGCTGCGCCACCGAAGGCGTGCCCACAAATGACTTCAACCCGTCCACAGGCGCGGCATGCGCCGGCGACATCCGCATCATCCAGGAAGCCACCCTCGGATTCTGGTACAAGTTCTATCAGGGTACGAAGGGTCGAGTGCAGTTCGGCCTGGCATACTCTTATCTCGCCAAGGACGCCTGGTCCGGCAACGGCGATGTGCCAGCCGGTGGCGTCGCCATCTCACCCAAGGGCATCAACAACATGGTGTTCACCTCCTTCCGCTACTACCTCCCTTAAACCGGGAGACTTAGCGCTCCGTCCTCCCTGTGGACGGAAAAAGGGGCAGCTCCTTACCGAGCTGCCCCTTTTGTTTTCCTCGATATCGGGCGCAAGCAGATAGCCTGAGTTCGTGCTTAGCTACGCAACTCCACTCGGGTCCTAAGCTTCTGCTAGAAGTTACTGCCTACTCGCCGTCAACCTTCCAAATCAAAACGGCAAACGAATCGAGAAGATCGCAATGTAGTTTGTCGAAGTTCGCTCTTTCGCGAGAACAGAGCACCGCCTATCGCGGGCCTCAGGCACCCATGTTGGTTCTCGACTGAGGCCGCCGCGGAAGCGATCAGAAGGTGAAACGACCACCGATTGTCGGGGCGGTGTTGTTGTTGCTGAAATAGGGGACGCCGGGGCCGTGAGGAATGGCGATGGCCAGACCGCCGCTCACCCAGGAATACGCAATTCCGGCATAAGCGTCGAAACGCTTCGTGAAGTGATGATCCACGTAGAACGACCCCTCGTTGAGAGTGCCCGCGCAGGAAGCGCGAAAACCGGCTGAAGGCGAGCAGGTCGGCGGAACACGGAAGTCATTCTGCCGCTGTTGATACCAGGCGAAAGTGAAGTCGGTTTTGCTGCGGAAGGTGTACTTCGCGCCTGTCCACCAGATCTGTACCAACTTTTCAGAATCAAGATTGTTGTCTTCGACGCCGCTCATGATGTAGCCGCCCTGGTCCGTGGCACCGACGCCCAACGGGTTCGACGGGTTGTTCTGCCAGATGTACTCGTAGCCGGCAAAAAACTTGAAGGGGTCCCACGTATATTTGATGGCGGCCATAATGGCGTTGTTGTCGGTCACGATGCCGTATACGGTGTCGTTCGGGTCGATCAGATTGACCCCGGTGATTTGGATTGTATTGATGCTGTTGACGGTGGACTGATATGGCGCCGCCGGACTCTGAGGTCCCAGCAAAGGGTTCAATACACTGATGGCCTGATTGAAATGTTGGAAGACGAGGTCGGCGGAGAACTTGTGGGCGGATCCGCCGAGGTCGAATCCATAGGCGTTGTTATGCGCCGATTGCGCCGAACAGGTGGCGGCAGTCCAGCCTGCGGTGGCCGAGAAGCAGCCGGCAGAGCCATTAGCGAATTTATACATCGCGCCGAAATGGACCGGGCCGTACGCGAAGCGATATTTGAGGGCGTCCTCCCAACGGGAGTCCTCGGTGTCTCCGCCGCCCGCCATCGTGCCGTTATATCCGATGTAGGAAAAGGAATAGCCGCCGCCAACCGGATCGTAAAGGAGCATCGCATCGGTGCCGAGAGAGCGCTGGCGACCGAAGGTTAGCGTGCCGAAGAGCTTGGACGATACACCGCCATAGTATTCGTCATTGAAAGGCTGGCCCGCGCGCGCGCCGTCGATGGCGAACGAATAGCTAGCCCTGGGAAGCCCGTTGTTGACGGTCTGGGTGGCTGACGCATTGGCAAGCAGGCCGGAATTCGGATTGATGCCAGTGGAAGCGTTGAACACAACGGACCAGCCGGGCAAAAACTCTACTTTGCCTCTGACACCCAGACCCGTCTGCTGCAGGTTGTTCGGTGCGACGAGGAATCGAGATTGATAGCCGTTTCTGTTCACCAGAGATTCGCCTTCATAGTTATAGCCGTTTACCGGTAAGCCGTGGGTGACGTAGCCAACCCCAATGTCATACGCGCCGTAGACTGTGATGCCGTGCCAGGTCAGCGAGCAATCGGTGGTTGCGAACTCGTGGCCGCTCGTGCAGGCGTCTGGAGTGCCCTGCTGCATCTTGATGTCGACCACGGTGTCCTGCCCAACCGTCAGGGTGATTCCCGCGCGGGTTTCATCGCCGAACCCTTGTTTTGCGGCTCGAATCTCGAAGCGCCCCGCAGGCAGGCCGGACGCCTGAAAGTGTCCCGCGCCATCGGTGGCAACCGTGCGCGTTTCACCTGTGGCAACGTTCTTGATGGTCACCGCGACATCGGGAAGCACTACGCCGGTTTGGTTCGTCACAAGGCCGGAAAGGCTCGCTCCCGTTTGGGCCCACGCCGGGAACGCACCCATCACAAGCCACAAAAGAAGCAGGAACGCTTGGGCTAGCGGCAGTGAGGTAGCCCTTGGAACGTAGCTGACGCGCGTCAGAGTTTTCCATCGATTCCCGTACTGGAAGAGGTTCTGCGACCGATCAGAGCATTTCACGATGGTAGAAAGCGAACGAGAAAATCGCAAAGCAGTCACCCCCGGATCAGTTAGAAATGGACGTTAACATCGGGCGACACTTTAGCTCGTATCAATACGTTAAAGCAATACGCTTTTAGCTGGTCCTGCATAGGCATGCCTGCTCATTATTTTTTGGATGAACTGCCGGAATCGCGCCTTCTTAGCTGCAAGTCGCTGGACTCACGCGGGTTAACGAAGAGCTCGTTTCTCCCTCGGATAAATCAAAAAACTCTGAACGGTTTGTAACAATGCTGTAACACAGAAGAAGGACACTCATACATCCTAGGTCAATTTAAATTATTGCGGGGGGATGACGGATGAAGCGAATCGCAGGGGTTCTTCTGGCTGGTTTCGGACTGGCCAGCGCCGTTTTGGCGGCCAACTCACTTACCATAACAGGAGCGGGAGCCTCGTTCCCGTACCCCATGTATTCCAAGTGGTTCGACGAGTACCATAAAAAAGACACCAACATTGAGATCAATTACCAGTCCATCGGTTCCGGCGGCGGAATCAAGCAGGTAACTGAAGGCACCGTTGATTTCGGCGCGTCCGACGGCCCCATGAATGACGATCAGCTAAAAGCTTTTCAGGACAAACACGGCTTTGCCATCCTGCATTTCCCTACAGTTCTAGGCGCCGTCGTCCCGACCTACAACATTCCTGGCGTCACAGGGGATTTGAATTTCACTCCGGAAGCATTGGCGGGAATCTTTCTCGGAAAAATTACCAAGTGGAATGATCCGGCAATCGCTGGAGCGAACAAGGGCGTGAATCTTCCGGGCAACGACATCGTCGTGGTCCATCGATCGGACGGCAGCGGCACAAGCTATATCTGGACCGATTACCTCTCCAAGGTCAGCGAAGAGTGGAAAAACAAGGTCGGCAAAGGCTCTTCCGTTAACTGGCCGGTGGGTCTCGGCGGTAAGGGCAATGAAGGCGTGGCTGGACTAGTCAAGCAGACTTCCAACGGTTTTGGCTATGTGGAACTGATCTATGCCATCCAGAACAAGATGCCCTACGGAACCGTGAAGAACTCCTCTGGTGCTTTCATCAAGGCGGATCTCGCTAGCGTGACCGCCGCTGCCGCCGGTGCTGCGAAGAGCATGCCCGACGACTTCCGCGTTTCTATTACCGACGCCTCTGGCAAAACTGCTTATCCCATCTCCAGCTTTACCTGGCTGCTCATTCCGGCTAAATTCTCGGATGGTGCCAAGCGCGATGCCATCAAAGGTTTCGTAAAATGGATGCTGGCCGATGGACAAAACTATGCTGAGGCGCTCTCCTACGCAAAGCTGCCCAAGGAAGTGATAGCCAAAGAGTCGAAAGCTCTCGACGGCATCAAGTAGCTTTCGTCTGGACGAAATGTCAACCACCAGTACAACCCTTCCGAGTGCGGGACCCGTCGCGGGCTCGCGCTCGTTTTTAAGCCGCCTCCGCGAAGGCGATGAAATCGTACGGCTCATTACCTTCTTGTTTGCCGGTTCGGTTGTGCTCATCACCTTGCTCTTGGTTTTCGAACTCTGGCAAGGATCTGTTCTCGCTCGCCACAAATTCGGTTTTGCTTTTTTCGTCACCCGCGTTTGGGATCCCAACGCTGGTGATTTCGGCGCACTGCCCTTCATCTTTGGCACGCTGGTCACTTCGGCGCTTGCCTTGCTTATTGCTGTTCCTCTGGGCATCGGAGCAGCTATTTTTCTTGCCGAGCTCGCGCCGGCAAGAGTCTCCGACACGCTGGAATTCTTCATCGACTTGCTCGCCGCTGTTCCCAGCGTCATCTACGGCCTTCTCGGCTTCTTATTCGTTGTCCCGTTGATGCGCGACTTCATTCAGCCAAGACTTAAGGAATCTCTGGGATTTCTTCCATTCTTCAAGGGCCCGGCCTACGGCATCGGCTTCCTGACCGCTGGCCTCGTTTTAGCCATCATGGTCATTCCCTACATCATTTCCGTGTCGCGCGAAGTACTTCTCTCCGTGCCCCGCGACCAGCGCGAAGCCGCTTTAGCTCTTGGCTCGACGCGCTGGGAATCCACCTGGAAAGTTGTCGTGCCGTTTGCTCGCGCAGGCATTATGGGCTCCATTTTCCTCGCCCTGGCCCGTGCACTTGGCGAAACTATGGCGGTCACCATGGTTATCGGCAACACGCCGGCGATTAGCTCTTCGCTTTTCTCTCCCGGGTACTCGATTGCCGCAGTCATCGCCAATGAATTCAGCGAGGCTACCGGCGATCTTTACCCTCAAGCGCTCATTGAACTCGCCTTGGTGCTCTTTTTGCTCACCTTCATCCTCAATGGGCTTGCTCGCGTCATGATCCTCGCAACATCTCAGCGCGGCAGTGGAATGGGGAACGCATGAACCCCCGCCTCCGCTGGCGCAAATTCGTGAGCAATTTCATGCTCACGATGACTGGTCTCTGCGCCGTAGTCGCCGTGTCCGTCCTCTTCTTCATTTTGGGTTATCTGGTCTACTACGGCGGAACCTCCATCAACTGGAATTTCTTCACGAAATTGCCTGCGCCTGTCGGCGAAACTGGCGGCGGCATGGCCAATGCCATTGTTGGCAGCGCAAAGTTGCTCGCCCTGGCCACTCTTTTCGGCGTTCCCATCGGATTCTTGGGTGCTATCTATCTCGCGGAATTCAGCGGCAGCAAGGTGGCCTTTGTCGTGCGCTACGCCGCGGATTTGCTCAATGGCGCGCCTTCGATAGTCATCGGTATTTTTGCTTTTAGCATTGCCGTGCATCCCTTCAAGCAATTCTCCACTCTCGCCGGCGGCTTCGCTCTCGGCATCATGATGGTTCCCATCACCTTGCGCAGCACGGAACAATTTCTCCTGGCCGTACCTCGCACCTTGCGCGAGGGCGCCATGGCTCTAGGTGCGAGCAAGTGGAAGACGATCGCGACCGTCATTGTGCCCGCCGCCTATCGTGGCATTCTCACCGCGATCCTTTTGGCGTTTGCGCGCGTTGCCGGCGAAACGGCCCCGCTTCTTTTCACGGCCCTAGGTAACCGCTATTGGAGCCGTGGTTGGACAGAGCCCACTGCCTCCCTCCCGGTCATGATCTACAATTACGGCCTTTCGCCGTATGAAGATTGGCACCGCCAGGCTTGGGCCGCTGGTCTTGTCCTTCTGGCCTTAATCCTGATCACCAATATTGTTGCTCGCGCGATTCTGTCCCGCGGCATTTCGGTTCCGAGGTAGTAATTCATGAACGCTTTTGTGAGGCAGGCAGTGTCCGTAAACATAACCCCTCCCGTAACGACAGCCGCGAGCCGCGAAACTGCGGCACCCGCGGAGATGCGGATGACTATTTCGAAAGTTAATTTCTGGTACGGCGCCAAGCAGACTCTTTTTGACATCAATCTCGGCATCGCCACCAGCAAAGTCACCGCTCTCATCGGTCCTTCCGGCTGCGGCAAATCCACTCTCTTGCGCACACTCGACCGCATGCACGAGACCGTGCGCCACTCCCGGCTCGAAGGCGTAATCCTGCTCGACGGCAAGAATATTCTCGATCAGGACGTTACTCAGCTGCGCCGCCGCGTCGGCATGGTTTTCCAGCGCCCCAATCCCTTCCCCAAATCCATTTTTGAAAATGTTGCCTATGGGCTTCGCATCAATGGCTCGAAGCTCCCCATGGCCGATGCCGTCGAGAAAAGTCTCCGCCATGCTGCTCTCTGGGATGAAGTAAAGGACCATCTGCACAAGTCTGCCTACGAACTTTCCGGCGGCCAGCAGCAGCGCCTGTGCATTGCGCGTGCGCTCGCTGTTGAGCCCGAGGTTCTTCTCCTGGACGAACCTTGCTCCGCCCTCGACCCCATCAGCACCGCAAAAATCGAAGAGCTCCTTGTACAATTAAAAGATCTTTGCACCATCGTCACCGTCACTCACAACATGCAGCAGGCCGCTCGCATCAGCGATTTCACGGCTTTTCTGTTGAACGGCCAGGTCATCGAATTCAGCCCCACGCCGCATCTCTTCACCAAACCGACCGACCCGCGCACGGAGGCCTACATCACCGGCCGCTTTGGATGATGGCGACGTCATGCATCGCCGCGGTGTCAGTTATTGCGGGTACCACGTCCGCGACTGTCATTCAGAGCGAAGCGAGGAATCTGCTTTTTCTTCTTCCGGGGCTGTAAACTATTGAGGGAAAATTTTCATGGAACGCCACTTCGAAAAAGATTTGAATGAATTGAAAGAGCGCCTCTTGTGGATGGGCAGTCTCGCCGAGCGCGCCGTTCATCAGTCCGTGCACGCCGTCCTCGAGGCCGATGAACAACTCGCCAAGCGTGTTCTCGATGAAGAAGACGCCATCAATGAGTTACAGATCGAAATTGACGACCGCGTCGTGCAGCTTCTGGCGCTTCATCAATTGATGGCTGTCGATCTCCGCTTGGTACTCGCCGTCTCCCGCATCAACAACGACCTCGAGCGCATCGGCGACCAAGCCGTCAACATCGCGCAGTCCGCCACGCGCATCCTTCGCCACCCGCGTGTCAAGCCTTACGTCGACCTGCCGCGCATGAGCGAACTCGCCGAAGAAATGGTTCGCAATGCGCTCAATGCCGTCGTACGCCGCGATGTCGATTTGGCGCAAATGGTTCTCGCCACCGATGACCAGGTTGACCACTATCGCGACCAGATCTTCCGCGAACTTCTCACTTACATGATGGGGGATTCCAGCGTAGTCTTTCCCGCCTTCGAGCTGATCCTGGTCGCCAAAAATCTCGAACGCATCGGCGACCACGCCACCAACATCGCCGAGGACGTTATCTACATTGTCCAAGGCCAGGACGTCCGCCACCCCACCGTCGACCGTCGCTAAACTCATTTTTCAAGCTGTTGGGGTGCCGTGAGCCTCTGCTGTTTGCCGAACCACAAGAGGATGAACGCGGCCGCCAAGCTGATGCCACCCCCTAACGTTCGGTCCCAGGTTCTCGTAAACCGTACGCGAACGTGTGACTCGCCTGCCGGTACTGGCACGATCATTTGGTTGTAGTCGTCTCCACCGCGTGGAGTAACCACGGCGCCGTTTACCTCCGCTCGCCACGCAGGATAATTGAGCAAACGCAGACCAAGAAAAAATGGCTCGCGTGAGCTGACGGAAACCTCTTTGTCCTCAGGGCTCCAGCGCTCCACATGAATCGTTGGCCGTGAATTAGGGCCTGGGATGGAATCCGTATCCATGACCATCGCCTCGGGCGACTTCGTCAGAATATTTGTGTGGTCATCTCCCGCGGGATCGTATTCGTCAGTGCCATCGAACCCTTCGCCATTCGCGATCGCCGCGCGCAACGCCGGAATATCCTGCGTGTCCCACCAGCCGCGCTCCACAAGCACAACCGCGGTGCTCCCGATCAGCGTAAAGGTGACGACCGCCCAAACCCATCCCCACCGCTTGCGGGCCATCGCGCTTCCCAGAAAAATGGCAAACACCACCGAGAGAAGGGACATCCAACGCCACGGAAATTGTACAAACCGCAATTTGGGCAGCACAGCCCAAAGAGGGGAAGTGAAGCGCAGCATCAGCATTGTGGCCAGACCCGCGAGCAGCAACAACGCGTGCCACAATTTGCTGCTCAGTGTGCCGCTGCCTCCTTCGTCCCGCGGGCGTGCTGCCAGAGCAGCGGTTCCGGTTAAGACAATCATCAGCACAGCAATACTTGAAGCGATCCAGTTAAAAAGCGTGTGCTCGGGATCATTGATAGCCGTGTAGAGAAAGTTTTCCGATGGCAGCAGGCCCGCCGAAAGAGCCTGCGCGATATTCACCCACCGCTGTTCGTACGCTGCGGGCAACAAATAAAATCCACACAGGCAAAATCCCAGAGCCAGTCCGCCAGTGCCGTACGAGAGCAGCTGCCAGACCTTTCGTTTGAGCGCTGCGAATGCAAATAAAATTGCGGTGCTGTAGCTCGCGATGACTCCTGCTGGCGCATTCGACAACCAAATCAGCGCAAACACCACCGCGAAGCCCGCCGTAGCGCGCCGCAAAGCGGGTTCGCACAGCGCCTGCCGGCTGCCAAGCAGTTCGCAGATTTGGAACGCGGCAATAAATAGGAGAGGAAAGAATGCATTAGCCAGCAGTTCTGCAAAATCGCTGCGCATGTAAACAATCAGCAGAGCGTAGGGATTCGCGGCATAGCACGCTGCGCAAAATAAAGCCGCCTTCTGCGGAAGAACGCGGCGCGCGAGTGCAAACGCGCTTAATCCAGCGAATGTCTGCACCAGCACGATGAAAAAAATCGGCACGTGATTCCACGGCAATACAGAACCCAACGAAGCGCCGAGCACCCACGAGAAAGGAGGATAAAAAATGAACCGTGGCTCACCAAAACCGTAATTGGCCCATTCCGTCCACCGTGGATAGACAATTCTTTCTTTCCACTGTCCGGCGACGTCCAGCCAGGAGGCCGCGTGATACTGGAAATCATGCCCTGTGGCATTTCCCAGCCAGAAAAAAGGAGAAACAATCGCCAAGGAAATCAAAAGAGAAATGAGAATGGCTGGCAGCCATGCGCGAATCCGCGCCCGCTCCGACTCAAGATTCACTGGTTCAACGGGAGATGTCATGCAGTGTTCATGCCATTGTAACCAGGAAAGAAACTCTCAAGCGAGCCTCATCCTTCTGTGCGTCCCGCATCAACTTGAGCGATAATACACGCTCTTATGAGCACTCCCACCACAGTGCCCGACGCCGTCGACACCGAACCAATCATCGAGGCACGCAAGCTCGAAAAATTCTACCCGCAGCCAGACGGCGGCCGCATCCAGGTCATCGCGGCGACCGATCTTGCCATCTATCCCGGACAGATCATCGCCATGCTCGGTGCTTCCGGCTGCGGAAAGTCCACCCTGCTTCGCATGCTGACCGGGCTTTCCCCCGCGAGCGCCGGCACAGTCTATTGGCATGGAGCTCCAGTGGCCGATGGCGCTCCCAATGTCTCCATCGTTTTTCAAAGCTTTGCGCTTTTCCCGTGGTTGACCGTCCTCGAAAACGTCGAAGCTCCGCTCGAAGCCCGCGGCATGGTTCCCATCGAGCGCCACAAACGCGCGCTCCGCATCATTGATGCCGTCGGACTCGACGGTTTCGAGTCTGCCTATCCCAAGGAACTCTCTGGCGGTATGAAGCAGCGTGTCGGAGTCGCCCGCGCTCTCGTCGTCGAACCCGAAGTTCTTTTCATGGATGAGCCTTTCTCTGCGCTCGATGTACTCACTGCCGAAACGTTGCGCGGCGAACTTCTCGAACTCTGGCTCGACCACAAAATTCCCACCCGCGCCATCTTCATCGTCACACACAATATCGAAGAGGCTGTCGTCCTCGCGGATCGCATCGTCGTACTCGGCCGTAACCCTGCTCACATTCACGCCGATTTTGCTGTGAATATTCCGCATCCTCGCGACCGTAAGTCTTCCAGTTTCATCGAGCTCGTCGACGATATCTATCGCGTCCTCACGCGGCCTGATCACGAACACGATTCATCTCCTCCAAAAACCTCCGCGCCTGGCAAGCAGGTTTCGCGCAAAGCCATCATGCTCCCGCATACGCGCCCCGGCGGTATGGCCGGCCTTCTCGAAATTCTTATGGACCAGGGAGGCCGCGCGGATCTTCACAAGCTTGCCGATGAACTGAGCCTCGAAGTCGATGCGCTTCTCCCCACCGTGGATACCGCCGTCCTCCTCGGCCTGTTACGCGTCGAAGAGGGCGACGCGATTATTACTCCCGAAGGACAGGCCTATGCGCAAGCGGACATCCAGGTCCGCAAAGCAATTTTTCGCAAAGCCGCGCTCGCCCATGTTCCTCTGTTGGGCCAAATGCAAAATGCCTTGAAGGCAAAATCAAATCGCACCCTTTCCGACGAATTTTTTCGCGACCTCCTCGACGAGCACTTCAGCGAGGATGAATCACGCCGCCAACTGGAAACCGCCATCCAGTGGGGACGCTATGCGGAGATTTTTGATTACGACGCGGCCACGGGCAAGCTGACGCTCACCGAGGCTTGACCGAACTGTGCCGACGCCTACGATCGCCTCCCAGAGCGCAAGTCCCGTTCCCCCGGCTATCCGGAGGCCAGCTGGTTCGCGATGGTCGTGGTCTTTCTTAATAGATTTTTCTGTTTTTCTTTTTGTTGTTGCCGCCATCTACGGCGTCTACGCTATAGGCCACACTTGGCTAGGGCCCGTCCCAGCCCACGTCGAAATATCGCAAAGCCCACGCGCCCTGCCGCTCTACGCGTTTTATTCCTTGGTACGTCTGACCGTAGCGTACGGGTTAAGCATGCTCTTCGCGCTCGCCTATGGCTATGTTGCGGCACGCTCCAAACGCGCGGAGATTGTCCTGATTCCGCTTCTCGATATTTTGCAATCTATCCCGGTGCTCAGTTTTCTTCCGGGCGTCATGCTGGCGATGGTCGCGCTTTTTCCGCACAGCCAGCTCGGGATCGAGCTCGGGTCCATCATTCTTATTTTCACCGGCCAGGTGTGGAACATTGCGTTTAGCTTTTATTCTTCGCTGAAAGGCATTCCTCGTGAATTAAGAGAGGCGGCCATCATTTACCGCTTCGGCCGCTGGCAAAGATTCGTCGAGCTGGATTTGCCGTTCTCCACCATTGGCCTCGTGTGGAACTCCATGATGTCCGTCGCTGGCGGATGGTTCTTCCTGATGGCTTGCGAGATGTTTGTTCTCGGCGATCGCGATTTCCGGTTGCCGGGTCTTGGTTCGTTTCTACAAACCGCCGCGAGCCATGGCAATACTCGCGCCATTCTTTGGGGACTCGGCGCTATGGTTGCTGTCATTGTTCTTCTCGATCAGTTGATCTGGCGCCCAGTTATCGCCTGGGCGGATAAATTCAAATTCGAGCAAGTCGAGACCGCGAAAGCTGCCACTCACAATTTGCTCAGTCTTCTGGGCCGCGCTTCTTTTGTCATCAGACTCTACCGACTCGCCGTGCGCCCGGTCATCGATTGGATCACCGTCAATCTTGCCGTCGGCGCGCGTCGTGCTGCGGCCACCTTTTCCGTTCCGAAACGCAAAGGCACTCGTCGTTCGGTTCTTGTCGTTCTCGCGGCTTTGATTCTTGTTGGTCTCGGATTTGCAATCGTTCACGCGGCTCGTGAACTTTCCGACTTGCGCCGTGCGGACTATTTCGCTCTCTTGCGCAGTGCAGGCTACACGCTTCTTCGTGTCAATGCCGCACTTCTCATCGGCGCTCTCTGGACTGTTCCCGTTGGCGTGGCCATCGGCTTCAGCCCGCGTCTTGCGCGTATCGCGCAGCCGCTCGCACAGATCGCTGCTTCCATTCCAGCCACCGCGCTTTTTCCTGTCATTCTTTTGTTCTTGATCAAGTTCCGGGGCGGTCTTGAGCTTGCTGCCTTGCTCGTCATGCTTCTGGGGACGCAGTGGTACATCCTCTTCAATGTCATCGCCGGAGCCATGGCTATCCCCACTGATCTCAAGGAAGCCTCCAGTATTTTCCGGTTTGGCTCTTGGGACCGCTGGCGCTATTTGATTCTGCCGGGAATTTTTCCCTATCTCGTCACCGGGATGGTGACCGCCTCCGGCAATGCCTGGAACGCCAGCATCATCGCGGAGTATTTTCATTTTCAGGGAAGGATTGTCTCAACCACGGGACTCGGTAGCGCCATTAGCAGCGCTAGCGATGCGGGCCGCTTCGATATCTTGCTGGCCTCCACGTTGATCATGGCTACGATCGTGGTGCTTATCAATCGTCTGATCTGGCGCCGGATGTACCGTCTTGCCTCGACGCGCTTCAAGCTCGAAACCTAACGCTTGCCACTCATCCACTTTATTGTTTGTCAGCTTTTTCTGCTTTCTCGGTTTTCACCGGCGTCGCTGGCGTTGTCGCCGGTGAAGGAGCGGGGTCCTCACCCCAAATGTATTTCGCGAACCATTTTTCGTTTTCTTCCATCACCGCGCGCTGTTGCTTCGGCTTGGTGATGCCATGGCCAAATCCTTTGTAAACGACCATTTTGACCGGCACGCCACGGTCTTCCAGTGCCTGACGCAATTCATAGCCGTTCGGGATCGGGACGCGTCGGTCGTTTTCGCCATGCTGGATAAGCGTCGGCGTTTTCGCTTTGGCGATGTAGGTGATAGGCGAAGTCTTCTTGTAAATTTCTGGATCGTCCCACGGCGTCGCGTGCAAATACTGCGGCGTGAACGGCGTAATATCCGTATTCACGTAATACGTCACCCAGTCAGAAATCCCAGCCCCCACGCTCACCGCTTTGAACCTATCGCTCGAAGCCGAAATGAACGCTGAAATGTATCCGCCTTCGCTCCAGCCCATCGAGCCAACGCGATCCTTGTCGACATATCCTTTGGCGATCAGCGAATCCACTCCCGAAATCACATCGGCGTAATCACCCACTCCCAAATTCCTGACGTTTAGCGAGCGAAACTTTTCTCCATATCCGGCAGATCCTCGGTAATTCGGCCGCAGAACTAGCGCGCCTTTCGCGACGAACCGCTCGATCGGGTAATACCGGTCCGCGTTCAAAATCGGCTGGTCCACGCCGGTTGGTCCGCCATGAATCACGACCAGCAGCGGATACTTTTTGCCGACCTTGAAATCCGGTGGCGTATAAAGAACGCCTTCAATCGTGGTCCCATCGCTCGACTTCCAGGAAACTACTTCTCGGCGCGCAACCTTGAACGGCTTCAGTTGGTCACCGAGCGACGTGAGTTTTTTGGCCTGCCATGGCGCTACACTCGAAGTGAATATCTCGGGATATTCGTTTTCCAGCGCAGCGCGATACGCCACCTGCTTGTAGTCCTTTGAGAAAGAGAAAGAAAACGCCGCGATGTGTTCTGGTGAACTGAGCTTTTCGACAGCTTTCGTATCGGGATTTAACCGGAACAAATGTGCGTAGGTCTTCTGCTCCGCCGCGAAATAAATTCCGTCCACAGCCCAGCCGATCAGCCCGGGATCTTCGTCGAATGCGTCCGTCAGCACGCGGGGAGTACCGCCAACGGCGTCCACCACGGCGATTTTCACGTTCGTATAAAAAAAGTATTTCGAGCCTGCCGTCGTTTCGTAAGCGATTTGCTTTCCATCTGGCGACCACTGCGGATTTCTGTCTGGCCCAGGTGTATCCACAATCTTTTTAACTTTGTCATCACTCGCGGTCACAACGTAAATGTCCGTCGTCTCAGCCGATATCAAATCCGGATCGCGCTGCGCGCTGAATGCGATACGCGTTCCGTCCGGCGACCAAGCAAATTCGCCGACGCTGAAAGTCTGCCCTTTTGTCAACCGCATCGGTTCGGAAATGGCTCCCGTCTCGCTCGTGGGAATGTCCAGCGTCCATAGATGCGACATGTTGTAGTCGGCATGGACGACCTCGTACTCGCCATACTTTTCTTTGCGGTCCTTCATCGTTTTCGGTTCAGGATCCTCTGCAGAGAAGGCTATCCTCTTGGAGTCCGGTGACCAGGCTAGGCTGTTCACTCCCGTTTCCACCTTCGTAAGCTGTCGCGCTTCGCCGCCGTCTGCGGCAATCAAGTAAATCTGTTTCTTGCCATCCGGCGTGCCGGAGATCTGCCCTGGCCGGTCGGAGAGAAACGCAATCCATTTGCCATCCGGCGACCACGCCGCATTGGTGCTCGATTTCTTCGATGCCGTGAGTTGATGCCCCTCGCCCGTTGCGGTGTCTACAATCCACAAATCGCGCTCGAACGCATTGTCCTCCCAGTTCGTCCGCGAAACTTCGTAGACAACGCGCTTTCCATCAGGCGAAATCTCCGGGCTAAACGCGCCTTTCATCTCGAGCGATTGGTCGATCGTTGGTGTGGTTGAAGTGGAAGTTGCGGCTGCGGGAGCCGGTTGTTGAGCAAAGACGCGCGCACTTAGCACACAGATCATCGTTACAATCACAGCAGCCCAAGATGCCTTGCGCATTGTCTCGCTCCCCAAGTTTCGTTCTGAATTCAATCGTTCAGTAGTTCCGCGTCCAACGGAAGAATCCGATGATTAGCCCGATACCAATGAGCGACAGTGCCAGGTATATATGCCAGCCGTGCAGCCCCAGCGCAGAGATAACGGCCGCAAGTCCTGAGAGTGAGACCAGGAATGCCGCTTTGGTCTTCGACATCTCCCTGTACAACACAAACGCTCCAGATTCTGCCTATCGCGCGTATCTCTCAGGCGAATCCGCTCAGGCAGATGCGGATGGCGGTTCTGCATTCCGTGCCAGTTCTTTGGCCAGGAAAATAATTTGTCCAACGTGATGGTAAGCGTGACCCGCGCATCGGAGAAAAATCATAAAGCGTTCCGCAGCTTCAGGTTCGAGTTCGGCTGAATAAGGTGCCATCCAGTCTTCGGGCTTTTGCTTTCTGACTGTCGACACGACCATCGCAATGGTCTCGTCGAAGGCTTCCAACACTTTTGCTTTGTCTGGCTTTCCGGTCTCCGTAAATTCTCTATTGCGGTCGCGAACGTATCCTGTCTTCGCCACCCGCGCTCCGATGTAGTAATTCAGATTGCCGGTCAGGTGCAGGATCAAGTGCCCGGCGCTATTTCCGTAAGTGAACGGGTTGTGCCAGAACTGCTCCTGCGTTAAAGGGTCGACCCACTTGTGAACGTGAGCCGCAATAAATTCGTAGTACCAGGCGAAGTCTGTTGCAACGGTTTTGGGGAGATCAGCCATGAAAGTTCCTTCGTTCGCGAATAGTGTAAGGCGGTCTTTAGCGCTAGTGCGCCGCGGTACCACGGTCATTCTTGTAAATCACGCCTTCCTTCATCACAAAAAAGACGTGCTCCGTCTGGCGAATATTCTCCACCGGATCGCCCGGCACTGCCACCACATCGGCGAGTTTGCCCGCCTCTAGCGTCCCGATCTTGTCGGCCAAACCAAGCAAATCCGCGTCAGCTGAGGTTCCGGCTTTCAGCGCGTCGATTGGTTTCATCCCGTAGTCCACCATCAGGTGAAACTCTTCCGTGTTGCGCCCATGCGGATAAACTCCTGCGTCCGTTCCGAGGCCGATTTTCACGCCCTTGGCCATCGCTTTCGTGAACATCTGATGACCGGCAGCAATCGCAGCCTTTGCTTTGGCCAGAATCGGCGGCGGAATATATATGCCCTTGTCGATCTGCTCTTGAATGCCATGCCCCGCCATCAGCGTAGGGACGAGATACGTGCCGCGTTGCTTCATCATGTCGAGAGCTTCGTCGTCGAGAAAGGTTCCGTGCTCGATCGAATCAATGCCTGCTCGGATGGCGCGCTTGGCACCTTCGGCTCCGTGGGCGTGCGCGGCCGTTTTGCGCCGCAGTGCATGGGCTTCGTCCACGATGGCGTTCAATTCCTCCTGCGTGAGCTGCGGAGTGTCCACGTCGTCAGTGAGAGAAAGCACTCCGCCTGTTGCGCAGACTTTGATGATGTCTGCTCCGTATTTGTGATCCAAGCGCACCGCATATCTCGCTTGATCGGGACCGTTGATAACGCCGTCCAGTGGGCCGGATTCGTGGCCGAAAAGTCCTTCGCGATAGCCGCCCGACCCGTCACAGTGCCCACCTGTAGACCCCAATGCATGCACACACACCAGCATGCGAGGCCCAACTACGACATGATCCCGGATCGCGTTTCGCAAACCGACGTCCACGTAATCGGATGAGCCTACGTCGCGCACGGTCGTGATACCGGCCATCAGCGTCACACGTGCATTGACGGTTGCGTCCAAGGCTTGCTCGGCAATCGGTTTTTGGAGGTAATCGAGCGCGGCCTGTTTGTAGTCGTCGCTGTACATGCTCGTGAGGTGTGTGTGCGCGTCGATAAAGCCAGGAAGTAAAGTAGCGTCTCCAAAGTCGATCACTTCGGCGCCCACCGGTATCGCGGCGCCAGAGCCCACGCCAGAAATCTTTCCGTCCGTCACCACGACAAGCCCCGGCTTCACAAGCGCATCGCTCTTGCCGTCAAACATCCGCGCTGCCTTCAGCACGTACGACTTGCTCACCGGCCTTTGCGCCTGCCCGAAAGTGGACAGCGCGGCCAAAAAACTCGCGCACAAAAGACCCAACATCTTGAGGCTACACGACTTGCGCATCATTTATTACGCTCCGTTGTACTGCACTCGTTTCCGCACGAAATTCTGAAACGCCGACAATAGCCTGCCCCAAAGAAAAGTCAAGGTCTTCCTCGACCTGATCAATGCCAGGCGGGCAGCTTGGCGGTTGCGATTCGTTGAACTTTTGCGGAGGGTTCGCTAGACTACTCGCTGCTGTTGCAAGAACCGTTCCTGCCTGCGCGGTTCCCCGGTAGCTCAATGGTAGAGCATTCGGCTGTTAACCGAAGGGTTGCTAGTTCGAATCTAGCCCGGGGAGCCAAATCTTTTAGTTCATCCTGAAACCGTATTCTTGGCTCACGGGCTTTTGTGTCTGCAGGCGCCTTAGTGTCTTTTTGTACTCCGCAAACATCAAATCAGCACGGAAACAAACGTTTCCGCACAAGCATCAAGATTAAGAATCGTTGACATTCAAAAAAGGCATGATTATACTTTTTGACAAAACGATTAGTTAACCGATTTAGCTCGCGGTGCAGGGTCTATCGGCAATAGCTCGGGGAGAGGATTCGACATGGACCTGCTTAAGATTTCCCTACGTGTTCTTGGATTATTGGTTTGCATGATTGTAGTTATGTGCCCCGCATACGGGCAGTATCGCGCTTCGATTCAGGGAGTGGTCACCGACCCGCAGGGCGACGTAGTTTCCGGCGCCACCGTCACATTAAAGAATCTGGATACGAACCAAACTCTGACCGCCACGACCGACGCGAGCGGCATTTACAACTTCAACGCT
>CAVUCM010000008.1:0-65061 GCA_963740015.1 uncultured Acidobacteriota bacterium | reverse complement strand
GAAAGCGGCAGTATCGATTCCAAGTAGATGCGCGATATTCAAGGCATTTGATCTGCCCAACACTCCATGACGGAGTTTGTAATCAAGAATCAGATTGCCGGACTCCCCTGAATCCTCAAAGTAGACGTTGCGGCCGGGCAAGCCGTTGGATGCAATCTCAGTCAGGGCGAGGTCGTGCGTAGTAATTGCGCCAATCGCCCCTCGCAACATCAGCGCCCGGACAACCCATTCGGTCGCAATTCTTCGGTCATGAGAATTTGTACCACTCATAATCTCGTCGGCTAAGAACAAGAGTGGTTTTTGGTTTGCTACTTCAATCATGCGGCGCAATCTCTGCATCTCTGCCAAGAAATGTGACCGGCCATCTATCACGGAATCCTGAATGCGAACTGCGGCACCGATAGCCAGAGGTGACAGGCGTAGTTTTGCGCATCGAACGGGCGCTCCCATCAGTGCCAAGATCGCGTTTAGTCCGATGGCGCGCAGAAATGTGCTCTTGCCAGACATGTTCGATCCACTGACGATGAGAAAGCGCACAGTGTTACTCAATTGCAGGTCATTCCTCACGCAGGTAGTCTCGTCGAGCCGTGGATGGCCAAGTCCTTCGGCCTCGAATTCAGGACCCTTCTCTATGAGTTCCGGAAACGTATCTTCAGGATGCTCATAGGAATACGTGGAAAGTGAAATCAGTGCCTCGAATTCTCCGAGCGCGGCCACCCATTCCAGCATTTGGGCGCCGTTGCGGCGACGCCAGTGCTCGATGGCCATGGCGAACTGGGTCGCCCACAAGAGGCAATACGATAGATACGCGAACCATTCGTTCTCGCGTTCCTTGACCAGATGGATGAGTCGCTGCAAGCGACGTATGTTGCTGGAAGCGGCCATGCCATCGCGCGCCAAGGAACGAGCAAGCTTCGACAGCTTTTCCGAGGAGAATTGATCCCTCTCCACAATTTGGAGCAGTTCGCGAATGATCGGTAGCTCGATGGAGAGTGGTCCCAGCGGTTCGAGAGCTGATTTGACTTGACTACGAAACGATCCCGCGAAGATGGCTTGAATAGAGAACAGACCGACTAGGTAGATCCAAAAGTCATGGAGGCCGAGCATACCGGACCATAACAAAAGCGGGAGCGCGACTGCGGAAAGTGCTAAAAGGAAAGCCACTAGTCGAGCCCACGATGGAAATGGTGAAGGGCCTTCAGCGACCCATGCTTTCAGGAATTCGGGCCTACAATCAGATACCTGCATGGGGCCAGAAGTTGCGAGGGATTCGGGCAAATCTCGACGTACCCGAAGCTCTAAGACTGCCGCATTTCGCGCTTGAATTTCTCTTATGCAAGCGGGAGCCATCATCCAATCGGCAAGCGTCTCACGGCCTATCTGGGTTCTGGCCGAGCACAGTAGTTGATAGAGTGAGCCGTGGCCAAAAAGATCTAAATCGGTTGAATAGAAGTGATCCTGTTCGATGAAACGCTCGCCCTCGTCGAGCAATTCCCATTTCCGGCCTAGTCTGGCGAGCCCTTTCTCGTAATATTCAGCAAGACTAGAAAGCTGCATAAATCTGCGCTGGTGTTGGTGGCGCTTCTGCAGAGCAACTGCTCCAACCGACAGCACCAGGATGGGCGCCCAAATTGGCAATCTTTTGACAACAATAGACAGATAGAAACCCGCGCAGGCGAGAATTCCGATGAGGACTAAGCTCATTGTGTAACGCCAGAGATGACTCAGGTTTTCGCTGATGGCACTGCGCAATTCATCCGTCCGGCGAGCGTAGAAGGCAGGCGCACGAACGGATTTCTCATCATTAGGGCTCGCCACGAGGACAAGACTATCATTAACTCAACTTCCATCAGCCACAGGCCTCGTGAAACTAAGCCGCCAATCGAAAAAAATCGATCCACTACCGCGCGATTTCTTAGGCTTGCAAAACGGCGCGGCTCTTGAGCGCAGGCTCGTTCGATTTCGAGTCGGCCTGCCGCATTTCGCGGAAGAGGTGCAGGTTTGTGGACATCACGACTCCGGGGCTGAGATGCGCTGCCGGAGGGAGATGAATTTTGTTAGTGAGGTTATCCGCTAGGAGACGCACTGCAATCTGGCCTTGGCGGTAAGGGTGCTGATAAATCGACGCGGTGATGATTCCTTTTTGAAAGTAGGGAGCCATCTCGGCGAAAAGATCTGTGGTGATTAACTTTACTTTCCCTTCGAAGCCACGCGCACCGAGAGCGCGGCAAACCGGAAGGCAGTTCACAGTGTTCACATAAAGACCGTCGAGTGTTGGAAAACGACGAATCAGATCGGACGTTTTTCGAAAGCTTTCCTCTTCATCCTCATGGCCTTCCACCACGCTGACGATTTTTCCCTCGCGGCAGTGGCGCAGAAATCCTTCAGAAAAGCCGTCTGTTTTCTTGCGATGATCTTCCGTCGAGAGCATCCCAGCAACGACGGCCACTTTGGAACCGGGCGGAACACACTTACCCATCAATTCGCCAGCGAGGCAACCGTTCAAGCGCGGCTCCACGCAAACGATGCTCGAGCGATGACTCTCCGGAGCATCCGTGGAAACGCAAACGACGCGTACGCCTTTTTCTTCCGCTTCGTTGATCAACGGCGTTAATTCTTTTGGGCTTCCCGCGGTCAGAACAATTCCATCGACGTGGCTTTCCATGAGCTCTTGGAAAACTTCGAGGTCGCCTTCGCCCAGAGTTTGCACGGGACGGTTTTCAAACTCGACTCCGAGCTGCTCGAGATGATGTTCTTCGTCCAGAACGCCGCCCCAAAGCTGATCGTAGAAAAAATGAATTTCCTTGGGGATGCACACGCCGATACGCACGCGCGCTTTCGCACCCGAAAGGGCGCGTGCCGCAAGATTCGGCGAGTAACCGATCTGCTCGGCGATTTGCAGAATGCGCTTGCGAGTGGCTTCCTTGATGCCGCCGCGTCCGTGCAAAGCGCGATCCACAGTGCCGATGGAAACGTTCGCCATTTCGGCGATCCGGTGGATTCCGTGTTTCTCCTTGTTCATCTATCGCACTCCACTAACCCACTTCACTAGCGGACTTCATTAGCGCAATTCACTGCTGCAATTCGCCAATCCGCGCGCGGCTTGCTACGCGCGCTTCTGCGTGGTCCCGCGCTGCCACGCAAGATCAAACGTTGGATACTTCACAAATGGCCGATTAGTTTCAGCAATTCCGTGCGCCCATCCCAAGTCTCCACCCCTGGAAAGCTTAGGACGCTGGACGCGCGGACCGCGTACGTTAACACGATTTAATGAAGTAGAGAAAAAGAACAATAGGTTTGAACGAGTAGCGGCGTAGAATCGCGCGCTGGCCCAGTTCGTTGACTTGGGGAGTACAATCACCGCCGGCCTGTTCACCAAGTTAGGCATCGCGCAGAATTAGACGTGTCAGGGCCTTTTACGGTTCGAACTCGAAGTGAACCGCTTACGGCCTCAATCTAAGTTTTCTGAGGAGCTTTCTAAATGCGTTCTGTCTCGCGGCGAAATTTCTTGCAAGACGCGTCTAAAACTGGAATCGCACTGGGCGCGAACCTGGCATTCGGTAACCATTTGCTTGGCCAATCGGCCGCGGCGAACGCGGGGCAGCCGACACGAATCTACGCCGATTCCCGCCGGACGATCGCTCCCCTGCATCGCGAGGTGTTTGGTTCTTTTCTCGAGCATCTCGGCCGCGCCATTTACGAGGGCATCTACGACCCGCAGTCAAAGCTTTCGGACCCCAACGGCTTCCGCAAGGATGTTCTCGACGAAATAAAGAAACTCGGCGTTCCCATCATCCGGTATCCCGGCGGAAATTTTGTTTCCGGGTACAACTGGCTAGACGGCATCGGGCCGAAAGCAAGCCGCCCAGCGGTGCTGGACAAAGCGTGGAATTCCATGAATTCGAACGAGTTTGGAACGGATGAGTTTCTCGCCTGGTGCCGTCTCGTGGGGACGGAACCTTTGTTGGGTTTGAATCTGGGCACGGGGACTGCGGAGCAAGCGGCTGCGCTGGTGGAATATTGCAATTTGGAAAAAGGCACGCGCTGGAGCGACCTGCGGCGAAAGAACGGAACCGCTGAGCCCTACAAAGTTCAAAAATGGTGCCTCGGGAATGAGATGGACGGTCCCTGGCAAATCGGCCACATGACGGCCACGGAGTACGGCCTGAAGGCGGAAGATGCCGCGCGGCAGATGCGTTACGTCGATCCTTCGCTAAAGCTGATTGCGTGCGGCTCGAGTGGCCCCGGCATGCCTACTTATTTGGAGTGGGACCGCGAAGTTCTGGAGCAGTGCTACGACTACGTCGACGCCATTTCCTTGCATCGTTACTTTGGCAATACAAAAGAGGAAACCGGAGGGGAGAGCTCGAAGTTTCTGGCTTTGAACCTCAGCATGGAGCGGCAAATCGACGAAGTAGCGGCAGTGTGCGACATGGTTCGCGGACATAAACGCTCGCCGAAAAAATTGTGGCTGAGCTTCGACGAATGGAATGTGTGGTACCGGGAACGCAATGGCGACGCAACGAACGGCCACAGGCAAAACGCACCGCACCTATTGGAAGAAGTTTACAACCTTGAAGATGCTTTGCTGGTCGGAGGGCTGATCAACACGCTGATTCGTAAGGCAGACCGCGTGCAGCTCGCGTGCCTGGCGCAGCTCGTCAACGTGATCGCGCCGATCATGACTAATGCGAATGGTCTGCTGAGGCAGACGATTTATTATCCGTACAGCTGGGCTTTGGAGTTTGCTCGCGGCTCTGCACTGGAGCTATTGATGGAATCGCCGACGTACGACGTTGCAGGCATGGGAGCGGTAGGCTACGTGGATGCGGCTGCTACGCAGCAAACGGACACAGGAAAGATCGCGCTCTTCCTGTTGAACCGAGACCTAGTGAAACCTCAACAAGTGGAAATTGTCTGGGAAGGTTCTTCGCCGCGCGCCGGAGATGCTGTAGTCCTTACTGGCAGCGATCTTAAAGCGACTAACACCTTCGATGCGCCAACACGTGTAACGCCGCAAAAGGCAGAGAAACCTTCGATCTCAGGAAGCCGCACGACGCTCGACCTGCCGCCTCGTTCCTATACTGTCATCCAGTGGAGTGCCTAGGCAAAGCGGAGGACTGTCATTTTTCCTCCTAGACTTCCGTGGTGCTATGCGTATCCTCCTGTTATCATGTCGGCAGGCAATCGGCTTATGCAGCGACGGTACGCACGCGTGTTGTTCTCTCTGTTTCTCTTAGCCCCAGCCTCATCCTCAACCTTTGGGCAAGGGCAAATACCCGAGAAGAAGATCCTCTCCGGCTACATCCGAGACGAAGCCTCAGGCCACATCATCGGCGAGGCTCGCCTAGAACTGCAAAATGCCATGGGCACGCCTATCTCGTTCGCCTACTCGGACGGGAATGGAACGTATGAATTCGATGATATTCCCGGCGATTGTTACCTATCGGTTCAGCACGATGGTTACGAGTCTGTGCGCGAATATATACGGCCGGACGGTTCGGGACATGTATACAAAGATATTCTTTTACGGCCGGCGAGCGGCGCGTCGGGGTCCAAGTCTGTAAATCCAATTTCCCAGCACGAGCTGAGTGTTCCGCCCAAAGCGCGAGAATTCTTCGCCAAGGGCGTTCAGCTTATTGTTGATAAGTCCGACTATCGCGGTGCCGTTGCGGAATTTGCGCGCGCCATCGCCAAGTATCCAACCTACTACGAAGCCTATGCGGCGATGGGGCTGGCTCAAAACAGGATGGGCGATGCCGCAGCGGCGGAGGCGGCGCTCCGAAAGTCCATTGAGCTGAGCGCGGAAAAATATCCCCAGGCGATGGTTGACCTCGCTGCGATGTTCAACGTCCAGAAACGTTTCTCCGACGCCGAGCCCCTTCTGCGCAAAGCAATTGCCGTCGATGCTTCGTCGTGGCGAGGTCAATTCGAATTGGCCGTTGCGCTTGCTGGCCAGCACCGTTTTAAGGAAGCGGTAACCAGCGCATCTGCGGCGCGCGATCTGAAACCGGAAAATCCCTCAATCTACCTGCTGCTCTACAATCTCCACATCCGCACAGAGGATTTTCCCGGAGCTTTGCGCGATACAGAAAGCTACCTGAAGCTGACGCCGGATGGCGCCACCGCCGACCGCGTCCGCAGAATGCAGGAGCAGGTCCAGAAAGAAGTGAAAGCCTCCGGCGGCGATCTAGGTCCATCCTCGGATGCCAAGCCCGCCGACGGACCGGCTGACATCCGCCTTGCCGCCGCCTCAACCCCTGCGGCTGATTCTAATTTTACTCCGGTTGATGGGCTTACCGTGGAGTCTACCGCCGTGCGCGGGACAGCGCCTGCCACGGCACCTGCTGCTGCTGCTCAACCAAATATTGCCTCACCTGCCACAGTTCCCGCAATCCCCGCAGTTGCCTCATCCCCAGCGCCTACTCCGCCTCTCGTCGCACCCCCAGCGGCAGCTGCCGCGGCGCCGGTTGAAGCGCCTACTTTTTCCTCACCGAAGCCCGCTTCCCCTCCTCAACCAAAATCCGTGATCCCCATGCGCGTGGACGAAACGGTTCCCGAGGTTGCGGTCGACGTGCCGTGCTCACTCCCGACAGTTTTGCGCGGCGCCGGCCAGCGCGCGGAGCAGCTCCTCAACACTCTCCAAAAATTCAACGCCTCGGAGCGCGTGGAACATTACAAACTAAACGCAGCCGGAGTTCCGGGCCCCGCGGATGTCCGCTCGTTTGATTACATTGTTTCCGTCTCCCACGATGCGCAGGGCGGTTTCCAAATGCAGGAATATCGCAACGGCGGCATCGTCCATTCGCAACAGTTCCCGTCGGGAATTCGCACTGCAAATTTGTCAGAGCACGGTTTGATTTTTCATCCCTTGCTCGCGCCTGGATTCCGTTTCACCTGCGAGGGTCTCGGCGAATGGAAAGGCCACCCAACCTGGCTGGTCCAATTCGAAGAGAAAAAGAACGATCTCTATCCTTTTCGTTCTTACGTCATCAATGGTTTCAGCTATCCGCTCCAATTAACTGGCCGCGCCTGGATCGATGCCGGCACGTATCAAGTGCTTCGCCTTGAATCGGACTTGCTCAAGCCCGTCGAGAAAATCCACCTCACGCGCGAGCATATTGCCATTGAGTTTGCTTCGGTCAAATTCCGTACAGGCAATCAGCAGCTTTGGCTGCCGCAAACGGCGGAGCTTTATGTCGAGTGGAACGGACACCGCTTCTATCGCCGCCACTCCTTCAGCAATTTCAAAGTTTTTTCGACGGACAGCACCGAGGAAGTCCACGGTCCCAAAGAGTCTTACTGTTTTACGAACACAACCGACTTGCTGATCACCGGAGTTTTAAACATTACTCCTGTCCCGGGAAAAGCGCTCCAGCCAGCAACTCTTACCCTCTCCATACCTGCGAAGGGCACTGTTTGCGAAAGCGTCGGGTCCGGCAAGGATGTGAACATTCCGCTGGAAGCAGTGGGCTTTACGACCTTTACTCACGATGGTCCCGCCGGGTCTGTCGAGGGTGATGCTTACCTGCTGGATCCCAGTGCTCTGGCAGTCATACCCAGCCGCAATGTGCCGGTGAATCAGAATCCCGAATAGTCTGGCGTGGCGAGGGCGATGCAAGCTGAGACTTCGTTTCGCAATTATTGCTTGCTTACTCCGGCGCTCTTCCCCTCTTGAACGGTAATGATGCGATCTATTCCCGGCGCCTTAACTTTTTCTCTCGCTCCGCTCGGCCAATAAATCTCAATCGAATCCACGGCAGTCGCCGTCCCCAATCCAAAATGGATTCGCTGATCGGAGCTCGAGCTGTAAGACCCGCCGCTATAGACATCTCCCCGTTGCCGGATTCCGCCTATGGTCAAAAATACCTTTGCCCCATTGGCATCGCGCGGGCTCTTGGGCCCGCCCACAAGTTTAATCTCCAGCCAATGATTGCCAGTCTTCAGCACATTGCGCAGAAGCGTAGGCTTCGAATCGATGTTATTGATCACCACGTCGATCACGCCATCATTGAAAATATCGCCGAATGCCGCGCCTCGGGCTGAGATGACGTCCGCCAGCCCGCTCCCCGTCGCCGGCGGCACTTCCTGGAATTTCTTTCCGTCCAGGTTCCGGAATAGCTGCGGACGTTCCGCCCAGGTGGTGCCCCAGTCTTGCTTATCCACCTCCGGATAGACGTGCCCATTGGCGATAAAGATGTCGAGCAAGCCGTCATTGTCAAAATCGAGGAACCCGGTTCCCCACGAGAGAAAAGGAATGGTCGGACCCGCTAGCCCTGCCTGGTAGGTGACATCCGAAAAATTGCCTTGTCCATCGTTTCGGTAAAGCGTCTTGTAGTCGTCGGAAAACGTTGTAGTGAAAAGATCGATTCTTCCATTCCTCTGGTAATCGCCTATGCCGATCCCCATAGAAGCTTGCTCGCGCCCGTCCTCGCTCAAGGCAAATCCCGATGCGTAGCTCACATCCTCAAAAGTGCCATTGTGCTTGTTGCGATACAGATAGTTCGGCGTGGAATCATTCGCTACAACGAGGTCTACCCAGCCGTCATCGTCCACGTCTACGAAAGCAGCCGCTAGCCCGTAGTAGCCGCTGGGGTCGGAAACGCCGGCTTTGACGCTTACATCCGTGAACGTGCCGTCGCCATTGTTATGAAACAGGTGGTCGCTCTCGCCCGGCAATCCTCGCGGCCCGCACATCACCGCAATTCCCCGGAACTGGCAGAAATTTGGAGGGATGCGCCCTTGTCCAGCGATCGGTGGATTGTCGATATCGAACTTCACGTAACCGGGAACAAACAGATCCAGCAGGCCGTCGTGATCGTAATCGCCCCAGGTAGGCCCAGCGGACCAGCCTCCCACAGTTACCCCAGCTTTCTCGGCGACGTCCGTGAAGGTGCCGTTATGATTGTTGTGATAAAGACGGTTCTTCCCAAAATTCGCCACATAAATGTCCGGCCAGCCGTCGTTGTCGTAGTCGCCGACGGCAACACCAACTCCCCATCGTTCATTGGCCACACCCGCTTTTTCCGTGACGTCCGTAAAAGTGCCGTCGTGATTATTGTGGAAAAGCATGGCTCGCGGAGGCGCTTCTTTCCCCTTCAGCGCCGCGATGGTGGAAGAATTCAGAAGATAAATGTCGAGCCAGCCGTCGTTGTCGTAATCGATCAACGCCACACCGGAGCCGATGGTTTCCAGAATGCTGCTCTTCTCCGGAGTTCCAGAACGATGGAGGAATTTTTCAAGCCCTGCTTGCTTGGTGATGTCGCTGAATACGACGGTTGCGCCATCCACAAATCCGCCAGCCGTAATTGGCCGCGAAAGCGAGTCCTTCACTGCCGGATGTGCTCCGCCGGTGGCAACTCCCATCCCGGAAGAAGATTGTTTTGCCGGCGGGTTCGCGGGCTGCTGGCCCGTTGAGCCGAGTGCAAGTAGAAAGGTGGAGAGCCCTACAAACAGCAAACTCGACGCGAAAAGCATTTTCGGACGGTGCGCGTTTTCCCGTTTCGGGCGTGGAAGGGTCACCCCTGAATCCTATATCGACTCGCACTCCGTAGTCATGTTCCGCGCTTCCTCAAAAACCCGACCTGGTCGATACAGCCAGCTTAATGGATTTAGTGGCGGGATTTCTGTAGGGATGGAGGAACTCCCCGTTCTGCGCTTCTAGGAGGTGATCCTTTTCCCGCTTTATCCCTTTTGTTACAACGTTGAGCATCAGGGGCACAGCTACTACAAATCAAAAAAAGTGCTTGACATTAACAGCACTCCAATGAAAAGCTCCGTTTACGTTAACGGCGTTTCCAATCGCCGTGGGGTGTGGAGGCATGACTATGAATTTGCCGTTGTGTGCAGTTAAGAATATCGTTTTTGTGGCAAAGCAGTTTCGTTTGCGTTTTCTATTTGTTCTTCTGGTTGCAATCATCGCTTTTTCCGCTTCGACTTTTGCCCAGCAGACCACCATCGTTGGCACGGTTACCGATCCTTCCGGTGCCGCTGTCCCGAATGTGGCTGTCACTGTAACCAACGTCGATACGGGAGCAGCGCGAACGTTTCCCACAAATGACTCCGGCCAATTCGCCGCTGTCGATTTGCAGGTCGGCCATTACGTAGTCAAGGCCGAAGCCAAGGGCTTCAAGGTCGCGGAGCAAAAAGACATCGTTCTGACGATTGGCGCCCGTATCCGCGTCGACTTCCAGATGCAATTGGGCGCGGCGCAAGAAACCGTGACGGTCGAAGCCAATGCCGTCCAGGTTCAAACCGATTCCGGCGAGCGCAGCAACCTCATCACTGACCAGCAGATGAGCCAGATCGCCGTCAACGGCCGCAGCATTTACCAGCTCGCCGCTTTGACGCCAGGCGCATCCAGCCAGATTAACAATTACGTGAATACCCCAGTCGGCGGCGATGCCAGCGTGGAATTCAACGGCATGCGCCAGAACCACAACATTTACCTGTTGGATGGCGGCGAAGATGATGACCGCGGCGGCGCAGGCGGCATGAGCATTGCCCCGTCATCGGACGCTATTCAGGAGTTCCGCGCTCTTACTTCCAACTACAGCGCGGATTATGGTCTCTCTTCGGCCGGTACGATGACCATGGTGCTGAAGTCCGGAACGAGCCAGTTCCACGCTTCCGCATGGGAATTCAATCGTAACGATTATTTCGATGCACAAAACTACTTCGTGCCGAACACCGAACTTCGCCTCAACGTTTACGGCTTCAACGTCGGCGGCCCGGTAACCCTCGGCCACTTCTACAACCCGGACAAAAAGAGGACCTTCTTCTTCTACAACATGGAATGGCGTCCGCTAGTTACCGGCGGTGCGACCAACCAGACGGTTCCGGGAACCGATACCTACGGTGGCAATTTCAGTTCGCTCGGCAGCACGATCACTGTCCCGACGACTGCACAAGTTGCCCCTGGAGTTCTTTTTGCGAACTGTCCCGGTGGCGTTGCTCCCGCGGGAATCGCGCAAGGTTCAGCGTTCCCCGGCAACATTATTCCTAGCTGCATGATCAATCCGAACTCGGCGGCTTTAGTTGCGGCCGGCATTTTCCCGGCCAACAACGCGACGAGCTCGAATGGAAGCCCGGAGTTCAAGGGCGGCGCCAACGCTGTCACGGATCTGCGGGAAGAGGTCGTCCGCATCGACCACAACTTCAGCAGCAAGTTCTCCGTCTTCGGACACTATATCGCCGAGCAAGTAACGCAGGGTTTTGCAATCAGCCAGTGGAGCGGAGATAACGTTCCTACAGTCGGCGATAACTTCGGCAATCCGTCGTATAGCGCCGTTATTCATACCACTTATACGATCAGCCCAACGCTCGTAAATGAAGTCGCCTTCAACTACAACGGGAACCGCATCAACATCATCCCTTATGCGGCCACCGGTTTGGCCAGCTTGGGCCTCCCTGCTGGATACGATGCAACGACTTCCAGACTCTTCACTGGACCGAACAATTTGAACCGCATTCCCAACATCGACTTGAGCGGCGGCAGCGGTGCGAACTTCGAAATCTCCAGCTGGCCGTGGAGAAACAAAGCCGATGACTACCAGGTCCGCGATGATGTTTCTTGGACACATGGGGCCCACCAGTTCAAGTTCGGCGGCAGCTGGGCTCTCTACAAGAAGACCCAGGACTTGTTTGGCCAGACGCAAGGCGGGTTCAGCTTCAATGGCAGTTTCACCGGAAACAGCTTTGCCGACATGCTGCTTGGCACGCCTGCTTCTTATCAAGAGCTAGCCGTGCAAGACAGCGGCCAGTGGAATAACGTTTCTTGGGCTGCATACGCTCAGGACAACTGGCGCGTGAACCGCAAGTTGACCCTCAACCTCGGCTTGCGTTGGGACGGCATTCCGCACACTTACGAAGCTAACGACCGCATGGGGAATTTCTATCCTCAGCTCTATAACCCGGCCGACGCCGCCATCATGCTGCCAAACGGCACCATCAGCCCCAGCAGCCCTGGCCTTGGAACCAGTCCCAATCCGATTCTTGCCGGCGTTCCGCTCTATTTGAACGGCATTGGCATCCCTGGTCAGGTCGGTGTCCCGAAGGGCCTCGTCAACAATCATTGGGCGACGTTCGGTCCTCGCATCGGCTTTGCGTATGACCTGACCGGAAGCGGCAAGACGGTTCTCCGCGGCGGGTTCGGCATCATGTACGAGCGCATCCAGGGCAACGACATGTACAACGCCGGTCCGAATATTCCGTTCAGTCTCCAGGTCAATTCCCCGTTCGTCACGATGTCTAACCCGAGTATCGCACTTGCGACGGGTACCCCCGTGACTCTACCGATTAACCCTGCTGGCATCACCGGCTTGGATATTAGCGATTACAAGCCGCCAGTCAGCTATCAGTGGAGCTTTGGCATGCAACGCGCCCTCGGGACCAAGTCGGTGTTGTCGGTGAGTTACGTCGGCAACCAGGGCCGCCATCAGAACGACTATCGCAACATTAACCTGCCGGATGAGAACTTGCTGGCGAATGTGGCTGGACTATCCGGTTTCACGCCTCTTAACTACAACATTGCGCCAGGCCTGCCTTACCCTGGTTTTAATTCCATTAAACAATCAGAAAACGAAGCCAACACGGATTACAATGGCCTGCAAATAGACCTGAACTCGCAGCTTAGCCGAGACTTGACCCTTCGCGCCTTTTACACGCTTTCGCGCGCGAATGACCCAACTACGGCTGGCAGCGGCGGCGGCGACCTTGGCACTGTTTCCAATCCCTATGCCGGCTGGAAATATGACGTGGGACCAAGCGGCTATGATCGCACTAACGTGGCCGTCGTGGACTTCATCTACGACATCCCGCTTTTCCGCCACAGCGAGAGCAAGCTACTAAAGTCAGTTGTCGGCGGCTGGCAAATCTCCGGCATCGTCACCATGGAGTCCGGCTTGCCCATCAACATCAACTTGAGCGGCGGTGCGAATGGTTTGGGTGTAGGCGGCAATAACCGTCCGGACCTGACAGGCCCACTCTCAACTCCACATAACGTCAACGAGTGGTTCAGCCCCGGCGCCTTCTCGGCTCCAACCCCTGGCACTTGGGGAACTCTGCCGTACAACGATCTGCGCGGGCCTGGCCGCGACAACTGGAACCTGTCGCTCTTCAAGAGGTTCTCGCTCTGGGAATCACGCGGCAGCTACTTGGAACTGCGTCTGGAAACCTTCAACACCTGGAACCATACACAGTTCAACGGCACGGATAACACCCTCGGTGACAGCCGGTTCGGCCAAGTCACTTCGGCCTTTGACCCGAGAATCTTGCAGCTCGGCGGCAAGATTTACTTCTAAACACCCCGGAAGCAGCACCCTGGCCCCGCTCGCACGCACTGCGAGCGGGGCTTTTCTTTTCGGTGTTACTTGTTGTCGTTTGAAGGTTGTGGCTTAAAGAGACCGAACTCTTCGCCGAAGATTCCCACAGTTCGTTCGAACAGTATATAAAGAATAATTGACTAAGACTGTATAGATTGCTACCATGTCCCATGGTTCGGTCGCTTCAGCTTCTTTTTCGCCTCGGCAACGGCGAATTTTCAAATCCGTATACTGCTCTGCCCTGCTTTAGTTCGGTCTCGTCCGTTTTCCTTCTCTTCAAATCCTTTGAATTTTGGTCGAAGCGTGTGCATCCCACTTTTTGGCATTTCAGCTCTATCTCCTTTAGAATCCGCATTTACGAAAATTTCCTCGTAACTCGTTTAGAATGCGCAGTTTCAAAAACAAAGGACTTAAAACCCTTTAGAATGTGCAGTTGCGGGAAATCAGGGGGAGGGGGGGCAAAATGTTAACCAAGCTGCCCCACAATCCTCGACTGGCGTCTCTCGTGATTGCCGCGCTGCTCTCGGTAAGTTCCGCGCTCGCACAATCCCCTAGCCCAGCGGATGCCATCGCGCTCGAGCAGCAAGGGAAACTGGACGATGCTATCCGGGTCTGGCAGGCGGTGATCGAGCAGAACCCGCGGGATGCTGGAGCCCTCGCCAGCTTGGGAGTGGATTTCTCCAAAGAGCAAAAGTATTCGGAAGCAGCCTCTGCCTACAGGAAGGCGCTGGCTCTGGATCCCAAGCTCCCTGGAATCCAACTGAACCTCGGGCTGGCGGAATTCAAGCAAGGCCACTTTGAGGCGGCTATAGCCCCGCTCAACGCCGCTTTGGCCGACCAGCCGGATAGTATGCAGGCGAATGCGCTGCTTGGCTTGAGCTACTACGGAACGAAGCGGTTTGCGGAGGCCTCGAAGCATCTTGAGCTGGCGGCGAAGGCCGATCCAGGAAACGTGCAGCTGGGACAAGTGCTTGCCCAAAGCTGTCTGTGGGCAAAAAAGTTCGACTGTGCGCTCGAAGAGTTTCGTCAGATCGAGCAGCACGATCCAAATTCGTCTGCAGTACACGTTCTTGCGGGGGAAGCTTTGGACGGCCTCGGGAGGACTCCCGAAGCCATTGCCGAGTTCCAGGAGGCCGTGAAAGCCGCCCCTCAGGAACCAAACTTGCATTTTGGTCTGGGTTACCTTCACTGGAAGCTGAAGCAATACGATGAGGCGGAGGTCGAGTTCAAGGCGGAGCTGGCGGTTGACCCGGATAACGCGCAAGCCTTGGCATATCTTGGCGATATAGAGATGAAGAGGAACAATCCGGATGCGGCTATTCCGTTACTCAAGAAGGCTTTGCAGGCGCACAACGACATTCGTATTGCTTATCTCGACCTCGGAGCCATTCTTACCCAGCGGCGGGAATATCCAGCCGCGATCACCGCCTTAAAGCGCGCTGTGGAGTTGGATCCGGAACAACCTGATGCGCATTACCGTCTTGGGCGAGCCTACCAGGCCACCGGAAATGAGGCCGCCGCGCAAAAAGAGTTCGCCAAGGTCCGCGAACTCCACGACAAATCCGAAGAAGACGTAGCGCGCAAGATGTCCGCTGCCCCGCCTCCTCTGCAGCAGTAGACTCTCGTAAATATGTCAGGAACGGAATCTTTTGTGCGCATTAATTCTTGTGCTAGAGTCTGCGGCACTATGAGAAAACTTCCAGCGCTGTTTGCCGCTGCTTGCTTTTTTTGTCTCTGTACCCTCGGATCCCAAGGAATGCGGGCGCAGACCAAGCGCGGCGTTACTCCAGAGGATTATCTCTCTTTCAAATTTGTTGGCGATCCGCATATTTCGCCGGATGGGAAAGTTGTGGCTTATGTTTTGACGATCATCGATCAGAAAAAGAACCGGCGCGAATCCTCGATCTGGGTTGTGCCTGCGGACGGCTCAGCCGCGCCGCGGCGATTGAGTGCGGAGGGGTTTAGTTCCAACTCGCCACGATGGAGTCCGGATGGAAAGACGCTCGCGATTCTTTCGGCGCGGTCCGTGGATCTTCCGTCGGGGGAAACGCCGAAGTCCCAGATTTATTTGCTATCGATTGCTGGCGGAGGCGAAGCGATTGCGCTTACGAAATTGAAGAACGGCGTGCAGAGCTACCAGTGGTCGCTGGAGGGGTCGCGCATCGTTCTGGTCAGCACTTCTGGACCGATGGATGGTGTGGCGACTGCCGATCGCAAGAGCGATGTGCGGCATTACACGCACATCCAGTACAAATTCAATGACAGCGGGTGGTTTGACGATAAGCGGCGGCATTTGTGGGTTGTGAGCGTGCCGGGTGGAGAAGCAAAGCAAATCACAGAGGGCCAAGATTGGAACGATACGGATCCGCAATGGTCTCCCGACGGGACGCGCATTGCGTTTGTTTCCGATCGAACGGGAAAAGCTTATGACGATAGCCACAATACTGATGTTTGGGTGATTCCTGCGGCGGGCGGCACGCTGACTAAGATTTCTGATCATGCATATGAGGACGAGAATCCGCGCTGGTCACCGGATGGCAAGCAGATTCTTTTCACGGGACAGACTGCAGTCCACCAGTTTCCGAAACTGTATATCGCAGGCTCTGGAGGCGGCGCTGCTTCGCAGCTTGCTGTGAAGGATTTTGACAACATCGCAGGGGAATTGCGCTGGCCCGCGACTGGCTCGGTCCTTTTTACGGTTGGCGTTAAAGGCGAAACACATATTTTTCGCGCGGATTTGGCTGCACACACTTTTACGGCGGTGACTTGGGGGCCGCGGGGCATTCATGCATTTGATGTGAACGAGAGCTCCGGGAAAATGGTTTATCTCGCGAATGACTTCCAACATCTCGATGATCTCTACATTTCTAATTTGGACGGCTCGGGCGAGCGCCAGTTGACGCATGTGAACAGTGAATTGTGGGCGCAGTTGGAGCTGCAGCCGGTCGAGCGATTGACCTACAAGAGCACGGACGGCTGGGCCGTCGACGGTTTTTTTGTGAAGCCGCTCGGCTGGCAAGCTGGCAAGAAATATCCGATGGTGCTGGTGATTCATGGCGGGCCGGAAGGCATGTTTGGCATGGACTGGTATCACGAGTTCCAGGTCTATGCGGCGAAGGGCTATGCGGTTTTCTTCTGCAATCCACGCGGGTCGACCGGCTACGGAGAAAAATTCGAGCGCGGCGAAATCAACAACTGGGGCGTCATGGATTATCAGGACATTATGGCCGGAGTCGACGCCGCGCTGAAGCAATATCCCTGGGTAGATGCGAATGATTTAGGCGTGACGGGCGGGAGCTACGGCGGATACATGACGAACTGGATCGTCTCGCATACCAACCGCTTCAAGGCGGCAGTGACATTGCGGTCGCTCTCCAATTTCATCAGCGACGATGGCACGCGAGACGGAGCTTACGGCCACGAAGACTATTTCAAAGGAATTATCTTCGACGACTACGACCAATACTGGGACGCCTCGCCGCTAAAATATGCGCGCAATGTCCGCACGCCAACGCTCATTCTTCATTCCGACAATGACTTCCGCGTTCCCATCGAACAGGGCGAGCAATGGTTCCGCGCGCTGCAGCATTATGGCGTGCCCTCGGAGATCGTTTTTTTCCCGCGAGAGAACCACAATCTGACGCGAACCGGCGAGCCCAAGCATCTGGTCGAAAGTCTGAACTGGCAGCTCTATTGGTTTGACCGCTATTTGAATGGCAATTCCAGCGCGAAGCCTCCGGACGCGCAATAGATAAGCAAGAACCTGAGCTACCTTTCCCGCGCATAGCAGACAACTCAGGGCAAAGGAAGAACCTGCGGTAACTACTACAATAGATAGTCGATTACAAAACTTTTACATGAAAATGACTTGCATCTGAATTAGGACTAATCTAGTCTCATATTCATTCTTGTTGTAAATCATTTGCAACTATGACGGAGTATAGATGCGCTTAGTCCTTATTCTTTATCCAGTTAGAGGGTTCATGCCAGCTCGGCTCGCGACCTTGATCCTTTTTGCTCTTGGACTTATGGGATTTTACCCAGGGCCCACGCGAGCACAGGAACCTCCCTATTTTGTGACCTATTCCGATGCCCTCGAGGAGCCGGGAAATCTTGAAGTCGCAGTCAAGACTGCGAATGGGACCCCAAAGTACGGAAACTCATTCAAATCGGCCACCTTGGAATTGGAATACGGTGCGAAAGGCTGGTGGACCACGGAAGTCTACCTCTCGGGCCAGACCACGGAGAACGACAGCACGGTGTTCACCGGGTTTCGCTGGGAGAACCGAGTCCGCCCCTTCATGCGGGATCACTTCATCAATCCAGTCCTGTACATGGAATACGAGGACGTAAACGGAGCGGATCGCAGTTTTCTAGAAATTACCGGACATCACGGCGTCTCGGATTTGCTGCTGACGAATGCCCAGGCGCGCCAGAAGGTGGAGCGCTCGATGGAACTGAAGTTGATTTTATCGAGCACCATTAAGGGTTGGAACGTCTCCGAGAATTTCATCGCGGAAAAAAATCTGAGCAACGAGCCGTGGGAGTTCGGCTACGCGCTGGGGACCAGCAGGCCTTTGGCGTTCAAGGCGAGCGCGCGACCCTGCGTTTTTTGCCGGCAGAACTTCGCGGTCGGGGCCGAAATGTACGGAGGGTTAGGCGACCGCTACAGCTTCGGGTGGAAGCAAACGTCGCAATACCTGGCTCCTACCGTGAGTTTTGACATTCCGAAAGGCCCGACGCTTACCTTCTCGCCGAGTTTTGGCTTGAACAGCAACAGCGTGGGGGTGATTTACCGGTTCAAGGTTTCCTACGAAATTCAGCAGATCTTCAGCCGAAACCACAAGGGGACGAACTAATGGCTCCAGGCAAATCGACTCATCGCAAGAATTTTCTGGCGCTCGCATTCGCGCTTGCTTCGGCAGCAGCAGTCTACGCAACTGCGGATGGCTCGTGGCTAAAACACGTGCCGGATGCTGATCGCACAAGGGCAAATCCCTTTGCGGGGCAAGCGGATGCTGTCGCGGCGGGTAAAGGAGTCTTTCAAGATCATTGTGCGAAATGTCATGGACCGGATGGAGAGGGACGCGGCAAGAAACCCAGCTTGCGAAGTTCGCGAGTGCAAGACGCAACAGATGGCCAGATTTTTTGGCTGCTAAAGAACGGGAACCTGCCGAAAGGAATGCCCACCTGGAACAAATTGCCGGAGCAGAAGCGCTGGCAGGTGATTGCGTATGTGAAGAGCTTGGGAAAGAGCGGTTTGTTCAGTTACGCCGGCCAGCCCGCCACGGGAGACGGCCAATGAGGGAGAACATGCGACGGACGAGGTCGGCAGTTTTGATTTGCGGGTTGGGAGGCGTGTTGCTGCCGTGGTTATCGGGGTGCGGATCCGGGAAGGCTCCTCAATTCGAGACCGATGTGGACGAAACGCCCGCGGAGCAGAACATCGGGGAACGCATGTTTGTGGATACGCGGTTCGCGGAGTACTTTGCGGCAAACATGACGGACGTGAATGCGCCGCTGGCTGTGGGAGATCCGGTGGTGGCAACGGTGCAGACTGCGAATGGGCCGCTGCCCGGACCGTTTGCGGGGCAATCCATTAATTGCCGCTCGTGCCACTTCGTCGTTGAGATGCAAGGGGTGCCCGAAGCGGGAAACCGCACGTATGCCGACTTTACAGATCATAGCCCGATCCCGCGAATGCTGACCGGCTTCACGGCTACGCCCAGGAATTCCATGCACATGGTGGGCTCTATGCAATCGCATGAAGGGCCATCATTTCTGCATTTTGACGGGGAGTTCACGGATCCGGCGGACCTCGCGAAGTCGACGCTTACCGGCCGCAACTTCGGATGGGCGCCGGACCAGTACCAGCAGGCTATCGCGCATATTGCTAATGTGATCCGCAACGACAACGGAAAGAATGATCCCGCCACGGAATTCGGTTGCGGGTTTTCGTACGCGGCGATTTTTTTGGGGACGGACCCGACGATTCCAACGGATTGTCATTTGCCGCCCGCGTATCGACTGGACGTGACGAGCGCGAGCGACGAACAGATTGTCGAGGACATGGCGCAGATGCTGGGGCAGTATCTGGATGGATTGCTTTTCCAGCAGGATGAAAACGGGCGGTACATTGGTTCCCCCTACGATGTTTTTCTGCGCATCAATCACCTTCCCGTGCAACCGATCGCGGGGCAGACGCTTGCTCAATACAATCAGAAGCTGTTGGTGCAATTGCAGAACTTGAACAACCCAGTATTTGTGGACGGGACCTATGGGAGCTTCAAGTACCATGCTCAGCCGTTTGCTTTTGGGGCACTTGAACTGGCTGGATTGAAAATATTTCTGAAGGTGGCCGTGAATGCGACGGATGGATCACAACACGCGGGGAACTGCGCGGCGTGCCATGTGGCGCCAAACTTCACGGACTTCACCTTTCATAACACCGGCGTAACTCAAGCGGAGTATGACGCAGCTAATGGCGCGGGCGCGTTTGCGGCGCTGGTGGTGCCGAATCAGGGGGATCGCATTGCCAATTTCAATCAGTACATGCCTGCCTCGGCGAACCATCCGAACGCTATCGAGAGGTTACGGCACACCGCCGTGCCGGGAAATCCCATCTATGCGGACCTGGGACTTTGGAACGTTTATCTTAATCCCGACATTCCGAATCCACAGGCAAACCTGAGCACGGTAGTGTGTGCGATCGTGCAAAATTGCGCCGTGGACCAAGGGCTGGCGACGACGATTGGCCAGTTCAAGACTTCGATGCTGCGCGACCTCGAGGATTCGGCTCCGTATTTTCACAACGGAAGCGCGGCGAAGTTCACGGACGCGGTGGAGTTCTACATAAAAAGCTCGCAACTGGCCCATCGGGGTGCCTTGAGGAATGCTCCACCGGAATTTCAAGGGATGTCGCTCACCGAGGATGACGTGGCGGCGCTGGCGGCGTTTCTGGCTTCGCTGACGGAAGACTACGACGACGCGTAAGGGCGTTCTCACAACTTCTTAAATTGCTATTGCCCACCGGCGAATTTACCGCCAAAATGCGCCCATCAATAAGGGTTCAGGTTGGCGAGGGGGTACGGCATGCCGGTTCATTCCGAGGTTCGCAAGATCTCTTTTGGTTTTGGAATTATATTTTTTGCGCTGACAGGGTCTTCAGGGCGGGCGCAAACCAATCTCCAATATCAGCAGCCACCCAGAGCTATTGTCAACATTGTCGATGCTTTGCCGACTCCGGGCGTCGAACTTTCTCCCGTGGGCAGCGGGGTGGGCAAGCGTTGGATGTTGATTGAACATTTTTCTGGCTTGCCAACGATTGCGGAACTGGCTCAGCCCGAGCTTCGGTTGGCGGGGCTGCGATTCAATCCTAAGACGGATGGTCCGAGCAGAGGGCGCTATGACACTTCGCTCGAGTTGCAAGCTCTGCCTAGCGGCAAACCGGTTGCTGTCGCCGGCTTGCCTGAGCACGCGAAGATCAGGTTTGCGGATTGGTCGCCGGACGGGCAGAAGATTTCGTTTGTGAACATTAGCTATGCGAAGGAAGATGCCGGGCTCAGTCTTTGGATTGTGGATGTGGAGACGGCGCGGGCGCGGCGATTGCCTGGAATTGCGCTGAACGGAATTTTTGGGCCGCCGTGTGAATGGTTGAGTGATAGCCAGGGATTGGTGTGCAGAACGGTTCCTGCGGAGCGCGGCGCGGCGCCAGTACGGAGCGAAGTGCCGACAGGACCTGTAGTGCAGGAAAATCTCGGGCGCGTAACGCCTGGAGCTACATTCGAAGATCTTTTGAAGAATCCGGAGGATGAGCAGCTTTTTGATTATTACGCGAAGTCACAGATTGCGATCGTGCGGCTGGATGGCGGGTCGGTACTGCTGGGGAAGGCTGGCGTGTTCGTGGAGTCGACGCCTTCGCCCGATGGAAAATGGGTACTTTTGTTTGAGCGGCATCATCCTTATACGTATTTGCTGCCCTATTATGCGTTTCCTGAACGCGTGTCGGCCGTCAATCTGAAAACGGGAACGGCGAAGCAGTTAGTGGACAAGCCGCTCGAAGACAATACTCCAAATATCCATGACGCCGTTGCGCCTGGGCCGCGGGATCATGAATGGCGAAGCGATGCTCCGGCTTCCGTTTTCTGGGTGGAGGCGGGTGACGGTGGCGATCCGCGGAAGGATGCCGCTGTGCGGGACACTTTGTTCCTACTGGACGCGCCATTTGAAAGTGCGCCACGTAAATTGGCGGAGCTTCCGGTTCGTTACCGGCGCGTCGCATGGGGGAACGATCATCTGGCACTTGTCGAAGAACTCCGATGGAAAGACCGCAAGCGCGTCATTTTGGAGGTAGCGCCTTCCGCTCCGGCGACGCCGGTTAAATTGTTCGAAGGTTCGTTCGAGGACCGCTATCACGATCCGGGCACAGCGGTCGAAGAATACAATTCCGCAGGCAAGCCTGTCATCCAAACAACTCCAGACGGCAAAGGCATTTACTTCAAAGGTGAGGGCGCTTCTGCGGAGGGCGACAAACCGTTTCTATCCGTGATGAGCGCGACGAACGGAGACTCAAAGCAGCTTTGGCAATCGGTTGCTCCGTATTTTGAGATTGCGGCCGCCGTTCTTGATCCGGCTGCCGGCACAGTTTTGACGCGCAGAGAATCGCAGGAGCAGAGCCCGAATTACTATATTCAGAAAATCGGGAGTGCTTCCGCGGAACAGGTGACTTTTTTTCCAAATCCGTATGGAACTGGCCCGCTTCCGAAGAAACAGGTTTTGCATTACAAGCGCGCGGATGGCGTCGACTTGAGCGCGAATCTCTATTTGCCGCCCGGATACAAGCCTTCGGACGGGCCGCTGCCTGCGTTGATGGAAGCGTACCCGACGGAATACAAAACGAAGTCGGCGGCGGGACAGGTTACAGGATCGCCTTACCAGTTCACGTTCTTGTATTGGGGATCGCCGGTACCTTTTGCGACGCAGGGCTATGCGGTGCTGGAAAACGCCACAATTCCCATCATCGGTGAGGGCAATGCGGAGCCGAATGATACTTACGTAGAACAGCTTGTGGCCAGCGCCAAAGCGGCAATTGATGAGGGAGTGCGGCTTGGCGTCGTGGATCGCAATCGCGTGGCGGTTATGGGGCATTCCTATGGCGCTTTCATGACTGCGAATTTGTTGGCGCACAGCGATTTGTTCAAGGCCGGCATTGCGCGGAGCGGAGCTTACAACCGGACGCTGACGCCGTTTGGTTTTCAGAACGAGGAGCGGACTTACTGGCAGGCGCCGGAGATTTATTACAAAATGTCGCCGTTTTCGTTTGCCGACAAAATCAAAACGCCGATTTTGTTGATTCACGGCGAGGCGGACAATAATTCGGGGACGTTTCCGATTCAGAGCGAACGGTTGTTTAGCGCGTTGAAGGGACATGGGGCGACCGTGCGCTTTGTGCTGCTGCCGCTCGAGTCACACGGGTACGCGGGGCGGGAATCGGTACTGCACATGTTCTGGGAGATGAACAACTGGCTGAATACTTACGTGAAGAATCCGCCGCCGGCTACGGCTGCCGCTGCCGCGCAACACTGAGTTTTCTCCGCGCGCTGCGAGAAGCCATGTACAAACCTTTAGGAGTGACTCTTTTTCTGCTGGCAACTACGGCCATCGCGACGCACGCGCAGACCGTGGGCAAATCGCTGGCGGAAAAGCTCGGTTACGCACGAGACGCGAAACTGGTGATCGTGCATGCCGATGACCTGGGGATGACGCATTCGGTGAATGCGGCGTCGATCAAAGGCCTGGAGAGCGGGCTGGTCACCTCCGCGAGCATTATGGTGCCGTGTCCGTGGTTTCCGGAAATGGCGGATTATGCGAAGGCGCATCCGGATGCGGATCTCGGACTTCATCTGACGCTGACGAGCGAACGCGTTTTCTATCGTTGGGGGCCGGTCGCTCCGCGCGACCAAGTACCAAGTCTCGTTGATTCGAACGGGTATTTTCACTTGAGCTGGACGGAAACTACGCACGTCGACGCCAAGGAAGTGGAACTCGAACTTCGCGCGCAAATAGAGAGAGCTCTAGCAATGGGTGTCCGGCCGACGCACCTTGACTCGCATCAATACAGGCTCTTTGAAAATGGGAAGGATATATTTCAGAGCGTTTTGCGTGTAGCGCATGAATACAAATTGCCGGTGTTCCTGGTGCGCGATTGGTTTGCAGAGCGGCCGTACCTGGAAAGTTCATTGAGTCCCGATGATCTCGTTGTGGATCACACCGTGACGATTGCGCCAGGAGTGGCGCCGGAAAAATGGGCAGATTTCTATACCACGGCATTGAAGAATCTTCAGCCAGGAGTGACTGTCTTCATTATTCATTTGGCTTTCGATGACGACGAGATGCGGGCGGCCACGCGCGAGCGCGATACCTGGGGCGCGGCGTGGCGGCAGCGCGATTTCAACTACTTCACGAGCGCAGAGTTCCGTGCGCTGGTGCGGGAGCAGAACATTAAGCTGGTCACTTGGCGCGAGTTGGCCCGCGCTGCGAAATGAATTACTTTGGAGAAGACTTTTTCTCCAGCCCGCGCAAATAGAACGTGATTAGCTTTCTTCCTCGAGTTCGCATCCAAGTTATTTGGATTCAGGAACCTCGTTTCTCTCGGAGCATGCGCATGGCGTCTAACCCGGTTTCTGAACCGAGATCTCTTCTGAAGAACCCGTTGATGTATTCCTCCGCGGTTCTGGTTGTGATGCTGCTCGGTGTTGTGTTTGTTGTGTATTCGCGCTGGCAGGATAGACGCAATATCGACCGCCAAGCGGCGCAGGAACGAGCTGAGAAGCAGCACGAACAGGATCGTCTGGCCGTCGAGCAGCTTGGTGGCAAGGACCTGGCGATCCTTAATTTTTACGCTAATCCTACGGCCATTCGGCGTGGTGAATCGGCGCGACTTTGCTACGGTGTAGCGAACGCCAAAACCGTGAAATTGGAGCCTCAATCCGAGCCGGTGTGGCCATCGGGGGCGCGTTGCGTTGATGTAAATCCTCTAAAGTCAACAACATACACTCTTACCATCGAAGACTCTGCCGGGAAGGCGCTGGCTCAGGACGTCGAGGTTGCAGTTCACTGAACTAGATTCTGAACGTCTGGGCTAGTTGGGGCGCAGCGTGCTGCGCCCCTACAAATTTTGCACTTGATGGGGGGCCAAATTCCTCTGGGCGCACCTCAAAACTATCTGGGGCTGCCCCTTGTGGCGGCAAATGGGACGCATCTATAATGCTTGTTCGCGCGGGGTCCGGCGAGCCATCCTGCTAAACCGGACTCCGCGAACATTTTTTGGAAACCACTTTTGGTGAACTTTTGACCATGTCTGACCCGCTCGCGAAGATCAAGCAGCGCCTGCAAGGGGAAATCGACAACCTCGAGCACGAGCTGAATATTGACCTCCCGAAGGAGATCGCCAAGGCTCGGGCGCACGGCGACCTTTCCGAGAACGCGGAGTATAAATACGCCAAAGAGCGGCAAGGGTACGTCAACGCGCGCATTGGGCAGCTCAAAAAGCGGATGGGCGACCTGGGCATGCTGAATCTGAGCAATATTCCGAAAGACCGATCGGGGTATGGTTCGCGCATTGTCGTGCTGGATATTCACAAAGAGTTGAAAATCGAGTACAAACTGGTCACGACGGAGGAGGCGGATGTCGAGAAAGGGCTGATTTCGACGACTTCGCCTATCGGCAAGGCTTTATTGAACCGGAAGGTCGGCGACGAAGTGCAGGTGACCACGCCGGCTGGTCAAAAAGAATTTGAGATCGTCCGGCTGACTACGATTCACGAGGACGAGTAACCTTTCGGCTTTTTTTGACGTCCTACCGATGTGGTGGGTCGTCTGTGAGGCACTATGTATTGGGGAGCTGGCCCGGCGCTCGGGCTTTTAACTGTACTTGGATATGTCGCCTTCACGATCGGCGCGGCTCTTGTTTGGCGCAATCGTGATGATTTTTCTATTTGGGTGCACGATGAGTTCGGGGCCTTCCGGCGCAGCCTTTCGCGTTACATAGTCATCGGGCCCTTTTACAGCGTTAGGGAAGAGTCTCGGCTCAAGGCCGTGCCTTCGCAGTTTATTCAATCACTGAGCCGATTTCCTCGCCGGCATATCAATCCTGCTTTCATACTGCTTTTTCTGGGAGCGGTTCTCTTCGTTCTTGATTTCTTCATCTAGGGGATGAATACGGCCGCGCTTCCCCGTTCTGGACAAACTCTGCTCGCTTTGCCATTCTCGTCGCGATGAAACCTTCTCTGATTGTGCATGGCGGGGCCTGGGATATTCCCGATGAAGCCGTTGAGGCATGCAATTCGGGGTGCCGGGGAGCGCTCGAAGCAGGATGGTCAATTCTTGCGCGAGGCGGTTCCGCGTTGGACGCGGTGGAAGCGGCCATTGTTGTGCTGGAAGACGAGCCGGTGTTCGATGCAGGGTTCGGCTCGCATCTGAATCTCGATGGGCGCGTGGAGTGCGACGCGATTGTGATGAACGGCGCGACCTTACGCGCTGGCGCTGTTGCTGCTTTGCAACGAATTCGCAATCCGATCCGGCTAGCGCGCGCCGTGCTGGAGCACTGCCCGCATATGATGCTGGTCGGCGAGGGCGCGGAACGGTTCGCCAGAGACCATGGCTTCGCGTTGTGCGACCCGGCAGAACTCGTTAGCGATGCGGAGCGCGAGGCTTGGCAGCTTTGCAGCCGGGATAAACACGCTGCGGCGCACCATCGCGGGCACGAGCAGGGTACAGTCGGCGCCGTCGCGATCGATTCGCACGGTAAGCTGTTTGCAGCCACGTCCACCGGAGGGATATGCTGCAAGCTTCCCGGACGCGTTGGCGATTCCCCCTTGATTGGGTGCGGATGCTACGCCGATTCCACGGCTGGAGGCGTGTCTTGCACCGGCTACGGCGAAGCCATCATGAAGATCGTCATGGCCAAAAGTGCTACCGACCTCCTCCGCTCCGGGACTAACTCCTTTTGTGTGGCCGATTCTTCTCGAGAGCCATGTAGTCCGGCATCTCACTCATGTGCGGCAGACGTCGCCATGCTCGCTGCTCGCGAAGCTGTTCACCTTCTTGCAAAACGCACGCATGCCACTGGAGGACTCATCCTGCTGGACTGCGAAGGGAATCCTGGCTTCGCTTTTAACACGCCACGCATGGCTTATGGTTACGTTGCCGCGGACGGCTCCTTATTCACTACGGTGTAGCTCGCTGCGAAACTCAGTTTGGCCTTCTCGAGAAGCGGAAGTTCTGGATGCGCCCGGCGTTTAGAATAAACCCCGAAATATGTTGATTCGCGTCGCGTGTGAAACGCACGGTGCCAATTTCCCCAGTAAAAACGTCTCGCACCTCTGGCCGAAGGGTATCGGGTTTGTTCTTCAGCCGCATAAGATTCAAGTTGCCGTCTTGAAGGACGAAGCGGTAAATGGGGTCGATTTCTTCGCTGACGTACGCGCCTGCATATTCAGCAAGCTCCGTTGCAGTGGGCGTGTACGCCGTGACAGATTCAAAAATGTTTGGCTTACCCCCGCCAAAGCTCTGCTCGAGACGTTTCGGTTTTTCCGCTGCCGCCGCGACGAAGTGAATGTCCACATCATCGCCCCAGGGGACGTCAGCCACGTGGAAGTGTGCTTCTCCCGCGGGCTTGAGAGCGCGAAACTCGCTGCCAAGTTGCATCTGCAGCTTGCCGTCTTTCACTTGGACTTTCTCGAAATCATCCTCTTCCTTGTTCCAATATAATCCCGCAATCGCGGCCATCTGTTCCGCCGTGAGAGTCGTTACGGCGCTCTTTGCCGGTTCTTTCGTCGGAGTTGCTTGAGTGGGCTTTAGATCTTTCGCAAGCACGATGTCGGCGACTTGGCGCGCCAACGCACTCGGATTGGTTTCCGCGGAGTTACAAAGCACGGCTGAGGAAAAATGCTGCTCCGGAAAACGTATCAGGTCCGAACGATAGCCGGCATCGGCCCCGCCGTGGTCAACCGTTGGCAGGCCTTTGTATTTGCTCTCGACCAGCCCAAACGCATAGTCGAGCTGTTCGCCACTATTGAGCTTGCCGCGCTCGAGCATCTGATTAAGAAATGCTTGGCCACCGATGCGCGGGTGATAAAAATTCTCGTCCCAGAGTTGCAGGTCCTCGACTGTGGTGTGCAGGCTGGTTGCGCCGACGGTGTCGAAGTTGGTCAAGCTCATGCGGAAGGGTTTGTCCTTTGCTTCTTGTTCGTAACCGAGCGCATCGTGCTTAATGATTTCCGCGTGGTCGTCCCGGAAATGGGTGTGCGTCATTCCCAGCGGTTCGAAAATATTCTTTGTCGTATACTCACGCAACGACATGCCGCTCACGCGTTTAACAATCAGTCCCATCAGCGTATAGCCTGTATTGCAATAAACGTGTTTGTCGCCGGGCTTAAAGTTCAGGTCTTTTTGGCGGGTCATCACGGACATCACGTCGTCATCCGTTATCAAATCGAGCGAATAGCGCCATCCCGCCAGCTCAAGAAGATTCCATTGATCGCGAAGACCGCTGGTGTGATGGACCAGGTGGCGGATGGTGATGCGCTCGCCGAAATCTGGCAGCTCCGGAATGTATTTGCGCACATCATCATCGAGGGAAAGTTTCCCTTGCTGGGCAAGCAGGACGATGGAAGCGGCCGTAAACTGTTTGGACATCGACGCCACGTGGAAGACCGTCGCTGGTGTGATGGGCACGTCGTCATTCAGATCGGCTATCCCATAGCCGTGCTTGTAGGCGATTTGTCCATCCCTGTAGATTCCGAGCGCGCAACCTGGCGAATCTGGCTTGTCCCACTTCTCAAAGACCTTATCGACCTGCTTCGTGACATCCGGCGGGAGAGTCTGAGCTTTAGCCAAACACGAAACCAGTAAGAGGGCTGGTAGAATTACATTCCATCGCATCCGTTTCATTGTCTCTCCCATCCAGGTTCATTCATTGGCACGCCACAACTGCCGGAAGCCTTACATCTAATGGCTTGGCACCCTCAAAACTGCCTGGTGCGGCAGGGTATTCGTCCATCTATACTCCGTCAAGACCATCTTGTTCCTTTTGTTTTTGGAGGTTATCCATGAGAGAGGAGCAGTCTGAGGAGATCTTCCAGGCAACGAAATTGACCTGGAGTGCTTCTGCACTTAGCATGAAAGGGATGCGGCCGTGAAAGGCCGTGTTTTCCAAATGGGATACCGATGAACAGCAAGCCGTACGGAAGTATGCAGCGCGCACTGCTACTGGCCATGTTCCAGTTTGCGCTCTTGACAGGGATTCAACTCGGCTGCGCGGCAAAAGCGGCGGGGCAAACCGCCGACGAGATCGTCGCCAAAGTGCTGGTTGCACGCGGCGGGCTTGAAAAAGCCAAGGCCGTTCAATCGGAACGCATTACAGGCACACTTTATTTCAATCCTGAGTTGTACGGACCGTTCCTGGCCGAGTTCAAACGACCGGGAAAAATGCGCAATGAAGTTACCATCCAAAATAAGACCATCGTGCGGTCCTTCAATGGTAAAGACGTGGGATGGGTGATCAACCCGTTTGTCGGCAAAGAGGCCGCGGAACCGATGTCGGCGGACGAAGTGAAGGATGTGTTGAATGAAGCGGACTTCGATGGCCCACTGGTGGACGCCAAAGTCAAAGGAAACACGATTGAACTGATTGGCACGGCGAAAGTAGAGGGCCGGGATGCTTACGTTCTCAAGGTGACGCACAAGGACGGCCAAGTTTCGTCCTACTTTTTCGACAGAGAGACATATTTGCTGGTCAAGTGGAGCGGGGTAGATAGCGTGAATGGCGAAGCGGTAACGCGGGAGACGCTTTTTCACGATTACCGGGACATCGGAGGGCTGAAGTTCGCGTTCGAGCTTGTTTCGAACTCTCCCGGTACGGATGTTACGCAGAGAATTCTCGTGGAAAAGGTCGAAATTGATCCGCAAATCGATGACGCGCGCTTCGGGAAGCCGCCGAGTCCCCACTCGTCGCCTGCCGCCGCTCCCGCTGCGCCTCCTCCAGGCAAACGCTAGCTAGCCCCAATGTTTTGAGAGCCGAAATAGACTGATTTCGCAGCAGGAGTGGTATTCTGGCAGAGCGTAACAGTACAAGCAGCATCGAGAAACTACGCTGATTTAAAGTTTATGCTCTTTCAGTTCCGTGATAATCCGAGCGCAGCGAGGGCTATTGGCAGAGCCCTTCTAATGCTGTGTGTTGTTGTTGGCGTGTCTTGCCGGGCAGATGCCGCCGGCGATTCGACGCGACACTCGCAGTCCTCTACGCTGGGAATCAACTCATTCTTCGCCATCGCGGACTTCGACGGCGACCAAAAACCGGATCTAGCGATAGTAGAAGTCCAAAAGAGCAGTTCTTCCAGGATCACCCAGTATTCGATTCGATTTCAGTTGACCGCAGGCGTTTCGCAGGTCTTTGGAGTAACTGCGCCCTCCGGCGGGCTGCAGATCGTGGCACGCGATTTAAACGGCGACAACGCACTGGATGTGCTCGTCACCACCTCGTTGCAGCACGAACAAGTTGCCGTGCTCTTGAACGACGGCCATGGAAAATTCAGGCTGGCTGATGCCAGCGACTTTCCGGCCGCCATTCAGGAAAATGACAGACGCTGGAATTCTGGAACAATTCTGCTCTGCGATAGCTCCGCCCTGATTCGGATTGAGTATCCTGCGGGCGAGTTGGGTTGTGAGAGCAAGTTTGACGGACCACAAAGCTATTTTAAGAGCGCTCGTCCATTCGATAGCCAGGGCTCCGCAAAGCCTTCTCTATTTTCGCTCCTGGGCAGAGCTCCTCCACCCTTCCTTCTTCAGTCTTAAACATTCTGTTAAAGAGGCCGTAAACTTACGCACCCGGAGCGGTTTATATATTGCTTCGATTGTCCGGGCGTATCCCTATCCGACTACTCCGGAGGGCCAAGGCAGGAACATTTCGATAGAGCAGCTATTTAATGATTTCGCTTTTTATTTTACTGCTCCGTGATACACGAATCTCGCAGCAGGACGTGAGGTAAGACAATGATTCGGATGGGCGCTGAATACCTGGCGCTAACGCTTGCCCTGGCTGGTTTTGTGGCTGGCTGCGGCGAAAGCAAAGGTGACCCGAAGGCCGAGGCGCCGCCGGGGGCGAAGGTCGAACACGAGCAAGACGTGAACGTGGTCAGGGTCGACCACCCGGAGCAGTTTCCTTTGTTCACAGCTATCGAGCACGCGGCCACCACGCAATTGGTGGCGACGGGCGTGGTGAGTCCTGATGTAGCGCGGACAGTGCCCGTGATATCGATTGCAACGGGACGTGTAGTGGAGGTCAAAGCGCGGCTCGGCGACACGGTGAAAAAAGGGCAGCTACTGATGCGCGTGCAAAGCGCGGATATTGCCGCGGCTTTTTCGGATTATCGAAAGGCTCAGGCTGACGAAAAATTGGCCGCTGTGCAACTTGAGCGGGCAAAACTGCTGTATGAGAAGGGCGCCTTCTCCTTGAACGAATATCAGACTGCGGAGGATGTCGAAAACAAGGCACAAGTTGACGTGGAAACGGCGGCCGAACACCTTCGCGTTCTTGGCAGTCCCCTCGACCACCCATCCGGAATCGTTGACGTTTACGCGCCCGTGTCGGGAGTGATTACCGACCAACAGGTTACAAACGCGGCCGGGGTGGCCGGTCTTGGATCGCCAAATCCGTTTACGATCTCCGACCTAAGCCATGTGTGGATTCTCTGCGATGTTTATGAGAATGACCTTGCCAACGTGCATGTTGGCGAGATGGCCGAGGTTCGTTTGAATGCGTATCCCGACAAAGTATTTAAAGGCCGAATCGCCAACATTGGACCAATTCTTGATCCCAACCTCCGAACGGCAAAAGTGCGAATCGAGGTGGAGAATTCTGGATTGATGAAAATTGGGATGTTCGTGACGGCGACATTCCATGGCGAGAAAAAGGAAACCCAAGCCGCCGTTCCCGCGGACGCAATCTTGCATTTGCATGACAGGGAGTGGGTGTACATGCCAGCGGGAAACAAAACATTTCGTCGCGTGGAGGTCACGGCCGGCGAAACTCTTCCAAACAACATGCAGGAGATCATCACCGGAGTGCGGGCCGGGGAACAGGTTGTGACCAATGCCTTGGTGTTACAGAACACGGTCGAACAATGAGACGCAGAGCGAGCCGAAATTCGACGATAGGAAGCGGGGATTAGACGATGATTCGCGGATTCGTCGAATACGCACTGAAGAACCGCTTCATCATCATGATGGTGACGGTGCTTCTGCTCCTTTGGGGCGCCATCTCGTTTCACAATTTGCCAGTAGAAGCCTACCCCGACGTAGCGAATAATTACGTCCAGATCATCACGCAATGGCCGGGGCGCGCGGCCGAGGAAGTGGAGCAGCAAGTCACCGTACCAATTGAAATTCAGATGAATGGAATACCTCACCTGGAGCATCTTCGTTCGGTGTCACTTTTCGGGCTTTCAAGCGTGATGCTTATTTTCGATGACCAGTCCAGCAACGATTGGAACCGGCAGAAGGCGTTGGAAAGACTCTCCGCAGTCACCCTGCCCGCGGGCATCACTCCGCAGATGGGCACCGACTGGAGCCCTGTAGGCCAAATTTTCTGGTACACGCTCAGGAGTACAAATCCCAAGTATGACTTGATGGAGCTGAAATCCATCGAGGACTGGACGCTCGAAAAGCAATTCAAGTCGGTGCCCAATGTTGTAGACGTTTCGAGCTTTGGCGGAACGACACGCGAATACCAAGTGCGCATCGATCCGAACAAGCTGGTGGCTTACGGATTGAGCATCGGGCAGGTGGAGCAGCAACTCGCGAACAATAACACCAATGCGGGTGGAAGTTTTGTGGAAGCAGGCCTGCAGCAAATCAATGTACGCGCCGTCGGTTTGTTCAACAGCGTCCGGGATATCGAACAGACTGTCATCACCACGAAAAATGGCACGGCGTTGCGCGTAATGGACATTGCGACTGTGGCCCAGGGGCCGAAGATCCGGCTCGGACAAATAGGGAAGGCAATTCATCGTGCCGACGGCACCGTGCTCGATAATGATGATGTAGTCGAGGGAATCGTGCTGCTCCGCAAAGGCGCGAATTCAGACGAAACCCTGGTGGGGATACACGCCAAGGTCAAAGAGCTAAATGACCATATTCTCCCGCCGGGAGTGAAGGTCGTGCCGTTTCTGGATCGCAGCGACCTGGTTCACTACACCACGCACACGGTGCTGCATAATCTCACCGAAGGCATCATTCTCGTTTCCATCATTTTGTTTCTTTTTCTTGGCAACTTGCGAGGTTCGCTGATCGTTGCTCTGACAATTCCGTTTTCTTTATTGTTTGCTTCCATTTGTTTGAGCCTCAGAAATATTCCCGCGAACCTTCTGTCGCTTGGTGCGCTCGACTTCGGCATGGTCGTGGATGGAGCGGTGGTGATGGTTGAAAACATCGTTCGTCACCTGAGCCACGGCGAAAACTCGGTCAAATCGACTATTGAGCGCATACGCGACGCTGCTTTCGAGGTGCAGCGGCCCGTTTTCTACGCCATTGCCATTATTATCACGGCTTATTTGCCAATTTTTACGTTGCAACGCGTTGAGGGACGCCTGTTCAAGCCCATGGCTTGGACGGTGGCCTTCGCGTTGCTTGGCGCACTTATATTTTCGATGCTCATCGCGCCGGTCCTTTCCAGCGTGTTCTTTAAAGAAGGTGTCCGCGAGTGGCACAACCCGGTGATGGACTATTTGAAGCGCTCCTATCGAATTTCAGCGCGATGGGCGATTGAGCATCGTTGGGTGACCGTGGGTACTGCCGGCTTTGCTTTTTGTCTCGCGTTTTTTCTTATGTTTAGCGGGGTCATCGGCTCGGAGTTCTTGCCGCACCTTGATGAAGGCGCCATTTGGGCTCGCGGCACGCTGGCGCCCAGTACGGGCCCAACCGAAGGTACGCGAGTGATGAACCAGGCGCGCGTTGTTTTTGCGGCTTTCCCCGAGGTTACCCAGGTCGTTTCGCAAGTGGGCCGGCCCGATGACGGAACTGATACGACTGGTTTTTTTAATACAGAATACTTTGTCGACCTTTTGCCGAAAGACAAATGGCGTCCGGTCTTTCACGAGAACAAAGAAGAGTTGATCGGGGCCATGGATCGCGAGCTAAGCAAGATTCCAGGTGTTCTGTGGAATTTTTCGCAGCCGATTTCGGACAATATGGAAGAAGCGGTCAGCGGCGTGAAAGGCGAGCTCGCCGTCAAGATTTATGGAGATGATTTGAGACTGCTCGAGCAAGAAGCGGATCAGATCGTGGGCATCATGCGCAACATCCGCGGTATTGAAGACCTCGGAGTGTTTCGAGTCATCGGCCAGCCGAATCTCAATTTCATAGTTGATCGAAAAGCGGCGGCGCGCTACCAAATCAACGTCGCGGATATACAAGACGCCATTCAAACGGCGGTGGGTGGCAATGCTCTCAGCCAAGTGTTACAAGGCGAGCAGCGCTATGACCTCGTCTTGCGGTATCAGGCGCCTTACCGTGACACAAAAGAAGCGATAGAAAATATTCGCCTATTGGCCCCATCCGGCGAACGAGTTTCGCTCGCTCAGCTCGCGCGGGTGGAAACTATCGACGGCGCGTCAGAAATCTATCGCGAAGAAAACTCGCGGTACGTCGCAATCAAATACAGCGTACGCGGACGCGACCTGGGCGGCGCAGTGGAAGAAGCCATTCGTAAGGTGAATGAGCGGGTAAAACTTCCCGTCGGCTATCACATTGACTGGGCAGGGGAATACGAAAGCCAGAAGCGCTCTCAGAAGCGTCTGATGATCGTCCTTCCGCTTACGATCCTGGTGATTTTCGTCATTCTCTACACGATGTTCAGCTCCGCGAAGTGGGCTCTGCTCCTTCTTGGCAACGTGGCCATGGCGCCAGTCGGCGGATTGCTCGCGCTTCTGATCACAGGCACACACTTCAGCGTCTCGTCGGGCGTGGGCTTCCTGGCACTTTTTGGAGTTTCGGTGCAAACCGGCGTAATCATGCTGGAATATATCAACCAGTTGCGCGCCCGCGGTCACACGATTGAGGATGCGGCTATCGATGGCGCCGTGCTCCGGCTTCGACCCATCATGATGACGATGCTCGTGGCAACTCTCGGCTTGCTGCCGGCGGCGCTCTCTCGCGGCATCGGTTCGGATTCTCAACGGCCCTTTGCCATCGTCATTGTAGGAGGCCTTGTCGGCGCGTTGCTTCTGAGTATTTTTCTTCTGCCAACCTTATACGTGTGGTTCGCCGGGGATCGCGATAAGCTCCCCGAGCCAGAGGCAGGTTTCGAAGAAGGCGCATGATGCGGGGCGCCGAGTAGGGAGAGGAATCTATTTCCATGAAGAAGGAAGAAGTTCGCGCGCGGATTGAGGAAATCGGGATCGTGCCGGCAGTGCGATTTCGTTCGGCGGAGGACGCGCGCTTTGCCACGCAGGCGGTTGCTCATGGCGGAATACCAATCGTCGAAATCACTATGACTGTACCTGGCGCGATTGAATTGATTGCCGATCTGGCGCAGAACAGTCCGGACGTAATTGTGGGTGCGGGCACAATTTTCGATACGGAAACGGCCAGCCGTTGCCTGGACGCCGGTGCGAGCTTCCTGACAAGTCCCGGTCTCGATCTTCAGCTCGTGGAATTTGCGATCAAAAAGAAAATTGTGGTTTTGGCCGGAGCGCTCACACCGACGGAAGTGACGATAGCTTGGAAGGCGGGTGCGGACTTCGTGAAAGTCTTTCCGTGCTCGCTAGTTGGTGGCGACAATTACATTAAAGCGTTGAAGGGGCCATTTCGAGAAGTGCCCTTGATTGCAGCGGGCGGCGTAAATCAAGTGACGGCCGCAAATTTCATTCTTGCGGGAGCAGCTGCCATCGGCGTTGGAGGAGAGCTAGTGCCCGAGGAAGCGATACGGCTTCGCCAAGAGGAGCGAATCCATGAATTGGCGCGCAGGTTTGTGCGTTTTGTGAGCAAAGCGCGTGCGCAAATGGCAGGAGTGAAGAGAATTCAGAAAAGCCACTAAATCAACGCGATTCGGCTACTCGCGGTTGCGAAGGTGTGTGAGTTATTCTGGGTGTATGGCAAATGCAAGCAATGCCAGCGTAGCGCAACCGCGAGCAGGCCTTTGCGCAGATTGTGTCCACGCTCGCAGCGTTGAATCCGCCCGCGGTTCGATCTTCCTGCTTTGTGAACTATCCCGCAGCGATCCGCGCTTCACTAAATACCCGCGCCTGCCCGTGCTTTCCTGCACCGGCTATGAGAAAAATGTGGAACAAGAAGATTGCTCGTAGATTTCCTCCTCTCTTAGTTTATTCTTATGATATATTAGCTGCCGGGTTCATTCTTCCGGCGAGGTTGCGTCATGGCGTCCGGCACGGTCCCTCGTCTAACAGCAGTTCTCTTTCTAGTCCTCTGCCCGGCCTGGACCGCGGCAGAAACTCTCAAGATTACGAGCATTCCCTCAGGTGCGACCGTTGAGATTGATGGCGTACTTGCCGGTACGACACCTTTCGAGAAGGATTATCCAGGCGGCTATTTCCACAAAACGCTGACATCCATGGGCTCGCGTCTGGAGCATCCCATGGTCGCTCGCATCAGCCTGACCGGTTTTGCCACCAAAGAGCTGCAAATGACCGACGGTCCGATGAACTGGATTTCGGTCAATGGACGTAACCACGGGGAATACTGGCTGCTTAAGAGCGATCGTTTTCAGGTCAGCTTGCAAGCCATCTCACAGGTGTTTACTGGGGGAGTTACGGCAAAATTGCCCGGAGCCGGAAGCGTTGATTTGCAGCCCAAGCTTTCTCTGGAAGAGTTGGTGCGGAAGGCCAAGCCTGCGGTCGTTTATCTGAAAGGCTTGGATAAATCGGGCACAGGGTTTTTCGTGACGGAGACGGGAGTAATTGCGACGAACGCGCATGTCGCGCGCGGCGAAGAGTCCCTGCTGACGCTTCTGCCGGGAGGCGAACAGCTCGAAGCCAAAGTTGTGTACATTGACGGCGACTTAGATATTGCGCTCGCTAAAGTCGAAGGCAAGGATTTTCCGCACCTCGCGCTGGCCGATGCCGCGACCGTGAAGCAAGGTGAAGACGTGCTGGCGATAGGCAATCCTGGAGACGCGATGCTGTTCAGCGTGACGAAGGGCATCGTCAGCGCCGTCGGAAAATTTGCGAACGCCGGGCCTGGGACGTGGATCCAGACGGACACGCCAATCAATCCGGGAAACAGTGGTGGGCCGCTGCTGAATGGCCGAGGCGAGGTGATTGGCATCAACACGCAAAAACTCATCAAGAAAAATGTGACGGGAATTGGATTTGCCCTCAGCGCGACGGATCTTCTGGAAGTGCTGCATCGTTTTTATCCCAATGTTTCTCCACTTGGTGCTTCCGAGAGCGGTGGCTCACCGGCTGCTCACGTTGCGGCCCCTGACAATGCTGCTTCGTCAATGCGCGCTTCTTCCGCGATGGCAGCAACTGCCAATGAGGGTAAGACGCAACCAGATTCGAGTACCTCTTTGTCCGGCACTCAGACGGCAAGTGCGCCCCCTGAGCCATTCGCGAGCCAGCCTCCCCGTGGATTTGGCACGGTGGCGATTACTTCTGAACCGGATGACGCGGAAATTTACGTGGACGAGAAATTCGTGGGCAATGCTCCGGCCAAACTGAAACTTGCGGCTGGAAGCCACATCGTGGTTATAAAAGCCGCTGGATTTTCCGAATGGAAGCGCGCACTCGAAATTCTGAAGGATAGCCAAGTTACACTGAAACCGGTCCTCGATCGCGCACCTTAAGGCTTCTGCATTCGAGAAGGCGCAAAAAAGGGAGGGCACCCTAAAGGATGCCCTCCTGTGAAAATAGCCGGAATCTATTGTTGAGGCTGCTGCGGCTGCGACGGAACCGGCGCGCTAACCGGCGACTTGGTGGAGACCGGTGCGACGCTCGCGGAGCCCACGGCGGCCAACTCGGATGGTTTGTATTTTGATGCGCTGATGTAGCCGTGAACTGCATCTTTGTCGATGCGGTTCACGATGATCTGCACGGGCTGCGAATCGTTTTCGGTGTGGATCCAGATGGGCTCGTACAGATTTACCTTTTTCTTTTGAAGTTCATTATCGTCCACAATCATCGCTACGTCATAGCTCTTGTGCTTCATATCCGTTTTGCGAAGGGAAAGTGTGAGAGGCCCGACGCGCTGGAATTGTTTTTCCTTGTTAAGGTCAAATTCAAAGTAGCTGCGCTCCCCGCGCTTCTCGAGCACCACGAGTTCATCGTGTGTCTTGGCGATCGAACCGTTCAGGTCATCGCGAGTGGAATTGATGGTTCCTTCAAGATCGGAACGGTTTTTGGCGACTTCATCTTGCGTCTCTTGCAGCTTTTTCTCCTGTTCGGCTAATTGAGCCTGGAGCTTCACGTATTTTTTGTCGACAACCGGAGCGCGGCGCTTGGCAGCATGCGGCTTCGAGGGTGCTGGCTTGACGGCGAGTGGCGTCGATGCGGAAGCTGCCTCGGAAGTTTTCGTCGAACTATCCGACAGGGATTCAGGAATAGTCGCGTCGGGAGGCTCTGCGGATGTCGCCGCAGGCTTGGACGAGGCCTGCGCCGTTGTCAACACTCTTAGTTTGGCAGTCACAGCATTGAGTTGACCTTGCATTTGATTCATCGCCGCGTTCTCCGTTGCGTTTTGCGTGGTCAGCTGGCGAACCATCGATTGCTGATCGAGGCCATAAGCTAAAGCCACCACTGCGATTCCAAGCAACAATAGGACTGCTATGACCAGCCAGCGGTTTGGACGGGTCTGTGCGGCTGACCACCCAGTCCCGTTGAGGTCGTTCGACTCTTGATACTCGTCCATGATTACCCTCCTCGATCACTTACATTTCAAAGCAGCAGCCCGAAGGCCTCTCAAGCAGTGCCCCGTCTTAGTCTCGCCGTGCGCTCAGGCGGAGAGCCTCTTATTGCAGGTGCGGAGACAGAAATCCACACACTTGGATGAGCACGCGGAGGGCCGAGCAGACTCAGGCTCCGACGAATTAAACTGTTTATCTTCAGGAAGTAAGAACCGACGCGTTTGCTAGCGAGATTTGTCGCGGTACTAGTCCTAGAATAATCTCCCAGGGCCAGCGAAGGAATTATCTAGTTTATATTTTTTGGGTGCAACCGACGAGTAGACCTCTTCTGTGGGATGTTTGGAACGGATCAGCAAGCCCCGGGAATAGCTTGCACGAACCGTTTGCGACCACACATTACGGGGCCAAGAAGGGGCGGCCTCAAGTTACGAAGCGAGATTGCCGGGAAGCAAGGGCGTGTGCTAGCATCCGCGGAGTTGGGGAACGGACCAGGGGTACATATTGGTCCGGCGCTTCACTCTGCAGAACGCCGGCATCGGGGCCACGCTCTCCATCAACTTCTGAATCGCACACCCAGGCGCAGGCCCGCGCCTGAATTCTTCGGGACGGACCTCGCCTGTTGGCACCGGCATCGCCGGGGCCACGCAAAGGGAGGTCTATATGAAGAGCTATCTCACCAAGGACATACGAAACGTTGGCATTGTCGGCCACGGCGGCACCGGGAAGACGCAACTAGTGTCGTCGTTGCTCTACACCGCGGGAATGACACCGCGCTGGGGAAAAATTGCGGAAGGCAGCACAACGACCGATTGGGACGAAGAAGAAATCGCACGCAAAATCTCGATTCAGACCGGATTGGCCTACGCCGAGTGGCCCAGTTCCGGCGGGCATCCGGGAGGCTCCGAAAGAGTCAAAATTAATTTCATCGATCTCCCCGGCTACTCGACGTTTATCACCGAAACAAAGGCTTCGCTGATTGCGGCGGATTGTGCACTTATTGCCGTGGATGCGCACGTAGGCGCACAAGTGACGACGGAAAAAGTTTGGGACTATTGCACCGAATATGACATTCCGCGAGCGTTTGTGCTCACCTGGATGGACCGGGAGCTGGCCAGCTTTGAACGCTCGATGGCGTCACTGGAGCAGGTTTTTGGCCGCAACGTTGTTGCGCTACAGCTTCCGATTGGCTCGGAAAAGGGTTTTCGTGGCGTGATCGATTTAGTCGCGATGAAGGCGCATATCTACAAGCTTGATGGAGATGGGAAGCCCACCACAGAGGAAATTCCCGCCGCACTTGCTGATGAAGCAAAAGAAGCGCATGAAAAGCTCGTCGAAATGGTCGCCGAAGGTGACGACGAGTTGATGGAAGAGTTCTTTAGAGAGGGCACAATCCCGATTGCAGATTTGATTCCGGGAGTGCGGAAGGCCATTGTAGCGGAGAAAATATTCCCCGTGCTGATGGTTTCTGCGTTGCGCAACGTCGGAACAGCCAGCCTGCTGACTTTTCTGGCCGATGCGTTCCCACATCCCGACGAGCATGCGCAGGTCGGTTTTACGGAGCTAAACGGCAAGGGCGAACGCGTGGAGCGCAAGTATGACGATGGCCAGCCGCTTTCGCTTTTCGTGTTCAAGACGCTCGCGGATCCTTTCGCTGGGCGCATCAACTATTTCAAAGTGAAGAGCGGCGTCCTGAAAAACGATGCCACATTGACGAATTATAATCGGGGCACACTTGAACGCTTTCAGCATACGCAGGTTGTGCAGGGTAAGCTGTTCAGTGAAATCGCGGATCTGCACGCTGGCGACATCGGAGCAATCGCCAAACTGAAAGAAACAACGACCGGCGAAACGCTGGGCGACAAAGCCTCTCCCATTTACTACAAACCTGCACAGTTGCCCGAACCTTCGATCACGTTCGCGATCGAGCCAAAAACGCGTGCCGACGAGGACAAGATCGGCATTTCCATTCACAAGATCATCGAGGAAGATCCCGCATTGCACTTCATGCGCGACCCCCAGACCAAAGAATTTCTGCTCGCCGGTTCCGGGCAACAGCATATCGAGGTGGTTGTCGCGAAACTGCACAAGCGCTATCACGTGGATCTCACGCTGAAGCCGCCTAAAGTGGCATACCGTGAAACCATTCGTGGCAGGGCCGACGCAGAAGGTAAGCACAAGAAACAGTCTGGCGGGCATGGGCAGTTCGGCGTATGCCGCATCAAGATGGAGCCGATTGAACGCGGCAAAGGTGTCGAGTTCGTCGATGACGTTTTTGGCGGCGCGATTCCTCGGAACTGGATTCCTTCGGTGGAGAAAGGCATTCGCGATGCAGCTGCGCGGGGTTACCTCGCCGGTTTCCCGGTGGTCGATTTCCGCGCCGTGCTTTACGATGGCAAGTACCACGACGTGGACTCTTCCGATATGGCTTTCAAAATCGCTGGCTCGCTGGCGTTCAAGGAAGCAATGAAGATGGCCAGACCAGCGCTGCTGGAGCCGGTGATGCACGTCGAAGTCTACGCGCCGGACCAATATTCCGGGGATCTGATGGGCGATCTCAGCTCACGGCGCGGCCGTATAGCGGGAAGCGAAGCGCGCGGCCACAACGTAGTCATCAAGGCGCAAGTTCCGTTTTCGGAAATGCTCAGCTACGCCAACGATCTCATTTCCAAGACGCAGGGTCGCGCGACATACTCGATGGAATTTTCCCACTACGACTACGTGCCGAATGAATTGGCACAAAAAGTGATCGACGCGCACAAACCGGCTCACAGCGAAGCCGCAGAAGAAGAGGGCTAATTTTCCCGCGATTCCCCTCGTGCATTTCCATCGCGCATCCTAAGCAAGTTTATAAGCGGCTGCACGGCGCCAAATTGGTGCTTGTTGGCATGCAACGCGCGTCCAAAATGGTGTTCTTATGAAAAACAAGCCAGCCCGCAAACACAACTCCCAAAAACACGGCCCGCAAACGACAGCGATCCATGGCGGTGAACCTCCGCGCCATGGCGTTGGCGCACCCGTGGGGACTCCCATAAGCCGGACATCGACGTTCACCTTTTCCTCGACGGCGGAGATGAAGTTGTGGGCGGAGGGTAAGAGCAAGGCCTACATATACTCACGCTACGGTAACCCAACTTTGAGTGTTGCTGAGGAAAAGATCGCGGCGCTTGAAGGCGGAGAAGCTGCTGTGGTCACGGCTTCAGGTATGGCGGCGATATCCTCCGCGCTGCTAGGTGTCTTGAAGTGTGGCGACGAGCTAATCTCTACCTCGCAAGTTTATGGCGGCAGTTACCGGCTGATGCGAGACGTTTTTCCCGACATGGGCATAAAGGTGCATCAAGTAGGCACCGATCTCGCCGGACTTGAAAAATTAGCGTCGCCGCGCACGAAGTGTCTGTATGTAGAGACGCCGACGAACCCCACGCTTCGGCTCGTGGACTTGCACAAAGCGATTGCCTTCGCGAAAAAACACAAACTTATTGCGATCATCGACAACACTTTCGCTACACCCGTCCTGCAAAATCCTCTGGCGATGGGCTACGACATCGTCGTGCACAGCGCCACGAAAGCGCTCGCGGGCCACTCGGACGTGATCGCAGGCGTCGCCGTGGGCAGCAAGCACTGGATGGAGCGCATCCGCCACGTGGTCATTTATCTCGGCGGCTCGATGGACCCGGGCGCAGCCTACCTTCTGATTCGCGGAATGAAGACGCTGGGAGTGCGCATGGAACGGCAATGCGAAAACGCCATGACCGTCGCCAGATTCCTGGAAAAACTTCCTAAGGTCGCGCGTGTGCACTACCCGGGACTGGCGTCCCACCCGGATCACAAGCTTGCAAGAAAACAGATGCGTGGATTCGGAACGATGTTGGCGTTTGACTTGAAGGGAGGCTTGCCGGCCGCGCGGCGTTTCTGCGATCGCGTGCAGTTGTTCCTGCTCGCGGCGAGCCTCGGCGGTGTCGAATCGCTCGTCATACTTCCCATCTACAGTTCGCATTACAACATGAGCGCCGAAGAGTTGCGGCGCGCAGATGTAAGCCCTGGCACGGTCCGAGTTTCTATTGGTCTCGAAGATTCGGAAGACTTGATCGCCGATTTGAAACAAGCTTTGGCGTAGTGGCATGCTCCGTATCAGTGGGCGATCGTTCTGGTCGCCGCGACCTCGCATAACATAATTTGGACAAGAGCACAGACTGAAGTCTGTGCCACTTATTCGTAGCGGAGGGCCTCGACGGGATCGAGGCGAGCAGCTTTCCATGCGGGGTAAACGCCGAAGACGATACCAATAAGGGCGCAGAGAACTAGGGCGGTGACGATCCAGAAGACAGAGAGAGCGGCGGGAAAGTGGGCGGCGTATTTGAGAAGGATCGTGATGCCGGAGCCGAAGGTGACGCCGATGACGCCGCCGATGGCGCTTAGGGTGACGGCTTCGATGAGAAATTGGACGAGGATGTTGCTGCGCTTGGCGCCGATGGCTTTGCGCACGCCGATTTCGCGGGTGCGTTCGGTGACGGAGACAAGCATGATGTTCATTACGCCGATGCCGCCAACAATCAGGCCGACGGAAGCGACCGCGAACATCAGAATAAAAATCAGGCCGCTGATTTTTTGCCAGAGCTCAAGGAAATAGTCAGGAGTGAAAATCGCAAAGTCGTCAGGCTTGTCGTTGGGGAGACGCCGCTTGCGGCGGAGGAGATCACGCATTTCGTCGACGGACTCGTTGACATTATTTGGATCGCTGGCCTTGGCGAAGATGACGTAATCTTTTTGATTCGGGTAGAGCTTGCGGAGCGTGGTGACGGGCATGTAGGCGGAATTGTCTTCGGGGTTGGAGCCGCCGGAGATGCCTTGGCGCTGCTTTTGAAGAATGCCAATCACCGTGAAGAGTTGGCCGTCGATGGTGACTTCCTGCCCGACGGCGTGGCTGGGCGACTCGGGGAAAAGAGTGCGCACGGTGTCGTAGCCGAGAAGAACGACGGGGGCGCGGTGCTCGGCGTCGGTTTCGTTGAAGAAGCGGCCGGATTCAATTTTCAGATCGAAGATTTCTCCGATGGACGGTTGATTGCCTTGCAGGATGACGCTTTTGGCTCGGTATTGGCCGCGGCGGACGTCTTCGGTGCCGGAGCCAAACATCGGCTGAAAAATTCGCATCGAGGCCGAAGCGGCTTTGATGTGTGGCAGTTTCGCGATGTCGTCGGCCCATTCTGGCTGGAGTTCTTTGCGAGTAAACCAGTCGCTCGGCGGGCGAGACAGCGAGGCCCAGGGAAAACGGTAGGCAATGATGGTGTCGGAGCCAAGTTCGCGGATGCCGCCGAGCACGTTGTCGTTGAGGCCGTTGATGACGGCAGTCACTGTGATGACCGTGGTGATGCCAATAACGATGCCGAGGATGGTTAGCGCGGAACGGAGGGAATTTTTGCGGAGAGTGTCGAGCGCGAGGAGGACTTCGTCGCGAAATTTTAGCGCGGTCGTTTTGCCGGCCAAGCGGCGGACGGGGAGGACCGTGGTTTGCGTTTGCGGGAGCGCTTTGCCTAGTGTTGCCATTTTTCTGTTTCGCGTGCCTTGAGCCAATTTTACTTGCGTTTCCGAGTATAGAGTCGCCGCCAAATAGAGAGTCTTGCGATTACTAGGAAAAGCGGCAGCAGAGCTGCCGCACTCCAAATCATTCCGAGCGTAACGCGACAACCGGATCCAGACGCGCGGCTTTCGACGCGGGATACGTGCCGAAAAATAAGCCGACACTCAGTGCCACTAGTAGTCCACCGATTACGGACCAGAGTTGCACGGCGCTTGGGAGTGGCGAGACGATCGAGACCAGCTGCGCGAGAAGCACGCCGCAGATCACGCCGAGCGCGCCGCCAAAGAGTGAAATTGTCGAAGACTCGATCAGGAATTGGCGGAGGATATCGCCGCTACGGGCGCCCAGCGCTTTGCGCAGGCCGATTTCGCGGGTGCGCTCCGTGACGGAGACCAGCATGATGTTCATGATGACGATTCCGCCGACAAGCAACGAGATGGAAGCGATGGCAATGGTGACGAAAAAGAAGCTGCCGCTGATGTCCTTCCAAAGAGAGAGGAAGGAGTCGCTGGTTTCGATCGAGAAATCGTCTTTTTTTCCGTAAACGAGGTGGCGGCGGCCGCGCATGATCTGGCGGACTTCGTCGACGGTCTCCTGAATTGTCGCTGCCGAGCCGGCGCGTGCGGTGATGCGAAGCGAATCATCCTGGCTGCCGTATTCTTTTTTGTAAGTGCTGAGCGGGAGGATGATCCAGTTGTCGAGAGATGTCCCGAGAGCGGAGCCTTCTTTTTTTCCGACGCCGATGACCTGGCAGGGGATATTGCGCCAGCGAACTTCTTTTCCGATGGGGTCGACGCCGGGGAGCAAGTTTTCGACAATGTCGTTTCCGATGACGCAGACTGGCGCGGCCTGTTGCAGGTCGGTTTCAGTTATGTGGCGGCCGGCGACGAGGTCAACGTCATAGAGCTCGGCCATCTGCGGGGTCCAGGCGCGGAGGTTGGTGTCTTTCAGCGAATTCAAGCCGCTCTTTACTTCCAGCCGGCCGGCGAAAGAAGCGCCGATTTCCTTGCAGGATTTGCAGAGTTCGCGGACAGATAAGTAGTCGTCGTACGTAATGCGCTTGCGTTTTTGAAACTCGAGGTAATCATCGACGTTGGTGATGATCGAGGGAGTCTTCGCGACGCCGAAGACATCAGCGCCGAGGCGAAAGACCCTGGTGGCGACATATTGGTTGGCGCCATTAATCAGGCTGACTACGGCGATGACGGCGGCCACGCCAATCACCACTCCGATAAGGGTCAGGACGCTGCGCAGTTTGTGCGCCCAGAGGCTGCTAGTGGCGATCGCCACGGCCTCCTTGAAGTTCATTGTGGTCGCCTGAGCCATGGAAGGGTCTTGCCTTAGTATACGTGCGGAAAGCCAGCTAAGTAACAGGTGGGAGCCTTTTGGAAGATACGAAAACAAGGTCCCTAAAAAGGGTCCAGGAATCCGGAGCGGGGTTCCGGATTCCTGGGGGCGTTGCAGGGGTTAGGGTGGGGTGGCTAGCGGTTTGTACGGGCGAGTTCGGCGACCAGGGTAACTTGGCCCTCGGTCTCAATATTGGCGGTCAGCGCCACTTCTTTTTCGCGGGCGGTCTTCAAGAGTTGGCGACCCTGGGAGTTGCCTTCGGACCAGACCTGGGAGAGAAAATAACGATCGCCATAGCGGTTGAAAATAAGCTTTGATTCTTTCTGTGTGTCGAGGGAGACGACGGCATGAGTAATGATTAACGCCGAAACGGACGCATCCTTGCGGTCGATCAAAATGAGGGTGTTGCCTGCGCCAGAAGCTCGTACGGCATATTCTCCGGCGGGAAGCGCCTTGCCGCCGGCGACGAAGTCGAAGGGAACATTGACTGCTATAGCGTTTTGGGCCTGCGCTACTCGCGTCGTTGCCATTGCGGTCAGCGCCATCACAGCTGCCATAACCAAAGCTCTCGTTTTCATGGGGACAACTCCTTTTCTTAGTTCGCTGTCGGCGTCCAAGCTTTACCTCGTTTCGCTCGGTTCGCTTACCGTGTCAGCGCCTCAACATGCTGCACACTTTCTCGTATTCCCTGGCGGAGGACAATGCACGGGGGATGAACTGCCAGGCGACTGTAGGTGAACAAGTAAGTGTCCAGAAATAGGGGAGTTAAGGTTCGCGGGGCAGTCATTATTTTTGCGAGGAGTGGTATAGTCTCGGAGTCATTTCAATAGGAATTCCTATGGCGCAACCTATTCGCTCGGCGAATGTCATTCGGTTTGAGGGATTTGAAGTGGATCTACGCGCGCAAGAATTGTACAAGGCAGGCCGCAAAATCAAGTTGCAAGTCCAGCCGTTTCAGGTACTTGCGATGCTATTGGAGCGAGCTGGGGACGTCGTAACGCGCGAGGAAATGCAGAAGAGGCTGTGGCCGGCGGACACTTTTGTAGATTTCGATCATAGCGTCAACACGGCGATTAAGAAACTGCGCCAGGCTTTGGGCGACGACAAAAACAAGCCCCGATTTGTAGAGACGCTGCCTAAGCGCGGGTACAGATTTCTGGCTAGCGTGAAAAAGCCCGCGACGAGTTCTGCCGCTGCGGAGGTGCAGGCTGCGACGCCGGTTGCTGCGAAAGATGCACCTGCGTCAGCGTGGGTTGGGCGCGTGGCGAAGGTTTGCTGTGAGCACGGACACTCCTTCGCCGTGGTGTCAATTGACGAGGCGGCCGCTGCGGAAAGACAAAGACTCGAAGCGGCGAATGATGATGTGGGTTTGTCGCTCTTGATTGCCTCGCAGAGGCTGGTTATGGTGCCAGAAGGGACGCCCGTGAGAATTATTGAAGTTGAATCGCAGAATTCTCGCTGCCACGCGCGGATCCTCGAGGGCGAGCACTACGGGAAAACCGCTTTGCTGCCGCTGAAGTTGCTTTTGGAGTCGCCAGAGCTCAACGCCATTCGCGGGCCGCGACAGTGGAGTCTCGGCAACTAGCTTTGGACGTTTAACGCGGGGAGCCTAACTGGGGTGGCGGATGCGTTCTGCAAGAGCGCGGGCTCGCTGGCGGCCAATCTCGACGAAACGGGAATCGCTGGCGATTTGATCGAGTGTTGGCAAGGCGCGTTGGGGTTCGGGCAGGAGCTTGTGGTTCAGGTCGGTTTCGAATTGCAAGAGAGCATCGTTGATGCCGAGCCGGTCGTATTTCATGCGGCGTTCAAGTAGCGTGACCAATTCCTGTTGACGCGCCAAGCCTTCAAAAATCTGCATCAATTGAGTTGCCGCCGAATTCAGCGTGTAGTTGAATTTTGTTTCGTGGATCTCCGCGCCTTTTTCCCAGCGAAAAGTCTTCTCGCCTAGATTGGCGATTCGGCGGTGGACATCCAAGTCCTGTCCTTGGAAATTTTTTAATTCCGCAGCCAAACCGAACATCTTCTCGCGCAATGGAGCGCTCACCTCGAAGGGAGTCGCTCCGGGATCTTCATCCAACTGGCGGATTTCAAAAGTGGCCGCGTCTGAATCGTCATGGACGATGATCTCGATAAATTCCGGCGAGCTGGATTTGAAAATGCGGCGATAGCTGAGTTTTGCGTGTGCTGGGGCTGGAAAGAGCGCTGTTGCAGACGCAGCCGCTTTTGCCGGCGCACACAAGCTTGCGCTCGCGAGACATGCCATTAAACCGAAACTCAGAAGGAAAGCCTTCATCGTGAAAATACGATGCGCGGAAGGATATTTTGAGTTGCGCCCCCGCGCGGGGCTGCCGGTCTTGCGACGCGAGATGATGCTCGCAACTTCGCGCCAGCTGGTTCAGCGGGAAGTCCAAAGCGCTGCCGGGCTTGTTCCGCCTGCAAATGGCAGAGCGCCACGGCCAGGGCATCCGCGGCATCGGAAGGCTCCGGCGTTTCGCTCATTTCGAGGAGGGCACGCACCATCAACTGCATTTGCTTCTTGTCCGCGTGACCGTAACCGGCTACTGAGGCTTTTACTTCGCGCGGCGAGTAGCTGTGCACCGCGACCCCACGTTGCGCCGCGGCCAGAAGCACCACACCGCGAACTTCGGCGAGGCGCAATGCCGTCCTCATATTAAGCGCGGTAAACACAGATTCAACGGCAAGAGCGTCCGGCGAAAATTCGTCCATCAGTTGGCAAAGAAGGGTGTGGACGTCGTGCAGCACAGCACCAAGGCACTCTTTCTGCCGTTTCGGCGCGACCTTGAGTGCACCATAATGCAGCATTCGGCAGCGGCGGCCATCGCTCTCGATGATGCCGTACCCAGTCGGGCCCGCCGACGCCGGGTCCACTCCCAGCACGCGGAAACATATATCCTTGCCGGCTGAAGTGGCCGCTGTTATTGCCGCTTTCATCGACATAAGTCTACGGCGTTCCCCGTATCCCTGCCAGAGCTTTGTCTGCGAGTTTCTTGGCAAAAGAAAACGACCATCCAGAGGTTCGGGATGATCATGAAAGAAAGTAGAAAGAAAAGGACAGACAGGAGCGCCTGCCCTACAAATTAGTTCGCGCTGACAGCCGCCTGAATCTCAGACTCATCGATGTCGAAGTTCGCGTAAACGTGCTGCACGTCGTCGTGTTCTTCCAGCGCTTCAATCAAACGCACCATTTGTGTGGCCTGCGCGCCAGTCAACTTGACGTAATTCTGCGGCACCATGCTGATTTCCGCCGAAGTCGGCGTGATACCCGCTTTGGACAGCGCTTCCTTTACCTTTTCGAGAGCTTCCGGCGGCGTAACTACGTACCAGTCGGAGCCGTCATCCTTCATGTCATCCGCGCCCGCTTCCAGCACGATGTCCATCATTTTGTCTTCGCCGGCGGCTTCCTTGGGCACCACGACTTCGCCTTTGCGGTGAAACATCCAGCCGACCGCGCCGGTTTCGGCGAGGTTTCCGCCGTTCTTGCCTAGCAGGTGGCGAAACTCGCCGACGATGCGATTACGGTTCGTAGTGACAGCAGCGATGAGCAAGCCGACGCCGCCGGGGCCATAGCCTTCAAAGGTGACCTCTTCATACTGTTCGCCTTCGAGCTGGCCGGTCCCGCGCAGGATCGCGCGCTCGACGTTCTCGTTGGGCATGTTCGCGCCCTTGGCAGCGAGGATTGCCGTTCGGAGGCGCGGATTGGAATTCGGTTCACCCCCGCCGATGCGCGCCGCGATGGTGATTTCGCGAATGATGCGGGTGAACACGCGGCCACGTTTGGCGTCCGTCGCGCCCTTCTTGTGTTTGATCGTGGCCCATTTTGAGTGCCCAGACATAACAGAACCTCTTTTTTGCGTGCTCCCAGACTGGCGGGATTCACGTTGGGTGAAATTTCGTGCGGCCGCGCGCCACGTGAGTGGCGGTTAGTCGACTTGACCCCGCAAGGCGGGGCTTAACTGTGCGGAGACTTAGGGTAAACCGCAAACCCCTGCAGAACTGCGCCAGTTTAGCACAGCCGCCGCGCCCGCGAAACCGGGTATACTCGCTGCCGGGGCACCTGTTTGCGCTTGCTACCCTTCCCTATTTTCGCTGGATTTCACTCGCTAATCGCACGGTCTTGCTATGCCTGACCGCCACTACCGCGTTCTGGCTGTCGCTGCCCACCCTGTCCAATATATGGCGCCGATCTTTCGGCGCATGGCAGCTCATCCTGGCTTTGATTTGCATGTGGCATATTGCAGTCTTCGCGGGGCGGAAGCTGGGCACGATCCAGAGTTTGGAGCCACTGTTCAGTGGGATGTTCCTTTGCTTGAGGGCTACGCGTGGTCTCACATTCCCAATCGCGGCTCGGGCGAGGAATCCTTCTTCGGGCTGCGCAATCCAGGACTCTCAAAACTGATTCGCGAGGGCAATTTCGACGCCGTGCTCTGTTTTGTGGGGTATGTTCGCGCGACGTTTTGGATTGCCTATCGGGCGGCGAGGTTTTCCAAGAGCGCGTTTCTTTTTGGGACGGACACAACCACGCTTGCTCCTCGAGATGGTCGTACGTGGAAGAGCACGGTGAAGAAAATTCTATGGCCTCGATTATTTCGTCTTGCGGATCAAGTGATTGTTCCGTCTTCTGGCACGCGCGACCTCATGGTTTCCCTTGGATTGCCAGCGGAACGCGTCACGCTAACGCCTTACAGCGTGGATAACGATTGGTGGATGCAGCAATCCGCAGCCGTGGACCGTCCCGCCGCGCGCGCTTCCTGGGGAACTTCGGCCTCGGACGCCGTAATTCTCTTTTGTGCCAAACTCCAGCCTTGGAAGCGCCCAGGCGATCTGCTTCGCGCTTTTGCGAAAGCTAATCTTTCGGAGGCCCTGCTGGTGATCGCGGGAGAAGGACCGCTTCGCGCGGAACTCGAGTCTGATGCCACTGCTTTGGGCATCGCCGGGCGCGTTCGCTTTCTCGGCTTCGTGAATCAATCGCAGCTTCCAGCTGTGTATACTTCCGCCGATCTAATGGTGCTTCCTTCCGAATACGAGCCGTTTGCCGTAGTTGTGAACGAAGCGATGTGCTGCGGATGTCCCGTGTCGGTCAGCGACCATGTGGGAGCTGCGCGCGATCTCGTCGCGCCGGTGCGGCAAGAATTTGTATTTCCTTGTGGCGACATCGCTGCGATGACCGCCATTCTGAAAGATGCCGTTGTCGATCGTTCCCGTCTTGCCGCGCTGGGCCGCGCCGCCGTAGCGCACATAAAAACTTGGTCGCCAGAGAGAAATATCGCGGCGACACTTGAAGCAATTGAAATTGCCGTGGCACGGAAAGGCCGGCGTACAGGCGCGACGCTTTCCGATTCTTCCGCCGCGCAAACCTCTCCCGCGGCACCGCAAAAACTCCGCGAATGAAGCTACTTATCTATTCTCATTTCTTTGCGCCGAGTGTTGGCGGCGTCGAGACGATCGTTCTGTCATTGGCTGGCGGGCTCGCCGGGTTGCGCTCGACTAGTGGCGACCCCGAGCTCGAGATCACGCTCGCGACGCAAACTCCCGCAGACAAATTTGACGACACCTCACTCCCCTTTCGTGTTGTCCGTCGACCCAATCTGATCCACTTGTGGGATCTGATCCGCGCTTCCGATGTCGTCCATGTGGCCGGTCCAGCGCTGGCGCCGCTTTGTCTAGCCTTTCTGGCGAGAAAACCAGTGGTCGTCGAGCACCATGGCTATCAAGCGATTTGCCCTAACGGTTTGCTCATCCATAAGCCGGACAACTGCGTATGTCCGGGGCATTTCATAGCGCGCAATTACAAGGAATGCCTGCGCTGCTTGAAGCAGGAATCTTCGAGCTGGCGGAGTTTAGTGACGCTTCTACTGGAGTTTCCGCGCAACTTCCTTGTGCGGCACGTTGCGGCGAATCTCGCCATTTCTAATCATTCTTTGAAACGCTGCGGGCTGGCGCACTCGAAGGTTGTCTACCACGGGATTGAGGGCGAGCTTGAAAGCGGGCCACTTGTTGACTTGTACTCTCCCGCTGCCGGCAAGATTTGCTTTGCGTACGTTGGCCGATTGGTTTCGGAAAAGGGGATCGACGGCCTTCTCGAAGCTAGCCGTCTGCTACGCGAGGAAGGCCACCATTTCGCTGTGCGTCTGATCGGCGACGGTCCGGAGCGCCCCAAGCTGGAAGCTATTATTGCGCGTGATCATCTCGAGCCCACTGTCCAAGTAACCGGATTTCTGACGGGTGCCGCACTTGCAGAAGCCTTGCGCGACGTGCGCATTGTCGTCATGCCGTCGGTTTGGGAAGAGACTGCCGGCTTGGCGGCGATGGAACAAATGATGCGTGGAAGACTGGTCATCGCATCAGATATCGGAGGACTCGGGGAAATCGTGGGCGACACGGGACTGAAATTCTCCCCAGGCGATGCCGTGGCGCTTGCTGACGCTATGAGAAAAATAGTTTTGCGGCCTGCGCTGGTAGATTCATTCGGCAAGATTGCGCGGGAGAGGGCCCAGAAGCTTTTCCAGCGGGAACGAATGATTGCGGAGCATGCCAGCGTCTACCGAGACGTTTTGACCCCGCGAAAAACGCCAGCCGAACTCCATTACTGACCTGTCCGAAAAGGCAGGTACGCCGTGAGTCACAGAGAACGAAACTCTGACGAGGCTGGGCGCACCAGGGCCTAAACTTGAGCTAAGGGATCTCGTGTGGATAGGCCTATTTGTTCTTTCGTGGACATCGAGATTTAGCCCATTTGTGCCAGGAGACGGAGAACATGAAACGCGCGCTCATTATTCTTGCGATATTTGTACTGGTGTTTGTAACGGTACGCGGCGTTCTGGCCGCGCCGCAATCGAAAGGGAGTTCCACCCTTAGCGGCGTGGTCATTGGTCCTAACGACAAGCCCGCACCTCATGCCAGCGTCTCATATCAATCGTCCGACGGTAGCGCCCCGCATGCCGTATACGCGGATGCACATGGCCGATTCACGATTTCCCAGCTCAGGGCCGATAGTTACGACATTCGCGCCTCAGCGAAAGGTATTTTTTCCGATTGGCAAAGGAACATCCCGCTGCGCAAGGGGCAAGCTCGGTCCGTGGAGTTGCATCTGATCTACGCGAAGGAAATGCCCAAGTCTGTTTCGAGCCCGAAACCGAAACAATAGGCCATGCCACGCAGTCGGCGTGTCCGGCATTCGGGGCCGCATCCAGACTGATACCCACGCATCAAGAAGCCTAGCAAACGGCCTCGTCTACTGCACAAAGAGTTGCGCCAATTCATGCAGGTCTTGTGCCGAGACATCAGAGATGGCGCAGAACTCCATGCCCTGATGCCGCCAGTGAACCCACTGATAGCCTTGGCGTGAACCCGGCGGATGAATCGGCGTGTCCGATTCCTTTGTGGGCCATACGAAGACGTTGATGAAGTGTTTGCGCCGTCCATAGACGAGCGCTGCGACGTTGCGCTCGCCAAGAACATCCAGGCGGCCGCCAAGCAATGGGAAACCTTCCTCCATGTAATCGTGAACGGGCGGAATGAAGTCCAATTTGCCATCGAACCAGGGTTTGACGGTGTGTTGGTCCGTAGAGGCTACGTCAGTAAGGTGGCCAGCCTGCAGCGAGCGAATGTGAGCGTCGATAACTTCCGCTGAAGTCACCGAACTAGCCGATCCGGACCCCATGCTGTGGAAGCCGGGTATGGCAAACCATGCCACTCCGGTCACCAAGAGTATTGCCGCGGCTGCGGCCAGCCACCGCCGCGCGGCAACCGACGAAACGCTGCCTCTGGTCCCTGGGGCTTTGAGCTCAGCGCGAATCTTTTTGCGCAAATCCGGCGAGGCCGTTTCGTAAAGCTGCGCATGCTGCAAAGTAGAGCGCAGCGACTCCGCCGCCCCAAGAGTTGCGGTGCAATCGCGGCAATTCTCGAGATGGCGCTCGAATTCGGCGGCGCGCACCGCGTCCAGTTCGCCGTCCAGATAAGCGTGCAGAAGCGTCCCGGAGAAATCACAGCTCATGGGGCGCCTCCTGCTGAGCAGGTTGCGTGAGTGCACGCTGCAGGCGTTGGCGCGCCCGTGCGAGCGCGGACATGACGGTGCCGATCGGGACGCTGGTAATCGAGGCGATCTCTTTGTACGAACAACCTTCGAGCTCCCGCAGAATGATTACCTCCCGGAAGCGCACGGGAAGCGTCTCGAGCGCTCTCGCCAGCCGTTCGCGATTGTCGCCCACGATGGCAAGAGATTCCGGCGTCGCGGAAGATTGTTGGTGCAGGTCTTCGTCGAATTCAGTCATGAGCTCCACTTGGCGATTTTTCTCCAGCCACGTATAGCATGTATTGCGGACGATCTGCAGAAGCCATGCCCGGGCGTCTCCCCCATTGAAACCCCGGAAAAAACGAAACGCGCGCAGCATTGCTTCCTGCGCGACGTCTTCAGCATCGGAGCGGTTTCTCAGCAGCCAACGCGAAAGATTGAATGCAGCATCCAGATGAGGCAACACGACCTGCTCGAAGCGAGCCCGGTCCTGCGAATCCAACACGTCCCAACCTTTCCCCTGGCCCGTAGAACTCATGGATGAAAACCACCCCACACCCAATTTTATTCCCGATTATCTCCTACTGGTGAGGAATTAGTCACGGCGAAGCGAACGCGAAAGAATTTGGAATAACTCGCCACGCTTCACGGTCTGCACAAATGAAACACGTTCCATAGCGGCGCGGGAACCTCGGCTCTCTCTGACCCGCGCCGCTCCTGCCATATAAGCGCAGCAGCGGGAGTTGCATGCATGCGCATGCATTGGGGAGACGTGTGTTCATAGGAGAAAGAAAAAATGGCTGGCAACACAAAAGACGAAATTTTGCACGATCACAACCATGACGGAATCGATCGCCGCGGTTTCTTGAAATGCATGGCTTGGGCGGGAACGGGCGCATTCTGCGTGATGCAGGGCGGCGTACTCAAGTCGTACAGCATGAGCCGCGTGCCGGAGATGAACCCCGAGAACATAAGAGGCGAGTTGAGCTTCGTGCAGATCAGCGACAGCCACATGGGTTTCAACAAAGCGGCGAACCCGGATGTAGCAGCTACGCTGAAGGCCGCTGTAGATAAGATCAACGCGCTGCCTGCGCCGCCGAAGTTTTTGTTGCACACAGGGGATATCAGCCATCTCTCGAAGCCAGAGGAGTTCGACGGTGTCGAACAGATCCTGAAGAGCGCCTCGGCGAAGGATGTTTTCTACGTCCCTGGCGAGCACGACGTTCTAAACGACGACGGCAAGCAATATCTCGAGCGCTTCGGCAAAGGCGCTCAGGCGGGCGGATGGTACAGCTTCGAGAAGAAAGGTGTGCACTTCGTGGGTTTGGTCAACGTGATGAATCTGAAAGCCGGCGGGCTTGGCACGCTGGGGCGCGAGCAACTCCAGTGGCTGGAAAAAGATGTCAAGCATCTGAAGTCCAGCACACCGATTATTGTGTTTGCACACATTCCGTTGTGGACGGTCTACCCGGATTGGGGATGGGGAACGGAAGACAGCGCGCAGGCGCTCTCGTATTTGAAAAAGTTTGGCTCTGTCACAGTTCTCAACGGGCACATTCATCAAACCATGCAAAAGGTCGAAGGCAACGTCACGTTTCACACTGCATGCTCCACCGCGTTTCCCCAACCTAAGCCTGGCGAGGCGCCTTCCCCGGGACCAATGAAAGTGCCGGCCGAGCAGTTGCGCAGCGTCTTGGGCATCACGGATGTGAGTTACGTTCGTGGGCAGCATGCGCTGGGGGTAGTGGACTCGACGTTGGCGTGATCCAGAAGAGGGCGTGCTAACAAACCGGGAAGTAGATTCTTAAAATTCAAAGAGAGAGAGAAAAACCATGCGGAGACATGTGTTTATTGCAAGTTTGCTAGCGACGGCAGTCCTGAGCCTTGGCGGATTCGTTTCTGAGCGTATGAGCTTCGCGGCCAGCGCGCAGGAAAAACCTGCCTCAACGGCCGAAGTAAAAATTGATAATTTCTCGTTCGGTCCTGCGGCCATCAAAGTATCAGTCGGGACAACTGTCACGTGGATCAATCGCGACGACATCCCGCATACCGTCGTCAGCACGGAAAAAGTGTTCAAGTCCAAAGTACTCGATACCGACGAAAAGTTTTCTTACACATTCACAAAGCCCGGCGAGTATCCCTATTTCTGCTCGATCCACCCGAAGATGACCGGAAAAGTGGTCGTCCAATGATCGCGGTCAAACGGAGGATGGATCTTGAACCCCTTTGATCTCCGAGCCGCCCTGCTGGCGAAGCACGCGCAACACGTTGTGCTGATTCACTTTCCGATCGCGTTGTTCATCGCCGGCGTGATTTTCGATTTCCTTGCGCAAAGGGCTAAGTGGAGCGCCCTCGCGGAGGTGGCTTATTACAACTTGTTGGGCGCTGCTGTTTCGGTGGTGCCGGTCGTCGCTACGGGACTGCTCGCCTGGCAGTTTCAGCTTGAGGGGCAAAAACTCAAAGGAGTTTTGCTCATGCATTTGGTTCTGGGCTGCACTTCGGCGGTGCTCATCTGGGTTGCGTGGGGTTTGCATGCGCGGTCACGCGACAACTCTCAAGTGGGCCGTCCGGTCATTCGCCTCGGTCTGGAAACTGTGGCCATGGCCATCGTTGCGCTCACAGGACATCTTGGCGGGTTTCTTAGCGGCGTAAACGGCCCCAACTAGTACTTTTTTGAGTCGCGAAATCTGCTTTCCGAACGCGTAAAATATTGTAAATAAAAGACATATGTAAAGAATCTCCCTCGAAAAGAAGTTATGTCCTAGTACCACAACCACGGTACCCTTCCCAGTGGCTCTAGCGGCCCATTGAGGGCCTCAGGTGAGGCGCGTAGGCTTCTAAGAACGGGTTGGGGGCCGCGCGGGGACAGCGGCTCCGCAAGGGGCCGTGTGCGAGCTACCCAACCCGCCATTCTTAATGGGATCTCTTCCTCCCCTATCTCCACTAGCCAGATTCAGCCTTCCTGTTAATTCTTGACGCTCTCGAAGCCCGAGCATAGATGGGCAAGTCTCGTGCAACCCGGTATTTCTGGTTCTCACTTGCCATCCAGAAGAGTTGCGCCATCATAGACTTGCGGAGGGTCATCGGCCTTGGGTGAACGATTCAGACGACACGCGAGGCGACTTGCCAACACCCTTCTCACCTCGAGCTTCCTCTTGTTGTTTCCACTGGCCATATCTTTTACGGCCTCGCAATCCTCTCCAGCCAACGCACCAGTCCCCGTAGGATTGCGCTCCGAAACGGTTGCAGCATTCGACCGCTACGTGCGCCTGACCGAGGAACGCAATGAAGCCGAATTGAAGCGCGGCTCCGCCCTTTTGTGGATCGATTCTCTTGCCAACGCTCAGCGCACTGAGGCCTATGCCGCCCTCAAGCGCGGCGAGGTCCAGATCCAGCAACTCACTACCATTGAGAACGGTAAGCCCGTGGTTTGCCCCGGAGGGATGATTCATCACTGGGTAGGTGTGGTTTTCATTCCTGGTGTGAAGTTGGAGGACGTGCTTGCCGTCCTCGAAGATTACGATCACCAATCCACGTATTACTCTCCAGACGTGGAACGCTCGAAGATCGAATCGCGCGATGGCGACCACTTTCGCGTGTTTCTGCGCTTCCGCCGGCACAAGGTAATCACCGTTGTATTGAATACCGAACACGACGTGCATTATTTTCACGACGCCCCCGGACGCGCGCACAGCCGCAGCACCGCCGTGCGCATCGCGGAAGTCGAAAATCCAGGTAAGAGCGATGAACGGGAAAAACAGCCAGGCGACGACGGCGGCTTTTTGTGGCGCATGGAAACCTGGTGGCGCATGGAAGAGCGTGATGGGGGCGTCTACGTACAGAGCGAGGCTGCTTCGCTCACACGCGATATCCCAACTGGTCTTGGATGGCTGGTTGGTCCCTTCGTAATGAGCATCCCAAAGGAAACGCTCGTGTTCACGCTAGACGCCACACGGAAAGCGGTCGAGACCACTTTCAAAAAGCAACCCTGAAGCGGGAATAGCAACTTGGAAATTACTAGAACTCCTTCAGCGCACCGACAAGAACACCTCCGCAATTAAGCAAGGGATGCGCCCAGCTGCTCGAATTCTTGTCTGCTCCTGAATAAAAAATGATTCGGTCGGCCCATTGCGAGATCAGCTCAAAGGAATCGTAAACACTGTAAGAATATGCGACGCCATCGCCTTCGGTAACTCTATAGCCCTTGCCGGAAGTCCGCATGTAGTTGTATGCCCCCCACAGCTTGCTTTTGCATAGGCCGAGTTTGATAAGCCGCGCCGCGCGCGAGCCTTGTCCGAACCGGTTGCTGTCCGAGATCAACACCGCTTTCTTTGCCACGCGGAGCATTTCTTTGACGACAGCGTTAGGATTGGCAACGTGATGCAGCACGGCGAATTCGCACACGACATCAAAACTGGCATCAGCAAAAGGAAGCGCCGCGCCACTTCCTCGGACCACGGGGCCGGCGTTGGCGTTGCCGTTCTGCAACGCCTGCTCGATGAGCGCGGCCACGGGCTCGATGCCGCAAACCAACCCATTCGGCAGGGCCACTTTCAAATCTCGCATGCCGCGGCCCGTTGCCGTCCCCACATCGAGAACGGATTGAGCATCGACCATGCGAAGGATCGAGTGGACAAACCTGTTAGCGAGAGCGTCGCCGGAACCTTCGTGTTCGTGCATCTGTTCATAGCGCGCCGCCGTGTCCGTGTAATACTTGCGCTGCAACTCTACGCCGCCATCGAGTTTCGGATCCATTCAGCACCTTGTAGGAATGCCCGTGTCACTACTTCTCTATGGAATGCATCTTAGCTCAGGCACGGGCTGCATCGCACACTCTCAGGTTCTGCTAGCAGTCGGATGGGGACCTTTTTGCGTCTATGTCTTTCAAGAGTTCCCAGACCGTCACTGCAGGGCGATCCCAATTCCAGAGAAGCGCGTTCTTGGCTGCCGCCTCGCCAATCTTGCGCCGCAGATCTGGCTCTCCTTGAAGCCGCTCAATCAGCTTGCTCAGCGATTGCGCGTCTTGCGGTTCGCGAAGAACAAAGCCGTCAGCTCCGTCGTGAATACATTCGGCGACGCCCGCACAAACGGAGGTGATCGCCGGCAAGCCGCACGCCATGGCCTCCGCCACCGGCAGCCCGAAAGAATCCTCTCGGCTGGGGCTGACATAAACATCCGCTGCTGCGTAAAATTCGAGCACATCGGGACTCGAAAGCTCCCAATGGCAACGGTACCGTACTCCGAGTTGCTCGGCGCGGGAACGGAAAAGCTCCGGGTTGTCGTTGCCGACCACCAGTAATTTGGTTGGTAAGGCAGGAAGAGCCGACATCGCTTCCAAAAGGGATGTCAGGCCTTTGTTGCGCCAATCGTTCCCTATTAAAAGCAGAACGAAATCCTCCTCACGAAAGCTTCGTCGTCGGCGAGCATCCAGTACGCCGCGCGAGCCTGGCCGCCGTCGAGAAATGTTCCGTGTCCACGCCGTTCGGGATGATGGATACATCCTTCCGGCCAAAGTACTCCATCATTAGCCCAGCCGTGCGTTTGGAAACGGCTCCCAGAGTGACTTTAGGGTCGGTGTAAATCCGGCGTTCGAGTGCTGTGAGCAGCGCATAGTAAACCCTGCGGTGAACTCTTCGAAAAAAACCGGCATGCGCGGCACCATCTTGCTTCTCTTCGCGTGCGAGTTCTTTCAAACGATGAAACAACGCGTGAACGATCACCACATCCGGATGTAGACAATTGATTCCTGGCGACAAGACAAGATCATAGGAGGCGCCGCGAAATGTCGTTTGCCACCATCGCAGGAACCCGTTCAGGAACATCCAGGCGAGAAATTGTAAGACATGCGGCCCCGGAACAGACGGAACCTTGTGCCAGAAGATGCATCCCGAGTTCGTCGACGCCGCTGATTGTGCCGATTGGGGCTTGCGGACCTGGAGATCTTCAACGCGCTGCGCGTAAAGGTGTATCTCGCATCCGTAATCCCGGGCGAGGCGTTCAAGCAATTCGGCAAGCGCGCGTTCCGTGCCATGGCGCCGGTCGACAAACGGTGAAACAACGGCGAGCCGCAAGTCAGCGTATCCAACGGCGCGAAGGGCGCGTGGTGGGAGCGTTGACCGCGAATTGCTCTGAGAGCGCAAGGGAGGGAAGTCGGAACAGCAACCCGAGCAACAGCCAGAAGTACGCATTCAAAAGGAAGTCTTGGTAGGCCTGCATGCCGCCAAATGTGGCCGGAAAAAGCAAGAAGAATGCGTACCAGAAAATCGCAAACCCAAGCGGGAACCAGGGCGAACCCTTTAGCTTCTTGAGCACTTTCCACGCAGAGAACAGGATCGCCACGCTCAGAACGAGCCAGAGGATCAGCCCCATGATTCCCATCTCAACAACCAGAGTGCCGTAACCGCTTTCCACTCCGCCGACAGGCGGCTTTGCATTAAAAATTCGCGTGACGTATTGCCCGCCGAGCGATGCCGTTCCGATGCCGTATCCGTAGGGCCAGCGCTCGTAGTTGAATGCTCCGAGAAAGTTCTCCAGGGGGTAATACCAGCCACGGTGTGCCAGCTCGCTCTTTGGCGAGTTCGGCGTAAGTGTTTCCTGGTAGATGGCGAGTCGCGACATAAGAGCGTCCGGATACGCATAGAAAAGCAAAACGATGCCCAGCCCAATGCCAATCGCAACTCGCTGAATCGAACGGAACACTCGCAACACTTCCCCTTGGCGCCATGGAGCGCCCCAGAGGAACGCCAGGCTGGTTGCCGTTGCATTGATCATGCCCCACACGAACGAACCTCTGGACGCAGTCAGGAATGCGCCGGCTGCCGTCACAGGGATGGCGATGAAGCCGAGAACCCTCCCTTTCTTATGACGCAAAAGCAGATACCCGCTGAATCCCAGGACCAGCAGCCAACCCACCATGATGAAATCCGCGTAACGGCCGGCGCTTACGAAAACCGAGGTCGGTCGGTAGGCGATAGCCCCAGTGATCGGCGATGCCCGATAGAGAGTGCTCACCTCGCGGAGATCCTCGGCCTGCACTGCGGGGTTCAAAAAGGTCGGGCCAATAATGGACTGCGCGATACCCAGGGAGACGATGATCAGGATCAGAACCAGGTTTATTGTAAAGAACCGACGCAGCTCTCTCTCCGAATTCAAAAGCGCGTAACCGATAATCAACAAGGGAACGTAGTAGAAGTAGATCTTCATTCCCATCAGTCCATACATGATGTGTGTGGAGGCCGGATTGAATATCTGAATTACGCCAAACCAGACAAAGATCAAAAGCGGCATAAGAAACGGAGGGCGGAAAACGGTCACTTCTTTTCGCCGGACAGCGGCGAAAAAAGAAATGTACACGACCAGGACAAGAAAATCCTTCGCAAAGTAGATCGCCATGTTATTGCCGAGGAATTTCCGCACGAAATCCTCGAACAGCAGCCAGCTCAAGAAAAAAGTACACGCCGTTACGCCAGTTATTGAGGATCGAGACGACGACTGCGCCGCCCAGTATGCACGCGCCGACATAAGCCAGACCCATCATGTCGTCATTGATCACATATTGGGCGAACTTGTAGGCAGCATAAGCGCCGACTACAAGAATACAGAAGTGAAGCAACGGGCCTCTTTGAACAATTCCTGAGCGTATTGGGGAAGCAAGCCGCATCGGATTTCTATCATACCCCCGCGAGGAGCCGAAGTCAGGCAGCGCCAGTTCGGCGTGTGAAATTCCTCAAACACCCGCCAATTTGGGAACCTCGACGAGTTTCTTTGAATCACTTGGAATTCGGCTTCACGCCCTCGACGCAGACCCCTGCCCCATTGAGAATCCTGCTTTGGTCTTCGACTTTGTCGACGTCTTCTATTTGGCTTTCGCTGCATCCCCTGCGCCGTACGTCGGCGAACCCCTCCGCCTGAAACAAAGCGATAAGCGAATCGGCATCATACATCCACTTATGGGAATGAAAATCCTGCCACGCATTGTAGATTCGATACAGTAAGTTGCCGCTGGGCCTATTCGGCGAGTGCATCAGAAGCCGATGATTCACCCGGTCCGCCGGTCTAAGAGAGCCAAATTCTGCCGATAGCTCTCCAAATGGGCGCTCTCCGAGATATTCCTGGACGATCGCGTGAAGGTCAGGAACCACTACGCGCAAAATGCCGCCCGCATCGAGCACGCGAAACGCTTCGTGGATCAGCCGCTTGCCTTCATCAAAATACAGATGTTCGAAAACATGAGAAGCGTAAATGGCACTCGCTGAACCGTCGGGAAAGGGCAACGGCTTCCGGATGTCGTGGATGAAAATCTTCGAGCTCCACGGTATATCGGACTTGTCCTTCGCAATGAAACGCATGGAGGTGAGCAGGCGCCGGAGGAACGGGCGCTTGGCGAGTCTCGCATTCCAGGAGCCATCGACATTGATCCACCCATCGGGCGTTTGCAGCCCGCACCCGAGGTTTAGGCGAAGAGGCTCTTTCGCGTTCGGCATGACCCTTTCACTTTCCCGCGGTCAACAGCGTTTGCGCGTGCGGCAGTCGAGGCCAGATGAGAACTGATGAATAAGAATCCCAAGTATATCGCAGGCGCGGAACAGGCAGCACTCTGGGCTTTTTCGTTTGACCGTACGGTCTCGCAATCCGAGAGGCTTCCAGTCGCTTAGCCCTCAAACACTCTTCTCATCGTAAGCATAAGTGTGACCTTTTCTGATGAGGGGTTTCTCGAAATAGCGCCAGGAAAGAGCAGCCAAGGCTAAGGTTATAAGGGCCGCAAACATCGTAACGGCGATACCTTTAAGATTATAAATCTGAGGAGAACTGTGAAGAATCAGTCTCTGGGCGAGAAAAAGAATTGTGAGGTGAATGAGGTAAACGCAGTAAGAGATGGCTCCCAGTGAACGAAGAGACTTCCAACGCATGATTGCGGCCAGCCAGCCGTCAGTTTGCGACAACACAAGGAGAAGCAAGCAGCCGTATAGGGCGGCAAGCCACGAGTAACCTACGGTCGCTCGGAAGAGGGAAAATCCTCCTACCAACCAGGGGATCGAAGCGCAGGTGCCGAGGAACAAGAGGAGCAACGTAAGTTGAAGTGAAAGACGTTGACTATCAAGCAATGTGCGGAAGGCGGGGTTGCGCCAGGCGATGGCCAGGAGGATGCCGAGAGCAAGTGCGTCAGCCCTGCACAGGAGTAGATACGAAGCAGCGATGGTGCCCGGGAACAAGTATCGAAATACCACAAAACGGAAGATAGGAGCCGCGACAATCGCACCAACGAGCACGTAGACTAGCTTGCGGAGAGACAAAAAACGAATCAGCGGGGGAGCGAAAATATAGAACTGCTCTTCAACAGCCAAAGACCAAGTGACAAGAAACCAAGCGTGCTGAAAGGGGAAAAGAGTAAATTTAAAGTTTTGAAGAAAAAGCAATTGAACGGGAATCTGGAGGAGATCGCGCCCCGAGGCGGAAAAAGGGTTAGGTCCACCGAGAAGTGCGGTCGAAACGACGACTGCGTATAGCAAGATCCAAAGATAGTAAATCGGAAGTATGCGATGGACACGACGCATGTAAAAAGCCCGGAAGTAGTGAGGAGAATTGCGTGCGTCGATGAGAATTCCACCGATTAGGAAACCCGAAAGTACAAAAAAGAGGTCCACGCCGCTCCAACCGATGCTTGTGGCGGCAAAAATGTGACGGAGCCAGGGCGTAAGCTGGAGATGGCCACCACCTCCCAGGTAATGAGAAATGAAGACGAGGAAAATCGCGATTCCTCGCAGCCCGTCCAGCTCTGGAATTCGCTCGGCCGATTGAGGAGAGGAAATTGCGCTCGGCATTGCCGCTGTTCGTACTGGCTCCTGGATCACCTTGTCCCCTCTTAAAGCGTTTTAATGTTTAACTTCTAAGATTACCAGGAGAAGTGATTGCCGGTTCCCAGATATCCTCATACCCTGAAAATCATGAACTGTTGTTTCCGCAATGGGCTCAAGCTGACCTTCGGCTTCAAGTTCCAGAAGCGGACTTGCTATCTCCGCTGGGTATTCCGGGGCGCGCACCACCCATCGTATGCCTTGCTCTCGGAGTAGCCTTCGCCACCCTTCGGCAGTTTGAAGCTGCGCCGGATCAATGGCCCAGCTTGCTCCTGGGTCGCCATATACAAACGGCACGCGCAAGTAATAGACATGGCGCAAGAACACCAATGTCTTTCCTTCTGATTCCTTTCCAGCGAGGACCTCGTTGATGAATCGCACCTTTTCATATTCCGGAGCTCGCGCTTGCAGGTAGTCTTCGCGCGAAATAAGCCCCGTTGCCGTTGCCAGCGCAGGACGGTCGTAGTAGAGCAGACCGGCCATCCCAAAAAGAAGAAAACTCACGATGGTCGCAAGCGATAGAAAGCGCGCCGCTCGCCATCCAACAACACCCAGGTGCGCCGCTCCGGCGATCACTGCTGCCAACGCAATTGGCAATATCGGAAGCAGGAATCGCGTCATCCCGGAAGACCATCCGATGCCGAGAGCGCTGAGTACCCAAACGAAAAGCACGGTTCTCCACGTCCCATCTTTTCGGACCACAAAAATGAGCAGCGGAGCAAAGGCGATGACAATGGGACCAAGAAATTGCCAGAAGCCCATGTGCTGGGAATCTATTCCTGCAAAAAACAGGAATTTCAGGAGCATCCAAGGATTGTTGTGCGCGCCCGCGCCAGTGTCTGCCCGGTAAGAAGCGAGCGCAAAAGCGTTAACCTTTTCTGGCGTGAGCCACCGCGTCATAAAGGGAAACATCGGATCGCCGGTCCAAACAAAATTTCTTGCATAGGGCCAAATGCCTGCGCCCAGAGCGCCGGAAAGAAAGTGAAGACGGCCGATGGAAGATCGCGCCTCCCAGAAGAATGCCACGGCCATGCTGGCAGCGATGATGCACCCGGTATATTTTGTTCCCGCGACGCCGCCTGCAAGAGCGCCAGCAAGTATCGCGTGAGCGGAACGCGGCAGTTCCTTTGCACGAGAAATGACCAAGACGCCGGTTGTCGCAAAAAAAGCCATCCACAAATCCGGCGCGCCCGCCGCCGAAATCTGCCAGAACACTACCGGGCTCAATAAAAACACGAGCATCGCGATCCATTTCCAAGGGCCGCTAGTCCAACGTCTGACCAGGCATGCACACGCTGCTGCGGCAAGAAATCCGCCAAGAAACATCAGGCCCATCGCAAACTGGCTGCTCCCGAGCGCCAGTCCCATAAGAATCAAAAGATGAGATTGGCCGCAAAAGAAACTGTGTGAAAGAAAAAAGTCAGGATGAAAGCCCGATTTTAAAATGAGCAGCGGCGTCGTGAAATGGTAGTGCAGCGCATCGGAACCCGTCAGAGGAGCCATAGCGGCCAAGCCGTCGATGAGCACAACCAACCCTATGAAAGAGGCGAGAGTTTTCTCCAGCCTCGATCCCTTCAAAATCGAAATCACTATTTGGATGAGTTCCCTTGAGACAGCCCTAAACTCACTGAAAGCCAAAAGAAAAATCACGACGATGACAACCACCACGCCGATGCGGACATTGCCCGACAGCAGGCTCAAGAATAGACAGACCTCTGTACAAATCACTCCGAGAGCAGCCGAGCACAAGAGATGTTCAGGAAGGAAGGGGATCTCGCAGGAAAATAACCGCAGCAGCCGATGGCCAAGTGCTGTGGCGACGAAAGCGAAAAGCATGACCGCCAATAACGCCGCTGACGAGACGGCTAATGCCATAGCTTATGCAGGATGGGCGAAAGGATAGGTCGGAATTGTTCTTTGAACTGCATGTAGTACCACACTTGCGCTGCCACGATCCAAACGCAAAGTATTGCTTCTATCCACCTGCGCTTTTGTGAACCCATCGCCCGCGGAGT
>CAVUCM010000007.1:0-10446 GCA_963740015.1 uncultured Acidobacteriota bacterium | reverse complement strand
TTGCTGTACTGGTCGGGGTAGAAATACTTTTCCGGATCGGTGGCAACGATCTCATGAACGCGCCTAATTGCGCCGTCGGTGCCTTCGTCAGCCAGACGTAATTACCAGCTCTGCCCCAAGAGCGCTGAGGATGCGCTTGCGCTCATGAGAGGCGCTATCCGGCAGACATAATTTCACGGGATAGACGAGGGCCGCGCCAATCATGGCGTAGGCAATCCTGTATTGCCGCTGGTGGCATCGATGATTGTCTTGCCTGGGCGGAGAGCGCCGCTTGCCAGGCCCGCTTGAATCATGCTCAAAGCTGGCCGGTCCTTGACGGAACCTCCTGGGTTGTACCACTCGGCCTTGGCGTAGAATTCCACATTGGGGAATTCGCTGCCGACTTTCGCGAGTCGCAGGAGCGGTGTGTTGCCAATCAGCTCCAACACGGACAGACCTGCCCGGCCCTGCGGCCTTTCTGGCCGGACGGAAGATTCGTCAATTGCGGCAGTGATGGGATTGATTGAGGCCATGCTTTGCAATCGCCTGGTAATCTCCAAGATATGCGACCAGTTTACTCCGAATTAGATGCGGCACGCCAGTTTGATGGTATAGCCTGAGTTTAGCTGCGTTTAGAGGCAATCACCCTACTAAGACTAGAGAATAGTTTGTGTACGAGCGCACGACATAAACCCTCTCCATGCAGTCCATTGCTAACACTTGTCTCGACAATGTCGTCTTGCACACCAGGATGATATCGGGAGTCGGCATATCGCGCGCTGGAACCACAGTTGACTCGCGCCTCACAATCAGGGACTGTCGAGCGGTGACCACCGCGCCCGCCCCCGAACCTACGGGTGATTCTTCGTTGGTGCTGGCTGCACGCGAAGGCGACCGCGCTGCCTTTGGCGGGTTATACGCGAGGTACGCACGCATGGTGCACGGTATCCTTCTGGCGAGAGTGCCCTCGAACGACGTGGACGATCTCGTTCAGGACGTTTTTCTGCGCGCTCTGCCTCGCCTTTGCGATCTGCGCGATGTCTCCCGATTCGGACCATGGCTGGCAGCCATCACGCGCAACCGAGCTAACGACTACTACCGGCAAACGCGGGCGGTTGCTGCGGTAACGGAGAGCCTACCGGAAGATGAAGCGGAATTGCCTGCGGCGAATACCGCCCCCGATGCGGAAGCAGCGATGATCCTCGCGTTCGTTCGCAGCCTTCCTGACGCCTATCGCGAAACACTCATTCTACGATTGGTCGAGGGCATGACAGGGCCAGAGATCGCAGCGCGCACTGGCCTGACTCCAGGTTCCGTTCGCGTAAATTTGTACCGAGGCATGCAGCAACTTAGAGAGAAATTAAGCCAAGCATCCCTGGGCGGTGCGATTCAGCCCGGTTCCCGCGGGCGTAGTAATTCAGCGGCGCCGGATAAGAGTGCGTTGCACAGAAGGAATGAGCCATGAATGACGATTACCTCTGGGATGGTTCTGGCGAACCCGACCCGGAGATTCAAAAACTGGAAAATGCTCTTGCAAGATTCCGCCATGAAGGTAACGCGCCGGAATTTCCTGCGATCGGGGCTACGCGGCAGCCCCGGTTTTGGGAACGGTTTTTGCCATCGCATTGGTCCTTCGGCCTCGCAGCAGCAACCGCAACAATTCTGTTTATCGCCGCGCTCGGAATTCTGCGATGGAGTCAAAAGCCGAATGGTGCTTCTGGACCAGGATGGGACGTCGAGAGTGTCGCGGGCGCGCCGCAAGTCGAATCCACTGCCTTCGGAAAAAATGCCGGAAGTGCCAAGCTTGGCGTGGGCCAAACGCTGGTCACAGACAGCCATTCGAAGGCCAATATTTCCATCTCCGATATCGGGACGGTGAACGTAGAGCCAAACACGCGTTTGCGCTTAGTCGCTGGCGGCAACGGACACAATCGGCTGGCGCTCGATCGCGGCACGATTCACGCGTACATCTGGGCGATGCCCGGTGAGTTTACCGTCGATACGCCTTCGGCCATCGCGGTAGACCTCGGCTGTTCCTACACGCTGCAAGTGGACGATTCCGGCGCTGGGCTTTTGCGGACAAAACTCGGTTGGGTGGGCTTTAAGTTGGATGGACGTGAGGCGTTCATCCCCGCTGGCGCAGTTTGCGCGACGCGACCGAAAGTTGGGCCAGGCACGCCATATTTTGATGACGCTACCGCCTCGTTTCGCGAAACCTTGACCAAATTTGATTTTGCTGCGAGCACTTCGGAAGAACGGAGCGCCGAGCTCACCAAAATACTCGCCGAAGCTCGTCAACGTGATGCGCTCACGGTCTGGCATCTACTCGCTCGCGTTGAAGAACCGGAGCGCGGCCTCGTCTACGACAGGCTGGCGACACTTCTCCCACCTCCTTCGGGAGTCACACGCGATGGCATTCTGCGCCTCGACCAGAAGGCGCTGGATTTGTGGTGGAATCAGCTGGGCCTGGGCGACGTTTCGTTGTGGCGCACTTGGGAACGCTCCTGGTCTCCCGCCAAAACGTGAAGAGCGTCTCGGCGACCTGAGAACAGTCAGCGAGAGTCCATCATTCTGCGAGCTTTCCAAAAATTGTTAACGACGTCCGCTTTACAGAACTCCCATCATTTACTAGGCTAAGAGCCCTATGTGGAATGTCGAACAGCGGTTCACAGGCAAGCAAATCGAAAGTCTCGCGGCGCTCGGCTTTGCCGTCGGCAGCACGCGAGGCGTGGTGCGCGTGGAAAAATACGGCAGCGGCGCGGAGTTTCGCAAAGGCACGGACGATCTTTATCAAATGACGGTTGTGCCGACAATTATGCTGAAAGGCCGATTCACTCGGCTTTGGGACGCAGGCTACCAGAAATTTTTGCTGACTGACGATGGTTTAAAACTGCCTGCGCTCGCATCGCATCTCGAAAATCTGCGAAGGTTCAACGAAGAGCTGCTTACCGCGCTAGGTGTTCCCACTTTTTACAACGAAGCGCTCGGCTCGGTGAGCCAGATCAGCGTCTACGACCGCGTTAAAGGCCGTGTTGGCGACGTGCCAGACAAAACCGTTGGAGCGCATGAGCCAGGCGGCAGTCACTAGAAACCGGGTTCCACCATATCAAGGTCCGGTTTGCAAATCCTGCAGGTCGTAAGAAATTAATTTCCCCTGCGTGTCAAAGTAAAATCGAACTCGGATATTCGTCCGGATCAGCCAGTTGCGTGACGAATCACGGACAATCGCCTGGATAATTGAGCCTACATCCGAATAATCCCACGTGTTTGTGTCCAAGAACCGCTTCACTTGCGACTTATCTGTGCCAATCGGCAATTCACGGTCCAGAATCTCTTTCGCTTGCTTATCCGTAAGTTTAGCCTGCTCATGGTTGAGCCAAATGCGTGCGTAAAATGGGAAAATTATCACTATCGCCGCGAGACCAAACACGAAATAGAGCCACGCAGGTCTTTTCTTCATTTTGGTTGCTCGAGCTGACGCCGGAATTGTTCCACATCAACGCGATGCTTGGCAGCTTTGCGCGTGCCGATAAAGATCACGGGAATATCCCAGCCGTAACGCTCTTCGAGAACCGCATCTTTGTCGATATTTACTTCATAGAGCGAGGCATCGAATTCGCGCAGTAGTGGCGCAATGGCGGCTTTAGCGTCTTCGCAAAGATGGCAACCAGGCCGAGTGTAAAGAGTCACTTCGCGCGGACCTGCGGTGGCTAGCCGCGCATCTTCCGGATGGTCCTTCACGGTTTCGGATTGGAATATTTTTGGAAAGGTCCTGCGTAAGGGTGAAACGCGCGTGCCCTGTAAAGCTCCGCGATCTGCCGGAGATGCCCGAGGTCGTGCGAGGCCCATTCGCTGAGCATCTGATGGAGCGTGATATCGCCGAGTTCGGAGTGCGTCGCCTCGCGCTCGCCGGAATCGGCTGGGATGCTTCTCAAGAGAATTACAGTAGAGCGCCGGGTCCTCGTGAAAAACGCGAGGTTTTCGGTAGCTGAGCCGCGCACGTAATCGCCGATCACCACGGTTTGCGTGGGATCGTACTTTTGCAGCCTCGGCGTGTCTTCCGTGACGATGCGGCGCGTCCGGTCAGCATAGACCAGTTCAATATCCGCGAGATGCCCAATCACTTCCGCGATCGACCAGCGCTCTGGCGCGGGTTTCCAACGCAGCAAGTCTTCCGGCAGATCACGAAGCATCGTTTCGAGCAGAAACGGCGTCTTCTCAAGAAGCAACAAAGCAGGCTGGATCGATCCGGTGACCGCCGGCTCGGTGATTCGGACTACACCTTGCTGCATGGGGGGACCTCCCAAGCGATGAGAGCATCTTACTCGAAAAGCCGCCGAAAAGTTGAAGTGGCGCATAATGAGTAACAGGCATGGAGGACTCTCTGACGTGGAAAGAATCGTGGCACTGATGGACGATCTGTTTTTTCAAATGAAGGTCGCGGAGACGGCGAAACATCTCGGGCTGGAGTTAAAAGTGGCCACGAATGGTGACGCACTCCTCGAACTGCTGGAACCCACGCCAAAACTGGTGATCGTGGATTTGAACGCGCGCAGCCAGCCGCTCGCGGTCGTCGAGCGTGTGCGCGCCACCCAAAAAGATCTGCGGGTTATTGGCTTTCTCTCTCACGTGCAGCGCGATCTGGCAGCACAGGCGCAAGCAGCGGGATGCGACGAAGTGATGCCGCGCTCCGCCTTTACGCAAAATCTGGCGGCGATCCTAAGTGCCGCAAAGGACTGATGTGAATTCAAGAAAAAATATTCCAATTGTTAAGGCGATGGCTGGGACTGCGTTGTTTCTGCTACTGACGAATGCGGCCCTGACACAAGAGTCGACTGCTCCTCCCGCCTCGGCGAACGGACCCTTAGCCGCACTGCGCGATGTCCTGATGGCCGCCTGTTCGCAGAGCCAAAACGACTTTGAGCGTTACCTCACCGCACGCAACAAAGAATCGTTTACACGCATGGCGCCGGCAGCGCGCGTAGCGTTTATGAAGCGATTCGTGCTGCTCAACGAGGCGGGCAAGCCCTCCGCAACGAGCAATCCCTCCGGCCGCCCCATCGTGCGATGTGACACTCCCGCGGGCGCTGCGGAAATTCAGATCGGCGGCGCCGACACTCGTGACAATGTTGCGTTTATGCCCGTGAACTTGCGCGATGCGACGGATACCACCGACGCCAGCGCCATCCAGGTCACCATGGGCCTGGTGCGGGAAAACGGCGAGTGGAAGATCCTCTCGCTCGGCGTGGTTCTTCTCGATTTGCCTTCCCTGGAACTAGAATGGGATTCCGCAGAAGCGGACAAAAATGAACTAACCGCCATCGAATCTCTCAAGGACATCGACGAAGCCGTCGAGGCTTTTCGTCAAAAATACGCACGGCTGCCTAACTCTCTCTCAAGTCTCGGGCCTCCGCTGCATGGTCCCGCGAACGGAGATGCCGCTGGACTCATGGAAGCCGATCTAGCCGCCGGAATGAGAAATGGATATTCGTTCCGCTACGTCATTGTCGGCGCCAGCGGGCTGGGCGCGCCGGGGAAGTTTGAGCTCGCCGCGACGCCATTGACCTATGGCCGTACGGGCCACCGCTCCTTTTTTCGCGATTCCAATGGGGCTCTGCGGGCCGCGGACCATCAAGGCGCAGTAGGGTCCTCATCGGATCCAAAATTGCCAGAGCACTGATACCAGCTGCATCCGTGTTTAGAAGCTACGGATTAGTCTTGACCGTTGGATATTGAATCCCGAGCTGTTCGAGATAAGTCTTATACCGCGCGGGATCGTAATAATATTTTTTCAATTGCGGAGCGAACTTCTCCATTTTTTCTTTATTCATCTCGATAGCTGGCTTGTCATCGGGGCTGAGAAACGTTTCGTAATGAATGTCCTTCGTTTGAACATTCTTGAAATAATCCCAAGCTTGCTGCACGAGCTGCGGTTGAAGCAAAAAGTCGAGAGCAGTCATGGCTTGCACTTTGGCTCCCGCTGTCGATCCTTTGTGAGCAATGGGCGTGGCCATAGCCACACCATTCGCCCAGCTATGACCCGGCAGATTGGGAATGTTTGCCGGATACATCAAATACACCATCGGCACGTTCCAGGAGATATCGCCGATGTCGTCGGAGCCTCCGCCCGTGGGCTTCTTCACCGGCTCCTCGAGCGGGTCGACTTTTTCCTTGAGCCCTTCCACCTTCGCGCCTATATCTTTTTGAAGAGCCCTCGCCAGCGTCTGATCCGCGTCGCTCCATTTCGGCATCCCGACAGCTTCGATATTTTTCTGCTGCGTCTCCGCGATCACTTTGTTTAAGTACGGCGGCCATGCGGATCCCACCAGCTTATGATCGACGGTCGTGCCCGTCATTTTTGCTGACGAATCGGCAATTGTATTTCCCAAATCGTAGAGATCCTTGATGTGCGGATAGTCCAACTCGCGGAAGTAATACCAAACTGCCGCTTCGGAAGGAACGACATTGGGCTGGTCGCCGCCATTGATAATGACGCGATGAGAACGCTGCGCCGGGCGCAGGTGCTCCCGGCGAAAATCCCAGCCAGTATCCATTAGCTCGACAGCATCCAGCGCGCTACGGCCTTCCCACGGCGCCGCCGCTGCATGTGCTGCCTTGCCATGGAAAAAATACTGCACGGATACAAGCCCGCTCCACTCGCCGCTCCCCGTACCATACGACGTCGAAAATTCCGACTCCACGTGCGCGCCTAAGACTATATCTACATCCTTGAACAATCCTGCGCGAACATAAAACGCCTTTGTGCCGAGCAATTCCTCGGCAACGCCAGGAACAAGCTTGATCGTCCCTGCGATGTGATGCTCGTCCATCAGCTTCTTCAAGACCAATGCCGCAGTAACGTTGACTGCCATTCCGGAGTTATGCCCTTCTCCATGACCTGGCGCGCCTTCCACGATCGGATCGTGATAAGCCACTCCCGGCTTCTGCGAAGCACGAGGGATGCAGTCGATGTCAGTGATAAACGCGATGACCGGTTTGCCTCTTCCATAAGTGGCTACCCATGCCGTGGGAACACCCGCCACGCCGTGCTCGACGTGAAATCCATTTTTCTCAAGGATGCCCGTGACGTAGCGTGACGTTTCGTATTCCTGGAATCCCAATTCGCTGAAGCTGAAAATTTCGTCCACCATTTGCTGCGTCAGTGTCTGGAGTTTGTCCACTTCCACTACAGCTTCCTGTTTCAAGGCTGGAAGTTGCGGCGACTGCCGCGCGAACAGTCCGCATGGCACAAGCAAGAGCGCCGCAATACAGCCCGCTGAACACAATTTCGTCATCCGTTTCTCCCGTTAGCAATCGTCCGCAAAATAAGCGGGCATATTACATCGGCTATTGCGAAATAGGGAAAAGAAAGAATCCCGGATTTGTGCGGCGATGGAGTTGGCGCTACTATCGTGCGATTCCCCATGCGCCCAGCATTCATACGAAACCTCTGCCTGCTTCTGAGTCTTACGCTTTTGACTCCGCTGGCGGCTATGGCGCAACAATCCAGCTCCGCTTACGGGCCACTTCCCGTTTTCGAATTCCACAGCGGATTCTGGATCAATCTGCACCACACGCTCTACTACGAGGCCAAGCTGCGCGAAACCCCACCTGCGCCCGCTCCAAAAACCAACGGAATCCCCGTGTTAAAGCTGAAAACCATGAAAGATGGCGGCACTCCGTTGACCCCAGCCGAGCGCCTCGCGTGGGACAGTTCAGTCGACTATTACGTGGCCAACTATGCGAACAAGGATTTGCTCTTTAACAACGACCTGATCCTGCTAAAAAACCAGCTTGGAGATTTTGAGGATTGCGACGAGCTCTCCGGCACGCGAAAGAAAACATGCGACGCCGGACTGCCCCCTAAGATAACCCACGTGCTGGAAGCTGCCGCAGCTGTCTATCGCGCGCATCTTTGGGCCGACCAGGACCGCGCAAACCGGCGTTGGGTCGCGCGCGTCGCTCCTCTCATCGAAGAACAAGGTGTCGGAATTTCCGAGCGCCTCGCGGACATCTACCAGACCAGATGGCCAAAGGTGAAAATTCGCGTGGATGTGTGCGCCTACGCCAATTCGTCGGGAGCGTACACCACCCTCGACCCGCTCCGAGTCACCATTTCCAGCACCGATCCGCGTAACCAGAACGACGCGGCATTTGAAGTGCTCTTCCACGAGGCATCGCACGGAATCGCCGAGCCCGTGGAATCGGCAATCATTCGCGAATGCCACCAGCGCGATAAAGCCATTCCCCGAGACCTCTGGCATGCGCTCATCTTTTATACGACCGGCGAAGTGATCAGACCCCTATTGGTGACCGCCAGCAAAGAACCGCCGGACATGGTCAGTCCCAATCTTAACGGTGCGCGTCCCGCCCCTCGGGAAATCTACACGCCCTACGCCATCCGTGAAGGACTTTACGAGCGCGGGTGGAACGCCTACTTTCAAATTCTTGTCCGCTTCTGGCAGCCCTATTTAGATAGCAAATCGACGTTTGACGACGCCATCGCCCGCATGGTCTCCGCGCTGTAACGCTTTCAGCCACGTGTACGAACGGAATGAGCTTGGATTTATTTTGTGCGGGTCTAAAACTTGCCGTTGTGCAGCCATTCCCGAACTTCCGCTTCCACCGAAAATATGTCGTCAGGATCTTTGGTGTAGCGAGCGTCCAATTTGTAAGCTTGTTCTTCGTAGGGCACGACCATCCAGAGGCCAGAGTCGTTCAATGCTTGGAAGTAGCCTTCCATGACCTTCTCCAGGCCCACGATTGAAAATTGTGTAACGTGGATCAGAGTATGGAACACCGTTCTCAGTGTCGGCTGCCGATTGAAGAGGGCGACATCGATGAACGGAATCGCAGTCATGTGCGCGGCATCCGGCACGACACGCGCCCCACCCGCGCGAACGCGTTCATAGAAAGGAGGGTATGGAATCGTCTCACCCGCCTTGGATAGATCTTTTAATCGTAGGTTATCTAGGATTTCCGCGGGAAAAAACGGCCGAAGTTTTACTTTGACGCCTTCCGAAAGTGCATTACATACCGGACGGTATTTGTCACGCTGCAGGTGCATCCAAGCAACAGTTTCTGCAATTAATCCTGCCATCTCCTGCTGGGTAAACTTCGGGGCTTCCACGAACCGTATCTTTCCGAGGCAGATTTTTAATTCTTTTCAACAGTTGGCCCAAGCAAGCGGAGTGACAACCTTAATTATCCTAGCTTGGAGCGGCTCGCTTCCTTTTCACGGAAGAACTGATTCGATGCATGAATGGGACTTGACGGTACTTCGAAATTGCCGCACTCTTCGAATTAACTACGGGCATGGCCAAAGGCGTGTCACAGATACTCCTTTGTCGGCTATAGCGAACTCTGATATAGTTTGCCCATGCGACCCTTTCTTCTTTCCCGAGACACTTTCCACATTCTCGTAGCCCTCGCCGATCGCGACCGCCACGGCTATTCCATCATGCAAGAAATCACCGAGAGAACGGGCGGAGAGATTCGCCTGAGTCCCAGTACGCTCTACAGCGCTATCAAACGCCTCCTCGAACAAGGCTTCATCGAAGAATTGGAAGAGCGTCCCGATCCTGAGCACGATGACGAACGTCGCCGCTATTACTGTCTCACCAAAACAGGCCGTCGCGCCGCCATGGAAGAAGCTCGCCATCTGGAGAAATTGCTCTCGGACGCTCGAGCTTCCGCTTTAGTACGCAAACGAGCGTGAGCTATGTCTCGTCTCCACACCTCGCAAGCTGGCATTCTCCGCCTCTATCAGCCGTTTCTGTGGCTGTACCCGGCTGAATTTCGCGACGAATACCGCCGTGAACTCTGCCTCGCCTTTGTAGACCGCTGGCGCGAGGAACGATCGTTCACCGGTTTGCTGTTCGTCTGGCTTCAGGCCATCTTGGGAATTTTTTATCAAGCACCAAGGGAGCACTATCACATGATCATTCATGATCTTCGTTATGCATTTCGTATTCTGCGCAAAGATCTCTCCGTCACAGCCGCCGCGATACTGATTCTCGCGCTCGGCATCGGCTCCGCGACGCTCGTTTTCAGTCTCGTGAATGGTCTCCTCTTGCGCCCGCTTCCCTACCCGCAACCGGAGCGCATCATTGCTGTTATCGAATGCAGCCAAAAAATCCCCAAAGAAACCACGCAGATATCCTTCCCCAATTATTTCGATATTCGCTCGCGTACTCACCTTCTTGATGACATCGGAGTTTACGATTCGGGGCAATCTGCCGTCAGAGGAGAAGGTTCCGCGGAGCGCATCCCCTCAGCAGTAGTAAGTGATGGAGTTTTTCGCGTGCTTGGCGTCGAACCTTTGCTGGGCCGCGCCATCTCACGCGAAGATAATTTGCCGAACGGTCCGAAAGTCGTCGTCCTTAGCGAAGAGCTGTGGCAGCGGCGCTACGGCCGCGATCCTCACGTCCTCGGCAAAAGCTTGCAAATCGACGACTCGCGGCCGAC
>CAVUCM010000006.1:0-156351 GCA_963740015.1 uncultured Acidobacteriota bacterium | reverse complement strand
CGAATACAGAAAAGTGCGTATACTTACAAATGGTTCGGGGGTTCTATGGAATCCCTGAGTTAGCAGGGGCATCACAGTCGGGTCGAAGAAGCGTCTTCCCAGCGTACTACCAAGCGAAGGCCAAGAAGTAGATCCTATAGTGAGGTTCTTTACGAGCACAGGCTAGAAATCTGTCGAGCATCGCGTGGAGCCACCCAGATGTGGGTGACTGTACCCGGCGCTCGACGCCGGGTTTTTTATTTTGTGGAAGTGAGTGGTGGATAGTGAGAAGTGGGCGGCGTAAAAGTAAGTCCTCCTGCGGTCACGAATTCAACTAACACGGAAACAAAAGATGCGCTGGAAGGCAAGATCGCGAAACGTGATCGAGTAAGACCCTTCAGCCAAAACCCAACGGAATGTTGGGGACTCTGACAAGATCAGGGTCACTGCTCTTTGACAACAGAAAGGCTGGCAAGTCCACGCCGATAACTTGGCCGGGATTACGGTCCCTGCTGGGGGTATGGTGTGGATTATTTACAAGTTTTGCTCGAGAATCGAGCAATACTGTGGAAGAAAAGGCGGCTTATTCAAAGGCCGTGAGTGGTGACGAGTGACTGGTGACTCGCAAGAGGAGCCGGAAGCAAGTGATCAAGCGCGGTTTTCCGAGGACTACAGAGTCGAAAGCCTGCAACGGATACCTGAAGTGATTTTCCAAAAAAAATCATCAAGACTTCTTCGTGACTCATGCCCGAGTTGCGCGAAGATCGGTTGCGAGGATATATGGAGCTGCGGAAATCGGAGCGTCGATAGCAGGATTTAAAAAGCACGGACTAAGCACCGTGTGAATCGCAATGGATGAAAGTCCAAAGCGGAGTCTGGCAGAAGACGGATTGAGTAAGTTTTATGATTAAGCTACTAAGGGCGTACGGTGAATGCCTTGGCGCCAGAAGGCGATGAAGGACGTGGCAAGCTGCGATAAGCCTCGGGGAGCCGCAAGCAGGCTTTGATCCGAGGATCTCCGAATGGGGAAACCCGACGGGATGAACTCCCGTTACAGCCCGCTGAATACATAGGCGGGTATGAGCTAACCCAGGGAAGTGAACCATCTCAGTACCTGGAGGAAAATAAATCACAGAGATTCCGAAAGTAGCGGCGAGCGAAATCGGAACAGCCCAAACCCAAGTGCTTGCATTTGGGGGTTGTAGGACCGCATAAGTAGAGTTACCAAACTGACAGCTAGATGAACCTGCTGGAAAGCGGGGCCATAGAAGGTGAGAGCCCTGTAATCGAAAGCTGATCAGACTCGAAGCGGCATCCTGAGTACCACCGGACACGTGTAATCTGGTGGGAAACTGGGGAGACCACTCTCCAAGGCTAAATACTCTCTGGCGACCGATAGTGAACAAGTACCGTGAGGGAAAGGCGAAAAGAACCCCTGCGAGGGGAGTGAAATAGAACCTGAAACCGTATGCTTACAAGCAGTCGGAGGGCAATGCATGGACTTCGGTCCGTGAAAGCCTGACGGCGTGCCTCTTGCTTAATGAGCCGGCTAGTTAATGTCACGTGCAAGGTTAAGCGCAAGCGAGCCGTAGCGAAAGCGAGTCCGAATAGGGCGACAAGTACGTGGTATTAGACGCGAAGCGGGATGATCTACCCTTGGCCAGGTTGAAGGTCGCTTAACCGCGACTGGAGGACCGAACAGGTGTGAGTTGAAAATCGCTCTGATGAGCTGAGGGTAGGGGTGAAAGGCTAATCAAATTCCGTGATAGCTCGTTCTCCCCGAAATGTCTTTAGGGACAGCCTCGTGCGAATTACCGCGGTGGTAGAGCTCTGAATGGACTAGGGACCAACTCAGGTTACCGAATCCAATCAAACTACGAATGCCGCGGATAACTACACGGGAGTGAGACTACGAGGGATAAGCTTCGTGGTCAAAAGGGAAACAGCCCAGATCGCCAGCTAAGGTCCCTAAGTATGTGCTAAGTGGGAAAGGAAGTGTATTCGCTCGGACAGCCAGGAGGTTGGCTTAGAAGCAGCCATCCTTTAAAGAAAGCGTAACAGCTCACTGGTCAAGCGGATATGCACCAACAATCCAACGGGGCTCAAGCACATCACCGAAGCTGCGAAATGGTTATTTCTTCGGAAATAATCTTTGGTAGGGGAGCATTGCGTGGAGTCTGAAGGTAGACCGAGAGGACTACTGAACACTACACAAGAGACCCTGCCGGCATAAGTAGCGATAAACACGATGAGAACTCGTGTCGCCGAAAGTCTAAGGTTTCCTGAGGAAGGTTAATCCGCTCAGGGTTAGGCGGGTCCTAAGGTGAGGCCGAAAGGCGTAGCTGATGGATAACAGGTCAACATTCCTGTCCCGCCTGGCGACGTTATCACGATGGGGTGACACAGAAGGATAGGAGAGTCAGGTGATGGATATCCTGATTGGCCACTGTAAGCCGGATCCCGGAGGCAAATCCCCGGGGTCATTCAACGGTGAGAGTGGTGACGAGGTCACACGACCGCAAAGTCTCTGATTTCACGCTGTCGGGAAAATCCCCTAAGGAGTCGTCCAGGTGCCCGTACCACAAACCGACACAGGTAGACGAGGTGAATATCCACAGGCGCTCGAGAGAACACTCGCTCAGGAACTAGGCACATTAGTCCCGTAACTTCGGGAGAAGGGACGCCGCAGTAGGGTTTATAGCCCGAAGCGGTCGCAGCGAATCGCGCTCTGCAACTGTTTAACAAAAACACAGCTCTCTGCAAAGTCGAATACGACGTATAGGGGGTGACACCTGCCCGGTGCCGGAAGGTTAAAGCAAGGGCTCAGCCCGCAAGGGCGAAGGCTTGAACTGAAGCCCCGGTGAACGGCGGCCGTAACTATAACGGTCCTAAGGTAGCGAAATTCCTTGTCGGGTAAGTTCCGACCTGCACGAATGGTGGAATGATAGAGCGACTGTCTTGGCGAGTGACTCGGCGAATTTGTGGTTCCGGTGAAGACGCCGGATGCCCGCATCTAGACGGAAAGACCCCGTGCACCTTAACTGCACTCTGGCCATGAGTAACGGATTGATCTGCGTAGAATAGGTAGGAGCCTGTGATCCCTTGGTTTCGGCTGAGGAGGAGGCAACAGTGAAATACTACCCTGACTAATCTGTCGCTCTAACCTACCACCCGTGACGGGTGGGGAGACACGGCCAGACGGGTAGTTTGACTGGGGCGGTCGCCTCCTAAACTGTAACGGAGGCGCCCAAAGATCGGCTCAAGCGGATTGGAAACCCGCTGTGGAGTGCAAGAGCATAAGCCGGTTTGACTGTGAGACTTACAAGTCGAGCAGGAACGAAAGTTGGGTCTAGTGATCCGGTGGTCCCGCGTGGAAGGGCCATCGCTCAACGGATAAAAGGTACGCCGGGGATAACAGGCTGATCTAAGCCAAGAGTTCACATCGACGCTTAGGTTTGGCACCTCGATGTCGGCTCATCGCATCCTGGGGCTGTAGAAGGTCCCAAGGGTTAGGCTGTTCGCCTATTAAAGCGGTACGTGAGCTGGGTTCAGAACGTCGCGAGACAGTTCGGTCCCTATCTGGTGTGGGCGCAGGAGAATTGAAGGGAGTTGTCCCTAGTACGAGAGGACCGGGATGAACAGACCTCTTGTGTACGAGTTGTCACGCCAGTGGCATAGCTCGGTAGCGAAGTCTGGAAGAGATAATTGCTGAATGCATCTAAGCAAGAAGCTCGCCCTAAGATAAGTTCTCCCAAGGTTTAAGACCTAAGAAGGGCAGTCGAAGACTACGACTTTGATAGGCTGGAGGTAGAAGCGCAGCAATGCGTGAAGCTGACCAGTACTAATCGCCCGTTCGGCTTAATCATAAAACTTTCTCAAAACGTCTTTGAGACAGTAAAGAGAAGAAGCCTTCTCTTTCGCAGTGTGTTCGACTCATCGAGTCGAACTTGTAATGCCAGCCAAAATCTCAGAGCCTGCAATTCTTTTTTGCAGCTTGGAATTTGTTGGGCGTCGGAGCTTTAGCTCCGACATTCAGCAAATTTTCCAAGGGGGGCTTTAGCCCCTCAGGACACTCTGAACCTTCTGTTGTCGCCATCGCCACCGGAAGCGCCGATATTTTTATCGGCCGCTTTCTGGTCGCGGCGGAAAAAAAGTTTGCAAGTCGTGGTTGGATTTTGAAGGTTCTTTCGACCTTCCACTTTCAACTTTCGACTTCTAAAAGTTTCCTGGTGATCATACCGCGAGGGTCACACCCGTTCCCATCCCGAACACGGAAGTTAAGCCTCGCCGGGCCGATGATACTGCACGGGTAACTGTGTGGGAACGTAGGTCGTCGCCGGGATTAAAATCAAGGCCGTTCTGAGCAATCAGAACGGCCTTTTTGTTTTTGCAGTGGCTCCAAACAAATGTCTTTGCTTGGAGCCTTTTTTCTTCTCCAGTCGCGGTTTCCACCGCGACCCGCCTCTTCGCCTTTCTGGACGATTTTTCTTACGGTGTCATCCCGACCGGAGCGCCGACGCTTTTTGTCGGCGCGGAGTGGAGGGACCTCTCTTCTCGGGGTGGCAGAGCGGAGCAAAAGCAAGAGAGATCCCTCCACTTCGGTCGGGATGACAGATCGGAGGGCGGGATGACACGTCGCCGGAGGAGCCAGAAAGAAGCGGAGAAGCCCCCGTGAGCCGTGTATAATCTCTCCGCTATCCTTCCTATGGTTTACCACATCTATATCATGGCCAGCGCCTCCGGCGTCCTCTACACCGGCGTCACCAACCACCTCGAAACCCGCGTAGCGCAGCACAAACAAAAACTCTTCGCCAGCTTCAGCGCCAAATACAACACGATCAAACTCGTCTACTTCGAGCCCTTCTCCGACGTCCGCAACGCCATCGCCCGCGAAAAACAACCCGAACGCAAGCGCCGCGAGAAAAAAGTCTTTCTAATCGAACGAGTCAACCCCACCTGGCGCGACCTAACGGCCGCTCATAACGTTGCAACAACCCGATCTCCGGAAGCGCTCGCTCGCCGTGGGTCAGTGTGCCGGCCACCAGCAGATGCCGCACCGCCGCCGCGTCCGTGCAACCCAGCGCCAACGCTTGCTCAATCACTTTCCGCAACGCTTCCCAGCCGTGCTGTGGGCCCAGGCGCAGCAACTCGATCATCTCGCGCGTACCTTCCTGCTTCCCGTGCCGCTCGCGCAAGCTCTGCCACAACTTGTCGAAACTCTCCGGCCAGCGCCCACGTTCTCGCCACTGTTCCAAAGGTGTCGAGCCCGCCAGCGCGCCCGGTTTTCTTTCCAGTACGTCTAGATAATGCTCCAGATCCAACACCGCCTTATGCCGCCCGTAACTACGTTCGTGCCGCGCCACGCAGCGTTGCTCGTACCACACTTCCACATAAGCAGGCAGCAGCCGTGCCTGCGTCTTCGTGCCTGCCCGCAGCGGCACCGAGTAGCGATTCGTCCGCACTTTCACGCAGCCTTGGCCGTCCACCACCGGAAAACTCGTTTCCGCCAACTCAAACCCTTCGCCGAGTAAAGGCAGCAGATGTTCGCGCTCGAGGCGCATCGCTTCGCCCACCGAGAGCGGCTTCCCGTGAATCCGCCGCTGTTCCTCCTGCTGGCAGCAAACACGCAAATATTCATTCAGCGCCGCCAGATCTTTTACTTTCGGTACCGGCACCAGATGGTTCCGCCGGAAATAGCCCACTTCGCCTTCCACGCCGCCCTTCTCGTTGCCACGCGCCGGGTTGCAAAACTCCGTCTGGAATCCCCAATGCGAACGAAAAGCGATCAGCCGGTCGGTCTCCTCGCGCTGGTACCCGCGCAAAATCTTTTTCACCGCGCTCTTCAGGTTGTCGTAGCGCAACCGCCGGAACACCCCGCCGAAATAGTGAAAGGCCTGCTCATGCGCTTCCAGAAAGGCTTGCTGCGTGGCGTGGAAATACGCGGCATGAAACGCACCGCCGCCCGCCATGCTGCGCATCGTGAAAAAATGCGTGGTCTGCCGGCCTTCCTCGAACTCCACCGTGGCTTCGTACCAATCCACCTGGGCCTCCACGCCCCAGTCGTAACTCTGCGGTACGAAGGTCTCGCGCCCTGCCACTCCCATCTCCTGCTTGCGTCGCCGCACGTAGCGCCGCACCGTTGCTTCCGCTACGTGCGTCTCAGGATGCTCCTGCCCAATCCGCACCCAGATGCGGTGCGCCGTGTGCCGCTGCTTGCGCGGCGCTTCCCGATCGCTCTGCAAAATCCCGTCAATGAACTCCCGCACCTGCCCCAGCTTCGGACTGCTCCTTGCCGGTGCCTTGCGCCCCGGCGGTATCGCGCTGGCCAGCGCTTGCCGCACCATCCGCCGATGCGTGTTCAACTTCTTCGCCACTCCCTGAATCGTGCCCACTCCAAACCGATATTCCCGACGTATCTCCTCGAACAGTTCCACTTTGCGTCTCCTGTCCATCGGCCCCCCGTCATTACTGCCGACAGGTTAGGCCCTCCATTCATGTACAGGTGGGCCAAATCAAATGCGCGAAGTGGGCCAATTCAGAGTAGCGAAATCAAATATCCACCTTCGCCTCGCTCGCCCCGTCCGGCACTCGTTACAGTCCACCCGTTTACTCTGCTTGCCCTGAGCCGCGAAGGAAGCCTCGAAGGGCCCCTATCCCCTTTAGAATCACATCTTTTGCAGACCCTTGTAATCTAAACCCTGTAGAATCACATCTTTTCAGAAAACAGGGGGGTGGGGTACCCACCTCCTCTCTCACCCCTTTTTGCTCGCCCACTAGCTCGCTTACCCCTGCCACACCGCCTCACATCCAATTAAAATGGAACTTGCCAATCTCCTCGGCCATGGACGGCGCTCTGAGCACAACTCCTAGCGAATTAAAAAACTCGACCGAAGGCAAACAGGGCGTCGCTCGCGTCTGGCGCGCGTTGCGTCACCGCAATTTCCGGTTGTTCTTCACGGGGCAGAGCATTTCGCTGATTGGCACTTGGATGACGCGCATTGCCACGAGCTGGTTGGTATACAAACTGACCAGCTCTGCTTTGCTGCTAGGTGTTGTAGGTTTTGCGGGGCAGATTCCCACGTTTCTTGTGGCGCCGTTTGCAGGCGTGTGGGTCGACCGATTGGACCGGCGGCGGGTGCTGGTAGTTACGCAGGTTCTGGCGATGGTGCAATCGCTGGCGCTGGCGGTTCTGACGCTCAGCGGGCGCATTACGATTCGCGAAATTATCGGGCTCAGCGCCTTTCAAGGATTGATTAATGCGTTCGATATGCCTGGGCGGCAGGCTTTTCTAGTGCAGATGGTGGAGGAGAAGCAGGATCTCGGCAACGCGATCGCGCTGAATTCCTCGATGGTCAATATGGCGCGGCTGCTGGGTCCTTCGCTCGCCGGAGGAGTGATCGCGCTATTTGGCACCGGTTATTGTTTCCTGATTGACGGGCTTAGCTACCTTCCCGTGATTGCATCCTTGCTGATGATGCGATTGAAACCTTTGCTATTGCCGCATGCCTCTGCTTCCATGTTTCACCAACTCAAAGAAGGCTGGAAGTATGTCACCGGGTCAGTGCCCATACGGACGATTCTTTCGCTCTTCGCCGTGATCAGTTTAATGGGCTGGCCTTTCACAGTCTTGATGCCGATCTTCGCGCTGAAAATTTTGAAAGGAGGCCCGCACACTTATGGATTTTTAATGGGGGCCGTTGGCGTGGGCGCGCTCGCATCGGCCTATTCTCTTGCCCTGCGCCCCAGCGCGCGGGGATTAATCAAGATGATGCCGATCTCCGCGGGCATGCTCGGGATCGGACTAATACTTTTCGGTTTCTCGCAAAATTACTGGCTGTCTCTCGTAGTGTTATCGTTTTGCGGCTTCGGCATGATGCAGGAAACGTCCGCAAGCAACACCGTCATTCAAACCATCGTCGAAGAAAACAAGCGCGGACGAGTGATGAGCTACTACACGGCTGCTTTCGTCGGCATGGCACCTTTTGGAAGTTTGCTGGCCGGGACGCTGGCCAGCGCCATCGGCGCGCCGAAAACAGTGATGGTGAGTGGCGTATGCTGTGTGGCGGGCGCGATTTGGTTTCTGACGCAACGAAAGGCCGTACGAAAAGTCATCCGGCCGATTTACGTGGACCTCGGCATCGTGCCTCCCGAAGTCCCAGCAATTCTGCAAGATGGAGGCGGCCACTAGCTTTGCCTCTAGACTTGGGGTTCTTGCCGAATATGTCTTGAGGAGCGTCCCGATCATAGAGCCACTCGAAGAATGTCCTACGCCGTGGCTTCCATTTCTTAAGCGTAGGAGACCGGAGGCGTGTAGTCCAAAGGTTCAGAAACATGGAGAGAGGTACCCATATGAGGATGGTACCGATTATGAAGACGAGTCCTAATGTAACGTGCAGCAGTCTCAGAATTGCCAAGGCTAGCACGAGAGAGACTACGGCGACTGTTCGGCCGTATGCAAATGAGATGTGCACCCGCGCTTGGCAGTGGGGGCAGTACAAACCGCCGCCAATGCCACCCGGACGTTGAAGACTGCCGACGTCGATTTGTTGCCCGCATTCCGGGCAGGTGTAATTTACACCCTGCATTCTCGTCAAGCCGGAATTCGCAAGCCATCCAAGTCGTTTGAAATGTCAAGCGGCGAAGCCGAATGCAGCGCGGTGAATGGGTTCTTCATCACGTTGGCGAAGGCAGCTTGGAACTTTTCCATTTCAGGTTGCGTGCCAACGGTGATGCGAACGTGGGTGGGCCAAACTGGCCAGGGGCGACCGATAAAGACATTTTGCGCCGCCATCGCGGCGATGGCTTCTTTTGCAGGACACTTCACGTCGAGCATGAAGCAGTTGGATTGCGATGGAACGAAGGAGTAGCCGTTCTTAGAAAGCCATTCAAACGTCGCCTCGCGGATGGTCGCATTGATCTGTTTGCGGTCGGGTACGAGTCGCGCATCTTTCAGGCTGGCGGATGCGGCAGCCACGGCGGTGATGGGCATGGCGCTCCAGCCGGAAAATGCACTCATTTTTTCGAGAAGATCCGGCCGCGCAATTGCGAAACCGCAGCGCAATCCAGCCATTCCGTAGATTTTTGAGAACGTGCGCAGAACGATCACGTCTTTATCCGCTTTCACAAGATCGAGTGCTGAAGTTGCGTCGGAAAAATGAATATACGCCTCGTCCACAAGAAGTATGGAACCCTTCGGCTTGTTGGCGAGCAGGAATTCGATATCGGAGTGGCTAGTGAGTGTGCCGGTGGGATTATTGGGCGTGCAAATATAAAACATGCCCGCATCCGGCGCTGCAGCCAACATGGCTTTCACGTCGTGGGCGTAAGTTTTGGTCAGCGGTACATTCACGACGCGAGCGTTAGCGATTTTTGCGGCATGCGCCCCGGCTTCATAACCAGGATCGGCAGTGACGTAACTCTTCGTGGGAGATGTAAAGGCCAGCACAGAGTAATGCAACGGACCGCTGGAACCGGGGAACGCGCGGATGTACTCGGGCTTGAGCCCTTCCGCGGCCGCAAAAGTGTTTATAAGATCCCTCGTCATCCAATCAGAATAACGACCACCTTGCGAAGCGACGTCATTGATTGCACCGCAAGCCACGCCGCAGGGACCCAGAGGATTCTCGTTCGCATTAATCAGAACTGCATCTTTGGGATAAGGACTGAGATAAGGAAGCGAGCCGGCATGGGCCAGCATCGGTTCGGTGACAATACGATATCCTGCGGCCACCGCTGCGGCGGCTGCGGAGACTTGTAAAAATGAGCGACGGGAACGACAGGCAGGATTTTCTTTCGGGGGCATGGTCAACCTCCATGTGCCGCTCGCATGCCGCGAACTGGCTGCAGTCAAACTAACACGAACCGCGATTTGTGGGATTGCTATTTGCACGCATATTCTTGCTAGCAAGTATTTGCAAATGAGGCGTGCTCTTCGTTGCGGCTCTGCAGAAAATACAGAGAATAAAAAGGGAAACTCGACGAAAGGTGTGCTCTGCGATTCGGACTAAGATTCATGTTTTCAGTTGATTAGCGCAGCTTTTCTTGGAAGCCGCTGAGGGGCTCCTCGTGCACGTACACGCGATGAATGGACCAAAAAATTGCAAGAAGTACTATTGACTGCGGCTACTCCGACAAATATCTTATCTTTTGCTGTTGCTGTACCCCGGCCGAGTTCGAAACCCACACAAGCTGCGAGGCAGGCATGGCCACCGAAACTGCAGTGAACCCCATCACTATCTCCGAAGGTAAAGCTTTTGAAGAACGATGGGAAAAATTGCGCACCCATCCGCGTATCGTCTCTCGCGTAAAATTCCAGGTCGAATGGGAAGAAGGCTCTCAACGACAGCAAGCCAACGGCGTGACCGTTGACATAAGCAGGTCTGGCTGCTTGGCTGTGATAGGGGCGGGACTTCCCATGCGCAAGCGCGTGCGTCTCATCCATTCCGTGAGCGGACGCACTGCCGAAGCGCAAGTTGTTTGGCGCGATCATGAAGCGTGGGACGTCGGTCTTGAGCTGATTAAGCCGGACCCTTCCTTCTGGGGCGTAAAGTTTTAATCTGTCGCTCGAGATGGATCGTTGTTGAGATGTGCTAGAGATAGCAGCGTCTGCTGCGCTGGCGATACAAGCCTACAAACTTGGAAGCTTCTGCGCACAAGCGCGCACAGCTGTGCCCCGCCCAACGTTCAATTCGGCCATTTGTCCTTCGGCAAGCTTTTCTGAATCGTGTCCAAGTTTTGGAAGCCATCTTTGATGACTGTCTGCTTTACGTTGTCCTTGGTGACGACCACCGGGCTCAGAAATATCGCTTGGACAGTGTTCGTCCCGTTAGGAATCGAAACTGAATTCTTGATCGGAGTGCCGGCAGCCAGACTGACGGCAGCTTCCGCGGCCGTTCTCGCCTGCAGTCCAATAGGTTTGTAGACCGTCATGGCCTGTGTGCCGTCCAAAATCCGGATGATGGCGGCGAGGTCGGCATCCTGGCCTGACACGAGCACTTTGCCGGCGAGTTTGTGTTCCTGCAAGGCCTGAATAGCGCCTCCCGCAGTGCCATCATTGGATGCGACTACCGCGGTGACATCGCCTTTCGTGGTATCGATCGCTTTGGACATGATAGCGTACGCTTCGGCCGGGTCCCAATCCTTTGCCCAACCATCGCCTACGATTTTTATATCGCCACGGTCAACAGAAGTTTGGATCGCGCGCATTTGTCCATCGCGCAAGACTTTGGCGTTGCTGTCCGTCGGTGAGCCGCCGATCAGAACGTAGTTCCCCTTAGGAGCCAAGCGCGCGAGCGTGGAGGATTGTAGCTCGCCAATCACTTCGGCGTTTGTGCCCACAAAGAAGTCGACATCGCTGTTGCGCACCAGGCGCTCGTAACTCAGAACAGGTATATGTCGGGCTTTCGCTGCACTCACGATGCGAGCGGCTTTGTCCGTGTCGTGCGGGACCAGGACTAGAACTTTCGCACCGGAATCCATCAGCTTTTGGGCTTGCTGCAACTGTAAATCGTCATCTCCCTCGGCGGTTTCCACCAAAACTTCGGCGCCCAGCTCCTTCGCGCGCTTCTGGAAATTGTCGAGATCGGTTTGCCAGCGCTCGACTTTGAGAGAATCCATCAGGTAACCGATTTTTAGCGGAGGATTTTGGCTGATGGCCGTTTGGCCTTTTGCGAAACCCAGGAGAGAGACTGAGAGCACAATCATCAATAGGGAGAGGTAAATTCGACGCGGCAAACGCTGCATAATTTTCGTCACCAAGTACTCAAAACCGTAGCACCGGCGAGCCAGCACGACAATCTGATAACGGCCGCAAGCGGACCAAGAGTAAAGGGGAAGGGGTCCGGTGACTGGTTTCGCGACACTTGTTCCCGGGGGCGGCCAGGGAACTGGGCGCCGACAAGCTGAAGCGTCTTTGCTAAGGCTTTCTACGTCCAGCACTTGGCCGTTCTGGCTGCCGGCCTTCCAGGTGCTCCTGTAATGGATGTAGACATTCTACATGCCATGAGGTAGAACATCTACATCCTGAGGTGAACATGAGTCCACGCTACCAGAACCGCATCGAACTTCTGCAAGGGACGCTCGATCTGCTAGTCCTGCAAACGCTTCGCTGGGGGCCGCAGCACGGCTATGGCATCAGTCAGGCGATTCGCACAAACTCGGGAGATATTTTACAAGTGGACACCGGCTCGCTGTATCCGGCGCTGCACCGGCTCGAGCGCCAAAAATGGATCTCCGCGGATTGGAAAGTATCTGAAAACAAGCAGCGCGTCAGAGTCTACAAGCTAACAGCGAAAGGCAAGAAACAACTCGAGTCGGAGCGTTCGCGGTGGGCGCAGGTCTCGGATGCCATCGCAGGGGTACTGAATCCGGCGAAGAGAGAGAGCGAAGCATGACTTTTTCTTTCTGGCACCGTCGAAAACGTGAGAGTGAATTGGAAGAAGAGATTCAAAGCCATTTGAAGATGGCGGCGCAGGACCGCACCGACCGCGGCGAAACACCAGATCAGGCGCGCGGTGCAGCGCGAAGAGAATTGGGCAACGTCGGCTTAATTAAGGAGGTCACGAGGGAGATGTGGGGGTGGGGCTCATTGGAGCGGCTGATGCAGGATTTGCGATATGGATTGCGCATGCTTGCGAAGTCACCGGGATTTACCGTCGTGGCGGTTCTTACGCTGGCGCTTGGCATCGGTGCGAACACGGCGCTGTTTTCGGTGGTGAACGGCGTGTTGTTCAATCCCCTGTCTTACCCGCACCCCGAACAGCTTGTCTGGCTGGCGGAAAGCAAACCGAATTTTGCGACTGGCTCGATATCCTTTCCGAATTTTCGCGACTGGCAAAAAGACAATCACACGTTTTCCGGTATGGCCGTCTACCGGTCTTACAATTTCAACATCTTGGGTTTGGGTGACGCAGAGCAGGTGCGCGCGCGATTCATCACTTCGGACTTTTTCAGCGTCTTGGGAGTCAATCCGGTCATCGGCCGGACGTTTGCGCCCGGCGAAGACGACATCGGCCGCTCACCGATTGTGATGATCAGCGAAAAAGTTTGGAAGCGCAAGTTCAACGCCTCACCCGATGCCCTTGGGAAAAATATCAACCTTGACGGCACCGGCTACATGATCGTTGGCGTGACTCCCGCCAGCTTCGATTTTTCCGGCCTCTTCCGCGACGTCGACATTTACGCACCGTTGGGCCAGTGGACGAATCCCTTGCTTTCCAACCGCGGCGCGGGTCTGGGAGTTCACGGAGTGGGCCGGCTGAAGCCGGGCGCGACCATCGAACAAGCGCGCGCGGACATGGCCCGCATCTCGAGCAACCTCGCTGCAACGTATCCGGACACCAATAAGGGCATCGGCGCGGCGCTACGGCCGCTGAAGGGAACTGTGGTCGGCGATGTACGCCTGGTGCTGCTCGTTTTACTTGCCGCTGTCGGATTTGTGCTCTTGATTGCGTGTGTCAACGTTGCGAACTTGATGCTCGCGCGAGCGGCAACGCGCAGCCGTGAATTCGCGATTCGCGCGGCGCTCGGAGCGGGGCAAGCAAGGCTTGTGCGCCAGCTCCTGACGGAAAGCATCCTGCTGGCGTTTGCCGCGGGAGCCTTGGGCTTGCTTCTTGCTGCCTGGGGAACGCGAGCGGCTCTGCAATTCCTCGCGCAAGGACTTCCCCGCGCGAGCGAAGTGCATCTCGACGCGCGCGCGTTGCTTTTTACCGTGCTGATTTCGCTGGGCTGCGGCATTTTCTTTGGGTTGGCGCCTGCGCTGAAAAGCCGCGGCCGCAATCTCCTTGATACTCTGAAGGAAGGCGGCCGTGGAGATAGCGGCACGCGTCATCGCGCGCAAGGCCTTCTCGTCATTGTGGAAATGGCAATGGCACTGGTGTTGTTGATTTCCGCTGGACTCATGTTACGCAGCCTCATGGCGCTCTGGAACGTAAACCCAGGCTTTGATCCACATAACGTACTTGCCTTTGGCGTTGCCCTCCCACCGTCCATGCGCAACGCCAGCGCTCCTGAAATTCGCGCGGCTCTTCGCAATGTGGACCGGCAACTCGCGGCGGTTCCGGGAGTGAAATCCATCTCGCTCTCCTGGGGCGCCGTTCCGCTCAGCAGCGATGACGAGGATCTCTTCTGGATCGAAGGGAAACCCAAGCCGCAAACCGACGACGAAAAAAGCTGGTCGATCAGTTATGTCGTGGAAGAAAGCTATCTCCAAGTGATGGGCATTCCCCTTCAGCGCGGGCGATTTTTCACCGCACAGGATAATGAAAACGCTTCGCACGTCGTGGTGGTGGACGATCTGTTCGCGAAAAAATATTTCCCCGACATGGATCCCATCGGCCAGCATATTTTTCTTGATAACAAAGGAGGACGCGCGGAAATCATCGGAATCGTGAGTCACATCAAACAGTGGGGGCTCGACTCCGACGATAAAGAAACGTTGCGCGCGGAACTCTACTTTCCGTTCATGCAGCTTCCGGACCAGGCCATGCAGCTCTCGGGCAGCGGAACGGGCGTCATGGTGCGCTATGAGCCCGGAGCCGTAACCATCGGGGATTCGGTGCGCGTAGCCGTCAAAGGCATCAGCGCGGAGCACGTGATGTCCAAGGCGCAAACAATGGACGAAATTATTTCCGATTCGCTGGCTTCGCAGCGTTTTTCCATGGCTGTCTTCGGAATCTTTGCCGCCCTGGCGCTGGCACTCGCTTCCGTCGGAATTTACGGCGTCATTTCCTACCTTGTACAGCAGCGCACACAGGAGATTGGCGTTCGCGTGGCCCTCGGTGCGAAGCGTTCTGACGTTCTGCGCCTGATTCTTGGCGAAGGAATGAGAATGGCCGGGGCCGGCGTAATACTTGGCCTTATGGCTTCGTTCGGATTAACGCGGTTGATGGCCAGCCTGCTTTATGGCGTGAGCGCGACCGATCCGCTCACGTTTACCGCGGTGGCGGCCCTGCTGACGATTGTGGCGCTCGCGGCGTGCTACATCCCTGCTCGGCGAGCCATGCGCGTCGATCCTATGGTCGCATTGCGATATGAATAGCGGAAGTTTAGCAGTTTATAGCGAGCTTACTTAGCGGAAGAAAGCCAGGCATCGATTGAAGGCGAAACCTTGCTGCACAATTGTGCCACGCAAATAGCGGCGAGTAGCCCGGTAAAAACGTCCATGGTGTAGTGCGCGCGCAGGATAAGCACTGTGGCGATCTCAAAAAGAACGATGGCCATCGCTAAGGCTGTGAGCCACTGCTTTCCGAGGCGCGCCAATTCGATCCCGCCAAAAACCGCGATTGCCGTGTGCCCCGAGAAGAAAAAATCGTTGCCCACGTTGTAAGTGACCAGCAGCGAAGGGAATCCGGGATAATGCCAGATCATATTTGGAGGCGCGGGAAGCGCGCAGATGGCTTGCATGATTTGCCGCAATCCCAGGAGCAACACAAGGCCGAGGAACGGCCGCACGCTCGGCCCGAAAAGCCAACGCACAAGCAAAAATAGCGCGAGTCCATCAATTAGAGCGGAACTGATAATCAGCAGCGCATTGGCCGCATATGGGAAATTGTAGAAGTAGGAATTGAGTCCAGCAGTCAGCGTGTGCAGTGCGTCGCCGACGCCGGAAGCTGGCACGGTTCGATGCGCGATCAGCGATTGCGTCCAAAACCAGATTCCCAACGCCAGGGCCGTGAGCACAACCCGGCGAATCAGGCGACGCCACTTTCGCGAGCTCTCGGCGTCGTTCATCTCCCGAGAGTCTACGGTCTTGGCAGGAGCAACTTGCACAGGGGCGCTCACGCTGGCTTGGCGACTTCCAGCGCGAGTTCGCGCGCTTTCCTCAAGTCGAGCTTGCCTGTGCCAAGATAAGGCAATTTTTCTACGCGCAGAAACTGATCCGGGCGAGGCCTCCACAGCGCCGGCAGATCGCACTTGGCAAGCAGTTCGAGAGTTTCTTTCAGCTTATCTTCCGGCAGCGTGTGCAGGACCATCAGGCGTTCGCCTTTTCTTTCGTCGGGTACGGCTGTTACCACAAACACTTGTTCAGTGGCGTGCGCCAGTTCGTGCAGCTTGTCTTCAACCTTTATGTGCGGCACCATTTCGCCGCCGATTTTGCTGAAACGGCTCAAGCGATCGGTGACACGCAGAAACCCATCTTCATCGAGCATCGCGATGTCGCCGGTGTTGTACCAGCCATCTCGCAAAACGGCCGCCGTTTTTTCGGGCTGGTTCAAATAACCCTGCATCACGTTCGGCCCGCGCACGAGAAGTAAGCCGGGTTGATTGACGGCCAACGGTTGCAGCGTTTCGGGGTCGATAATCTTTACACTCATTCCCGGCAACGGGTGCCCGATGCTGCCACGCTTCGCGCCCACCTGGCGAAAGGACGCCGCGCGAAAATCGATCGTGTTCACTGTCACGGCAGGGGAGCACTCCGTGCAGCCGTAGCCCTCCATCGGACGGAGGCCGAAGCGATCCTCAAATGCCTGCGAAATTCGCTCCGGCAGCTTTTCCGCCCCAGCCATCACGAAGCGCAAACTGCCGAATTGCTCTGGCTCGCAGCGTCGCGTGTAGGCATTGAGAAAAGTCGGCGTCGCAAGAAGCATTGTCACCGCATATTTGTTGACGAGCGCGCCGATGACGCGCGAATCCAAAGGATTCGGGTGAAACACGACGCCAATTCCGGTCGCCGCGGGAAGACACAGCGTTCCCGTGAAGCCGAAAGAATGAAAAAACGGGAGAATGCCCATGATGCGATCGTTGGAGTGCAGGAGAAACACCTGATTGAGTTGCTCGACGTTAGAGGCCACGTTGTAATGAGTGAGCACCACGCCTTTGGGCTCGCCCGTCGAACCGCTGGAAAAAATAATCGTGGCGATGTCTTCGAGCTTTGTCGCGCGTTCGGCGCCAGCGTACTTTTCGATAAGTCGCGCTGGAAGGAAAAACGCCAAGGCAGCCCCGAGTCGTTCGCCGAAACGCGGCTTCTGCGCCAGGTCTTCCAGGAAAACCGTTTCCGCGGGCGGCTGTACGTGCACGCGTTCGAGAAAGGCGCGAGCTGTGACCACCGTTTTCAAATTGCACTGCTTCGCGCAAGACTCCAGCGTTTCATTGGATGCCGTGTAGTTCAAATTGACGGGCACTTTGCCCATCAGCATCGCTGCGAAATTCACCAGCGCGCCGGGAATCGAAGGCGGCAGTAATATGCCCACCATGTCCTGACCCTGCCACGTTTTCCGTAGGCGCCGCGCAAGAAATAGTGTTCTCGCCAGCACGGCGAAAAAACTCAGCTTCGGCGTTTGACCGTCGGCCATGGCGAAACGAAACGGATGGCGCCGCGCCGTGTAGAGGAAAGTCTGCGGCAGAGGCCGCATGAGGTGTTTACGCCGCTGGAACGCTTCCGCGCCGAGGTCCTGCACGGCCTGCCGTGCCTCTTGTGCCGACGCTGTGGAAGGGAGCGGCGCGCCAAACGTCACACGCACCGGATAAGGCAAATGGCGCGGCAATTTCCAGAGAAAGCGCCCACCCGCAAAACTAAAAATAGAGCCCCATACGCCGTCAAGATTCACGGGGATGATCGGTACATCGACGCCTTTGATGATGCGTTCCATACCGCGGCGGAACGGCATCATCTGGCCGATTCGCGTCATCTGCCCTTCCGGGAAAATGCAAACCAGCTCGCCATCCTGCAACGCCTGCGTCGCGCGCCGCAGGGAATGAATCATTTCCCGCGGGCCTTGATCGGAAGAAATGGGAATCACGCCCAATATTTTCGCGAACGGCTTCACCAGCGGATGATCATAGGAGCCTTTGAACATCAAAAAGCGCACCGGACGGTCGACAGAAGCAAGCAGCAGTACTGCATCGGCCATCGAAACATGATTGGGAACAAGCAGCGCTCCGCCTCGCGCCGGAACTCGTTCACGCCCCGCAACATCAAGCCGGTAAAGCGTGTGCGTGAGCATCCACAGCAGAAGCCGCAGCAAAGAATCCGGCAGCAGGTAGAGAACGTAAACCGTTGCGGCCAACGTCGCCAACGAAGCCCATAGAAAGATGGCTCCGGAGTCCAGGTTCAACCAGCGCGACATTGCATAATAGGCGCCGGACGCCACGCCAATTCCTACGAACGACAACCAGTTCGATGCGCCAAGAACGATGCCCTTATGTTGCTCCTCGGGAATGTGTTGGATCAGCGCGCTGATCGGCACAATGAAAAATCCGCCGGAGAATCCCAAGCACGCCAGTAATGCCAACACTGCGTGAAACGACAATCCGTGGATCGATAGGCAAAGGCCGAACGCGGTCATTGCCAAGGATCCAAGCGGTATCAGTCCATATTCAATTTTTCCGCCCGAGAGATATCCAGCGGCAAAGCTTCCCAAGCCAATCCCGATGGCCACCGCAGCTTGCAGCAACCCTCCATGCGACGAATCGAGATGGAGGACATCTTGTCCATACAGGAAAATATTGAACTGTAAGAGAGCGGCCACAAAGAAAAAGTAAGTGTTTCCCGCCACCGCGAGCCAAAGAATCCGGTTTCCCCGGATCAACTTCATGGGAGACCAGACATCGATCAGCGAGGCAAGATGGAACTTCTTGGCGGGATCCGCTGCAGGAACTTTGCTTATGCCAAAGCTGCAGACCAAACCGATGACCGTGAACGCAAAAAGAATCGCGCCGGAATACACTTGCCGTCCCGCGAATTCCGCAGCGAGGATGGATCCGCTGACGCTTCCAGCGATAATTCCGAGGAAAGTCCCCAGCTCAAGCACGCCATTGCCCCACGACAATTTTTCCGGAGGCAGGAGCTCAGGGAGCAGCCCGTATTTAGACGGCCCGAAGAACGCCCCTTGCGTGCACACGAGGAAGATCGCTGCCAGGGCAAGCGAAAAATTCGGGCCGATCAGGGCGACCACAGCGAGCAGCATGACGCCAACTTCAAACACTTTGGTCTGGATCGTGACGCTACGCTTGCTGAAGCGGTCCGCGAGATATCCGCCGGCTAGCGAGAACAGAACGAACGGGGCAGCAAACAAGACCCCAACGAGGAATTCATGGTTTGCGCGCTGAGCGTTGTCGTGCTCGATGGCAAGAATGAGGTAGATAACGAGAAATTTCAGCGCATTCTCGTTAAAGGCGCCCTGAAACTGCGTAGCGATCAGGCTCCAAAAGCCCAACCGCCACTTCCCGTTAGACTCTCGAATTAAAGGACTTCCGTCGTCGGCCATGCAGGCGCACCCACGCACTCAAAGGAAGCTACTGAGATAGAACGATCTTAGCAGCCCTTCTTGCACGCAGGTTTGTGGCGTCGATCCAGTGTGCTGAAAGCGAGACGCTCGACGGTTTGGAACGCCCGGCCTAGGGTTTTGTCGCTGCAGGCTCAGTCTTGGCTTTTGCCGGTGCTGGCGTCTTCCGCCCGGCGTTCAAGTGGTCGTAGTTCAGCGCGGCGTTGAGCAGCAGCATAAAGCTTCCCTGCGTCTCCTGCCGCCACATGGGATTCGTAGCGAACAAAACGACGTGCCCTTTGCCAACAGGCACGTCGACGATCGCCGGTGACTCCGCCAGTTCTGATCCGCCCGCCAGCATCCCGCTTATTCGCAAGTCTTTTTCGCCTGCGAAGCGCAACACAACGCGCGGGTAAAGCGAGGGCGGCGGAAGAAACGAACTCAAATCGGACCGCAGCTCAGGGTTGACGTAGAGCTCCTGCTCCGCCTTGCTCCGATGTACGGGAGCCTCCGGCTCGGTCCAAGCGCGGCCCTGCGGAATGTCCGGATCGGTCATCGAACCTCTGCCGCTGGGGCGCGAACCGCCTGCATCGTCAGCAAAAAAACGGCCAAATCGCCCCGCAACAGAAACGCTGAACACCGGCCCTTGATTGAAATACACGCCGACAGCATCGTCGTATCCGTAAGTAATGGGGCTGGCCTTGTCCTCAACGGTCGCGCGAGCGATCATCCCACGAGCTTGCAGCTGGTGAGTATCGTTGATGATCACCGTATCGGTAATTCCAAGTTCGATCGGCAGATGCGTACTGGGGCCGATGGGAATGAAGAGCCCGCCGTCCTCGATGAATTTCTTAAGATGAACTACACCATCGAAGCCCAATCCACCGCGGATGTCCGCAGCCTCGTCGATTCCGCCCCAATTTGGTGTCGTCGAAGAATTTTGCCAGGGAATCGGCCCGCTGGGTTCGCTGCCGTCTGCGTTTGCGCGCGTCGGTATGCCGTTCAGAATTTGCTGGAGGCCGAAGAATGTCGGAGGAAACAAGATCACGTCGTACTTCTCGCGCAGGTTCGCTGTATTGCGCACATTGATGTCGGAAATGTAGGAGTACGGCACACCGGTCTCTTCCAGCGCAAGCCGGAACCATCCTTCATTCTGCGTGTCCGTCCAGTTGTGCATCAGCGCGATGCGGGGAACGCTGATTTCATGGCGCGGCACGTCCGGAACGGACGCCGCGCTGGTCACGCGAACGCCCAGTTCCCGGGCCGCCGTGTTCAGCCGCAGATCCAGGTCGGCAGGATTGCCTTCGAGCGGAAGAATGAAAGTGCCGGGAACGAATTTCTCGCCGGCAGCATCGAAGCCTTCTTCTGCTGCAAAAAACTTTACGTCCTTCAGCCGAAAACGCAGCGTCGCCAAATTGGGTTCGCCGGTCGCGTTGATCACGTAAAATTTCGCGGAAGCCGCTGCTTTGCCTTTCTCCGAGTGTGGAGGAATCACGCCGCCGCCTTCAAACTTTGCAACCCTGTCTACAAGCGTCATCGGGGCTTTAAGAATCGCCGTGTCCGTGATGCGCACGGTCTTCACATTGCGCAGAGGGCCCAGAGTCCAACCCGTGTCATCGTAGGGACGCGGGTCACTCGTCGAGTAATATTGCGTGTCGAGAAGCATATCCACCATGCGGCTGTAAGGCTGGTCCATGCGAATGATGTAGCTCCCGAGTGGAAGCTTCGTGCTCTTCGCTTCCTCGGTTCTCTTGGAGCTCGCGTCGTCTTTGGACTTCTCCGTTTTTGAATCACCGCTCTTGGCGTCTGCGGATTTCGCTGCCGGTGACGCTGTTTCCTTCACCTCAAAATCCTGTTCGAGCTTCTGTACCTCGGCGCCTTGCTTTTGCAGCAAATTCGCGAGTTGTGCCGCAAGCGCTGGCCGCCTGCCGTCATTCACGATGGCCCAAGCCGCCGGGCCTTCCGTCGTCGCTTTCGCAACGGAGCGTTTGCTCTTCTCGTAGAAATCCTTCAGGAGTTCTTGGCCATGCTGCGCGGTATAGTCCAGCGAAAGAAGCACGCCGCTTTCTTCCAGGTTGGTGTTATTGCGCAGCGACCACATTACTTTGGGCAATGGCGGGTTGGGCCGGAACCACGCGCGGCTCGTCGAACTAGGCGCCAGTTCCGCTAACTTTGTTTCGGGCGTGCCATTTCCGTAGGTTTCGTAAAAGCGGCCAATGGAGTTGTGTCCGTTCGCAACATAAAACATGTAGTTAGGCGCCCAGCCGTCATAGAAACCGTGGGTCCAAACGCCGACCACCCCACGCTCCGTCATGCCCTGCACATCGTTATATGCGAGCTTCTGCCACTCGTTAATTACGATCGGATCGAGCCATGCGTTATACGGACCCGTGCCCGTAGAAACATAAAGATACGGAATCGATTCGTGCAGATCGTGAAGCACTTGCGGGTGCCAATAGAAGAAATTTTGCATCATCATCTGCGAGAGTTTTAGTCCCATAGCGATGCCGTCGCGGTTGTTGTCGTGCTGAACGTAGTGCCCCCAGTAAACGAGGCCCGGGAGCGGCTTGTCGGGATTTGCCTTTTGGTAGTTCCAGGAGTCCACGACGCGATCGTGGCCGTCCACTTCGACGATCGGCGTAATCAGAAAAACCGCGTTCTTACGAATGTTCTGGATGAAGGGGGAATCTTCCACTGCCAGACGGTAAGCCAATTCCATCAACATCTCCGGCGACCCCGTCTCGGGCGAGTGGATTGAGCCGGACGCCCAGTAGAACGGTTTGCCGCCCGCGATTAACTGCTTCGCATCGGCATCGCTGATTTTGCGGGGATCGGCGAGCTTGGCGGTAATGTCGCGCAAATGGTCGAGCTGCGCGATGTTGGCTTCGTCACTCACGGCCACGAGCAGAAAGTCGCGACCCTCTTCCGTTTTGCCCACGCGATAGACTTTCACTCGCGGAGTGGCTTTCGCGAGTGCGTCGTAATATTGGTAAATGTCTTTCGAATAGGTAAGAAAATTCGGCGCGCCTACGATGTGGCCCAGAATTTTGTCGGGCGAAGGCACTGTGGTGGAAGCCGGCAGGTGATCGACAAGATCGGTGAGGAAGAACTTCTCCGTCGTAAACTCTCGGATTTTCTTTCCGTACTCTTCGTCGTTCGCCGGTGCAGCTTGAGCGCCAGCAAGCGCAGCCGTGAAGCTGGCGACAAAGAGCGCCGCCGTGGCCGGCAGCCGAATTTTCCGCAATAGATAGCGCCCCGCCGCAGCAAACCCACACAAGTTTCCACTCGAAATTCTCATCATTGCCTCACTTTTGAATTATCCCTCACACCTGACCGACCGCTGCACCATGTGACGGGCCATGCGCAACAAACGTTTCAGCCGTTTTATGGCATGCCCGTTTCGAGCCCAATTTACGCACGCCCCAAAAAAGAGCCGGGGTAGCATAATGCTTTCTTGGCTTGGAGGGAAGAATGACGAATGGTGCAGGTCTTCAGAAAACCGTGCTCATCACCGGCGCAACGGACGGCTTGGGCAAGGCCACCGCGCTGTTGCTCGCGCAGCGCGGGTACCGTGTTTTCGCCGCCGGCCGCTCGGCAGCAAAACGCGCACAACTCGACTCGCTGGCTCAAGCGCAAAAATTGCCACTCGAAACGCTGGAACTCGACGTCTGCGATGACGCCTCTGTCCAGCAAGGGGTGGCCGCCGTTCTCGCGAAAGCTGGGGCCATCGACATCCTCTTCAACAATGCCGGAGTCAATTTCTCCGCCGCCGTCGAAGACTTGCGCATGGAAGACTGGCGGCGCCAGTTCGAAACGAATTTCTTTGGCGTATTGCGTGTGACCCAAGCCGTGGTGCCACACATGCGCGAACGGAAGCGCGGTCGCATTGTGATGATGAGTTCTGTCTCCGGGTTTGTAACCGCGCCGACGCAAGGCGCGTACAGTAGCAGCAAGTTCGCCCTTGAGGCCATGAGCAACGCACTGCGTCTCGAACTCTATCCATTTGGCGTGCAAGTCGTGCTAATCGAGCCGGGCTACATCGTAACTGGCATCCAGCAAGCCGCGATGGAACTCTCCAAGCCCTACCTGGACAAAATGAGCAACGGACCCTACGCCTCGCTGTACGCGCGATTTCTCGCCAGCGTCACCGGCGCTCGCGCCAAATCTGGAACGACTCCCGAAGATTGCGCTCGTATCGTATTGCGCGCGATAGAAGCGCCGAATCCTGAAATTCGCTATCTTGTCACCGGGCTAGCGGTCGTCGCGAAATGGTGCAAGCGTCTCTTGTCGGACCGAATGGTGGACGCCGTCTTTCGCCGCAGATTCGGAATTGTCCGCGAGAGCTGACAAGCGGATTGCCGCTCGACATGGCCATAGCCACAGCATGAGCAATTACCTAAGTCTCTAAGGATTCGAGATTTGGAAGGAAAGGCTGTTTTCTCGCAACTCCTGCCACTTTTTGGACCAAGCCTCATGAATCGGGCTTTCGGCATAGTCCGCGGCGGCTTCGGCGCTTGTGAACTCGATGGCGTAAACGCCGCTGAAATCCTTCACCTGATTGCGTTCCGTCTTCAGCCACACGTTCTTGATGCCAGGAATTTTTCCCGCCATCTCTCTGATCCCGTTGATGGCAACTTCTCGGTCATTGTTCGAAGTGGCGTCCTTAAACTTGTAAATCACGACATGCAGCACGGTTTTCGGCTGGCCGAACCGGTTTTGTGCCGCCACGCTCCTGGCATGCAGCGAACCTGCCGCGATTCCCGCAATAAACAATCCTGCGCCCAAAGCAATCTGCGCCACGCGTTTCTTGGTATATGTCACGTCATCCTCCCGTCGTTGCTACCCAGCCAGTCTATGAAAAGCGTATGGCGCCAAGCAACCTGGCGGCATTGTCGCTGGAGCCCTCAGCCGCAAACTGTTTGACGGCTCTGCGCTGCGACCGTTACGCTGCCTACTCGGCTTTCTTGAGGATGTAATGGACTTCTCGCCTGGCGAATCATCAGCGGAGCAGACTCAACCGGGAAATCTACCCCCGCTTCCTCAGCTCTGGGTTGGCTATCTTTTGGGATTTGCCACCATTATTGCGGAGTTGGTCGCCGCTTCATTGCACCCCGAGATGGCTAAGGCCGCTTTTCCGATTCCGCCTTTATATCTTTTCTTACTGCTGTTGGTTGGCTGGGTCTACTGGCTCGTTTGCGTATACCGGTATCACGAGGTCATGCAGCGGGTACCCGGATGGAAGCATCCCATTTCGCCGGCACGTGCCGTTGGCTTTCATTTCCTCTTGGGTTACAACCTCTACTGGTTTTACAAATGGCCGCGAGAGATCGCGATGTTCGTGAATTGGAGGTTCGGGAAGCCCGTGATGAGGCCTCGAATGGTGGGGCTTATGTTTTTGGTGGCATACGTCCTGCGCATTGTGTTCGATCCTGGGCTCGGTCTGATCATGCTTTTTCTGGCGGCCTCGTACCTATCGGGCTGCCTTCGCAGGGCCTTTGCTTTGCCGTCGGCCCCAACCGTGAGCACGCCGAGTTCAACAGAATGAATTCATACAAGGAGCTTTGAATGTTTCAACGGAAACGCTGGATGATGCTACTCGGAACGCTCTTGAGTTTCGCGCCACTCGGCCCCGCACAAGGCCAGGAAGACACAAAGCAGCAATCGCGCGAAATTTTCAAAGAGCTCATCGAAATCAATACGACGGATTCCGTTGGCAACGTGACAACGGCGGCAGAAGCTCTAGCCAAGCGGCTGCGCGACGCCGGTTTTCCAGAGCAAGACGTCATCGTCGCCGGACCTAACGATCACAAGAAAAATCTCGTCGCGCGCTTGCATGGAGCCGGCCAGCAGAAACCAATTCTGTTTCTCGCCCACCTGGACGTCGTCGAGGCCCGCCGCGAAGATTGGACCACCGATCCCTTTCAATTTGTAGAGAAAGACGGCTATTTTTACGGCCGCGGCACCGTGGACATCAAAGATGGGGCTGCAATTCTAGTTGAAAATTTTATCCGCATGAAGAAAGCCGGCCTCGCGCCCAGCCGCGATCTGATCCTCGCACTCACCGCCGATGAAGAAGGAGGCAACTTCAATGGAGTCGAATGGCTGCTCAAGCACCATCGCGATTGGATTGACGCCGAGTACTGCGTAAATCTCGATGGCGGCGATTTCATGAGCGACAAGGGCAAGAAAATTTATGGCGCTGTGCAAGCCAGCGAAAAGGTCTACGCCGATTTTCAGCTCGAGGTGAAAAATCCCGGAGGCCACAGCTCACGACCAACTCGTGACAATGCCATTTATCATCTGTCCGAAGGATTAGCCAGACTCTCTAAATTCAATTTTCCAGTGGAGCTGAACGAAATCACGCGTTCCATGCTTGAAAAGAGCGCCGCCATCGAAGGCGGTCCTCTGGCGAAGGAGATGAGAGCTGCGGCGCAGCCTTCCCCAGATGCCGCAGTGCTGGTGCGGCTCTCGGAAAACGAATTTTACAACGCGATTCTTCGCACTACCTGCGTAGCTACCATGCTTTCCGGAGGCCACGCTCCCAACGCGTTGCCGCAAACCGCGCGTGCCAACGTAAATTGCCGAATTCTTCCTGGCGAAGATCCCAACAAAATAAAAGATACTTTGGTCAAGGTGGTGGACGATCCGCAAATCAAGGTGAGCTTCGTCGAGCAGCGCGATGCCGACGGCAATCTCACCCCGCCTGTACTTGTTCCGCCTTCCCCGCTTCGCCCGGATCTGATGAAAGCCGTCGAAACCTCTGCCGCCAATATCTGGGGCCCGCTTCCCATCATGCCCGTGATGGACACAGGAGCCTCGGACGGACGCTTTTTGCGCATGGCCGGTATCCCGACCTACGGCATCGCCGGCGTGTTTCTGGATATTGACAATCGCAGGGCCCATGGCCAAGACGAGCGCGTAAGAGTCCAGGATTTTTACGATGGCGTGGAATTCAACTTCAAACTCATGCAGGCAATCGCAGCCGGCAAGTAGTCTTGCTTACTCGCAAAAGAAAATGGCCCAGTGAAGATGTCTTCACCGAGCCAAATTTTTCCAGCCTCAAGTTCTACTGGTTGTCTGGTTTGTTCGGCGCGTCGCCAGCCTTCGGGTCAGCAGGCACGGCAACGCTGGCCGCGATCGGCTTCCCGGTGTCACTGCCGAAACGCGTCAGGTAAGGCATAAACGGCGTCACCTCGAACGGCATCTTCTCGCGCTCGGCGACGGTGCCCACCGGCTTGCTCTTGATCATCGTCAGAGTGTCGTTCCAGGGATCCAGCTTCACGCGGCCGCCAATCGGCAAAGCCGCAATCATCTGCGGATTCTGTTTCGGGTCAACCGGGGTCGATGACTTCAGATCGCCGATCGCCGGTACACGGTTTCCAAGGTGTGGGCTGACAAGGTTTGGAATTTCTTTCTGGCGCGCAGCGAGTGCCGAAAGGAAAAGGCCGGCGTTCCCAAGCTGATTCTTGTAAGGAGAATTATTCAGTAGCTTGATGGCTTCCACATTGGCCGCATTTTCTTCATCCGGCGTGCGTGCAAAACCAAAGTGACGGAACGTTTCCTTGTCGTCGACCAGCAACTGGTCGAAGAAGGCAAAGTTGGAGTCCATGCGATGGCCAAGAATAACGTGGCTCAACTCATGCGCCACAATGGTCGCAAGGCTCGCTTCATCTGGCAGCACATCAATAAGTCCGCGGCTCAGCACGATGGTATGGCCTAGCGTGTAGGACTCCAGCGTTGAAGTCATCATCACGCGGCACCGCACTTCGGGCTCTACATCGATATTGTTCGTCACTTCCAGGTTGTTCACCACCGTGTCGAGAACTTTATCGACTTCACCTTTTGGCGCAATCAATCCGATGCGTTCAAGGCGGTCGATTACGTTGTCTTCCGCTTGGTGGTCCCAGGAGCGCTGTGCCTGGATTGGCGTCAAGTCATTTGCTGTCTTCGTGTCGTCTTGCACAGGAGTCTCGACCAGAATCTTGCTGAGTTCCTGCTCCTGTTGCGCGTGGCCGAGGTTGTATCCCCACAAACGCGTCTGCGCCTTGAAGTCCAATTTCTTGCTCATCGCGTAGTGCAGGTCTTTTTCTTCGCTGTAGATAAACGACGGCAACCACATCCCCGGCTGCACGTTCGTTCGCCAGCTATCAAAATGGAAGTACCAGCTTGAGTGGCCGCCGCCGCTATAAGCGCCATTGAAGCGCACTATGTTGTAGTCCTGGTCTTCGACCCAGATACGCCCAAGGAACCGGCCCTTGCCGGATTTTTCCTGGGGAGAGACATCGAACACCAGGCAGCGCACTTCGCCGAGAAATTCGCGCCGCACATAGTCAAACTTGTAGTGCTGTTTGTCGAACCCATTCGTGTCGATGAAAATCATCTGCAGGAAACCGTCCGGAAGGAACTGCATCGCGAACGAAAAGAAATTTCCGACCGACCCGAAGATTTTCTTGCCCTTGCTCTCGCTGTCGTTCAAGGACACGAGCGAGACGCCCTTCGCGAAATCGGCGCGCCCAAGGAAATACTTGTCTCCCGCGGGCACATAGCCAAGATCCTTGTCGGGCTTCAGGTTCTGAATATACGTCTCCACCAGCGGCGAATACTGCCGAATCTGCTGGTCGAGGCGGTTTTCGTTCGTGATCACACGGTCGATCACTTGATCCATCGTTCGCGCTTGCTGCGGTTCTGCCGCCGCGGCGTTGGCAATGGTCCCGGATCCACCCAAAACGAATCCGAGGACAACTATAGCTAGCTTACGCATTTCTCTCTCCCCTCAGTCCGCGCGGCGGAATTCAATCCGCACGCGCGCCGGAAAATCTACCGGCTGGCCATCACGCTTAGCCGGTTTGAACTTGATCTGTTGGGCCGCACGGACCGCAGCCTCATCGAGGCCATGGCCCAATCCGCTTACGACATGATTTATTTGCATCGTTCCATTCGAGAGGAACACCACGTCAATCACCACGTCGCCTTCTAACTTAAGACTACGCCCTTCGGCCGTGTACTCCGGCTTGGGCTTTTCCAAGATATCAACAGGTGTGTCCGCCGGTCCTCCGGCTGCCACCTTCTTCTTGGGCGCATCCGTTACCGTTTGGTCTCCAAACCCGGAAGATACTACTTTCCCTTGCTTGCCTCCGCTCGGCGGAGGGTTGGCTATCCCATTTCCAAATCCCGTGCTCGCCACGGTTCCTTTAATACCCTTGTCGCCGCCGGTGCCGTTGCCATAGCCCGGCCCGCCAGGCAGCGCAGGCGAACCCTGCCGGTTCACAGTCGTCGCGTGATTCGGGTCGCCCTTTCCCGCCATCCCGTTCGGATCGCCAAAGCCGCCAGTCTGCACTTTATCCACAGGCGCCTTCACCGTTGCCGGCGCAGCGCTTCCGGAATCCATATTGTTCAGCTTCACGTCTTCTTTGGGCTTCTTCGGTCCAGTGCTCGTCGTATCAATTTTCGCTGCTTCGAGATGCGCCTGCATCTCCGGCGCAAGCGCTTCCACCTTTTGCACCTTGGGAACCACGGCCTTCGGAACTTCGAAGATGTGCGGCTTCTTAGGATCCAGCTTTATAGGTTCCACCACTTCCGGTTTCGGAGGAGTCGGCGCTTTCGCCTTCACTACCTTTGCAGGCGGCGGGGGCGGCGGCGCGACGGGAATCTCTGTCAACGGCGTAGCTAACTCCACATTTTGAAAGTGCAGCGCAGTTTTCAACTGGTCTGGATAAATCAGCGGTATCAGCACGCAAAAAGTCAGCAACGCAAGTTGGACTCCAGCGCTTACGCCTATCCGGCTCCAGCGGGGCTTCGAGTCTGGCAGTAATGCGAGCCGAGCGGCGATGGGCTTCGTACCGATGGCCGTCTTCCAAGCGTCTGGGTTCGTTGAACGACGCCGGTCAGCGTCCAATCCGACGCCTAGCCGCGTCGTACTCCGTGGTGGATCTACAATCATGGTTGTCATCCGCTGCCGCCTCGATAAGTTTCTTGCTTGGGAACTTCGGACATATAGAAAAGCCCTGCATTCCCAAGTTCGCCAGTATTTTCAAATCCTGCGTTGTTCAAGTACTAGGGTACTTACGGGGCTGAGGGTGGCCTAATAGGACTTTCGTACTAGCGTCGCGAAGTCGCTAATGGTCCCGCGAGCGCACGGTTTGCACCCAATCTGCTAACCCGGCGAGGCGGTTCTTGTTGCGGGGTCGGAGGCGCAACCTGTATAGGATACCGCAATCCTGCTCTTTGGGGTCCGTACTTTTACTTACAGGTCCTCTCAGGCTGGATTAAGCTCATAGATACGAGGATACCCAGTGTGTTGGATGCTCTGCCATACTGGGAACACTTGAATTCCCCATGAAACAAGAGCCCCTAGACCGCTCGCACGCCAGCAAGTCTGCCCCTCGCACCGGGGCTGCACAAACGCTGGTGGCATCCCCGGCCAAAATCGAATGGTTCTATGCGGAGTCTAAAGCCGGCCGTTGGGGACTTTCACGCGAGCGATTTACTGCTTCTCTAGAGCGCAGCAGCGAGAAACGGCTTGCCAGCGGAGCCTTGGCGCCTGAGAAGCTGGAGGAATATCTCTCTACCCTCCATTTGGAAGACCTGGCCCTCGCCGCCGCCTGCATGGAAAATTGCGAACTCGCGTGGGAGCATTTCGTTCGCGAGTATCGCGGTTACTTGCGCGCCGCGGCATCCGCGGTGCTCCGCTGCAGCTCAGCTTCTCCGGAGGCCTGCGATCTCGCTGACTCCCTTTTCGCCGAGCTTTATGGCCTCACGGACGGCGCCCGTCGCGAGCGCTCTCTTTTCCGCTATTTCCACGGCCGCAGCTCGCTGAAAACCTGGCTTCGCGCCGTTCTCGCGCAGCGTCATATTGACGCCATCCGTGTCGGGCGCCGCTTCGAATCCCTCGATAATGACGAGGCAAAACCCACCGCGCATAAAATTCCGTCCACCGTTTCCGTTCAGCCTGCCGACCCTCATCGCGAGCGCTACATTGGTCTTTTCGTCCGCGCGCTCCAAGCGGCTCTCACAACTCTCGATCCGCGCGATGAAGAGCGCCTCCGCCTTTACTACGCCAAAGAACAAACCCTCGCCGAGATCGGCCGGCAAGTGGGCGAGCACGAGTCCAGCGTTTCCCGCAATCTCGACCGCATTCGCCTCGCTCTCCGCCGCACCATTGAAGAGACTCTCCGCAACGGCTGCCCTGCCGTCAACGGCTTCGCCGCCGAGCTCGGTCTCAGCGACGCGCAAATCTCTCTCTGTTTCGAGTACGCCTCCGCGGACGCCTCCTTTGATCTCGAAAAGCTCCTGGACCGCCGCGCACGCTCAAACCCCGCACCCGGGAGGCCCGGTCCATGAAATTTCGCTCCATCAACCCGCAATGCAAGAACCCAGCCAGCCCTCGTTCTAAGAAAGGAGAAGACCATGGCGCCTGACGATCGCGACCGCACCTTTGAAAAAGCGCTCGCCCGCCATCTACGGCCCGCGGCCTCTTCCGGCACGGATGGAAACGTCCCCGATGGAACGCCAGCTGAACGCTCCATCGATCCTCTAGTCGGACTTTGTCCCGATGCCGAAATTCTGGCGGCCTATCACGATGGCTCGCTCTCTTCTGAAGAACGCAATCTGTGGAAACAGCATGTCGTAGGCTGCGATAGTTGCCAGATTGTTCTCGCCCATCTTGCAACCCCTCTCGAAATTCCTGTCAATTTGGAAACCAACGAAAATCTTTCGGCGCTGAAGCAGCCTGTTTCTGCTGGTAGAGCTGCCTCACCCGCACGCACCGCTCGTCCAAGTCCTCTTCACAGCTTGCGATGGCTCTGGCTCGTTCCTGTCGGCGCCATTGCCGCCGGCCTGATCGCTTTGGTTTCCCTGAAAACACCGAAGCCTTTGCCGGCCGCGCCGTCAACGGCTGTAGAAGTCGCGGAAAATAGGCAGCCGCAGGGCGTCGCGCCCTCCCCGAGTGCCACGCGAATCACCCCCAGCGAAGGCAGGGAGAATGAACGCAAGGAGAAAGATCTAGCCGCCGCTCCATCCGACGCAGGCGCCGCATCGGCAAATCGTGATCTTGCTTCCAATCAACTTCAAAACCAAACCCAGCTGACCCAACTACCTCCGGTTCAGTCGGTTTCGAAGCCCGCTCACGGGCCTTCCTTGAGCATGCAAAAGCAGGAACAACAACAAACTATGCGCGTCGCGCCGGGTAACGCTGGAGCTCTTCTTAATAAGAAGTTCGATGCGCAGATCTCTCCTAACGCAGGAGATAAATTAGAAGAGGTTCGCCGTCCGCAAGCCCCGCCGCCACCTCCCCCATCGCCCCCTTCACTTTCTGCACCCAGCTTCGTCGCAGATGGCAGCGTTACGCCGCCCCCTGCCGGTCAACCGGCCTCCGTCGGGGGCGCTGCGCCGGCCGCCCCTGCGCCAGCTCCCGCTTCCGCATCAAATGTCGCCGCGGCCAAAACTAACGTAGCGAACGCAGACACGAATCTAACAATCACGGAATCCGTGGAAGTTTCCGCCGATCAGAAATCTCCATTGAATGGACGCGCCATGCTCCGCGCCGCCGCTCTCCAGAACCCTCACGTCTTTTGGGCTCCGGGCGCAAAGCAAGCTTGGCGCGTCGGTCCAGCCGGCTCCCTTGAATATTCCAAAGACAAGGGTGTGAATTGGACGCAACAGATCAGCGGCGTTTACAGCGATCTGCTGGCGGGTTCCGCTCCCTCGGCAAAAGTCTGCTGGATCGTCGGCGCCTCCGGAACCATCCTGCGCACCACAGATGGCGGCACGCACTGGACGAAACTGGACTCGCCCATCACAAACGACGTCACCGGCATTCGCGCCACCGACGCCATGCACGCGCAGATCTGGTTTGTGCCCGGCCAGCAGACAGCTCCAATCAAGTCCTATCAAACCGCCGACGGCGGAGTGACCTGGTCCCCAGCCCCGACCGACCACTAACTCCTGCAATTCAATCGATATGACTTGTAGTGGCGCAGCATGCTGCGCCCAATGCTCCAAAGAATCGACTTGCAGTGCGGCAGCTCTGCCGCCGCTTTCTCAGTTGCGCGCACGACGACTCCACATTTGGCGAGACCAGGTAGTACACCGCGAGCATCCATTCGCCCATCCTGCAAGAAATTCTCGCTCCCCCGTTCTAAGCTGGAAGCGAAATCTTGAACGAGGTGAACCTCATGGAACTCCGTAGATCAAAAGTGCAACGCCGCCCGCACTGGATTCTCTCCGGCACGGTTGCGCTGATGGCCGCTGCCGTACTTGTTTATCCTTCGATCCTCAAGCAACAAGTCTTTGCCGCACAAGATAAAGAAGCTCCGCGCGCCACGGCGTCCGATCAATCCACCGGCCTCAACGATCAGACCGATCTCAATATCACCGTCTACAATTCCAACATCGCCCTAGTGCGCGACGTCCGCAATCTCACTTTGCCTAGCGGCGCGTTCCGCCTCAAGTTCATGGACATCGCCGCCACCGTAAATCCCGCAACGGTCCATTTCCGCTCTCTCACCGATCCCGACAAACTCGGCGTCATCGAACAGAATTACGAATACGATCTGCTCGAACCCGCCAAGCTATTACACAAATACGTCGGCAAGGAAGTGACGCTAGTCCGCTCCTTTCAAGACAATGGCACCACGAAACATGAGGAGATCAAAGCCACCCTTCTCTCTGATAACAATGGGCAAGTCTGGAAAATCGGCAACGACATCGTTACCGGAGGCTACGCCGAAAGCTACCGCTTCCCCGATATTCCTGCGAATCTCTATGACCGTCCCACGCTGCTAATGTCCCTCGAGAATTTCGGCGCGCGCAAACAGCAGATTGAAACCTCTTACCTCGCCAACAGCCTCTCCTGGAATTCCGACTATGTTTTGACCGTGGGACGCGATGACAAAGCCGCAGACCTCGACGGCTGGGTCACCTTGGTCAACAACAGTGGCACCGCCTTCCACAATGCCCGGCTCCAGCTAGTCGCCGGCGATCTCAATCGTATTCAGGGTGGCGCGATGGGCGGTGTGGTAGCACAGAAGGCCATGATGTCGAGAGAAGCCGCTGCCCCGCAATTCCAGCAGGAAAATTTCAGCGAATATCATCTATACACGCTCGGCCGCCGCACCTCCGTCGAGGACAAAGAAACCAAACAGATTAGCCTCCTCGAAGGCACTGGGGTTCCTGTCGAAAAAATCTTCGTTGTCAACGGCCAGAATTTCTACTACCGCAGCGCACAAGCTCCCGGACAGCCGCAAAAAGATCCGGTCATGGTCTATTACAAATTTAAGAATGAAGAAAAAGCCGGACTAGGTATGCCCCTGCCCGCCGGCAATGTTCGCGTCTACCAGAAAGACTCTAAGGGCGGAATCCTCTTCGTCGGCGAAGACCGCATAGGCCACACGCCCAAAGACGAAAGCGTCACCATCCACATCGGCAACGCCTTCGACGTAATCGCCGAGCGCAAACAAACCGACTTCAAGAAAATCGACACCCACACCTGGGAAATGGAATACGAAATTACTCTGCGGAATCACAAAGACAGCGCCATCACCGTCCAGGTAAACGAACCCATCGGCGGCGACTGGGAAATGCTGGATTCCAGCTACAAATTCACCAAAACCGCTGCATTTGCCGCCCAATTCAACGTCCCAGTAGAAAAAAATGGCACCTCAGTCTTAAAGTACCGCATCCGCGCCCACTGGTGATTCTCGTAGGGGCACGGCACGCCGTGCCCGTCTTCCAATTCCGGCGCATCAGAGTGGGACAGGCATTCTTGCCTGTCTCTTTCTTTTTTTACGCCATTGTCCTTGTCTCGCTCCGAATCACACTGCCTCGGCGACAAAAATCATTTCCGGCGAAGCATCCACCAACGGCGACCGGTCAAAATCTCCATAAACCGCGCTCACTCGAAACCCGCATCGGGCCAAAAGATGTTCCACCTCATATCTAAAGAAGTACCGAAGCGTCCACGCAAACACGAGTCGCTCCTCCTTACCCCGGGCATCCGTCACATAAAAAATCATCTCCACGTCGTTACGCTGCTCCGCCCGGTGAAACGCCGTGACGCGTTCCATGATCCGCACGCGCCGCCCGTCCGGCATCGAATATTCCGTCACCAACCCTTCTTCCTGATACGCCGGATCGTGCATGCGCTCCGCATCCGTCTGGAAAACATCCAAAATCAACCGGCCTCGCCGTTCTCCGGTCCGTCTTCCATCAGCCCAAAGGTGCTTACGCACCGATTCGAGGCACGACATCTGGTCTTCCACTTCGAGCAGATGCTGCATCGGCCGAAAAGGAATAATCACCAGCCGGAATTTTTCTCCCAGATCAAACTTTGTCATGTCACCCTGCACCAGATGCATTCGCTCGCGCGCCTCCGTCCGCAACCCGGCCCGCTTCTGATTACACCGCTCCAGCATCCGCTCGGAAATGTCGAGTCCCGTCACGCGATGCCCTGCTTCGGCTAACGCCAAAGTGATCCGCCCAGTCCCGCAACCAAGCTCGAGGACGGGATCGCCATGTTCGTGAACCGCGTCCCGGTAAAACGCAACATCCCCCACCCGTCCCCGCACAATCGGCGACTCGTCATAATAATCCGCAATAAATCCGTCGTAGAGCGCGCTGCTCATGAAGTTTTCATTCCTGAACCCGAATTCATCTCCATCAATCGCGCGCAAATTAGAACGCGGCAAATCAGAAAGCTATTGCGCGGACGAAACTTCCGACGCCATGGTCAATACTTGTGAACCACTGTGAAGCGGGTATCGCTTACTCTGCCAGACCAGCTCACCAGGCAGATTGGACGGAAGGCTTATGCGTATTGTCCAGGTTTCGTGTTCCAGTTTGTAATCGACCTGAATCTCCTGTTCCTTCCAAGGAAAGCTCGCGGTCACGTTTCGCAATTTTCCGAGATGCGGCTCGATCACAACTTTTTCAAATCCTGGAGCCGCTGGACGAATTCCAGCAACAATGGTCAACAAATCATAATTGGGGTGAGCGCTCCAGGCGTGCGAATCGGACCGTGTCGGTTCAGGCGTCTCCGCCCAAGTCGTGAGCCCCAGAGCCAGCATCTCTTTCCACGGATTTAGCAGCTCCAGGTACCGGTCGCCCATTCCGGCGTGCTCCAGAGCGCGCGCGAGATAAAACCGGTAGTAGTAGGAAGCTTTTTCCATAGGTGGGACATTTTCGTTTGCTTTGAAGCCGGGGTCGCTGACCGAAAGCACTTTAGTCATAACTTCACGTTGCAGCTCTTTAGGAACGACATCCAGAAGCACGGCCATAATGTTTGTATGCTGGCTGTATTTTTGCTGCTCCGGCGTGTCCGCAAACAGCCCGTACTCTTTGTTCCAGCAAAATTTTTGCACGCCTTGCACCGCTCTTGCAGCCACCTCGAGGTATCTTGTGGCTCGCTGTTTGTCGCCGTACCAAGATTCGAGTTCCGCGGCCTCGCGAAGCGCCATCACAAAGTGCAGCGTGATGACTGCGGAATCTCCATGCTCGTCCAGAGGCGGATTGCCTCCTTGAAATCCACTGGCCCAATCGATGAAGCTCCACCACGGCAGCCGTCCAACCAAGCCGTTCTCGTTCTGATGCCGAACATACCAATCCAATACGGCTCGTGTCCCCGGCAGATGTTCGCGCACGAAGGCCGGGTCAGAGCGGTACATCGCGAAGTCATGCAACATCCCCACCCACAGCAGCGAAAATGTGGGAATGGCTTGAAAATGGTTGGTAGGATACCGGCTCAGGGTGATGCCATCCGGAATGCGAGAGTCGTCGAACGCTTCCACAGCTTGCCGCGCCAGCCGGTCATCGCCCGCCACCGCGAAGGAAACCAGCGCCTGTATCCGTGTGTCACCGATGTATTGCAGCTGCTCCCAATACGGCGTGTCCATGTACGTCTCGTGCGCGTCTAGTCGGGCCGTCCTCCAACCCACATCCCAAATCGAGGACAAGGAGAGATCGTTAGATTGGAAGCGAGCGCGCCGCTGAAACGGAAACGCCGTAAACCAGGAGCGCAGCCTTCGAAGCTGCAGAGCGTCGTCGTGCGTTTCAATGTCGAGCTGAAGATATCGCCAGGTTCTCCATACGAGCGACTTCAGTGTTCTGTTTGCCGCGCCATCCGCCACGAATTCGTCATAAACACCGAGGATCTTTTTCCCAGCGATTTCGTTTCTGTTGCCTTTTTCTCCTTTGGCATCCTTCAGCGCCTCGGCGTAAGTCACTCGAATGCTCGAATCTTTGCCGCCGCTGATGGCGAGCTCGGTGAAAGCAGTCGTCAGCTCTCCGTTATCGAGAAGAATGCTGACCTTTTGATTCGCCCCAATCTCAACAGGTCCGTCGGGAAATACTCCAGTGGTTGTTAGCCCGGAGGATCTTACGACTCGCCCTCCCGGCATTTCCCTCCATTCCATCGCCGGTAGTGGGTCGCGCACCAACTGCCAGTTGTTCGGCGTATCACCCATTCCGCGCTCAGCTGCAGGCCCGATAGGTTCGGCTTTCTTCCATCGTTCTGATGTACTCGTCGGCGCATCCCACGTCCAATCAAACAGCCGCGCATCGATCTTTTCGATCGGATCGGCTGCGTAGTATCCCTGCAATTCGCTCATCGAGACGGCCACAGCTTGAAATCCAGGTTCTTCTTCGGTCCACCACGAATCATTGGTATTTGCCGCTTGTTCAAACTCTCCTTCGCCGCGAAGCATGAGGCCAGTCCGGTTGTTGATCTGCGCGACGGGTGCCAGCGTTCCCAAATTCCAAACCGTTGCCGCCAGCACGTTCTTCCCGGCATGGAGATGCGGCGCGAGATCGTAGACTTCATATCTCCAATGAGCCAAATCTCCCCTGGCAGGACCGGAGCCGATACGTTCTTGATTGACCTCCAGCAGAAAACGGTTGTCCGCCGAAACACCCACGAGGAAATGCTCCGGCACTTTTTCCAGATCCAATTCCTTTCGGAAATGGAGCATCGTCAAATCTCGGATTGGTGCTCCGGGTGAGGTGATCCACTGAGCGGGAATGCGTCTCGGCTTTGCTTCTGGCGAAGCGTCTTGCGCTGCAGTCTCAACCCTGGGACTTGCGAACAGCTGCCAGCCTGCCAGCACAAAGATGAGTGAGAGGCGCAGCGCGCTCTTGGCGTGCATTGTTAAGTGAGTTTCCACCGGGTTTGTGCTTGCGCTGGAAGAGGTCATGATTCCGTTGTTGGCAGCCATCTTAGCCGGAATCTCGTTCTTTCTTCATTCCAATATTGCATCTGCTTCGATTTCGACGAGCATCTCAGGCGAAATCAATTTGCTCACTTCCACCATGCTCGTTGCCGGCCGTATCGCTCCGAAAAATTCCCCGTGTGCCCGCCCGATTTTTTCCCAGTCCGCAATATTGGTGACGAAAATTCGCGTCCGCACTACATCTTTTAAGGAAGCACCTGACTTCAGCAGCGCCGCTTCGATATTTCGAATCGTCTGCATTGTTTGCGCGTACGGATCGCCAACTCCGACAATTTTGCCGTCTGACCCCGTCGCGGTCGTTCCCGAAACCGCTATCGCATTTCCAATCCGCACCGCTCTCGAATAGCCAACTATCGGCTCCCAAGCCGTTCCGCTCGAAATATTCTCCCGTGCCAAATGAGCCTCCTCGGCCTCACCTTCCTGTGTCGCTGCGAGGCTGCATGCTAAACTGAAAGAATTATGGCACAGCCCAAGCGCGATGTTCTTGCCGGGCTGAAGCCACGAAAACCTTATGCTCTGTAACAACATCCTCGAAGCAATTGGCCACACGCCGCTCGTGCGCCTCAATCGCATCAATCAAGGCCTTGCGCCGCAGATCTTCGTCAAAGCCGACTACACTAATCCCGGCGGCTCGGTGAAAGACCGCATCGGCGTCACCATGATTGACGACGCTGAGAAACGCGGCCTACTCAAACCCGGCGGCACCATCATTGAAGGCACGAGCGGCAACACGGGCATGGGACTCGCGCTCGTTGCCGCTGTCCGCGGCTACAAAATGGTCTTCACCATCACGGATAAGCAATCCAAGGAAAAAGTCGATCTTCTCAAAGCGCTCGGCGCCGAAGTTATCGTCTGCCCTACTGCGGTCGAACCTGATGATCCTCGCAGCTACTATTCCGTCGCCAAAAAACTTGCGCGCGAAGTCCCCAATTCGTTTTATCCAAATCAGTACGACAACCCCATGAATCCAGAGGCTCATTACCTCACGACGGGACCGGAAATCTGGGAAGACAGCGAAGGGAAGATCACGCATTTCGTTTGCGGTATGGGCACCGGCGGCACGGTCAGCGGCGTCGGCAAATATCTCAAGGAAAAAAACCCAGCCATTCAAATCATCGGCGTCGATCCTATCGGCTCGCTCTACTACGATTTCCATAAAACTGGCGAAACGGTGAAAGCCAAGACTTACGTCGTCGAAGGCATCGGCGAAGACTTTTTTCCGACGACGATGAACATGAAGATTCTCGACCACGTAATTCAGGTCAACGATGAAGAGTGCTTTGTTTTCGCGCGCCGTCTGGTCAAACTCGAAGGCCTTTTCACTGGCGGCTCCGGCGGCGGTTGCATTTCCGCGACTCTTCGCCTTGCCAAAGATCTCGGCCCTGAAGCCTTCGTCGTCGCTTTCTTGCCGGACACCGGCATGCGCTATCTCAGTAAGGTTTATAATGACGAATGGATGCGTGAGCGCGGTTACGTCGAAGCCGCAGTTCGCATTACCGCCGCCGAAGTCGTCAACGCCAAGCACAAGGCGGGCAAAGTCCGCGATCTTGTCATTGCTCGCCCTTACCAAACAGTTTTTCATGCGCTGAAAACTATGCAGGAGCAGGACATCTCGCAAATCCCCGTATTCGAGGAGAATTTGCCGATCGGCACGATTTACGAAGACCAAATCCTCACCATGGCTCTTCAAGGAAAGGATTTGCGCAAACTCGTCGTCCGCGAAGTGATGAGCAAGCCGCTTCCGCGCATTCCCGGCAGCTCGCCCGTCGAGCGCGTCACCTATATTCTCAGCCACGAAAATCCCGCCGTCTTCGTCGAAATGGACGGCGCCAAATTCGAAATCCTCACCAAGTACGACTTGATGAGCACCGTCGCAAGCCTCATGGAACAGAAGCGGTAAACGCAGATGCCAGGGTACTTGCCGGGGATTCCGGGACTGATCGCCTTCGAGGCTGTAAAATTCGGCGGTTATGTTCTTGCCTGTGAGCTTATCAAGAGGGCGCAGCCTGCGATTACCGCGTCACGCTACAAAATGGGCGCTGTGCGAACAGGGCTGGGGATTCTAATCGGACTACCCGCGATGATCGGGCTGTCATGGATGTTCAGTTTTTGGGGTGTACCGGACCCGACTGTCACGATAGCCTTCTTTGTTGTTCTGTTCGGTTTGAGCCTATCCGTTTGGGCTTTGGTGATAAGAATATTCACGCGGCGCGCCGCCTTTCCTAATTCTGCTCTGTGGCGGTACTCGATGCTTGCCGCAGGGTGGTCACTGCTGTTGGATGTAGCGGGTGTCGCGCTTGCGATGATAGCTCCCGGGAAGGTGTCCTTCTGCTGATCATTTGGGCGCTTTCCCTGAAATCGAAAACTCATGAAAATTCTCGACTTCAATGAACGACTGAAAGATTCGATTCTCATCGCCGATGGCGCGATGGGCTCGATGCTGCACGAAGTTGTCGGCTCGCAGCGATGCTTTGATGAACTCAATGCCACCGAACCGGAAGCCGTATTCCGCGTCCACCAGGCATACATCGAAGCGGGAGCGCAAATCATCGAGACCAATACGTTCGGCGCGAACCGCTTTAAGCTCGCGCCGCTCGGCCTCGCCGACGAAGTGCAGCGCCTCAACTCGCGCGGTGTAAAAATTGCCCGCGAAGCCCGCGAATCTGCTTCGCGCGAAGTCCTGATCGCTGGCTCGATAGGTCCGCTGGGTCTCGGTGTGCAATCGCGCCACCCTGCTCCCGACGAAATCCAGGATGTGTTTCACGAGCAAGCCCTCGCTCTCGAAGAGCGCGGCGTCGATTTCTACATTCTCGAAACTTTTTCGTACATCGAAGAGATTCTTCTCGCTGTTGACGCCATCCGTTCTTTCTCTGGCCTGCCCATCGTCGCGCAGCTCACGTATTCCGAAGAAGGCACCACTTACGGTGATCTGCGCCCCGCTGATGCCGCCGCTCAGCTCAAAGCAAAAAACGTGCAAGTCATCGGCGCAAATTGTACGCTCGGCCCGCAGGCTCTGCTGAAAATCTTGCGCGAGCTCACCGAGGTCGACGATCTCCGCGTCAGCGGCATGCCCAATGCCGGCCTTCCGAAGCGCGAAGGCGACCGCATCGTTTATCCAAAATCTTCGCCGGAATATTTCGCGCTCTTTGCGCGAGAAGCCGCCGCTCTTGGCGTTCGCCTTCTTGGCGGCTGCTGCGGCACAACTCCCGCGCACATCCGCGCGATGGCCGAAGCCGTCAAGTCGCTACGCCCTGCAAAGTCCACAGCCGCGCATCACTCCGTCGAAGTCGTCACAAAATCCGCTCTTATTTTGCAACGTGAACCCGAGAGCAAGTTCTGGAAGAAACTACTGACGAACGAATTTACGGTGTGCGTCGAAATCGATCCGCCGAAAGGCCTCTCTCTCGACCGTATCTACGAGCAAGTCGACAAAATCATGGCCTCGAAAAAAGTCGACGCCATCGACATCAACAGCGGCGCTATGGCTCGCGTCGGCATGGACGCGCTGATCACCGCCGGAGCGCTCGAAGCGCGCGGCGTCGAGACCGTCCCCCACCTCACCACGCGCGACTTCAACATCATCGGCTTGCAGGCGTGTTTGCTCGGTGCGTGGACCGTCGGCGGCGTTCGCAACGTTCTCGCCATCACTGGTGATCCCCCGGCGGTCGGCGATTACCCCGAAACCAGCGGCGTCTACGAAGTCGATTCGGTTGGGCTAGTAAAAGTTCTTAGCCGCCTGAATCAGGGCACGGACTGGGCTGGCAAAACGCTCGGCGGGGCAACGAATTTCGCCATCGGCGTGGCTGTCAATCCTGTCGCCGACGATCTCGACAACGAAATCGAACGCTTCCAAGCCAAGATCGAAGCTGGGGCGCACTTCGCGATGACCCAACCGATCTTCGATCCCGAACACTGGCACGCCTTCGTCAAAAAACTCGGCGGCAAGCCATCCATCCCGGTGCTCGTCGGGATCTGGCCTCTCAACAGCTACAAGCAAGCTCTCCGTCTCAACAACGAAGTTCCCGGCATCGTCATTCCTCCACAGGTGCTGGCCTCGATGGAATCCGCCGGCGCCGATGCCCGCGACCGCGGCTTCGACGTCGCCCGCCAAATGCTAGCCTGGGCGCGCACTGAACTGGCCGGCGCGTATTTAATTCCGCCATTCAAACGCTACGAAGAAGTCCTCGACATTTTGTAAGTGGCACTCTTGGGTTTTTCCTCGCTTTCGTAGCGGCGGCCTTCAGGCCGCTCTCTTTTCTTCGGTTTGCCTCCTGGCGATCCGTCGTAACAAGGCAACGAGAATCAGATACGCCAGCGCCACAAACATTGGCGCGATCAAACACCACGCCACCGCCGCGTGCCAAATCGTAGTCCATAAAAATCGATTGGCGCTCCAGAAGCTAGCGTGCACCACTGTCAGAATCCGGGCGAGAGACAACGGCAAATGCGGCGCGCCAAACAGTTTTTCACCCGCGCGAAAAAATGGAATCAGCAACGCAATCTGCCACGGGTAAACGAAATAATTGACAATTTGAATCGCCGGCAAATTCAGCCGCCAAATAAAGGCCGCAAGAGCACAAAGTGCCGTGGTCGTCCCAAGCACCGGAAACACTCCCAGCGCCGCGCCGAGCGCGAGGCTAAGCGCCATCTTTTCCGGTGTGACGCCCTGACGCAGCAGCTCAACAATCGGCCGCGCAACCCGTCGCCGAAAGAAGCTTTCTCTCTCGTTGTCGTCGATCTCCACGCAAACCGCCCTCGCAACCATCATATTCGGAAAGATTGTCTTTGCTGCTTACTTCGTTTCCGCTTCCAGAGGCCTGATGGGGGTTGCGGAGTTGCCGCGAGCGACCTATGCTCCGAGCTCGTGGCATAGGGGAATGGCGATGACGAAGAGTATTCGATTGGTTGCGGTAAGCGCGGCGCTGATCCTGCTGTTCGCGCTGGGCGTGCGAACGGGCAGGCAGACAAAAGCCGCTGAGACGCGCGAAGCGGACAAAGCTGCGATAACGGCGGTATTGGATGCGCAGCAATCGGCGTGGAACCGTGCGGACGTCGACACATTCCTCGTGGGCTATTGGCATTCGCCAGAGCTGACGTTTTCCGGCAGTAGCGGAGTCTCCCGCGGCTGGGATGGCGTGATGGCGCGCTACAAAAAGAGCTACCCGGACCAAGCCGCGATGGGCCACCTCGATTTTTCGGAGCTGGAGTTCCATTTCCTGGGCCCCGACGCGGCACTGGTGCTAGGCCGCTGGCACCTCAAGCGCGAAAAGGGAGACGTCGGCGGAGTCTTCTCGCTGGTCTGGCAGCGTTTCCCCGACGGATGGAAGATCACCCACGACCACACCAGCGCGGTGGAGAAGTGAGCCAAAATCCATTCGCTTAGATCGTAATTAATTGAAAAGACTAGCCTTGCTGGGACGCAGCAAGTCCTAGTTGTCTGGTACTTCCGAGCTATTGGCTCCGGGGGATGCCGAAGGCAGAATGTGTGTAGAGGCAAACCTGAGGGATGTTCGCCGCTATGCTACTTGCGATCTCCATTGTGGCGCTTTCGCAATTCGCCCTATATTACTGGCGGGCGATCTTGGCGGGAGTGGCTGCACAGCCGGTTTCTGACCGGGTTCTGGCCGCGGCGAATCTCGATGCCGGCCGGATGCAGGGCCGGGATTTCGAGAAATTGGCTGGTTTGCACGAGTTAACCCCCGAACTGGGCCCTGGCGGCGGTGGATTAACTCTGGTGCGGGCGTATTACCGGATTGTCGAGGCGCTCGGCGCACTCTCTGGCGTGCGGATCCCTGCGTTGGCGGAATGGTGCGAACGCGAGCGCGTGATTTGCGCGCGTTTTGCGGCGGTGCAGATTGATCGGCGGTTGCAGGCGAATTTGGCCTTGGCGGCTGCTTTGCGGTCCTGCTAAGGCTGCAAATAAGACTCCCCAGTACCTTTCTCTCGTTTACTCCCACATTTAGTTGACTTCCTCATTTGTTCTGAGCCGTTCGTGTGCGTTTCCTTCAATATCCAGGAAAATCTAGAAATACGGCACTTCGCAACAGGGCCAGTCTCGTTGGACTGAATGCGGAGATAATAGCGCCATAATCGTTCGCCTGGGCGAGCTGGGGCACAGCATGCTGTGCCCCTACAAGGGCAGGATGCGGTGTAACCTTTTTGGGGTTTGGCGGTAATCACCTATGAAAGAGCGAGAACGGGCCGAAACGGAAAATGACCAGGCAATGAAGTTGGCTCCGGACGAGGATCTGATGCTCGAAGTGCGCAACGGTACGGGCGAAACGCTAGGGGTGTTGTTCGACCGCTATCACGCGCCACTTTTCAACTTTTACGCGAAGCTGACAGGGGACCGGACGCTTAGCGACGACTTGGTGCAGGAAGTGTTTTTGCGGATTTTGAAGTACCGGCAGAGCTATGAGCCGGGGACACCGTTTCGTGCGTGGATTTATCAGATTGCAAGGAATGCGCGAGTGGATCACTACCGAAAGACGCCGCGGCACATCACGTTCGAACCGGAGATGGTAGCGCCGGTGATGCCGAAAGATTTGGCACAGCAGTCGGAAGAAGTGGAGTTGCTGCACCGTGCTTTGATGCAAATGCCGGAAGAGAAACGAGAGATTTTGGTTTTGAGCCGGTTTCAGGAATTGCGATACGAAGAGATTGCGCGGTTGCTGGGATGCGAGCTTGGGACGGTGAAGACGCGGATTCACCGAGCGATTCAGGAGCTGCGGCAGAATTTTAAGCAGTTGGAGCGCGGGCTTGCGCCTCGTGAGGCGGGGCCTGCGGTGGTGAAAACAATTCCTCCACGGAGGTTTGGAAATGAAATGTGAAGAGATTGGCGAACTCCTGCCGGACTATTTGCAGGGAAGCCTGAAAGCCGAGCAGGACAGCTTGGTGGAAGAGCATATCGAAGAGTGCGCGGACTGCCGCGAGGAAGTAGTGATTTGGAAGAAGCTGTCGCTGCTGCCGGTGGAGAAGCCGAGTAAAGAATCGCGCGAGCGCTTCGAAGCGATGCTGCAGGCGTACCAGACGGGGCGGAGCGATAAAGCCTCGGCAGGATTTTCGCGCCCGAAGCGCGGGACGGTGTGGAATTGGCTGCGCTCTCCAATAGGGGCGGTGGCGTGGAGCGCGGCGCTATTGGTGATCGGAGTTTTTGCAGGCATAAACGCGGGCAATTATTTCGGGAATGGGCCGGCTCACTCGAACACTAGCCAGGATGAAATTGCGGCGATGCATACCGAGCTTTCGAACATGAAGCAGGTGGTCGTGCTGTCGATGTTGCAACAGCAGTCCGCCAGCGAACGCCTGCAGGGCGTGAGCTACAGCCGGCGGGAAGACCAGCTCGATCCGCAAGTGATGTCCGCGCTGGTGCACACCTTGCGTTACGACGGCAGCGTGGATGTGCGGCTGGCGGCGCTCGATGCTCTAAGCCGGCATGGAGCTCAGCCGCAGGTTCACAAAGGTGTAGTAGATGCGCTGCAAGAGCAACAGTCTCCGCTTGTACAGGTGGCTTTGATCGACCTGATGCTGGAATGGCGCGATCCGGATGCGGCACAGCGGCTGCGCAATTTTGTGCAAACACCGAATTTGAATCCGACGGTGAAGCAGCGTGCGGATTGGGCTTTGAGCAAATTGAATTAAGGAGCAGAGCGTGCGCAGAAAAACTTTCTTTACGATTTTGACGGTATACGCCGTGGTGGCCCTGCTCTTGCCAATATTGCCAGGCGGAAGGATGGGTAGTGGACATTCGCGGAAAAGCTTGTTGAGCGCGGTGTTGGAGCCTGTGAGCGTGTCAGCGAAAAACCGAGATGATGACGACCGGGATTTGCCGGTACGAGACCAGGAAAATATTCAGAAATCTTTTGCGATGCCTGCGGGGCACAAGTCTCTTGAGATCGATAACGTGTGGGGTTCGATTGAAGTTGTTGCCGACACGGCGGACAAAGTGGAATTAGCGGTGGTTAGGACGACGCAAGCGGAATCGAAAGACAAGCTTGAACGGGCGAAGAAGGAAGTGACGCTCGACGTCTCGCAGGAAGAGGGCGCGCTGAAGCTGTACGTGAATGGCCCGTTTCGCTGCCAGTGCGACGATTGCCGGCATTCGCGCGATGACGAGGGGTATCGGGTCAAGATGGATTTCAAGGTTCACGTGCCGCGCGATCTGGACATCAAGGTGAAGACGGTGAATGAAGGGCGCGTGGTGGTGAAGAACACAAACGGAAGCTTCCTGGTGCGCAACGTCAACGGGGACATCGAGATGGAAAATGTTTCGGGATCAGGAACAGCGCGGACGGTGAATGGTCCGGTGATTGTTTCGTTCCGCCAAAATCCACGCGAAAATTCTGATTTCAAGACCGTGAACGGAAATGTCGAGCTTCGTTTCGTCCATGATTTGTCCGCGGATTTTCGCTTCAAGACATTCAACGGGGGTATCTACAGCGATTTTTCCGTGACGGCGCTGCCGGTGCACGCGATTGAAGCCGAACACAAAGGCGGGAAGGTTGTTTATCGGGCCGATCGCTACACAAGCGCCCGTGTGAACGCCGGCGGTCCAGAGATTCAGATTGAAAATCTAAATGGAGATATTCGCATTCTAGAAAATCATGAATAACCAAACACTTTCGTTTCGAGCAGTGGCTGCAGCGGTCGCAATCGCAGGTGTGGCGTTACTGTCGCCGCATGCTGGGGCGCAGAATGGACCCGATCGAGTGTCCGTGAATTTGAGTGATCCGGCGCGGCCGGCATTCATTAAGGCCAGCATGGTGAATGGCAGCATCACGGTAAAGGCGTACGACGGCAAAGAAGTGATTGTGGAAGCGCGGACGAGGAATGAGGAGAGGGAGAAACCCTCCAGTGGGCCGAAGCGCATAAATGTTTCGACCACGGGCCTCTCGATTGAAGAAGAAAACAACGAAGTGCGCATCAATACGGAGTCTTACGCACGCACGATTGACTTGACGATTTCCGTTCCGGTGCACACTTCGGTGAAGCTGCGGGCCGTGAATGATGGAGATATCGTTGTGACAGGCGTCGACGGCGAACTGGACGTCGATGACATAAACGGCGAGGTCAACCTGAACAATATTTCCGGAAGTGCGGTGGCGCATGCATTAAACGGTCACGTGCACGCGAATTTTGTGAAAGTGAATACGCAGAAGCCGATGGCGTTCAGCTCGTTGAATGGCGATATTGATGTGACTTTCCCGGCGGACGTGAAGGCCAACGTGAGCATTCGCTCCGACCGCGGAGATGTGTTCAGCGATTTTGACGTGCAGCTCCAGGCCTCCGCGCCGAAACAGGAAGTGGAAGACGGACGGGGCAAAGGCGGCAAATATCGCGTGAAGATCGACAAGACCGTGCACGGAACGATCAACGGCGGCGGCCCGGAATATCAGTTCACGAATTTTCAAGGGCAGATTTACATCCGCAAGGCAGGCAGCCCGAAGTAGCTTGCCTTTCGCGGCCGCAGCAATCTTCGGAAGAGACCAGCTATCCCGGAACATCTTGGCAACCCACATCGTATCCATCATCTGAATCACCGCGCTGGCGGTCAGATCCAGAATCGTCGGTATTCGTTGAGATCGCGAACTTTCTGCAACTCTTTTCGTCTAAAGTGAGTCACTCGGGAGGAACAAATGCGCAGTCTCCTGTTTGTATTGCTTCTGGTGCCCGGAGTTTTAGCCGCGCATACCACTCAGCCTCGGGACGCCCAAGAGCATCTAGGCGGCGCGAATACCTCCGTCGCCGGACGATGGGTGGTTACTTCCGACTTCTACGGCACCCCTCTCACGTTTTTGCTGGAATTGAAGCAGGACGGCGATAAACTCATCGGCAATTTTGACGGCGACAAACTCGAGGGAACCATTCAAGGCGGTTCGATACACTTTTTGGCGAAAGACGATCAAAACGGTACCGAAGAATGCACAGCCAAAGTACAGGGCGATATCATCTCGGGATCCTTGGTGTTCGCGAACGGAGACGATCCGGAAGCGCCAAGCACGCACCAGTTCACGGCAAAAATTGTTCCGCAACGGAAGGCGGGGCCACCGCAGCGCCACGAATTTACTCCGACAGTTTTTTACCGGCAATTTTCAGCCGCATACAAGCCGGTCTTGACCGTCTCTCCCGGCGATACTATCCACACGACGACTGTAGATGCGGGAGGCAAGGACGAAAAGGGTGTGACGCGAGTGGTGGGCGGAAATCCTGAGACCGGACCTTTTTACATTGAAACCGCGGCGCCGGGAGACACCTTGGTAGTGCATCTTACCCGGCTGCGTTTGAATCGCGATTACGCAGAGAGCGATGACTTTCTGGTTGGCCGCGCCGTCGATAGCGGCCTTGCCGTGAAGATGAAAGACGGGGGCAAGACAATACGCTGGCATCTGGACACGCAACGCGGCGTAGCGACTCCTGAGAAGCCTGCCGAGCACTTGAAGGAATACACCGTGCCGCTGCGACCCATGCTGGGCTGTATCGCTGTTGCTCCCGGTTCGGCGCAGGCCGCACCAGGCACAGGCGACTCAGGAAGATGGGGCGGCAACATGGATTTCAACGAGATCGTCGAGGGAGCAACGATCTATCTGCCAGTGAACGTGCCGGGTGCCCTGCTGTACGTCGGCGATGCCCACGCTGCGCAAGGCGACGGCGAACTCAACGGCAACGCTCTGGAAACATCCATGGACGTGGATTTCACAGTGGACGTAATTCCCGGCAAGAGCGTCCGTGGGCCGAGAGTGGAATCCGCGACCCACATTATGGCAATAGGCCTGAGCGGCTCTCTCGACGACGCCATGCGCGAGGCCACAGCAAACATGGCGCAATGGCTAACTGACGAGTACAAGTTAACGCCATCCGAAGTGGCGCAAGTGCTGGGCACATCAGCGGAATACAAAGTGAGCGAGGTCGCCGACCGCAACGCCGGCATGGTGCTTAAAATCAACAAAGAGCGCCTGCTTCCATTAGCACCTGCCGCAAAATGACGTGAACTGCGGTGCCTCCTGTTGTTGCACTTGAGCAAAGGGCGGAGTAACGTCTCGCATCGGCAGCTGGAATGCGGCCGAAGGAAGTTGCGAGGAGGTGCCTGATGCGAATTACGCAGTTCAGCGTGGCGGTGTACCTGGTGCTGATGTGCGGCAGCGCGACCGCGCCGCCGGGTTCGACATCACAAGCAGCGAGTGCGACAAAAACAACCCCGCTCATCCTCGAGAAGAACGAGGGCGAGCGGCGAGTTGTGAGGGGATGGCCGGGGCACCCTGATCCAGGAGAAACTTTCATTCTGAAGGTTGATCCGAAAAACGGCGGGTCGCCTAATTTAGTTCTTTTTACGGCAGATATCGCGCCGGGAGGGGCAATCGATCCTCACAGGCACCCCGGCGCGGACGAAATTTTGTACTTGCAGACGGGAACCGTTCGCGTGCATTTGGGAGACGCTACTAGGGATGTGCATGCTGGCGCCACCATTTTCATCCCTGCCAACACATGGATTTCCGCTGCCAATATTGGGAGCGACGCTGTCAGTTTTGTTTGTGTTTTTTCAGCGCCAGGTTTCGAGCAGTTTATGCGCGAGACATCAGTACGCGAAGGTGAGAAAAATGTTGCGTTGACGCAGGCCGAAAACGATGAAATGGAAAAGAAGCACGCCCACGATGTGATTTACAAGCAACAGTAAATTAAGTCCAAATCAGCTGCAAGCAGGTTCATACACTCCACGGGAATTCCACTGTGGCAAGGGGCTGGGATTAGTAGGCCCAGCGGAGCAGGACGCCTCCGGTTGTATATCCCGCACCGACCGCGACCAGCAGCACAAGATCGCCTTTGTGCAACCGGCCTTGCGCCACGGCATCCCAAAGGCCTAAAGGAATCGTGCCCGCCGTTGTGTTTCCAAATTTGTCGATGTTAACCATCACCTTGGTATCGTCGACGCCGAGGCGTTCCTGCATGGCGCGAATGATGCGCAGATTGGCCTGGTGCGGCACGACAAGCGCGAGGTCCTTGCTCGTGAAACCATTGCGCTCAAGCAAGTTGACAGCAACTTCCGCCATGCGTCGAACAGCGTATTTAAAAACTTGCGAGCCTTCTTGATGGACGTAATGCATTCGCTTCTCGACTGTCTCGGCGGTAGCAGGATTTAAAGAGCCTCCGCCCGGCATGAAAAGATATTGGCCGCCGGAACCGTCGATATCGTGAGTGAAATCCAAAATGCCCTCGCCGGGTTCAGCGGGCTCAAGAAGCACGGCGCCTGCACCGTCGCCAAAAAGGACGCAGGTAGCGCGATCCGTATAGTCGAGGATGGATGTCATGGTGTCGCTACCGATGGCCAAAACTTTTTTGTGAACACCCGAGCCGACAAACTGAGCCCCGACCGTCAGCGCATACGCAAAGCCCGAGCAGGCTGCGGATAGATCGAAGCCCCAGGCTTTTTTCGCGCCGATGCGGTCCTGCACGAGGCAAGCGGTCGCCGGAAACATCATGTCCGGCGTAACGCTGGCCACGACGATCATGTCGATATCGGCGGGGTCGGTCTTGGTCTGGGCAAGAACCGCCTTAGCCGCTTCGGTGGCCAAATGCGAACTGGCTGTGCCGTGCTCCACAGCGTGCCGCTCTCGGATGCCGGTCCGCGTGCGAATCCATTCGTCGTTAGTCGCGACCATTTTCTCGAGGTCGGCGTTGGTTAGTACTTTTGGCGGAACATAGCCTGCGACACCCGTGATTTTTGCCGCGATGCGGTGGGACATATCACTCCTTGCGAGTTAGCGCAAACCAAGCGAATTCGAAATTCTATGCGATGCGGATGCGGGGTGACAAGACGAGAAAGTAAGAAACAGAGATACACAACGGCTCTTCATCGGGTCTGAAAGCAGAAAGCCAAAATGCATGCGAGGAGTCACTCCGCGGGCGGAAGGATTTCATGGCGCCAGGTGAGCGTGGCGGTTTTTTGAAGCATGGCAGACACGGAGCAATATTTTTTCTCGCTTAGCTCAATCGCGCGCTTCACCGCGGCTTCGTCCAGCACGCCGCGTAGCCGATAAAGAACCTCCAGTTTGATCCATACCGTTGGCGGTTCCGAGGCGCGCTGGCCGGAACAGATCACTTCCAAGGACTCCAGTTTTTGCCGCTTTTTCTTCAGGATACTGACGACGTCAGTGGCCGTGCACGCGCCGAGTGCCATCAAAACAAGTTCCATCGGGCCGGCGGCTTTGTTGGACGCGCGATCGGAATCGATGGCAATGGCGTGGCCGGAGGGACTGGTTGCCACAAATTGTTCCTCACCAATCCACTTAATGGAAGCCGTTTGCATTTTCCCTCCAGAAGACTGCTGGTCGGTCATGAATTATAAGAATAGCAGGAGCCGATTCGATTTGGTTTTGCATCCCCGAAGAGGCCGTAAGCCAGCTCGCTTTCGTAGAAATGAGGTTAGGATAGGTGACCTGGCAGAGAGAAACACGGAGGAAACTTATGTTGATGAGAAAAGAGCAGGGGATGAGATGTGCAGGGATTGCGGTACTCGTGCTGTTGGCAATTCTCTGGGTGGGTCACGGTCGGGCACGGGCGTCGCAGAGCGCGTCGGCGAGCGAAGGAACCACCCAGCCATTCGTAATTGAGTACTACTACAAAGCAAAATGGGGACACGCCGACGAGTTCCTAGCACTATTCAAGAAAAATCATTATCCGGTGTTGAAGAAGGAAGTGGAACTGGGACGCATGTTGAAAGTGACTATGGTTGCGCCCCGGTATCACACGACGGAAGACGGCCGCTGGGACTTTCGCGTGACCATCGTCTATAAGAACGCGGCCATCGCGAACGACAATTTCGACAGCGCTGCACTGATCAAACAGCTCTATCCGGATCAGGAAACCTACAAGAAAGAAGAGCAGAGGCGATTTGAAATTCTCGACGCCCACTGGGATTTGCCAATTAAGGACGTCGATCTCGATATGCGGTGAGCAGTGTAGATCTGGAGTAGTCTCCCAGAAACGACTTCGGACGACCTGAATTCATCGGAAGTCCCAAATTGGAACGGAAGTTGACAAATGGGACAGTCAAAAAACTACAGCTCAGGCCGGACCTCCTCACTTATTTGAGGACCTTTTTGTCGGCCTCGGTCGGTAAGCCGCTGATTTTCTTCTGTTGTGGCTTGCCGCCAGGTGAGTGCGGCGTCGGGGCTTTTGCATCAGGGCTGCGAGGAGTCCAATCCGAAGGCGGAAAAGCGATTCGCCAAAATCGCGGAGAAGCAAGTTCAAACTCGATGCCCACTTCTCGCTTGCCCGGCTGATCGGGGCCGAGATTAACCACGCGGCAGACAAGCTCTTCCAGGGTTTGCATGTTTTTGATTCCGAGGAGCTGGCCGATTTCGACCGTCAAGGCCAACTGTATGAGCGCCCCATGCGCATTCACGATCAGAGTATGCGTTTCTTCCGAGGCCACGTTTGTTCCGGGTCCTTCTCTGAGCACTACAATAGGGAGCCTCAAGCACACGCGCTGACTTCGGCGCAAATGCGACATCTTGTTGCTAGCCTGAAGATCCGTGGCGCTCATAGTCGCAGATTCACACCATATCTATCGGCACTTCTAGGGCCAAACTTTAGTGAGTCGTGGTTCCCGAAAAGGGAAGGACGGCTTTCACAAAGCCGCAAGAGAAAGCGATTGCAGTTCGTTAGTGTCGAAGTACGAAGCTAGGAATTGCGTGGGGCGGTCGTGGCTACTTCAATAATGGGATTTGGGAGCTGCCGCATGGTGCGGACAAACACTTGCACAATCGCGCCATCAAACTGAGCGTTGGCGCAACGTTCGAGCTCGGCAAGAGCTTCGACAGAGCTACGGCCTTTCTTGTACGTGCGATCGCTGGTGATTGTGTCGTAGGCATCCGCTACGGCGATGATGCGGGCGCCGAGAGGAATGCTTTCGCCGGAGAGAGCGTCGGGATAGCCCGAGCCATCGAAAAATTCGTGGTGATGCAGCACCATCTCGCGAATGCGTGCGAGCGGAGTAAGTGGGTCCAGAATCTTGGCCCCAAATTTTACGTGGGCCTTCATGGTTTCCCATTCTTCAGGATTGAGCGGTCCACTCTTGTTCAAAATAGCTTCCGGGATCGCAACTTTGCCGATGTCGTGGAGCACGCCACCAAGGCGAATCTCTTCGATCTCCGTGTCGGTCATGTTCAGAGACTCGGCGATGAGAGCTGCATAGGCGGAAACTTTCTGCGAGTGTCCCTGCGTGTAGTGGTCCTTGGCGTCGATCGCGAAAGCGAGAGAAGTAACCGTGTCGAGGACGGCTTGAGGAAGGCCTTCCGGGCCGCGCGAGGATGAGGGCACCGTGGATTTGGTATTGGGAATCTCAGTGGTGGCAAGCGACTCGGTGAATTGTTTCAGGCGCGAGTAGATTTCTTCAAAGGCTTCCGGCCCGGTGGCGAAGAGTCGTTTTAGAGTTACACCGAGATAGGCCTCAAGCACATCGCGCTTCCACTTCTTCGCTTCGTTGGGATCGAAATGGTCTGCTGTCGAAACTGCATTTCCGCCCTGGTGTTTGGACAAATACATGGAAGCGTCGGCCACCTGGATAAGCTCCTGCGGCGAAGAGCCGTGGAGCGGATAACAGGCAATTCCAAAGCTAGCGCTGATGTTTTTCTCGCGCAAAAGCGGATCCGCGGAAACCCAGCCGCGAAGTTTGGTGGCCAGCTGGCGGGCGTGCTCCATGTTCGTTTCCGGCATGAGAATTACGAATTCATCGCCGCCATAGCGGGCGACGACATCCGAGCGGCGGCAATTGGTTTCGAGAATGTGGCCGACGCGCTGGAGAACAAGGTCGCCTTCAAGGTGCCCGTAAAAATCGTTGACGAATTTGAAGCGGTCGAGGTCCATGAGCACGAGGGCAAAAGCGCGGCCGGCGCGGGTCGAACGCTTCCACTCCGCGGAAAGCGCTTCCATAAAGAAGCGATGCGTCTTGACGCCGGTCAAGCCGTCCGTAATTGCCTGTTCCTGGGCCTTCTGGAATGAAAGCGCGTTGTGCAGAGCGCCAGCAATGAGGTCGGCAAGCGTACGAAGCAGGAGAATCTCTTCTTCGGAAAATTCCAAGTGATACGAAGATTCAACGTACAGCACGCCGTGAAGCTGTTCGGCGTAGAACACGGGGAGGGCGATGGCAGCAGCGGAATCCGGCAAGAGCGGTTTGTGTGGAGACTCCATCGAATTGGAAGACTGATAGTCCGCCAATTGGCCGCTGCGGGCGACGTGGCCTATAAGTCCGTTGCCCAGAGGAATGCGGCGGCCGAGTGCTCCTCGCCGCGCGCCGGCTTCGGCTTGGACGACAAGTTCGCGTGTTGAGTATTCGAGGACGCTGATGCCGATGTGATCGTAAGTGAGTCCCGCCTCGAGCTGTTCGGCAATCTTGGCGAGCATTTCGTCTGGATTGAGCGTCGCGATGGCGTTGCGAGAAATGGTGTTCAGCAGCGAGAGATGACGCGCCTTGGTGCGCTCCTCGTGGAAAAGCCGCGCGTTTTCAATAGCGATACTCGCCTCGCTGGCGAGGACGCGCATGAGTTCGAGATGTCCTTCATCAAAGACGCGTTCGTTTTCGGAAAAAACAGCCATGGCGCCGATGGCATGGTCGTAAGCGACTAGTGGCACTCCGCAGAAGCAGCCGTTCTGGATAATGGGCTCGACCCCGAGTTTTTTGACCTCGGCAGCATAATTTTCGCGGATAAGGACGGGCTGTCGCGTGCGAATAATATATTCGGTGAGATAGTTGCCAGCCGCCCGGCTGCGCGGAGGCCTCATAGTCCCTTCCGTCACTTCTATGTCGAACTGCATTTCATCGCGAAGCGGGTTAAGAGAACCGATGTAGAAATTTTCCACATCAAAGAGTCGCCGCAGTTCTTCCCAAACTTTGCGCAGAAGATCTTCCTTGTTAAGAGTCGAACTCAGCGCGCGGCCAATCTCGTTGAGGACGTGCAGCTCCTCGGACCGGCGAGATGTCTGCTGGATGAGGTAACTATTTTCGACGGCCATGCCAATTTGGTGGCCTAGCGCAAGAAGCAGACGGTATTCAGCGGGAGTAAAGCGGCGGCTGTCCGGTGTGCCGAGAAGAAGGACGCCAAAAGCATGTTCCTTGGCCTGAAGACTGATAGCCACGATGCTGCGGAGACCTTGCGCGAGAGCGAGCTGGCGGAAGCGCCGGATGGGCTCTTCGCGCTCGAGAGCAGCGACCGTGTCGTCGTTGCGTAGATCGCGGAAACCGAGCAGGCCGCCGAGACGAGAGACGAGGCCGACGAGGTAATCGTCGAGCCCTTGTTCCTGCGCGGTGCGGCAGAAATTGTCGCTTAGGCCGACCGCAACGACAGACGTGGGGCCTTGCGGGTCGCCATGATGTAGAAACAGTGCACCAGCAGGAAGACGTACGACTCCCAGGACGCGATCGAGCGCCTGAGCAAGCATGCGCTGAATTTCTCCGCCAACGAAACTCGAAGTGGCGAGATTGAGGTTGGAAAGCGCGAGCATGTTGCGCTCGACGCGGCGCTTTTCTTCTTCGTAGAGGGCCATGACCATGAGCATGGCGACGAACGCGGAGGGAACTGCGGCGGCAGTCTGGAAACTAATATCGCGAAAGAACGGTGAGGCACGAAAGAAGGAGAAAGTTACTCCAACAATGGCCCATACGACAAAGGTGGCGGCCAGTAGCCAGTCAGCGAGTGTTTCCTGGCGGCGACTCTCTTGCCAGAAGATGTAGGCAACGGCGAGAAAGAGGGCGGCCGCTGGAAGAATGAGCGGAAAGTTGAACCAGTTTAGAGATACGGCGCCGGCCCAAAACACGAGGACGCCGCCAGCGGCTGAAGCAGGAATAGTCCACAGCTGACGTCCGGCATAAAGTTGTGCGCCAAGGAAGAAAAAGATTCCCGCTGCGGCATAGAGCAGTTGATCGAGCGCCGTCTGCAGCGGCCACGTGTGAATGCCCTGGGAGATCGCTGGTCCGAGGTAACTAAGAGCGACCATCGCCCAACCGGCGGTCCAGTAAAGCAGATAGGGCCGGCGCTTGAGTTGGTAAATATAGGCGAAGAAGCCGGCCACCAATGAGGTAGCCGCAAGCAATGCCAGCGCGATGAAGCTCTGGTTGGTCAAGGCCTCGGTCAATTCTCCGTCCTGAACACGAACGGCTCCGTTGCAACGTACAAAAACAGTGAAGCGCTTCGTGCGTCAAGATGAAACTGAAACCTCGACCGGCGCACACGGGGACAACAGTGCGGCTGCGCGAGGAGGCACCTCGATGCACAAAGCCAAGTACTGTGATTATGGATGATGGAATTTTCAGGAAGCAAGCGTACCGGGGTACCGGTTGCGAAAGAGGCAGCAGGGAGGGGGTAACGGTTTCCATACAAGGCGAGGGGGGGCAAAACTGGGCCGGGCTAGGACTTGTCCATTTTGGGCTACTGCAGAGCCAGATTGGACGGAGATTGGGTGTTTCGCTAAACTGGAAGTTTGAAATTAGTGCGCAGGACGCACCATACGCATGAGCGAAATGACTGACAAAACACAGGACGGCATACGAGTACGATTTGCGCCCTCTCCGACAGGCTATCTGCACGTCGGAGGCGCGCGCACGGCCCTGTTTAATTGGCTATTTGCGCGTCGCTACCACGGCACAATGATTCTGCGGATTGAAGACACCGACGCGGAGCGAAATAAGCCGGAACTGGTTACGGGGATTCTGGACGGGCTGAAATGGCTCGGTGTGCAGTGGGACGAAGGGCCGTTTTATCAGTCGCGGCGCACGGAACTTTACCGCGAGGCCGCAAAAAAATGCCTCGCGAACGGCACCGCGTTTTTGTGCTACTGCCCTGCGGAAAAGTATGCGGGTGGAGACCACGCGGAGCCTGGACAGGACGAAGAGCCGAAGGGTGGCGGAGCTCGCCGCGTGACGCGCTGCAGTTGCCGCGGCGGCAAGCCGTCAACACCGGGTGTGAAACCTGCCGTGCGCTTCAAAGTGCCTCTCGGCGGAACAACGAAATTTACCGATGTGGTCTTTGGCGAGACGGAATTCTCGAACGACGAAATCGAAGATTTCGTTTTGCTGCGTTCAGGCAAAGGTGACGAAGAGTTCGGCCAGTCGATGTATCAACTGGGAGTAGTGGTGGACGACATCGACATGCGCATCACGCACGTGATTCGCGGCGCCGACCATATTTCCAATACGCCAAAGCAGGTATTGCTCTATCGCGCGCTAGGAACAGAGCCGCCGCTCTTCGCGCATGTGCCGCTGATTCTCGGAGCTGACAAGAAGCGCTTGTCGAAACGGCACGGCGCAACGGACGTCAATATGTACCGCACGGAAGGATTCTTGCCCGAAGCGTTCCGCAATTTTCTCGTGCTGCTCGGCTGGTCGCCAGGGAACGATGACGAGTATCTGCGCACCAACGAATTGATCGAAAGATTTTCACTTGAAGGCGTCAGCCGGACGAACGGGGTATTCGATAAGCCCAAGCTCGAATGGTTCAATACGCAATATTTACAGAAACTTCCTATTGAAGAACTCTTGCCGGAAGTGGAAGCCGAATTAAAACGCAGCAGATTGTGGAAGGAAGAATGGGCCGCTGGCGCTGCTCCAGGCGCGGACGGACGCGACCAAGCCTGGTTTTCGCGCACAGTGGATCTTCTCCGGCCGCGAATCCGTCTGTTGCCTGATTTTTCGTCGTGGTCGCTCGCATTTTTCAGCGATGAGTTTCCTATCGATCCCGCGGCGAAGGAAAAGTTCTGGAAGGACCCCAAGGTCCCTGACCTGCTCGCAAAGCTGGCCGATGCGCTTGCCGCGCTCCCCGAGTGGAGTCACGACCCGTGCGATCACGCTTCGCGAGCCGTGGCGGAAGCCGCAGGCGTGAAAGCTGGGTTGCTAATCAACGCGTGCCGCGTTGCGATCGTGGGGCAGGCTGTCGCGCCACCACTCTTCGATACGATGGTGGCTCTTGGTCAGGCGCGCGTCGTAAGCCGCTTGCGAAAAGCGTTGGCGTAATTTCCAAAGAAACTGTTTGACCAAGTCGCCAGATATTTGCCCTGCGATTCTTTATCCGCTGCTTATTCGTCGCGCAAAGCCACCACGGGATCCACGCGCGCTGCGCGCTGCGCTGGGATCACGCATGCGGCGAGCGCAACGACTATCAGCGATGCCGCCGTGCCTGCATAAACGAGCGGCGCAGCAGGCGTCACGCCGAACAACAAAGTCCGCAGTAGTATCCCCAGAATTCCCGCCAGCGCCGCGCCCGCAATTAACCCGACCGCGCTCAGTTTCAATCCGCGCCCCAAAATCATCCGAGTAACATCGCTAGGCCGCGCTCCCAAAGCCATCCGCACTCCGATTTCGCGCGTCCGTTGCGCGACGGAATAAGCCAGCACCCCGTAGACGCCGATACACGCTAAAACCAGCGCCAGCCCCGCAAAAATTCCCAGCAACATCATGGGCCGCGCGCGGTCCGCAACGTTTTCCTCCATGAGCTGATCCATCGTGCGGATCAAGGCCACTGGCCGCTCGCTATCCACGGACCACACCGCGCCGCGCAGCGCATTGACCACACTCGCGGGATCCTGCGCAGTTCTCGCCACCAGGTAATACGGCGATGGGTTATCCACCTGATTCACCGGCAGGTAAACTGCCGGCTTCATGTCCAGCAAAAGACCTCGCTCGCGAATGTCTTTCACGACTCCCACAACAGTTCGCCAGGGCTCTTTAGAGCCCGTGAGCTTCAACCGTTTTCCAACGGGATCCACGCCAGGCCAATGACGCTTCGCCAGAAACTCGTTGATCACAACAACCGGCTGACTAGACTCGATATCGCGATCCTCCAAGAGTCGCCCGGACTCGAGCGTCCCCCCGATAGTCTCCAGATAACCCGCCGTCACTTCGCGATAAAGCGCGTCGTTGTCCTGTCCCGGCAAAGTGGGCGGGGCGCCTTCGATGGCGTAGCCCTCCGTGTCGCCGATCGAAGTGAACGGCACGTCCGAGCCAAAGCCCACGCTCTTTACTCCGGGAAGAGTTCGCGTCCGATCCAAAACGTCTCGATAAAACGCACGAATCTTCTCATTGGTGTTGTATTTTTTGTCGGGCAACGGCACGCCCATGGTCAAAAGGTGGTCGGAACGAAAACCCAGATCCACACGGCGCAGATTCCACAGCGTTTCAATCATCAAAGCCGCGCCCACCAGCAGCGCAAACGCCATGGCGAATTGCGCCACCACCAGCGTATCTCGCAGCCTCACGCCGCCGCGAGATTCCCCGGCTCGCCCGCCTTCCTTAAGCGATTCCTGCAGAGAAACATCCGTCGCTCGCAAAGCCGGCATCAGCCCAAAAAATACGCCCGCCAGAATCGAAACCGCTGCTGTAAACAGAAGCACGGGCGTATTTAAAGCGAAGCCATCGCCAGCGATTTGCAAAGGAACGAGATTTTTAAAGATGCCCCAGCAAAGCCTGCCAACGAAGAGGCCCGCCACTCCTCCGCCAACCGAGAGCAACAAACTTTCTGTAACAAGTTGCGCCGCAATCTGCCCGCGGCTCGCGCCCAAAGCAATGCGCACCGCAATCTCCCTACGGCGCCCCGCAGCTCGAGCTAAAAGAAGATTTGCCAGATTCGAGCAAGCAATCAGAAGAACGAGCACAGCGGCGATTTGCAATACCCACAAACCCGTCGCGGTATCGCCGGCAAATTGTTTGCGAATGGGAACCACAACAGCGCCAATATTTGTGTTTGTGTCGGGATACTGCAGCTGCAATCGCTTGGCAATTACATCCACATCACGTTGTGCTCGGTCCCGCGTGACGCCGGGCTTCATCCGTGCGACGACTTCCAGGTTGTGCCGATTGCGCCGCGCCAGATCCTCGGGTGAGAAAGAAGCCGGCTGCCAATAGTCGGTTGCATTGTCTGGAAAGAAAAACCCGCGAGGCATAACTCCCACGACCGTAGTGGCTTCGTCGTCCATCAAAATGGAACGCCCAAGCACTGCCGGGTCGCCCCCAAAGCGCCGTTGCCACAGCGCATAGCTCAGCACGACGACTTTGCGCTTGGCAGCATCCTCCTCGGCAGTAAAAGGCCTCCCGATAGCGGGCTGCACGCCAAGCACATCAAAAAAATTGGGAGTGACGCGCCTCCCGAGGGCCTGTTCAGGCGCCTGATCGCCGTTGAAGGAGGCATTGGCGTAGCGAATCGCCACCACATCCGTAAAGACCTGGTTCTGCGCCCGCCAGTCCACATAATCCGCCGCCGACAGATTGTTCTGCGGGAAGCCCACATAGGACGCGTCTTCCCAGAGCATCACGAACTGCCCCGGGTCGGCATACGGCAGCGGGCGAAGCAGCACTCCCTCCACCGCGCTAAAAATAGCGGTGTTGGCGCCGATGCCGAGAGCGAGCGCGGCCAGAGCGATACCAAAGAAACCAGGATTGCGCTTGAATTGACGGAACGCGGAGCGAAGGTAGGCGTAGAGGTTCATGCCGTAGAAGACGCCCCAGCGGCGAAAAGGTTCCTAAAATTCTGGTGGTGGCCAGGGTTCGGTAACGCCCGCGGGCTCGAATAATCGGCGCTCTTTCGGATGGAAAGTAGGCCTAAAGCACCGGTACGCATTGTGAGAAGCCGGACCAATATAATTTCGACGTCCGTCATTCTTGACAATGGCTCTGGTGTGTGGCACCACACTAGTATTTCCCCGTTTCGGGGCACGATTAATCAAGCGAGAGTGGAGGCGTCCGATGGCGACAGCAAATCCAACCGAAGGGTTGCGTGGAGCAGGTACGATCATCAAGAAAGCTAGTGGCTGGTTTATTGCCATGGCAGTAGTGTTCATCCTTTTAGGGATGATGGCGATTATTGAGCCGGGGATTGCGGGTTTGGCGGTAACGATTCTTGTAGGGTGGGTGCTGGTATTTGGCGGTGGAGCGCATTTCGTCGCGGCGTTCAGCGGTGGCGGAGCGGGGCGCGTCATCTGGCAGGTGCTGATCGGAATTCTGTATATCCTCGGTGGATTCTACTTTTTGACGCACCCGCTGCTGGGGTTGGGAACGCTGACGCTGCTCTTGGCGGTGATCATCCTGATGGAAGCGGTCTTCGAAATCATCGCGTATTTCCGGATGCGCGGCGAAGGCGGCTCAGGCTGGCTACTGGTGAATGCGCTGATCACGCTGCTCCTGGGCGGACTGATCTGGTTTCACTGGCCGTCGAGCTCGGTGTGGGCCATCGGGATATTGGTAGGCGTGAACCTGCTGATGACTGGATTTTCGCGCTTGATGTTTGGTCTTGCAGCGCGGAAGCTGGTAAGCCGCGCCGCCTAGCGAACGCATTTAAAACTGGCGTCTTAATTCACTTTTACAATTACGGCAGCGTTTATCAGGCTTGTGGATGACTCGCCATCTGCAATCAATGGACTAACTCTGCCATCGCTTGCGCATGAATTACCTTGAACTGCGTCTCGGAAATTTTCTCCGCCACAAGTACCCCGTCATCGCAAAGCACACGGATGCGGTCGCCAACACTCAATACCCTGGTGAATTCCCTGAGTTCTAGGGGACTCCCGGCAAAATCTGCGTGGAACGGAGGGCTAACCTTTATAACTTCCGGGGCTTCAAATTGTTTTCTTCGCCCCATCATCCTTAATTGATGCGCAATTCCCCGCGCCAACAGCCGAAATCGTTCTGCAGTCCTCCTGTACCAGTTCAGCATCGCAGAGAGCGGCAGGCCGACGGCCCAAATTCCAAATTTTTTAGACATCCTCGTCTCCGCCACTTCAGCTAAATTTACCCACATGAAAAAATATTCTCGGACTAATAAGAGCATCTGGGACCAGGCGGGTCACTGTCGTTGCTCAGGGACAACAAACAGTAGCGTAACTAATTTTGCGGAAAACGAGACTTGTATGCGTGCAGTCCACACTAACGCCTCACGGCGCCAGCATCAGACTTAGTCCTGGGTTCTTTCTACTTTTCGGGTGACGGCCCGGGGCACGCCATGTTCGGACCTCAATTTTGGTTTCTCGACATTTCGATATTGAGGGACTAAGCTCCTTTCAATGGACCGCTTGTCGACGAGCTTAATTCTTTCAATTGTTCTAATCCGTCTGCCTTGCATAGTTCTAGAACCCCAGGCCAAAAACCTTGCCGATACGAATGGCTCTCAGGCTGGAGTTGTCGTGGTCAATTTGATTGCGCCCACATATCCTCCAGTTGCGCGAACTGCGCGCATCGTAGGCGACGTAGATTTGAATCTTTCGATCCGGCGGGATGGAAGCATCGAGTCGGCGGTAGCGGTCAGTGGCCATCCGTTGCTGACAGTCGCTGCGCTGGATAGCGCACAGCACGCGCAATTTGAGTGCCGGAAGTGCACCGAGGAGACCAATTCGTATCGTCTTGTCTATACGTTTAAGATCGAGGGGGATTGCGCCTGTGAGCCTAAAGACGCTGCACCTAAACCGAGCGGGCCATACCAGACCTACACGCAAATAACAGACGCTCCAAACCGCGTGACTGTGACCGCCGAGATCTTGTGCATCTGTGACCCGGCAAGCGACTTTAAGAAAAAACGATCGCTGAGATGTTTTTATCTTTGGAGATGTAGCTCCTAGCCAGAGTTGCGAATATGCTAACCGTTGCCCAAGGACTTGAACTCCATCGGACCGTCCAACTCCCGCAAGAACAATCGGAAACTTCCCTTTGCTTAAATTCTGAGTCCGACCCTGGTGCATTGGAAGAGTCCGTCAGAGTTAGTAAGTAAGTCGAGGCCAGCCCAACCATTACTTGGACAAGGGTTTAGTGCCGCCCACCGTTTTCTCGATTTTCTTATGGAAGATAGTGACGCCGACCGTCGGCTGATCCCGTGTGCCGGTGATGGAGATAGGGATAACTGTCCCAGCCCCATCTTTCTTAAAAAATGGATCAACGGCTTTCAGAAAGAAGGATTTGGTGCCCGTAACAGTCTGAGAGAGTTTCGCTTGAAGACGGAGATGACCATTGAAATCGAGTTCGCCTCCCAAGATGTGGTAAGTGCCCACCAGGTCGATGGTCGCGCCGGGAACGCCGAACGTGAGACTGGAAAAATGGATAATGCCTTTCTCCATGTGAAACTTGCCTTGAAGATCGGAGACGGCGCTGCCTGCGTCTTCATCCCCCGGCTTGCCTTCGGCATGGCGGCTGAGGGACTCAAGTTTCTGGCGGACTTCCGGACTGGACCAGCGCGCATCGTCGATCCCGATTTCGCCGTCGAGAATCATCTTCTCAAGAACCTTCTCCTTGCCGGGCGGCAGAAGTAATTTCGCTTTAATTTTTGCGGGGCCGGTCAGGAGGGGTTTGTCGGATTTCATCGCGAGACTGAGAATGTCCTGAATACGCGCGTTGGGAGCGCCAACATCAAGAACGATCCTGTGCCCGGCATGATTGGGTTCATTGATGATGCTGCCTTCCGCAATGATAAGCGAGTGGATAAGCGTGGCGCGCACGGGATGGAGAAGAGTATCTCCGTTGGTGCCGTTGACCGTAGCCGAATACTCGGTGTGAAGCGGCACCGGCTTGCCGATTTTATCGAGAGAAAAATCGGGCATGTCCGTTTCACCATTGACTTCGAGCTGGGCAAGCACTCCGGTGTACTTTCCCGTTGATGACAAAATGCCCGCGATGCCAGGGAAGGGCCCAAGATCGGCGTCGGTGAACTTGTAGGAACCGGAGACGGGAGAGCCCCCTGGATCGTCGACATCCCAGGGACCGAAGTCGCCGGTCGTGTCGATTTCGCCTTTGGGTTTCGCGTTCGTGAGGATGCCGTGGAAGTGGAAAGGCTTGTCAACGCTTGCGGAACGCAGGTCGAGATCGTGGATGTCCCATTCGAGTGGCTCTTTTACAGGTTTCCCGGGATCGGGTTTCCGGGGAAGCGTAACAAGGACCGTGTTCTTGCAGATGACTTCATCAACGATAAGGGAAGTGAGAACGTTTTTCGTTTTTCCGGAGTCGCTCGCTTTCGGAGTCTTTTTTTCTCCGCGAGGCGGAATCGTGACGGTCATGTTTTCGATGAGCGCGGCGGAGATGTGGCGCGGCAAGCGAAGGATAGCGAGCGCGCCGAGTTCAAACGAGAATTTATCGACATGAACGATCGGTGGAACGTCCGTGCGATCGTGGAAATATATCGTCAGTTCTTCGCCCGTAACGCCCAGATGAGGGAAACCGGTGACACGCAGCGTCGCAAGTTCAACGCGGCTTTGGAAATGATCGCTGAGGGAGCGAATCACCCAGAGGCGGATGGAATCATCCATGTGCCGCACGCGCCAGGCGAAAATCCCGCCCGCTACGATGATCACCAGCAAAAAACCTGCAAGGACAATCAGCCACTTTCGCGAACCGCTGGGAGTATCCGCCATTCGAGCATTGTCACAGAGACGGCCAGTGCATGCACTAAAGGAAAGACTGTACAAAGCTCATGCCGGACGCCGTCAGGAAACTCGGTCACGCAGCGACGATGCGCAGCCGGCAACGTGGGAGCTTTTGTCGAACGCGAGTTATTTTGGCGGAAAGAGTTCGGGATGGACAGACTTCGCCGCGGAGGCGGATGCAGCGACGTTGAACGCAGCTTCAAGCGTAAGAGTGACCGGCGGCAAGCAAATCTCCGTACTGCAAGCTTGATAGCGCAGTTTTAGCGGGAAGTGTTGCGGACCGAGAGGCGCGTTCGGGAGCGCGGTAACCGGAAGGTAGAGCTTGATCGTATCCTCGTAAACGTTTAGCGGCTTCTTGGAAAAAGTGAAGGAGTGCAGTGCGCCTTTGGGATAGGAAACATCGCCTGTTTGGAAGCCTGCGGGAGCTTCTGCACGAAGATCGGTAGCGATCAGATAGTCTTCGGATTTTTCGCGGGCGTTGATATGGAAGCCCGGGCGGATCTTCAGTACCGCAGCAATCTGGAATTGGCTTCCCCGGCCGACGGGATCAAGCGAAACATAAATTGTGGGAGCTACAACGTCCTTCGGGGAAGGAACTTGCTGCTGCGCGGAAGGCAAGGCCGCAACGGCCACCAGTAGCAAGATGCCAGCCAGCATGCCGACAACGAATCTCATAGTTTTACCTGAATGCCTAGCTGCTGGGAAACAACGCGGTTCATGACCTGGAAAAGATCCTCACCCGTTTTTTCGAGTACAAAAGCGTTCTTCGATTCCGACCAACCGAGCTTGAAGGAGGTAGAAAGCGCCGAAATCCAAATCTCGCGTATCGGCGTGTTCGGAGAAACGACGAACTTCACTTCCTCGGGCTCCTCGAAAATGACTTCGAGTTTGCCGCTTTCGCCTTCCACGTCGAAATCGTGTTCGTCCGCAACCACAAGCAATCGCTTCTTGAGTTCGGCGAAAGCAGCGTCCGCTTTTCTCTGAAAATCTTTTTCTTCAAGCATGGATTCAGCGTATCAGAGTTGGGACTCGACGGCTTTGCTCATTTCGTCGGGGCTGATCATGCCCGTGACGCGTTTGATTTGTTTTCCGTCGCGGGAGATGAGGACACTGGTGGGATACCCAAAGAGGCCACCGAATTTGTCGGCAGCTTCGTCGTTGCCGATGAGGATTTTGTAGCTCATGGGAAGCTTTTGGCCGTTCACGTCGAAACGTTCTTTGGCGACATAGGGAGCTACGGCACTTTTGCCTTCTTCGTCGAGAGCGATCCCTAAGATGACGAATCCCTTCGGGCCGTACTTTGCCTGCATTTCGATGAGCCAGGGAATCTCCACTTGGCAGGGTTCGCACCAAGTGGCCCAGAAATTCACCAATACAACTTTGCCCTTATACTCGCTCAGAGAAACATCTTTCCCGTCGAGGTCCTTGAGTGTGAGCTCGGGCTCGGGCAAATCGGCCTTCAGGTTGTCTGGGTTCGGATTATCGCCCTTCAAGACTGTATCGCCGGGAACACCAGTCTTCGGCTTGATGCGGGTAGCTTTGTCCGCAAAGTAAGTGCCGGCAACCAGTGCCAGCACAGTAGCAACGACCAACAGCGTTTTCATCTTCCATTCCTCAATTCAATTATACCCGAACGCGAATTCTTCGTGTCTCGGACAGAAAAAACACAGGCTGTTTACTTCACGCCCGTCAGAGCTTTCTCCAACCATAGAACAGCGTCGTTCAAAAAACTCAGCTTGCCCGCCAGCCAGGTCAGCTTGTTGACAAAAACCAGAGCGCCAACAAAAAGGAGCAAAGCGCCGCTAAGTAGTTCGACGGCGTGGAGATACTTTCGGAAGCGCTGATAGAACTTAAGAAATTGCCCAATGCCGAGAGCGGTGAGAAGAAACGGAACAGCCAAACCTGCGGAATAAACGGCGAGAAGCAAAATCCCGCGCGCAATCGTGTCGCTGGCCGCGGCGAGCGCAAGCACCGTAGCAAGGATCGGCCCAATGCAAGGAGTCCAGCCGAAAGCGAAAGCGAATCCCAGGAAGAAGCCGCTGAAGAGGCCGGGCTTCGTGCTGGTGCTGCGCAAATGCACATCGCGGTTGAGCCACTTTGCGAGCGCCGGACCAAAGAAGCCAATCAGCGAAAGCGAAAAAAAGTGCACCCAACCGAGCCCGAGGAAAAGCGTGCCGTGATGGAGGATCGACGCGACGCCCAGGATTACAAGAAGAGTGCCAAGCATCAAGCCCGTGCGGAAACTGAGTTTTACCAGCGCGCCAACCAGATGCAAGCCGAAGAGCAAAATCAACGCGCCAGCAATGGGAGCCAGCATTCCACGATTCTTCAATAGAAAAGTGCCGACCGCGCTCGCCGAAGCGCCGAACGAAATGAACACGACGGAAAATCCGACAACAAACGAAAGCGCGGAAGCGAACAGGCCGCCGCGCGGTTGCTGGCCCTGGCGCAATTGCTCCATGCCGATGCCTGACAGCATTGAGATATAGCCAGGAACGAGAGGTAGCACGCAGGGCGAGAGAAAAGAAACCAGTCCGGCGATAAACGCTGCTGCTAAAGAAACGTCGGTCATATTTTATTTCTGAACCTGAGCTGGCTCTAATTTCCGATCTTAAATTGAGTTACTGACTTCAGACCGGGCACAAGGCGCGGTTATTCCAGTTTGATTTGCTGATTCTGCTTATTCCTGGAACTCCCTAATTCTCCCACAAAGACGGGAAAAGCGCGCCACGCGTTAACACGAGGACGTCAGTGGCAACTTCATTAGACGCGAGAGGCCTGCATTCGATACTTGCGGCACGGTATGGGTGACAGATGACGGGTTTCGCCGACGCGTTGAAGAGTCTCGATCTACATCGATGCCCGTAAGTGATAGGTAGTCAAGACCTTGCACAGTCCGCGGTTGGCATGGCGGTTGCCATATGGCAGGCGGGGCCTTCAGAGTATCCAGCGATCTGGGGCAGGTGGCTATGCAATGGACGCCAAACAAAGTGACGGCCTTGCGAGTGGCCGTGGGATTTGCCGCCGTGAGTTTGTTTGGTCGCGGGCCGTGGGCAAACCTTACAGCGATTGTGTTGACGGTAACGACCATCGCGCTGGATGCGTTGGATGGGCACATCGCGCGGCGGAAAAATTTAGCCACCCCGGTTGGCGCGCAGCTCGACATTCTCGGCGATCGCATGATCGAAAATGTGTACTTCACGTATTTCGCCGTGGTGGGAATGGTGTCGTTGTGGCTGCCCGTTTTCTTTTTTGCGCGGGGAGCGGCGACGGATTTTCTGCGTAGCTTGGCCATGCGCGCGGGGCACTCCGGGTGGGGCGCGAACGCGATGCTTCAGACGTGGTGGGGACGAGCGCTAGTCGCATCGCGCTGGAGCCGAGGTTTGTATGCGGCCATGAAGTGTCTCTGCTTTTGCTACCTGGGGCTGGAATTGGCGTTGACGCGCGGACCAGTGGCGTTGCTGGGAGGAATGACAGCAGACTTGCACGGCTTGGTTCGTGTTGGCGCGCATGTTTTGACATGGATGACGGCAGCGTTTTGTCTGTTGCGTGGATTGCCAGTTTTGGCGGAGGGATGGCGCTTTGTTTCGAGCGTGGGCCAAGCGCGCAGAGTGAAGAGAGTTGCGCAGGGGGCGATTTAATGAGGAGGAAGGTAGAGAAACTACAGGAGGTTGAGGAGACAAAAGAGGAGATCAAAAATGTTGCGGCGTTTTTCGATTTGGATGGAACCTTGGTGCCCTTGCCGTCGCTAGAGTGGAAATTTTTTCGGATGCTGCGGTATCGGAAACACATTGGGATTCGGAGTTATTTCTTGTGGTGCGTGGAAGCCTTGTGGCAGCTTCCTCGCGGGATCAATCAAATCTTGCACGCGAACAAGATGTACTTGGGGGGTATTTCTGTTGGTGAAAAAGACTTATTCAAGGTTCCGACGTTCTATCCAGAGGCGATCGAACGAATGGTGTGGCACGCGGAGCGCGGGCATTTGATCGTGATTGTGAGTGGGACGCTGGAGCTTTTGGGTGAGCGAGCGGCTCGCGCGTTAGAAGCCGAGCTTGGTGAGCGCGGATTGGCTACGAAGATTTGTGTTTGCGCTACGCGGTTGGAAGTAAAATGTGGACGATATACGGGGCGAATCTTGGGAGAAGCGATATTTGGTGAGGCGAAGGCACGAGCGGTTCCCCGAATCGCAGCGGAAGAGAATTTGGATTTGCAGAGATGCTTCGGATATGGAGACAGTGTGAGTGATCGGTGGATGCTTGATGCGGTCGGGAAGCCAGCGGCGGTGAATCCATCGAACGATTTGGCGCGTATCGCTCGGAGGAATGATTGGCCGGTTTTGACTTGGGGGAAAGAAAAAACATTTACACAGAGAGCACAGAGAGCGGAGAGGACACAGAGGTCGGACGAGAGTGAAAATGAGTTGCATGTGGCGCGGGTTAAGGCGGGATTCAGGATATGAGCAACGCTGAGAGAGACGAATACAAGGGGTGCGAATATGCGATCGCTTGGCGTGACAGTGCGCTTCAGAGCGGTGAGAGTGTCACGACCATCGAGCGGGAGACGCAGAATTTTGGCGTACTCGGGGGACGAGAATTGGCGGCAGCTTGGGCAGCTTGCGGAATGTTTGAATATGTCGCGTTGGGGTACTTGGGAGTTTCGAGTGCTTTGATCCTTTTTTTTGCGGAGAACTTGGCGCATCCAGTGAGATCGATCGGGATGCAGTCCTTGGTGGCCGCTGTGATTTTGGTTTTGTGCAGAACTGAATTGCGTGTTTCTGGGCGTGAAGAGTTTGGTGAGGCGGCGGAAGAAAGAACAGACAAGAGTGTCTGTTCTACCGTTGCGCAGAAGTTTTGGCATTTTTGGCGGCATTGGTATCCGCATCTTTTCTTTTTGTTTTGCTTTGAGGAGTTGGGGCAGTTGGTGCATTTGGTGCAGCCGGGGTGGCAGGATGCAAAGTTGATTGCGTTCGATCATTGGCTGACAGGGGTGCACCCCACCATTTGGCTCGAGCAGTTTGCGACGCCGGCGCGGAATGATTTCATGCAGTTTGTTTATTTGACGTACTTTACGTACTTGCTGGTTGTTGGCGGCGTTCTGTATTACCGGCGGGATTGGCGCGGGTACTGGTCGGTAATGACGTACTCGGCGGCGGGGTACGCGATCGGGTATGTGATTGCGATTTGCTTTCCGATTGAGAGCCCATGGTTTGCGATGGCTGGGGCGTGGCATGGGGAGTTGCGCGGCGGTGCGGCGACTTCGGTGATCAATTTCATCGAGCACTATGGAAGGGTGCGCGGGGCGGCGTTTCCTTCAGAGCATGTGGCGGGGGCGGTGGCGGCTACCTGGGGTGCATGGCGGCACCGGAGGTGGCTGTTCTGGGTGATGCTGCCGCTGGTGGCGTGCATGTGCGTGTCAACGATTTGGGGTCGGTACCATTATGTGGCCGACGTTTTTGCGGGGATGATTACCGGGACGTTGGGCTACTTCATTGGCAAGTGGTTGATGGAGCGGCGATGGCCAGAGCAAGAAACTACACAGGAACAGAGCGCAGACTGAAGTCTGTGCCACTGAGTTCTTGGTTAACCATAAGCGACGACCCTCCCCTGTTTCTTGTAAACATTGCAAATAAAGGACTTATGGGTATTGCAAGTCATTTAGAATCATAGGTTTCGTAAGTGTTGATTCTAGGGCGTTTAGGACCGCGCCAAACTGGAGCAGAACGCGAGCTTTTTGGGATGAATGCGCCTCCCATGAGAGTCGACCGGCAGTGGTAAGCGGCTGGTTCATCCTCTAAAAGAAAAGAGCGGCAGATTGGCTGCCGCTCTTTGGAAGTTATAGATTTACCTGAGCTGAAGAGTAGCAGGCGTTATCTTAGAAGTCAAGACAAATCGCGTATAACCGAATGTACTAGATTGAACTGGCTAAAGGCGGGCGGCGATTTTGCGGGTGTGCGTGTTGAAAGGCATGCGCGAACTGAAGGAGGGATTCCTCCTGCCAGCCGTGTCCGATGATTTGAAGCCCGACGGGCAAGCCGGAGGGCGTGAAGCCGGATGGCACTGAAATGGCCGGCAGCTCCGCAAAGTTCGCTGGACGGTTCAGCCTCAACAATGCGGCCCTAACCTTTTCGGTTTCGCCGTTGACAGAAATGTCTTCGACACCGATCTTCGTGGCGGAGAACGGAGTAGTTGGCGTTACGATGGCGTCGATCAATCCGACGAAATCAGAACGGTGGTCGAAGAGAGAAAGCCAAGCAAGTTGGCGCTTAGTAAAGGCCGCGATGTAGTCCGTCGCGCGAATTTCCCTGCCCATTTCCAGTCTTGTGCGCACGTCTTCGCCATATTCGGCTGAGCGAGATGGAAACCATCCGGAGCTTTGATGGAAGGCAGTCGCTTCCGCCAGGGCGATGTTGGTACTGGGTTCCGTCCAGCTGTTCACGGTTGGCGCGCGATACTCGTGCAGACAGACGAGCCCGCCATTTGGTGCGGCGAGGGTCTTCATGAGAATTTTGCGGACCTCGTCATCAATGCGACTCCAAAGGTAGTCTGGCAATCCCAAGTGGATGGGCCGGTGAAGCTTTTTGCGAATTTCATTGACGCCCTGAAATTTGAATGGATACGGAGTTTTGTGGGCTGACCCGTCGAGGTAACCGCCTGTGGTAATCGCACGAAGAATCAAAGCGGCATCCAGGACAGTTCGAGCCAGGGGACCGACATGATCTAGCGATTTCGAAAGGGGGACGACCCCTTGCGTGGAGACCCGGCGGAAATGGGGTTTGAGGCCGACGATGCCGCAGAGCGAGGCAGGAATTCGGATGGAGCCGCCGGTGTCGGTGCCGATGCTGCCATAGCAAAGGCCTGCGGCGACTGCGGCAGCGGAGCCGCCGCTGGAGCCGCCGGGGATGCGCGAAACATCCCAGGGATTGCGGACCGGGCCGTAGTGCGGGTTGTTGCTGGTGACGCCGTAGGCGAACTCATGCATGTTGGTCTTGCCGACGATAACTGCGCCTGCATTCTTGAGTTGTCCAACGACCGCGGCATCTTCCGTGGGGATGAAATCCTTCAAGATTTTTGAGCCTGCCGTGGTGCGAATGCCAGCGGTGTAGATGTTGTCCTTCAGCGAAATTGGAATGCCGTGAAGGGGACCACGGTCGCGATAGCCTTTGCGGCCGCGTGGAGCGAAGAGCTCAGTTTCGGCTTTTTGGGCTTGGGCGAGGGCCAGTTCGGAGGTCACGGTGATGTATGCGTTCAGTTTGGGATTCAATTGGTCGATGCGGGCGAGGATGAGCTTGGTGAGTTCGACGGGGGAAAGCTTGCGTTTTCGGAAGAGGCGGGCGATTTCTTCGATGGAGGCGAAGGCCAGGTCGGTGTCGGTGGTTGGAAGCATAGGTGGCAAAGCGGAATGGCGAATTTAGCACACCCGTCCATGGCGGAGCTATTTGAACTCAATTCTCGCAGTATTCGGAACTTTATCTGCTGTTCCCGCCTCACTTAGCAGGTCCCACTTTAAGCAGTTTCAGCACGTTGTCGATTGTGTCCGTCTCACCGATCCGGGGAAAAATCTTCTCGACGCTGTGATGGTGCGCGGCGGCATCCCGGTCGGTCATGGCATCCACAACAAGCACAACGTTGTAACCGTAATCGTAGGCGCTGCGTGCCGTCGCTTCGACGCCGGCGCTTGTCGCAACGCCCGTCAGGAAAATTTGAGTTACGCCGCGTTGGCGCAAATATTCGTCCAAAGATGTCCCGATGAACGCGCCCACTCGTTGCTTGCTAACGAGGTGATCGCTGGGTTGCCGCTGCAGCTCGGGAACGAGCTCCGTCCAATCGGCCGGAAACGACGACAAGTTGCGAGGTCCGGCGTCGGTCCGGCCAGGAGCCCTGCCCGCCACGTTGACGAGAACGACGGGCAAACCTCTCTCGCGGAACGAGCGGGTGAGCTGGGCAACGCGCGCGATGATCTCGCTGATCGGGTGCACAGTCGCCATACCGACAATGCCTTTTTGCAGGTCAATCACCACCAAGGCCGCGGTGCTATCGAGTTTTGTGAGTGGCACGGATTTCCCTTTTGCTTGTGGTATCCCGCATCGGGCCAGTTTCATTCCGGAGCTTACGCGGCATGTTTCTCTGCAAATCGTACACTCGACATCGTGCTTAGTACCGCGACGCCTGCAAAGAAAATAACAAGTACGGAGTAGTCTCCAGTCGAAACCTTTCCGACACGAAACAGGATGTAACCGACGGCCAGATTAAACAGTGCCCACACAACATTCACAGTGGGCGACGACAGTCCTTTTCCCGGAGGTTTGGCGAATGGGGTCGGGAAACGGTCGCCAGAAATGCCGTGCACGAAATGGGGCACGACATTGGCAAGAAACATCCCGGCAAAGAAGCAAGCGATGCAATCATACCAGGGCATTAGAGTTTCCTTTCAATTGGCAAGAACGAGATCGGACGTCGCTGTAGTGCAGGTGTTGTTTTTGAGATTGTGTTGATCTATGCGGGGGACGATGAGTTTGGTGGGTTCAACGGGAGAGAGTTTGCGTTTGCGGAAGAGGCCGGCGATTTCTTCGATGGAGGCGAAGGCTATGTCGGTGTCAGTTGTCGGGAGCATGGTGGTGAAGTGAAACGGGGAATTTAACACACCCATCGCGGGCGAAGCCATTTGAACCCAATTTTCGACAAGAGTGGGCCGAGCCGAAGCGGGACTCCGCCCACGCACGACTCTGAAGATGCCAATAAAGAACACTGGCTGGCTCTACGCTACTGCCAGAGGCGGATGCGCCCGCTGCGGCCGCCGGAAGCGAGCCAGCGGCCATCGTGGCTGTACGCGATGGAGTAAAGTTCGCCGAAGCGTTCCACATCGAACCGGTTGATCACAACTCGCTCTTTTACATCCCAAAATGTGACAAAGGAGTTCGGACGGGGATCCGAGGGCCATTCGGCGCCGGCAAGGACTGTTCCATCGGGTCTAAACGCAAGCATGTGGATGTTCCCCCGGTATTTTTCAAAGGAGGATACCGCACTCATTAACTCGATATCCCAAACATGAATACCGCCATAATGGGACGCCTTGGAGAGGTGGTTGCGAGAAGCGCCCGAGGCAAGGAACTTGCCATCGGGGCTGAAAGCGATGGATTCCACGCGAGCATTTACTTCCGGGAGAGAACGGACCAGCTCTCCCGTTTGCGGATCCCAGAGGCGCACGGATCCGTCGTCCGAGGCGGAGGCGAGAAAGCGGCCATCGGAGCTATACGCGACAGCGTTTACCTTGTCAGTATGCCCGGAGAGCTTCTGGAGCAGGTTGCCGGAGTGGACGTCCCAAATGATGACGGAGGCGTCCCAGCTAGAGGAGGCGAGATTTAGACCGTCGGGACTGAAAGCGACTCCTGATACGCCGCTGGAGTGTCCGGAAAGAGTGCGAATTTCTTTTCCCGTGAAGGCGTCCCAGAGCTTTATGGTTTTGTCGAGGCTGGCTGAAGCGAGCATTCTGCCATTAGGACTGAACGCAAGACCTTTGACGATCTGGGTGTGCCCGTTCATTGTGCGAAGAACCTCGTCCCTGGAAACGTCGAAGAGGTGGATTTGCTTGTCCTCGGTTCCGGCAGCGAGCCATTCGGAAGTCGGGCTGAAGGCCAGCGAGAAAACAGCGCCAAAGTCTCCTCTCAATTCCGAGCGAGGAGTAGACAGCGCAGGGGGAGCAGGACGGGGCGGAGGTGGAGGAAGACCGCAAGCGGACCAAAGGACCACAAGAATGCCAGCCGGGCCCAGGGTGATAAGAGCTTGAGACCAGAAGGGGAAACGCCTGAATCTTTCGAATATCCTTGCCGTGAGACTCATACAAGTTCCTCGAATCAAGGATCCAGGTGCGGGGCAAGAGGAAAGGGTGAAGCGGAAGCCAAGGAAGCTGCAGAAATCGCGGCGCGGCGGAGAGGAGCGAGACGGGTTCTTTCCAGGTCGTCGCGATAAAAGAGATTGTAGGTGTCAAAGGGAATGAGACGGCCGTCAGGATGAACGATGTGGATGCAGGTTTTCTTGACGGAGCGAACGTCGAAAGCATGGGCATCGAGAAACTGAACGATGAGCACGCGGAAAATATTCTGATAGGAAAGCTCGGGAGGAGCGTCGATGCGCGGAAGACAGCAGAGCAAATCGCGGAGGGAGGCGGCGCCTGATTCAGGAGAGTGATTCGTTGAAAAAAGTTTGAAAAGACAATCGCGAATGCCCGGTTCTTCTTCGTAGACGATGGTGTTGCGTGCGCCGTTGATAAGCACCTGAGAGTCCATCATTCCCGTCAAGGGGACAACCTTGCCGCCCATTTTCAGTGCGTAGGCCATGGCCAAGGAATCGGGATGGCACGGAACGGAGATCACGTCTTCGGCTCGAAACACATTTGTTTGTTCCAGAATTTTTCGGCGGACTTCCGTGAGAGTCAGCCGGTCGGTGGCGGGATCGAAATTCTCGAGCCGGCCGGCGTCCTGGATCGGTTGCAGCGTGACGCCGCGAACGGAGGGCTGCGTGAGTGCAAAATCAATTACTTTGCCGATTTCGCCGTCGTTCAGGCCTTTCTTCAGGGTCACGACCAGCGTCGTTGAGATCTCGTATTTATTCAGATTCTCAAGTGCCCTCTGCCGGACTCCACGAAGATCCCCTCCACGCAAATCAAGGAGCGCTTCCCGTTCAAATGAATCGAATTGCAGGTATACCTCGAATCCTGATTGATATTCCGAGAGCCTTTTTACAAACTCCTCATCCTGCGCGATGCGCAGGCCGTTGGTGTTCACCATCAAGTGGCGAATGGGCCGCGCTTGGGCCATTTTCAAGATGGTGAAAAAATCAGGATGCAAGGTTGGCTCGCCGCCGGAGAGCTGCACAACGTCTGGCTTACCTTCGTTACGCACGACTGCATCCAGCATTTTCTCGATCACCGCGAGCGAGCGGTGTTCCGTGCGTTCAGGACCGCTGCCTGCGTAGCATACGGGGCAGCGCAAGTTACATGAGTCGGTGAGTTCCACCAAGGTCAAGCAGGAATGCTGCTCGTGGTCTGTGCAAAGTCCACAATCGTAAGGACAGCCCCACTTCACCGGTGTGTTGTAGACCTGAGGCATTTCCGGCCGCTTGAGGAAAACTTCGCGGCACCGGCGGTAGTAGTCCACGTCATCCGCCACCAGTACACGCTCGGCGCCATGCTCCGGGCAGCGTTTCAGCAAGAACACTTTATCGTCCTGAAAAACGATCTTGCCTTCCAGTTTGCGAAAACAAGTCGAGCAGATGGTGAGCGCGACGTCATAGAACATATAGGGGCGCACGCGGTCGGTCATGGCTGTTGGCTCCTGGAGCGCAGGATATGCAAGACAAGCGCCACGATCGCCCAAATAACCCCTGCTAGAAAAGCAACAACCCCGGCAATCATTCCGCATGCAAACAGCATGTTTATCGACTTGCTGTGGCCATTGATATTGAGCGTGCCGATAAATCCAAAGCAGGAGCCGCCGGCGAGCAGGGCTCCGCAAAAAATCGTAAGCGCAACGGCAACGAAGCGGGATTTCCTGGCAGGTGGAGGAGGAGGACCGACAATTCGGAAGTTTGGCAGTTCGGTCACGTGGTCTCCTCCGATTGCGAAAGGGACTCCACGGCGGGAGAGGTCGGCGTCACCGCCGCGCGGCACCAGCGATGAACGTCCGGCGAATAATAGAGCAGCATGGCCACGCAGGCCCATTGTATGGAGGACAACCCCAGAAAAACACGAACATCGGGCTTTAAGTAATCGATCGCCAGGCGAAACGAGAAATAGCCAACCATGAAGATTTTGAACAGATCCCCGTCAGGGAATGGTTGGCGCGAGACTCTCCACAGAAGAGCGGCAAGCGCTAGGACGAAGATAATTTCGTAAATTTGAGTCGGGTGGCGCGGGATACCGTCTCCGAAATTGACCGCCCACGGCAGCGAGGTGGCGGATCCGGCGGTGTGGTCTTCCAAACCGGTCAGAAAACACCCGATGCGTCCGATAGCAATTCCGATGCAAAGCGGGAGGGCAAACAAGTCGCCCGTTCTCTGGGTAACTCCAATCCGTCGTTTAGTCCATTCAACGGCAAATAATCCGCCGATAAGGGCGCCCACTATGGTCTTGCCACTCATCAGGAACGACAGAGCGTTCCAGTTCGCCAGCGTCAAGCGTGGATCTTCAAACCAATAGAGCAATTTGCTGCCGAGAACGGCACCGACGGCCGCACCAGCGATGACCCACCAGCGGTTGGCATCGTCGATCGCGTCGCCCCTTCGTTTGCGAAGCCACAGGTACACTCTGAACGCTGCAAAGTATGCGAGCGATTCAAAGACGAGGTGTGGATGGAGCCGCAAGGACCCAACGTGCAGGTAAATGGGGAAAGACATGAATGGGTGTCTGCTTTGTTCGGGGCAAGGCTACGCCACCCTTCGAAAATCGTCAACGCGTTTGACCTCGTGAGCGACAAAGCTCTCTCAAAAACCGAGAGCTACTGCTCCAGCAAGAGTTGTGGCCCATCAATTTCATTTGCGCTTGGGAAGGGACAGCAGGAGAAAATGCGTAGAGCTGGCAGTTAGAAGATGTTTTCCTGGCGGCGGAGATTTCCGAAGGAGCCGATGTTGGCGATGATGAAGGTGGCGGTGAAGCGGTTTTCGGTGCGGACCTGGCCGAGGTTGATGCGGCGATATTCGAGAGCGAGGCCGCAGCAGCTTCCGTTGTAGCTGACTTGCACGAGCTGGCTTTGCAGGATCTGATTGGTGAAGTCGTAGCTGATGCCGGTGGTGAAATTGAAGCCTTTGCGCGTCAAGTTTCCGTAGCCCATCAGGGCGCGAATCTGGTTGGAGAGCGGCTGCGTAAAGGGAACAAAACCTGGCGGAGGTACCGGAGGAAGATCGGCTTCCACCGGATTATCGTTCAGGCGGAAATAGGCGAGAGTCGCGAAGAATTCACTGTAAGGCTTCACTTTCAGGAGGGTGCCAACGGTGACAAGCCGATCGATTTGAGTATCGTATTGGAGGATTTGTTCGATGTCGTACTTGCCGCCGGGCATGATCTTGATATCGCTGATGATGGGAGACCAGTTGCGCGGACCGAAAGCGAAAGCGAAGGGCGATATGGAATCGAGCGCCTGGAAGACGTTGCGTTGGCCGTCCACGATGGCGCCGCCGAAAGTGGGATCGAAATAATGAGCCTGGAGAATGCTCCAAGAAATTAGTTCCTCGGGCTGGCCGTCGCCTGTCTTGAGGAAGAGCCGCTGAGTGAGGCCGTATTCGATCTGATTAGTGTCGGTTAGAGTCGCATCGGAGTCGAAGCGAATAAAATCCGCGACGTTGTTTACGCCCTCCACATAGTGGTACGTGAGCGTAGGTTCGATTGTGTGTTTGTACCTTTTGCGAGGTTTGTTCTTGTCGATAGAAGACCGATCATAAAAGCGTTCGAGAGTGGGCAAGCGCAGGTCGACGGTGAGTTCTCCGGTGTTCCGCGTGAGGTACTGGGAGCTTAATTGCCCAGCGGAATTGTAGGAGTCACCGTAAAACGTGGTGCGGAAGGTCGCAGAAGTGGTGACGCCAAGCCAGTCACTGAAGTGGAGCGGAATCGTCACCGTGGGGGCGAATTCAGTGCGGGGGACGAATGCAGGAGTATCCAGAGGAGTGTCATCCTGGCGATGTGACGCATCGGCAAAGGCGTCGAAGGAAAAATAGACGGGGAGATTCTGCCAGGGGGTTTGTTCCACGGAGCTGAAGAGAACTTCAGGAGCGTTGCGCAGCAAGACGCTGATGGCCGGCGTCGTGACTCCAGTCGTGTCATTTGTGACGGGAATGCTGAGGAAGGTTTTGTCGGACAGGGAAGCGAAGTTCAGGCTGAAACCGCGGAAGTTGTTGGTGAGAAAGGCGGCGCTGCGAACTTCGGAAGTGATGGCATCGCCATAGGTGTCAGCAAAGGCCAGTCGAAAAGTCAGCGAAGAGAGTTCGTTAAGATCGGCGACAGCGCGCCAGCCATTAGGCAGGAGAGACTGAGCTTCGAGTTGCATCTGGTGGCCGCCCTGATTTTCGAGGACGGTGGTGCCGTTTGGCCCAGGCTCGTCAATGCCGCGATCGATCACCCCGTAATACGTGTATTTGATGGAGGTGTTCTCGAAAGGACGGGCGCGGAATTCGCCACGCTCGGCCGAGCCGCGTTTGGATAGCAGCTCGGCTCCCGCCGTAAGGTCATACCATGGTTTCGGCGCTAAGTAGATAGCATCCCCTAGAACAAAGCCCTTGCTGTTGCTCTGAGCAACCACGGGAATCAGGATTCCGGACTGGCGAATCTTTTCTCCAGCTGGCGCCGTGGCGTAAGGCAGCCAGAGAAGAGGGACACGGTAGAGGCGGAAGTTGGCGCTGACCAAGGCGACAGTCTTATCGAGACGAATGCGAGTGTGCTGGGAATAAAACTGCCATGTGGGATGTTGGGGATCGCAAATGGTGATCCAGCCGTGGTTGACGAGGTAGACGTCGTCGGCAAGGCGTTCGACCTCGGGGGCCTGAAAATAAATAGGGTTCTGAGAAATCAGGATTAGAGGGTTGGCGCGGCGCTCGATTTTTACTGTGCCGCGAACGTTGAGGAAGGTGCCGTGGCCGGTGCTCACGTTGTAGTGAGCTTCATCGGCTTCGAGGTGTTCATTGTTGTAATCGAAGCGGACATGGCCGCGAGCAAGGGACTCGGAAGTTTTTTCGTTGTATTCGACGTGATCGGCCTGGAGGCGCTGGTCTCCATAGTGAATGTCCACGTCATCGTCAGAGATAAAGAGATCGCCGCGTTTTTGCTGGGGACCGCGCGACCAGATCTCTACATCGCCGGCCTTGGCGGAGTGCAGACCAGCCTGCTGCGCAAAAGTGATTGGTAACGCCGGCCCGAAGAGAGAACAAAGGAGCGTCGTGAGGAACAGAAGGAACCGGAGCGCGGACGTAGTCCGGGCATGGAAGAGACCATTCACGCGGAACATTTGTGCGATGAAATCAGTGAGATAGCCTAGCATGCGGCTGGGGGGATGTGTAGGAGAGTCGAGAATGGACTCTCGCGGTAGGATGCGGAGGGGTCTTTTGCCGCTGAAAGCGTGGGGAGGAAACGCGGGGATGATTTGGCGCGTCCTTGTGAGCACGGGGCTGATTGCCATTCCAGAAACAATTGATGCATTCCGCGGCATTGGGGAGGTATGATGCCCGGCCTTGCACACTAAGGGAAAGAAAACATGGGCGGTTTGCCCGTCTTGAAGGTCCGGCGGCAGCACTGTTCGGCGGTCTGAAGCGAATACGGAGGAAAGAGTATGAAGGCGAAGCATCTTGGTCTGCGCGGTTTGGCCGTGTGGTTTGCGGCGACGGCTTTGATTCTCGGCGGAATTGCCGGGCCCGTTCGGGCGAAACTCCAGGACGCCATGGCCCAGGATACACAGGATAACAAAGACGAAAAGAAAGGCGAGAAAAAGGACGAGAAGAAGGGATTGCCGCTGAAGCCCACGCGCAAAATAGAGTTCACGACGGACGAGGGAACGTGGCTCTCGCTGGATGTTTCGCCGGACGGCAAAACGATTGCTTTCGAGTTGGTCGGCGACATCTATACCTTACCGATCGAAGGGGGTACTGCGAAACTGATCGATCCGGGGATGGCTTTTGACAGCCAGCCCAAGTTCTCGCCCGATGGAAAATGGATCGCGTTTCTTTCTGACCGTGAAGGCAGCGAAAACATTTGGATCATGCATCCAGATGGCAGCGGCGTGAAACAGGTTTCGAAGGATCCTAACAGCGAGTTTGTTTCGCCGAGCTGGTCGCCGGATGGGAACTACATTTTTGTTTCAAAGGCTGCATTTGGAATCGGGTCAAGTGAGATCTGGATGTACCACATCAACGGTGGTTCGGGAGTGCAAATCACGAAGTCCAAGCCCACACCTACCACGAAAAGAGCCGATCGGCCGAACGCCATGGGTGTTGTGGCGTCGCCGGACGGAAGGTACCTCTACTATGAGACGAAGCTCGGATCGCTGAACTACAACGCACAATTTCCGATGTGGCATATCGCGCGGCGCGACAGGAAGACGGGCGACGAAGACGATATCATCAGTCAGCCGGAGAGCGCGTTCCGGCCAGTACTTTCACCGGATGGAAAGGAGATTGTATACGTAACTCGCTATGAAACGGAGACGGGGCTGCGGTTGCGAAATCTTGAGACCGGGGAAGACCGTTGGATAAGGTATCCCGTGACGCGCGACGACCAGGAATCGCTTTTCACTCGCGATGTTTTTCCGGGATATGCATTTCTTCCGGACGGCAAGGAAATTGTCTACAACCAGAACGGAAAGATCTGCCGCCTGAATATCGCGACTGGGGCGGAGAGTGTAATTCCATTTACCGCACAGGTGTCGCAAGAGATCGGACCGAAACTGGATTTTCCGCAAATCGTCGAGCAAGGGCCCGTGAAAGTGCGCCTGATTCAGGACGCTGTTGAATCGCCGGACGGCAAGAAGATGGTTTTCTCCGCGATGACACACCTTTACAGCATGGATATTCCCGGCGGCAAGGCACAACGATTGACGAGCGGGAATGCTCGCGAATTCGAACCGGCGTGGTCGCCAGACGGAAAATCCATCGCATATGTGACGTGGTCGAGCGCGGGTGGCCAGCTTTGGAGGGTATCGGCTGCGGGAGGAACGCCGCAACAATTGTCCAAGACAGCGGCGTTGTACAGCAATCCGGTTTGGTCGCCAGATGGAACGAGGATCGTGGCGCTGCGAGGGAACGCTTACGACCGCGAAATGAGCGGATTTGATAGTGGGCAGACACAGAACGCTGATCTTATCTGGATACCGGCGCAGGGAGGGGATGCGAATTTGATTTTGCCGGCGCGCGGCGCAGGCTCGCCGCACTTCACCCACGATAAGGAGAGGATTTATATCTATACGCCGCAGGGACTCGTGTCGCTGCGTTTTGACGGCACGGACCGCCGCACGCATCTCGTGGTGAAGGGGAAGGGTCTCTATTTTGCGGAGGAGCCCGTTCCCGCGGAGAACGTGAAGGCAAGTCCAGACGGGCAATGGGTGCTAGCGCAGGTGATGAATCAACTTTACGTGATAGGAATGCCAGTGGTCGGCGGCGAGGCACCTACGGTGGATGTTACGACGCCATCCGTGCCCGTGAAGCGGCTGACGGATATCGGCGCGGATTATTTCAATTGGGCGGATGACGGAAAGACAATCACTTGGGCTGTGGGGGCCAGCTTTTTCCGCGAGCCTTTGAGCGCCATTTCTTTCGAGCCTCCGAAGGAAGAGGAAAAGAAGGACGGCGATAAAAAAGACGCCGCGGCGCAAACGGCGGATGCCAGCAAGGAAGAAAAAAAGGACGAGAAAAAAGAAGCGAAGAAACTGAAGGAAGAGGACAAGAACGTTCAGGAGATCGCGGTCGACCTGGAAGTTCCGCGGAAGACTCCGAAGGGGACGATTGTGCTGCGAGGCGCGACCGTCGTGACGATGAAGGGTGATGAAGTTCTGAAGAACGCGGACATTGTGGTCGAAGACAACCGCATCAAGAGCGTCGGACCAAAGGGAGCACTTCCAGCCGGCGCTAAAGTGTTCGACGTGGCAGGGAAAACAATCGTGCCCGGCTTTATTGACACGCATGCGCATTGGACCGAAATTCGCCGCGGCATCCTGGATACACAGAACTGGGCGTTTCTGGCCAACCTGGCCTACGGCGTGACCGCCGGTCTTGACGTGCAAACCGGCACGAACGACATGTTTGCCTATCAAGACCTGGTGGACGCCGGCGACATTCTCGGGCTGCGCGCATTTTCCACGGGGCCGGGAGTTTTCTCGGATAACAATTTTCAGTCGATGGAAGAAGTAAAAGGCGTGCTGACTAAGTACAGAAAGTATTACGGCACGCACAACATCAAGAGCTACATCGTGGGCAATCGCAAACAGCGGCAGTTCATGGTGATGGCTTCCAAGGAATTGGAGATGATGCCGACGACAGAGGGCGGATTGGACTTAAAGCTCAATCTGACGCACGTCATCGACGGTTTCCACGGGAACGAGCACACGCTTCCAATCACTCCGCTATTTAAGGACGTACTCCAGATGTTTGCGCAATCGGGGATTGCGGAAACTCCTACGCTAATCGTGAATTACGGCGGCCCGTTTGGCCAGGAATACTGGTTCGAGAACACGAATGTGCATGACAACGCGAAGCTCAACCATTTTACGCCGCACAACCTGCTCGATGAAAAGACCAACCGGCGGCCGGATTGGTTCCGGACGGACGAGTACGCGTTCCCGAAACTTTCGGCACAAATGGCGAAACTTTTGAGAGCGGGCGGCCTTGTCGGCGTGGGCAGCCACGGACAGTTGCAGGGGCTCGGGTATCACTGGGAGATGTGGATGCTTGCGAGCGGGGGAATGACGCCGCTGGAAGTGCTGCGCTGCGCGACGCTGAACGGATCCAGAATTGTCGGACGGCCGCAAGACCTCGGTTCGATCGAGGTGGGTAAGCTAGCCGATTTGATCATTTTGGATAAGAGCCCACTCGACGACATCCATAATACGAATACGATTCATTGGGTTATGAAAAACGGGGAACTGTTTGAAGGCGATACATTGGATCAAGTTTGGCCGGAACAGAAGAAGCTGGAACCTTTGTATTTTTGGAATTTTGACAAGCCGAAAGCGGGGGAGCCTTTGAGCTATGGGAAGACGGTGAATCCGTAGGGCGCTGAGTTGCAAAATGGGGCGCTGCCTGCTGCGCCCCTGTAAGAAGACGCGGAAAAAAGAAAGATGGCACGGCGTGCCGTGCCCCTACGGCGATTACTCTTTGGATTTTGCTTCTGCTTTGGTTTGTGTGGAGCGATACCAGTCGAAGGTGCGGCTTAGGCCTTCTTCGAAGGTAACTTGGGGATCGTAGCCGAGATATTCGCGCGCTTGCGTGATGTCGGCTTGTGAATCGCGAATGTCGCCATCGCGAGGGGGTTCGTACTTCGCTTCGAGCTTCTTGCCGGAGATTTTTGCAAGCAGCTGAACGGTCTGGTTCAGCGTAAAGCGGCCGCCGGTCCCGACGTTGAAGGTTTTGCCGGAAACGTTGGGGGCTTCGCAGGCGAGAAGGTTAGCCTGTACGGCGTTTTCGACAAAAGTGAAGTCGCGGGATTGCTCGCCATCGCCAAACATGACAGGCTGCGTCTCTTCCAGAAAGCACATGCAGAATTTCGCCAAAACGCCGGAATACGGCGAGCCAGGATCCTGGCGAGGGCCGAAAATGTTGAAGTAACGTAGTGAAACATTTTCCAAGCCATAGCAGCGGCCAAATGTTTGTGCGTAAAGCTCGCCGACGAATTTGGTGACGCCATAGGGTGAAATGGGTGCTGGCGGCATGGTTTCGACTTTGGGCAACGTCGGTGTCTCGCCATAAGCGGAAGAGGACGCGGCGAAAACCACGCGCTTCACTTTGGCGTCGCGAGCGGCAACGAGGACGTTTAATGTTCCATCGATGTTGATCTTGTTCGTTTCGATGGGATCTTTGACGGAACGTGGCACCGAAGTACGAGCGGCGAGGTGCAGCACGTATTCAGCTTCGTGCATGGCCTTGCGAACTACTTCGATGTCCGTGATGCTGCCCTTCATAAAGGTGATTTTGTTGCGGATTTCGGCGAGGTTATCCTCTTTGCCGGAGGAGAGGTCGTCGAGCACGACCACGCTGTGGCCGCGCCGCACGAGTTCGTCTACTGTGTTCGAGCCGATGAAACCGGCGCCGCCTGTGACGAGGTAGCGCATTCAGGAGTTCCTCCTCGATCTAGATCCGTGAACGGCAGAGTGCCGTCTCGGCAATCGACGCGGCCCTGGCGAAGACGCGGGCCGCGCGTTTTGGTAACCTCAGAGTTCGCGGGCAGCGCCCGGCAGATTCTGCCGGGCTACTGCGGACGAATTCGTATTGTACGACGGAAGGCCGAAAGGCAAGGGACTGTTTCCCGGGCAGGTCACACAAAGAGCATGAGCTACCGAAAAGCGATTGGAATAGCCGGCCTGCTGGCGATTGGATGCGCGGCAGGAGGCTACTACTGGATGAAGGAAAGAAACGCGGGATTGGCTCGTACGTGGGCTTCCGCCCGCGCGGCCGACTTGCGGAGCGCTCCCACGACGGACTTCCCCGCCATCGCGCCAACCGGACCCGCGTCTGCTTCAACTCCTGATAAGACGGGCGAGCCAGCGGTGGATCCCGGGCTGCCCTTGCGCAGGGGCGAGGTGCTGGAATATACGGCGAATGTTTCGAGCTTGACGAATGTGGCCAATTTGAAATTGCTGGTGGGCGAACACAAGGATTTTTTCGGCAAGAACGCGTGGCATCTGCAGGCGTTTGCGCATACGGAGAGTCCCTTGCGGATGGTGTTCGAGTTGGACGACCAATTTGACTCGTATAGCGACGCCGGGACGATGACGAGCCTGCAGTACGAAATGCACTTGAGTGAGCGCGGGCAAAAAGTGGACTCCGTCCAGCGGATGACGGCCACTGGCAAGGAGCCGGCACCTCCCGATGCCACCGAAACGCGCGTCCTCCCCGGCACGCGGGATCCGCTGGGAATGCTGCAATTTTTACGAAATGTGGATTGGACGAAGACCGCGGAAGTGCGATGCCCGGTCTACGACGGGCACAAATTATACGACGTGAGGGCGAAGCTCATCAGCGCGGGCGAGGCAGTCACCGTTCCTGCGGGGAGCTTTAAGACCTCGAAGATTGAGATTCGTGTCTTTGAGAATGGGCAGGAAATGAAAGACGCCCATTTCACGATGTACTTCGCAAACAACGCCGCGCGTACACCCGTGCTGCTAGAAGCGATTATGCCGTTCGCGACGGCGCAAGTTCAGTTGGTGCACGCGAAATAGAAGATTGTCTTCGCTTGCATTATCAGGAGCATTTCCCAAATCAGATTTGGAAAGAAGCAGCGCGCTGGCCGAGGCACGAGTGAAGGGCTATGTTGTGGCCATTCGTTCTATTAGTGCACAGACGATGTGGCCGATGGTGATGTGGGCTTCCTGAATTCGCTGAGGATCTTGTGAGGGTACGTTGAGCAAAAGATCGACTCTTTTGGCAAGCGCACCGCCAGTTTCTCCGGTGAAAGCGACAAGATATGCGCCGCGAGCACGCCCAGCCTCCACACCGCCTACTATGTTCGGGCTTGTGCCGCTCGTGGAGAGGGCCACAAGGACGTCTTGCGGAGCGACGAGCGATTCGATTTGACGGGAGAAGATGCGCTCGAATCCGTAGTCATTGCCGGCGGCTGTGAGCACGGATGGATTGGCCGTCAAAGCAAGTGCTGCGAGGCCGCGCCGGTCGGTGCGCAGCCTCACGACAAGCTCAGCCGCGAGGTGCAAAGCGTCGGCGGCGCTTCCGCCGTTTCCGAAGAAGACAATTTTTCCGCCGCCGTGGAGCGCTGTGGCGCTTTTTTCAGCAAATTGCGCGATGCGCCCAATCAGCTCGTCGGAAAAACTCTGCTTCACGCGAGCGCTTTCCTCAAGCTGGCGTCGTATCTCTTCGTTGGATGAGGCCATCGGCGCCTAGCAGAGAACTATCTTTTCGCGATGCCGCATGACGCGCCGGGTGGCGTTGCGCGTGTCCACAACAAGATGGGCGGCGTCCACGATAGCAGCGTAATCGTAGCTCGAGTGATCCGTCGCGATGATGACCCCATCATAGCTGGCCAATGTTTGCGGATTCAGTGGGACGGACTTCATGTTTTCATAGTTGTAGTGCCGCATTTTGTGGAGCTGAGGGAAGTAGGGGTCGTTGTATTCGAGACTCGCGCCCCGCTCCTGAAGCAACTGCATAATTTTCAGCGTGGGTGATTCGCGCAGGTCGTCGACGTCCTTCTTGTACGCCACGCCAAGAATCAGCAGCTTCGATCCTTTGAGGCTTTTCTTGTGGTTATTGAGAGCGCCCGCAACCGCGTCTACGACGTGATAAGGCATAGCAGTGTTAACTTCGCCGGCCAGCTCGATGAAACGCGTGGAGAAGTCGAACTCGCGCGCCTTCCAGGAAAGGTAATAGGGATCAACAGGAATGCAATGTCCGCCGAGGCCCGGACCAGGATAGAAGGGCATGAAGCCAAACGGCTTTGTCGCGGCTGCATCGATCACTTCCCAGATATCAATCCCCATGCGCAGGCTGAGCATTTTCAGTTCGTTGACCAGCGCGATGTTGACGCAACGAAAGATGTTTTCGAGGAGTTTGGCCATTTCCGCGGCGCGCGTGGAGCTTACGGGCACGACGCGGGCAACAACCTGCGCGTAGATGGAGACGGCTGCGCGGCCGCTGGGCGGATTTACGCCGCCGACGACCTTGGGAATCTGCGCCAGACCAAACTGTTTGTTGCCGGGATCTTCGCGCTCGGGAGAAAACGCGAGGAAGAAATCGCAGGCAACGTTTTCGTTTTCAGGACCGGCGGCGATGGGGCAGTGCAGTCCGCTCTTTTCGAGGATGGGAAGCACGAGCTCCTCAGTAGTGCCGGGATAGGTGGTCGATTCGAGAACAACCAACTGGCCCCGCTGGAGATGAGGGTAGATGGAAATAGCAGTTTGTTCCACGTAACTAAGGTCGGGCTCACGGCGCTCATCCAGCGGCGTCGGTACACAGATAATGATGGCGTCCGCATCCTTGATGCGCCCGAAATCCGTAGTGGCGCTAAAGTGTTTGGAGTTGACGAACTGTTGGATCTTGGTTTGCGGAATATGCTCGATGTAGGATTTTCCTGCGTTGAGCATGCTCACTTTGTTCGGATCAGTGTCGAATCCCGTGACCTTGTGGCCAGCTTCCGCGAAACGCAGAGCGAGTGGCAACCCCACATATCCGCAACCAATGATGGCGACCTTCAATTGAGCGCCTTTGAAAAATTCGGGTTTCCGGTCTATTGGCATGAGTTACGTCGCTCTCCTAATCATTTTTTGGCAATAAAACAGGCCGTTTGGCCGATTGGACAAAGACGTCCCAATATAGCAGGTTCCAGAAGAACAAAAAATCACAGGGGCTCGGTGTGTTACTACCTGTTCAAGAGCGGTTGCGAGCTGGGTCCGGACGCGGGAAGATAAGATAGACGACTATGGCAGAGAACAAGAGCGTGCAGTCCTCAGCTTCCATTCGCCGATGACACTTATCGTCTTGCTGCTTGGGCTCGCCGTTGGTGTGCTCGTCGGTTTACTGGGCATTGGCGGAGGCGTTGTGCTGGTGCCGGCCTTGGTTTATCTGCTGCACATGGACCAGCACCTAGCTCAGGGCACTTCACTTTTTATACTTCTGCCGCCCGTCGGACTTGGTGCACTGCGCGAATACTGGAAGCGAGGACAGGTGGATTTGCGCGCCGGAATTCTGTGTGCGTTAGGAATGCTGGTGGGTGGGTACTTTGGCGGATTGATTGCAGTTCCCATTGCTTCGAGGAATCTCAAGGGACTGTTCGGCTGCTTTCTGATTCTGGCTGCGTTCTTGCTATGGCGAAAACCGCAGGCGGAAAACCGAACAATAGAGTCCAGCAGTGATGGGTCAGCCCATGGGTGACGGCCCGATACGTGACGCCGGCATTTTTGGAGCGGCATGCCTCTGCGGCATTGCTTCGGGATTGTTCGGTATCGGGGGTGGCACTCTCTTGGTGCCGTTCTTGGCGCTGTTTTTCGCGTTTGGGCAACATCGCGCGCAGGGTACCAGCTTGATAGCGTTGATCCCGCCGACGGGGGCGCTGGCGTTTTACGCGTATGCCAAGGCGGGCTACATTTCCTGGCATACCGGGCTGCTTTTGATCCCGGGAGTATTCGTCGGAGGCATGTTAGGTGGTTGGCTGGCTAAGCGGCTCCAGCCGCGGCGAATGAGGCAAGTTTTTGCGGGGCTGATGCTAGCTTTGGGAGTGTGGGAGGCCGCCGCCGCTTGGGGGCGCTAGGGAGTTTGCGAAGACCATGATCGACGTGCATTGCCATATCCTTCCGGGGCTCGACGACGGGCCGGAAAACATAGAGACTTCGCTGGCGATGGCCGAGTCCGCGATTGCGGACGGCATTACGCATGTTGTGGCCACACCGCATTCGAGCAATCAATATTTCTTCGACTACGCGCGCGTACAAGCACTTCGAGAGGAACTGCAGGAGAAAATTAGCGACAAGCTTATTCTGGCAACTGGCTGTGATTTTCATTTAAATCCCGAGAATCTTGACGCGCTGCGCGAGGATGCGCCGCGCTTCTGCATCAACCAGCGTGATTACCTCCTCGTCGAATTCAACGAATATTCCATTCCACCTGCAATGGACCAGACTCTGCATGAGATACAGCTTTTGGGATTGCGGCCGGTCATAACGCATCCTGAGCGCAATGCCATTTTGCGCCTGCAGACGGAGCGGCTTGCGAAATGGGTCCGGCTCGGATGTTTTATACAAGTGACTGCTGGATCTATCACAGGAGTTTTTGGCCCGGGCGCGCAAAAAGATTCTTTGCGGTGGGTGGCCAACGGATTGGTTCACATTGTGGCCAGCGACGCCCACAACACGCGTGGTCGGCCGCTCAAGCTTCAGCCGGCATTCGATGTAGTGTGTGAACAATTTGGAGAGGACAAGGCTCGCGCCCTGTTCGTTGATAATCCGATGGCCGCATTCGAGGGACGCGACCTGCCACATGTTCCAGAATTGCCCGATGAATTCACTCCGCCGCGCCGCAAACGTTTTTTCTTTTTCTAAACTTCTAGTTTGCGGGGCGGAGCGGCATTCCAGCCCAGGCATTCAATATTCCCAGAAATTCGCGAACGACATCGAGCGCATCACTTGTGGTGCGCCACCACTTCCCGGGTTCGAAGGGATCGTCCGAAGCGGCGCGTATAATCGCTCGTCCGCGGCCCGCGGCGAGCCTGTTCCATAGGATTCGTGCGCGGCGCGTATGCACTTTGCTTGTCACGATGATCACGGTCGCGCCTTTTTCTGCTTCAAGCGCGGCAGAGGTTGCCGCAAGTTCATCCGCGGTGTTGATGATGGGAGGCTCGAGTAGGCGGATGTCGCCTCCAGGCACTCCTTCATGCATCAGCACTTGCGAAGCGTAAAAATCTTCGCCGTGGTAAGGAATCTCCATCGCTTCGAGTGTTGCCCCAGGTTCCGTCGAGTGTGTCAGCCATACTTTGGGTGCATAACCTTCCCGATATAACTTCGCCGCTTCCATGGTCCGGAGGGGCATGCGCCCACTGAGGACGACGATAGCCTGAGCTTTTTCGAGCGGGTCTTCCAATACGAGCCAGCGTCCCATACAAAGAAGAAAGACCACGGCACCAAGGAGCACAGTTCCGGCGAGGACAAGCACGATTCTGCGATTTCGCTGGTGTCGTGGAACAGTGGTCTCAGAACTGCTTTTGTTGGCCATTGGCAGCAATTCCTCGGTGTCTCGGCGCATCCTATCCCTCGCGTGAGATGTGGTCAATTCAACAAGCGCAGGCTACACTAACAAAACGCCCATTTTCAGGAGGATGCATGAAAGCGGTGGTCACCGGAGGAGCTGGATTTTTGGGATCGCATCTTTGCGATCGACTGATTGCCGAAGGTTGGGAAGTGCTGGTTCTCGACAATCTGGTCACAGGAGTTGATTCCAACGTCGGGCATCTGCTTAAGCATGCCAATTTTCGCATCGCGCGATGCGACGTTTCGAAGTATATCGACGTGCCAGGGCCCGTGGACTACGTTTTGCACTTTGCTTCTCCCGCGAGTCCCGTGGATTACCTGAAGCTTCCTATCCAGACTCTCAAGGTTGGCTCCCTCGGCACGCACAATGCCCTCGGGCTTGCGCTTGCGAAGAAGGCGAAGTTTTTCCTGGCTTCGACGAGCGAATGTTATGGTGACCCCGAAATTTCGCCGCAGCACGAAGAATATTGGGGCCATGTAAATCCGATCGGGCCGCGAGGTGTTTACGACGAAGCGAAACGCTTTGCAGAGGCCATGACCATGGCCTACCACCGCTATCACGACGTGGACACTCATATCGTGCGCATCTTCAATACTTACGGCCCAAGAATGCGCCTAAACGACGGACGCGCTCTTCCAAACTTCGTCCACCAGGCGCTAACAGGGAAACCGCTAACTATTTATGGCGATGGCAAGCAGACGCGGAGTTTTTGCTATGTCTCGGATTTGATTGAGGGGATTTACCGATTGATGCTTTCGGACGAACATCTTCCCGTGAATATCGGCAATCCACAAGAGATCACGATTCTTGAATTTGCCGAGCGGGTTCGCAAGCATTTCGAGAACGCTCCCGCGATTGTTCATGAGCCCTTGCCGCAAGATGATCCGAAGCGCCGCTGTCCGGATATCAGCAAGGCAAGACGCATTCTAAAGTGGGAGCCCAAGCTTGGGTTAGAAGAGGGTTTGCGAATGACGCTCGATTATTTCAAGCAAGGATTCGCGGCCAGCGGGAGCGCTTAGCCCAAAGCAGCGAACGAATTAAAACTCGCGAAGGTGAATCCGTCGCGCCGACGCCTCGCCATTTTCGTAGAGAGTTCGCAGAGATTCTACGCTCTCCCAAACGAATAGTACTCAAATCCGAGCTCGCGCATATGTTTGGGAGAGTATAGATTTCTTCCATCCACGACGAGGCCCCGCGCCATGAGTGGTTTGGCGCGTTTCCAGTCCAGGTTGCGAAAAATATCCCACTCCGTGCAGACAAGCGCGGCATCCGCTCCACGCAATGCTTCGTAGGGATCTTCGTGGTAGTTCACCTTCGGAAAGAGGGTCTTGGTTCTCGATATTGCTTCCGGATCGGTAGCGTGCACAATCGCCCCTTCTTCGAGCAAGCGCTTAACGACCTCAAGCGCCGGAGCAAAGCGAATATCGTCCGTGTTGGCCTTGAACGCGAGGCCCAGAACCGCCACGTGCTTACCTTTAACGACCCATAGGGCCTTGCGTATTTTCTCAAGAAAACGATCGATGCGTTGTTTGTTGACTCGCTCAGTGGCTTTCAGTAGATCGAATTCGACTCCGACTGTGGCAGCGAGATGAATGAACGCCTGCACGTCTTTCGGAAAACAAAAGCCGCCAAAACCTAGTCCGGCGCTGAGGAACTGGCCGCCAATGCGCGGATCCAATCCCATGGCATGAGTAACCTCTTTAACGTCTGCGCCGATTCTTTCGCAGAGATCGGCGATGACGTTGGCATAGCTAATCTTCAGCGCGAGAAAAGAGTTTGATGCATGTTTGATAAGTTCGGCGCTGTTGATGGTGGTCACAAGGAATGCTGGCTCTGGGCCTGAAGGGCAATTGCCTTTGTGCACCGGGCAATGGAATTTGCGCTCAAGAATCGGCCTGTAGATTTCGCGCAAATCGGCCGCGGCGGACTCGTCTTCCACGCCGACCACGATGCGGTCGGGATGAAAGAAGTCTCCGACGGCTGTGCCTTCACGCAGAAATTCAGGATTGGAAGCCACGCGAAAGCTCGATTTGCCGCCGCTGCTATAGGCCGCAAGCGCTCGTTGCAGTTCAAGTCCGGTGCGAGCTGGAACGGTGCTCTTCTCGACCACTAACTTGGGTGAGCGCGACTGTTCGGCGATCTGTCGCGCCACTTGATCAATGGCAGAGAGATCAGCTTCGCCGCTTTCTTTGGGAGGCGTGCCCACGCAAATAAAAATGGCGTCGCCCGCACGGATCGCTTCGCCGGCATCCTCGGTATAGGAAATGCGCCCGGCTTCCCGAGCAGACTTCAGAATTTCTTCGAGGTGCTCCTCATAAATTGGCACTTCACCGGCTTGCAGGCGTCGAATACGTTCCGCATCAATATCCGTGCAGGTCACTTCATGCCCCGCCGCAGCGAGACATGCACCCGTCACCAATCCGACGTACCCACATCCAATCACAGAGAGCCGCAAATCAGGTTCCCCTCGGTAGCGCCTTAGCTAACAGCCCAACGCTTCCACAACGGTCTTGCTAACAGTTCATTTTCACTGAGCCGCAATACGGAAAGATTACGTTATCGCGAAGTATTACGCCGAGCGCACAATCCGTATTGCGCTCTCTCAGGTCCAGACGGTTTTTCTGCCTACCTAAATCGGTTCGCTAGCCTTTCAATCCTCTTCCCATTAGCAACCCACGTAAACCGAGCAACACAAGCCGCGGTTGGCGGCGTACGACATTCCAAAGCAGTCGCGTAGATTCGTCGCGATTGATTTCACCGAGAGATTCCCGCGTGGAAACATTGAGAAGATCAACGAGCTGCGAATAATCCTTTTGTTGAAAATGATGCAGCGCACGCCGGATTAACCAGTGTGTGCCGAGTTCGCGGCGCAGTGCTGTCAGTTCCTTGTTTCTGCCTCCCCGTAAGATAGACTGTCCGACTCCGAGCGCTCCACGCAGCCCCGTCACGATTCCACCCACGGTAGAGACTTTCACTTGTGCTGCAGCATCCCCTACCAAATAAACCTCGCCGTTTCCGATGCGCCTGCGCACGGGCACCCAGCCGCGATAAACCGGAATGCGCGCCCCTTGCCATTCGAGCGGCTCCATCTGTTTTTTCTCGAGGAACCGGGTTAAACACTTCTTTGTGTCGCGGCCGTCTTCGCCAATAATTCCGAGCGCGCCACGCTCGGAAGATTCAGGAATTAGCCAATAGAAATAAGGCGTATCGTCGGGAACGAACCAAACGCGCGTAGTGTCCGGCGGATGATCCTTCGGCAAGCGCACGATAGCTTGTACTAGCGGAACAGTTTCAATTGGAGGCCAACCGGCGCTGCGCGCCACTCGGCTGGAAGCGCCGTCCGCTCCGACCACGCTTTCCGCATGCAATTCGTTGCGCTGCCCGGCGGAATCGACTTGCACGCGCAGTCCGCGGCCATTCGCAGCGAGTCCAAGAAAGCGCGTATCGAAAGAAAGTTTAGCCCCGGCCTGCTGTGCGCTTCGGGCCAATGCGGGAATCAATCGTGAGCGTTCGATGATGAGATCGGGTCGCGCCAAGGCGACTTGTGCTGATCGTCCATCTGTAAATAGCTCGAAGCGGCGAATTTCGTTAACGATGCTTTCGGAAGCCGCGGCGCCGAGTTGGGTTCGGAATTGATCGGTTACGATCAGCGAGCGCGACGTGGGCTCGAAGCCGGGTCTTGATTCCAGAACTCGTACCGGGCGCCCACCATTTGCGACAGTTGCCGCCGTATACAAGCCCGCTGCGGAACCTCCCACAACGATGACCTCACCACTTTTGCCATCTGTCCGGGGCCTCTGTTCAGTGCTTGGCACGATTTCGCTTTCCCAAGTTGCACACACACCTTTGACGGTCAATCACCAAGATATCCGCGCTCAAACGTCCCCAGAATATTGACTGCTTCCCGCCCAACCCCAGGCGGTATGGACTAAAAATCGGTGAGACTGCAACCCACTAAGTATAGCGAATCCATTTGCTTGGGCAAACAAGCAGACTTCTCGCCCAAGCTCCCGAAGGGAGCACTCTGCGGGTTGAAAAGAATTTAGGAAAGAGTGGCTGGCTTCTGCGCCTGACGTTCATACGGAGCACGTTCGAGAAACAACACTCCACAAAGTAGGAAGAGAGACGCAACCACCGCTACCAAAACTGCGGCGAACGGTTGTAAATAACTCACGAGCACGGCAGCACCGCCGCTGAATAATCCTAAAATATACATGCTAATTACAGCGCCGCGATGCCCCAATCCCAGATTTGCTAGACGGTGAGCGGCGTGATCTTTACCTGGCGTGGCGAAGGGAAGCAGTCCGCGCCTCGCACGCGAAATCGTGACGAGTGTCGTGTCGAAGATTGTCACCCCCAGGATCAGCAGCGGCGCCAGCCAGCCGGAAATGTGGTTGGCCTGATCGAGCCGCAGCTTCAGCCCCAGTGTGGCCATCAGGAATCCCAGGAACATAGCTCCGCCATCGCCCATGAAAATCTTGGCTGGCTTGAAGTTCCATCGCAGAAAACCTGTTGCGGCCCCAAGGACTGCGGCGGCGAGCGTGGTGACAAGAGTCTGGCCGTTTAAGTAAGCAAGCAGAGCGAAGAAGATGGAGGCCGTGGCTGCCACCCCGGCGCAAAGGCCATCCATGTGATCCAGAATGCTGAAGGAGGCAGTAATTGCTACGACGAAAAAAACCGTCAGGATTGCGTCAAGGATGTAGCCGGTTCGTCCGCCCACTAGAATTTCAAAAACCTGCGCGTGAATTCCGGTAGCCAGCAGAATGCAAGCGGCAAGAGGCATTGCGACAAATAATTTCACTTGATGGTGCAGCCACCCTCGATCATCGAGGATACCCACAGCCGCGACGAGCGTGGCGCCGGTCAAAATTCCCACAATTTGAGCTCGAGCTGGCCCGTCAAATGTAAACAAAACCGCCAGTACCACGGCCCCGTACATGGCCAAGCCCCCTAGCAGAGGGATTGGGCTCAGGTGAACCTTGCGCGGCCCGGGGAGATCCACCATGCCGACGCGCAATGCCAATGCGCGCACAGGTACCGTCAGCGTCAGAGACGCAAATAGCGCTATCAAAAACGCCAGCAGACCGGCGGGCATGCTACCTCGATTTGTTTGAAGGACCTGACCCGGGCGGTACGGTCAGTGCCTCAATCGTCTTCTGCCGGATTGGGGGTCCGGCTCCCAAGCAAAAATGGCTGCCCCACGCAGCTTTAACACGATACTTGGAAAATTGTTTCGCTTCAATGAAGATTGTTTACCGGGTAATCAGAAAGGTAGTTGATCAGGTTTGGCGGCACTGGGCGCCCAAGAAGGCACAGGGCTTACTTGTTTTAAGTCCGTGTTCCTATCTTTCGGTGAGCATGCGGCCAAAGGTGCGCTTCACCTCTTCGCGATTCCTCGTCGCATAATACCAGTCGATGGTGCGCTTCAATCCATCCTTGAAGAGTACCTTCGGTTCCCACCCAAGCAGTTTTTTTGCGAGCGCGTTGTCAGCAACGCGATTGAGCGGGCCAGTCGGCATGTCGGGCCGTAACTTTATCTCGGTTTGGTGGCCGGTGAAGTCGCAAACCATCTTGGCTGCATCGATGACCTTAATGCGTTCCATCGTTCCCAGATTGATGGCCGTGCCATCGTTGATTTTTTCGCCGGCGAGAATGGTCCCTTCGACAATATCCTCGATGTACGTCCAGTTGCGGATTTGCGTTCCGTCGCCCCACACTTCGAAGGGATTCTGCCCAAGGAAGGCCCGGGCGATCATGGCAATTACGGCGTGATTTTCCACTCCCCGCGGCCCATACACCGTGAAGTAACGGCAAGAGGCTGCCCCCATCCCGTGTTCCTTCGCGTAGGCGCTCAGTGTGAATTCGCCCATCAATTTGGCCCAGCCGTAGGTGTTGTCGGCGTCGTTGGGGCCCTTCGTGAGATCTTCGGAAAGATAGAGCTCTTTCTTAACGTCCGACTGCAGAAAATTTGGATAGACGCAGCCTGAGGAGGCGAACACTACCTTCTTCACCTTTGCGCGCAAAGCCTCCGCGAAGACCAGCCCGTCCAGGAAAAAATTGGAAGCCGGTCCCGCTTGATGCAAGTCGACATAGCCGCGGCCGCCATGATCCGCCGCAAGATGAAATACAGTATCCACTCCTTGCATCGCCGAGCGCGTAATGCCCGGCTCGCGCAAGTCCGCTTGGGTGAATTCGATTTTTCCGTTGGCGACGTGTTCCTTGATGTTGTCGCGATGCCCGCTCGTCAAATCATCGACGACCCGAATTTTCGCGCCACGTGCGAGAAGGTGATCCGTCAGCGTCGAGCCGATAAAGGAGGCGCCACCCGTTACCAATACGAGTTTTCCGCTCCAAAATGCTTCAGAAGTCGTCACGCGTTCACGGCCCCCTCAACGATTTTCACAAACTTCTGCAGCTCTTTGACTCTATCATAATCGGGCGCAACGGCTTTGGCGGCACGTCCCATGGATTGAACTTTCTCTGTATCCATTGCAAGTAATCGAATTGCTGCGGCAACTTTTTCAGGGTCGTCTGGGTCAGCGGAAACCGCAAATCCGAATTTTGCGCCAAGTGAAGCCACGTCGGTCTCTTCCGGTGCGACGGCTATGATCGGCTTTCCAGTAGCGAGAATTCCATACATTTTGCTCGGTACGACTACCCCTTCGAGGCCGCGCTTAACCGTGATGACGTGGGCATCGGGGGCAGCCAGGACTGAGGGGATTTTGCTCGCTGGAAAAAATGGAAGAAAGCGCACGTTTTTCGCTTCTCTTGCAAGGACCTCGATGTGCGCACGCTGCGCGCCTTCTCCAACAAATACCAGGCTCACGCCGTCCGCCTCCAAATTGCGCGCTGCGGTAATCAACGTCTCCCATGCGCCGTAGAAGCCCAGATTCCCGGCGTGCAGCAATATGAATTTGTAGTTGCCTCGAATCGTCCGAATGATCTCGCCGTCCAGCGCTGGTTGCGGCGCATCCTCCGAAACAATATCCGCGCCATCGCGAACGATTTCGACGCCCGCAGGATTCACGCCCTTGGAGACAATCCGCGCGCGCATATCCTCGCCGAGCACGATTACGCGAGTTGCGCGGCGCAGAGCCCAGCGATGCAATTTTTCCCAAATGCGCGCAAGAAAGCCGGGCTCGACTATCGCTCCCCCCACTGCCATATCTGGATACATGTCGCGAATGTTGTAGACATAGGGTTTGCCTTTCAGCATCGCCACAATGGCTCCAACGATTCCTTGAAAAGGAGGATCGGTCATTGCCAGCACCACGTCGCATCGCATGAATAGTGCTCGCGGGATGGCCAGGGCAACATAACTCAAATAATTCAAAACGCGTCGCTTCATCTGAAATCGCGGATAATCTGTCGAACCCACACGCGTGATTTTTACGCGACCGGCAAGTTCGGTTTGCCACAGCCGCCAGGGCCGCCGTTCCGACGGGTCGTACGAAGGCCGGCCGCAAAGAACTGTGACGTCATGGTGACCGGAAAGCGCTTCGGCCACTGTGGCCGCCATCTTCGCCGTCGCCGATGTGTCCGGCGGATAGTAGAGATTCAGGAGCAGGATTCTCATTCGAACGGTGCTCGTGCCATGCGGTTCACGATCGCGTGATCAGGAAATCGCCCAGGACGAGCGCATCCATTTGCGTGCGTTGGAAACAATCCAGGGCTTCTTCAGGGCGGCAGACAATCGGTTCATTGTCATTAAAAGAAGTGTTCAAGACGACCGGCACTCCCGTCAGCTGTTCAAACGCTTTGATCAGGCTCCAGTAGCGCGGGTTGGCTTCGCGCGTCACTGTTTGCAGCCTGCCTGTGCCATCCACATGCGTGGGCGCTGGAATTTTGTCGCGTTTCTCGGGCCTCACGGAATATGCCAATGTCATGAATGGAGAGGGATGCGATTTCTCGAACCACTCGCCCGTCGACTCAGCAAGGATCGATGGCGCGAACGGCCGGAAGATTTCGCGATGTTTGATGCGCTGGTTCAGTATCTCTTTCATCTCCGGACGCCGCGGGTCGGCGACGATGCTTCGGTTGCCGAGGGCACGTGGTCCCCATTCCGCGCGTCCCTGAAACCATCCGAGAATTTTTCCATCGGCCACAATCGCGGCCGTGCGTTGCATTAAGTTTTCCTCCGCCAACTCTTCGATGCGGCAACCATTCTGTCCTAGACCGTTCGAATCGATCGCGCGGCGAATCTCCTCGCGCGTATATCCGGGCCCCCAGTAGGCATGATCCATCACGAATGAGCGTGGCTTTCCGAGAATCTGATGCCAAACAAAGTAAGCCGCGCCGACAGCCAGCCCCGCGTCACCTGCCGCCGGATGCACGTAAACTTGCTCGAAACCTGTGGTATCAAAAATTTTTCCGTTCGCCACGCAATTGAACGCCACACCACCAGCGAGGCAAACCGCTTTTAAACCTGTGCGCTCGGAAAGCTTTTTCAGCATGCCAAGGTAAATCTCTTCAAGCCGCGCTTGCAGCGCAGACGCCAAATTCTTGTGTCTCTGTTCGAGCGGCTCTTGAGGGTTGCGTTTCGGGCCCAGCAGCTTTTCCATTTCTTCTGAAAAGATCTTGCCAAGCGTGGGCGTCTTGTCCGCTTCTGCCCAGCTCATTTCCGGTCCGGTGCGGTGATGCGTAAAATATTCGAGCCCCAGCCGGAACCCGTCGCCGTGAGCGCGCACGATTTTGCGAATGGCATCGAGTTGCTCCGGCTCGCCGTACGCTCCCAGCCCCATGATCTTGTACTCATCGCCGAATTTCAGAAAACCCAGGTACTGCGTAACGGCGCTGTAAAAAAGGCCGAGAGAGTGAGGAAACGCTATCGCGCCATCTATCTTCATGCGGTTGCCGGTCCCGCTTCCCCACATCGTGCTTGCGAAATCGCCAAGACCATCGGCGGAAAGCAAAGCCGCTCGTTCAAATGGAGAAACAAAAAACGCGCTTGCGAGATGCGCCTTGTGATGTTCCACGCGGTGAAATTCTGCGGCCACTTTGGCCGGGTCCGTATCGAAAGCTTGCGCCAGCGCTTCCGGTATTCCCTTGAATTTCGCCAGAACCTTGATTCGATCACGCGCAAACGACCGCATGCGCATCGCGTAGAAGAGTTTCGTCCCCAGCCGCGCATACGGATTCCGCGGCACGGCCACATGATCGATATCTTTAAGCTCCAGACCCGCCTCTTTCAAGCAATAGCGAATGGCCTGGGCCGGAAAGCCCGCCGCGTATTTGACGCGGTTGAAGCGCTCTTCTTCCACCGCGGCCACAAGTCGGCCTTCGCAGACAATAGCGGCCGACGCGTTGCCGTGATAGGCATTGATCCCAAGAATGTTCATAGCGAAGGAATTCAGTCTACCTCAGGAGGGCGGATCATGCCGCGAGGTGATGCCTGCACCACTCGTTGAGAACGTACAACGCCCACGGGCGTGACCACGAGGTCTTGCCCTCGAGAAACGCAGCCCAAACGCTACGCACTCCCTCCGCGCGAAGGTGCGGCGCGAGCGATGGCGTGATGTCGGCAATACTTGCTTCCAGCCGCGGGCGCAGTGGACCGCGCAGCCATTCTTCCCACGGCAATGTAAAAGTCTTTTTCCGCTGGGCGAGAATTTCTTCGGGCAGCAGCCTAGATAGAGCTTCCACCAATAACGCCTTCTGCGTGCCCGGCCGGTGGCGCGCCACATCGGGAAGGGAACTAACAAATTCCACCAGCGGCGTATCCAATAACGGAACGCGCACTTCCAGCGATCGCGCCATGCTCACCGAATCGGTATCGCGTAAAAGCGTGCTCGCCATGTAGCAGTGCATTTCCATCCAGGCTGTGCCGGCGACAGGCTCCATTTTTCCGGCTTCGCTGGCAGTGCGATCCAGCCAGCCCAGCCAGGTTGGTTCGAGCGTCACGCCGTCGGAGCCCACGGTACTTGGACGGAAACGCGGTTCGATCAGCCGCCTTAGCTGGCTCGGTGGAAAAAGAGCGCGCGCATAAAAGTAGGGATGAGGCAGTGTGTCCGGATCGGTCCACGCGGCAACGGCTTTGCCAGCGGCATCGCGCGACATGCGCGTCCCAAGGATGCTTGCCAGCAACGGCGCAAAGGCGACCCTCAGCGGCCGAGGAACAAACCAAGCCAAGCGGGTGAGCCGCTGAAGCATCGCCGTGTTAGTAAAACTTGCGTAACCCGCGAAAAGCTCGTCGCCCCCTAGTCCGGAGAGCGCCACTTTGAGCCCGACTTCGCGCGCCGCCCAGGAAACGAAATACGTGTTGATGCCGTCCATCGAAGGCTGGTCAAGGCCGGCCACGGCCTCATCGATGCGCCCAAGCATTGCAGGGCCATCGAGCGGGACTTCCGTATGCTGCGTGCCGCATCGTTCTGCAACCTTGCGTGCCAGCGAGGCTTCGTCATACGGAGTTCCTGGAAACGACAGAGTGAAGCTGCGAATTCCTGACTGTGCTCGCGCAGCAAGGGCTGCGATAGCGCCTGAATCAAGTCCGCTGGAAAGAAAAAGTCCCACCGGCACGTCCGCAATCAAATGCGCGCGTACGGCATCTTCAAGCAGCGGGCGCAGCCGCTTAGCCGCAGTCTCTAAATCCTTGGGCTTGTGCGAGTCACGCGCCGCAGAACTCGTCTGCGGATCCCACCACGGCCGCGCACGCGGCACACGCCGCCGCTCTGGAACATAGAGCAGCATGCGGTGCCCCGGTGGAAGCGAAAATACTCCCTCCACCAGAGTTACCGGTTCCGATGTGCTGCCGAATAGCAGGTAAGAAGTAAGCGCATCCTGAGAGATTTGCCTTGGCACTATGCCACTTGCAAGAAGAGCGCGCACTTCCGAGGCAAACGCAAAACCTTCTGTCGTCTGCGTGTAATAGAGAGGCTTGATTCCCAACGGATCGCGCGCCAGAAAAAGCAAAGGAGCCGTAGCAAATCGCCCGCGCAAATCGAGCAACGCAAACGCGAACATGCCTCGGAGCTCTGTCAAACACTCCTCACCCCATTCCTCCCAGGCGTGCACCAGAATTTCCGTATCGGATTGCGTTGCAAAGCGGTGTCCCAGAAGGGCCAAACGCTCACGGAGTTCGCGATAGTTGTAAAGCTCGCCGTTATAGATGACAGCGACATCCCTGGTTTCATTCCAGACGGGCTGCTGGCCCCCCGCAAGATCAATGATACTCAGCCGACGCATCCCGAGCGCCAACCCCGGCGCGCGCGCATCTCCAACCAGGAATCCTTCCTCGTCCGGGCCGCGGTGCCGCATTGCATCGGCCATCGAACGCACACGCAGTTCGGCATCCTTGCTATGCGATGTGAATGCGACACCGCAAATGCCACACACGCTACCGCTTGATCTCCGGAGTTGAAAAGAAGGCCACCCCAGCGCGCAAGGCGTGCTCGCGCAGGTGGAAGCGGGGAACTCTCAAGCGACTGTCCGCGTACCACGCCAGCGCCGCGCGTAACAGCAAGAAAAAGAGGATCGCCGTTACGCTGAGCACCAGATAGAAAAAGGACTCTCGCTCGAGGAGCAGGCTCCAATCTATAGCTTCCTCCCAGCCGGGAGCGATTGTGCCCAACATTTTCTTGAGCCCAAATCCAACATATGGCAAGCGCGCCAGCCGGACGTGAGCTAAATGATCGTAAGTATATTCGAGCGGATAATTGGGAACTACGCTGGTGGCTTCGCGAAAGACCACGGGATTCTGCAGATCCTTACGCGTCAAATAGTTGCCCGCTGCATCCTTCATGATCACACGGTACGTTGGATCGACCACGATCCACTGCCCGGCTATCAAGACTTCGGCCACCACGTGTTTCGTATTGTTATCGGGAGTCAGCAAAAGCAATCGGCGCGCTCGTAAATCGGAGCTGCGTACAAGATTCAAGAACGCATTGGTGGCCGTGCCACAGACGTTCAACAGTTGCCTGTACGTGAGCGTCATCTCCGGATCGCGCTTCGCAAGTGTGTCCGGATCCGTTGCGATGGCTCGCGAAGGTTCGGCGCGCATCCAGTCCAATATTGCCTGGAGCTTTTGCTCGTCGGGCATGGAATTGGCGACAATCGCGTTCGAGAAGCCGTCGAGATAGCGGCGCACGGAGTATTCTCTAACCCCTGCATATATTGATGACACCAATACAGCCACAAGCAGCAGATTCACGCCTCGCCACACAAGACGAAAGATGAGGTGCCTCGTCGTCGGCAATTACGTCACTCCGGTGCCCCGAATTCTGCACTGGGGACAGTCTTAATTGCAAGCTTGTTATAGAGCGCTTCCATCTCGCGGACCGGCTCTTCCCAACCCAGCCGCGACGTCACAACGCTGCACCCCGCTGCCAGCCGAGCGTGCAATTCCGCATCGCCAATCACGGCTCTGATTGCGCGAGCCAGCGCGCCGGCGTCGTGCGGTACCACTAGTCCCGCCACGTCCGCCAGAAGCGGTGCGATGCCGCACTGCTCCGTGACTATGACGGGAATGCCTGCCGCCATGGCCTCTGCAGCGGTATTTCCGAAATTCTCATTTTGCGAGGGGAGGACAAATACATCGGCGTCGCGGTAGGCCGCCCACTTCTCCTCGCCGAAAATCGCGCCCGTGAATTGCACTTGCTGAGTCACGCCAAGCCGCGTCATCATTTGCGCGAGCTGCGCCTTCATTCCGCCTTCGTCCGGCCCCGCAAACACGAGATGCAGCGTCTTCGGTTCAGTCTCTTTGCAAAGAGAAGCAAAAGCCTCCAACAACATATCCGGGCTCTTTTTCTCCGATAGCCGCCCTAGAAAGAGGATGATTTTCGCATCGTCCGCAATTCCCAGCCTTTTGCGAAAAGTTCCCCCCTCCGGCCACGAGGCAGGCGCTTCCACTCCATTCCGTCGCAGCACTATTTTCTCGCGCTGCACGCCTCCGCTCACCAGTTCCTCGACTTCCTGCTCAGAGGTGGCGACGATAGCGCTCGCTTCCGCAAATAGCCGCCGGCCAAACAATGCGTGATAAATCTTTTTCAGCCGCAGGCTTCGCACGATCGGCACAAACATCCCGATCGGCTCCAGCACGTACGGGATTTTTCTCTTCACGCAAGCATCCGCCACGGCTGGCCCGAGAAAATCATAAAGTCCATAAATATGCGCCAAGTCGAAATTCTGCAATCGAGCCCGGCAGAATCTCTTAACCGCCGGATTCCAACTTAGCGATCGATAACGCAACCATGTCGGCAGGTAAATCGCAGTAACTCCGTTCTCCACGCGCCGCCATCCGAAGGGACCTCGCTCCGCAGAGGAGGCCTCTGTCGCGCTCATGCGCGATTCGAGGTCCCAGTCCGGCGTCAGCACCGTTACTTCATTTCCACGCTGAGTAAGTCCCTGGGCCAATGCGCGCACCTTTACCGGCGGGCCGCCGAATTCCAGGAATGGCGAGTAGCTTTCCGTAACGCTCAGGATTCGCATTGTTCGCGAAGGATTTTCTTCAGCGCCTTGGCAAAAACGCTGAATCGGAATTCCCGCTCGACGCGCTGCCGGCCGCGCCCGCCCATTTTTTGCGCCAGGGCCGGATCGGAGAGTAGCGTCTCGATGGACGTCGCGAGTTGCGCTGCGTCGCCATGCGGCACAAGGTAACCCGTAACGCCGTCCTCAATCACTTCCGGAGCTCCGCCGTGCGCTCCGCCGATCACCGGCTTCCCGTAAGCCATCGCTTCAAGATATACAATTCCAAATCCCTCGCCTCGGCTCGGCAAAGCAAACATTTCGCAGGCTTCATAGCAAGCCGACAGCTCCTCGAAACTCAAACCCGTTAGAAAATGTACGTGACGATTCACGCCGTTTTTTTCTGCCAGTTCTTCCAACCATACCCGATCATCGCCATCGCCCACAGCCACTAGCTGTAGCTCCGGCCAGCGAGTCAGAAGCCGCGGCAGCGCAGTGATTAGCGTATCCATCCCCTTATATCTCTCATTCGTCAGCCACCGGCCCACGCTGAGTATCACGCGCCCCTCAGGATACCCGTGGGGCAGTTCGCCCTGAGGAGCGTTCGCAGCAATCGCTTCAAATTCCGGATCGAGCGCCCACGGCAGCACGCGGAGGCGTTCCCGGCGCACGTTCTGCTGCGCAACATGATTCGCCGTGTCCGCGCTTGGCGCAAGCACCACATTCGCACGCCGTAGCGCGAGCCGCCGCACCGCTGGAAGCGGTTCCCACACTTCCACGCCGTGCGTACAAATGATCGTTCTCAGGCGCGGCGCTCCAATCTTCATTGCCTGCGCCACCGGTCCCAAGTTCGGATGCCCCGCAAGCACTACCTTTCCGTGGCGTCTTGCTGCCCGTATCGCCGTCGCCGTGAACCGCGCTTTGCTTCTCTCGCAGCCCGTAAACACGAATTCCTTGCCGCCCACAGAGATCCGGTGCAGTTCTCTCGTGTCATTCAAGCTGACCAGCCGGTAGTCCAGGTGCCGGCTCGCCGCGAATTCACTGAGCACAGCCGCAAGATGCCGGCTCGCCCGCTGTACCCCACCCGTCCCATTTAATTCTGTAAATAGTCCAATTAGCACGCGCCGAGTCTGCCTTGTGTCATGACGTAAGGCAAGTACTCCTGAATCGCCCTGGGGAAGATATCAACCCCTAGATGCATTTCTCCGCGCAAGACAAGGCCCCGCAGCAATGCTAGGATACGGCGAAATGAAAACCTCTTTGAAAATCCGTGTCTCTTCCATCCTATCTATGTTTTTTTTGCTGGTCTCGCTCCCCGCGGTCTCAACCACCGCCCAGACCGCGCAGGTTTTCCGTCTCGATGGCGGCAATTCCACATACGCGTTCGGTGTCAACGAGCACGGTGAGTTGCAACCGCTCTATTGGGGAGGCCGTCTCGGTGAGCACGATACATTTGCTCCCGCACATTCGTTCCCAGAGGTGGCTTCGTTTGATTCTCCGTATACAACCACGCCGCAGGAATATGCAGGCTGGGGCGCGGGATTATTTACCGAGCCCGCGCTCAAAGTGACTTTCGCCGATGGCAATCGAGATTTGGTTCTTCATTTTGTCCGCGCCACGCAGAACAGCTCACAATCGGTCGAGCTGCAGCTGAAGGATATTTCTCGCGAAATTTATGTGACGTTGCGCTACTCCATCGACCCGGAGAGCGGCATCCTCGCGCGCTCCGCCGATATCGACAATCGCGAAAAGCAGCCGGTCATCGTTGAACAAGCTGCCGCCGCGCAATGGACTCTCCCTCCCGCCCGCTACACCCTGAGCTATTTGACGGGCCGCTGGGCCGGCGAGTGGACCCTGAATCAGGAGCCGATTCTTGGCGGCGAGCGCGTCATCGAAAGCCGCCGCGGAACCACCAGCCATCAAGCCAATCCGTGGTTTGCGATTTCTCGCGACGATAGCCAATCTTCAATTGAGCCTATTGCAGCGGGGGAAGAGCACGGCAAGGTCTGGTTTGGCGCGCTGGCGTGGTCGGGTTCCTGGCGCATCACCGTGGAACACACCCAACTGGATGCGGTGCGCGTAACGGGCGGTTTCAACCCTTTCGATTTCGGCTACAAACTCAAACCCGGCGAACATCTCGAGACGCCCATTTTTTACGGCGGCTATTCCGATCACGGCCTGGGCGGCGCCTCCCGCTTGATGCATCGCTTTGAAATCGCTCACATTTTGCCGCAAGCTCCGGACCCCAAGCCGCGTCCCGTAATTTACAATTCGTGGGAAGCCACCGAATTCAGAGTCGACGAAGCCGGGCAGATAGCTATAGCAGAGAAAGCTGCGTCCATCGGCGTCGATCGATTCGTGATGGACGACGGCTGGTTCGGCCAGCGCAAGGACGACCACGCCGGACTTGGCGACTGGTACGTGAACCCGGACAAATTTCCTCACGGACTAAAGCCGCTCATTGATAAGGTTCATTCGCTCGGCATGGATTTCGGATTGTGGGTCGAGCCGGAAATGGTGAATCCCAATTCCGATCTCTATCGCAAGCATCCCGATTGGGTCTTGAATTTTCCCGGACGGCCGCGCTCCGAATCGCGCAACCAGCTTATCCTCAACCTCGCCCGCCCGGATGTGCGCGACTACGTCGAAGGCTTTCTCGATAAGCTTCTCACCGAAAATGACATCGCTTTTCTCAAGTGGGATTACAACCGCAATTGGTCGGAGCCCGGCTGGGATCAAATTCCCGTTGACGAACAGAAGCGCGTCTATGTTGAGTTCATCCGGAATCTCTATTCGATCCTTGCGGATCTGCGCAAGAAGCACCCTAAGGTCGAAATCGAAAGCTGCTCCGGCGGCGGAGGTCGCGTCGATCTCGGCATTTTGCGTTACACAGACGAGGTGTGGCCGTCAGACAACACCGATCCTTTCGACCGCCTGTCGATGCAGGACGGCTTCACATACGCTTACACGCCGCAAATCATGATGGCTTGGGTCACCGACTCGCCGCATTGGCTCAACAACAAGCGCACGACCTCTCTGGTCTACCGCATGCTCAGCTCCATGCAAGGTTCGTTGGGCATCGGCGCGAATCTCAATCAATGGACCGCGGAAGATTTTGCGACCGCTAAGCGTCTCATCGCCGCCTATCATTCCGTGCAGCGAACGATCGTCCGCGGCGATCTTTACCGCCTCATCAGCCCGCGCGATGGCAGCGAATTCTCAGCCACGCAAACGGTTTCGGCCGACAAAACTCAGTCCGTCGTTTTCGCCTTTGCCAATGCCACCCAGGAAGGCCGCGGCTTTCCGCTTCTGCAACTCCAAGGCCTCGATCCAAACGCCGAATACAAGCTCAGCTCGATAGAAGGCAAAGCCCTCCCTGGCACACCGGAAAGCGCCTCAGGGGCGTGGTGGATGCGCCACGGCCTGCAGCTCGACCTGCGCGGTGATTTTCAGGCCGCTGCATTCAGGCTGGATCGCCAGCCATAATCCTGCGGCACCGAAACAATATTTTTCAGACAGTGCTGCTTTCGAAAGACAGGGCTGCCGCTCTCCTCAACACTTCTTCACACATGCAATAACCGTCCGAGCCGCGATTTTATTCTGCATGGGGCCACTCTTTTCGCTCCCAAGCAAACACAATTAGAAACGCGAGCGAATCTGGAATAAGCCGCGCGCTATTCCAGTCAAAATAATTGCAAGCGCATTCACCGGTGACGCTAGCAAGACCGTTGCAACATGCACCGCTATTCAAGAGCGGGGCAGAGAAACCAAAAGTCAAAGGAGAATTGCGATGAAATTGTTGAGTGGATTGTTGACCCTGGCCTGCGTGCCAGCGGCTGTAGCTGGAAATAATGCACCACTTCCCATGGATAACGTGGCCGAATTTGTGGCCGAGCGCTTGGATGTCACAACGCTTCCCTCTTCCATCCGCCCGAAAACCCAGAAGAGCAAGAAGACCTTCGGCGATTATGGGTACGTCCTGCGACAGATCGACGACAAACAAATCCTCATCGAAGCGACACCTGCGGGCTCACAAATCAACATTCGCGTCCTCGATCAAAAAGCGTCCGCAATCTACGTTTGCGTGCAGGCTCCCGGACAGGATGCGAACAGCGGACCAATCCAACGTGTTCTCCTGCTGAAGCTCAAAAATGAAAACAGTCTTCTCAAGGGCAGAGAGTCCTGGAAGGAATTCAGCGGTTGCCCTGTACTCGGTGCCGACCCCGCCGCCGCGGACTCTTACGGCGGGTAATCAGCGGTTCCCCTAGAACGCGCCCCGCGGATCAAACCGTCATCGTTTGCTCTCGAAACGGCGAGGAATGGTCCACGGGGCTTATTAAAATGGATCTGTGCATAGCAGAACGGTTCTCCGCCAGCAGCCATCAAGGTCGTCTGCGCTCGCATCTAATGCTTTTCCACTATTCCCTCGCCCCTGCTGCCCGTATAGCCTCCTCGCAATTCAGTTGCTTCGCCATTCTCTCTGGCGATAAGGGGCGCGTCATGTCCGTTCATTCTTCCGCTCTGGAACTGCAGCCGTCCTTTGCCGCCACAAATACTTGGCGCAGCCGGACGCTCGCTGTGATTCTCATGATAGCTATTGCTGGAATTTTCTGGGTGGATTCTCGCTATCCCGCTCTGCTCAAGCGCTACAACGCTGGCACGCAAGTCAAAGCCGCTGGTGCTCTCACGTTTGGTACGGTTTATTCGGTGGATCGCACCATGCCGCTCTCCACCCGCGTCTGGCGCACCACCGTCAACTGGCTCGACGCCAACCGTATCGGCATGACATTCTCTTTCCTTTTCGGTCCTGCCGCTCTCACTTTTCTCGCAACTCTGCGGCGCCGCCGTACCAACTCCATCTACCTGAACACTCTTTTCGGAGCCGCCATGGGCATGCCGTTAGCCGTCTGCACGAACTGCGTCGCCCCCATTGCGCGCGGTTTCTACGCCTCAGGAATGAGTACAGAATCCGTTCTCGCCGCCATGTTTGCCTCCCCTGCGCTCAACGTCGTTGTCCTCGCCATGACCTTCGCTCTTTTTCCTATACCGATCGCGCTGCTCAAGCTCGCCACGGTTCTCTTCCTAATCTTCGTCTTTGCTCCGGCTGTAGCTTCACGCCGAGTAACCTCTGTCGCTTCCGTCGTCTGCCCAATAGAAATCCCCGTCTCAGAGACTTGGGCGCAAGCGCTCGTTTCCACCACCCGCTCTTTTCTCAATAGTTTCTGGCACGTTTTTTGCGTCGCCTTCCCGCTGATGATTCTCGCCGCCATCCTCGGCGCGCTCGTCATCGAAATTCTTCCCACGCAGGCTCTCATCTCCCAAGCCACCATCGGCGGAATCCTTCTCGTCGCTCTCGTCGGTGCCTTTCTCCCCGTTCCCATGGCCTTCGACGTCGCCATCGCCTACATCGCCATGACCAAAGGCGTCCCGCTACCTTACGTTGTAACGATCCTCTGCACCCTCGGCATCGTCAGTGTCTTCTCACTTTCTGTCGTCGGCAAAACTATCTCCTGGAAAGTGGCTGCCGCAGCCTACGCCACTGTTGCGGCCCTCGGCACCGTTGCCGGCCTTCTCACTCGCACCTTCTCTTGATTCCACACTAGCCGCGCTATTTGTCACACAAAAGGGTCGCCAGCTCGCCAAATTGATTGAGATAAATGTCAGCGGGATGCACGTCTCGGTCATGCACGCCAAATCCGTAATTCACCGCCGCGGCCGGCATCCCCGCATTCCGCGCTGTCTGAACGTCCACTTCGGAATCGCCGACCAACAACGCTTCTTGTGGCTCGACACTTAATTCACGCAAGATCATCCTTGCACCCAGCGGATCGGGTTTCTTCGTTTCAAAACTGTTTCCCCCATAGATCGCTCGAAAATATTTCGATAGCCCCATCGCATCCAGAATGCGCACGCTGATACGCACTGGCTTGTTCGTCAAAACCGCCATCGGCATATTCGCAAGTTTTTCCAATGTGTCAGCAACGCCCGGGTACGCGCAGGTCGTGTCCATTTTGTGGGTTTCGTAGTAACGCAGAAAAAAGTCCAGCGCCCGTTGCCGTTCCTCTTCCAGGTACTCTCCCCCAAGCGCCCGGGCCACAAGTTGCGGCGCTCCGTGCCCGATATAACCGGAAATCGTTTCTTCCGCCAACTCTCTGCGCCCCAATTCGCGCAGCATCGCGTTGACGGAATGAATCAAATCCTGCTTCGAATCGATCAGTGTGCCGTCCAGGTCGAAAATCAATGCGCGCACAGAACTAAGTTTTGGGTCAGCCATGAATCTCTTATCTTATTATGTCAGCAGCCTGTTTCGGCGCTCCCGTTGGGATTTTTAATGCATCATGAAAGCTGTATTAAAGAAAGCGTTCTATCGTTTATCAGAATCGCCCTCACTTCGCGTAAACTAATGGGCTTGGCGTTTGGCACAATACTTGACCGGAGATCCATACGACATGGCGCAGGTTCACCCCTTTCAGGCGTTTCGCTACAACCCCCAGCGTGTCCCGTTCGAACGCGTCCTGACTCAGCCTTACGACAAAATTTCTGCGGCGATGCAAGACAACTACTACGCCGCCGACCCGCATAATCTGATCTCCGTCGAAAAGGGACGCACTTTTCCGGACGATTCTCCGCAGAACAACGTTTACACGCGCGCCGCTGCCAGGCTGGAAAATTGGATCCGCGAAACCATTGTCGCGCAAGACCCCGCGCCATCTTTCTACGCCTACGCGCAGGAATTCACCGTCCCTGGAACCGGCGTACAAAGCATTCGCCGCGGTTTTATCGGCGCCGGCAAACTCGAGGACTACTCCGCGGGTATCGTCTTCCGTCACGAACACACGCTCTCGGGGCCCAAAGCGGACCGCCTCGAACTTCTTCGCCACACACGCATGCACACCGGCCAGCTCTTCATGCTCTATTCGGATCCCCAACAGCGCATCGATGCGATCCTGAAAGATGCCGAGTCCAGCGTCCCCGCGACAACTCTGCACGACGAATACGGTGTAGTGCATCGCTTGCGAGTCATCGCTGATCCCGATCGCACCGCCGCCATCAAGTCCGCGATGGAAGAGCAAAAGCTCGTAATCGCCGACGGCCATCATCGTTATGAAACCGCGTTGACCTACCGCAAAGAGCGCCGCCTCACCGCCGGTGGTGTTCATCCTTCGGCTCCGTATGCGGAGGCGCCCTACGATTTTGCGATGATGACGTTTGTCAACACATGCAGCGAAGGCCTCACAATCCTCCCAACCCATCGTCTAGCCGCGAACCTACACGATTTTTCCTGGAGCGAGGCGCGCCGCTACCTCGAACCGTGGTTCGAAGCGCAGGCTTTTCCATTTGCGGATGACGGACAAAAAGCGGAAGCGCAAAGCAAATTTCTGGCACAGCTCCACCAAGCGCGCGGGCAAAGAGCCATCGGTGTCTATCCCACCGCGGAACACTCGAAATGCTCGTATTATGTTTTAACGCTGCGGCGCGGCGCGGACCTTACACAACTTCTTCACAGCGTTTCGCCGCTTCAACGCGAACTCGATGTGGTTTTGCTGCACGATGGGATTCTCGAGCCCGCGTTCGGCATCACCCTGCAATCCGTGACCGCCGAAAGAAATCTCAGCTACGAGCGCGAAGCTCTCGCCGCTCTCGACGCCGTCGATCGCGGCGCCGCCCAGATCGCATTTCTCCTGAATCCCGTCGATGTCGATCAGGTCATGCACATCGCCACGTCTGGAGAAGTCATGCCGCAAAAGTCCACCGACTTTTATCCCAAGCTGTTGAGCGGCATCGCCATGTATCGCGTCGATTGACACGAAAAGGTTCTGTGCCTACCAGACTAACGGGATAAGCCGGAAGCGCGTGGTTTGGCAGTATTCGGAATAGCCCGCCAACTCCTGATGAAGAATTTTTTCCTCATTCAAGAGTCGCAGAATAATCATGGGAATGACCAGCGCAAAAGCGGGCAGCGCCCAATACGAGCCCAGTGCCAGCGGTGTGAACAAAAGCGAAATAATCCCGCCGAGATACATCGGATGTCGAACGATCCGATAAGGCCCAATGGAGATGACGCGCTGCTCTTTTTCCACTTGTATGATCCGCGAAGCGTAGCTGTTCGCGCTCATCACCCAATACGTCGCCAAGTATCCCGCGAGAGCAATTGCTCCCGAAAAAATCATGAGCCAGACGGGCGCCGCGCCGAAAGTTCCGCGCGACCATCCAAACCGGAAATCAAAACCAGGAATCAGGAAAGCGGCAATGAAAATAAGCTTCGCTAACTTCATAATCAGTTTCTGCTCGCCGACTTTTTCGTTGGCCTGCAGCCTGCGCTCCACCAGTTGCGGATCGCGCTCGGCGAAATAGATGGACGCCACCACCATCGGAATTATCAGGAGTGCCAGGAATATCCAACCCTGCCAAAACTTCCAGGTACCCGCGGGAAGAAACAGCATCGCTCCAACGACGACGGCCGTTAGCAGGCATTGAACAATGACTTTTGCTTTGAGGGTCATGCGATCCTAAAGCAAAAGGGCACGCTCACGCGTGCCCTTTCGCAAAGACCATTTTTCGCGCCACCTGTTCGGCTCGTTCCGCGAAGCTTGCGAACACCGCTTCGCAAATCTGCGAACGATTACTTGGCGAAGCTGGCTACCGCTTCGGCTTCGGTGTTGTACACGTCGAACACCGTCAGCAGCTTGGTGATTTGCAGTACTTCCTGGAACTTGCTGCCCAGGTGCGCCAGTTTCAGTGCGGCGCCCTGCGACTTCGCGCTGTGATGCGCGGCGACAAGCGTGCCCAAACCCGCGCTGTCGATAAACGTGATGTTCGCCATGTTCAGGACCACCTTCGTTTTTCCGTCGGCGATCAAGCTCTTCACTTTTTCGCGCAGCGCGTTGCTCTCTTCGCCGAGTACGATGCGGCCGTCCAGCGCCACCACGGACACGCCATCCACTTCCCGGTTCGTCATCTTCAAAGCCACTGTGTTTTCCTCCTCATCGGATAGCAGTACCGGCGGCAACCCGGGCCGGAACCACAAAGCTTATCAATAATAGTCCGCGCACGACATGTAATATCCGCAGACCGGGCATATCAACTTGCAACGCCGCGATTCCAGCCGCTGCGAGCACACCGGACAATAGCGCGAAGGATCTTCCCCTGCCACTACCACACACGTTTCAGCTTTCGCCGCGGAGGCATGTAGCACAGATACCTCCGCCGACTCCCGCTGAACCGGGGCAAGCTCCTGTTTCGCGGCACTATTCACGGCCCGTCGTTTATAGCACATCCCCCGCCAACTGTGTAGCGCCGGGCTTTAGCCCGGCATCCGGCCCCATCTTCCCTGCACAACGGCTCTCTTCTCAATCGACGCGGCCACCCTCAAAGGCGCGTCATCCCGAGCATCCATCCCCATAGTGTGTCCCAATAGTGTGTCATCCCGAGCGCCCATCCCCACCAGTGTGTCATCCCGAGCGAAGCGAGGGATCTGCTTTTCTCCTTCTTTCTCAGCCCGGGCTTGCGATTCTCCGCGCTCCTCTACGTACTCTGCGCCTCTGCGTTATCTTTTCTCTTTTCTTCCTAGTCCTCTTCTTTTGCTATTCTCTTCCTTTAATCCTCTTATGTCCTCGACAACCCCTGAAGTCCGCGGCCTAAACCTCGACCCCCAAACCCGCTGCCTCCACTACCACTCCCCGCTCGACATCATCGCCATCAAAATGAAATGCTGCGGGACCTACTACGCCTGCAAAGATTGCCACGACGCCCTCGCGGGCCATCCCATCGAAGTCTGGCCAGAGTCCGAGTGGGACCAGAAAGCCATCCTCTGCGGCTCCTGCCGCGCGGAGCTAACAATTTCTGCCTACCTCGAGTGCAACTCGGTTTGCCCCGCCTGCCATGCCGCGTTCAATCCGGGCTGCCGCAATCATCACCATTTCTATTTCGCGACCCCTCAGGCACCCATCAGATGAGACATGTTGCTGTCTTCCACAGCGCAGAAATCAGTTTCCTAAGCGTTACCGCTCAGTCCTCTCAAGGTGCCGGAAATCCCGATTGCCACCCGGAGCGACTGAACCGGAATCGGCATCCGCTGCGTCCCAGTTCTTGCGGTCAATGGGCTGGATGGGTTCCAGCTTTTTCTGCGAAAGCGATTTGTTCACTGCAGGCAGTTCTTTTGCTACAAAAGTATCGAATTCGCTGGCGACATCCTCCAGCTCTTTCTTCAGAGAGTCGATTCGTGCGGTCTGATAATCGGTAGGGCGACCTTCATAGTTCAAGATTTCTCCATAGAGTCCCGTGGTTTTTTCGCGGATGCGTTCTTCTCCGGTGATCGCGCCTCCTTCCGTAGTGGCCACAATCTTCTTTCGCATCGTTTCCACTTGCCCCGCGAGCTCCTGGAGATGCTTGCTCAAAGCGGCGTCTCCCTTAGCTTTTGCCGCGCGCTCCAGCAGCGCATCGTGCACACCGTTGATGCGATCGACATCGAAGCTCATGTCTCCCAACAGACGATGAAGCCGCATGGCCGCGTCGAATTCCAATTTGCGGTCTTCCAGTGTGAATTTCGCACGCGGGTCGAGCACCACCTCAAGCTGTGTGGTGTATGTCTCTTTTCCGCGTGTCATCTTCACGGTGTACGTGCCCGGCAAAACTCTCGGTCCTTGCGCCGCTTCAAACGCTGCTGTCGCTGCAGGCGGCACATGCGGCGCCTTCAGCCTCATCGACCATTCCACGCGGCTGATCCCGCGGCGGCTGTTTGGCGGAAGCGTGTCCACGACCTTGCCCTGCGAATCCAGTATTTCGAGTTTCATTTTTCCAAAAATGTGCCGCTTGCTCTGATAGTAAGTAATCAAAGCCGCGTCGGGAGGATTCGGTCCGGTGAACACCGCGCTTCCTTCAGCCCAACCGCCGCTCGCTTGGAGCCGTTGTTGTGCAGGCTTGGCCTGCAGGAAGACAGCCTCTTGCGTCATGACTTCGGGCGTCAATTTACGCAGTGGCGAAATATCGTCCACGATCCAGATGCCCCGGCCATGCGTGGCCACCACCAGATCCGATTCTCGTGGTTGCACCACAATGTCTCGGACGGCCACCGTCGGGAAATCGTGGCCTTTATACTGCGCCCAGTGCTTGCCGCCATCCAATGAGATCCACAGGCCAAATTCAGTCCCCAGAAATAACAAGTTGGGGCTCACCGTATCTTCTTTGATGACGTGCGCGTAACCGCGCACACCGCTGCCCGCTTCCACGATAGAAGTCCACGTCTTTCCGTAATCGGTGGTTTTGAAGACGTGCGGCTCCATATCTCCAAACGTATGCCGATCGAACGCTACATAAGCCGTCCCGGCGTCATACAGACTCGCTTCCACCCACGATACCCACGAAGCTTTGGGCAGGTTGGGAACGTTAGCGACCACGTTGGTCCAGGTCTTGGTGCCGTCGCGCGTCAGCTGCAGGTTTCCGTCATCGGTGCCAACCCAGATCGTTTGCCCGTCGCGCGGCGATTCGCTGATCGAGTAAATCGTCGTGTGCATTTCCGCGAAGGAATTGTCCACTGTGACGCCGCCGGATTCTTCCTGCTTCTGCTTTTCCGGATCATTGGTGGTGAGATCAGGCGAGATGCGCTCCCACGACTGGCCATGATCGCGCGAGCGGAACAGGAACTGCGCCCCAATGTAAATCGTGCCCTTCTCATTCGGGCTCATGTGGACGGGGGTGTTCCAATTGAAGCGCAGCTTCTTTTCTCCATAGTTGGGCTGTGGCTGGATGAAGCGCGATTCCAGAGTGAGGCGATTGACGCGCGCGATAAATCCGCCCTGCGATTCGACGTAAGCGTAGTTCGCGTCAGCTGGATCCGCGAACGCCCAGAATCCATCCCCGCCGCCAAGATTTTCCCATCGTCCATTGGTGATCCCGCCGGGATACTGCGAGTCGCCCATCCACACACTGTTGTCCTGCAATCCGCCGAAAACGTGATACGGATCGGCGTTGTCCGTGCTCACGTGATAGAACTGCGAGATTGGAAGATTGGTGCCCTTCCACCAGGTGTTGCCGCTATCGTACGAATACCAGATGCCTCCGTCGTCGCCCGCGATGAGGTGATCGGTATTCTCCGGATTCACCCATACATCGTGAAAATCGCCGTGCGCGCCGTTGGCGATAGCACTGAAGCTCTTCCCGCCATCTTCGCTCAGGATCAAAACAAGGTCGGGCTTGTAGAGTTTGTTTTCGTTTTTGGGATCGACGATCAGGTTGGCAAAATAAAAAGGCCGCCAAACCATCCAGTTACTACGGTCCCGCTCTTCCCACGTTTTGCCGCCATCCTCCGAACGGAAAAGCGCGCTGCGTGTGGATTCGATCAAGGCATACACGACATTTGGTTTGGAGGGCGCAATCGTGACCGCGATGCGGCCCCAGGGCTTAGCCGGGAGACCTTTCGCATTCTTTTCATTCAGTTCGGTCCACGTCGCCCCACCATCCGCAGTTTGAAAAAAACCGCTGCCGCTTGTGGCCGTGGGACTCTCGCCGCCCGAGCGGAACGTCCAGCCTTTCCGCCGAAAATCCCACATCCCCACGAACAGAACCTTGGGATCCTGCGGATTCATGGAAATCATCGAGCAGCCATTCGAAAGGTTTGCACCTTTCAGAATCTTGCTCCACGTTTTTCCGCCATCCGTCGTTTTGTAAAGTCCGCGGTCCTCGCTGTCGCTCCAGAGTTTTCCAGGCACGCATGCGTAAACTGTGTTCCCGTCTTTGGGATCAACGATAATTTTCGAAATACGCTCGGAATTTGGCAGGCCCATGTTGGTCCAACTGTCCCCACCGTCCGTCGACTTGTAGATTCCATTGCCGATCGATACGCTATTTCGCGTCCACGCTTCTCCCGTGCCGGCCCAAATAGTCTTCGGTGCCTGTGGATCGATGGCCAGAGCGCCGATGGACTGCACCGCCTCTTTGTTGAAAACAGGTTTGAACGTCGTGCCCCCATTCGACGATTTCCACACGCCACCGCTTGCCGACCCCACGTACACGGTCAGCCGTCCATCCTCTTTTATGGCGGCGATCGCTGACACCCGCCCGCTCATCGTTGCTGAGCCGATGTTTCGAGCGCCGAGCCCGGAGATGGAATCCGAATCGAATTTCGCCTCCTGCGCCGGCGTGGACCCGGCAACGATCATCAAAGTGAAACTCATCATCACTGCAAAACAGCAGCACCGCATCATTTTGCTCATATCGAGGAATTCCTCAGAAGCAGAGTAGAAGCCACAGCTGTCCTAGCTGACACCAATCTTGGATATTCGGTCAGAGGAGAGCTATTCGCACCACTGCTCTCTTCAAGATTCACTTTCCGGCCGGCGGTGCCTTAGTCTCCGGCTTCGAGCCGGGCATCGAGAAAACCGCATCCTCCAGCGGTACGTTCTGCTCGATCTTTTCGACCGAGATCTGCGTGCGCGATGAACCGCCCTTTTGCGCCTGCTCGACGGTAAAAGGATAATAAATTCCGTTCACCTGCTCGTAGTCGCCGTAGTACAGCTCAGACTCCTGCAGCGCCCCGCGTATCGTGGTTTGAATCTCGATTTTCAATTCCAGATACGAATCGCTGTCGAGATAGTAGTAGCGCACGTCTCCATTTTTCATGCTCAGCTTGATTTTGAAACAATCCGTCCCTTCCATCGAATCGTGTCCAACGAGTTCTGCTTTGTGGCCCTTTTCCTTGTATTCCATAAGCGGCCCATCCATATCCGCGTCCACCACCAGGCTTTTCAAATCGTCTTGCGAAAGCAGTTCCGGATCTTTGCGCCCGCCGAAAGGAGAAATCTGCCACCCCGTCTTGCCATCGTAGGCCTGCACCTGCGCCAATCCTTGGATGATGAATTCTTCCCGAACCTTGTCCGCTCGTTTGTTTTCCTGCCGAAATTCCGCGCGAAACGATCCCTGCGTCAGCTTCGCGGTGCTACGCAAGCTCTGCACCGACTTCAGCTTTTCCGCGCCGCCCCGCGCCTGAATATTCTTCGCGATCACTTCATCAACGGTTTGTGCCGCAGCCCCGAGAGAAAAGCATGTGCTGACCGCTAGGAAGAGAAGCGAGAAGCCGGAAATCCAGACCGAATTCGTCCACTTCTTCGCATTCAAATGTACTTTCATGTTATCCACCCCGGATGCAATCACATGTGACGATACACCAAAGGGAAGGGAGCAAGACGCTGAATCATCAAAATACCCGGAATCCACGCTTTATATGCTGCCCGGTGCGGCCGCCAGCGCTCCACCTCCCAGGGCAACTGCTTAGCTCTCGGAGTTCTCTCGCGATGTGTTAAGCCGGGCTTTTTCCCGGCCACGCGATCTGACCCTTGCCGCGATACGCCAGATTGGCGATGTGCCCCGCGCGCGCCGCCGCCACTCCGGTCTCGACCGGCGCATTGGGTTCTTTGCGGCTCTTAACGCACTCCAAAAAATTCTGCATGTGGTCGATGGTCCCATCGCGAAAGCTGTCTGCCCTCATAACCGGATTGTCTCTGCCAAACACGCCTTCGTGATACACACCAAACCCGTTCCGAGTGAGCTTCATGGTCGCTTCGGTTCCGCGAAACTCCAGCCCGCCATCGTCGATCGAGGACGCCATCATGCCCTCATACACCACATCGAACCCCGGATAGCGCAGCGCCGCCTGCACCGTGTCGGGACAATCCCATTGCTCAAAAATATATTTGTCGCCGAGCATTTGCACATCGCGCGGCTGATCCGATTTCATCGCCCAGTGCACCACGTCGATCCAGTGCGTAAAGAGATCGGTCATCGCGCCGCCGCCAAAATTCCAAAACCAACGCCAGCGGTAGAACTTTTCTTCGCTGAAAGCTTGCTCGGGAGCGCCGCCGAGCCACTGCTTCCAATCGAGCGCCTGGGTATCGATTAGCTTTGACGCCCCGCCAGCCAAATAGTTTTGCCACCAATAAGTTCTCACCTGCGGCACGCGCCCCAGGCTCCCTCCCTGAATCAGTTCGACCGCATCGCGAAAGTGGCTCCAGCTCCGCTGCTGCATCCCGCACTGCAAAATCCGTTTGCCCGAGCGCACCGCATGCGTAAGCGTCGCGCCTTCCTCGATTGTGTGAGTGACCGGCTTTTCAAGATATACGTCCTTGCCCGCCGCCAGCGCATCTACCGCCATGCGCACATGCCAATGGTCCGGCGAAGCGATAATTACCGCGTCGATCTCCTTCTGCAGCACTTCTCGATAATCCACATGCGCGGTCGCAACGCCGTTCGAGCGCAGCTTCACAGCGTCGCGCCGCGGCCCATACACATCGCTGACGGCGACGATCTGGTAGCCGCCCACTTTGTCAGCCGCGTTGAGCAAATCGCCCATGCGCCCGCCCGCTCCCAGCACCCCGACGCGCAAAGTGTCGTTCGCCCCGAGCACTCGCGTTGATGCCAAAGCGGTGAGCCCGCCCGCAATCAAAAAGCTTCGACGATTAGGTGGATATTCCATGCCGGCCATCATAACGCCATTCCCCGCCCACGAGGAATGTGGGCGCGTGAACGGTCTGAGTTATTTTGTATCGCGAAGCAAAACAATATCAGCGGAGCGCGTGCCGCGAATCACATACAACATTTTGCCGTCCGGCGACCAGCGAAAGCTGCTCAGCACAGTCGTGTTGAACTTAGTGACTTGCTGATACGGGCCGCCTTCGATGGGTTGACGCCAAACGTTTGCCGCTCCCTTGCGAAGCACCGCGTAGTCGAACCCTTTCCCGTCCGGCGACCAGTCCGCCCACGTCGAAGTAGCAGGGACATTCTCAAAAAGATAGCGCGGCTTACCGCCGCTGAAAGGCGTAAACGCGAAAGCCATCCTCTCGGGCGGGCCCTCGACGAACCCGATGGAGGCCAACGTCTTGCCGTCTGGCGAAATGCGCACTCGCCCCGCATTCGAAACCAGATCTAGCTTACTGGGGGCCGAGCTGCCATTGATGTCCTGTATGAATAGATCCGGAGCACGCCAGGAAATATACGACTTGCCATCCGGCGTACAAGCGGAAAACCCGACGCGCTTCTCGTGAGTCAGCTGGACCGCATTGCTGCCATCGGAATCCGCCTTCCAGACATTCAGATCCCCATCATTAATTTGGCTAAAAAGCAGCGTCGCGTTCGGTCCGCACTCGGCGAGGAAATTTAAACTTCGTCCAGGAAGCAATGCCGTCTGTCCGGTGCCGTCGGGGCGCAACGCAAAGGTTTCGCCCTGCTGGTTCATAACAATCAGCCGGTCGCTCGAGGCCGCGAGCACGCGTCCTGGCTCGCCGTTGAAAGGCAATTGCGTGGCTTGGACCGCATCTCCACCGGGCGCAGCCCACAGCTCCAGATGAACCGATGACTCCACAGCCGCAATCGTCTTGGCGTCCTGCGTGATCCCCAGCGAACCCAGGCCATAATTGGTCAGATCATTGGTCAGGCGACGAAGTTCGCCGCCGGGATACGAAATGTACCAGAGCTGTCCAGGAGTGCTGGGGCCTTGCTCCGCCATCACAAGAATCAGACCGGAACCGTCCGGCAACCAAGCCGACCGGCCCGGAAGGTTGGTCCCTTGATAGAGCGGGCGAGACGAGCCGTCCGAAGGAGAGATGGCATAGAGAAAGCGCTCGCCAGAGTTTCTCCAATTCGAGATCACAATCGTCTTGCCGTCGGGAGACCATGCCGGCGAGAGCAGACTCGCGCCATTTACGTTTGCCGGAAACGTGGCAAGAATTTTTTCGCCCGTGCCATCGCTATTCGTCAGCACAACTTCCAATTGGTACTTCGACGGATCGCCGCGAATAAAGGCAAATCGCTTCCCGTCTGGAGAAATGGCCGGCCCGGTGTCCGCGTCGTGCGCCACGGCCTGCGGTTGTCCGCCGAGCACCGGCATTTTGTAAATGTCGTTGTAGCCCGAGATTTGCTTGTTACTGCGGCTGAAATAGACGTAGTTACCGTCGGCGGAAAATGTCAGTCCGTTGAACTGATCTTCGTCCGGCGCCAGAACTTGCACGTCGCTGCCAGTTTCCACCTGTCGAACATTGAGGCTCTGCTTGCCACTATCCGCGAGGACGTAGACGACGTATTGCCCATTCGGCGAGATAGTGACAGCCGAGGCCTTGCCGGATTGCGTGAGCGGCGCGATACGCATGTTCTGAATATCGAGCGCGGTCTTCCGCGGGCTAAATTTGTAAACCGCGAAAACAATCGCGGCCAGGACGACGACCGCGGCGAGCACTCCGGGAATCAGAAGGCTGCGGCGCGGCGTCGCAATCGGAGCGCTGCCGGAACCAGCGCCAACCTGCGGTGGAATTACGGTGCCACCGGATCCGCTCTCCGCAACAGCACCGCTAGCGGCCTGCACCCGGCTGGAGCTGGTGTCGCGCTGCAGTCGTTTGAGGTCGGCGCGAAGATCGGCGGCGCTCTGATAGCGCATGGCTCGGTCTTTTTCCAGCGCCTTGTTGACGATCCGCTCCAGTTCTGCGGGCAGTTCCGGATTCAGCCGAACGGGTGCGATCGGGGACCGATTTAAGATCGCGTCAAATATCGCCGCGGAAGTAGACCCCGGAAACGCCGGCCGCCCTGTGCTCATTTCGTAGAGCACCACACCGAAAGAAAACAGATCGGTCCGCGCATCAAGATCCTTCCCAAGCGTTTGCTCGGGAGACATGTAAGCCACCGTCCCGAGTGCCACGCCCGGGCTGGTGAGATTGGCGTCATCTATAGTAGCGGTGCCGTGAGTGCCGCCTTCGCTTCCGCCCTGCATCACTTTGGCCAGTCCAAAATCCAGAACTTTGGCCTGCCCGCGATCGGTTACAAAAATGTTCGCAGGCTTGATGTCGCGATGAACGATATTTTCCGCGTGCGCCGCCTCCAGCGCATCCGCGGACTGAATGCCTAGCTCGACGAGTGTGTCCAGCGGCAGCGGACCGCCGGCGATGCGATGCTTTAAGGTCTGCCCCTTGAGCAGTTCCATCACGATGAAGCGTCGCCCGTCCTGATACTCCCCAATTTCATGAATGGTACAAATGTTGGGATGGTTCAGCGCAGCAGCGGCCCGCGCTTCGCGCAGGAAGCGTTCGAGAGCAGCTTTGTCTCGCGATAGCTCGTCAGGAAGAAATTTGAGCGCCACCATGCGCCCAAGCGTCGTGTCCTCGGCCTTATAAACGACACCCATCCCCCCGCCGCCAAGCTGCTCAATAATGCGATAGTGGGAAAACGTTTGGCCGAGAATCGACTGGGTTTCGGTCACTGGTCAGACGCATATTAGGACCCCCACGAACCGAAGTCAACGCACCCAACGAAGAGAAGAGCACAGAACTCTAGCTAGGCCACTCATCACTCGCCACTTCCCCCGCCAAAAAAATTGTCATCCCGCTTGCCCTGTTTACCCTGAGCCTCGAAGGGAGGAACGAAGTGAGCGAAGCAACCGAAGGTTCCGACCTTGTCCGAAGGAATCTGCTTTTCTCCCCTCTTCTCTGCGCGGCTCTATTAACTCTGTGTCTCTGCGTTATCCTTTTCTCCTTTTCTCCTTTTCCCAAAATGCTCATGAAGCCTAGAAGTAAGCCAAGCAAAAAAGTGACTTACATCCCAGACCAAGGCATACCTTTATTCAGTAGGCTAACCCATGAAAGCCAAAGTCTCAGCGGTGTAGAGAAAAATAAGAATTAACTTCACCGGCATTCGTTAACGGTCACGCGACTGTTCGCGCATTTCAAGCGCGAACGCCTGATCGAGATTCATGGCTCGACGCTCCTTATCACGGGCAAGCCCAGGCTCGAAAAGCTCCTGGAAGGCTAGGTAGCTCCCACTTACGAAGTTCCCTCGACATCCATCACAGCAACATGTGACAAGCGTCACTGCGTTTCGCTCCCGGAAGGGTGTATTTGAATCGAGATTGGCTCGCGGTGGGCAAAGCTGAATCATCACCAACCAGCGAGGAACAGCGACAAAGGAGATTTGCGCGAATAGCAATGTTGTCGTCCGCCAAGTCCTGTTGTGACTTTAGCCGAATAGGAACGCGCCGGCCCAATCCACGCGTGAACAAAGTGTGCAATACAGAACATCTATCAAAAACCTCGCCAGATAGTCTTGCCGTCTGATACCTCGGGGAGGGGGTTTGTATCGGCCGCGCCACTCATCTGCTCTTCTTTATTTTGCTCGTTGCGGGCGGCACAACTTTAGCAGTTTATGCTCGTCCGCCCGGTCCCGATTCGGGAAAAGACAAGTCCAAGCCGTCCGATCAAACGCAGACATACGTCCGCTCGAGCGATCCATCGCTGTACGTTGGATCGGAGACGTGCAAAACGTGCCACGCAGACATGCCATCCAAGGATTTCTTCCAACATTTTGAGGATTCGCCGCACTTTGTAACGACTTTGGATACGAAGAAAGGCCCGGCCTGGCAAGGATGCGAAAGTTGCCACGGTCCGGGGAAGGCCCACGTCGACGGCGGAGGAGACAAGACCAAGATTTTCACTTTTAAGGGCGCATCAGCGAAGGAGATCAGCGCTCGCTGCTTGGACTGCCATGCGGGCGGCACGCAACACATGAACGCCATCAACTCCGTTCATTTGAAGAATGACGTCAGTTGCATCTCCTGCCATTCGCCGCACCACGCAAAAGAGGCGGAGTTTTTGCTGGTTAAGTCCCAGCCTGAGCTTTGCTACACCTGCCATCTCCAGCAAAAAGCTCAGTTCGACATGCCTTTTCACCATAGGGTGAATGAAGGGCTGATCCAATGTAGCGATTGCCACAACGTGCACGGCACGGTGAGACCGAAACAGGTCCGAACTTCTTCCACCCAGGATGCGATCTGCTTTAAATGCCACACGGACAAGCAGGGGCCATTTGTCTACGAGCACGCTCCCGTGAAGGTCGAAGGATGCCAGTCGTGCCATTTGACGCACGGTGGACCGAATCCCCACATGCTGAAGCTCAGCAACGTCAACTTGCTTTGCCTGCAGTGCCACACGACATCCAGTTTTAGCAGCGCACCAGGCATGCCTTCGTTTCACAACCAGGCAAGCCTTTTCCAGTCCTGCGTGTTATGCCACAACGCCATCCACGGCTCCAACTTCGATGCGACGTTCTTCAAATAGGAGCCCTCATGAGCTTTTTTTCTACTACCGAGAAGGCGGGCACGGCACCAAATAGTTTTCCGAATGGAAGGCGAGAGAAACCATGAAAGGGCGCCTCGGTGTTCACGCGATTTTCGCCGCCGCTTTTATCGTGGCATCTTTCTTTTCTCCAGCCGCTCGCGCCCAGGACGACGCTGAAGCATCAAAGGGAATTAATTCGGGCGATTACAACATCCACCAGACTATCGAATTCGGCTACCGCTCGAGCAACATCAACGGCAACTTGAACACCTACAATACCTTCGAAAATCTCGGCTCCGGCCTTCGCCTCTTTGATTTTGACGTCCAGATGCACTCGCTCAACCACAATGGACTTTTGTTTGACAACCTGACCTTCAGCAACTTCGGATATGGCGGCGATCCAAATAACGTGTCGCGCATGCACGTCGAAAAAAATAAGTGGTACGACTTTCGGCTGCTCTTCCGGCGCGATAAAAACTTTTGGGACTATAACCTCTTCGCGAATCCGTTGAACCCTGCGGCCTTGAATCCGCCGGGGTCTGTGACGACGGGCTGCTACGTCGGTCCGCCTACAGCCGCCTTTCCCCAGGGCGCTCCGGCCTATTGCTCGAACCCCGCCGTGGCGCAAAACAGTTCACTCAATAGCCTGTATCTCACGCGGCGCATGCAGGACTACGACCTCACGCTGCTTCCGACTTCCAAGGTGCAATTCCGATTAGGGTATTCCCGCAATCGCAATGAAGGCCCCGGCTCCTACACCACGGACGGCGGGACAATATCAGCGTTCGCTGACGCCTATAGCTATACGACCAACGCGTATCGCGCTGGAGTCGATTTCAAGCTTCTGCCTAGGACCACTCTTTCATTTGATGAGTTCCTCGTTTACTTCAAGCAGGACAACATTGTCACCGACAACCCTGCCGTTAACCCGCTGAATTTCGGGTTCGTCCTCGCGAACCCTACGGGCGCAGGCACACCGAGCGGCACACCGGTGGACCTGGGAAACATTTGGAGTACGCAAACATCCGCTGAGACTCTTCCTTGCGCAACTCCGATCGTTGCCGGCACCACCAACACGGCCAATCCTACTTGCAACGGATTCTTGTCTTACAGCCAGGTAGGCAATCCGCGAAATTTTATGCCCACGGAGCGGTTCCGCTTCCAATCAAACTATTTCAACAATTTCGAGATGTCCGGCTCGGTGGGTTACAGCACCAGCAACAATGTGATTCCGGATTTCCTGGAGGCGGTGAACGGGTATACGTCGCGCACGGCCGAGCGCGGAAGCACAACCAGCGGCCCGGCAAATGCTAAACGCGTTTCGGTGAACGCGGATTGGTCGGGCGTGTATTCCATCACCGACAAGCTCCGGATTCTCGATGCCTTCCGGTATGACAACTGGCGCATTCCCGGTATGTGGGCGCTCGACGAAACGAATATTTATGGCACAGGCTTTCCTGGTTTGGCAGGCATGCAGCAGAGCCAGGCGGTATTTAACACGACCAATTGTCCAATGGATTCTAATGCAGTGACTTGTCCATTCCACACAGCAACTTCAGCTGCGGATGTGATCAACGGCCTCGCTTCCTCGTTTCTGGGACAGAACCTGAAATCAAACACTTTGGAGCTCCAATACGATTTCAACAAGCATTGGAGCGCTCATATCGGCTACCTTTTCACGAACCGAACCATTGCCCAATACAGCGACACGAATGATTCAGAGCTCATTTACTATCCGGGAGGCGCAACCGCAACGGCGGCGAATGACTTTCTAGCTGCGCGCGGCAGTTGCGCTCTGGTGGCTGGCGTTCTACCTGCCGGATGCACGCTCAATGGAGATGGCTCGATGACTTTCCTTGCGCCCACTCCAGCCAGCCCTGTTCGCAGCCTCACCACCATCAATGAGAATTCGCTGTTGCTTGGCGTCGTGGCGCGCCCTATCGAGGCCCTGCGAATCACCGCCGATCTGGAATTCGGTTACAACGACGCTGCCTATGCGCGGATCGATCCCCGGCAAGTACAAACCTACAAAATACATGCGAATTACAGGCCGAAGCCGTGGGCGAATCTGGATGGCGTGGTGGACATTCATGAAAACCGCGACAACGTCTCGACAGTGAACAACATTGAGCACGACCGCTCGTACAGTTTCGCCGCGATATTGACGGCAAGTCCAAAGCTGTCCGTCGATTTCGGGTACAACTACTGGAACGTCTACACCCAAGCGTTGATTTGCTTTGCGTACTCCGAAACTTCCGCAAATCCCGCGCCGCCGCCCGCTACAGTGGTTGCCTCTGCGTTTCCTCCTGGTGTACCGATGCTGCCGACAGGGCCTGCGTGCCCGATTACGGCTGCGACGTCGCCCTTGGGCGCGCTTTCCACTTATAGCAGCACGGATTACTTCACTCACGCTGCGATGATTTGGAAACCCATGAAGCGCGTGACGGCGGTTCTGGGGTATGGCGGCAGCTTCGTGCGAGGCAATACGATTTTCCTGAACCCGCTCACGCCTTCCGGCACGCTCGACTACAACTACCAGCGGCCATACGCGTCGATTGCGATCGACATCTTTCGAGGGTTCACATACAAAATGTCTTGGAATTATTATGGGTTCAACCAGGCAGCAAACACGAACCCGTTTGGGCTTGCGGCGATTCAGTCGCAGGATTTTAACGGAAACAATGCCACGTTTTCGTTCCGATATTCGTTTTAAGCAGAACGTTTAACGCCGCCCAGGCGCGAGAGTGAGAAAGGTTTGCGACGTGCGATCTAAAGTTTGTGCAACATCATTTCTGGAGGAAATATGAATCGATACACGAAACGAATAGGGCAAGCAACCTTGGGCCTTTTGCTCTGCACGGCGTTTGGGCTTATAGCACTGCCTGCGCAGGCGCAAACCGGCGGCGACGCTCTTTACAAATCCAAATGCGCGGGCTGCCATGGCGCGGACGGAAAAGGCCAAACTGCCGTCGGCAAAGCGGACAACATTCGTGATCTTGGTTCCGCGGACGTCCAGTCTCAAAGTGACGATGCAATCGTTGGAATCATCGGCAATGGAAAAGCAAAAATGCCGGCATACGGAAAAAGTCTGAAAGCAGATCAGATCAAGGATCTCGTCGCTTACATTCGCACTTTGAAAAAGTAAATCGCTGCCTGTTTTCTTTTGTGCCATGCCGACATTTGCCATCGTAATTCTGGTGCTTTTCAGCGCGGTGCTCGCGGGCATTGTCGTTGTGCGCCCCGCAATTACGGCGAGCCGCGCCGGAAAGATTCTAGCGTTCGGCGTGCTTTTCTTTCTTCCGCTCTTTTCGCTTGTGGCCGGTATGCAAAATGAGATGCAGCGTTCTGAAAGTACCGCGTTCTGCCTCTCTTGCCACATCATGGAGCCCTACGGCAAGAGTTTGCACATCGACGACCCTTCGTATCTTGCCGCGGCACATTATCAGAATCATCGCGTTCCGGCCGACGAAGCCTGTTACACCTGCCACACGGACTACGCTATGTTTGGCACGTTCGAAGCGAAGCTCGGCGGCTTGCGCCATCTTTATATCTACTACCTGGGAAAGCCGCCGTTGCCTCAAGACATCAAGCTCTATAAGCCATTCAACAATCGCGAGTGTCTCCACTGCCATCTGGGTGCGCGGTCTTTCGAGCAAGGCGCCACTCACAACGCGGACCCGGCTACATTGCCCGCAATAAAAGCCAACGCGCTGTCCTGCATTTCGAGTGGTTGCCACGATACCGTCCACAACGTGGGGCGTTGGGGAGACAAAGTGAAGTTCTGGGAAGGAGGAAGTTGATGCGTCCCAGTGATCCGATGAGCCGAAAGCTTCGCGTTTCAGCAATCTTTGTAATCACCGGGCTGTTTGTCGAGGCGCTCTGTCTTGTGTGGTCGAAGCCCATCGCCTTCGTAGTACTTGTATGCATCGGCGGTGCCCTGATCGGCCTCGGCGTCTTATTTTTTCTCTACTCGCTCGTATTCGCCACTCCCCACACAACAGACCCATACAGGGCGGCTCCCGATAAGTAGTGAAGTCAACGCGCGCGCGCAATCCGCCTGCCGAGCCCTTGTTTTCCCTCAGGGAGACTTCAGCGGTGTAGAGAAAGAAGAGAATTCACTTCAGCGCCGTGCGTTAAAACAAAAATCCTGCGAGCTGCTCCGCCATTTTCCTGGCTTTTTCTCGAAGCACATTTCGGTCTGCTGTTCCCGCGCTGTAACTTACCCCATCCTTGCGGGTTCGTTTCATGCAAGGGTGGGTCTTTCTTTTTCTTAATTCTCTTCGGGAGCGTGGCGGGAATCTGCGCAGCTGATTTTTTCTTGGGGGGTGCCGCTCGATAAGAACGAAGGCGTTGTCAAGAGACACGTTTTCACCGCAATGCTTTCCAGCACCGCTTGGATCTCAGAGAGGTGGAGGACCGAAGCTCTGAAACTCTCACGGTGAATCAGCTTTCGGCGGCCCTTACGAACAGATCGTTCCGCCAACCATCGATACGGCCTAAACAGCGACCATGATTCTTCTATCCGAACCCCGACTTGCATCGGGGCGAGAGCGCCCAATCAATCCTTCGGTCTAGCTTGCGCTGACCAGCGGCACCCGCGAGCTGCTCTCGACACGAACGACCCCTGGATACCCGGTATTGGTGCGCAGCATCCAGTAGAGTCGAATCGCCAATTTCCTCGCCGCCGCCACCTTGGCCACTCCTTTCGCTTTGTTGTGGCAGCGATGCAAATACTCATTCCGAAATCCAGGGTCGTATCGCACAGCGTTCTGCGCCGCCTCCACCAGCAGCATTCTCATGAACCAGTTTCCCTGTTTGCTGATAGAGCCAAACCGCTGATGCCCACCCGAACTGTACTCCCGCGGAATCAGCCCCAGATAACTCGCTACTTGTTTCCCGCGCTGAAATCGCGAGACATCTCCCATCGTCAACACAAACGCCATCGACGTGATCGGCCCCACTCCTGGCTGCGTCATCAGCAACCGTGCTTTTTCATTCTTCTCTGCGACTTCCACTACGGCTTGGTCGAGCAGGTCAATCTGCGCACTCAACATCTCTCTTACCCTGAACAGGTCTTCTCGACGCCGGCTCGTCCATGGCTTCAGCGGTAACTCGCGGAGCACCTTCTCGCCCGCTTTGCTCCACAGTCTCCGCTTCTTCGTGATCCCCTGATTCATCGCCAGGTGCTGAAGTTCGTTTTTCACCTGCGCTCGTATCCGCACCAGCTTGTAACGATGAATCAATAGCTGCCGCAAATCTTTTTCTTCACCTGATGGTGTCCAGATTCGCGGAAACCGTCCCTCCAGCAGCAACTTCAGAATCAGCGCAGCGTCTCGCCGGTCGTGTTTCTGTGCGCGCACGTCGCAGGCACGAATCTTTGCTGCGTCCCCGGTCCACAGGTCGTGCCCCGCTGCCGTGGTCATCTCCACAAACCATTGGCAGTTCCCAGTCGACTCCATTCCAATCAGAGCAGCCCCAGACAATCCACGGTAATACTTCTCCGCTTCGCCCGACGCGTGCTCCAACTTTCTTTCTCCCGTCTCCCCAGTTGCCGTGTCTACCCAACAAATCTGTTGCCAACTGGGGTGATAATCACATCCTATAATCATCATCGAAGGCTCCTTCCTACCGAATGCTTCGGTCCTCCAAACAGAAGCATACTCGGCTACGAACGGAGCCTTCGTTCTTATCCAATCAACCCTTCGGTTTTAAGGGTGCGGGTTTTGACTCTCTCTGTCTCCGCGAATGGAATCGACCTGAATTCTCACGTCCCCGCTCCCGCATAGTGCGCCCAACTGCTCCACGGCCCAGGTGTCGCGCGCAAAATCATCGAAGATATGAGTCAACTCCCCATCGAAATCGTCGACGCCAACCTAGACTTGACCCACGCAGCCGCCGAACTCCGCGCCGACCACAAACTCCCCTACACCGCCGCCCTCGCCGTCCACCGCAAAGCCTCCCTAGCGACAAGCGACCAAGACTTCGCCACCGTTGAAAAAAACATCGACATTCTCTGGACCAGCGCGTAACCGTTGCACCCTTAGATGGCCATCCACAAATTAAAAAACACGGAGCGTACGCGGGGTTCTAAAAACATATCTGGACACACTCCGTGTCTCTATACTTTCCCGGGAAGTACCGCAGTGATATCCTCTCGGTCATTCCGATGTCCACAAATATCAATCTTCCCGAGTCCGGGCCACCCCCAATGATGCGGTGCGCGCTGTCAAGGGACTCTCGGGTTTACGCTTCGCGAGTGTTCGTTATTTTAGACTCAGAGGATGTTCCACCCGTGGAGCAGAAGTCTAAATGAGTACACCTCGGGAGCTCTTGTTGCGTTTGCTCGAATATATCAAGGAGCAAGCGAAGGTAATTAACCCGCAAGGATTCAGGCTCACAGCCTCGAAGAATTTCATGCGAAGGCACGCGGACGTCGTGGGTCTACCGGGCGTAGAGTTTGACCTACGAGTAGAAGGCGACCATATTTGGTTGCGCGTTTCTCGTCTCGCGAGTGAGCCTCCACCCAAACTAAATGCGACATACAGGGAATTTCTTCGAATCAACGCGAGCCCTGACGGTCCCACTCCCGCGTTGGATGAAGGCGCTCTCTCTCTGCACTTGAGCAAAGCGACCAAGGGAAAGGGAGCCGATGAACAAGCTCAGATCGAAGCAAGCAATCGAACTGAGATCCAAGGAATTCTAACCTCTTACTCGATGTCGTGGAATTTATGAGCGGCGGGCGAGAAACCGCGTCGCAAGACAATTGCCTTGTATAGCGATCTCTTCGCCCTCATGCATCAGATGGAAGCGGAAGAAACAAGCAAGCCCCTGGAACTCATTTGGGGCATTGGCATTTCTACATGGACTTTGCCATACGAAAAAAAAGAGGTCCAATTTGAATATCCTCTTCTAACCCAGGCGGTCGAAGTCCATTTGGACGAAAAAACCATGGCCATTGAACTTAGGCCTAGGGCAACGGACACCCGCGTTGAGGTCGACGCTTTTGTTGAATGCAACATCAAGGGCGCGATGGACGTCGACAGGGCCGCGAGACAACACTTGCAGGCACACAAAGATAGGCCAGTTACTCCTTTTGACATATCGAGTTACTGCGATGTTTTGAAGCTGATGGCTGGAAATCTTGATAGTGAGGGGAAATACTTGGAGGTCTTGGGGAAAAACGAATCGGCGCCTCCTCCCGATAACAATCTGGTGGTTACGGATGAGTGGGTCTTGATTTCAAGGCCTCGTGCGGTTAACTATTTGTTCGAAGATCTAAGACGACTCCAAGAAACAATCCAAAACGGGTGTGATATTCCCGAGGGGCCTTTATCGCTCGTCACGCCGCCATCAGACGAACGGGTCATATTCGAGCCCGTCACGTTTCGCGGAATATCTGGCCGAGGGCAATCGCTCGGCAGCGGCACAGCTGACGAACTTTACTTCCCGCTTCCTTACAACGACGAACAAGTAACAATCGTTAAGCACCTGAAACATGCCGCCGGCGTAACAGTGCAAGGTCCGCCCGGCACTGGTAAAACGCACACCATCGCAAATATTATTTGTCATTACCTTGCAACTGGCCAACGCGTATTAGTAACTTCTCGGGGCGAAGCGGCACTCGGCGTTTTGCAAACAAAGATTCCCGAAGAAGTTCGTCCACTTACTGTTGCTTTACTTACGAGTGACAGAGAAGGTGTACGCCAGTTCGACGCCTCAATTCAAGCTATCCAACATCAGGTCTCCCAACTCAATCCGGAATCTACCCGTGAGGAAATTGCGAGACTCCAGAGAACAATTGACCGGACCCACGCGGAATTAATGCTCGTCGACAAGCGCATTGATGAGATCGCGCTGACACAATTGTCACCAGTCGAAGTTGATGGCGTACAAATGAGGGCCCAGAAGCTCGCAGAGCTTGCAATCTCAGGGAGTGAACAACACGGATGGTTTGACGACATCATAGGCCTTTCAGAGAAACATAGCCCTCCGCTTTCTGAGGAAGAAGCGGGACGCCTACGAGAGGCCAGACGCAAACTCGGGAAAGATATCGTGTACGTACAATCGATGGTTCCTTCTGCAGACGAGCTTCCCTCGATAACGTCCGTTCTTGAACTGCACGACCTGATCGTGAAACGGAACAGCATTCAGTCTGAACTTGATCGCGGTGCCCTAACACCCCTAAAGGCAAATACTCCGGATGTACTTGCTGCTGTAAAAGACTTTCTAAGGATTACGGATAGCATGCTAGCCGTCGTGGGTGAGCTTGAATCGATTGGCGCTCCTTGGCCACTTGCTCTGCGAGTTCGCCTTCGCCAAGACTCGTTCGCCTCCGAACGCAAGGCTTTGGAGGCCCTTTTTGCAGACTTAGACTCACTGAGTAAAGCTCGTGAAGAGTTCCTGAAACGACCGGTAGTTTTTCCCGAAGGGGGATTTAACTCGCCTAAAACGGTTGAAGCTGTAGCTCGAGGTGCGGAGACTGGCAAACCATTTGGACTTCTTTCGATCGCGGTAGGCAATGCAAAAGAGCAGATCGCATTGGTAAAAATCACCGGTCGAGCACCTTCAGGCTCGGATGATTGGATTCATGTACAGAATTTCATAAGACTAAACGAACGAATTCGTTCCTTCGCAGTACGCTGGAACGAATTGGCTGGAGTGCTTTCGATCCCCCAGCTAAAAAGCAGTTTCGCTGACCTTCGTAACACCGAGCTGATTGCAACAGCTGCGAGAAAAACCCATCAATTGGCTACTCGCGACGAAAGAGCGTTGATAGATAAAGCGAACGCGATTTTTGATCGAGTTCCAGCCAGCGCGCTTCTAGGCAGTTGCGCGGAGTTGGATTCTGTCAAACAGCAATTGGTCCGACACTTAATTCTAGTTGGCCTGGCGCGCGCCACGGCCGAGCTAAGCGACCTGCAAATTAAACTTAACAACAGGTCAGGGCCGGCTTCGGACGCCCTCCGCAGGTTCCTGAGCGATGATCTTGGCAGTAGTGACGCGCCTCGGGAAAGGATTGCACAGCGCTATTCAGAGATTTTAGCTGAGTTTAGACGTATAGCTGCTCTTTCCGTGGAATTGTCAACGGTCCACGATTCAGCCTTAAGAATTGAGTCCGCCGGTGGAGCGAATTTGGCGAACCGCATTAGAAGCGTGGCCATTCCCCAATCGGGAGAGGACACAGTTTTTCCGGTTACATGGCGCCATGCATGGAATTGGGCACGGATCCGGTGCCACCTGGAATCCATTGAAGCCAGAAGTGAATTGATATCACTAGCACAAAGTCGGCGTGAACTTGAGGACGGTCTAGCAAGATTCTATCGAGAATTGGTCGCAAGATCCTCCTGGCTCGCCACCAAAGAGAAAACGACGCCCCGAATTCTGGCAGCTCTTGCCGGATACGCCACGGCAATCCGAAAGATAGGAGCGGGAACAGGACCTAACGCCACGCGCTATCGTCGTGACGCCCGAGACGCGATGTTGGATGCCGCGGGAGCTGTACCTTGTTGGATCATGAATCACAGCCGGATTTCGGAAGCGATGCCCGCTGTAGTTGGGGCCTTCGATCTTGTAATCGTCGATGAAGCCAGTCAATCGGACCTCTGGGCGCTCCCAGCGATAATTCGCGGAAAGAAGATTTTGGTTGTGGGCGACGACAAGCAGGTCTCGCCAGATGGCGGATTCATCGCGGGCACCCGAATTCAAGAACTGCGAGACCGATTCCTAAGCGAACAGCCATTTGGCGCAGAGATGACTCCAGAGAAGTCCCTCTACGATCTTTCTGCGAGAGTGTTTGCCGCCGAACAGGTCATGCTAAGGGAGCATTTCCGATGTGTTCCGCCCATCATCGCATATTCAAATCGCACATTTTATAAAGACCAGATTCTTCCTTTGCGCATTCCTCGAGTTTCGGAACGCATCGATCCACCGCTCGTAGATATCTATGTTCAAGGCGGGCGAAGAGACCATCGCGACTGCAATACTCTTGAGGCAGAAGCGATTTCCGAAGAGATCACGAAAATTCTGGCGAACGACAAATTTTCGAGGAGAACGATTGGTGTCGTTTCGCTTTTGGGGACTGAACAAGCGAAACACATCGATTCAGTCGTAAATCGAATGTGCGATGCGTCGGAGCTTCGTCGTAGACGATTCCGTTGCGGAGACGCTCGCACCTTTCAAGGCAGCGAGCGGGACATCATGTTTCTTTCACTCGTTGTTGACCCGACAGATTGCAAGGCAGTTTCCGGAAATATGTTCGATCAGCGATTCAACGTTGCGGCAAGTCGAGCTCGTGACCGCATGTATCTAGTGCGTTCCGTTACCGACTCAGAATTGTCCGACGCAGATTTGCGAAAGACGCTCCTATCACATTTCGACCGGCCCTTGGCGGCTGACCCAGAGAAGGCCGAATCGCTTATCGCCCGCTGTGAATCTGGCTTCGAGCGGCAGGTTTATTCTGAACTTGTCGCGCGTGGTTTCCGCGTTGTTCCGCAGGTCAAGAGCGGCTCGTACCGCATCGACATGGTTGTAGAGAGCCTTACAGACGTAAGGCTTGCTATTGAGTGCGACGGCGACGAATTTCATGGCCCAGACCGTTGGCAGCACGATATGAATCGCCAACGGATCCTTGAGCGCGCTGGATGGGTGTTTTGGCGCTGCTTCGCTTCAACTTGGACGCTACACAAAGAAGAAGTATTGAGCGAGTTGGTTGAAAAGTTGCATATATTGGGAATTGAGCCGATCGGAGCTTTAGAGCGAATGCCTACCCTCGTAGAAAAACGAACTTGGAGATACGAGGACGCAGCGCGAGATACGGTCGTCTAGTTGGATTGGCGTATGTCTTGCCGGGTCCCCAGACGTCGCTTTTACGTCCGGGGCTTTTGAATTTTCCACCAACTTCCATAGCCATATCAAATTAGTTAGCCCCCGCCCAACCCCTTAAAATCCTTCCACTTCTGTTTACCCCGTTCGAATGCCAACTCAGTAATCAAGAAACCTATTGACAATCGGTAACTATTCCTGCTACCATTCCCTATGGTCGTCGCCAGTTCTTCACAGATCTCTCTTCCCGTTTACCCTGCTTGCCGTGAGCTCCGAACGGAGGAACGAAGGGTTGCCCTGTTTACGCTGAGTCCCGAAGCGAGCGAACGCGAAAGGCTCTCCGCGCACTCTGTGTCCTCTGCGTTAAAACCCACCTTCAGCCCCGCCCGGCCCTCCCCGCAAAATCCGTCTCGATTCCTTCTTCCTCTGACCTCTGTGCACTCTGTGTCTCTGCGTTTAGTTCTCCGAATCTTTCCCCCTTCAACCCTAAACTTCTTGCCCTGTCCACCCTGAGACCCGAAGAGAGAAACGAAGGGAGCCCAGCCGAAGGGTCAACCTTCAGCCGCCCTTCGCTTCGTCCTCTGCCTGCTGTTGACTGTAAGCTGTCAGCTGCTAGCTCGCGCCCCTCCTTCCCTAACTCCCATAGAATCACATCTTTCGCATACCCCCACCCCTTAACCCCCATCGAATCATATCTTTGCAAAAAAAGGGGGAGGGGGTACCCATCGTGAACCGCCTTTTCCGTCTGACCTCGCTACACGCAGGAACGCCAATAACTCCAATCTCTTCAGACGTTTACTTCACAACTCGCGTACACCCCGGGGTGGGGGTCCTCTGGCGTGGGACAGCCAATCCTGGCTGTCCTCTTTCAGCTTTCACGGATCACCGGCCACGGGTCACGCCACACGGGTCACTGCTTCTTACTCACCACTCACTACTCACCCTCTACCCCTTGAAACCCCTACTCCAAATGGCGCATCCTTATACATGTACGCGCAAGAAAGGCCCGGCGGCCCGGGAACCCAGGTACTCGACATGCGCCGCTTCCTGATTGCTATCGTTTCCCTCGCGGTTCTCCCCGCGATCGCTTCCGCGCAGCGCGGGGGAATGGGCGGCGGCATGGCTCACCCTGCGATGGCCGCATCCGCCCCGCATGTTGCCATGCATGCCTCGGCCCCTGCTGGAACGCACGTAACCTCTCAGCTAAATTCTGGAACGCACTACGTTTCGACGATGCGGTATGTGCGCACCCGTTCCGGTGCGATTGTGGCTCGTCCGATTCCGCATTCGACTGCTTCTGTGCAGCGAGCTGGCTCCGGCCGCCAATTGCTTTCGCAGGACATGGTGCCAGGGCTAGGATTTGATTACGCACACCTCGCCGCGGTCCATCCGAATGGAATTAATAACCGGTTCCGGAATCGCCCGTTTGTGGGAACGTATATCCCGTTCTTTTATGGCGGCGGATACTACATGCCGTTCTCTTCCGATGAGTATGTGGACGATGCCCCCGTGGCCGACCCGCAACAAGCCGATACAGGACAGCCGCAAACACAAACAGCGCAAACGGCTGAGCCCGAGCGTCTTGCGCGACCGTCGCGCGACTACATCCCAGCTCCGCAGACAGCTTCCGAAAAGGAAGCGGAACAATATGTGTTTGTTCGCCGCGACGGCACTGTCTTTTTTGCCTCGGCCTACGCCTGGGAGAACGGCACGCTTCGCTACATTACCAGCGAAGGCTTGCGCCACACCGTTACCGCCGACAAGCTTGATTTGAATGCTACGCAGCAGTTCAACGAACAGCGTGGCCTGAATTTCCGTTCGCCTGTTTAGTTCTTAAGCCCGCCAGATTCGTTTCTTCGCCGAATGTAGCGAGCCGGAAGTAACGAAGTAAGAAGTAAATAGGCAAGAAGTCCGAGGCGAGAACAAGAAAGAAGAAGTAAAAGAAAAAATCCGCGGGCGCAGCCCGCGTTTATTTTTTCACCGGCTCGGGCATCACGTAGCCCGAAACGGCAGGAAGCCCCGCCCTCTCAAGCTGGACGGTAGTGTGATCAATCTTAAATTCCTTCGCAGCTTTCTCCTGAATCGCCTTTAGCAAATGCTCGCACTGGTCTAAGTGCATATCAGGAATCCGCGCGTGTAAGCTCAGCGCGTTGTGCCCGCCGCCGAGCGACCAGATGTGCACGTCGTGGACTTCCTGCACACCTTCCACCGTGAGGATGGCGCGCGCTACTTCCTCGACGCGCATCTCCCTCGGCCGTCCTTCCAGAAGTATGTGCGTCGACTCGCGCAGTATCCCAATGCTGGACCACAGTACCAGCAGGCCGATGGCGATACCGAGAATCGGGTCGATCCACAGCGCGCCAGTCATATGAATGGCGATGGCGCCAACGATGATGGCTATGTTCGAGAGGGCGTCGCCGAAGTTGTGAACCAGTATGCTCCGAAGGTTTAGATCCTTGTGGCCGCGAACGAGGGCCAGCGTGATGCCGCCGTTAACCGCCAGCGCGGCCAGCGACGTCCAGATCATCCAGCTTTCGACGACGAGCACAGGTGAGCGGAAGCGTTCGACAGCTTCGTAACCAAGCCATAGCGAGAGCAGGACAAGGAGAATCGCATTGGTGAAGGCCGCGAGAATACCTGCGCGGTGATAGCCATAGGTCTTTTCGCTGTCCGCGGGACGTTCGGCCCAGCGCATGGCCAGCCAGGAAATGCCTAGGGCCGGAACGTCCGAAAGATTGTGAACGGCATCGTTTAGTAGAGCGACGGACCTGCCTAGGACGCCGCCAAAAATCTCGGCAACAACCAGGCCGAGCGTGGCGACCATCGCCCAGCCCAGGACCGACGGGCGCAACGGCGGGTGGGAGTGACCGTGGTGATCGTGCGAATGCGGGTGGTGCACGTGGCCATCATGGTGGCCGTGCTCGGGGTCGTGGTTATGATCGTGGGAGTGGTCGTCCATCCGGTCCATCCGCTCCATTTTACGCGTTTGCGGCGACTCGCGCTGCCTTCTCGGGCTGCCTTCTGAGGATGCAGAGTAGCACCGAAAGAACTGCCTGGGTTGTGCGCCACATGCCAGAAACTGCAAAAGAGCACAGCCAAGAGTGTGTCAAGTTCTAGGACATGCTTTACACAACGTTATCAGGACATGCTTTACACTTTTGGTGGTCAGTTCACCCAGCGATTCACTGCGGTGGACCGCTGGGTGACGAGGTCGAGTTCGCGCACCAGGCTGCGGCAGTAGTGCACCAGCGCGCGTCCGTCCACGCGAATTACCTGCACCCATTCGCCGGCCAAGGCTCGGCTGATGTCCCAACGCCGGTAGGCCATCTGCAACTGGCCTTGCGTCGATAGCTTGTACACTTCCGCCCCCACTTCGTATTCCCACGCGGGCGGCTTTGCATCGTAGCGTCGCGAACTTTTACTCCATACCGCCGCCGGAGTTTTCATGGCCAGCGCTTCGTGCGGCCGCTCATGATTATATTCGTGTCGAAATTCATCCAGCCACGTTTGTCGTTCCGCTCCCGACGGGATTCCGCGGCGTTTCATTGCTGCGCCCAACGCTCCGTGAAAACGTTCCACTTTTCCTTGTGTCTGCGGATGTCGATACCCGCTGAAGTGCAGCTGGATTCCTTGCCGCATGATCCACACCGTCAACCACGTCCCACCCGCCACTGCTTTCATGTTCCACCACGGCGTCCCGTGGTCCATCAGCATTTCCTCCGGCACGCCGCAACTCGCAAACGCTTCGATCAGCCGCTGTTTTACTGGCTCTGCCTTCGTCGACCAGGTACCCTCGAGAGCAATCGCGTAACGACTATGATCGTCCAGCACCGACAGCGGCCCCACCGGCGCGTCCCATCCCACCGGACTTTTGAAATCCATCTGCCACAACTGGTTCGGCGCGCGCCGCTCGAAGCGTTCCACCGCCGTGCGAAACCGGTCCTGCTCGCGCACCAAACCACGCCGCAATAAAATCCGGTGCACGGTGATCACCGGAAGAGCAATCCCTTCCCGCGCCAGCAGCACTTGCAACTTCCGCGCGCCCCAATCCGGCCGCCGCTCTCGCAGCTCGACGACGCGCTCTTCGATCGGCTGCGCCGTCTGCCTCGGACTGCTCCGCGGACGGCGGCTCTTCTCCACCACCCCTGCGATACCGTCCGCCGTGTAACGCCGCAGCCACTCATACCCCGTCGGTCGCGAGATCGCAAACTCCTCGCACAGCGCCCGCATCGTCTTGTCCCCGCGCTTCGCGCTTACCACAAAGCGCACCCGCTGTTCCTCTACGTTCACTGTGCCCCACGCCATCCTCGCCCTCTGCCGAGGGCGCGTTATCTCCTCATCCCTCGCTCCGCCGAGTGTAAAGGATGTCCTGATAACGCTCTGTAAAGGATGTCATGAAACTGAACACAGGAGTGCCTGTGCTACCAGTGGGAAGTTTGACACGTCCCTGGCGCGAATTCATTGACGCATTTCCCCGCGGCTGCCAACATCGAACTAGCTTCGCCTTCCGCTGAAATAGCGGCGGGAATGGCCTGCGCGCAGGGCGTGTGTTGAGGGAAATGACGGCTCCCATTGCAAAATTGAGTTTCTGGGGTGTTCGAGGGTCGACGCCAACGGTGGATCCCGCTACCTGGCGATACGGCGGAAACACGCCGTGTCTCGAACTGACCGCGCCAGACGGCACGCAATTTATTTTGGATTGCGGGACCGGGCTGCGCATGCTGGGCAGCCGATGGGGAATGCCGAACGGCGGCGGAAATCCCGAGACGCATATTTTTGTAACGCACTATCACTGGGATCACATTCAGGGGATTCCGTTTTTTGCGCCACTTTATGCGGAGAATAACGAATTTCATTTTTATAGTTTTCGATCGAAATTTTTGGGGCGCGACAGTTTGAAACAGGTTTTCGAAGCGCAGATGGCGCTGCCGTATTTTCCGGTGGATATGTCCGCGATGAACGCGAAAAGGAAATTCAAGGAAGTGGAAGGCGGAGACACTTTCAACATTCGGGAAAATAAAATTACGGCGAAGTGGCTGAACCATCCTCAGGGATGCCTCGGATTTCGCATCGAAACGCCGGCGGGAACCGTGGTTTACGCGACGGACAACGAGCCCGGTGATCCGAAACTGGATGAAAATTTGCGGGAACTGGCAGCGGGCGCGGACATTTTCATTAATGACGCGCAGTTCACGCCAGACCAGTTGAAGACCACGCGCAAGGGCTGGGGACATTCGTCGTGGAAAGAAGGCGTGAAACTGGCGCGCGAAGTTGGCGCGAAGACGCTGGTGCTGTTCCATCACGATCCGGACTCGACAGACCGCATGGTGGATTCGATTTTGCGGCAAGCGCGCGAAGAGTTTGATTCGGTGTTTGCAGCCAGCGAAGGCATGGTGATCACGCTGGGGGCGACGGGGGACAATGTGCAGGCGCACATGCCAGGGGCGCGGACTTCCTTGCGGCGAGAGGCACAGTTCCGCGCGAACGTTACGGGAGTGACAGAAGACGGGAAAGAGTTTCAGGAAGAGACCGTGGTGCGCGATATTTCTTTGCAAGGCGCGCTGATTTCGCTTCAGAACATGCCGCAGCTGCAATCGGAGTTGCAAGTGACGATGGAGACGCCCGGCCAAGATGGTTCGCAATCGTCGATGCGCTTGAAAGGTTACGTGGTGCGGATCGATGCGGGCGCGGAGAAGGGGCAAATCGCGGTGGGAGTTGTGTTTACGGACTAATTTCCAAGAGCGGCGCTACGATCTGGATGCGCTTGGTTTGTAAGAAAACGAAAGATCCCACCCTTGATAAAGTCAAAATCTTCTCGATGAGATGAGCCGAGGGGGACAAAGAATAAAAACAGTGAGTTGCTTGTCAAAGGGCTTTGCCTTTTGCGGTTTGGCTGCGCAACAAAAACGTCTTGGGGTAAGAGCCGCGGCCGCAAATCTTAAATGAACCAAAGTCTTTGTACCAATCGCCATCCGGCACTTCCGGTTGCGTCGTGATCCAGAGACGTAGTTGGTTCAGGTCGGCTATGTTGATCGTCCTTTCGTGCATGCGTTCGACAAGGTGCTGACGGACATTTGCAGGCAGATTGTCCCAGCTTTCGATCCTGGGCATTAGCTGCCGAAGACCATCCGGCCCAATTTGTCGCCAAGGCGCTTGGCTTCTTCCGGATCAGTCGCGTCGCGAAAGCGCTCAGCAAGTTCGAAAAACTCTTGATGTTTGCGCTTCTCAGCCTCGATGCCGTTCTCGATGAGTTCGACCAGCATGCGGTTGGAGCTAAGCCTGCGAGTCCTTGCCAGGTTGCGGACCTTGGCTGCGGTGGTTGCTGGAAGGGTGACGCTTTGCCTTATAGTTTTGTTTGCGGAGCTCATGGCACCATTATGCACCATAATGGTGCGAACATGCAAATGCGGGGAATGAGCCGTGACTTCCGTGAAGACGAGAGCAAGAGCGAGCAGACACGGAAACGTTAAAACCCACATTCTTCGCACGAACCGTGGAGCGATGCAGCACCAAACGAGTCTCCGAATATTCGATGTCCTAAAAGTGCCGGACAAGGAACACGTAAGGGCTGCTCTCCTTGACAACTTAGGAGAGGCGGTTTTAGACTCCTAACCATCTTAGGAGGGAATGTGACGGTCCAAGCCCAACTTCTTCCGGGTACTCTCGATCTTCTCATTCTTAAGGCCGTTTCTCTCGGGCCGCTCCATGGCTACGGCATCCTTCTGCGTATTGAACAGATTTCTGGCCGGGCTCTGCTGATTGAGCAGGGCGCGCTTTATCCGGCTTTGTTTCGGCTTGTGCGCCAGCGACTGCTGACGGCAAATTGGGGGAAGTCAGACAACAATCGGAGGGCGAAGTTTTACGAATTGACCTCGGAGGGCCGGAAGCGTCTTCGACAAGAGGCTAGCGATTGGAATCGCTTGGTCGCTGCCATGACGTCTGTCCTCGGCACTCAGCCGGAGGAAGTATGAAATTTCTAGCCTCGCTTCGTTCCCTCTGTTCCGCCCTTTTTCAGAGCAAGCAAATTGATGCCGAGATGGACGAGGAGATGCGTCTGCATATCCAGAATCGCGCGGACGATTTGGAACGTTCCGGTCTTTCGCGCGGGGAAGCCGAGCGACGCGCGCGGATCGAATTTGGTGGCGTGGAGCGTTTCAAAGAGGAAGTCCGTGAAACGAAATGGGTGACTCATTTGGATAGTCTGTTTCGCGATTTCCTATATGCAATTCGCAATCTTCGTAAGGACCGGAAGTTTGCGTTTGTGGCGGTCTTTGCGCTGGCGCTGGGGATTGGGGCGAGCACGATTGTTTTTAGTGTTTTTTATAATTTGGTGTTCAACGCGTTTGCGGCGAAGGATGCAAGCCGGTTGGTGGTGCCGGTGGTGCAAGACGCCGAGAGGCCCGGAGATGAGCGTTCTCTATCGGTTCCTTTCGCGGACCTCGATGTGATCCGCAACCAGAATCGAGTATTCGAAAACATCGTCGGCTACGCGTCGAACGATGCGGTGCTCGCGAACGACGGCCCCGAGACGTACCAGTTTTTCGATACGCTCGTAACCTCCGACGCTTTTGAATTTTACGGAGTGCCTGCGCTGCTGGGGCGCGGCATTGTTCCGGACGATGGCAAGCCCAGTGCCCCTCCCGTTTTTGTGATGAGTTACAGAACGTGGAAAGGAACGTTTCACGAGGACCCGAAGGTACTCGGGAAGACTCTCACCATCGATGGTGAACAGCGCCTGCTCGTGGGTATCATGCCAGCACGCTTCCAGGCCTTCGGTTCTCAGGCGGACATCTGGATACCGTTAAGCCGGTTGACAGGCACGCCAAGCGCTAAAGGAGAGTTTTCAGCTGAGTTGTTGGCACGGCTGAAGCCCGGTGTGAGACTGCAAGTCGCTTCGGCTGATCTTGACGTGATCGTGAGAGGGCTGGCTACTCTCCATCCGAGCGAGTTTCCAAAACACTTCACGGTGCGGGCGGAGTCGGCAACGGATTATCTCTTGGCCCCTCGGGGCGGAGGAGCCGTATTCCGCTCTGACATCAAGCATTTGCTCTACGACCTTCTGGCGGCCGTGACGATGCTGCTTCTCATCGCGTGCAGCAATGTGGCAAACCTACTTCTGGCCCGTGCGACGATCCGAGGGAAAGAGATGGCGGTGCGTACAGCGCTCGGGGCTACTCGCGGTCGGCTGGTACGACTGCTATTGGCGGAGAGTTCGGTGCTGGCAATGGCCGCCTGCGCAGTGGGGTGCTTGTTCGCGTGGCTCGGTGTGAAACTCGTCCCCATAATTATGCCCCGCATAGGAGACATCTATGGGATTGGCCGCATGGCGGCGGAAACTGGTCCCGGACTAGATCCGGCGGTCTTGTTCTTCGCTTTGGGCCTGGCGCTGGTCACGACGATTCTTTGCGGTGTGGCTCCGGCGCTTCATGTAGCTCGCACGGATCTACAGCCGCAATTGACTGGTGCCGGGCGAGGCGGAAATAACGCGTTTCGGCATGGAAAGCTTCGCGCCGTCCTGGTCGTCGCTGAAGTCGCCTTCTCCATCATCCTCTTGGTCGGCTCGGGATTAATGATGCGCAGCTTCTACCTTCTGACTCACGTCGATCTGGGGTTCAATCCCAAGAATGTTTTGCTGACATTCTTTGTGCCTCCGCACTCCACGGGTGGCGCTACACGAATTTACGCATCGGAGCGGGGGCGAAGCGTCCTCCGGGATGTGGTCGAACGATTGAAGGCATTGCCGGGAGTGAGGAGCGTTGCGGTCCAGGATACGATTGTCGGATACGGGCCCGGGCGTGGATTAGAGGCGACTTCGCCGGGAAGCGCGCACTCCGAGGAAGCGGGCCTGCTGGGTTGCGATGAAAATTTCTTCAGCACCTTGGAGATGCGTCTGATCCGGGGCAGATGGCTGTCCGAAAGAGAAGTAACGAACGCGCAGTACGTGGGTGTAATTAATCAGCGGCTGGCCCGAGATTTTTTTGGTGAGGCTGACGCTGTCGGGCAGCAAATTCGGGTGAAAGCGTTCAGGGGGCCAGTGGGACCTCCTCAGGACGCGGAATTCCAAATCGTCGGTGTGGTTGCCGATGTTAAGAATGCCGGTCCGCAACAGCCCTCAATGCCCATGATTTTTCTTCCCTATACGGTTCGGGGAGGATTCGTTTTGCTATTGAAGACAACTGTGGACCCAGCTTCGTTGAGGCATGCGGTTCAGGAGCAGGTCTGGGCAGTGGATCGCGACGAGATTGTTGGCATGGCCAGCCCGCTCGAGGATTTTCTTCAGAGGTTTACGTATTCCACGCCGGAATTTGGTTTGTTTATTGCGGCGCCGTTGGCGAGCATCAGCCTGTTCCTCGTTATTATTGGGGTGTTTAGCGTGATGGCGTATACGGTGTCGCTGCGGACGCAGGAGATTGGAGTGCGGATGGCGCTGGGAGCGCAGCAGCGGGAAATATTGCGGATGATTTTGCGCACGGGATTTGTGCTGATTGCCGCGGGAATTGCAATCGGGCTGATTGCTAGTTATGCCTTGACGCGATTTTTGGCGAGCCAGATTTGGGGAGTTTCGGCTACCGATCCGTGGACGTTTGGGGTCGTGGTGGCGCTGGTGGTGATCACCGGACTCGCGGCTTGCTTGCTGCCTGCTAGACGCGCGGCTGGCGTCGATCCGTTGGTTGCTTTGCGATACGAGTGAGGGGGAAAGAGAACCACTCCTGTTCTAGGTGGGACTTGTTTCCTCGTCGATCATGCAAGAACCCGGGAGTTTCCTCAGGGGCTAAAGAGTCTGCGTGAGAACCTCACAGACAATTCCTCAGCGCCTAAAGGCGGAGTGCAGCTGCAGGACTTATGTCGGACCTGAAGGTCCGACCCCCGGTTGCCACACAGACTCTAAAGCCTCTGTTATTGCGGTTGTTTTCGGCACGACTGAAGTCGTGCCCTCCCAAAAGTACTTCACTCTTCGCTCCGACACCTTAAGGGATATTTGTGAGATGGCTGCCAGAGAAGAACGTTCTGGCGTGACGTGATGCGTTACAATCTTGGGCTTATGTCTACCTCTGGTTCGCGAACTGCAAACTTTGTTCCTGCAAGCGTCTTGGATAAGAGAAAGCCGTCGAAAGTGGCGTTGATTCGCGGGTTGGTGCGGCAGGCGCCGTTTGTGGCGAAGAATTTTGGACTTTATTTTCGGAATGGATGGCGGCGGAACATTTTGCATACGAATGTGGTGGCGCCGTATGCCGTGACGTTTTATGTGACGCACAAATGCAATTTGGCTTGCTCGTATTGCACACAGAAGGAGCCGGACGTTTTTAGCGACGAGTTGTCGACAGGAGAGACGATTCGGTTGCTGCGGAAGATTCGCAAGGAGACGGACTCGATAGTGATTACGGGTGGCGAGCCGACTTTGCGAGCGGACATTGAGGAATTGGTGGAGGCGGCGCGGTTTCATTGCAAGTTTCGGTCGGTGCTTTTGATTACGAATGGGACTTTGCTGGATCGCAAGCCGGGGATTTTGCGGGCGGTGACGGGATTGGTGGTGAGTTTGGATGCTTTGGCGGCTGATCCTTCGAATGCGCTCTCGAAGCCGGCAGCGCTGCCAAAGGTTTTGCAGAATTTGGCGATGGCGAAGGAAGTTTTGGGGAGTCCGGCTCGGATTACGATCAGCACCGTGATTGAGGAATGGAACATCGCGGAAGTGGAGAAATTGCTGGATTGGTGCGGCGCGGAAGGGTTTGTGTTTGCGGCGCAATCGGCGCAGATGGAGAAGATGCCGAATTTGAAGCTTTTGCAGAATCCGAAGTATCAGGCGCTGGTGGATACGATTATCGAGCGGCGGCGCAGCGGCGTGCAGCCGATCAACGGGACGCCGAAGACTATAGAGACTTTGCTACGGTTTCGGGATTTTCAGTGTTATCCGACGATGTTTCCGCGGGTGTATCCGAATGGAGATGTGTTTTATCCGTGCGAGCCGCTGCGGAAGGTGGCGGGGAATTTGCTGCGGCATGGGTCGCTGGCGAAGATATTTTCGCGTGGGAAGAAGATGTATGGGGATATTCCGCCGTGCCAGGGGATTTGCTATTTGTTTGGGAATGTTCTTTCGCATTATTACGTGAATGATTTTTGGGGGTTGGCTGGGGACTTTGTGCGGTGAGGGATAAGAAAAAGCGTTACACAGAGAACGCAGAGATCACAGAGTCAGGAATAACCGCGCAGCATGCTGCGCCACTACAAACGTAGGAGAATTCCGAGGCGGCTAGTTGAGATCGGAGATTTTTTTGTCTAGGTGAGCTAGGGCGGCTTCTAGGGACCTTTTGTGATTGGGATTTGTTGCGGATTCTAGGTCGTGAGCAATTCTGATCCGGGATAGTTGCAGGTCTTTGCGTTCCAGTTCGCGGCGGAGCTCATCCGCAGTTTTGCTGTTGTTGCCGTAGTGACCTTTGGGAGCCTGGCCGGACTCGACCTGGGCTTCCACGTCTTTGCTTTCCCATCCTCGCGCCATACCCATAGTTTGACACATTTTGCAGCAGGTGAGGGACGTTAAAAGAGAGAAAGTTAGAAGGGGCGTTCAGGCGCTGGCGGCGCGGCTCTTTGGCAAGATTGGGAGCGGAGAGTGCATTACGCTGCCGAGGGTGCTCTGCGCAACGCGAGCGAAGTGCTCGGCAAAGACACCTTGGTAGAAGAATTCGGCGACGTTATCGGACCAGCGAACCTGCAAAATCCAGCGATCCTTTTTTTGCTGCGCATTCGCCGAAGTGATTTCGGCGGCGGGAATGACGAGTAACGGCTGGAAGTTCGAATCGAGCGCCCAAATGCGCTCCGCGCCAACGAAAAGTTGTACCGTCGCGGGAGCGGCATTACCCGGCTGATAGTTTCCGCCGTTTATGATGACCAGAGCGCCTAGTTCGCGCGCTTTCTCGTCGGGCATATTAATCGTCTTGGCAGGAGGCAGGAGGATGGCCGCCATAAACATTCCAAGACCCGCGATGGCCGCGAGCCAGCTGTTCCAAAGACTGAGCGGCAGGATGACTAGTGCGGCGCCTGCGAATCCGAGAAAAACGCGAAAGGCCATCCAGGATTGAGGGTTGCGGCGGAGGTGGAGAAGCTTGGGAATCAGGAGAACTGCGGCAAACATGGCGCCTATCAGCAAGTTGCGCAGACGCGCGGCGGTTCCTTCTACTGGAGATGCTGCAGTGGCTGGGGCCGTGCTCATCTTACTTACTTCCTTATCTTATCTAGTTACTTAGAGTACGCGGCGGGGTTCAAGGTTTCAACGAATCTATCTCGCGCATGCGGGCGAAGGCCCGGCGGACGTGGGGAATGGTGATCGAGCCGCCGACGATCAAGGCTACGTTCAAGGCGTCGATGACTTCTTCGCGCTTCCAGCCCTCTTCGCCGCAGCGCACGATGTGATAGGTGATGCAGTCGTCGCAGCGGAGAACGGCAGAGGCAACGAGGCCGAGCAGTTCCTTGGTCTTAGTGCCGAGCGCGCCGGGCTCGTAAGCCTGATTGTCGAGAGCGAAGAAGCGCTTCATGCCGAGATGGCCGCAGTTGAGGATTTCCTCGTTTATGTCGGCACGAAACTTCTGAAAATCTTCAAGGCGGTCCGCCATGGTTCCTCCGAAAGTGGAGCGATTATTATGGACTAAAACAGATTAGTTCGGCAGGACGCGGCCGGGGCGGGCGCCAGTGGCTTTGCCGGTGTCCCAAACGAGTGCGCCGTTTACGAAGACTTTTTCAATGCCTGTTGGAAGCTCGAAAGGTTTCTGGAACGTGGAGCGGTCGATGACCGTGGCGGGATTGAAAAGGACGAGGTCGGCGAAAGATCTTTCGCGAAGGGTGCCGCGATCTTTCCAGCCGAGGCGCTGGGCGGGGAGCCCGGTCATTTTGCGAACGGCTTCGGGGAGGGTGAGCCATTTCTTTTCGCGGACGTAGAGGCCGAGCACGCGGGGAAACGTGCCTGCGCCTCGCGGATGGCGCGAGCCGATCCCACCATCACTGGCCACCATTACCCATGGCTGCTGGTAGAACGCCTTAATGTCGGGCTCGACCATCGATTGCCCGATGATTCCGGCTTCGGTGTTGGCGGCGTCGCCTTCGCGGATGATGCGGATGAACATCTCGACGGGAGAAATGCCGCGCTGCGTGGCGAGATCCTCGATGGTGTGGTTTTCGTAGGTGGTGTTCGGCGCGAACTCAACGATAGTTACGTGTGATGGTCCGCCGACATCGGCCAGAGCTTTGGCGACGCTCTTGGGGTCTACATATTGTTTGTTGGGCACGAGGACTTTGATGTCGGAATGCCATGCATCGTAGGGATAGCAATCCGCGAGAAAATCTAGGCCGCGTTTGCGTGCGGTTTCTATCACGCGAATATATTGCGGAGCTTTGCCCCAGACGCTGACCGTGCCGAGCTTGATGTGCGAGTGCTCAACGGGGATGTGGGCGCGGTCGCCGATGGCGATCTCTTCGTCCAATGCCTGGAAGGAGAGGTCTGCTTCGTCGCGAATGTGCGTCATGTAAAAGCCGTGGAGTTTTGCGGCGGCGCTTGCGAGAGCGACGACTTCGTCGGTGGTGCTGTAGGTGCCCATGTCGTATTCGAGGCCGCTGGAAAGGCCGATGGCGCCTTCGCGCATGCCTTGATTTACGAGGAGAACCATTTTGTCGATCTCGGCGGGCGTGGAGGCGCGCTGGTAATCCTTGCCGAGAACCTGTTCGCGAACCGTGGCGTGGCCGACCAGGACTGCCAGATTGAGGGATGCGGGGTTTTTGCGCCGAGTATCAAGCCACGGAGCGATGGGCCACGGGGAATCTCCATCGGGCCCGAGGATAACTGTCGTGATGCCCTGCGCAATCTGAGTTTCGGCGAGGGGATCTTTTTCGAGGCCCTCGATGGAATGATTGTGAATGTCGATGAAGCCGGGAGCGAGGACTAAGCCTTTGGCATCGATGATTTGTTCGTCTTTCTTTGGCTTAAAGTTTCCGAGGGTGACGATGCGGTCGCCGGAGATGCGGACATTGAGATCACGCAGAGGGGCGCCGGTGCCGTCGGCCACCTGGGCATTGATGATGACCGTCGAGGGTGATTTATCTTGTGAGCTTGCGAAAACGCAAGCGAACGCCATCGCCAAAAACAAAAGGGTGGCCGAGGGCCCGGTGAAGCGAGACGCTGGTGTTCGTCGAAGAAAAACCATTTCAGAGCTTTTCATGCCTCACGTATATAACAATGAAGAGGGTGCAGGGAAGGGGAAGAACACGTCATTCCGTAGTTGCCGACAGAGCTTTCTCCGCCAATCCTTTTGCGCCGGGTTTGCCTGCCAAAATGAGATTTGCCCATTCGGCGCCCACTTGCGAGAGGCGCACGGCCTCGCTCGTGAGTGATTCGGGACCGCCGGAATCGTTGCCGCCAAAATAGATGCGGTCCATCGGATGAGCGGCGGCGATGCGATTTTTTGTGTATTGGCCGGGCACAGACATAAACATGGGATGGCCACGGCGATAGATGCGAACTTCGATGGGATCGACGTTGAATTCCGGCATGACTTTCTGGAAATCGGTTAGAACGCGGGTGGCTAGGATCTTGCAATCTGCTTCGTCGAGAAGAGTGGAACGGAATTCTTCGCGCAGCGGAGTATAGAAGGTGAGGATGTTGTTTTTTTGTTTGTAGCCGGGGTTGTTGCGGACGGTCCAATCGGCGACGATGAAGTCGGTGAAGGAATTGCCGGGGCACCAGTTGTCGTAGCCACGATTGTAGACGGGCTTATCGAAGATGAGATTGACGACGGGATAGGGAGCGAAACGCGTGCGGCGCATGGCGGTTCTTTGTTCCGCGGGCAAACCCTGAACGATGCGCGAGGTAATGTGTTTCTGAGTGCACATCAGCACGGCTTTCGCGCGAACAGTTGTGAGTTTTCCTGCCAGGAAATATGTGATGTTGACGCCGTCCTTTTCCTGGACGACTCCGACCACCGTGGCCTCGCCAAGCATGCGGTCTTTGTATTTCGGCTGGAGGACTTCGACGAGCTTGTGAGTGATGCAGCCAAGGCCGCCAGGCAAGATGGCGCGTTTGGCATCGTCACCGGCGACAAGATCGTGTGCGTTGGCCAAGCCGACATAGGCGGAAGAGTCCGGAGTAGTGGCGCCCCAGTTCGAAGGGCCGAAGATGTCCCACCACTGCTGAACTTCCGGAGCGTAGGCAGACGTGTATTTCGAGAAAGGCTGAGAATCGAGTTCGGCCATGCGCTCGCCAATTTTCATTTTCAAAACGTCTTCGCGGAATTTCTGGAAGCTGGCAACGACAGCTTTGGGATAAGGAAGCTGCGTGATTCCCGTTTTCCAAGTGTCCGGGACGTAGGTTTTGTTTACGAGCGTAGGATCGGGCATGTTGACCATCGGAAGTTTCAGGCCCATTTCGGAGGCGAGTTGGTCACCTTCGTCGCCATGGTATGCATAGGCCGAGCCAGTGGCGAAATATTGACCATCGAATTCTTCTTCGTAAGCGTTGCCGCCGAAGTGGTCTTCTTTTTCGAGCAGAAGCCAATCTTTGCCGCGAAGAAAATACGCGGCGGAAAGGCCTGCGACTCCGCCGCCGACAATCACAATATCCGCTTTTGAAGTTGCGGCAGGTAGATCGAAGTGATGTCCGTCGCGCACTTGATGGCAGATTTCATAGTGTTCGCCATCGACGAGAGGTGCGCTGCCCGGGTTGGAAGTTGACGCCGAGGAATCGGGCGCGGAAATGAGGGCCGTATCGACAGGACAGCCGGAAGCGACCGAGCCTGCAACCACGTATCGGATAAATTCACGGCGCGAGTGCGGCATTTGTACCCCCATGGCTGCTACGGCCTTTCGAGTATCTGCTTTGCTTCCAGACCGACGCTGCGCATGCGTATCCGATACCAGATGATGATAAGCGCAACGGAAACGGCAAAAATCAGTGTGGAGACGGCGTTAATTTCCGGCGTGATACCGCGGCGCAGGCGGCCCCAAATTTCGAGGGGGAGCGTGTTGTCGCGGCCGATCAAGAAAAAGGTTACAGCGATTTCGTCCATCGAAAGCGTGAAAATGAGCAGTCCGGCAGCGATCAGCGAAAGCTTGAGATTCGGCAGAGTGATGCGCCAGAACGTTTTCCAGGGAGTGGCGCCGAGATCGAGCGAGGCTTCTTCCTGGGCGCGATCCGTTTTTTGAAGGCCCGCGAAGAGTTCGGTGGTGGCTACGGAGATGAGGGCGGTGCCATGACCGAGAAAAACGGTCAGCAGGCTGAGATGGAATCCGGCAAGGACGGCGAACATGAGCAAAGAAAGACCGGTGATAATGCCGGGAAGAATGAGCGGGAGAAGAACGAGGCGGCGGAAGAGAGCTTTGCCGGGAAAGCTGGCGCGATCGAGAGCGAGGGCGGCGAGTAGGCCCAACGTGAGGGAAAGAGCGACAGCGCCGCTGGCGACGATGAGGCTGTTGAGCACGGAGTCCCAAATGGGGCCATCCGCGAAGAGCTGGCGATACCAATCGAGCGTGAGATGTTGTGGCGGAAATCCGCCGACACCGTCGCGATTGAAGGAATAGAGAATGAGCACTGCGAGCGGCAGATAGATGAAAGCGAAGACGAGGGCGGCATAGATAGCGAGCATGGGAGAGCGGCGAGCTAGAGATTTGCGGCTCATTTGAAGGACCAGCGTTTTTCGAGGCGTTGGGTGAAGAAGAGTAGGGAAAGAGTGATGAGAAGGATGCAGACGGAAATCGCGGCGCCGAGCGGCCAGTCGTAAACCGCGCCGAAAAGGGTTTGCACGATATTGGCGATCATGGTGCCGGAAGAACCCCCGACGAGCAGCGGCGCTAGAAAATCTCCGAGAGAGAGAACGAACGCGAAGGTGGCTCCAGCGAGAAGGCCGGGCATCGAGAGCGGAAGAATGACGCGGAAAAATGTGGACGTGGGGCTGGCGCCGAGGTCTTGGGAGGCTTCGACGAGCGGGCGCGGAATGTGTTCGAGCGAGGCATAGATGGGGAGGAAGACGAACGGCGTGTAGATGTGCGTGAGCATGAGCACGACGGCGAAGGGGCTGTAGAGGAGAAAGCTGACGGGTTGGTGAGTGATGTGGGCATATTGGAGGAAGCCGTTGAGGACGCCTTCGCTGCCGAGAATTGTTTTCCAGGCGTAACCGCGGACGAGATAGCTGACCCAGAGCGGCACGATGACGAGCTGATAGAGCAATTCTTTGCGCGCGCCGGAATGAAACGAGAGGTAGTAGGCGAGCGGATAGCCGAGGAGCAGAGAACAGAGCATCACGGAGCCCGCGATGCGCATGGTGCGGAAGAGAACTTCAGCGTAGATAGGATTGCTAAGAAGTTTTTCGTAGTTGCTGAGATTCCAGTGGTGGACGATCATGCCATCTTGTACGGCCCAGAAGCTGTGGGCAAACATCAGCGCGTAAGGCAGAAGGAGAAAGAGTCCGACCCAGAGAAGCGGTGGGGCGGAGACGATCGTTTTGTAGGCACGCGAGTACATGGCGATGTCAGCCCGCGACGCGAATAGCATCCGCGATCGAGAAAACAAAATCGTGTTCGCCGGCGATTGGACCGCATGCGGGCAGGCGCACGCGCAGGAGTTGATCCGCGCCGCAATCTACTTCGAGCAGTTCGCTGGCGCCACTGTAGATCTGTTGGCGAACCCTGGCGCGAAATTTCACTTCATGAGTTTGGCGTTTACCGTCGGGAGAGAGGCGAATCGTTTCGGGACGAAGAGAAAAGATCGCGGGGCCGTCAGCTTCTTCTAAAGGCCAGCGGAGGACGCCACAGGTGGCGATGCTGCGGCGAATCTCACCGCGCAATAAATTGGTTTGGCCGATGAACTCCGCCGTATAGGCCGTTACGGGGTGCGCGTAGATCTCGCGCGGGGAAGCGACTTGTTCGAGCGCGCCATCGCGGAGCAGCGCAATGCGGTCGGAGAGAGCCATGGCTTCTTCCTGGTCGTGGGTGACGAAGAGAAAGGTGATACCGATTTCGCGCTGCAGCGATTTCAATTCACTTTGCATTTGCTTGCGCAGATTGGCGTCGAGCGCGGAAAGCGGTTCATCCAGAAGCAAAAGCTGTGGGCGATTCACGAGGGCACGGGCCAGCGCCACGCGTTGCTGCTGGCCGCCGCTAAGGCGCGAGGGGCGGGCGTCGGCGAATTCCGCCATTTTCACCATGTTCAAGGCTTCAGCGACGCGCCCGGGAATTTCGTTCTTTGGAGCGCCTTGTACACGCAAGCCATACGCGACGTTGTCTCTCACGTTCAAGTGGGGGAACAGCGCGTAGTTTTGAAAAACAGTGTTTACGCGGCGCTTGTAGGGCGGCAGCGTATCGAGCTGTTCGCCGGACATCCAGATTTCGCCGGAGGTGGGTTGTTCGAAACCGGCGATGAGGCGCAGAAGAGTGGTTTTTCCCGAACCGCTTTCACCGAGCAACGTCAGAAATTCTCCTGCGGCGATGTTTAGCGAAATATTTTTCAGCACCTCACGCGCACCGAACCGCTTGGCTACAGCGCGCACCTCAAGCAGGGGAGCGTTGGCGTCAACGGAAGCGGGTTGCGGAATGGCGGCGGAGCTCACTGTGCGGCTTTCACCTCGTTCCAGACTTCGTTGTATTTGCCACGACGCGGGACGTCCTGCCAAAAATAAATTCGCTGCATATACGAGTCGGGATCATCGAGGTGCAGACCTTTCATTTCTTCCGGGCTGAGGAATTGCGAGGCGCCGGGGTTCACCGGAGTGTAGTGTGTTCGATCGGTCACCAATTTTTGCGTTTTTGCTTCAATCATGTATTCGAGGAAGGCATAGGCAAGTTCTTTGTGGCTGCTGGCGGAGGTCACCATCAAGTGGTCGATCCATCCGGTGGTATTTTCTTTGGGAATGGTCTCTCCGATTGGAAAGTTCAATTTGCGAAGGTCGTTGGTATTGAGCGGCCAGCCCATCGCCAGAACGATTTCATGATTTTGGAAAAGGTTGGTCAGCTCGCCGCCAGTGGACCAGATCTTTCGAATGTTGGGCTTCAGTTCGATCAGTTTCTTTTTTACGGCCTCGAGTTGCTCGTCGCTCAGATTGTAGAGCTGCGAGGGATCAGGCTTGTCATAGCCGAGAACTTGAGCGGCCATATAGATGGTGGAGAGGTCGTCCCACACGGAGATTTTTTCTTTGTACTTGGGATCCCAGAGGACAGACCAGGAGTCTGGCGGCTGAGGAATTGCTTTCGCGTCGTAAAGCAGAGGATTTGGCCCCCACATAAAAGGAACGCCATAAACTTGATCGTGTGCTTTCACGAGAGGAAGATCGCGGAGCTTGGCGGAGAGTTGCGAGTAGGAAGGTAACTTAGAAAGATCCAAAGGCGCGGCCAAGCCAGCAGTCGTGATGGAGTGAGCAACGTCGCTGGATGGCGAGATTACGTCGTAATTCGAGGCGCTTCCTCCGCGCAGCTTGGCCACCAGTTCATCGCTCGAACCCATGTACGAGGCGGAGATTGTGCAATGATGCGATTCTTCAAAGGGACGCACGAACGAGGGATCCGCGTAGCCTTCCCAGACGAGCAGGCTTAGGGTTTCCTCTTTTTGCTTGCAGGCGCCGCAGAGCATCGCGAGCGCCAGGACGCACAGGGCGATTGTGCGCCGGTTCATACTTTCCACCGTTTCCTCGGCATCTGCATCCTCCCGCGCTTCCATTTGTTGCTGGCTCGAGCCTGACCGGGCCTTGGCGAAAGCTTTTCCTATTTCGCCTCTGCCTGATAGACAACTCTTCCGCCCACGATTGTTTTTTCGACTTTCGTTTGTGCAATCGTGTTCGGATCGATCTCAAAAATATTTTGCGAAACGATGATGAGGTCGGCGAGTTTCCCGGACTCGATCGAACCTTCCGTTTTCTCGCGACGCCCCGCGTAGGCCGCGCCGAGGGTGTAGGCTTCGACCGCCTGCGCCAGAGTAAATCGCTGCTCCGGCATCCAGCCGCCGTCGGGCTTGCCCTCGGTGGTCTGGCGCGTGACGGCCATTTGCAGGCCTTCCCAAGGATTCAGCGTTACCACGTTCCAGTCACTACCGAACGCAAGACGTCCGCCAGACTTTGCGATGCTGTTCCAAACCCACGCGCGAGAAGCGCGGTCTGGTCCAACATTTCCGGCCCAGACTCGCAACGTGTCTTCATCTGGGTAAGCGTGCAGGGGCTGCATACTTGCAATCACACCGAGTTTTCCGAAGCGAGGGATGTCCACGGCCGTGATGGTTTCAATGTGTTCGACGCGCGGACGCCGGTCGTGTGTGTGGTTCACGTTCTCGGCGTTTTCGTAGGCGTCCAGAGCGGTGCGCACCGCGTAATCGCCGATGGCGTGCGTGAAAAGTTGCAAGCCGCGTTTATCGAGTTCGGCGACGGCCGCTTTGTACTTCTCCGGGTCCCAAAACAATTTGCCTTTTGTGGATGGGTCGTCGGTGTATGGCTCGAGCATTGCGGCGGTGTGCGATTCGATGACGCCATCGACCATCATTTTCACTACGCCGCCTGAGAGCCAGTCGCCGGTATATTTCGTCCGCGCCTCTTCGATCGCCGCGAGATCTTTCGGGCGCAATTCGGGCGGATCCAGAAAATATGCGATGTACATTCGGAGCGTTAGATCGCCGTGGCGGCGCAGTTCGTCGTAGAGAGCGAATTCTTCGAAATCGCCGCCTGCGCTGTGCACGCGAGTAAGGCCATTTTCGTTGGCCCAATGGAAGCCGGCGCGCAGGGCAGCGAGCTTTTCTTCGCGCGTAGGCTTCGGCACGAGTTTGCCGACAAGGCTGCCTGCGGATTCTTTCAAGGCTCCGGTGGCTTCGCCGGTCTTCGCATCGCGCACGATGGCGCCGTTGGCGGGATTCGGTGTGTCTTTAGTGATTTTTGCAAGCGCCAGCGCTTTTGAATTGGCCCAGGAAGTATGCCCATCATAGCCATAAAGGAGCACCGGGCGATTCGGGAAGACTTCATCGAGGTATTTCTTGTTGGGCAAATTTTCTTCGCCGAACATGGCGTAGTTCCAGCCGCCGCCGAGAATCCATCCATCGCCGGGATTTTTCGGCCGCGTACTCGCGCAAGATGCGCTGGATGTCAGCGGGATTCTTGGCGCCTTCGAGATTGGCTTGGCCGAGGCTGATGGAGCCGTCGAGGAAATGAATGTGGCAATCCACAAAGCCGGGGAGAACCAGTTTGCCGCCGGCGTCGATCACCTTTGTATGCGGCCCGCTAAGTTTTTCGATTTCTGCGTCATCACCCACGGCGACGATTTTTTCGTCACGGATCGCTACGGCTTGCGCCCACAATTGTTTGGCGTCTACTGTGTAGACTTTTCCATTGATGAGAATAGTGTCGGCGGGCTGGGCTTTGACGTCCTGCGCGACTGCCGTCGAAGTGCTGGCCAAGGTAGAAATCAGGGCCACGGCAAGGGCGATCGCTAGTTTTGGCAATGCTTTCATTCGCAGCTCCAAAGATATTTTTCTTGCAGATTTCACCAGTCAGTTCCTTTTAAAAAGTAGGCGGCGTATTTACCCATAGCAGACAGGTCTCGGAACGCCCTGGATTTTTCCACCGGTGAGGCGTTGAGCTTTCAAAATAAAGACTGTCTCCAGGCTTGAGCCGATAATGTTCCTTGCTGTTCAGCCAAATTTCAAATTCACCACGAAGGATGTGCAAGAACTCTTCGCCTTCGTGGGAGTAGGATTCACCACTGCCGCCGCCGGGTTTGATGCGAAAAAGATGCGGTTCCATGGCCGTTTGGCCCCAAGCCAGAAGCTCCATGCGCACTCCCGGCGTCGTTTCCAGGATTTTTCGCTGGCTTGGCCGCACGAGGCGCGGGTTTTCTGCCGCCGTTTCAAAGAGCGAGAGGATGTTCGTGCGATAGAAACGGGCGATGCGGCGGAGCGTGGAAATAGAAGAGCGCATTTGGCCGCGTTCGAGCGCGCTGAGAAAACCTACGGAGACTTTGGTGGCCCGCGCCACCTGCGCGAGTGAGAGCCCACGCCGCATGCGCAGCCGCCGAAAGCGCTGGCCGGGAAGTGGAACAGTTTCCGGCGGTGGCGAAACGACACCTTGGCGTTTCAATACGTGCACGATGGCCGCGGGATTCAGTCCGCGCGCGCGTCGCAGAAAAACGGCGCGTTGCAGCAGACGTACATCGGCCTCGGCGTAAAGGCGGTAGCGGCTTTTCGTACGTTGAGGAGAAACAAGGCCCACCGCTTCCCAGGCGCGCAATGCAGAAGAGGAAATGCCCACACGCCGCGCCACCTCACTGATACGCAGCAAGCGGCGCACCGTTCGATTTGTTGATGGCTTGGAGAAATTCTTTCCGCTTGACACGGCTCCCGGCTTTCTCTAAGTTTGCGGGATTATAGTAAGGTTTCGGGGGCACAGCAACCTCGAAGAATCCACTTCCAAAAGAATTCTTCGAGACAAGGGGTGAGTTCATGAAATTGGCAGCCGGATTTTGGCGGAGCGTCGCGCTCCGCCACCGTAATATTGTTTCTTCATTTTTTCTCGTGCTGGCCATGCTTTTTGCTGCACCGTTTGCCGGAGCTCAGAGCACCGGCGGCCGGATTCGCGGGACCGTTAGCGATCCCAGCGGCGCCTCCGTGGCCGCCGCCACCGTCACTCTTCTCAATGAGGCGACCCATTCCACGCACGAAGTGCAAACTAGCGCTAGCGGGGAATACATCTTCATTGAAGTGCCTGTTGGCAGCTATGAAATCGACGTCACGCAGGCAGGATTCAAGAAGTTTATTCGCAAGGGCATTGCGCTGGACTTGAACCAAGTGATAAGCGTCGATATCACGCTTCAGCTCGGCGCAGCGACGGAAAGTGTCGAG
>CAVUCM010000005.1:0-294247 GCA_963740015.1 uncultured Acidobacteriota bacterium | reverse complement strand
CCCAAATCAGAAATATTGGCAAAACTGCCCGCGGGATTGTCCTTATGCACCGCTGTCCGGAAGAAGCTGATCCGCGCTTCGTTCACGGCTGTCGCTCCGAAGGGCTTGGTGTTGCTCATGACGAACTCTTGCGCTCGCGATGGTGTGATGGTCGGGAATCCAGGCACAGTGGCGAATCCTGCAAGAGCGCTGTCGACGGTAGTGTCATCGAGGTGGTAGTACCAAGACCAGTTGCCGGTAGTTTGATTATTGAAATCCACACGTTCCCCGAACTTGTTGTCGACGAGGCTGCTCCTCTGGCTGTTGTTCGAGTAGTTGTTCACGTCACCAGCCAAAGTGGGCGTGGGAATGTACCCGAGAATGTTGGAGCTCGGCGTGTCCCATGCGGCTTGCGGGATGTTCGCAAGGCCGGTCGTTGAGTTGACTGGAAATACGCAGCCTGTTACGGGGTCCGTGCTGTTGCAACCGGGGAAGCTATACGGCTCGTTCTGCGCCACGGTTTGGCCCGTCGTAGACGCCAAGCGATTCGTCAGCACTTGCGCCCAGTAGGGGCCATCGACAGAGCCGGTCAAGGTTGACGGATCAAAGTTGCCAGCCCTCTGAGCAGTGGTTGGAACGGTAACCAACCCGGTTTCGGCGCCTTGCACCTGACGAGTGCCCTGGTAATCGGAGAAGAAAAACAGATGATTCTTCCAGACCGGGCCTCCCAAGGTGTAGCCGAATTGATTTTGGCGTAATTCAGATTTGGAAGGCGCGAAGAAATTTCTGGCATCAAGCGCGTTGTTGCGCAGGAACTCGAAGATATCCCCGTGGAAGGAGTTGGTGCCAGATTTGGTGATGGCGTTCATCACCGCGCCGCTAAACTTTCCATATTCCGCGTCGAAGCTGTTGGTAATGAGGCGGAACTCTTCGACTGAGTCGAGATTAGGGACCAAACCGGCGCCGAGGTTGCGACCCTCGCTCACGTCGCCACCGTTCACAAGGAATGCGTTGGCGGTTTCCCGTTGGCCGTTGACGGAGATGTTGCCTGCGTTCAAATTGCCAGAAACCGGGCGGTCGCCACCGATGGTACCGGCTGTACTAGGTGCAACGCCCGCTTGCAAGCCCAGAAGATCGATGTAGCTGCGGCCGTTCAACGGAAGGGCGAGCATCTTCTTGGAGTCAATTACGTCGCCGAGTTGCGTGCTTTCTGTTTGTACTTGTACGGCATTGGCTTCCACCTTGACCGTTTCCGCCAGTGCAGAGCCGACCTCGAGCATTACGTCGATTTGCATCTGGTCATTGACCTTCACAACGATGGCTGTCTCGACGAATGTCCGGAACCCAGCTGCGGTTACCGACAGATTATAGGTGCCAGCGGCCAGCGCGAGAATCCGGTACGATCCGTCCGCGGACGAGGTAACTTCTTGTTTGAAATTGGTTTGCGCGTTGGTCACGGCGATATGCGCACCCGCGACAGCCGCCTGTGACTTATCGCGGACCACCCCTTGAATCGAACCGGTGACATCGGCGCGCAAAACAGCCGAGCTAAAAAGAATGACGAGAATGAGCGCGGACACGGACGGCAAGAACTTAAGGCAATTTCTCATGGGTCCCCCTGAGTGGCGCTACATTTACACGAAAAAAACCGGGAATCAAGCACTTTCGTATTATTACTTTCTATTTCGATCTATTATTTTTCCAGTTTCGCCCTATCAGTATTTCCGGGTTGCGGTTTCGGGATATCTCGGACATCGTCAAGGCTAGCAGGGGGCTCGAAAAGGGGAGATTGACAGCGGAATAAAAAGAAAGTAAAAGAAAGGAATCGAAATCCCCTACTTAATTTGCGGGCTGGACATGCTTCGGGCTGCCCATTCAACCTACAAGCCCCAAATGACTGGTGTGGGAACCAATACTTCTGGGGCATTCGAATTTTAGGCGCGAGCATGCGAAGTCGCTACATCACTCTGCAGTTCTTTTCGCTGGTCGCTTGTATTTGCCTGCCCGGTCTCGTCCGTTCGCAGGAGCGTAACTGGACGAATTACGCGCGAATCGGTGCGTATGGATTGACTTCGAAGAACGCCGCGGAGATTGTACGGGACGCCGAAAAGGATCATGTATTCGGCATTGAAGTCGACAACGACATTCCCGGTAGATATGAGAGTCTGCTCGACCCGGCAGACAAACTGAAGGCCATACGCTCCGTGGCTGATGCCGCACACAACGCAAACAACAAAGCGTTCGTCTACATCGCCGGCACCGAATGCATCACCGCCAATGCGGATAAGTCCCCCCATTCCGTGGTGAAAGATCATCCGGACTGGCTGCAGCGTAAAATCACCGGTGAGCCTGCGGTCTTCACGTCGGGAGCAGCTTTTTGGATCCGTCCCGGAGACGAGGATGTATGGGTCAGCCCGTATGTGAAAGAGTGGCGCAACCTCTACATGCAACGCGTTCGACAAATCGCCGCAACGGGCATCGATGGAATTTACGTCGACATTCCTTACTGGATGACCCACTTTGACGGCTGGGAAGATACGTGGGCGAGTTTTGATGATGCGACCGTTGCCGCATTCCACGAAAAAACCGGGCTGGATGCGAAAAAAGATCTGAAGTTAGGCGACTTCCAAGACCCTAATTTCCGCAAGTGGATTGATTTTCGCATCGAGACCATGACGGACTTCGTTCAGGAAATCCGTCAGAATGCGCACAGCGTGAATCCCAAAATCATGGTGATTCCGGAAATCTATCCCGGTATTGAACAGGAGTCGACGCGAGTGGGGGCCGACGTCTACCAAATGTATGGAGTGGTGGATGCTGTTGCCCACGAGTACGAATTCGGCGAGGGAGAGCATCTGGCTTCTTCACGCTCGCAACTGGATTGGTTCCTCCATCAGGCGGGGATGCTAACGTTTCGCGCCTTCGCTCAGGGAAAAGCCACCTGGATTTTGAATTATTCCTGGGATGGGGACAAGAATATTGACCCGCGTGAGGCGATGAAGAATTTGGCGATGTCGCAAGTGGTGGCGGGCGCCAATTTTTGGGACGCTCCAGGGCATTCGATGGCTGGATCCAACGATAAAGCCACGCGCGCGGAGATCTTTCGGTGGATTGAAACGAACGAAAAGATTTTTTACTCTCCGCGTCTTCCCTTGCATCCCATCGGCGTGTACTTCTCACCGAAGAGTCGAGACTACGATCCGAACGGATTTCTGCCGTCGTTTCGCGGGCTCCTGGTGCTGCTGCTGCAATCGCATCAAGAATTTCAGGTAATCACTCCCGAAACGCTCGCCGCGTTCCGCGGGGACATTTTGGTATTGCCGAATGTCACCGTCTTGAGTGACGCTGAAAAACAAGCGCTAAACCGATTCGCGGGCAGTGGGGCGCGCGTCGTCATCACAGGCCACAATGTAACCGGCCTGGCCACGTCCGAGCGCATACTCGCCTATGAGAAGTGTCCAGCGAGTCTCTATCTGGACAAACTGGGAAAAGACTTTTCAAGTGGCTTACGGGAAATGCCGAAGGAGTTCCTGCAAGTCCTCACGGTGAAAAGTGAAATGGAACTCGACGCGCCATCGACAATCGCCGCGAATTTCGGACTTGTAGATGGCAGCGCTCATCTTTTTCTTGCAAACTTTGCCGGGTTAGTTCCAGGGAAGGTAGCGACCCCAACTCCCGTAGCTGGAGCAAGGGTATCCATTCCGGCCGGCCTGGGAAATTCGCTCGCCTATCTCCCATTTCTTGGCCAGACCCAAATTCTCCAAGGAACAAAACACGGCGACACGATGCAGTTTGAACTTCCAGCCATTGAACGGGGTGCAGCAATCTGGGTCATCGGAAATTAACGGAAGATGCGCATGACATCCTCACTCAGCTCCGGAAAACAGAAGGGTCTGCACGCGGTCGCAGATTCTCGTGGCGTCATCGCAGCATTGGCCATCGACCAGCGCAGCGCACTTCAGACATTGTTTGCGCGCGCTATGGGTGTGGCAGCAGCGGATGTCCCCGGCGAAAATCTGTCCCAATTCAAGGAAGCAGTGAGTTCCATTCTCACGCCTCATGCGAGCGCCATCCTTCTGGATCCGGAATATGGTCTACCAGCCGCAGCCAAGCGAGCCGCAAATGCAGGGCTTCTGCTTGCGTACGAGCAAACTGGATATGACAAAAAAGTCGCGGGGCGGCTCCCGCGCCTTCTGGACCAATGGTCCGTTCAACGCCTTGTCGAGGCAGGAGCAAATGCGGTCAAACTTCTCTTGTACTATTCAAGCCACTCACCCGCCGAGATCAACGAGTTCAAATACGCCTTCGTGGAAAAAGTCGGTGCGGAGTGCGCGGCCTCGGACGTGCCTTTCTTCCTGGAGTTGGTGAGCTACTCGGAGAACATGGACGAGAAAAGTATAGAATTTGGACGGATCAAGCATGAAGTCGTTGCTGACGGTATGAGGGAATTTTCAAAGCAGCAGTACGGCGTCGATGTATTGAAGGTCGGAATGCCCGTCAATCTTTCCTTCGTTGAGGGGTCGCCCTCCTCGGACAGAGCAATTCTTCACTCGCGTGAGCAAGCCAAGCAATATTTCCTGAGCGCCGCGGCCTGCGCTTCGATTCCGTTCATTTACCTGTCCGAAGGCGTGAGTAATGAAACCTTCCGGTTTGGATTGCAGCTCGCCGCCGAAGCTGATGTCGGCTTTTCGGGAGTGCTTTGCGGAAGAGCCACATGGAAAGATGGCGTCGAAATACTTGTGAAGCAGGGGCCTCAAGCGCTCCAGGACTGGTTGGGGCGCGAGGGAGTACGTAACATCGAAAATGTAAATGAGTGCCTGGGCAGCGCAAGGCCTTGGTTTGAAGCAAGTCGTACTACTACTTCGGGGAAGGGCTGCTGATGTTTCTTTGCGTGAGCCTGAACCCCGCAATAGACAAGCGGCTGCGGCTCGCGCGGTTGCGAGTTGGAGATGTCAACCGTGCAACGAGTGCATGCCCTGCTCCAGGGGGCAAAGCGGCTCACGTTGCCATGGTGCTGAAAACTTTGGGAGCAGATCCTCTGTGGTTAGGTTTTGCAGGCGGAGCAACAGGGAAGCAACAGATCGAAGGACTCCAGGGGCTTTCCATTCGAGTGCAAGAAATACCGACAACCGCGTGCACGCGAACAAATCTGGAGATTGTCGAAAACGACGGCGGTGTCACCGAAATTCTAGAGCCCGGCCAAAGCATTACCGACGAGGAACTTCGGCAGTGCGAGAAAACCTTGACGGACCTCTTGAACCAAGCCAGTGAGCAGCCGACGGTAATTTTTTCGGGCAGCCTTCCGCAAGGAGTGCCACCGGACATTTACAAGACTCTTATCGAATTGGCGCATGATTTTGACAGCCGCGTATTTGTGGATACCAGCGGCGACCCTTTTAAGTTCGCTCTGGCAGGGAAGCCGGATTTTGTAAAGCCCAATCGCGAAGAAGCCGAGTCCTGGAGCGCGCAAACGATCGACAATCCAAGCTCGGCAAAGAGGATTATTGCCACCATCCTGGACGCGGGGGCCGCAGCTGGAGCGATCAGCTTGGGGTCAGCGGGACTGGTTTGGCATTCCATGAACGGAGACGCGCTTTTTGCCGATGCTCCCAAGTTATCCGCTCGGTCCTGTGTCGGCAGCGGCGACGCTACTCTGGCGGGATTCGCCTTTGCTGCGCAGCAACGACTGCCAGCGGCCGAAGCGGTGCGGCTCGCGGTCGCGTGTGGATCGGCGAACTGCCTCGCGCCGGGGCCCGGCCGCGCCTGTGCGAAGGACATTGCCAGTTTGAAAGATCAGATTCGCGTGGAGATTTTGGCGTAGCTTCGAAAGAAAGGCTGGATTGACCGTCACATGCTGAGTGAGGAGCGGCGTCGCGAAATCTTGGAGTTGTTGCGGAGGAACGGCCGCGTCCTGGTGCGGGATCTCTCCAAACACTTCCGCACGTCACAGATTACCATTCGCAAGGATTTGGAATCGCTGCATCATGACGGCCAACTGGAGAGAACCCACGGCGGCGCCCTGCCCAAGGAGAACGGAGCTCTAAAGGACAGCCCACTGCGAGAAAAAGAACACAGACACCGTCAGGAGAAAATCCGTATTGCCGCGGCCGCTGCTCGCAAAATACGCCCTGGGCAGGTAGTCATTCTGGATTCCGGCACGACCACCTCGGCGATTGCGCGAGCCTGCCGGAATATCAAGAATCTTACGATCATTACAAACGCCACAAATATTGCCGCGGAACTTGCCGACTCCCCGGTTGAAGTCATTCTCACAGGAGGCGTCTTGCGCCAGAATTCTTACTCATTGGTGGGGCCGCTGGCCGAAGATTCGCTGCGAAAACTGAGTGCCGATCTGTTGTTCCTCGGCGTTGATGGGTTTGACGTTCACTATGGCTTGACGACGCCAAATATCCTGGAAGCGCGCGTAAATCGAGCGATGGCCGAAGCCGCGCGGCGCACGGTCGTCGTTTGTGATTCCAGCAAGTTTGGCCGCCGGAGCCTGTCGCTGATTATGCCCGCCGCTTCCGTGCAAGAAACGATTACCGACAAGAACATCTCAAAGCATGATCTCAAGGCGCTACGCGAAGCAGACATCAAAGTGACTCTGGTTTAGCGTCGAAAATTCAACATTTGGAAAAAAATACCTATGCTGATGAAACCAACCGAGTATGCGCAGTCAGAAACTTACAAAGAGATTCTGTCTCAGAGTGGCGTCTGGCTATCCGTTTTGCAGCAACTGAAGCAGAGCAAGTCGGGGGAAAAGACGCTGGGAAGCAACAACCGAAAGGCGTCCTGGTTGTTTGTTGGATGCGGCACCAGTTTCTATCTTGCGGATGCCGCGGCAACTTCGTGGACATTGCTGACCGGTGAACCGGCGCGCGCTGTTCCAGCATCAGAGATTTTGCTGTACCCTGCCTTGACGCGCGCGCACGCCGGCGATTTGCAGGCAGTGGTGATCTCACGATCCGGGCGAACCTCGGAGACTGTTCGCGCCGCCCACGTGCTTCGGAAAGAAATCCTTATACCCACCTGGGGTATCACCTGCGCGGAAAAAAGTGAGCTTGAGGCCGAGTGCGATTCCACGTTGGTGTTAAGTACAGCGGACGAGAAAAGCACCGTGATGACTCGGTCGTTTACGTCCATGCTAATCAGTTTGCAGTGGCTCGCAGCAAAGCACGCGGGAAAAGAGGAGTTCTGCAATTCATTGGAAGTTATGGCCGCCCAATTCGCCACGCGGATACGCTCCCTGGCGGAACAGGTGGAAAACTTTACGACCCGGCTCTCGTTTGAAGACTACATTTTTCTGGGCCAGGGTCCCTTTCACGGTATTGCGCGCGAAGCGGCCCTCAAGGTAATGGAGATGTCCTGCTCCTATAGTCAGTCTTTTCATACCCTCGAATTCCGTCACGGTCCTAAGGCGATCGTAACTCCCCGGACGGCCCTGACATTTTTCATGAGTCAAACGGGCCAGTCATCCGAGGTGGAAGTCTTGGAAGAAATGAAGGATTTGCGCGGAGTGACGATTGCCATCTGCAATAAGGCCAATGAAAACATTCGCAGATCGTCCGATCTTGTTCTGGAACTGAATTTGCCTTGCGATGAATTAGCGTTGCTGGCACCGTACATTGTGCCCAGCCAGTTGATGGGTTTCTTTACGGGCGTGGCAAAAGGTCTCAACCCCGACCTGCCCAAAAATCTTACCCGCGTTGTGATGCTTGACTAGCTTCTCGAGGAGAAAATCGCTTGGCCTCTTTCGACGTCAGTGTAATCGGTGAACTAAATCTCGATCTGATTTTGTACGGACTGCCGCAGACGCTGGTCCTGGAGCGCGAACACCTGGCCACGGACCTAAGCATTACGCTTGGCAGTTCATCGGCGATCTTCGCGCACAATCTTTCGTATCTGGGGAATCGCGTAAGTTTCAGTTCGTGCATCGGAGACGATCCGTTCGGCGATATTTGCGTGCAACGCCTTTCCGCCAGCGGCGTGGACGTTTCTCATGTAAAGAAATTGCGGGGGAAGACGACGGGACTCACCATGATCCTGCCGCAGCGCAAGGATCGCTATATCCTGACCTATCCTGGCGCGATGTACGAAATGACCAATCGGGATTTGGACCAGTCTTTTATCTTCAATGCGAAGCATCTTCACTTGTCTTCTTATTTCCTGCAAAAAGGCATCCGGCCGCAACTCATCGATATCTTTCGTAAGGCTAAGGAAGCGGGTCTGACCACCTCACTGGACACCAACGATGATCCGGAAGATCGCTGGAGCGGCGACATTCAGCTTTTGCTTAAATACGTGGACATTCTTCTGCCCAATGAAAGGGAACTATGCAAGCTGGCGCAGACGACAGATGTCGAGCAGGCGGCCGAGTCGCTTTCGAAGAAAGTACGCATTCTGGTCATCAAGCGTGGATCGCAAGGCGCAACGGCCCGCGTCGGAAAAGAAAAGTACATGGCATTTCCACCCGTAGTAGATGCAGTGGACCCCGTGGGCGCGGGCGATACGTTTGACGCGGGCTTCGTCCACCAATTTATCCGCGGGGCGAAGATTGAAGACTGTCTGAAGTTCGCGAACTGCGCGGGGGCGCTCTCGGTCACACGCGCGGGGGGCACGGAAGCATTTCGAGATGCCGCCCATCGGGAAGCATTCTTACGCAAGCATGCCGCGCGCTCCGGCCAATCAGGCCCCACGACTTTCAAACCAACGGCCTAGAGCGAGTATCCCTCAGGGCGCCGGCGCAGCCTCCAGCAACAAACTGCCCGTGAAATCGACATTCAATTTGCCGACAGGTCCCGTTACCGTTCCAAGTTCCTTGTGATGAACGTAGTCGGTCACTCGAAATGTGCCCGCAGGTAATCCTCTCAACTCCACTTCTCCCTTCCAAGCTTCCGGCCTTGCGGAACGCGGTTTCTGGCTGTTCACTTTTTCAGGACTGAAGAAGGCATAGTAAAAGCGATGATCCTTTTCGATGGCATAAGCTTCGGGAACATCAAAGCCATAGACATACAAGTCCAGAAAATTGCCCTTCGAAAGCATTTTTTCGTTGTAAAGACCGATCCATTCCTTCCAATGAGCTTCTTTGCCTTGGTTCAGATATACATTCTTGAATTTCGCTCCGTAGTCCGGCCATGTGAATTTTGTTCCTAGCACTCCGCCGGTCCCGAGGGTTGACGCGAAATCCTCTCCGAGATCCTGCTCGTTATCGGGTAGATTGGTTATTCGTGTGAGCTCCACATGATCGCCGTAGACAGCCGCTTCGGGCCCCAGCAGCGCTTTGTACATTTTTACGCGGCGTCTCACCTGCACCGAGCCCACTGGGTCTGCCGTAACGGCCTGGTCCATGTACCGAAGCCATGCCAGATTCGGCGGCGTACCACACGGGCAACTTTGCGTCACGCTATCCGGTTTTAATGCCCGCGTAGTCTCAAAAATGATTTTGTAGACGTCGGCCATCGCATAAACCGAATCGTACGGTGACTTGTGATGATGCTTGGGGTTGAAGCACAACGGCGTCGACCAAATATTGTCGAGTTTGTGGCCATCGAATCCCCAGTCGCGAATAAAACGCTCGGCCACACCCTTGTAATACTCCTGAACTGCCGGAACCGCAGGACAAAGTGTTGCCAGATTGCGTGCCATTCGCGCGGGTTTTCCATCTTTGTTGAGAACCAACCAATCGGGATGTTGCTTCACTACGTCGGAAACGACATATTTTCGCCCGCCGTAGCCATAATGGCCGTCCTCCACGCCAAGCGGTAGCCACCAGACCTGCATCTTTAGTCCCTGATCATGAAATTTCTTGACCATGTCGCGAATCGCATCGCCGGCAAACGCGGCCCCATTGGGCTGCCAATCGCCGTAATTGTTAAACCACCCGTCGTCCAGCGTGGCCCAGTGGATGCCCAATTCCTTCAGCTTGGGAATGGTGTCGAGCATCTGTTTCGGGGTCACACCGAATTCGTAGCCCCAACCGCACCAGCTCACCGCGTAGTTCTCTTTGTTGTTGCGCGGCTTCTCGAGTCCTTCCTTGGCGAGCACTTCCGACCAGAGGCTTAGCGGCTGATAAAAGTCACCCTGATAAACGGCAAGAAACGTTCGCGGGGTGGAAAAGACTTCTCCTGGCTTGAGAACCATATCGGCGGGAACGCGCACTTCGGTTTCGACTTTTCCGGCCTCCGCTACATGCACCGGGATCGATAATGTAAACGGAACTGTCTCCACATGACCGATGGCCTCGCCGACCGTGCGGCTCCAGAACGCGACGACTGGGATGCCCCCGCCGACGTACCCAATGTCATCTTTTGTTGGCACAGGAGCGCCGAACGGATTTTCCTGGGAAAACTTTGCGGGCATCAGAAAAGTTTCGTCCTTGCCCCACATTAAGCTGGACCCTTGGAACGTCCACAGTGGATGCGAGGGAGACTTGGAATCGAGCGGCGCAGCAAACTGGTGACGCTGCATCGTGACCCAATCCAGCGGAATATCGGACTGTCCAGTGTTGCGAACGCTTAAGGAAAGGAATGCCAGATTTGGAAAATCGTCGTAAATCTCAAGATCGAGCGTTTCGGTCAGGGTCGTTTCCGGAATTGTTCCGGATATTTCGACGTGCTTTCCCAGCGCCCCGAGTTTCCCGTTGGTGTCACGCACTTGCGCCTGGCCGAGGTTTAGGATCACTCCCGCGTGCTCCTTGCTTGCCGACGAGACAACCTGCGAGAAATCAGGAGATTTGCTCTCCAGTGTAGTTGGTCCTTCTGTCCCCAAACGTGCGGCTGTCAAAGCTCCGGAGGGACTCAGCTGAAACTCCGCGGACGCCGTACTCACCGTTATGCTTTCGCTCGAAACCCTAACCGCTACCGTGGACTTGGCGACAGCGGGCGCAGCCTTGGATTCTTCTTTTTTCTGGCACCCGGCCACAGAGAGGCAACTTATGAGTCCGAGCAAAAGGAGCCCGGTACCAAGCGAGCTCTGGCCATCACCTGATTTCGAAACCATCTCTCGGCGCAAATCACCACGAAGTTCCCGCATCTCAGTGAGATCCTTTAGATAGACTGGGCGAAAATCTTGTCAGCATTTTTTTATAGACCTTTTCGGTAATCGACAAAGAAATTGCGCGACCGCGTTGAGGAAATCCGGCGAATCCTCGCTTACGCGCGACAATCATATAGCACATTCCATTGGCTTGCGGTTGAAACGGGTATGCGCGGGGAAGCCACGCGGTCTTCGTGTTGGTGACTTTGATTTGCAGCGTGGTTTCGTAACCTGCTGAAATTAATGGTGGGCCTGGGTGGACTTGAACCACCGACCTCGCCCTTATCAGGGGCGCGCTCTAGCCACCTGAGCTACAGGCCCTTCTTACAACGCAGGGAAATAGTTTAGCACGACGTGGCAGTTGCACAAGACGCGGCTCTTTATGAATACGAATTGCCGTTCCGAACTTCCAACGTCCGGCTTTCCGTCGGTCCATTACTGGACGAAACCCACGTTCGGTGGCTGCCCGCTCCCCTCCGGAGCTTCCTTGATTGGGCCGAACTGCGCTTCGTAGCGCGAGATATTTTCTCCCAGCGCCCGCAGAATGCGCTTCGCATGTCCCGGACTTACGATCACGCTGCTCAGCAGCTTGCCCTGGGGCCCATTCGGGAAGATGTAAATAAAATTCAGAGTGAACTCTTCTAGATTGTGATGCAGCATTACTAGATTACTGTACTGCCCTTGCAAATCTTTCTCGTCCGCTTTGATCTGCACTTGCCCTGGCACCGGCCGCTGCTCTTCCATCGTCTTCTCCCCTTGTCGTCTTCCTGTTTCACGTCTAGTTCGAAGGTATCACAGCGCTTCCTTCTGCGCTCAATCGCGGAGCACGGAATATGTTTAGCTGAGGCCGAAGCCAGGAACATTCGGCCTCAGTCCTATTGACAAATTTTCTTATTAAGTCTAGTTTAGTATGGACGTTTACCGTAGTTAACAAAATTTCAGTTACTCAGTATCATTAAAAAGAATCATGTCGCCCACGCTGCCGCCCCAACTCGACGCCGAAAATACAGCTGGCATCGAAACTACGGCGGTTGCTCCCGCCGCAGCTGTCAAATCCCGCGCTTCGAGCCTGCCCTCGCTACCCGAAGCTCATCGCACTATTCCGATTTCGCATAACGCTTCCTGGATTCGCAAAGTTCTCGCGTTTGCCGGCCCCGGCTACCTCGTGGCGGTCGGCTACATGGACCCTGGAAATTGGGCCACGGACATCGGCGGCGGATCGAAATTCGGCTACACACTGCTCAGCGTCATTCTCATCAGCAATCTGATGGCGATGTTTCTGCAGGGTCTTTCTGCCAAGCTCGGTATCGCCACTGGCCGCGATTTGGCCCAGGCCTGCCGGGAGCACTATTCTCGCCGCACTTCGATCGCGCTTTGGATCGTCTGCGAGATTGCAATCGCCGCCTGCGACCTTGCGGAAGTTCTTGGCTCGGCCGTTGCGCTTAAGCTCCTGTTCGGTTTGCCGCTTCTCGCTGGCGTGATTATCACCGGGCTCGACGTTTTGATCGTTCTCGCTTTGCAAGGCCGCGGCTTCCGAATCATCGAGGTTTTCGTGGTCACTCTCATTGCCACGATCGCCGGCTGCTTTGCTTACGAAATCTTTTTCTCACATCCCATCTGGCGCGAAGCTGTTGTCGGACTCATCCCTCGCGCTGAAATTCTTCGCAACCGCGAAATGTTGTACATCGCTATCGGCATCCTCGGCGCTACGGTCATGCCGCACAATCTCTATCTCCATTCCAGCATCGTGCAGACCCGCGCCTTCGGCAGCTCTGTTCGGAACCGCCGCGAGGCCATTCGCTATGCTATTTTCGATTCCACAGTGGCTCTCGGCTTCGCACTCTTCATCAACGCCGCCATTCTCATCCTCGGCGCCGCAGCCTTTCATACGCGCGGGCTGAATAACGTCGCCGAAATCGCCGACGCGTATAAGCTCCTCAGTCCCGTTCTCGGCGTAAGCCTCGCCAGCACGATCTTCGCCTGCGCGCTGCTGGCTTCCGGCCAGAACTCGACTCTCACTGGCACGCTCGCCGGGCAGATTGTCATGGAAGGTTTTCTGCAGATTCGCCTCAAGCCCTGGCTGCGGCGCCTTATCACGCGCTCGATCGCGATTATTCCCGCCATCGTCGTTATAGGCTTCGCCGGCGAGGGCAAGGTCACCTGGCTGCTCATACTCAGTCAGGTCGTTCTCAGCTTTCAGTTGCCTTTCGCTGTGATTCCGCTGATTCAATTCACTGGCGATCGCAACAAAATGGGCGAATTCACCAACTCCCGCATCACCGTGGCCATCGCCTGGATCGTGGCCGCCGCCATTCTCTTCTTCAACGCTGAACTCCTCTGGCTTATTTTCCGTGGTCAGTAGCCGCGCTCCCTTTCTGACTCTCCATTTTTGCGACTTGTCGTTCTTGGCGTAGTCTCTACGCGCTCCGTGTCTCAGGCGAAATGTCTTGGCTTTCGTTGTTTCCGTCTTCAAATGCCCTGTGCGAAACTTTTACAATGTCCTCCAATTCGCAAAACGCGACTCGCGTGCGCAAATTGTTTCTAGCTCTAATATTTGTCACTCTTTGCGGCGTCGCCGTTTTTGCCTATTATGAAAACAGGCCGTGGAAAATTCCTGAAGAAGCCAAGCTGCGGCCGAATCCCATCCAGCCTTCCGGATCAGCTCTGACCGCAGGCCGCTCCCTCTATATGGACAAATGTACGCAGTGTCACGGCCAAACGGGAAAAGGCGACGGGCCTGACGCCGCCAGTTACTATCCCTCTCCGACGAGCCTGGTGGATGTGAAACACATGAGCAGCGTTACGGACGGCGAGATTTTTTACCAAATCAGCGAGGGCAGGAAACCGATGCCCGCATTTAAGAGGAAGCTTTCCGAAGAGCAGCGCTGGCAGCTCGTTCTTTATGTACGTTCCCTAGCCCCGGCTGCGCCCTCCAGTCACTAGCCAAATAGAATTTGGCCTTGTTTCCGAAAATTGCGGTCGCGCATTTCCAAAATCCCACTCACCGATATATCCTCTCTTGTTCGAATTCGCCCTTTACGGAGAACGCATGCGCAGAACGCTGCTCGCCTTCATGGCATCTCTCATTCTTGTTTCGTTATCCCACGCCGCGCCTGGCGCTGTGCGCTGCGGCAAGTTGCTGGACGTCCGAGCGGGCCACATGCTCTCCGATCAAGTCGTCGTCTTCGACGACACCGGATCGATCACAGCCGTGGGACCCACAGCGACCACAAAGCTGCCCGCAGGTGTCTCCGCGATCGATCTTTCCTCGGCAACTTGTCTTCCCGGCTTGATTGACGTGCACACGCACATCACCGCCGATCCGAGCGCCAATGGCTATGCAGGTCTGGGCATATCAGCGCCGCGCGAAGCCGTCACTGGCGTCAAAAACGCCCGCATCACGCTACACGCTGGGTTCACTACGATTCGAAATGTCGGGGCAGGCAGTTTTACGGATGTTGCCGTCCGCGATGGCATCAACGCCGGCGAAATTGAAGGACCTCGCATGCTCGTCTCCGGCCCTCCGCTAGGCATTACCGGCGGGCACTGCGATAACAACCTGCTGCCATTTGAATTTCATTTCAAAGACCAGGGTGTTGCCGACGGCCCGTGGGCGGCGCGCGAAAAAGTTCGCGAAGTTATTAAGTACGGAGCGGATGTCGTCAAGGTGTGCGCTTCGGGCGGCGTTTTGAGCAAAGGCGACCAGCCGGGCACGCCGCAATATTCTTTCGAAGAACTGCAGGCCATTGTGGTGGAAGCGCACAAACTCGGGCGCAAAGTGGCGGCACACGCGCACGGCACGCAGTCCATTAAGGATGCTATCAACGCTGGAATCGATTCCATTGAGCACTCCAGCCTCATCGATGACGAAGGCATTGCCCTCGCCAAGCAGCACGGTACGTACCTCGATTTCGACATTTATAATGACGATTTTATTCTTCAGGAAGGCGCAAAAGCCGGCATGCTTACCGAATCCATCGAGAAGGAAAAGAAAATCGGACGCTTGCAGCGCGAGAATTTTCGCCGCGCCTGGCAGGCCGGGACAAAAATGGCTTTCGCGACGGACGCCGGCGTTTATCCTCACGGCGACAACGCCAAGCAATTCGCGAAAATGGTGGAATGGGGAATGAAGCCGATTGATGCGATCCAGGCGGCAACGATTAGTGCCGCCGATTTGCTCGGGTGGTCGGGCAAAGTTGGCGTCATCGAGACGGGGCACTACGCGGACATCATCGCCGTTAACGGTGACCCGTTGGCCGACGTGCGTGTCCTGGAATCCGTGAAATTCGTGATGAAAGGCGGCGCGGTGGTTCGAAATGATGTGGTAGGGAAGTAAGCAAACAAGGATTGTATAGTTTGCATTGCTTGCCTTGTAGTGGCGCAGCATGCTGCGCCACTACAAGGACAAGGTTCGCCATTGGAGCAGGTTTTTTGTCTATAGAAAAAGCGGACCCCGCGAAACGGGGTCCACTTTTCATTTATCTTTAGCTTGTTGCATTCTTACTTCATTGCTTCTTCTTACGCTGTTGCGGCCTTCACGGTCGACAAGGCGGCGGCCACTTCTTTCAAGTCCGGCACCACTGGAATGTCGTAATCCTTCACCCAGGCCACTTTTCCATCCTTATTGATGATCACGATCGAGCGGCCGGTGATCCCTTTGTCTGCCAGGTACACGCCGTACTTTTCGCTCATCGCGCCGCGCGGCTGAAAATCAGCGAGCAACGAGTACTTGATTCCCATTTTTTCGGCGTATGCTTTGTGCGACCAGAAACTGTCCACACTAACGCCCAAAACCTCGGCGTCCAGCGTGTCGAACGAGCGCATATCATTGACCATGCAGGCGTGTTCTGACGTGCAGGTCGGGCTCCAGTCCAGGGGATAGAACATCAGCACGACATTCTTTTTTCCTGTGAAATCCGATAACTTCACTTCCTTTTTTTCTTGGTTCAGCAGCGTAAAATCCGGGGCTGTTTGTCCGACCGCGATGCTCATGGCTTTCCTCCTGTTTCGCTAAATTCTGCTCCATCTTACCAATCCACAAGTTCGGCTACAAACTGTTGCGTCTCGCCAAAAAATGGGGTTGCGCGAGTCATTGGGAAAAGCGGCAGCAGAGCTGCCGCACTCCAAATTGTTTCTTCATAATTTGGCACGGGACTTGGTGGCTGGTTAGGAGAAAGGGATTTTACACAGAGGGAGCGGAGAGCACGGCGGTCGCAGAGCAGAGAAAGAAAGATGCCGGGCTGAAGCCCGGCGCTACGTCTGATCTCTTTGATTGGTGAATGGCTGGCGGTACACTGCGTGCGGAGCCAGCTATGAGCGCCGAACCTGCTCGCCGAACGATTGGTATGACTCTTCGCCAACTGGTTGACTTGTATCTCGCACTCGCCGGCGAGTTCGGCAGCCCAGTGACGCTGTCTGCGTTTCAGCTCTCGCCTGCCGAAACCGCGCGGCTCTTTTCTTCGTACGATGAGGACTATCACATTAGCCGCTTCTTCCATTTCGCGGAAAGCGGCGGCGCCAGATTCAGCATCAACGGCATTCCTGCTACGCATGTCTCCATCGATCCTGAAATCAATTCCATCCTCTAGGAATCGATACGAAGTGCAAAGCGTCACTGGGAAGTGGTCAAAGCGGTAGTGCGGATTGGCGCTGTTGCAGGAAGCGGCGGACGGCAGGGTCGCGCTCGAGACCGATAGCGATTTCGTAGGCGTGACGAGCTTCTGCGTTTGCGCTTGTCTTGGCGAGTAGCTCCGCGCGTGCGGCCCAATAGGGCTGGTATTCGGCGAGGCGCGCATCGGCGGCGACGTTTGGCATGGCCTCAAGAGCGGCACTCGGGCCATGCAGTTCTGCAATGGCAAGGGCGCGATTGATGGCGACTACGGGCGAGGCCGTGAGCGCGAAGAGTGCATCGTAAAGATGCACCACGTCGTCCCAGTTGGCGACGCCGGCACGTCGCCGAGCAACATGCGCCGATTGAAGCGCAGCTTCCAGCTGATAGCGGCCAATCAAACCCAAGGTGCTCGCACGAAGGAGCAATCGTTCGGCTTCTTCGATTGTCTGCCAGTCCCACAGCGCCGGATCTTGTTCGGCGAGCGGAACGTATTCCCCGGTCGCGTTGCGGCGAGCGTTACGGCGAGCTTCGGCATGAAGCATGAGTGCAAGCAGACCGAGAGCCTCCGGCTCTTGGGGAAGCATTTCAACGACAAGCCTCGCGAGGAAAAGCGATTCCTCGGTAAGGTCGCGGCGAGCCACATCGGTTCCGCCAGGATCGGCCCAACCTTCGGCGAAGGCGGCGTAAATGGTTTCAAGAACGGTGTTTAGCCGACTAGGAAGCTCTTCGCGCTCGGGGACGCGAAACGGGATGCCAGCTTGGCGGATTTTGTCCTTGGCACGGACGAGGCGTTTGCCCATGGCAACCGGGGATATGAGAAACGCCGAAGCAATCATCGCCGCATCGAGCCCGAGCACGACTTGCAGTATCAGCGGCGCACGGATGCTCTCGTCGATTGCGGGGTGTGCGCAGGCAAACATCAGGGCGAGACGCTGATCCTGGATTTCCGATTCGGCTGCCGCAGCGTCCAGGCCTTCCGCCATGATCCGTAATTGGTTGCCAGCGATCTCATGCCGAAGTTTTCCTCGGTGCATATCGATCGCCTTTCGCCGGGCAACGGTCAATAGCCACGCTTCCGGGTTTGACGGGCAGCCATTTTTGGGCCAGTCCGCCAGCGCAGCGGCGAAAGCCTCGGAAAGCGCATCCTCGGCCGCAGCCACATCTCTGACGCGTGCAGCGAGAAAGGCGACGAGCTTTCCGTAACTTCGGCGCGCCACGGCGTCCGCCGTGCTGCGCGCCTGCTCATCGCCGTAGTGGAAGGTCATGCGTACACGCCGCGGCGCGGATCACGCGGGCATGCTCCAGATGGCACGCACCTCGACTACACCGTGACCTGCCGCCGGGCAACGGGCCGCCCACGATAGCGCAGCATCGAGATCAGCAACATCGATGAGAAAGTAGCCACCCAACTGCTCTTTCGATTCCACGAAGGGGCCATCCAAAACTTGGGATTTGCCATTGGCAAGCCGGACGGTTGCCGCCGTCGAGCTCGGCTGGAGGCGGTTGCTGCTCACGAGGACGCCGGCCTTCGTCAACGCTTCCCCGTACGCCATGTAAGCCGCCATGCCTTGTTCCTGCTCGGCCTTGGTCATTGAGGGCCAGCCAGATTCGTTCACGTAAGCCATCAGCATGTATTTCATCTCGAGTCTCCTCTATTGGTATCAGGCGGGCAAGTTGCGCCGCTACTAGAATGACGTTCGGCCGTACGCGATTTGGACAACGGATACCGGCTTTCGAGACGCGTTGCCGCTCATGCGGCCGGCTGGTAACACGCGAAAACAGTACCGTTGCCAAAGGTGCGTGAGCTTGTCAGCTTGAGATCCAGCTTTTCTTTGAGGCCTTCGAAGAGTGTACGGCCTTTGCCTAGAACGATGGGACTCACCGCGAGCTGGTATTCGTCGATCAAGTTTTCCTGCGCCAATTGGGAAACGATGGTTCCGCTTCCCAGAATGACCATGTCAGGCCCGGATTCTTTTTTCAAATTGCGTACTTCTGTTGCCAGGTCGCCCTTGAGCAGCTTGGTGTTGTTCCACGAAACAGTGTCCAGCGTTCGCGAGAACACGATTTTCGGCATCTCGTTCATCCCTTTGGCGACGGCCGGTGAATTCTGCAGCGCCATAGGCGTCGGCCAGTAGCTTGCCATAAGTTGGTAGGTAATTCTGCCGAAGACGAGCACGCCGCTGCCGCTGGCATTGCCGCTGACGAAAGTGGTCCACTCCGCATCTTGTTTGTGGGCCCAACTCATGTCGCCCTTGCTGTCCACGAAGAAACCGTCGAGGGACACCATATTGAAAACGATTAATTTGCGCATGATTCTTCTCCTTTATTTTTGCAGGCGTGTAGTTGATGTGAAATTGTGAACTTGCGCCGCTATGCGGCTTATTCTGGCTTTACGAAATCGAGGATGTCCACGGTGAGCCAGGTGCCTTCAACAACGGGACGCACTTCGACGACACCGTGAAGTGCGGTCGGAGAGCGAGCTGCCCATGTAATGGCGGCATCGAGATCGGCCACCTCGATGATATGAAATCCGCCAAGCTGCTCTTTTGAATCGGCGTAGGGACCGTCCAGCACTTGGGTTTTGTCGCTCCGGACGCGCACGGTCGTCGCTGCTGAGGTAGGCTGCAGGCCCTTGCTGTCTTTCAGCACGCCTGCTTTAACCATCGCCTCCATGTAGGCTTTATAGGCGCTCAACCAGTGTATTTGCTCGTCCCTTGTCAATTGGGGCCAGCCCGCTTCGCCAACGTAGTCCATCAAGATGTATTTCATTTGCTGCTCCACTGTGGGCGCTCAGTGCCCATTTTGCTCTGCCAATAGGATGACGTTTAGAAACCAGCGATTTGGACAAGCAAGCCAACATTTCTTTTTCGGCTCCAGTTTGCCACATCGCCTAAACCGTGCCAGCGAATAGCAACGCGGCTGGAGCAATTTTGACGAATGCCTCCAAAGCAAAGAACCAGCAGTCGTGCCCGAGCAATGCCCCTGCGACTGTCAGCATGATTCCGATGACCAGAAACGTTTTACCGATGCTCATTGCCATTCTCCCTAGCCTCCGTCATTCGTTGATTCGTTTCGGAGGCATATTGTTCTGCTACTATAAAGACGCTCGAATATTGGGGATTTGGACAACCACGGGCAGGTTTCCTATCGTTTTCGGTCCTAGCTGATTCTCTGAATTGGCCCTTCCGGCGCGTCTTCGATATAATCCGTTTGTTATAATTTAGACTCTGATTTACTCACTGCCACTCTGGAGGTCCCTAGATGGCTGGCTCGCCAACCCTCTTGCCCGAATCGCGGCTCGGAAGCACACTGCGCCGTGACGCATGGTGGGTCGAAATCCTGCCTGTAATTATTCTTCTTGGCGGTTTTGGACTCTACGCTACGTTGCGCGCCTTCGAGGGCAAGTTTTACGAATGGGGGCCATACCTCTCCCCGTTTTATTCGCCGCTGATCGATCCCTTGCATCATTGGTGGAAATTTTCTCCGGCGTTGCTCATTCTTGCCGGGCCGCTCGGGTTTCGCGCCACCTGCTATTACTACCGCAAAGCTTACTACCGGGCGTTTTTTCTCGATCCGCCGGCGTGCGCCGTCGGTGAGCCTTCCAAACGCAAATATCAAGGGGAAACAAAGTTTCCTTTCATCCTTCAGAATCTCCACCGTTATTTTTTCTACGTCGCCGTCGTGTTCATTCTGTTTCTCTGGCACGACGTTATAAAGGCTTTCGACTTCGATGGGCATTTCGGCATCGGCTTGGGCACGCTTGTCCTGACTACGAACGTTGTTCTGCTGACGCTCTACACGTTTTCCTGCCACTCGTTGCGGCATCTCGCCGGAGGAAAGCTGGATTGTTTTTCTTGCGCCACTTTTGGCAAGCCCCGACATGCTGCGTGGCGCGGCGTGACATTTCTGAATGAGCGCCACATGCTTTTGGCCTGGTGCAGCCTGATTTCTGTCGGCTCCGCCGATTTTTACGTGCGCCTGGTGGCCAGCGGCGCCATTCATGACCTGAGGATACTGTGACGACTAGCTACGAGACACGCGAACACGACGTTCTTATTATTGGCGCCGGGGGCGCAGGATTGCGCGCCGCCATTGAGGCTCTCGCGAAAGGCGCGAGCGTAGGCGTCGTTTGCAAATCCCTTCTCGGGAAAGCGCACACCGTCATGGCCGAAGGCGGCATTGCGGCAGCCATGGCCAACGTCGACGCCGCTGATGGTTGGAAGCCGCATTTTCGCGACACCATGCGCGGCGGAAAGTTTTTGAACAACTGGCGCATGGCGCAACTGCATGCGCAGGAAGCTCCCGACCGCGTTCGCGAACTCGAACAATGGGGTGCGCTCTTCGATCGCACTGACAGCGGCGCGATTCTGCAGCGCGCGTTCGGCGGCCACACGTACAAACGGCTTTGTCACGTTGGCGATCGCACCGGCCTTGAGATGATTCGTACGTTGCAGGACCGCGGCGTGCAGCTTGGCTTCGACGTTTACATGGAGTGCACCGTCACGCGGCTTCTCACCGATGGCGGGCGCATCGCGGGAGCTTTCGGATACTGGCGCGAAAATGGGCGCTTCATCGTTTTCAAAGCTAAGTCCGTGGTCATTGCTACCGGCGGAATCGGAAAAGCGTGGCCCATCACTTCCAATTCCTGGGAGTATAGCGGCGACGGCATGACGCTCGCGTATGAAGCTGGCGCCGAGCTGATGGATATGGAATTTGTGCAGTTCCATCCAACGGGCATGGTTTGGCCGCCCGGTGTGCAAGGGCTTCTCGTTACCGAAGCGGTGCGCGGTGAAGGCGGCATCCTGCGCAACAAACTCGGCGAGCGTTTTATGGAGAAGTACGACCCGAAGCGCTTGGAGCTTTCTACGCGAGACGTCGTCGCTCGATCGATCTACACCGAAGTGAAAGAAGGCCGCGGGACGGAACATGGCGGTGCGTACCTTGATATCTCGCACAAACCTGCCGAGTACGTGAAGAAAAAGCTTCCCAGCATGTATCACCAGTTCAAAGAACTGGCCGACGTGGACATCACCAAAGGTCCAATGGAAGTCGGTCCCACCTGCCATTACGTCATGGGTGGCATTCGCGTGGAAGCCGAAACGGCGCAATCCACTTTGCCGGGACTTTTTGCTGCCGGTGAAGCGGCTGCGGGGCTGCACGGTTCGAATCGCTTAGGCGGAAATTCGCTTTCCGACTTGTTGGTGTTTGGCCGCCGCGCTGGCATGGCGGCCGCGGATCACGCCAAGCACGTTTCCCATGGCGGAATTTCCGACGCGCAAATCGCGGAAGCTGAAAAAGAACTCCTCGCGCCTTTTTCCAATCCCAGTGCTGAGAGTCCTTACGCTGTTCACCGTGATCTGCAGAAGGTGATGCAGAGCCTCGTGGGAATTTTCCGCACCGAAGAAGATCTTAAGAAGGCATTCGCCGAGCTGGAAGAACTGAAGGCCCGCGCCGCGAAGGCCAGCGTCGAAGGCTCACGCCTTTTCAATCCCGGTTGGCATCTAGCGCGCGAACTGAAATCCATGCTCACGGTTTCCGAAGCGGTGGCGCTCAGCGCGCTCGCTCGCACGGAAAGCCGCGGCGCGCATAGCCGTATCGACTTCCCTAATTACGATCCCGTTTGGGAGAAAAAGCACAACATTATCGTCCGCGAAGGCGCAGAGATGAAGCGCCACGAATCTCCCGTCGAGGAAATGCCGGAAGATTTGAAGCAGTTCGTAATGGCCGAGTAGGTTCTGTCGCAGCGCGATGGTAGAAGGACTTTTGTAGGCGCCGGGCTTTAGCCCGGCAGCAGTTTTTAGCAAAACTCGGGCTCAGCAATCCGAGCGCAGTTTGGAGAACTCATCGATGCCAGATGCAACATTACGAGTATTTCGCGGCGAGGGCGCGGCAGGCGGGCAAACGGTTGATTACACGGTGCCGATCGCTCCCGGCATGGTCATTCTCGACGCGCTCCACTACATTCAGGGCCATCTCGCACCCGATCTGGCAGTGCGCTGGAATTGCAAAGCAGCGAAGTGTGGTTCCTGCTCCGCCGAAGTGAACGGACGCCCGCGCCTAACCTGCAAAACACGCGTGGACTCTTTGCCGATGGATCAGCCCATCACGGTCATGCCCATGAAGTCCTTCCCGCGCATTAAGGATCTCGTCACGGACGTTTCCTGGAATTACGCCGTGAATAAAAAGATTCCGGCGTTCCAGCCGAAGCAAGGCACCGATTGGAATATTTCCCAAATCGACGTCGACCGCGTCCAGGAATTCCGCAAGTGCATCGAATGCTTTCTCTGCCAGGACGTTTGCCACGTCATTCGCGAACATGACGAAAAGAAAACATTCGGCGGGCCACGTTTTTTTGTTCGTGTGGCAGGCCTCGAACTTCATCCGCTTGACGCGCTCAATCGCACGGGCCTGCTTAAGGATGATCTGGGAATCGGCCTTTGCAACATCACGAAATGTTGCACTGAGGTGTGCCCGGAGGATATTCACATCACGGACAACGCCATTATTCCGCTCAAGGAGCGGGTTGTCGACCAGTTCTACGATCCGCTGACCATGCTGTTCCGCAAAATCATGGGCAAGTAACACAATTAAGTGGAAGCGGCTTCGCTATGTGTCTTCCGCGGAGCACGAGTGAAAGAGCACAGACTGAAGTCTGTGCCACTGGGGCCCAGCCCACAGGGCAGCGCGCTACGCCGTCGGTAGAATCAGACCCTCGTTCAGGTGCGTAAGAAATCGCGTGGCCCGCTCCGTGGCGACCGCACCGGCATCAGCGGGGCCCTGCAACGCGCGAATCGTTCGTGCCCGGAAATCTTCAGCGCTCTCAACGGTCGCCATCTGGCTTTCCAGGTACACGCTGAAAAGATAGAGCGCCTCCTGGTTTTCGTTGAACCGCTCCACGGGCGGAGGGGCGGCCGAATCGACGAGAGCTTTCGGCGGCGCAACAGGTTTGACCGTTTCAGGCGTGTCTGTCCGCGGGGCATTCAGTTGGGTTAAGAGCGCTCCGAACGAGTTTGCGTTTGCTGTCCGGTTTCCAAGCTCTTCCACGCCCCATTTGCCGGCTAGATATTTCAACAGGCTGGTGTGGTCGTAGGTAGTGGCGTCAAATCCTTTGGCGACCCACGGCGAAATCAGAATCGCCGGTACGCGCAATCCCAGTCGATCGAACTTAAACGTTGAAGTAGTGTCCGTGCTGTCGTCCGGCGGAATGGCCCCGTTCGGTGGAGTCCAGACGTGATCCGCGAATCCTCCGTGCTCGTCATAAACCAGGATAAATAAAGTCTTCTCCCAAAGTGGTTGGTTCGCGCGGATTGCGTTATACACCTGAGTAATCAGCGCCTCGCCCTTAGAAACTTCCGTGGGCGGATGCTGATCGTTCTGATTTCCCGAAGTATTGAAGTACACAGGCTCAAGAAATGAGAATTCCGGGAAATCTGCTTCTTCACCGGCGGCATCGTCGAAGAATTTGTCGAGGCTGTGAAAGTGCAGCGGGTGCGCCCACAGACGGGTCAGCAGCAGCGTTTGAGGGAAATCCCCGTGATAGATAGCCCAGCTTTTGCCTGCCTGATCGAGCTGCGTGAAGATCGTATCCTGGTTGTAAATGTGCAGCGCGGGGTGCGTGATTCCGTCGGGCATATCGGTGTGTCCCAAGGACGTTCCCGTGGTCAAAAAGAACCGATTAGGCCACGTGGGACCGGGTAAAGAGGAGAACCAGTGGTCGCAAACGGTGAAGGACTCAGCCAGTGTGTGTAGCGCGCCGAGCGATCCGCGAGGGAAGTAACACATCACGTTGCTGTGATCGAGTGGCTCTTTATCAGCATGCGATGCCGCATAGTCCTGCACGAATCCCTGGCATTTGCCGGGCACATCCAACTGCTGGAGTACATTCGCTACTTCGTGCTTCGGGTCGGGATCGGTTGTATCCCTGGCGGCGGCTGTTTGGCAGATGCTCGGGGAACCCGGCATCAGGTCGGGGTTGCAGAGCGGATTCTTGGGGTCGATACCCTCGATGCCGGGATAAATCTGCTTCATATACCCGAGCATCTGGTCGAACGAACGATTCTCCATCATGAGTACAACCACGTGTTCGATTGGATCGGAAGGCATCGCGAGTCTCCTGAGGTTGTATCGGGTCAGTATTCGCCACAATAGGACGGGCCGTCAGTTCGATCTTGCCGTCCTTCCCGCATACACCGCTAGCGGTCGTGACGCTGAGGAATTATTCTTCGGCACCGCTGGCGCAGGGCCGTCGCTCACTTTTGCGCTCGGCGTGCCCATTTCGATCGCTCGCCGCACTGCGCTCAGCGGGGCATCATCAAGTAGGCGAACGGTTCCACCCTCGGATTCGACTCCAAGTTGCTTCCACATCGCGGCTAGATCGACCTGGACCGGTTTGTCTTTCCACTCTGAGTACAATTTTTGCAAAACCTCGACGCCCACCGCAGCGTCGCCCATTTTCAATGCCTTTTCCAAATCCCAATCTTCATTGATATCGCCGCCGGCATTCAGGATGCCGCGCAGCGCGTCTTCCAGGCCTTTTTTATTTTTGGTTTGCTTGCGGATCTCGACATCGGCGACGAAGCAGAAAAGCGCGCCGCCCCAATACGTTCTGCCCCAGGTGTGCGTGTGGTCTAATCCGGCGTCGCCGTCTTTGGGAAGACCTTTAGGCATATCGCGGACAAGGTCGCTCCACATTTGTACAGCTGTCCAATGGCCGGCCCGAATGCGAGCGATGGGCTCGACATACACCGAGATGCCTTCTTCGATCCAATGGTGCTCGTCTTCCATGGAAGGAAAAGCTAGATGAATCATTTCGTGCGTCAGCATCCAATCGTCGGCGAAATCAGTTTGCGTGGTTTTACTTCCCGCATGAATCTCGATAAGGCCGCCGTGCTTGCCCCAAGTCATACCGTGGCGGACGCCGTTGCCGTCAAAAGAAATGACGCGAAGCGTGAGATGAGGAACAGGGAAGCGGCCGTAGTAGGCGGTGACGGATTCCGCGGCGGACTGCACCCACTTCATCACGTCGGTCTGGGAGAGCGGCGCGTCGCCCGTTTCAATGGTTACATCAATGCGGGAGGCGCCGATCATCAAGGTCGAAGTCACGTCAGCCGCCTTTGTGGCATGGAAAGGAAAAAACAGGAGTAGGAAAACCAGAAAAGCGCATTTGCGGAAGCCCAGAGTAGATTCCATACGGATCATAAGTGCCCGAGATCCATCCTACGCCGATTGCAAGAATTGAGTGTGTACGAATCGGTGGACGGCTCTAAACAGGATTCTTCGCCTGCGGTTCCGTTTTCCAGAAGAATCGACTTGCAAGAGCGTCCACGGAAAACGCTCCTGGACCAAATAAGAACACGATGAGCGACGCAATCAGAAAAACGTACGGCGCAGCCGCGGTGAACTTGTCGGGATCGGAAAAAATGGAATGGAGCGCTTCTTTGTCGGCAGTGATGTAAGCCGCGAGCATATTGATAGTCAGCACAAGCGAAATCAGACGGGAAAACAAGCCGATCGCCAGCAAGAATCCGCCAAAAAACTCGAGGCACGAGATCGCAATCGCCATAAACCCGGGCGCAGGCAGGCTGAGGCTGGTGAAAAAATCAGTCACTTTATCGAGATTATGCAGCTTGCCCCAACCGCTCTGCATCAGCTGGATGCCCCAGTACAGCCGCACAAAGAGTAAAAACGGATGCTGGAGATAATCAGCGTAATGACAAAACTTGTCGTGCCAGGATTTTGTGGTTATCAGTAGTTTGTTCATGGAAGGCTGGTCGTCAGCGCTTTATTCCAGTGACATTTGGATGCGTCAATGTACAACAAAATTTAACTCGCCGCGCGTTTTTTCTCCGGACGGCAAAACCAGCCGAGAGCGGACCAAGCCGCGAACCAACCTTGCACTTTCGCGGGCCGCTCTTCCAGCGGGACCGCACTTTTGCGAAAAGCAGCCTCGACGGCCGCGCCCAGTGTTTTTCCTTGCCGCAGCGCAGTGAGAATCGCAAATTCCTCTTGCTCGATCCGGCGGAAGTAAACGGAGTAGTCGATGCGGTGCACGGCCAAGAAAATTTGCGCTGGCTTCAGCTTCGCAACGGTGCGGACGCGCTTGCGCTTCCTGTGCTCTGTGAAAGTATTGCTGGCGAAATCCGTGTCTTCGTCTTCCTTGCGCACTTCGAGAAGAAGATCGTCAACGGGATAACGAAAACTTAGCAGCCTCACATAGGGCTGAATGGTTAATTTCATTCGGGGGCCCGCATCACTCGCGAGATCCTCAGGGCGCAGAGCAGGTTCGGCTTTTCCATCGAAAGCTTCAATGTCCGCCCACTCCAGTCGCACAATATCCAGCGCGAGGGCTTGTTTCGTACCGGCCCATTTGGAATTTTTTCGCAGCCACGATTCCATGCGCCCGCTGAGATTGCGAAGCGTAAACGAGCGCGAAGGATTGGCGATCAGATAAGCTTTGGCCATGGCATCGAAGCGGCGCTCGCCAAGCACGGCACGCAGGCCCGGAAAATCCTCACTGAGCGCGGAGAGCACGCGAAACCAATACTGACGATTGTAAATTTCGAGGCGTTCGAAAGAAGTAAGCCGATCGTTGGGCTTAATGAAGCGCGACACGCAGCGCTTCATTGGACCGCCATCGGGAGCGCGGCGCTGCATGCGTTCCGAGGACGTGAGCGGCTGCATCACGGCGCGAGCCATGGTGCGCTGAAGCTGCATCAATTTCATACAGCTTCCGCCAAGGCGGTGGCGCGCAGGAATTTATTGGCTTTCAGCGCTTCGTCGTGAACTTCCTGGAACGTGGGAATGCTGTCGTCCCATTCTAGGAGCGTGGCGGTGTGGCCGGCGCGCTGGATGGCACGTTCGTAAAGTTTCCAAACTGGATCGATCACCGGGTGATCGTGCGTGTCGAGAATATATTTGCGGTATTTCGAGTGACCGGCGATGTGAATCTGCGCGACGCGATGCGCTGGAACACTGTTCACGTAATCAAACGGATTGAAACTATGATTTTGCGAGGAGACATAAATATTGTTTACGTCGAGCAGAATGCCGCAATCCGCGCGTTCGACGACCTCATTTAGAAATTCCCATTCGGTCATTTCCGAATCGTGATATTCCGCGTAACTGCTCACATTTTCGACGGCGATAGGGATTTCCAAGAAATCCTGCACTTCGCGCACCTTTTGCGCGGTAATTCGCGCGGCTTCGAAGGTGTACGGCATGGGTAGCAGATCGTGCGTGTAACGCCCGTCGACGCTGCCCCAACAAAGATGATCGGAAAGCCACGGAGTTTTCGTGCGCTGGACGAGGTCTTTCAACCGGCGCAGGTGTTCGCGGTTCAGTTTTTCAGCGGAGCCGAAGTACATGGAAACGCCGTGCTGGACGACTTTGTATTGTTCAAGGATCTGATCCAGGATGTGCAGCGCACGTCCGCCATCGATCATGAAATTTTCGGAAATAATCTCGAACCAGTCGACGACCGGTTTACGTGTGAGAATATGGTTGTAATGCGGGGCGCGCAGGCCGATGCCTATACCGTAGTCCGTAAATCCATTAAAACGATTCGCTGACATGCAAGTCTCCGGGAACCAAAACGACGAAAGGGCCAGTGTTCCCCACCGGCCCCCCATCATTGTACTAACCCAAGCCAATAACAAAAATTATGCGAGCTTGGATCAATCGGGCATCTTGGAGCCGTCGGTCGCGCAGCCGCCCTTGCCCTTGCAAGAGTTCTTGGATTTGCAGCCGTTGTCGCTCGACTTGCAGCCGCCCTTGCCCTTGCAAGAGTTCTTGCCCTTACAAGCATGCTTTTCCTTCACCGTCTTGTCAGCAGGCTTGTCTGTATCCTGGGCCGCGGCCGAAGCCTTTGCCCCGGTGAGCAGATTGGAAGCCTGAACGCTGGCGCCGGTTCCCGCGAGCAAACCCGCAATCGCCGCACCAGTGATAAGGAACTTATTTGACTTTGTCATTTCTGTCTCCGACCTCCTGTGAATTTTGATTCTACTGCTGCCCTTCCGACGGATTGCCCGCCGTGAAGATCAAAAGTTTTAGCTGGGTGCGGTCTTTACTGCCGTGAGGCGTCCCCGCTTTTTCCACAGCTGACCGTTCTCCTGCCATGCATCTGCTTAATTACTCGCTTCGGACGGTATCCGTTCGGGTTAGACGGCAGGTGAGAGCAAACGATTCAGTCGCTCACAAAACAAGCCCACGTCGCGAAGTTCAAAAAACGTTCCCTACGTTTTCGCCAGAATCCCGTTCTAACAGTCTTCGCGCACAATCCCAGCTAAACTTGGGGACCCGTGGCCACCCGAATTTATTCCCCGACATCGTAAATCGAGTAAGTATTGATTCTGCTCCAAGGACTTCGGGAGGGCAGGGCCGCACACACGTCCCTGAGTTGAAACCCCGTCCCTCAATCCGGGGCTGTGGTACATCAGGTATCCTCCCATTGCGAGCCGCCGTCAAGCAAAAAAATCTGCGGTCAAGTGGACCGCGGTGCCCCCAAAATCAAACATTGTTCAGCCCACTTCTCTATGTACGGAGTTTTGCGTGAACTGGATGTAGCTCCAATCAATTGGACTTGGTTTTCAAGTAGGCGATTACAAAAAGAAGGCCGAGCAGGGCATCCGTGCCCGCGAAGACCAGGTCTCGTGGGTTCGTCCTGCCTTGCAACACCAGGATAACGATAGCAATGGCGTAGGTGGCTTTTTCGAGTATGGAAGGAAGCATCAAGGGCCGGTAACGCACTGGATCCCTGGCGATGAAGCAAAAGGCGACTTGCCACGCCAGGGCGCAGCCCACGAAGCCGTAGTAGAAGCCGGGGTGCGTGATTGCCGGTGGATCTTTTTGGGGGATAACATCAAACAGAAAGTAAAGCGGGGTAATGACTAGGAGTCCCCAGATGCCCGCAATCCAAAAGACAATTCTTGCGAATTTCATCCATGCCTCCGGATGCTTAGCAGACGTGTCACGGAACTGGTTTCCTTAGAGCTTCCGCGATTCCGCTCTCGGCAAAGGGCGCCATGATGTCATAGCCAGCTTTATTGGGATGGACGCCATCCGGGCTCAACTCCGCTTTAAGGCCGCCTTCGCTGTTGGCCATCGGTGAGTAGTAGTCCACATAAACGAAGCCATTTTTCGCCGCGTATTCCTTCATCCATGCGTTCAGCGCTTTGATCTTGGGGGCCGGTTCCAGCCCCTTGTGCCAACTAAAATCGCTTGCCGGCAATACGGAGCACAGTACAACCCGAATGCCATTCGCCCGGGCAATCTCGCTCATCGACGCGATATTGTTGCCAATCTCCTCCAAAGTTTCTTTCCCGGTATTTTCCGCAATGTCATTTGTGCCGGCTAGCAAGACCACTACTTTGGGTTTCAAGAGGACGACGTCTTGACGAAAGCGGACCAGCATCTGCGGCGTTGTTTGCCCGGAGATGCCGCGATTGATATACGGCTTTCCGGGGAAAAATTCGCCGCGGCCAGGAGAAGTTGCGGTGGCTTTCATTCCCCAGCCTTCAGTGATGGAATCGCCCATGAACACAACGCGCGTTTCGCCTGATGACCGCGGCGGCAAGAGCGCATTTGCCTCGCGGAACTTTGCAAGGAATGCCCAGTCATTGTAGGTCCGCTCCAATTGCGATTTTTGGTAAGGCGTCAACTGCTCCCAGGCTGCTACTTGGTCTGCAGGTACCTGGGTTTGGGCGGGAGCCGCGGGTGCGGTGGCTTGCGAAAAGGCCAGCGGGTCACACGCAAGTAGGGTAGTGGTCAGTAACAAACCACATAGAGCACGAGAGAGCTTTTCTTTTCTAGTCAACGAGACGCCTCCTGCCAGCTTTAGCGACCAGATTCTACCTCAGGTGGCGAATTTGCGGAGACTGCTTGGATTTTTGTGCCGAGTTACGCGGGACATTTTGATATTCTGCGTCGCGTGAAACTTCCATTTCTGATTGACACCGATACAGCTTCCGATGATGCCGTCGCGCTGATCATGGCGCTGCGGTCTGCCGAAATTGAGGTTCTGACCATCACGACAGTCGCGGGAAACGTGGATGTTTACCAAGCCAGCCGCAATGCGCTCTATACGGCGGAGCTCTGCGATTCGAAAGTGCCGGTGTTTGTTGGCGCTGAGAAGCCGCTGAAGCGCGTGCATTTAAACGCTTCTTGGTTTCACGGCCGCGATGGCTTGGGCGATCACGGGTACCCACCGCCCCGCCGCGCGCCGGAAAGACATAGCGCAACCGATGCGATCATTGACACGATTGAATCTCATTCCGGTCTGGTCATGGTCACGCTGGGCCCGCTGACGAATGTCGCGCTCGCCCTGCAAAAAAAGCCAGGCATCGCCGCGAAAGTGAGCCGCTGTGTGGTGATGGGCGGCGCGCCGTGCTGCGAGGGCAACGTCACCCCCGCGGCCGAATACAACATCTGGTGCGATCCCGAAGCGGCGCGCATCGTCATGAGAAGTGGCCTTCCCGTTGAGCTCGTTGGCTGGCATCTCTGCCGCGGCGAAGCAGTGCTCAACCCCTCCGACATTCAGCACGTTCTAAGTCTCGGCACACCCGTCGCGAAATTTGCCATCGAGTGCAATAGCCGCGCGCAACAGGCATTCCTCGAGCAGTCTGGCGAACACGGGATATCTCTGCCAGATCCAGTCGCCATGGCCATCGCGTTGGATCCCTCTTTCGTCACTTCGCAGTCGGAGCATTTCGTCGACGTTGAAACGGAGAGCGAACTCACTCGCGGCATGACGATAGTTGACCGTCTTAACGTCGCGCATGACGAACGCAATCGTGATGTCTGGGCCGCGCATCTCGCCGGAGGACATAAAGCGAAGGTCTTCTGGACCATAGATAATGCGCGCTGGAAACAATCTCTCTACGCACTACTGAAGTAGCGCCGCGACCTCAGCTGGCACTTTGTTACCTCGCGTAGTTCTTTCTATTCCAGCGCTACGGATGTCCCGCCCCACTCCTCGGGCGCGACGTCCGCGATGGATTGGGTGAATGTCCAGCGATGGCCCGCGAAATCCTTGGCGTTGTATTGGCGTTCGCCAAAGGGAAAGTCGGTTGGAGGAGACAGGATTTGCGCGCTATGTTTGCTGGCACGCTCGTGGTGGCTGTTCGCATCGATCACGCGCACCATCACCAGGTGCGCGATATCGGCTGGCACATTTCCTTCGGCCAGCACGATGCATCCGTCACCTGCTTTGAGCTGAATACGGTGGTTGCCAATCCGGAGTCGTACCGTGAAACCAAATGCCTTGCAGAGCCAGTCGGCCGCGGCGCCGACATCGGGATAAGAAAGCACGGGAATGACGGTGCAAGGCGGCACGGAACGGTTTGAGAGCATGGTGACTCCGCGAGTGAACTCGCTCAACTGCAGTAAAAATGGATATCTACAGGTGACGCTTTATTCCCCTATTTTCTAATGGCCCAAGCTATGCCGTCCGGCTGTCCCAATGGAGCGATTTGTCCCGTCACCGTCAGGCTCTTCAAATCCACAATGGCGACCTTGTTCCCGCCGCTTACTGCCACAAACGCGCGCGAACCGTCGGGGTCCATAAGGATTCCTGCCGCGCCTCCGCCCAGACTCAATTGCTTTACTTCTTTGCGGCTTGCGGCATCGAGCACAACAAGATTAGTTGCGGACGGTGCGGCCCCAGGCCCGAAATTTCCCAAACCAGAAACCAGCACCAGTTTTCCATCTGGCGTGAACTTGAGCCGGTTCGCGCCCTTCACAGAAATCGGCACAGCCTGAATTACTTTCTTGGTGGCGAAGTCAATGACGCTCACCGTTGAGTCTTGCGCGTTGGCCGTCCAGATCTCCTTGCCGTCAGGCGACACATCGAATCCTTCGGAGCCCCGGCCTACAGAAACGTTGGTGACTTCCCATGCTTTTTGATTGCCCTGTCCTGGTGGCGGTCCGCCCTGCGGTGCACCTGGAGGAGGCGTTGCGCCCGGCGGCGGTCTGAATCCCATGTTTGGCTGCGAAACCAATTCGATAATGCTGATTGTCGCCGAGCTGACGTTCGAGGTCACAACCTTGTCTAGGCTGGGAGCCACCCAGACCATGTGAGTCCTATCCTGGCCGGTGCCCATGACCCAGTCGATCTGTTTCGTCGAAGGATTGTAACGCCCGATCGCTTTGCTGGTTTCCGCAGTGAAATAAAGTTCGCCACCAGCGAAGTCCAATCCATGCGCTCCGTGAAGCGCGCCCAGATCAATGGGTTCCAGCGCCTTCTGCGCCACCAGATCGATTACGGAGATCATATGCAGCGGGCTTTGCGCCCCGCCATAGTTCGTAATGAATGCCAGCTTTCCATCCTCGGAAGCAATAACCTCGTGCGGGTCCTGCCCCGCAGGCACCTTCGCCACCGTTTTCAAACTCACGGGATCGATAATGTCGAGCTGCGTCCCGTTCTTCTCCAGGATCAAGAGCGCCTTGGAAGGTGTCTGCGCCGTTGCACCTAGACCCAAAAGCAAGAATGAACCCAAGCACCCAATCGCTGATTCGAAAACCCTGCGAACTTCCATTGGATTTCCTCCCTGCTAATTTTCCCACGAATCCAAACAAATGCTCTGTGCACGGTACGCTACTCCTGTCCCCGACACAACGGATCGGGCCCCAGAGCACGCCCCAAACTATTCCCAGCAACAAATTCCCTAGTTCCGTGTTTGTAAACCTAGGCCCACGCAGTTCCTATAGATCGAAAAAAGAACGGTATTATTGATTGCATATCCATTTCAGGAGGAAGGTTATGTCGATTCTCTCAGGATTTCGTAGGCTGATCGTTGCCGCCGCGATTGCTGCGCCTATGCTCACCCTGCCCGTTGCGCACGCGCAAATAGCCATCGGCGTCGGTATCTCTGTACACGTTGCTCCACCGGCTCTGCCCGTGTACGTGCAGCCCCCGCTGCCCGCTCCGGGCTATCTCTGGACCCCCGGCTACTGGTCCTACGGAGACGCTGGCTACTATTGGGTTCCCGGTGTTTGGGTGCAGCCGCCCCGGGTTGGCGTTCTTTGGACCCCTGGCTATTGGGGTTTCGCCGGCGGCGTTTACGGCTGGCACGGCGGCTATTGGGGCCCGCACATCGGCTTCTACGGTGGGGTTAATTACGGCTTCGGCTACGGCGGCGTCGGCTTCGCCGGTGGCGAATGGCGCGGTGGAGCATTTGCCTACAACAGCGCTGCCGCCAACTTTGGCAGCGTCCACGTGACCAACGTCTACGAGAACCGCACGATCGTCACGCAGAACACCATCGTCAACAACGAGCACGTCAGCTTCAACGGCGGCGTCGGAATCCAGGCGCGGGCGTCTGCAACAGAGCTGCAAGCTGCCAACGAGCAGCACATCCAGCCAACCGCCAACCAACTCCAGCACCAGAACTTCGCTGCTCAAGACCGTTCCCAGCTCGCTTCCGTGAACCACGGAACTCCCGGAACTCCAGCGGCCTCCAATATGAACGCCTATCATCAGGTGGCGCAACAGCACTCGCAGTCGCAGCCGATATCAGCTGCCGACCGCACCGCTGGCCGTAGCTACAACCCCAACACCCGTGAAGCCAATCAGGATCAGCGCATCGCCAACGGGCTCCGCAGCGGTCAGATGACCTCCGGCGAGGCCGCTAAGGCCGAGCGCACCCAGTCGAAGATCGACCAGCAGGTTCACAACGATCGCGCTGCCAACGGTGGCAAGCTGACTGGCCAGGAGAAACAGCAGATCAACGGCGAACAAAACGCCGCCAGCCGCCAGATCTACGACGAAAAACACAACGGCAACACCGTCAAACCCAACGCCGTTGACAACCGCGAAGCCAATCAGCAGCAGCGCACGGCCAACGGCCTTCGCAGCGGTCAGATGACTTCCGGCGAGGCCGCCAAGACCAACGCAAACCAGGCCAAGACCGCCCAACAAGTTCACAACGACCGTACCGCTAACGGCGGCGCACTCAACGCAGAGCAAAAAAAGCAAATCAACAAAGAGCAAAACAAAAATAGCAAACAGATCCACAACGAAAAGCACAACGACAAGACCACCAAACCGGCTAAGTAAACCGGCCGCTAACTAAAAGCAAGGGCTGCGACACGAAGCAATCAAAGCGTAAGCGCGAACGGCTGGCGAGGATGCCAGCCGTCCGCTTTTGCCTTACACGTATACGAATGTCCGAGTTGGTTTTGAGGTTCAGTCACCACTGATCAGAAGATCTCTTATGGATTGTGTTGCGTCGACCTGTTGAATTCACCATGCCGGTCGCCCAGACGGGAGCCTACGAAGTCCAATCCTTCTTTCCAAATTTCGCCTGGGCAGCCTCGATCAGCCACCGTCTCAATACGCCCAAATAGTGCGGATTTACGTTCTGGAAGCCAACTCCCATGCCTTGGCCAGGCTGAGAATAGAGAACTGTGCCTTGGGATTCGAAATGCCTTCCTGCGGAATAGACTTTGAACAGGGCCACCAGTCCCTTTGCGAGCGGATTGGCCATTTCCATATAGCAGCCGTAGAGACTTAGCTCGGTCACACGGGCGGGTATGCCAGCGGGTGAGCCTTTTTCCATAACTTCGGCCGTCGCGCTGAATGGATACCTGGGAGTTCGGCGCCGTTCATCTTCCACGAATCCCTCCCGATGTCAGTTGTGGGAGTCTATCGTTAGTTGAGCGGGTTAAGGGTCAAAATAATCGTCAAAATAGGGCGAAAGTAGGGGAGAAAGTCCGGGAGGGGGTGGCGCCTAAGCAACTTCTGTTCAAACAAAGGGACTTACGTACTATTAGACTTTTCCGCCTTTCTACCCATGATACGCGAGTATGCCAAACCTCTACTTTTGCCAACCACATGCGAAGAACCAGGGGATGTTGCGTGCTGTGCTCTCCGTAAATGAGTGCGATCGAGTTGTCAGCAAGCATCCCGTCACATTCTTTGGTGACAGGTTTCCCAGTCTTTCCGAGGGCGTGACCGGCGGAGGCGACTTTGCTGTTCTGAAATTTGCCGCGGAAGAGACGGTCGGAGACTGGCGCCCTGGCTTCTACCGGCTAGACTCGGACTTGGTGGCGCTAAATGATGCACTGCGAGATCTGCAGAGATAACTGCTAGCTTCTTTCCTCTCTTAACTCTTCGTTTTCGTTTTTTATACCGCATCGCGCCTGCCCAACTGGCCACGGACCAGCGAGGAAACCATTTCTTCTTTGGTGTCCAATTTGGTGCAGAATTACATCGCCCATACCAGAAAAATGGTATTGTAAGATTGCCTATCAGGTCCGACACACCAGGCACTCACGCATTCAATTAAGCAGATCGCCCGGAGAAATCATGGAATTAGTCGCCACACAAGAAGCGCGGCCGTGGGAACGCCCATTCTGGAAGCCAGTCCACGGTAAAGAAGGCGTGTTTGCATACCTCGTCCTTATTCACGCGCTTGCGCTCGTTGGCTTGATCTTATTCCCTCTTCCCAGCCTGAAGGTTGTTGGTCTGGCCATCCTGTTCATTGCGTTCGGAGGGCTCGGCACTACGGTCTGCTATCACCGGTTGCTGGCGCACAAAACACTCAAGGTCAATAAAATTGTCGAGCAGATTCTTATCTTCTGGGCGGTTTTCAACGGTTCCGGCCATCCCGCCAGCTGGGTGGCTTATCACCGGCTTCATCATTCCGTCACGGACACGCCCGATGATATTTCCAGCCCCAAGCAAGGTGGCTTCTGGTGGGCGCACTTGCGCTGGCTGTATCAGACACAACCTGCGGATAAGAAGCGCTGGGCTCCGGAATTGACGAAGGGCATGTACACCGCATGGGGCTGGCTCGAAACTCCAGTCATCATTCTCTCGCTCTTCTCCGGATTTCTGCTCGGCTTCGGTTGGATGGGCTTTTTTTGGATCGGTGCGATTCGTCTGGTTTACACGCTGCACATGCAATGCCTCGTCAATAGCCTTACGCATCTCGGACACGCCAAAGAAGGTATCGAGGACTCCAGCATGAACGTCTGGTGGCTCGGGCCCTTCCAAATCACGGCCTGGGGCGAGAATTGGCACGCCAACCATCATTCACATGCCGGCTCCGCTCGCCTCGGTTTGCGCTGGTGGCAAACGGATATCGGCTGGTACTTCATCTGGACGCTTGAGCGCGTCGGTCTCGCGCACAGCGTCAAGCGCCCGCGCATTTCCTAGTTAGCTTTTGGTCCCGCCAAAACATGCTCGCCACGATGTTATGATCGACGCATGTACGCGCAAAAATTTAAAGTAGATGTCGTCATTCGCGGCGAGCGCCGCGCCTGCCCGCTGGATTGGCTCGATCAATTTTGCATGCGCAATTTCACGAATTCCGCCGATTTCGACGACACGCTTCCGGTGTCGGACGGCCAAATCGAAGCCAGCTTCCGCTTGACGCCGGAGCGCTTTGCCGAAGGCTTGGGAGCGTGGCTCACGCAGCGCGGCAAAGGGGAGGGTCAGCCGGTCGAAGTGCAAGTCACTCCGGCAGAATCTGCACCAAACGCTTGAACTGGAATCAGGGATTGCAAGTTGTCGGAATTACGCCGCCGAGTCGCGTTTCTCGCCGTTAATAGCTGCGCGAATAGCCGGCAGAGCCGCCAAAGTAGCTGCGGCGCCCGCCGCGACCATGTCCGGTGTCTTGGTGAAATCATCCCAAACAAAGGGTTTCACATCGGGCTCGATAATCACGTCAGCCTGCTGCCGCCACGTGAGATCGGTGTGCCGCTGAATGATGTTGAAGGAGCGGCTGAGCACGTCGGTGAACGTGCGGGGCTGTTCAAGGTTGCCAGCTTCAAGATAGACGGCGATCACCACGTCTGCCCCGAGTAGCAGAGCTCCCTCCACGGGAACAGGCGAAGTTAAAAATCCGTCCACTAAGGTGCGGCCTTCATATTGAATGGGTACGAAGAGCCCTGGATAGGCGCATGACGCGCGCAAGGGGAGACCGATGGGGCCTCGCGTGTAGTAGACGGAGACGCCAGCATTGATGTCCGTCGTGGCAATCGCCAGAGGAATGGCCATCTCCTCGAAAGTTTTCATCGGAGTGAATTTGGCGAGAAATTTTTCCAATCGCTGATTGGTTGCGAGGCCAAGCCACGAGGGTGTCCAGCGGCCGAAATCAGTGAAGCTGGTGGTCGTACCAATGCGCTCCATTTCGTCGAGCGAAGTGCCAGCGCAGAAAGCCGCGCCGATGAGCGCGCCAACGCTTGTGCCGGCGACCAAATCGATGGATATGCCAGCCTCGCGCAGAACGCGCAAAACTCCAATGTGTGCGATGCCGCGCGCGAAGCCGCCCGCCAGGGCGAGGCCGACGCGAGGCCGCTCCGTGGATTTGCTCTCATCAGGCTCGGCCAGCGAAAGCAGCCTGTCTTTCGCAGACTGCAGCCACCCGAGGGCATCCGTCACTTTGCCAGGACTCATTCTCACCATACTGTAACGCGCGTTTTGCGGCGGGACCATAGTTCGTTTGACCAGGGGATAGCGGTTTTGTAACCTGTCCACTTGTCTCAACGTTTGAAAGGCCCGAAAAAGGTAAGCCATGAAACGTCGAATCGAGAAGGCTGCGGTATTAGGTGCCGGAACCATGGGTTCGCGTATCGCCGCGCATCTTGCCAACGCAGGGCTGCCATGTATTTTGTTGGATATCGTTCCGCCCGATCTAAAGACTGGCGCGCCCGCTGGAGATCGCAACAAAATTGTGCTAGCGGGGCTCGAGGCGGCGAAAAAATCGAAGCCTGCGGCGTTTTTCACACCCGCACTCGCGGAGAGAGTTTCTATAGGAAATTTTGAAGACGACTTGGCACGTTGCGCCGAAGCGGACTGGATCATCGAAGTTGTGGCGGAAAATCTCGAGATCAAAAGGAATTTGCTGTCGCGCGTGGCACAATTCCGCAAGCCGGGCGCGATTGTCACAACAAACACTTCCGGATTGCCGGTGCACTTGATTGCGGAATTTATGAGCGAAGAGTTTCAACAACATTGGGCCGGCACGCATTTTTTTAATCCGCCGCGCTACATGAAATTGGTGGAAGTGATTCCGGGGCCGAAAACCTCGAGCGAGGTCATCGAGACTCTGCACGAGTTTTGTGACCGCAGATTGGGCAAAGGAGTGGTGATTGCCAAGGACACGCCGAACTTCATTGCCAACCGCATCGGAACATATTCCATGCTCAATGCCATTCGGCTCATGTCTGCGCTGGGGATGACAGTTGAAGAAGTGGACGCCTGCACGGGACCCGCGGTGGGATGGCCGAAATCCGCGACGTTTCGTACCGCCGATCTCGTTGGCCTGGATGTCCTTATCCATGTCATCAAAAATATTTACGAGACCGCGCCAAACGATGAGTCGCATGAAATGTACAAAGTCCCGGCGCTAATCGAAGAAATGGCGCGGCGCGGATGGCTGGGTGACAAGACCGGGCAGGGCTTTTACAAGAAAGTGAAAGGCGAGGGCGAAAAAGAGATTCTGACACTGGACGTCAACACCATGGAATATCGCCCGCGCCAGAAGGCGAAATTTGCGTCGCTGGAGATGGGGAAAGCGATTGAGGACACGCGAGAACGCCTGCGCGCGTTGATAAGTCCGATCCTCGAAGGACAAAAAGGCGACAAAGCGCAGCAGTTCATTTGGGGCGGACTTTCGGAAATGTGCCTCTATGCGGCGCGGCGTGTGCCCGAGATTTCGGACAGCGTCGTGGATGTGGACCACGCACTGCAGTGGGGATTCGCGTGGGAGATGGGACCGTTTGAAATGATGGATGCGATTGGTGTGAAAGCTTTCGCCGCGCAAATCCAAAAAGAAGGCCGCGTGCTCCCGCCAGGGATCGAAAAAGTTCTGGCGAGCGGCAGAACAGGATTTTACGAATCGGAAAAGGGCAAAACGACGGTTTTTGATGTAACCACGAGCACGGCCAAGCCGCTCGAAACACCCGCAGGCATCATCATTCTTAAATCGCAAAAAGAAGCGGGCCGCGAGATCGAGCGCAACTCCGGCGCTAGCTTGATCGACCTTGGCGATGGTGTGGTTTGCTGCGAATTTCACGCGAAGATGAACGCTATCGGCGCGGACCTGATATCCATGCTGCACAAGGGATTGAAGCGGCTGGACGCGGACTTCGACGCCATGGTCCTCGCCAATCAAGCCGTGAATTTTTCCGTCGGCGCAAACATTATGCTCATGCTTGTCGCAGCCCAGGAGCAGGAGTGGGACGATCTGCACATGGCCGTGAAGCAATTTCAAAATGTGAATCTGGGCCTGAAATATGCGCCGAAGCCGGTGGTCGCGGCACCGCAAGGGATGGCGCTCGGCGGAGGATGTGAAATTGGTTTGCACGCCGCGAAAATTCAGGCCGCAGCGGAAGCGTACATCGGTCTCGTTGAAGTGGGCGTCGGTCTAATACCTGGCGGCGGCGGAACGAAGGAAATGTTGATTCGCGCCAACGAACACGCGGCTGGCGGCGAAGATTTGGATTTGTTTCACGCGATGAAGCCCGTGTTCGAAACGATTGCCACCGCCAAAGTAGGTACGAGCGCGGAAGACAGCCGCGCCCTTGGATTTTTGCGGCGCGAAGACGGCGTCTCTATGAATCGCGACCGGCTCGTGGGCGACGCCAAAGAAGCTGCGCTTGCGCTCGTGCGCGGCGGCTACAAGCCGCTCGCAGCTAGCTGGCAGGAGGGCGTGCAGATCACACAAATCAAAGTGCTCGGCGAACAATTCCTGGCCGGCGCAAAGCTGGTGATTCACATGATGCAGCGCGGCGGCTACATCTCCGACTACGACGCCCACGTCGGACGCAAACTCGCAAACATCCTCGCCGGCGGCGCCTTGACCTCGTCGCAACTTGTCAGCGAACAATACGTGCTAGATCTCGAGCGCGAAGCCTTCGTGTCCCTCTGCGGCGAAAAGAAAACACAGGAACGCATGGCCTTCACATTAAAAACGGGGAAACCACTTAGGAATTAGACGCCAAGTTTATCGAGCGACATTGCCTCAGCCGCAATACCGGCCTATGATTATCAGTAGCCATGGCAAGCACAATCATCTCTCCCCGCAATAGCGAAGCAGAGATCGCACTGAGTGTACAAGTGTGGAAAGAAGGAACCACTCACATTGCTTACACTCCCGAACTTGATATATCTAGTTGTGGCAAAACGACTGCACAAGCTAAGTTGCATTTGCGTGAAGCTGTTTCTCTCTTCATGGAAGAAGCTGCCCGCATGGGATCGTTGGGCGCAATTTTAGAAGAATCAGGATTCGAGCGGCGTGGCAAGACCTATCGCCTGCGGCCAGTTCTCGCCCGTGAAAAAATGAAGCTTGCCCTTCCCGCCGCCTAGCGGGTTGTTTGATGCCGCGAATCGTTCCAATCCACTATCGCAAATTGGTCCGTGTTCTTGAAACGGAAGGATTCACATTTGTGCGCGAGCGTGGCGACCACATGATTTTCACCAAGGCCGGAGTCCTGCGCCCAATTGTCGTCCCGCGTTACGACGCGCTACCGGTATTCATCATCAAGAACGTGCTAAGGACGGCTCAGATCAGTCGCGAGAGATACCTGGAACTTACGAATCAGCTCTAACTAACAGAAGCAATAAACGTTTCTACACCACAGGCACTGAAAAATGCTCGTGCGCGATACGCAGTTTACCAGACGCGTCTCGATGCAAGACGTGCGTAGCCCGCACGGTCTCCAATTTTTCCGCCATACGTTTGCCGCCCACGTCGCGCCCGCTTGCCTGGAATTGAAACGTATAGCTGGCAACGCCCGCATCGTTTCCGCACAAAACAATGTCGATCGGGCTCAGTTTCAATTCCATTCGCGTATCCGGATTGAAATATTCGCGCGAACGGCGCATCGCACCGAGCCTTCCCGGTTCGCTGCGGCCCATGGCCACCTGAAAAACGGTGCTCCCCGGCGCATAAAAATTGTTCAGTTCTTCCTCTGATTTGGCCAAAAACGTCGTCCAAAAAAGTTCGACGGCCTTTCGGATTTCATCAGCGGTCAGTTTGACGGTGGCGAGAGACATGATTGGCCCCCAAGTCGGCGTCCTGCATTCTTTCTTTTGTTACTTTACGCGATGCCGGGAAGCTCCAGCGCGGTAATTCTGTGATAGTTGCCGAAGCTATAAAGAGCGGCTTGCAAGAGGTTCAAGGAAATAACGTATAAAAACGCATAGAACCGTACTACAATGGCGGTTTCGACGTAGATAAAGTGCAGCACTGTGGTTGAGGAGACTTCGATGTACCGAGCCGCACTATTGCCGCCTCGAGAAGCGTCGAGGATCCTGGGAATCAGCTACCCTACGCTGAAGCAGTGGATCTATCGCGGGAAGATCAAAACGGTTAAGACTCCCGGTGGCCATCATCGCATCCCGGAAAGCGAAATCGACCGCATGATTCCCAAGAAGCTGGACCGCGGCGATATCGCCACCCGCCGAGGCAATTTCCGAAAAATCAGCGGTCGCAATCAGTTGCATGGCCGCGTGATAGCCGTCAAATACAGCGGCCTGCTAGCTCAGGTGACGATGGCCATCGGCGAGCAGCACATCACCGCCATTATCACGGCGGATGCCGCGAAAGAGATGCGGCTGAAACCGGGAGAGCGAGCGGCTGCGCTGATTAAATCCACGGAAGTGATGATTTTGCGCGTCTGAAGATGGGATTACTCGAGACCGCTGGAGAACAAAAATGTTAAGGCGTCGAGCGATATTGCTTGTCGTAGTGATGACGGTGTCCCTGGCGAGTGTCGCGCGCGCGCAAGAAATTCGCGTGGCTGCCGCCGCCGATTTAAAATTTGCCATGCAGGATGTCGCAGCACAATTTGAGAAGCAGTCCGGGGCGAAAGTGGACGTCACCTACGGCTCAAGTGGAAACTTCTTCTCGCAACTCCAAAACGGCGCGCCGTTCGATCTCTTCTTTTCCGCGGACATCGATTATCCGAGAAAACTGGAAGCCGCAGGCCTCGCCGAGCCTGGCACCCTCTACGAATATGCGATCGGGCGCATCGCGATTTGGACGCCCGCGGATGCAAAGGTCGACGTAGCGAGTCTCGGTTGGAAGACGCTGCTGGACCCGAGCGTGCAAAAAATTGCCATCGCCAACCCAGAGCACGCTCCGTACGGCCGCGCGGCAGTCGCCGCACTTCAAAAAGCCGGCATCTACGAGCAGGTGAAACCCAAGCTGGTTTACGGAGAAAATATTTCGCAAGCAGCCCAGTTTGTGCAATCTGGAAACGCCCAAGCGGGCATTGTCGCGATGTCGCTGGCCGTTTCTCCGGGCATGAAAGACGGCAAACGCTGGGAGATTCCTGCCGATATCCACCCCCCGATCGAGCAAGCCGTCATCATTCTAAAGAGCGCCGCAAACAAAGAGGGCGCGCGCGCTTTTTTGGAATTCGTAAAGAGCAGTGCTGGTCGCGCGACGCTTGCAAAGTATGGCTTCACGTTTACCCCATCGAGCGGTTCCTCCGCTCCTGCTAGTCCGCAGAATAAATAATCATGGACGCGCTCTTGCTCTCTCTTCGCCTCGCGCTCTGCGTTTCCGCTATTCTTCTGGCTGGCGGACTGCCGCTCGCGTATTGGCTCGCGTATTCCAATTGGCGCGGCAAGTTTTTGCTGGAAGCCGTCGTAGCGTTGCCGCTGGTGCTGCCGCCGACGGTTCTCGGATTTTACGTGCTCGTCGCCATGGGCCCGCGAGGCCCGCTGGGAAAATTGTGGCAAACATTTTTCGGTCACGGCTTAGCGTTCACGTTCGAGGGATTAGTCCTCGCGTCAGTGCTTTACAGTTTACCCTTCGCTGTGCAGCCTCTTATCGCCTCATTCGAATCCGTCGATCGCAAACTCCTTGATGCTTCTGCTGTGCTCGGCGCAGGGCGCCTGCGAACATTTTGGCGCGTTATTCTTCCTCTCTCGATTCCCGGTGTCGTGACGGCCTTGGTGCTCAGCTTTGCCCACACCATGGGCGAGTTTGGCGTTGTGCTCATGGTCGGAGGTAATTTGGCAGGAGTCACGCGTACTGTCTCGATCGATATTTATGATCACGTGCAATCGCTGGAGTACGCCGACGCGAATCGCATGGCGCTCGTGCTGCTCGCCATTTCGTTTGCAGTATTGTCAGTCGTATACGCCTTCAATCGTCAAGTAGGCCGCCAAATCGGACACCGCCTGTGGACACCGTGGGCGTCGAAGTAAACGCATCCACGCTCACGCTGCGTGTACGGCTGCAACGCTCCCGTGCGGACTCTGCTCCTTTCCTACTGGACGTGTCCCTCCAAGCCCCTGCAGGCATCACCATCCTCTTTGGTCCTTCCGGCGCAGGAAAATCAACTCTCCTCGATTGCATCGCCGGATTGGCGCGGCCTGACGGCGGACGTATCGCTGTTGGCGAAGAAGTGCTGTTCGATTCGCAAGCTGGCGTGAACCGGCCGCCGCAGACTCGTCGCATCGCTTACGTCTTTCAAACGCTCGCACTCTTCCCGCACCTTAGCGCCGAAGAGAACGTCACCTACGGACTCGCGGGTCTGCTGCACGCGGAAAGCACAGCCCGTGCGGAAGAAATCATGAAAGCTTTCCGCGTGGACATGTTGCGCGCGCGCAAGCCCGCCGAAATCTCCGGCGGTGAACGTCAAAGAATTGCCTTGGCGCGTTCGCTGGTAACACAGCCCCGTGTCTTACTGCTCGATGAACCACTCAGCGGCCTGGACGCGGAACTGAAGTCTGCGATCGTCGATGACCTCCGCGCGTGGAATGCCGAGCGGCGTATTCCGATTCTGTACGTAACGCACACACGGGAAGAAGTGGACGCACTCGGCGAACGAGTGATCGCGATGGATCACGGGCGCGTAATCGGCGCGGGAACGCCCTTCGATGTACTGGAAGTGCCAAGGCACAAGCGGCTGGCCCAAGCTGCCGGTTTTGAAAATCTGCTAAGAGGAACGGTCGTGGATTTGCGCGAAGCCGACGGCGTGATGCGCGTACGTCTTAACGAAAGCCAGTGCGAAATCGAAGTGCCGTTGGGCTACGCCGTCGCAGGAGACCGCGTGCTCGTGGCTATTCGAGCTGGTGATATTTTGCTCGCAACCTCACAACCACACGATTTGAGTGCTCGCAATGTTATTGAAGGCAAAATCGTCGCGATGGAACCTCGCGGAACGCTCGTTCGAGCTCGCGTCGATTGTGGCGCGGAATTTATCGTGCACGTCACACCAGGAGCCGTCAGGGTGCTTGAACTGTCGGAAGGAAGCCACGTCTGGCTTGTGCTGAAGACGCACTCATGTCATCTGGTCGAGGAGTGAAACGAGACGAAGGGATGAGCGCAGACCGGACAATCTTTCAGGATTTTGGTTTGCTCGCCACGCTGGCCGGTGCGGAAAATTTCACTTCAGCAGCTTCGAGCGTATCGCCATTCGGCTTTGCGTGAATGAGCACGCGATCGCCCACTGCAAGGTCGGCAAATTTTGCTGGTTTGTCCAGGCTGGCGTCGGATGCCGTCCCAGTTTGATTCGCAGGATGAAAGACATACACGGTTGATGAAACAATCTTTACCTCGACCGACTTTCCGTCAGCCGTCTTTACGAAGATAGAGCCCCCAGAGATTTTCTCCACCGTTCCACTGACGTGTTTCAGATCGCCGTGCGCAAAAGCCGCGCCGCAGATAACTGCGAGCGATAACAGGAATGCCGCCAAGCGAACTTTCATAGCCATCTCCTCGGGCCCGAGCCTCTTCAAACAGTATTCCACGATAGCGCGAAACGCAACCCAGTAGCACAGGCACTCCTGCCTGTGCGCCTTTCGAATTTCCTGGACAGTTTCTCGCAGCTAATGATGATGCGATTCCGCAGGCGGCGCCGGTGTCTTTCCATTTAAGAAATCATTCTCTTGCTGCTCTTCGAGGAGGTCGGCGGGGCTCTTCGGGTTATTGCGTTCCATCTCGAGGCGCTCCTCCGCCGTGAGTTGCGGCAGATGCCGAATGAAGTGGACCAGCTTCCAGCTATCTTCCTTTGAGCTATGGCGAGTAGAAAACGCAGGCATTCCCGTGAAACGCACGCCATTTTCGATAATCCAAAAAAGTTCGCCATCGGAGAGTTTTTGCGTTTCCGCCAGCCGCAGGTCCGGCGGCTTGGGATAAAGTCCGCTGCCCATCATCGTGTCGCAGCTGCCATCGTTTCCGTGGCAGATGGCGCAATGATCCGCGAAGTGCAATCGCGCATCACGCAAGTTTTCTTCGGAAGCCGGCACGGGATTGGTCAGCGTTCGCGACGCGCTGGGAAGCGCCATGTGCCTGGCTTTCCGCGCCATCGCTACCTCAAGTGCCGTCGGTGTCGCTTTTGCGCTTACGCCGTCATGCAGAAACGAAAACGCCACGCCGACAATCGCGAGCAACACGACAACCAGCAAAATCACAATGAGAGTTCCGCGTTTCATGGCTCTGCACCCATGTTAGACGACGCGAGCCGCGCGATGCTAGCCCGGATTTATTGGCCAGCTAGGTACGTCACGTTCGTACCTGCAGACTTGCACCGCCTCTGGTAGGATACCGCGAGCTATGAGCGACAAGATTTATTCCAACCTGGACTCCGCCGTGGGCGATATTCGAGACGGGGCTCGCATCATGTTCGGCGGGTTCGGCGGCGCGGGCTTTCCCAACAATTTGATCCAGGCTCTAGCCCGGAAGGGCGTCAAGGACATCACTGCCATCAGCAACAATTGCGGAACACGCGATGGCGAACTGGGCTTGATGTTCAAAAACGGCCAGATCCGCCATGTCATCGCATCTTTTCCTGGCCCGCATTCCAATTATTTTCAAGAGCAGCTCGCCGCAAAGAAAGTGACGCTTGAACTCGTACCGCAAGGAATTCTCTGCGAGCGCATGCGTGCCGCTGCCGCGGGGCTTTGCGCGTTTTATACAACCGTCGGCGTTGGCACAGAAGTTGCGGCCGGCAAAGAAGAGCGCGTCATCGAAGGAAAACGCTGCATCCTCGAAATGCCTATCCATGCCGACTACGCTCTCATCAAGGCAGAGACAGCCGACGAGCTAGGCAATCTCACTTATCGCCTTGCCGCGCGCAATTTTAATCCGATTATGGCCATGGCAGCGACAACAACAATCGTCGAAGTCGACGAAATTGTTCCGGTCGGCGCAATCAAACCAGAGCATGTCGTGACGCCGGCGATTTTTGTGCATCGCATCGTGCAAGCCAAAGGAGTCCGTTATGCCGGATAAGCCACGGCTGACTCGCGAGCAGATCGCTCAACGCGCCGCAATGGAGTTGCCCAACGGCGCCTACGTAAATCTTGGCTGGGGCATCCCTAATCTCATCGCGGATTATTTGCCGAAAAATGTGGAAGTCTATTTTCACAGCGAGAACGGCATTCTCGGCATGGGCCGCCGCGCCAGACCCGGCGAAGAAGACTACGACTTGGTGGACGCGATGAAAGTTCCCGTGACGCTGATTCCGGGCGCATCCTTTTTTCATCAAGCGGACGCCCATCTCATGACCCGAGGCGGCCACCTGGACGTTGCTGTGCTCGGCGGATTTCAAGTCTCTGAAAAAGGTGACCTGGCGAACTGGAAGATTCCCGGTGCAAAAGGTTCAGGCGGCATTGGCGGCGCGATGGATATTGCGGCAGGTGCGAAAAGGCTGATCGTTTGCATGGAACACACCACCAAGGAAGGCTCGCCAAAGATTGTGCGCGAATGTACGTATCCGCTGACAGGGCTCGCTTGTGTCGATACCATCGTTACCGATCTCGCGGTGATCGACGTCAAACCGGAAGGATTGGTGCTTCGCGAGATCGCGCCGGGATGGGGCATCGAAGAATTACGGAAACTCACCGGAGCGCCGCTCACGTCACCGAACCGCACCCCAGAAATTCAATTTGTTTGAACACTCCGGCTCCGCGAGCAATTCGTAAACGCGCGCCATAGCTACGCGGTGCCCCGCACGCGTGCTAGAGTTTAAGTGTTTAGCGGTACAAAGCAGCATCGTCAGGAGGCAGCCATGGCAGAAAACATTCCAGAAAAATACGCGGACCTACTCGAAAAGCCGGCGTTCGGCAATCTCGGCACGCTTATGAAAGACGGCAGCCCGCAGGTCACGCCCGTCTGGGTCGATTACGACGGCAAACACGTGCGCATCAATTCCGCACTTGGCCGCGTGAAGGACAAAAACATTCGCCGCGATCCGCGCGTTTCCATTTCGCTGCAGGATCCCGCGAATCCCTATCGCTACCTCGAAATTCGCGGCAAGGTCGTCGAGATCACTCAGAACGGCGCCGACGCTCACATCGACAAGCTCTCGCAAAAATATTTGGGCAAGCCCGTCTACCCGTTCCGCCAACCCGGCGAAGTCCGCGTCCTCTACAAGATCGAACCCGAAAAAGTCAGCTCCATGGGCTGAAAAAAAACTCTGTTCAATTTCGCGAACGCTACGATCACATCGCTCAAATTACAGACGCGCAGCGACGCGCGCGGCGATGTGTCCATCCGGCGTGCGGAAAATAAGCACGAGGCTGTCCGTCAAGGGAACGCCCGCACCGGGAATACCGAATTCGTAGGACCACAGATACCGCTTGGGCAATTCCGCGGCAAGCTCCGTTGCGTACGGCTGGAGAGGGACGACGGAGAAGTGTACGACCGCCACTTTTCCTGCCGGGCGCAGTTCCACGCCGTGTTTCCAATACAGCGAAAGTTTCAGGTTGCCCATGTTTTCCGGCGTGAGATAGACGCCTGTGCCCACTGGCTGCAGTCCGAAGGAGCACGGCTGATCGTGGATGGTCAGCGAAAGCATCACTTTGTCGGGGAACTGCGTGACTTCGTTTGTGCCGAGGCGAAAGATGGTTCCGTCATCGCTGTCGTAAGATTTCAGCTCGTTGAAGAACCCGGCGGAGGTGACGCGGCCGTTGATACGGAAGCAGGGACCGTTGGGGATGCCGCCGTCGCCGACGAGAAAGACGCCGCCATAATAAATCTCAACCTTGGGCTCTGGAGGTTTTCCATGCTTGGACTTTTTTTGCGGCGAGGCATTTTGCGATGGAGCGGGTTGCGATTGAGCGCCGGCGCAAACACTGAAAAATAATCCGGCGATGGCCAGGCAGCAGATTCGTGTATGGGTCGAGCTCATAGCTGGCTTCCAACGCCGTCATTTTACTCCCGCAGGCGGGGCCTTGAGAAGAAAGGTTATGCCGTCGGTCGTGTAGCTGGCTCTGCCGCCGTCGAGAGGCTTGGCCTCGACGTTTCCAGCCCGGACGGCTTCGATCGCGGTGACTAGTCTCGGCAAAACGCTCGGATCGGCGACGGGTACGTTGTGCGCGCCAAGAACAAGTTTTAGTTGCGGCGCGAGATCGGCTAGCCACTTGACGGACGCGACGTAGGCGTCGAGATTTGTCTCGGGGCGAAAGAGCCAGATGGGGCCGGGATAGTAGGTGTCTCCGGTGAAGAGCAGCCCGTTGGCGCGGTCGATCAGGCAGATGGCGTCGGGCGTGTGGCCGGGGGTTGAGATGATCTCCAGCGTGCGGCCGCCGAGATTGATTTTGAAGCCGTTTTTCACGAAGAGCGAGACGTGCCAGGGTTTGGTGGCGTAAGTTTTCGGGTCAAAACCTTTTGGCAGATTGCCGCAAATCATGCCGGGGGCGAGCTCTTCTTGGGCGTCGTCGCGGGAGCCTTTCGCGTTTTGGCGCGTGAAGTCCGTGTCCATGCCATAGATAAAAGTGAAAAGGGAATTGCCGCCGACGTGGTCGTTGTGTGTGTGCGAGTTCAGGACGACGATGGGGCGGTTCGTCAATTGCACGACGACTTTGTGGATGTTGGCGATGCCCATGCCGGTGTCGAAGAGAAGCGCTTGCTTGGTGCCGACGATCAGATAGGAGATAACTTCTTCGGCTTGCTGAGGCTCGTAAATCGCGAAAACGCCGGGCGCGACTTTGTAGACTTCAAACCATGGATCGTTTGGCAGCACGCGCTCGAGCGTTTTGTATTCTCGGCGAGGGAGAGCTTTGCACCAATCCGGGCTGATCGTTTGAAGTGCGAGAGAAAGAGAAGAGGAAGACAAAGAAGGAAAAGGATTTAACGCAGAGGGCCACAGAGACACAGAATTCACAGAGAGTAGAAGGAAACAAAGCGGAAATATCGCCGCCGAAAAACGAAGAGACTTACACGTCACTTGTGTTCCTCCGTCCGAACCCGCCAAAAAGTTTCCCGAGCGCGCTTTCGCGCTCGAGTACCTCAAATACTTCGCCGGTCAATCCACTGCGCTCATCGTGCCGATAACCCGTAAGCGCCTTTGCAATCTCGGCGGGTACATCGTAAACGTGATCAACCTCGGCCTTCTCGCCGCCGGCGGCGCGCTGTTCCGCCATCAGCCGTTCCGTAATCCCTTCTAAAGCGGCTGGAGCTTCTCCTTTGATGTCGAGATGAAATCGGCCTTTCTCGCAGTCGTGAACCACGGACCAGACTTTCTTCCCCTCGCGCCATCCCGAAGCCCAGCTGACCATGACATGGTCTTCGACAAAGCAGCAGACGACTTCCCCCGAACGCGATAAACGCGCGAGCTCGCGGTCTCCCATTTCGGTTCGATTAAACTGAATGACGTACCATCCTGTCGGAAGCGCGGCCCCGTCGATCTTCGACTCAGGAATCTCTTCGCGTTTTCCCGTCGTGCGCAAACCCAAAACCGCGCACGCTGTTTGTTGGCTGCCCTTTTTCAGCGCGGCCCATGAAAGTGAATAGCCCATCGCGATTCACCGTGCCTCAAAACCGAGTCCTGCTAGTAGCGCAGCTTGCTGCGCCACTACAGAGCGAAATGCGGAAAGCAGATTCCTCGCTACGCTCGGAATGACAACGGGGTGTCGGATCACCTGGAAGCCCCGGAGACGAAGATGGATTTGGGTAGCATCATGTGGACGCCTTTGTTGCCGTCGACTAGTTCGGTGATGTGGAGGTCGGCGGCGACGCTGGCTAGCATGTAGGCGTCATCGCGGGAGAGATGCTTTTCGGTGACGAGGAAATCGATCATCTCGCGAACGGCGAGCGTGGCGCAGGCGTTCAGGTCGTCATTGAGGCCCATGGTGATGTAGTGCGTCGGCGTTTCGGCGCGTGGCCATTTCAGGTGCATGTCCTTGCGCACGATAAATTGAAACGTGCCGACGAGCGAGGTTTCGAGCGCAGTGATGTCCACTTCGCCGTCGCCCTGCCCGGCGTGGCCGTCGCCCACTTCAAAGAGCGCGCCGGGCGCGTGCACGGGAATGTAGAGCGTGGTGCCGGCGACGAGGTCCTTGTTATCGAGATTGCCCGCCATAATCCACGGCGGAGCGCTGTTGAAGCGGCCCGCACTTTCCGGCGGCGCGTCGCCCATGCTGCCGAAAAAAGGATGCAGAGGAATCTCGATGCCCGGCGCGAATTTCGCGACCATGCGCTTCTCGTCCAGCGGAATGATTTTCATTTTCGCGTAAGGAAAATCGTCTGGAATGTAGCCGCGCCCCGGCCCGAACGCGTTGTACGCATACGGAATCGCCAGTTTTATCCCGAGAATTTTCACTTCGAGCACGTCGCCCGGCTGCGCGTCTTCAATGTAAATGGGCCCCGTCAAAATGTGCCCGCCCGGCCCTTTGTCTTTCACCTGGTCGGTAACATCGCGCAGCGATTGCTCCACCTGCTCCGGCGGCAACCCCGCATCCTCTAGCCGCTTCGGGCTGTTCGTAATCAGCGTATCGATCTGCACCGTGTCGCCCGACTTAATGCGCAGCACCGGTTTAGCCTGAGCGTCGTAGTAGCCCCAAGCCACCGTCTTCGGCGTCGCCTTCAGCGTATACGTCGCAGTTAATGGCACGTTCTGAGCGCACAGCGAGCTAGCGAAGACTAGAGAAACGAGAAGAGCGATTCGGCTACTCAATGGGCCTCCTGAGACGCGAGTTGCGGGCGGACAATAGAGTTTAGTAAATAGCCAGGCGAGTTTGCTAGAATGCGCCGTCTATGAGTACGGATGAGATCGATCCAGACATTCTCGATGTGATGATTCAGGAACGCAGCCACGGACGACACGGCTCGCCTGATGAGGCGAAGCGCAAGCGCGAACGGCAAAAGCTGGTATCCGCGCTCGATAACGCGATGCGGCGGGCGGACAAACACGGTTTCAGCGATGCGCTGCGGAACGGCGGGATAGCCGAAGGTTCGGCCGCTTGGAAGAACGCTTGGACCGCTTACTATGCTTACCAGAATCGCCACTGAGCGCAGCGTGGACCTTCTTTAGCTGGGCTTGGCGCTTCTCTTCTGGTACTTGTTCCAAAGAATCCAGGATCAGATCTGCCACATATCCGGCAGCTTTCTTCTGGTAAACGCGTTTTTGTTTCGTCGTCACAGTTGAATCCTCACACTCGAATTAGGCTAAGTCAAGCTGCATTCTGATTCCACTTCCTAACAGACAGCGTCACACGATTTCACACCAACACGGGCGCCGCCTTCGCGTCGTAGTATGCCGACGTCACCTTCTTTGCCGTCGCCTCTTGCGCGAGAAGAGGAGAAGTTGTGGCTGCTATCACACAAATAACCCCGGTCACTGCCCTCACAGTTCCTTTTATCAAGCGACTCTTCTTACAAACTCGACCCGCTCCATCTCGGCCTGCTACAACTTAAATATTCGGGGCGGTTCTCCTGGATCGGAACGTCGCAGGAACCTCGACTCCTCGCCAGCCCACATCATTCCGATAAATCCAGCAATTAGGCTAGCCATTGCTACGCAAATAATTACACCGCTAAACCAGCCCCTCATGTGCAACACACTTCTTAGCCAGGAAAGCAGAAATGCCGCAACGACTAAGCACGAGGAAAGCCAAAACCGCCTCCGATTGTCGCGAACCAGATCGGCGTCGGCCCCATTCGCCAAATCGTGCCGCCTTTTTTCTCCGCGTTTTAGCCAGTTCAGCATTTGCCCCCAGTCCGATGCCTCCACTCACGAGTATTCACGGATGGGTCATGTTCTCGGGCTTGACGAGGGCGTCGAACTCAGCGTGTACGGCGGCGGCGCGCTGGTTTGTTGAGCGACTAAGGAAGACACACTAACGCAGAGCGCAGAGATAAGAACGATCGCGCGGTAAGTCATATTCTTTTAGCTCTCCTCTTGGTCCTCAGCTTAAACAGGAAATCTATTCCTGAGACGAGGAAATAATAGTAGGCCCACAAAATGAGAAGTCCCGGACTGCCCGATCGAAACGGATTGAGACTGTCATTGTGTGAGAAAACAGGAACGAACTGCATGACAAGGATCGGCCAAGACAAAAGATAGGCTAGAAATATTCGCACTGGTGAATACGTTTCACAATCGTTTCCCGCAGCCCAGCAGTGGCTGAAAGAGTAAAGCAATGGGCCAGCGAGCAATCCCAGAAGAAGAGCGGGAACCAGAGACAGGCAGATCGCCAGCCATCTTCGCTTCAACCATTCGATGAATTTCATAAGCAAGCATTCACTCTGGTCATGGATGCGTCAAATCCTCGGGCTTTGACTAGGGCGTCGAATTCTTCGGCGCTGGCGAAGCCCAACTCGATGGCGGTTTCGCAGAGGCTGGGGTGAGCGTTCATGTTCCGAGACTCATCCCAACCCGCAGTCTTTTGGTCTGACCAGCCTTTTTGTCAACGACTACGTAGACGTGGGTGATGTTCCAGCCGCCGTTTATGCTTGCGCGCAGTTCGTACTTGCCCGGCGGTAGGTGCCGAAAACAAAACTTGCCGTCTTCCGCGGTTACGCAGGCCGCGAGCTTTTTCTGCTTTGGCGCTTCCGAAGGTCCTTCTCGGAGCAGATATTCTGGCTGGTCGAAAACTTCGACGAGCACATCCTCGATCGGCGTGTCCTCGTGTAATTCGACTCTTCCGCTCAGCTCGCGGTAGGGGTTTTCCTCCTGCTGTACAACGGACACATTTGCGCCTTGGCGCGTCGCGTCGCCCTTTTGGGGGTGGTGGCATTTGCAGTCGCCGAACACGGAAGGCGCCACAAGCGCACAGGCGAGCAGCGCCAAAGCAGAAACTGAGATGGCTCGCACACCAGAAATCCTGCCGAGATAGGGCGCAGCAAGCTGCGCCACTACAAGGAGGTCGGGTTGTTGCTGTGGTGTCATGGATGCGTCATGTCCTCGGGCTTGACGAGGGCGTCGAATTCTTCGGCGCTTACGAAGCCTAGTTTGATGGCGGCTTCGCGCAGGCTGAGGTGGGAGTGATGGGCGGCTTTGGCGACTTGGGCCGCGGCGTCGTAGCCGATTTTGGGGGCGAGGGCGGTGACGAGCATCAGGGAATTGTGGACGTAGTGTTCGATTTGCGTGGTGTTGACTTCGATTCCCTGGACACAGTGGGCTACGAAACTGTTCATGGCGTCGGCGAGGAGTTCGACGCTGTGGAGATAGTTGAAGATGATGACGGGCTTGAATACGTTCAGCTCGAAATTGCCTTGCGAGCCGGCGAAACCGATGGCAGCGTCGTTGCCCATCACTTGGACGGCGACCATGGTGAGCGCTTCGGCCTGCGTGGGATTTACTTTGCCGGGCATGATGCTGGAGCCGGGCTCGTTTTCGGGAAGAATGAGTTCGCCGAGGCCGCAGCGCGGGCCGGAAGCGAGCCAGCGAATGTCGTTGGCGATTTTCATGAGCGAGGCGGCGAGCGTTTTCAGAGCGCCGCTGGCGAAGACGAGTTCATCGTGGGCGCTGAGCGCGGCGAATTTATTGGGATGCGAGCGGAACGGCAGGCTGGTTAACTCGGCGATTTTTTTCGCGGCGCGCTCGGCGAATTCGGGATGCGCGTTGAGGCCGGTGCCAACAGCCGTGCCTCCGATGGCGAGGTCATAGAGGCCGTCGAGCGCCATGGCGATGCGGCCGCCGTCGCGGTCGAGCAGATTGACGTAGCCGGAAAACTCCTGGCCGACGGTGAGCGGCGTGGCGTCCTGCAAATGCGTGCGGCCGATTTTTACGATGCCTTCGAATTCCCTAGCTTTGGCGTCGAGTGCGTCGCGAAGTTTTTTTACGGCGGGGAGAAGTTTCTGGCGCGTTTCCGTGGCGGCGGCAATGTGCATGGCGGCGGGAAACGTGTCGTTCGAGGATTGCGACATGTTCACGTCGTCATTCGGGTGGATGGGCTTCTTGCTGCCCATCGCGCCGCCGGCGATTTCGATGGCGCGATTGGAGATGACTTCGTTGACGTTCATGTTGGTTTGCGTGCCGCTGCCGGTTTGCCAGATGCGCAGAGGGAAATGCTCGTGGAGCTTCCCGGCGATGACTTCGTCGGTGGCTTGCGTGATGAGCGCGGTCTTATCGGCGGGGAGCTTGCCGAGGTCCTGGTTGACGAGCGCGGCGGCTTTTTTGAGGATGCCGAAGGCGCGAATCAGCTCGGGAGGCATGGTGTCCTTGCCGATGGCGAAATGGATGAGCGAGCGGGCGGTCTGCGCGCCGTAGTAGCGGCCGGCGGGGACGTCGATCTTGCCCATGGAGTCGGACTCCGTGCGAGATTGGATAGAGGCGGTATCTGTGGTTTCAGACATTGTGGCTCCTGTGGATTTGACGGACATGATTTTAGCAGGGGGACTGGGTAAAGAAGTAGCGAAGTACGGATGGGAGTGAGTAGTGGGTGGTGAGTAGTGAGTAGCGGAAGAGGGGAGGTGCGAGGGATCGGTTTGCGCGCACCGGCAGAGATAGCGGGGCGCGGCTTGTCTGTGCAGGCTGAGGTCGAGTCTGGTTGGAATGGGGATTTCAACGCAGAGTGCACAGAGCCCGAGAGACCCCCCCGGGTATCCGCGAGTTATGAAGTAAGCGCATGAGGGGATGGAGGTTGCACGTGTTCGTGTGGGGCGGGTTGCCCCTCGCAAACATCGCTCGGGGTAAATGGGAGTTCCTGCGTGTGCGCAGGCGCGGGGCTTGGCGAGTAACTTGTTTGCAAACTTTTGGGCAGGCAGAGGGAACCCTCCCCCGTGTTTTTTTGTAAGCGTTGCATCTAAAGGATTTGAAGTGGAGTGAAATCAACAGTTGTGGAAGTGTTGATTGTGCAGGGGTTAGGAGAGAACGGTTTTTATGAAGTAGTAACCTGGGTGGGACTGAAGATTTTGCAGGAATTTGAAGGACCGCGCGGCGGAGGCGCATGACTTGCGGAGCACAGGCAGAAACGGTGCCCCAATCGACTTAGCTAGTGTAACACATTATTACTATTTGTCAAGGATAAACTATAAATCGTTTGGATGGAGGGGAATAGGAAGGGCAGACGGGAAGAAGTGAACTGAGGATGTAACGAGGTGAGGGAAACGAGACGGAACAAGCTTGGTCTGTGCCGAGATTACTGTCGAGGTAAAGTGCGTAATTCCTCGGGTGGAACGGCAACGACTTTTCCATCGCGCCAGATATAAAGCGGCAGCCCCATGCGAATACGATCCTCGATAACTTCGTCGACTGCTTCCTTTAACGCCATCAGGGCGCGTTCTTCAAGAGGCAAATCTAGGATATTCAGTGGCGGACTAATCATGCTTCACCGTAACTCGCAGTAATTTCATTATATAGCCTTTCGTCCAGAGAGGCAGTTTTCGCATTGCCGTGGGTTGTGCCTGGGCGAAGCAAAGAAGGGCACGATGAATCGTGCCCCTACACGAGACGGGCGCTACACGCTATTCGTAGCGGAGGGCTTCCATGGGGTCGGTCGCGGAGGCGCGGCGAGCTGGGACGAAGCAGGCCAGGGCTGCCGTGGCGACCAGTAAAAGTGTGACGGCGCCGAGGATGAGCGGGTCGCGCGAGCTTTCGTTGACCCACTTGGTGGCCAATTTGTTAAACGCGAAACACAGGAAGATGCCCGCTGCGATGCCCGCTCCGACATTTAGCGCCGTGGTGGAAAGAACCAGGCGGAAGACGTCGCCAGCTTTCGCGCCGAGAGCCATGCGGATGCCGAACTCGTTGGTGCGCGTGGCGACTCCGTAGGAGACAACGCTGTAAAGCCCAACCGCGGCGAGCAAGAGCGCGAGAACCGAGAAAATGCCGAACAGGATAGCCACGAGACGTTGTTGTCCATACTCGGGGAGGTTAGTGATCCAGCCTTCGAGGTCGCGCACGTCGCTGATGACCTGCTGATCGGGGTCCACCTGGACGATCTGGGCGCGAATGTCGCGAAGGACCGAGAGAGGCGGGATGTGCGTCCGCACAAGGACCTGCGTAAACATCCACATTTTGAGGGTGTAGGGAATATAGACGGCGGCCTTGATCGGGTTTCGCAGGCCATCGTCGCGTACGTCCGCGACGACGCCGATGATTTGTAGCCAATCGTCGCTGCCGGGAGCGGCCGGCGCATAGAGAGGATCGGCTTTCAGGCCGGAGGTACGCAAGCGCTGGCCGAGGGCGTTGCCGTTTGGCCAGTATTGGCGCGCCATGGTCTGGTTGATGACGGCGACGGTAGCTCCGCGCATTGTTTCGGCATGATCCCAGAGGCGGCCCTGAGCGAGAGGAATGTGAAGAAGCGGAAAATATTCCGGACTAACCAGGTTGAGACGCGCTTCGTGCTTTTCTCCGTCGTTGATGCCCATGATTTCAAAGCGGTTGTCGTTGCCATTCGAAGGCGGAGTGGCATTTGTGGAAATAGCGGCCATGGCGACTTCCGGCATGGAAGCGAGGCGAGCGCGAAGCTGGTCGAAATATTCGGAGCGCTCCTTCCAGGAATTGTGCGTGTTTTCGTGGATGGGAATCGGGACCGACATCACGAAGTGCGGGTCGTAGCCGAGATCGGCTTTCACCAGTTTTAGGAAGCCCTTGCCGGCGGCGCTTGCCGCCGTAACCATGAGCAGCGTAAGGGCGACCTGAGCGCCGACCATCAAGCTATGAGTGCGGCGAGCCCGGGCGCTGCCGCTGATGCGTCGCGTGCTGCTCTGCATCAGGCGGGCCAGATCAGGGCGCGAAAGCTGAAGAGCGGGCCAAAGGCCGAAGACAATCGTGGTGGCGAAAGCCAAGGCGATGCTGAACAAGAGAACGGGAACGTTCATCTTGATCACGGATTCGGCGGCGAAGGCGTTCTTCGGCAGCCACGCGGTGATGAATCCGAGGCTCTTCCATGCCAGCAGCACGCCGAGCAGAGTTCCTCCGACGGCGATGGAGAGCGACTCGGTGAGCAACTGGCGAATCATCTGCCAGCGGCTGGCGCCGACTGCTGCGCGTACTGCCAACTCGTGTTGGCGCTCCGTGCCTCGCGCCAGCAAGAGGATCGAGACGTTGCCGCAGCCGATCAGCAAAAGTGAACCAACCGCGCCGAGCAACAAATAGAGGATGGGTCCGAGCGGCCTTGCGTAAATCTCCACGATACTGCGCAGATTTACGCGGAATGTATCGGTGGGATAACGCGTGGGCGTTTGCTTGGCGAACTGATCGAGGAGCGGCTGAAGCTCCCCGTTTGCCTGGGCGACTGTAACGCCCGGCTTTAGCTTGAGCGAACCTCCGTAGTATTTGTCTGGGTCGTTGGTGAGCTTGAGCGGGAGGTAGACGTCGCCTTCTCCCCAGCGAAAACGCGGCCCCATGACACCAACGATTTTGTAGGGTTTGTGAACCAGCTGAAGGGTACGGCCCACAACGTTTGGATCGCCTAGGTAATAGCGCTGCCAAAATGGATAGCTGAGTACGACAACAGCTTGCGCATCCTGACCAAAGGGTGCGTCAGAGGGAATAAGCCAACGGCCCATCATAGCCGTGCTATCCCAATGATTGGGAGCTTCCGGGGAAATGTCCATCCCCCGGACATCTTCGGGAAGATCGCCATCGGTTGTGGTGAGGTTCCAGCCTCCCAGGGCGACGACGCTTTCGAGCGACTTGGTTTGGCGAAGGAGCTGGATTTCGGGCCCATTGAGGCCGGAGAAACGGTCTTGGCCGGACTTGTCCGTGAGCCGGATTTCCATCATGCGGTTGGCGCCGGGATAGGGGAAGGGATCGAGCAGCACCGCGTAGATGACACTGAACACGGCACTTGTGGCTGCTATGCCCAGGGCGAGGGAGAGTACGGCGGTTAGTGTAAAGCTCGGGCGGTTGCGGACCTCACGTGCAGCATAGCGTAAATCTGAAAGCAGCGAGTTCATGGATGCCTCAAGACGAGAACTCCCGATGGGGCCGACACAAAGCGCCCGGCCTCGGAAAGGCCGCAGTTCGAGAGTTCACAATGATAGACGACTTCATGGTGCTCCCGGTTAGTAGACGTCGCAACGATGATTTTGTTCCCTGCGGGTGGGAAGCTCGAGCGGAAGTGTTGGTTGCATGGCATCGAGAACAGTCAAAGAGGTTACCGAGAGCCGACACTACCTCGACTCTTTAGTGGCCGAGATTTTTGGTGAAGAAATTGGACATGATATTCAGGGCTTCCGTGGTTTCGGGGAGCTGAAAGTGATACCAGAAGGCGTGAGGTAGGGCTTCGAAGACGACTAGTTGGGAATCGTTGCCGGCGCGGAGAAGAGCGCGATGGAAAAGAGTGGTATCGCTCAGGAGGAGGTCGCGGGTGCTTGTGACTAGGAGACTCGGGGGCATGTTTTTCAGGTCGGCGAAGATGGGGGAGAGAACGGGGTCTTTGCGATCCGTTGTGCGGGCGTACTCTTCGCCGGTGGGAGCGCCGGGGTCTTGGGGCTTCAGGTTGCCGGGGAAGCCGTTGAGCGCGAAGAGCTGGTGAGAGTCGGCCGTGCGGGAATAATCCGCAAGGACGGAGAAAAATCCGAGGGCCGCGGGTTCGGGCAAGTTTAGTTGTTTGAGGCGGACGGCGACTTCGGCGGTCAGGATGGCGCCGGCGGAAGTGCCGAAAATGCCGATGTTGTGCGGCTTGTACGTTTTGAGTAGCGCTTTGTAGATGGCGACGGTGTCGTCGACCGGGGCGGGGAAGGGATTTTCAGGCGCGAGGCGGTAGTAGACGGAGACGACTTTGATCTTGGCGAGATTCGCGATGGGGACGCCTTCGATTAGGGAGCCGGAGTCGGAGTTGAAACCGCCGCCGTGGAGATTGACTAGGACGAGATCGCGGTTGGGTTCCGGCGTGGAGAGAGGAGTGATGATGTCGGTGCGGACGCCGGCTGTGGTGGTTTCTTGCACGTTGACCGGGAAGAGGCGGCGGGCTTCGGCGGATTGCTTGGCGCGCCATTCGTCGGTGCGCTTGCGGCGCGAGGCCAGATCTTCTGGGCCCGGAGTGGATTGCGCTAGCGAGGCTAGCCACTTTTGGGCTTCGGGGCTGATGGTGGTGGGCATCGGGATGGTGCGGGTGATGTGGGCGGTGCCGTCGGGATCAAAAGTGGCGGAGTCTTGGGGTGCCGTTTGATTTGGATTCCTCCAAGCGAGCAAGGATCCAAACACGACTAGCAATGCGGGGAAAATAATTTTTCTCGACACTGGAAAGTCCTCCGAACGGTTCAGCGGTGATAGTGCTGAATGGCGCAGCTCTAACGGCGGAATACTACCTACGAAGCTGCGCGGTGGCTAGGAATTAATCGGAATCGGAGAAAGGATAACGCCCCGAGCAGCTCGGGGTGAACGCCGGCGCAGAGTCACGGAAAGGAGGATTTAACTTTTTGGGCTGTTTTCCAAATCGTTTTCAGTTTGTGCAGAGGCTTGCCCGACGGTCCGAAAACTCTGCTCAATGCTCGGCAAATTTGCAGGCAATGCTGGCAGCTTCTGATAAGCAAATGTTCCTCTCACGCCGTGAAAAAAGGCTAGAGCAACTAATCCTCGCAGTAACAATCCCCCAGGGCCAGCCGTCGCCAGTTGATAGACTGTGCCAGCGGTGAAGAGAACAAATGCAGAAAGGGCAGCAGTCCGGGACCTGCGATAAATTCCAAAGGCCAACCCGCCAAAAAGCGCTGAGTTGAGGAATCCGATTTGTGCGAAATTCGTTTCGTCAGGGCTGAAGAGCAATATCACGGTCAAGATAGCGGTCAGTATAGAGACAATCAGCGCGGCCCAGAACGCCTCTTGGATTGCATTTTGTGCGAACCTACGATTACCGACTTTAGGCCACAACCAAGCAGAACCTAAGCCCACGTTGACCCTCAATGCCGCGAGCCTATCACGCGCTGGGATCATTTGAGAAATGACTTGTGCGATTGGAAACACGGTGGCCGTCGGGTAACGCACGGAGGAGAGTGAGAGGGCTACGTTGTGTATAATTGAAGCCTTGGGGAATTTGCGGAATTCATGCCAGTAGAGACAAAAACTGTAAAGGCTAGCGCGGAAATATTGCGGGCGCGGCGGGCGCGATTCCGTCGGACGCGCGTGCGCGAGCTGAAGATGATTGCCAAGGCGCTGGCGTCGACGAAGCATCCCGTTTTGGTGCACATCATTCCGATGCGGCGCTGTAATCTGGATTGCGGCTATTGCAATGAGTACGACAATTTCTCGAAGCCGGTACCGCTGGAGGAGATGAGGAAGCGGCTGGATATTTTGGCGGACATGGGTACATCGATCATCACCATCAGCGGGGGCGAGCCGCTGATGCATCCGGAGCTGGAAGGCGTGATTCGGCACATCCGGAAGCGCGGGATGATCGCGGGCATGATTACCAACGGATTTTTGCTGAGCAAGGAGCGAATCGGCACGCTGAACGAGGCCGGGCTGGAGCACTTACAGATCAGCATCGATAACCTGGTGCCGGACGAAGTGTCGAAAAAGAGCTTAAAGACTCTGGATACCCGTCTTGAATGGCTCGCGGAATTCGCCGTGTTTCAGGTGAACATCAATTCAGTGTTGGGGAGCGGCGTCAAGGATCCGGAGGATGCGTTGAAGATTGCGCACCGGGCTGTGGACCTGGGATTTACGAGCACCGTGGGGATTATCCACGACGGGAATGGCCAACTGAAGCCGCTGGGACCGCGCGAGTTGGAGATTTTTGAAGAAGTGATGACGCTGGGGAAGCGGTCGTTTTCGCGATTCAACGACTTTCAGCACAGCGTGGCGCGGGGCAAAGAGCACGACTGGCGCTGCCGGTCGGGCTCGCGATATTTGTATATTTGCGAGGACGGGCTGGTGCACTGGTGCTCGCAGCAGCGTGGATATCCGGGGATCCCTTTGGCGCAGTACACGGATGAGATGCGCCATCGCGAATATTACACGACGAAGCATTGCGCGCCGATGTGCACGGTATCGTGTGTGCAGCAGGTGGGGATCATTGACAATTGGCGCGGTCCGCAGACCTTGAAGCCAAAGCCCATGGCGCCTTCTTCGCCGCAGCCTGAGCTGGTGCAAATCGGCAGTACACGAAGCCATTCCTAAGAGCGAACTAATTTTCTTTCTGGTACGAAATCCCTATTTTCTCTCCGCGCACATGGATGGGTGTGATTGATTGACGGTTGGGCTGTGCTTGCGAAGAATGAGAGCATGCCGGGCGCAGCGATTGAAATTGAAAATCTGACTAAGGACTACCCGTTCGGGTTCCTGCACCTTAAGAAAAAAAGGTCGCTGGAAGGCTTGACCATGCAGGTCGAAAGCGGTGAGGTGTTTGGATTTCTCGGGCCGAACGGGGCGGGGAAGTCCACGACTATCAAACTGCTTGTGGGGCTGATTTTTCCCGACGCGGGCTCCGCGCGCATCCTGGGAAAGTCAATTACTGACATCGAAATGCATCGCGACATCGGCTATTTGCCCGAGCAACCCTATTTCTACGATTACCTGACGGCTGCGGAAGTGCTGGATTATTTCGCGCGGTTTCACGATTTGACGGCGACGGACCGGCGCGAGCGTGTCTCGAGGATGCTGCAGAAAGTTGGCCTGGAGACGGCTGGGAAGATTCAGTTGCGCAAGTACTCGAAGGGAATGCTGCAACGAGTGGGTTTGGCACAAGCGATTCTGCACGACCCGAAAGTGGTGATTCTGGATGAGCCAATGTCGGGACTCGATCCGATCGGGCGAAGGGAAGTGCGCGACATTATTTTGGAATTGAAGCGCCAAGGCAAGACCGTGCTTTTCTCCACGCACATTTTGTCGGATGCGGAGATGCTCTGCGACCGCGTGGGAGTGATCGTCGGAGGGAAGTTGCGCGGCGTTGGCGCTCCTAATGAGATTGTCGGAATGAAAACGGAGGGCATGGAAATCCTATTCGAGCTACCGGGCGGTGGCGCGAATGCGGCGGCCATTAGTGCGAAAGCGACAAAGACAGGCGACCGTTATCGCATGCAAGTTTCTGAAGAGGAACTGTACGGAGCATTGGAACAGCTTCGCGCCGTGCGGGCAAAAATTCTCTCCGTGGCGCAGATCAAGGCTTCGCTGGAAGAGTATTTCATGAACTTGATTGAGGCAGACCGCGCGCAAGCGGCGGCGGTCGAAGTGAGCGGGAAATGAGGCGCGCTGGCGCAGTTGCGTTGAATACATTCCGCGAAGCGGTACGCGACCGCGTGTTGTACAACCTTGTTTTCTTTGCGCTGCTAATGATGGCGGCGGCGATCTTCGTCGGGGGGATCTCGATTGGGATCGAAGAGATGGTGATCAAGAGTCTGGGCTTGAGCGCCATTTCTGTGATTGGTTTGTTGATCGCGGTATTCATCGGTGTTGGGCTTGTCTACAAAGAGATGGACAAGCGGACGCTGTATGCGTTGCTGGCCAAGCCGGTGCGGCGATGGGAATTTCTACTGGGGAAATTCGGCGGGTTGGTCTTGACGCTGGCCGTAAACACAATGGCGATGGCGGCAGGGTTGTTCGCCGCGCTGTTATACGTGAAGCATCATCTGGAGCGCACGGATGCGGTGCTGCTCATTGCAATCTATTTCATTTTGCTGAAACTGATGCTGGTGGTGGCGTTGGCCCTGCTGTTTTCGTGTTACACCACACCCCTGCTGGCGATTCTCTATACGTCGGCGCTGTACGTCGCCGGATTGTTCGTGGAGGAAATGCGAACTTTTCACTTCACCATCCCGAACCCACCGGTGGAGGCTCTACTACGGGGACTTTCTTACCTGTTGCCGAATTTTGAAAATTTCAATGTGATGGCGGCCGCCGCACACGGGCGGGATATTCCCAATGCTTTAATTTTGCAGAACACAGCCTACGCTGTGCTGTACAGCGGCATCGTGCTACTCGTGGCCGCCGCCGTTTTCTCCCGACGGAATCTGAAATGAAACTTCAGAATGCGAAGAATTGGCTGCTGCTGATTTTGCTTCCCCTGGGATTCGCAGGGATTTGGCAACTTCAGCATCGCATTGATAGCCAGCGAGCTGCTTTGCATCAGGAGCAAGACGAGCTGGTGCTGCGCTCCGGCAAACTGTTGAAGGCGATAAGCCTCGAATACGCGCCGTTGATGGCAGATCTCTATTGGACTCGCGTGGTGCAATACTATGGCGACAAACGCACGAAACACGATTCGAATTTCGAACTGCTGTGGCCGCTCCTGGATGTTACGACGACGCTCGATCCCAACTTGCTTGTGGCTTACCGCTTCGGCTCGACATTTCTGAGTGAGCGTTCCCCACGCGGGGCCGGACGTCCGGATTTAGGGATCGAGTTGCTGGAGCGAGGAATTAGAGCGAATCCTGAATTTTGGCGATTGTATGAAGACCTGGGATTTATTTATTACTTTGATTTAAAGGACTACAACAGAGCTTCGGCGGCGTTTGCGGAGGGCAGCAAGAATCCAGAATCGCAAATTTGGATGAAAGTCATGGCCGCGAAAATAGCGGCCGAAGGCGAGTCGCTGCAGACGTCGATCTTCTTGTGGAACGAGGTTTATCAGACGACGAAGGATCCTCAGGTAAAGGAAAACGCGCGGACGCATCTTCAACTCCTGGGGGCCGAGCAGGAGTGCAAACAGCTCGATGTGCTCGCGGATGAATTTCAGAAGCGGACGGGACATCGCCCCTCGCGCGTTGTCGAGCTGGTGCAGGCCGGATTGCTGCCGCGCCTGCCGGTGGATCCGATGGGGTACCCCTACGTCTTTGGACCGGACGGCAAAACGGCGCTGAATCTGGACAGTCCGCTTCTAGAGCAACAGCTTCTTCAACAAAACTCGAAGTGAACTTCAAGCGGTTCCGCTTATTCTTGCGTTTTTTCCGTTTGCTCGGTGGTGCAGAGGAGCGTCATTTGGGGGTCGATGACGAGCTTGTGCGGCGCGATTTGCGTTGTGAAGTGGAAGGAAGTCTCTGGGCCGGCGGCGACGACGGAGCCGAGATAAACATTGTGGCCGGCACTAGTGTTGGCGTAGAGCGGTACGCTGGCGATGAATGAATGAGGCACGCCGGTTTGAAAGAGTTTCCCGCGAACGACTTCACCTTTATCGGTATGGTGGGTGGAAAACTCCACGCGATAGTGCGGGATGCCTGTGCCGCGCACCCATTGTTCGAAAAACCATTCCATGGAACGGCCGCCTTCGAGATCCATGGCAGGCGTCATGACGGCCTCGACTTCACGCTGAAAGTCGTCCGTGGAGAAGGCTCGGTAGACGTACTTAGTGGAAATCGTGCGGAGCAAAGCTACGAACCGCGCATCGGTATCCTTGGCGCTCGGCTGACGCAACATTTCGCGCAGCATGTGAATAACCCAGGAACCTTTGCCGTAAATCACTTCCTCAAAACCGCTCGGTGACTTTGAGGAATTCAAACGGTTGCCGAGAGCCAGCGCGCCAATCTCACCCTCGGTTGAGTCCGAACCTGGAATCTTTTCCTCGAGTTGTTTGCGGTAGCGTTCAAGCCAGACGCGAACGGCGTGCTCGGAAGGTTTTCTGCTTTCCGCGAAGAGCAGCGCAAGGTAATTCGCAAAGGCTTCATCGATCCACTGATCCCGGTAACTGGACCAGCCGACAACGTTGCCCCACCATTGATGGGCAACTTCGTGGTAAGGAACAATGTCGGTAAACGCTTCCTGGCGGGCGGAGGAAAGACCCGCGCGGTTCTGCGCTTCGGCGGACAGAAAAGAAAAAGTCGAAATGTAAAGCAAGCCAGGCCATCCCTGGCCGAACGTGCCGGGAATCTGCGAAACACTTAGCGTGCGATAAGGAAAAGGCCCGCTGAAATTTTCGTAAAAGCGAATGGAAGAGTCGATTTCTTTGCCGAGTTGCTTGAGCGCGTCGGCGGGGCTCGGGTTCGGTGGTTGCATGGCGGCGCGGCTGTTTCCGCCAGGTATACGAAACGGTATATCCACGGACGGAAGCGAACTGGAGTCTGGCGCGTCGAGACGATTGCTCAGGGCTTGCTCGAGCAGGCGGTTGGCATAGACGTCGATCGTGCGCGTTTCGTTGGCAATAGAACTGGATGCGTATTCGCCCAAATTGAACCCAGCGATGGCGAGCGGTTTGTCGCTTCGCCAATGTCCAATGCGCAAATCTCCAGAGCTTTGTTCATCGATCTTGGCACCGGTCGCGACCAATTTCAGATGGTGTGGCCAGCGCATGGTGAGGTTATACGAAGCGAAATCCGCTTGGTCGCCGAGGTGGGGATACCAGCTTTCGCGCGCGCCGACGAAGAGCACACCGTTGCCTGCGTCTTCGATGACATTGCCGCGGTAATGAAAATGAATGGTGTACTCCTGGCCTTTCTGCGAGGGCTGCGGGAGCACGACATGGAGATAGTCGTTGCCGCGCACGCTGCGCTCCTGGAGGTTCATCCCTTCGTTTTGGAAATAGGCCAGAGGCTTGTCTTGTGCGTCTGAGACGGTTTCGGCATGGAGCGCGCGGGAAAGTTGAAACGTAAGAACGCGCTCACCGGAAGTTTCGGCGCGCAAATGAACGGCGGCTATGGCGTCGAGCGAGTTGTCGGGCAGCACGGCGGTGTCCAGGGTGTAATCGAGTGCGTGGAAACCGACTGGCGGCGGGACGAAGCCGGGAACACTGTAGGACGCCCAGACATCGTAGTACATGAAGTTATCGGATTTTCGCCGCTGGCCCAGAAGGAGCTGCTCTCGTCTCTGAGTGTCAAAGAGAATATCGAAAGCGCCGGTCTCAATGCCTTCGAGCGCCGCGTAGAAATAAGGCTTCGGGTTTTGCGAGAGACGGTCTTCGAGAATACGAAGGGATTGCGAAACATTGAACTGCGCGACGAAGGGGTCCGAAACCGAAGCGAAGGCAGTATCCAATTGCGGGGTTAGATTGGCGGAATGGAACTGGCGCAGGAGATCATCCGCTGCGTCATCTGTGAAGCGCACATAGGCGCTGAGGAATTCCTGGTCCAGAACGGGAGCGCCGAGAAAGTGAGCCATCTGCTGTTTTTCCACCGGTTCGCGCGGGAACGCCAGAGCGTGGCCTCGGCCGGAGAAGATGAAGCCGGTGACGTGTCCGTCAAGAGGAGCGAGAAAAGCGAGTTTGCCTTCTTCGAAGTATATTTCCACATCGCCACGGCGGAGTTCGATGCGGTTGGCGGCGGAGAGTTCGTAAGTGGCCGCAGGGTCGAGACGCAAGTTGTTGATGGCGTCGTAGAGTTCGTGAGGCGACTTATCGGTAGCGGAGGATACGGGCAGCGCCGTAAGACACCACACGACAAGAAGTGCCCCCCCTGGCCGCATGTAAGAAGTGTAGTCACATTCGGCATTGCGGAACAAGGCCGCAAGGAGCGCGAAGGCGAGGAGGGCTAGAATGTGAAAATGGGTCATTCCACCTTATTTAGACGCGCGCTGGTGCTGTGTGCCGTGGTGTTTTTTGGGGCGGTTGTGGCACGCGCGGACACAATTGTCCTCAAGAACGGACGGCGGATTGTCGCGAATAATGTGAGAGAAGAAGGCGACAAGGTTAAGTATGAGACTTCTGCCGGTGAGCTGAGCCTGCCGAAGTCCATTGTCGACCATATTGAGAAAGGCGGAAGCGTGCCGATGGGGGATTCTCCCGCGGCAGCGGCCGCGAATCTGGCTATTACTCCGCCCGCAATGGGAGCGATAAGTGGTGGCACGGAAATTGAGAGCGGTGCCTTGCACGACGGCGCGATTGACCGGGAGTACATCGCGAAACTGGAAGCAGCAGCGCATGCCGGCGATCAGCGTGCGAATGCGGGTGCGGCGCTTGCGCATCATGCGGCGGCGCAGTTCGAACTTTCGCGCGGCGACACGGAGCGAGCGCTGGCCGACGAACGCACGGCGCTCACGTTTTCGCCGGAAGAGCCGGCGCTACTGATGAATGTGGCTTATCTGCATTTGCGGCGAAGCGAATATAAACAGTCGCTGGATTATCTGGAGCGTGCGCGGCGCGTCGCTCCGGACAACGCCGACGTCGCGAAGCTTGAAGGCTGGGCATACTACGGGATGAACAAGATGGATCAGGCTGTTGCGGAGTGGAAGCGCGCACTGGCTTTGCGTCCCGATCCGGAAGTGCAGACGGCGCTCGACAAGGCGCAGCGCGACAAGCAGGAAGAAGAAAGTTACAAGGAAAACGAAAGCACCCATTTTACACTGCGGTATAGCGGGTCTGCGGAGCCGGCTTTGGCGCGCGAGGTTCTCCACACGCTGGAGGCGCATTTTTCAGCGATCGAGTCCGAGCTGAATTTCGCTCCGCCAGATTCCATTGGCGTGGTGCTCTATACGCAAGAAGCTTTTGCCGACATCACCCGCGCGCCGGGCTGGGTGGGCGCGCTGAACGATGGGCGAATTCGTGTGCCTGTGCAGGGATTGATCGGCGTGACGCCGGAGCTTTCGCGCGTCCTGAAGCATGAGCTGACGCACAGTTTTGTGGGGCAGAAAACGCGCGGCCGCGCGCCAACTTGGATTCAAGAAGGATTGGCGCAATGGATGGAAGGGAAACGCAGCGGCGATAATGCCGCGGTTCTCGCGCAAGTTTTTCAGGGAGGGCACGTGGCTTCGCTGGGCGATCTGGAAGGATCGTGGATGGGATTGCAGAGCGATGCGGCCGGCTATGCGTATGCGTGGGCCCTCGCAAATATTGAATACATCGTGCAGACGGATGGCATGGGTGATATGGAACGAATTCTTGACCGCATTGGCAGCGGCAGTTCCACGGAAGCGGCGCTGCGCGAAGTGCTGCACAGTGACTACAATGATTTGATGCAGTCCACCTCGGAATATCTGCGCAAGACCTACGGGCACTAGCGCAATCAGGCTTTCAAGTTCTTAAGAGCTCAGCAAAGCAGCGAGAAGCGCAGCGCGGGCAGGCATGGTGTTGATTAGGATGTGCTCGTCTGCAGAATGCGCACCGTGGCCCACAGCGCCGAGGCCGTCAAGCGTGGGGGCGCCAACTGCGGCGGTGAGATTGCCGTCAGAGCCTCCGCCGGCAGTGCATTCGCCGAGGGTGAGACCCATTTGCGCGGCTAGCGTTTTGGCTTTGGCGAAAAGTGCTGCGCTGGATTTTCGTTCGAGCGGTGCGCGATTGAAGCCGCCGCGGACTTCGAGCTTGGCGCCGGGAAGAATAGGACGGAGCGCGCGGAGTTTGCGCTCGATGCGGGCCATGTCCGAGACGCGAAGCGCGCGAAGATCGAGGACAGCGCGGGCGTGTTCGGCGATGACGTTTACGCGCGTTCCACCTTCAATGATGTCGGCGTTTACAGAGACTCCGCGCCGCAGGTCGTTCCACTCCTGAACGCGTAGAAGCTGCCGCGACAGCTCGTGAATTGCGTTGACGCCTTCTTCCGGCGCGAGACCTGCATGAGAGGCCCGGCCTTGGACGATGAGCTCAGCTTCGCCAACACCTTTGCGGGCAGTCTTGAGCAAGCCTTTTGGCCCGAGAGATGGCTCAAGAACAAAGACGGCATCGCTGCGGCGAGCGTCTGTTTCAATGAGTTTCCTTGAGGCATCGCTGCCAATCTCTTCGTCAGAGGTCCAGAGAAAGACAAGCCGATGACGCAAAGGAACTTTTGTTTGCTGCAGAGCATCGAGAGCAAAGAGAGCTTGCGTGAGGCCGGCCTTCATATCGAAGATTCCAGGGCCATAGGCTTTTCCACCGGCGACGCGGAAGGGCATTTTGTCTAGAGCGCCGCAGGAATAGACGGTGTCGTAGTGGCCGAGAACAAGGTATTGACCTGCGGGACGCGATTTTTGAGGCCACCAGATCACGCGAAGCTGGTCGCCGCGAACTTTCTGGATAATTCTTTCGACGCTGGCGCCGCGTTTGTGCCATTCCTCAGCGAGAATGTCGCAGCATAGGTCGGCTGGCTCTTTTTCTAGACTGGGAGACTCCGTGAGGACAAGCTTCTGGAGCGTGGAAAGCATCTCCGGTAAGCGAGGTTTCAAAGCGCGCAGGAATTCATTCGGGTGATTGGTGTCGGGCATGGCCGGGACATGCTAACAATGACGGGCAGCCGGAGCAACGGTACAAGCGCAAAACGCGGGAAGAACGAGAACCTCCAGCCGGGCATCGGCGGGACGACGAGACAAGAGCGCGTAGCCCGGTTGACGTGGGTTCGCATATAATAGAAAGTTTGTTAGCAGAGAGTGGGCGCCGCAGGGAGGACCTGTGGCGCGATGGGGAGCAGGGATGATACTCGACGTTGTGGAAATTCAGAAAATATTGCCGCACCGTTACCCGTTTCTGATGGTGGACGCGATTTTGGAGATGGAGCGACTGAAGTACATCGTGGGTGTGAAGAACGTAAGCATCAATGAATCGCATTTTCAGGGCCACTTTCCGGGCAAGCCCATCATGCCTGGCGTGTTAATCATCGAGGCGATGGCGCAGACGGGTGGGCTACTGCTTTTGCTGGAGATTCCAGACCGCGACAACAAGTTGCTGTATTTCGTGGCTGTGGACGGGGCGCGCTTCCGGCGGCCTGTGGTGCCTGGCGACCAGTTGCGCCTGGAGGTTAAAGTTATTTCGTGGCGTGGCGATTTCTGCAAACTCGAAGGCAAGGCCACTGTAAACGGACAATTGGCCGCGGAAGCGACGCTGATGTGCAAGATGGTTGATCGCGCGATGGGCGCAAAGGCGGAAGAACCCGCGAAATGAGTAAGCCGGAGATTCATCCGCAAGCTATCGTGGCCCCAAGCGCGAAGCTGGGCCCCGGAGTAAGGGTTGGGGCTTATGCGATTGTGGGCGACGAAGCGGAGCTTAGCGAGGGTTGCGTACTTCACCCACATGCGTTTGTTGGTGGGCCTGCGAAGTATGGCCGCAACAATGTGTTCTATTCGTTTTGCGCGGTCGGCGGTGATCCGCAGGATTACACCTATCGGGGCGAACGGACCGAGTTAGTTGTGGGCGACGGAAATATTTTTCGCGAGTACGTCACCGTTAACCGGGGTACGGTGAAGGGCGGCGGCGTCACGCGGGTAGGCAATGAGAATTTCTTTCTGGCCTACTCGCACGTGGGACATGACGACCAGATCGGCAATCAGACTTTGTTTGTGAACGGCGCGACATTGGCCGGGCATGTTGCGGTGGAGGATTTTGCGACCATCGGCTCGTTTTCGGTGGTGCACCAATTCTGCCGCGTGGGGCGGTACGCCTACGTGGGTGCATGCACGGTGATCGTGCAGGACGTGCCGCCGTTTTCTCGTGTGGTGACGGAACGCGAGACAAAGAGCTATGGTGTCAATACTATCGGGCTCGAGCGCAAAGGGTTTTCCAAAGAGCGGTTGCAAGTATTGGACCGAGCTTTTCGTTTGTTGAGTCGCTCGAAGATGAATACAACGCAAGCTCTTGCCGAGATGCGAGCGAAGCTAGCCGGCTCCGACGACGTCCAGGAACTCGTCCGATTTATCGAAACTGCTGAACGCGGAATCGTGAAGTAAGAATCACCGTCGCCCACACACTTCATGCCGGACACCAGCGCAAACGTGACAGGATGGGGACTTATCGCCGGGAACGGCCGCTTTCCATTTCTTGTGCTGGAAGGCGCGCGAAGTCAGGGCATAGAGATGGCGGTGATCGCGCTGAAGGAAGAAGCCTCGCCTGAGTTGGAAAAAAGCGCCAAGCGGCTGCACTGGGTGAGCCTCGGCGAATTGAGCAAAGCCATCGATCTGATGCACAAAGAAGGCGTAACGCAAGCGGTGATGGCCGGGCAAGTGAAGCACAACAAGATTTTCAGCGCGATCCGGCCGGACTGGAAATTGGCGAAGCTGCTCTTCTCGCTACCGAGGAAAAGCACGGATGCGCTGATCGGCGGTATCGCAAAGGTGCTCCAGGACGAGGGCATTCAGCTGGTGGACTCGACGCTGTTTCTGAAGCCGTTGCTGCCCGAGCCAGGCGTTCTGACGCGGAGAGCCCCCAACGAACAAGAAGCCGTGGATATTGCTTACGGGCACAGCGTGGCGCGGCAAATCGCGGGCATGGACATCGGTCAAACGGTGGTGATTTCGGACCAAGCCTGCGTGGCCGTGGAAGCCATGGAAGGAACGGACGAGACGATTGCACGCGCGGCACGGATTGTTGGCGGCAAGGCTCTAGTAGTTGTGAAAGTGAGCAAGCCGCGCCAGGATATGCGCTTCGATGTACCCGTGGTTGGTTTGCCGACCATCGAACAGATGAAGAGCTCTCGCGCCACGGCGCTTGCGGTGGATGCGGGACGCACCTTGCTGTTTGACCGTCAAAAATTGATTGAGCTGGCCGACGAAGCGAATATCGCTATTCAGGCGTTCGGGCCGTCGACGGCAGTGGAACCGACAGGCGCTTCGGGGAGAACAAACAAAAAATGAGCGGCGGAGGGCGAGATACGCGAAGAGTCCGCGCCGCAGTTGTAGGGGCGGGCGAATTTGGCCGCAACCATGCGCGGGTATATCGCGAGCTGAAAGGGGCTGAACTCGTTGGCGTTTACGACCGGGATCAATCCCGCGCGGAGGCTATCGCTGTAGAATTTCAAACCAGGGCGCTGCGCAGCCTCGAAGAAGTCTGCAAACTTGCGGAAGCCGTGAGCGTGGCAGTGCCGACTGTCGCGCACGCCGAAGTAGGCTGCCAGTTGATGGAGAGCGGGCTGGACGTTCTGGTGGAAAAGCCCATGGCTCTGAATCTCGCTGAGGCGGATGCGCTACTCGAAGCCGCGCGGCGGCACAAGCGGATTTTGCAGGTAGGCCACGTCGAAAGATTCAACCCAGCTGTGGCAGCGGTTGAACCGATTCTCAATCGGCCGCTTTTTTTCGAAGTGCACCGCTTGGGAGTGTTTACACCACGCAGCCTCGATGTGGAAGTGATTTACGACGTAATGATCCACGATCTAGACATTCTTCTCGCGCTCGTGAAGGAGCCGGTGACCGAACTGAAAGCGGTAGGCATTCCTGTGCTGACGGACAAAGTGGACATCGCTCATGTGCGGCTGGAATTCGCGGGCGGCGCTGTTGCCAACGTAACCGCAAGCCGCGTCTCGACGGAACGCGTGCGCAAAATGCGATTTTTTCAGCAGCACGAATATATTTCGCTGGACTATGCGCGGCGGGACGCACTGCGCGTCGGCGTAAAGCGGCCTGGACCGCAGCCTGAGTTTTCGTTTGAGAAATTGCCGGCACCTGACGTCGAGCCTCTGCATGCGGAACTCGATGCGTTTCTGGAGGCCGTCCGCACCCGCCGTGAACCGCGCACCAACGGCGCCGCTGGCCGTGCGGCTTTGGAATTGGCTACCCGGGTGATGGCAAGCATCCAGGAGCACGGAGAACGCGTCCAACTAGCAGCGTTCGCCTCACAAGAGAAAGCAGGAAAATGATTCCCCGCACCCTGGTCCCGGAAGGTGCCCGTCTGCCTGCCTCGGCAGATACGACAACGCAGCGCCGGCGTCCCACGACGATGGATGAACGCACGCTCGTCCCAGCCATGCTGCCGATCATCGAGCTGGACGGGAAATCCAGTATTCCCAGATCGTTGCCGCTGGAGTCGATAGCCGCGCGTGTGGTCGTGCCGCGCGATGTGAATCAGGAAGCCTACAACGTCCAGGAAAAACACTCGACTCCGGTCCAGCCGACGGACATGGACGAGCGCATCGCCATCCCGACTGGGGGAGCGCCGCTGGAAATCACGCAAGGGCGGCTGATCCCGCCTGCGGATATCGTCGATCTCGACGTGTTCATGACCGGCGAAGTAAATCTTCTTACCAAGCCGCAAACGGAAGAAAAAAACAAATGGGATTTGATCACGCGCGTTTCGTCGTTCGCGTTTCACATACTCCTGTTTTTGACGATTATTTTGTGGGCAAGAATTTTTCCGCCTCACGTGCCCACGAAGGACGAAATTGATCTGGCCAACCGGCAATTGACGTGGATTCCGCCGGAGAGTTCGTACGCTCCCAAACCGAAAGCGGAGCCTCGACCAGCGGCGCCGCCTGCCGTCCATGTGGATCCCAAGGTAATCAACAAAGTGGCTCCTCCTGCGCCGCAACCTCCGCCTAAGCCCCAGCCGGAAATTCCGAAGCGAGAGCTGCCTGATGCTCCAGCGCCTAAAGCACAAGTGACTCCTCCGGTCGAGCAAACACCCGTGCCCAAGCCGGATGCTCCGAAACCGCCTCTGAAACTTGATACTCCGGACATGCCAAAGCCGCAGCATGGGCTGGTATTGCCGAAGGCTCCGTCACTCTCAGATTCTGCGCAAGATACGAGGCCGGCAAACTCAAGCACGCCGACAATTTCCGGCGGGGGACGAATTCGGAGCCGCAGCACGCCTGGTGGTGGCGGTGGCGGCGGAATGGCCTACGGCGGACTTGAGATGCTGACGCCGGACCAAGGCGTGGATTTCAGAAGCTACCTTCAGCGCGTGTACCTTGCTGTGAAAGGCAACTGGTTTGCGATCATGCCTGAATCCGCCGAGCTCGGCGAAAGAGGCATTGTCGTGCTGACGTTTAAGATTATGAGAGATGGCAGCGTGCCTGGCGCTGAGCCGGTCATTAACCGCAACTCCGGAAAAGAGCCGCTCGACCGTGCCGCTTACTCTTCCGTGCGCGCCTCCAATCCCTTCGAGCCGCTCCCTGCGCAGTTCACTGGGCCTTACATCGAGCTGCGATACACCTATCTCTACAATATTCCGCCAGAGAGTCTCAATCAGCAGTGAAGATCGCGCGGCAGCAGGTTCTTGGCAGTCTGCTGCTCGCGCTGATTGTGTTCTTCGTGCTGCTCCTCCGCGGTTGGCATATTCTGTTTCGATGAATCCGGGCCTATCTGAACTGCCGCTGGTTGCCGTGGTTGGGCCTACGGCTTCGGGAAAGTCCGCGCTGGGCGTGTGGCTGGCCGAACAATTCGGCGGAGAAGTGTTGGCGTGCGATTCGACGCAGCTCTATCGCGGCTTCGATATAGGCACGGCCAAGCCGGGACAATCCGAGCGTCGCGGCGTCCCTCATCACCTCATCGACTCTTTAACGCCCAGCGAAGCAGCGACCGCCGGCGGATACCGTCAGATGGCTTTAGCTGTGCTGGATGACTTGCGGAGCCGAGGTCGTTTGCCGATTCTTACGGTTGGCACAGGGTTGTATTTGCGCGCGTTGCTTGAAGGACTGGCGGACGTGCCGCAGCGCTCCGAAGAATTGCGAAATAGGCTGCGTGAGAGCGCAGAGGCTCATAAGCCGGGTTACCTTCATCGGCTTCTGGCGCGTCTGGACCCCGAAACCGCAGGAAAAATTGCGGCAGCGGATGAACAAAAATTGATTCGCGCCGTCGAAGTATGCGTGCTCGCGCGGCGGCCGCTTTCAGAAGTATACCGGACGGGGCGCGCGCCGCTTGTGGGCTGGCGCGCATTAAAAATTGGGCTGATGCCGCCACGCGCGGCGCTTTACGAACGCATCCACGCGCGGACGGACGCAATGCTGGCACAAGGCTGGATGGAGGAAGTTCGGGGGTTGATGGAGAGCGATTTGCCTGAAAATGCCAAGCCCTTCGATTTCATCGGATACCGCGAACTGCGCGAGGTCCTGCGTGGAGGAAAAAAACTCGAGGAAGCGTGCGCGGCGATTCAGCAAGCCACACGGCAATATGCAAAACGGCAAGTGACCTGGTTCCGCAAAGATCCCGGCGTTCACTGGCTAACCGGTTTTGGCGACGATCCACAAATTCAGCAGCAAGCGCGCGAGAGGCTCCGTCTGCAGAGCTTGGCAGAGTCGCGGCGAGCAAGCTGAGCGAGTATAATGGGGCAGGTGAAGAAAGACGCTCTCCTTGACGGCTCCCTCCGTGCAATGGATTCAGGACTGACTTCGTGACGAAAACTTCGCAATCTATCTCTACTTCTACTGCGGATCGCGCCTTGCTTGTCGGCTTGGGCTGGAAGCGTAAGCCGCGGTTTCCGGGTATGCCTGCGGGCGAACAGGGCAGGGAATCGCTCTTGGAGCTTGAAGAGCTGGCGCGCAGTGCTGGTGCGGAAATCGTGGGCACAGTATTTCAGGTGCGCGAATCGGCGGACCCAGCGACGCTCGTGGGGCGCGGCAAACTAGATGAAATTCGCGCCGAAGCTACTGCGCACAAGGCGCCGTTGATTATTTTTGACAGTAACCTCTCGCCGATGCAGCAGCGCAACATCGAAGAAGCCACCGAGCGCCGCGTCATCGACCGCACGCAGTTGATTCTGGATATTTTTGCGAAGCACGCGCGAAGCCGCGAAGGACAGTTGCAGGTTGAGCTCGCACAGTTGAATTACATGCTGCCTCGGCTCACCGGCAAGGGGACTTCAATGTCGCGTCTCGGAGGAAAGAGTGGCGGCGGAGGCTCCGGTGGAGCGGGCGGCGGGGCCGGGCGCATCGGTGTTCGCGGACCTGGCGAAAAGAAACTGGAAACGGATCGCCGGCGGATTCGCGATCGCGTAGGGAAAATTCAAAAGAACATCGAAGACATACGCAAGCAACGTGCGTTGAGGCGTGAAGCGCGCAACGCTGTGCCGCTGGGCACGATTGCGCTTGTGGGTTATACAAACGCTGGCAAATCGACTTTGTTTAACGCGCTGAGCCGCGCCGAAGTGCTCGTTTCCTCGCGCATGTTCGCCACGCTGGACCCGACCATCAGGGCGATTCGTTTGCCGTCAAATCGCCGCGTGCTGGTCTCGGACACCGTGGGCTTCATCCGAGATCTGCCCAAAGCGTTGCTTACGGCATTCCGCGCGACGCTTGAGGAGGTTCAGGAAGCCGCGCTGATCCTTCACGTGAGCGACGTGTCGAACCCGCATCACGCCGAACTTGACGAGGAAGTGGACAAAATTTTGAATGACCTCGGCGTAGCGGACCGGCCTCGGCTCCGCGTGTTCAACAAAGTGGATAAGCTCACGCAAGAGCAGAGGGCTCCGCTGATCCATTCGCACGCGATGGGTGCCGGTGCAAACGAAGGACCTGTGCTAGTCTCTGGCCTCACTGGAGAGGGCGTCGAAGAGTTGCTGCGGCGCATGGACGCGGCTCTTCCAGTCGATCCCGTCGTGACGCTTTCGTTGCGGCTTCCGCTTGCTGAGGGTCGTACGCTGGCTCTTGTTCATGCGCTCGGCCGTGTGCTGCATTCCGAAGTAGAAGATTCTCACATGCTGATGGATGCCGAAGTTCCCGTGTCGATTGCACGCAAGCTCAAGCTGAGTACCTTTGCAAAGGATGGAACTTCGAGCCGCACGCGTGCGTAATAAGAGGTGAGAGGGTTGCCATGATTACGTTTATCCTGTGGTGCATCTTGTTTTGCTTCTGTTGGCCTCTTGCCTTGCTTGCGCTCGTCGTTTACCCCATCGTGTGGCTGATTCTCTTGCCGTTTCGTATTGCGGGAATTGCTGTGCACGGCGTTTTGGCTTTTTTGCGAGGCCTTTTTTTCTTGCCCGCGCGACTCTTACGAGGACCACGAGCCATCTGACAGCCGAGCGTTCTGTTTGCACTAGAGTAACTCTTCCTCGAGAGTCAAAAAAACACGAGTTCTGGCTGCTAAATGGCTCTTTCTTGAGTGGTTTGCATAGAGTTGCCAAACCTGCCTTGCTGTGGAAACCTTGTGGAAACTGTTTTTCGCAAAATAGACGTGCGCCAAATTGGAGGATCAGAAAATCGGTGAATCACATAGAATTCATTTCTAACGTATTGAATACAAATGGTTTATTGTCTAGCTGGGTCCCGGCTTAGGGCACATCGGCGAGTTGGCTTGTTCGTTATCGATTCTGGACATTTGCACAGGTTTGCAGCAGAGAAAGTACGAATGAGTACAAACATCCGCCGGGGTGCAACTCATTTTACTTGTTAACGTTACAGTACCCGCGAAGACGCCACCGATTCATACGCGGGCCCTCAGAAACATTGACGCCTGCCGAGCAGAAGTCTATAGTCAGGCGAGCGGTGGCCGAAGCCTAAGGGGCGGCCTCCCCGCCGCCATGTTGCCATGAATCTCCCCAACTCACTGACGGTACTGCGCATCTTTTTCGTTCCCCTGCTGATTGCGGTTTTGCTCACTAAGAGTCCGAACGTCGATTTCCGTGGTTTCCCGATGCATTTTGAGTTCTGGGGAGTCTTGATCCTGCTCCTGGCAGCGGCGACGGACTGGGCCGACGGCTATTTTGCGCGCCGACGGCTTCAGGTGACGACGCTCGGGATACTTTTAGATCCTATTGCGGACAAGCTGCTGATCTCTGCCGCGTTTGTTTCTCTCGTTGGCATGCAATTGGTTCCCGCTTGGATGGTAGTAATCATTATCGGGCGTGAATTCACCGTGCTTGGTTTGCGCAATATCGCCTCGGCCGAAGGATTTACGATTGCTGCATCCTTGCTGGGTAAGACGAAAATGGTTTTGCAGGTATGCGCCGTGGCCGTACTGATTGCCGGCGCTCGCCATCCTTATCTGAATTCTCTCGCGCTTGTACTTCTCTGGTTGGTCGTCATCAGTGCCCTGGTGTCGGCGGCGCAATACTTTCTGAAATTTTGGGGCCAGCTTGACGACCGCATCAAGCAGCGCCGCAAGCTGCGCATGATGGAAGGTCACAAAAAGTCCGAGGATGCCGTCCCTCTCTGAAGCCGATCGGCAAGCCTTGCTCGCATTGGCGCGCCGGGCGATTGTCGAGGCCGTTTCCCTCCAGAAGTCTGCCGGGGATATTCCGCGAATTGGAGCGTCTACGGAAATACGCGGAGTGTTCGTGACTCTCCACGCGCGCGGGCGTTTGCGAGGCTGCATCGGCGTCGTGGAGGCCTTCGAGCCGCTCGGCGAATCCATCCCGCGTTGTGCGGCCAGCGCGGCCCTCCGCGACTCGCGATTTTCACCTGTCCGTGTGGAAGAGCTCCCGGAAATAGAAATCGAACTCTCTCTGCTGTCTCCCTTTGAGCCGATTCGCTCCGAAAACATCGAGATCGGGAAGCACGGCTTGCTGATTTCCCAGGGATCCAAGCGCGGACTTCTACTTCCGCAAGTTGCCGTTGAGCACAAATTTAGCCGCGACCAGTTTCTAGAAGAGACCTGCCGCAAAGCTGGTCTTAGCGCAAACGCATGGCAAGAGGCGGATACAAAAATCTTTGGATTTACTTGCGAGGTTTTTTCGGAAGCTAAAAGTGCTGGGGAACAACCCGCTCCGAATGGCTGAGCTCTTTCGCACGTGCCAGTCGCCGTGAGGGGCGATGCCAATGAAAAGGCCCGCGCGAGGAGTAGCTCGCAGCGGGCCGGAAGTTTCTGTTTAACAGCTACCTGGCGGACTATTCGACTTCGACGTAATCGCCAGTGTACATAGTCAGCGAACTATAAGTGATCAGCACAGTGGAAGAGTTACGGCTCACGTTGATGACGATGCCTTCGCCCACCACCTCACGCGGCAAATCATTCCACTTGTAGTTCCCAGGTGAGCTCCCAAAGCCATAAATACGGTCCTGGTAGTCTTTCGTCTGAGGAGCAAGCTCCGCCCTCGTTCCCTCGTAGCGGAAGACTCGAAAATAGTCGCCCACTTTTACGCCCTTGTTAGTCCCGAGGTTTACGTAGACCGTGTTGCCCCGCCCGGCGGATTGTTGATAGTCCTTTGCCTCAACGATCATCGCGACAGGTTTGCCACTGACAGGCGCGAAATGATCGAAGGTGCCCGCGTCCTTGAAAGTAGGGTCCGGCCTCTCCTGATATGGCAGCACGATATCGCCCCGTTGCATGTAGTCGCAGGACAATGTTACTTCGGCGATCGCCACCTTGGGCTGAACGACAACGACCCGAAGCTGTCCGGCGTCCAAATAGTGCGTACCCATCGCCTTCACCAGCTTGTCTTGCCACTTGAACCACTCCACCTCAAGTGGGTCCTTCTCTGGCCTTATGACGGAGTACCGATCGCCCACGCGAACGCCTTTGTCCATCCCGCGGTTGATATATACATAATCGCCGCGGGCGAACGTGAGCTTATCGCTCGACTGCTCTCCGGAGACCAGCCGGGTTGCATCGGGGGCCTTCTCGTCCGTGTAGAAGCCGGAACAATAGACGCTCGAAAAAGTCGCCTGCGAGATATTAGGAGAGGTCTGCGCCGAGCAAATTCCGGCGCCGACAAAGACAAAAGTACAGAGAGCAGCTAATTTAGCGCGCATTCCAAGACTCCTTCAAACACGCCCTGTGGGCCGTGCGGGGACGATTCTTAGCGAAATTAACAGGGCTGCCCCCATGCGTCAACAAATACGCCGCTACCGCTTTACACTTTTGCTACGGGCATGCTAGAAGCTTTATTCTCAATAACATGGCAAGAGCCACGCTAGGGAAAAGTCTGTTTGGGGCAGGTATCCGGCGCATTTGCGCGGTCGCGGCCGCCTCTAGGGCCGTGGAAATGGCGAAATTGGTACGGGAGGGGCTTCGCCAAACACCTACCATCGAGCTGCGTTTGGACTGGCTTCGCAACGATTCCGAGCGTGTCCGCTTCCTCCACTGGCTGAAAAAGAACAAGCCGCGGAATGCAACTTTCCTCGCCACTTGTCGCCGAAGGGAGGGGGGAGGCAAGCTCAGAGGAGGCGTTCAAGCCGAGCTTTTTTGGTTGAGTGAGGCGCGCGAGGCAGGATGCTCCTGGTGTGACCTGGAAATCGAAACCTTGCGCAAATTGCCTGGTAAGACCCCGAGCGAACTTGGGTTGCCGCAACATATCTTGCTTTCCCTGCACGACTTCCAGCGCATGCCTGCTCGACTTAGGGACATGCGCTCGGCTGCTCCTTCCGGCACCGATGCTCTGAAAATTGCTGCGCATGCTGATACCATCGGCGACAGTCTCCGCCTTCTGAAGATGGTTCGCAGCTCTCCCAACCTCGTCGCGGTTCCCATGGGCGAAGTTGGGCTTCCAGCGCGCATCCTCGCCTTGCGGGAAGGAAGTGCGCTGGCTTACGCGCCTATTGGGGAAGCTACCGCGCCCGGTCAAGTCTCTCTGCACGCCCTGAAGCACCTCTACCGAGCCCATGAACTGACCCGCCGCACCCAGGTTTACGGCGTGATTGGCGACCCCGTGGGGCATTCTCTCTCGCCGCTTCTGCATAACACCGGATTCGTCGAGCGCAAAGTTGATGCCGTCTATTTGCCCTTCCTCGTAAAAGATCTTCGCGATTTCCTGAAGGCCGTGCCTGAATTCGGGATTCGCGGCTTTAGCGTGACGATTCCGCACAAGCAATCCATTCTGCGGCATTTGAAAGAATGCGACCCGCTCGCTGCTCAGATTGGTGCCGGTAACACGGTCGTTGTCCGGCGAGACGGTTCGCTCTTCGGCTGCAATACCGATTACATCGGGATTCTGCGCGCGCTCGAGAAGAAGCTTGCTCTGGCTGGGAGCCGCGTCTTGATCTTCGGCGCCGGCGGGGTAGCGCGAGCCGCCGCGTTTGCACTTGCGAAAGCGGGAGCCCATGTGGCGGTCTGTGCCCGCAGGGAAAAAGCCGCGCGGGAGTTGGCCAGAGCCGTCGGCGGCGAAGTTGTCCCGAGTCGCGCTCTGCAAAGCGATTCTTTTGACGCCATCTTGAACGCCACTCCCATCGGCATGCATCCTCACGACGGAATCTCGCCGCTCTCGCCGAAAGAGCTAAATTGCCAGATTGTTATGGACCTCATCAATCGGCCCGAAAAGACGCAACTTCTAAAGCTCGCGGCTCGCAAAGGAATCACCACTATTTCCGGTGTGGAAATGTTTATTCCGCAGGGCGTCGCGCAATGGGAACTCTGGACCGGACTGCGCGCGCCGGAAACCGCTATGCGCAAAGCCGTTCTCCGCGCCTTGCGCTCTGAAGAAAAGTCCCGCCTGCACAGGTAATCCAGAAATGCGATAATGCCGACTTCGGAAAAACTAACTTTGGCCGCGAACTGAGCCCATGATCCAGCCGGACTTCCGCGAATTTCAACGTCTCGCCAAACAGGGAAACCTCATCCCTGTCTATGAAGTGTTTCCCGCTGATTTGCTTACCCCGGTCAGTGCTTACCTGCGCCTAGCGCAAGGTGCGCGATATTCTTTTTTGCTGGAGAGCGTCGAAGGCGGCGAAAAAATCGCTCGCTACACCTTTGCGGGTGCAAATCCCGAAGAAATATTTCGCTATGCGCGCGGCGCCTGCGTTCTCGAGAGCCACAATCGCATTGTTTGGGAAGAGCGCGATCCAGTCACCTTTCTTCGCGCCCGCATGGAGCGTTTCCGTCCCGTTCGTTTGCCGGGCCTGCCTCCGCTGGTGGCCGGAGCCATCGGCTATTTTTCCTACGACATGGTCCGCCTGATCGAACGCATACCCAAGCGCTTGCGCGATGACATCGGCCTCTACGACGCGCAGCTGATGTTCTATCACGGCATCATTGCATTCGATCACGTGCAGCATCGCCTGTGGATCGTACGTAATGTCTATACCGACGGCGAAGGCAGCCTCCGCACGAAGTACAACGCAGCCGTTCGCGAGATTCGCAAAACGCGCCAGTTGCTCGATCAAGCTTCGCCGTCCGAGCAACCGAAGAAGGAGAAAAAGAAGCGCGGCGCACCGCTTCGCATTACTTCCAATTTTCGCCGCGCGGAATATCTCGAAGCCGTTCGCAAAGCGAAGAACTACATTCGCGCTGGCGATATTTTTCAGGTAGTGATCAGCCAACGCTTCTCGGCCAAAACGCACGCCGCGCCGTTCGATGTCTATCGCGAGCTGCGCGCGCTCAATCCGTCGCCGTATCTTTTCTATTTGCAAATGAACGACGTTGCCGTCGTGGGCAGCTCGCCAGAAATGCTGGTTAAGGTGCAGGGCCGCGACGTTTTCTACCGGCCGATTGCCGGGACGCGCTGGCGTGGCAAGGACGAGGCTGAAGACCAGCGGCTCGAACGCGAAATGCTCGCCAGCGAAAAAGAGCGCGCCGAGCACATCATGCTCGTCGATCTGGGGCGCAACGATTTGGGCCGCGTCTGTGAGTACGGCACTGTGAAGCCGGAAAAATTGATGACGGTGGAGCGCTACTCGCACGTGATGCATCTTGTTTCAAGCTTGCGCGGGCGTCTTCGCGAAGATGTCGATTGTTTTGATGCGCTGATGGCTTGTTTCCCTGCGGGAACCGTCTCTGGCGCTCCGAAGGTGCGCGCCATGGAGATCATCGAGGAGTTGGAACGCACGCGGCGCGGCATTTATGCCGGCGGCGTTCTATACTTGGATTTCGCTGGCAATCTTGACTCATGCATCGCCTTGCGCACGATGGTCATCAAGAATGGTGTGGCCCATGTGCAAGCGGGCGGTGGAATTGTTGCCGATTCGACACCCGAGGGCGAATACGAAGAGTCCGTAAATAAGTCTAAGGCCCTGCTTGCAGCGTTAGAGGCCGCGCATCGAAAAGGGAAGTAAAAGAAATTTGGAAAGTGCGGGACGAAGGTACCTAATAACGTGATTCTGCTGCTCGACAACTACGACTCTTTCACCTACAACCTAGCACAGTATCTCGGTGAACTGGGCTGTCAGGTCGAAGTGCATCGCAACGACAAAATCTCTGTCGAAGAGATTGCTCGCCGCAAGCCGGAGAAGATTGTCATTTCCCCGGGCCCCTGCACCCCGCAAGAGGCGGGCATTTCGGTAGAGTTAGTTGAGCGGCTCGCGGGAAAATTTCCAATCCTTGGCGTCTGCCTCGGCCATCAAGCGATCGGTGCGGCCTTCGGCGGCAAAATCGTTCGCGCTCCAAAACTCTTTCACGGCAAAACCAGCGAAATCCATCATGACGGCAAAAATATTTTCAGCAATTTGGCGGAGCCATTCACAGCCACGCGGTATCACTCCCTCATCGTCGAGCGCAAATCGCTCCCCCGCGAGCTGATCATCACCGCTGAAACCGACGACGGCATCATCATGGGCTTCCGCCATCGCCGCCACAAAATCGAAGGCGTCCAATTCCACCCCGAATCCGTCCTCACCACATTTGGCAAGCAGCTCCTCCAAAATTTCCTTTCTCTTTGATCGTTTATCGGATCCTTATCTTTACATTCTAGCGGCGGGGTAGCGCCGGCATCCTTGCCGGCTTCTTTCTTTTTCCAACTAAACCGCCAGCAAGGATGCTGGCGCTACGAGGTCTTTTCCGGAACTCGCTCCTCCAGAGATTTACGTCCAATCCTTAGACACATACACCCACTTCCAGTCCCGAAGTCCCGCCTTCAACGGATTTCCCGCCGTGTATGAAATTGCGCTTCCAAGCTCATCACCATTGCGGATCAAGTGATCATAGTACTCGCGTTGCCAGAAGCTCCCTTTTCTTCCCATCGCACGATTTGCGATCTGCGCTGAATACGACTTCCAACTGTGCAGAATGGAAGCTAGCTCGAACGGCTCGTGAGGTTGCAGAACGGTATGAACATGGTTTGGCATCACGCACCAGGCAAAGAGCCTATAACGCACTCCGTCAAATGCTCGTAATGTGGCCGCAACGATCTCGGCAATCTCTGGTCGTGCAAGGAAGCATGCTCCGCGCCCCTCGTCCAAATACCGCTCCAATTTCTTGGCCTTGCTTCCGCCGGGATCTTTTCCTTCCCGAATTTCAACTTCAATTCTTAAGAGCGCCTCCTGCGGCAAAGAATCCGCCAAACGAGAAGTAACAAAATAAATTCCATATTGCGCTTCCCAATGAGGGAGCCGCCCCCGGTTCCGAATTCTCGACCAAGGCATAAGGGATGTAGCGCCGGCATCCTTGCCGGCATCTTTCCTTCTCCAACAAAACCGCTAGCAGTGATGCTGGCGCTACGCGGGATGTCTAGCGGAGAACAAAGTACTATATATCATAATATAAATATACACATAAGGTAAGAAGTGCTCGCTTCGTAGCGCCGGCATCCTTGCCGGCTTCCTTCTTTTTCCGAACAAAACCGCGAGCATGGATGCTGGCGCTACAACTCCACGATCGGTCGAATATTCTACCAACTCAAATCCGCCAAAATCGCCGCATAAATTTCCATTCCGCGCCACAGGTTCCCCAACCGCAAATTCTCATCAGAGCTGTGCTGATGATTGTCGTAATTCACGATAGGCACTCCAATCCACGGCAAGCCCAAATCCTCGAAAATATACATCGGCACGCTTCCGCCAAGCGTAGGCGCAATCACCGTATCGTTGCCCGTCGCGTCCTGTACCACCTTGATCAGCGCTTTCGACACCGGCAAATCCATCGCCGTGCGCGAAGCGCGATAGCCACCCTGGTCGACAACTTTCGCGATCAACGCATGTGTGCGGCGCTCTTCCATCGTCGGCTCGCGGTCAATCACAAAATATCCCTGCTTCGCAATAAACGCCGAAATCTGCTCGAATTTCTTCTTCGGATCCTCTCCCTTCACAAGTCGCGCGTCGATCGAAGCTTCCGCTTTGTCCGGCACCACGTTTTGCGCGTGCTCGCCTACGTAGGCGCTCGACAGGCCTCGGATATTGAGAGAAGGTTCCTGCAACAATTCCATCAGTTTTTTTCCCGCGCCTTCCGGCTTCGAGATTCCCAACTCTCGCTCAAGATCGGCGTCATTCACCGGCATCTCCTCGAGCGCTTTCTTTTCGAGATCGCTGAGCGGCGTCACATCATCGTAATAGCCGTCGATCAGGACACGCCCGTCTGCATCTTTCATTGCTGCCAGCAGCCTTGCAAGTTCCATCGCTGGATTTGGCGCCCAATTTCCATAGTGGCCGCTGTGCAGCGCACGCACCGGCCCATATACCGTGATATCCAGTCCGATGTCACCGCGGTTCCCGAAGAAAACGAGCTGCCGTCCCGATTGATGCACCGGTCCATCCGCGGTAATCAACAGGTCGGCTCCGAACAGGTTTTTGTTCAGCTCCAAAGTATGTGCGAGGTTTGTCGATCCCGCCTCTTCTTCTCCCTCAAAAATTACTTTCAGATTCACTTTCAGCGGAATTTGTTTCGCACGCAACGCATCGATCGCCGCGAGCAACGCCACGATGGGCGACTTGTCATCGGAAGACGAGCGCGCATAAATCCGCCAGTCCTCCTTGTAGACCGCCGGCTGCTTCGCGCTATTTTCCGGAAACGGTATTCGCTTCCCACCTGCCTCCAACGCATCGCTTCGCAAGACTGGCTCGAATGGCGTGCCATCAGTCCACGCCACGGGATCCACAGGCTGCCCATCGTAGTGCGCATAAAAAATAACGGTATGCGTAGCTGCGGGTGCGACCAACTTGCCGAAGACCACCGGTCCGCGTCCTGTAATCGGCAACAGGTGCGTCTCGATTCCGCGCGCTTCCAGCATCTCGCGCAGATGTTCCGCATTTTTTTGGATATTGGGCGTGTCGCTCGCCACATTCGGGATGGAGAGGAATTCCGCGAGTTCTCGCACGATGCGGTCTTCATGGTCCATTCGGTAGTCGCGCACCTCTTGCACAACCTGCGCCGATGGAATGGGAGCGGGCTTTTGCCCTACCGCAGGACACACGCAAACTGCGGCAAATAAAATAATTCCAAGCAACCTCAAGGATTTTCTCCCGTAACTCTCTCGACGGCCCACTGCCGCAGAAGCCCCGCGCCTCGACATTTCTCTTGCTGCGGATTCAGTTTCTCATTTTACCTGTACCAACGGACAGCCGTCCTTTAGGGCAGGCTGCGATTCGCTTTGTGCGGAACCCGGTAACAGCGGATTGCGCAAAGTACCAGTGCGTCCGTCGTTTCATTAACCAAAACTAAGAATTCGCTTTCCCTCGGAGGTTTCGCATCGTTATGACTTGTCGTATTTTGGCTGTTGCGCTGTCCTGTCTACTGTTAGGTGTTGTGCTGCCCGGGCAAACCTCTCCTGCTGGAGTCGTCCAGCAATCCGCTAACGCGCGCCTGAATACTACCGATGCGACCATTGGGACCACGATCTTTGACGGTGACCGCATGGAAACTCAGGAGAAGGGCGCGCTGAACCTCCGCTCCGGCCAAGTGCAGCTCACTCTCTCCGAATCAAGCACGGTTTGGATGAACCACGAAAATCTGGTTCTCACGCCTACGCTGCAGCGCGGCACTGTAATTTTCCGCGCAGAAAACGGAACGGGAGTCGAAATTAAAGCCGACGACGTGCGCGTGCGGCCGCATTCTCCCGTGCTCACGGTTGGTGAAGTGACCCTCCAAGACTGCGACGTTCTTGTTACCGCGCGCACGCAAGACCTGGAAGTCAGCACTGGTAAAGAAACCAAGATCCTCCAAGAGGGGAAAACCTACCGCGTAGTCCGCAAGGGCGTCTGCGGCGCCGCTTTGAATCAACCGGCTCAGGCCGTGGGTCAAAGCCGGTTCTTTTTGCTCCCCTCGGCTATCGTGGGCGTGATTGCAGTATGGACGATCCACAAAGGTCTTGAGAGCCCCGATCGGCCCTGAGTCGTCTGCTTGAAAAAATCATCAAGCTTGGAAAACTCACTCAGCCGGCTGGGTGAATGCGGCAAGCGCCGCGAGTTTTTCTGTGGCAGCGCCCGAAGCGAGAGCCGCTCCTGCCAGTTGTGCACCATCGCCAAAATCCGACGCAACCCCAGCAGCCACAAGCGCCGCAGCGGCATTCACGAGAACGACGTCGCGCTGCGGCCCGGCTTTGCCCGCAAATATATCGCGAATTGTTGCAGCATTTTCCTGAGCAGTCCCGCCGCGTACGTATTCAATAGGGGCTCGCGGTACTCCGAAATCTTCCGGTGTCACTGTGAAACGCCGCACGCTTCCATCTTTTATTTCGGCAACTAACGTTGCTCCGGCGAGCGAAATTTCATCTAGCCCGCCCGCACCATGAACCACGAACGCGCGCTCCACGCCGAGTTCCGCAAGCGTTGCCGCGACCAAATCGATCAGTTCTGGCGACGGAACGCCGACGACTTGTGCTCGCGCACCAGCAGGATTCGTCAAAGGGCCGAGAAGATTGAAAACCGTGCGCACCCCAATCTCTTTGCGTGCTGGCGCGGCGTGGCGTGCCGCCGCATGCGCCGCCCGCGCAAAGAAGAAGCCGATCCCAATATCTCGAATCGCCCTCCCGAAATGCTCCACCGGTAAATCGATCTTCACACCTAGCGCTTCAATCACGTCCGCCGAACCACTGCCCGTGTGCGACGCGCGGTTTCCATGTTTTGCCACGCGTGCCCCCGCCGCCGCCGCAACGATTGCCGCCGCCGTGGAAATATTGAACGTCGCAAATCTCTTGCCGCCCGTTCCGCACGTATCCACAAGTCGTTCCAGGGCAGGCTCGCCTTCTGCAAACACGCGCGCCGCATGCCGCCGCATCACGCTAGCAAAACCGGCCAGCTCCTCGACACGCACGGGCCGCGTATTCATCGCTCTGAGAAGCCGCACGATATCCGGCGTCGCAACTCTGCCAGAGAGCAACTCTTCCATCAGCGTTTCCGCATCTTCTCGAGAGAGAATCTGCCCAGACACAGCGCCGTTAATAAGCGATTTTGTCATCTGGATTTGGCCGCAATTCGGCCGAAACCTTGCTCCATTTTATACTTTCCGAGTACACTCTTATGTTCACGACGACTCCAAAATTCTAACACTACGGAACCCCGATGAAGATTCATGAGTATCAGGCTAAGGCCATTCTCGCGCGTTACGGTGTCACCACGCCGCGCGGCGAGGTCGCCTTTTCCAAGGAAGAAGCCCGCGAAGGCGCAGCAAGACTCAGATCCAGCGTAGTCGTTGTAAAAGCGCAGATTCATGCTGGTGGCCGCGGCAAAGCGGGGGGCGTCAAGCTTGCGCATTCGCCCGACGAAGCCGCCGACATCGCTTCGCACATGTTGGGCGTGAATCTCGTCACGGCGCAGACCGGCCCCAGTGGCCGCACCGTCAAGCGTGTACTCGTCGAAGAAGGCTTGGACATCAAGCGCGAACTTTATCTCAGCATCCTCGTCGATCGCAGCGTGGGCAAAGTAGTCTTCATGGCCAGTGCATCCGGCGGCATGGACATTGAAGAAGTCGCGAAGACGAACCCCGAAGCTATCATGCGCGAGACGATTCATCCCGCTGCCGGCCTGCAACCCTACCAGGCGCGCAAGCTCGTTTTCGGCCTGGGCCTTTCCGGCGACGTGGCCATGAAAGCCGGACCGTTTCTCCAGGCTTTGCACCGCGCTTTTGTGGACACCGATTCTTCCATGCTCGAAATCAATCCCGCCGTCGTCACCGCTGACGGCCGTCTCGTCGCTCTTGATGCGAAGATGACCTTCGACGACAACGGCCTCTTCCGCCATAAAGAGCTACGCGAATTGCGCGACCTCGACGAAGAGGATCCACTCGAAGTCGAAGCTTCGAAATATGGCTTGAATTACATCAAGCTCGACGGCACGGTCGCTTGCATGGTCAACGGCGCGGGGCTAGCCATGGCCACCATGGACATCATCAAATACGCCGGCGGTTCTCCCGCGAATTTCCTAGACGTTGGAGGCGGCGCATCCTCCGATCAAGTCAAAAATGCATTTCGCATACTGATTGGCGATCCCGGAGTGAAAGCCGTGTTCATCAATATCTTCGGCGGAATTTTGCGCTGCGATGTCCTCGCCACGGGCGTCGTCGCTGCAGCCCAGGATTTGCAAGTGAAAGTGCCGGTTGTCGTCCGCATGGAAGGAACGAACGTCGAACTTGGCCAGAAGATTCTCCGTGAGAGCGGTTTGAACTTCACTATCGCCGATGGCATGAAAGACGGCGCGCAAAAGGTTGTCGCTCTCGCAGGAGGTGCGCGATGAGCGTCCTGGTCAACGAAAAAACGCGTCTAATCGTGCAAGGTTTCACCGGACGCGAAGGCACTTTCCACGCCCAGCAAATGATTGAATACGGGACAAATGTCGTTGGTGGCGTCACGCCAGGCAAAGGTGGCACCAAGCACTTGGAACGGCCAGTATTCGATACCGTTCAAGAAGCCGTTAAAGCGACTGGCGCGAACGCGTCCGTAATTTTCGTTCCGCCGCCATACGCTTCCGACGCCATTCTCGAAGCCGCCGACGCCGAAATTCCGCTTGTCATCTGCATCACCGAAGGCATTCCGGTGATCGACATGGTCCGCGCCGCCGCTACCGTTGACTTCAACAAAACGCGGCTCATCGGCCCCAACTGCCCCGGCGTCATCTCCCCCGGCAAATGCAAAATCGGAATCATGCCCGGCCGCATCCACAAACAGGGCCATGTCGGCGTCGTCAGCCGCAGCGGTACACTCACTTACGAAGCTGTAGATCAACTCACGCGGCTTGGCATCGGTCAATCCACATGTATCGGCATCGGCGGCGATCCGATCATCGGCACGTCGTTCCTGGACGCGATGCGTCTTTTCAACGACGACCCCGACACGCACGCGGTCATCCTGATCGGCGAAATCGGCGGCGATGCGGAAGAAACCGCCGCGCACTGGATCAAAGCCAACGTAAAGAAACCAGTAGTAGGCTTCATCGCCGGCCAAACCGCGCCGCCAGGCCGCCGTATGGGCCACGCCGGCGCGATCATCAGCGGTGGCTTGGGAACCGCCAAAGACAAGTACGCCGCAATGGCCGCCGCGGGAATCCACACGGTCGAAACTCCCGCGGACATGGGCTCAACCATCGCCGCCGTCCTTAAATAGTCGTTTTGATTTTGTAGGCGCCGGGCTTTAGCCCGGCACTTGCACTTAATATCTCGGAGGATTCTTTCGTGTCACTAGAACGCACGTTTGCAATTATCAAGCCCGACGCGGTTAAGGCCGGTCAACAAGGCGAAATTCTTTCGCGCATTCACAAAGCAGGCTTTAGCGTAGTTGCGATTAAATCCATGCGCCTCACCAAGGAAGAAGCTGGCGGTTTCTACGCCGTCCACAAAGCCCGCCCCTTTTTCGGCGAACTCACCGACTTCATGAGCTCCGGCAAAATCATTGCCATGGTCCTGGAAGCCGAAGGCGCCATCTTGAAATGGCGCGACACCATGGGCGCCACCGACCCAAAGAAAGCCGCCCCCGGCACCATCCGACACGACCTCGGCACCAGCATCGGCAACAATTGCACTCACGGCTCCGACGCGCCCGACACCGCTGCCTTCGAAATCGGCTACTTCTTCGCCGGCCTCGAACTGATCTAAGTAGCACAGACACTCTTGTCTGTGTGGTCTTGCACTGAATGAGGCGTTGGACTGACTGGGCGCTCTCGGAGCAGAGTCCGCCGCGGCGCTGGCCTCGCGCTCCTTCTAAAACGCAATCCCTTCAATCCGCACCTCGAAAAGGTGAGCCCAGTTCTTGCCGGTAACAAAAAACCTGTGCCTCGCGGAATCATAAGCGATACCATTGAGCACCGCCTCCGGCTCCGTCTGCTCCCTCTCAGCGAGCGCTGACAAATCAATCCAGTCCCGCACCTGCCCCGTCCGCGCATCAATGCGCGCAATTCGATTCGCGTGCCACACGTTAGCGTAAATGTCATTCTCAATGCACTCGAGCTCATTCAAATTCGTCACTGCTTCTTTACCCGCGTAAACCTCCAGCGTTCGCATCACCTCAAACGTGTCCGGGTTGATGTAACGCAACGTGTTGGTGCCGTTACTCAGGATCAGGTTCGAATCGTCGTGCGAGAGTCCCCAACCCTCTCCGTAGTAATGAAAATCGCGCAACTTCCGAAATGTCTTCAATTCATACACAAAGCCGATCTTCGAAAGCCACGTCAATTGATATATTTTCCCCCGAAAAATGGTCAGCCCTTCTCCAAAATATTCCGGAGCGAGGTCCACTTTTTGGATTACCTTGCCGGTCTCCAGATGTACTCTCCGAAGAGAAGACTGTCCCGTTTCTCCGGTGCTCTCATAAAGAAATCCGTCGAAGTATTCCAGGCCCTGCGTGAAAGCGTGTGGATCATGAGGATATATCTTTAAAATCTTGACGCCTAGAATTGGAATGGATTGGTCGGCCTTCTGAGCCGCAACAGAACGTCCACGGCCAGCCAAGCCGCTGCCAATTGCAAAAACCCCTGCCCCAAGAAAAAAGGCCACTACCAAAATCGCCAAATTGCGTTCTCGTCGAAAAATCCCAACTTGTAAGCTCATGCCAAATGCCCCGCGCCTTGCGAGCATACCTCGAAACGAGCGGAACAGAATTCGCTTTACGGCCGATCCGGACTTTCGATGCTCCCTTTCGTACCTCCGCCCCACAGCGCTGCGACACCAGCTGCCGCCGTCGCACCAACCACGATCAGCACAAGTGCCTTGCCGTGCCTTCCTGATTTTTTTGTGCCCGGTTCTCCCGGCGTGCCATCGTCGGAATCATTCAGCCGCACTCGATAGGACTTACCTTCCGAAATCGTTTCGGTATCGCCGCGATAGGAAATCTGCACCGGCCCTCGCCGCGCAAAAACGATGAGCTCGTGCGGGCCGGCAATCCCCACCTGAACCACACCTCGCGTTTCCGCCATCGGTTGAATGCGAGCGGAACTTGCGACGATTTCCGCAGCAGTCCCCGCCGTCGCTGAGAGCACCATCGTCCCCGAGACAAGCTCCGCCTCGAACTCCTTCGCCGTGCCGCTCGCGCCCTTGTGAAGCGTCACGCAGCTCTTGTCCGGCAAATACACGAGCGCTTCGCCAACCCGCAACTGCAAAGATCCCTCTTCGTCGGTCGAAAGCCGGTCGCCGTCGTAGATCGTCGTTCCCTCGGCAGTAGATTGAGAGCCTATTCTTGCCTTATCCGCCAGAAGAACCATTCCAACCGGATCCGCATTGCCATTGCCGGGATTGCCCGGGAGCAAAAATACCATCGCAATCGCCGGAAGGCGCTGGGTGCCCGCCATGCGATACCTCCTTACACGCCGTAATGCCGAAAATTAGGGTTGCGGGAATAGCTCCCGGCCTCAAAAATAAGCTGATATCTATTATAATCTATTGGTAAATAATGGAAAGAGATTTTAGAGCTGCTCGCGGGCGGCACGCGCCTCTTCTATAATGCTTTTGTGGATCCGCTCCGTGACCTCGGCCGCACTCTTCTCTTTCTCGGCGGCGTCCTTGTAATTACCGGCGCTCTTCTCTACTTCGGCGCCAAACTCCCCTTCCGCCTCGGCAAACTCCCCGGCGACATCGTCCATCGAGGCGAACATTCCACTTTCTACTTTCCCATCGTCACCTGCATCGTACTCAGCGCGGCACTTTCCTTACTCCTCTGGTTCTTCTCCCATTTCCGCCGTTAGTCGCCTCGCCGATTTTCCCCGCGCCCTCGCTTTCCTGATATATAGTTCCCGCGTCCAAAACGAAGAAACGCAACTCGCGCACTCAAGATCACACGGGAGAACTCGCCATGAAGTCCGGACTTTTCACGCTGACCGCTGCCATTGCCGCAATGCTCACTTTTTCGCAATCATCCGCCGCGCAATCTGCATCCAGCCCATCCGCCGCGCAGCAACAGAGTGCGGTTCGACCTTCGCAGCAGCCCGGCCCCGATCCCTTTGCCGGCGCTCCTGCGGCTAAATCCGAAGACGTCGACACCATCGATCATGTCCTCGTCGCTCTCTACGCCGTGATCTCCGGCCCTCCCGGCGAGCGCGACTGGAATCGCTTCCGCTCGCTCTTCCTTCCTGGCGCCCATCTCACCTCCACGGGCAAGGCCGCCGACGGCTCCATTCGCGTCCATCCCAACGCCGTCGAGGACTACGTCACTCGTGGCGGCGCTTACTTCCTCAAAAACGGTTTTTTCGAATCGCCCATCCATAGCCGCATCGAAACCTTTGGCAATATCGCGCAGGTCTTCAGCAGTTACGAGTCCCGCCACAACGCCGGCGAAGCGCCCTTCGCGCGCGGAATCAATAGCCTTCAACTCCTCAACGACGGCAAGCGTTGGTGGATCGTCGGCATCCTCTGGGACGAAGAGCGCCCCGATAATCCGCTGCCCAAGGATTTCGCCACCAAGCCGTGATTTCAAATTCTGCGTTTCTAAGACCACCTGTCTCTTACCCGGCCGTGTCGAGACGGTGGTCCGTTCTTCTCTGCCGCCTCTCTTTACAGGCCACCGCGCAACTTCTATAGTCTTTCTTGCATGAAGTTGGCCTCTTCCAAACCTCTTTCCAGGACTGCGCGATTCTTTAGGCCGCACCTCATTTTCGTTTTTCTATTTTTCGCCCTCGCTGCAAACGCCGAAAAGATCCAAGACATCCATCCCACCGGCTATGTCACCGACCTTGCGGGTGTGATCAATGCGGACACCAAAACCCGCCTCGAAAATCTCTGCCTGGAGCTCGAACAAAAAACGGGCGCCCAGATGGCCATCGTCACTGTCCGCTCTCTGGAAGGTCAGGACGTCGATCAATATGGCAACGACCTCTTCAAGCAGCTCGGTGTCGGAAACAAGAAAGACAATCGCGGCGTCCTCTTGCTCGTCGCGCCCACCGAACGCACCTACCGCGTCGAAGTAAGCTACGGCCTCGAACCCGTCATCAACGACGCTCGCGCCGGTGACGCTGGCCGCCTGATGCGCTCCTATTTTCTCCAGGGAAATTACAGCGCCGGCATCGAAGCCGCTGCCTGGCAGCTAGCCAAATATATCGCCGACGACCGCGGTGTGACGCTCACCGCGGCGCCTCCTGCTCGGCCCGTCCGGCGACGAGATGACTCGCCGTCGATTCCTATATGGCCCATTCTCATTTTCATTTTCGTGGTTATTAACATCATTAGAGCCGTCTCCAGAGGCGGGTCTGGCCGCGGAGGGAGAGGCAGTGGGTGGTGGATTGGTCCCATGATTGGTGGCATGCTCGGCGGCGGTGGTGGCGGTGGATTCGGCGGCAGTTCGGGCGGCGGTGGTGGTGGTGGATTCGGGGGTTTTGGCGGTGGCAGCAGCGGCGGTGGCGGCGCCAGCGGCAGTTGGTAAACGAAGTTTTTTAGCGGGAGTTTGCGTATAAAGTATGCGGGCGCAGTACACGAGTTTGCGCAAGGAGCGGTAGCAGGATGCTCTCGACGGAAGCAAAGCTGACCGATCTCGTAAGCCGGATGAAGGAATTCGCCGGAGAGAATCTCGAGTCCATGATTCTCTATGGCTCCGCCGCGCGCGGCGACTTCAAAGAAGGTCACTCCGATCTGAATGTTCTGTGCGTCTTGCGTTCCATTGCCGCGCGCGAATTGGCTCGCGTCACCCCGGTCGTCCACTGGTGGTGCAAGGACCAAAGCGAACCGGCCCCCTTATTTTTCACCGCCGAAGAACTCCGCCAGTCCGCCGATGTTTTTGCGATTGAACTGCTCGATATGCAAGACAGCCGCCGCGTTCTCTATGGCGCTGACGTCGTCGCCGGCATCGCCGTGCCCATGAATCTCCATCGGGTTCAGGTCGAGCACGATCTGCGCACGCTCCTGCTCAAGCTTCGCCAGCATTTTCTGCTCACCGGGCAAAAAGAAAATGAGTTGCGCGCCGCCGAAGCTAAATCATCTTCGAGCGTGCTCGCGCTCCTGCGCCACACCCTGATAGCATTTGAGGAAAAGCCGCCCGCCTCCGCTTACGAAGTTTTCGCGCGCATCGCCGCGCTCACAGGGGCCGACGCCGAGGCCTTCACGGCCGCGTTCAAGCTTCGCGATCGCCACGCTCATGCCGAAGACATCGCGCGCGCTTACGGACAATACTTAAATGCTCTGACTGTGGTAATTTCCGCTCTGGACAAAATTGTTCCCAAGCATGAGTGGCAGCGAGCCGGCAAAACCGGTTCCTGAGTAGTTCGCAAGGACCTGACTTGTTTGCAAGGATTTGATTGCGGAGGAAAGCATCATGAAGGTAGCACTGATTATTTTGGTCGTTCTGGTCATCATCGCGTTGCTTGTCGGCGGTTCTTTCGTCGGGCGCCGAAATCAAATGGCCATTAAACGCGAAGCCGTCAACGCCGCGTGGGCCCAGGTCGACGTCGTTCTCCAACGTCGCGCCGATTTGATCCCCAATCTCGTCGAAACCGTCAAGGGTTTCGCGACGCACGAAACCGAAGTCTTCGCTGACATCGCCAAAGCTCGCCAAGGCTACATGAACGCTACCACTCCCGCCGACAAAATCGCCGCCAATAGCCAGCTCGAAGCCTCGCTGGCCAAAGTCCTCGTCCTAACCGAAAATTATCCCCAACTAAAATCCAACGAGAATTTCCTCCGCCTCCAGGACGAACTCGCCGGCACCGAAAATCGCATCGCCGTCGAACGCCGTCGCTACAACGAAACCGTGCAGGACTACAACACCTACATCTCGCTCTTCCCGAACAGCCTCGTCGCTAGCTTCGGCGGCTTCACCCGCAACGACGCCTACTTCAAAACCGAACCCGGCGCCCGCGAAGTCCCCAAAGTCAATTTCAGCTCCACGCCAGCCCCCGCAGCCGCGCCCGTCCCTGCTCCCGCAAAGCCGTAGCGCTTTCAAGACCTCGTAGGGGCCGCCCTTGGGCGGTCCGTCGCCCATCGGCGACGAGCTCACCCACAATGGATTCGAACCATCGCCTAACCGCCAGCAAACAAAGAATTTATAAGTAATTACTTGACAAAGAGTACCTATATGATATACTGCTTCTGTCTGTATCGCGGAGGGGAAAGGAAGGCTAACGCCATGTCCGCTCTTCCTCTGCGTACTCTGTGCCTCTGCGTTAAGCTCTCCTCTCTTTCTGGTCCGAACTCTAGAGCATCAAATGTCGCTGACGAGCTTGTCTTTCCCCTGAGTCCTCTATTAGCCATTCTTACTAGCCCCTTCAAGCCTAAGTCCTTTGTTCGCAACGCTTACAAAAAAGACGGGGGGGGAGGGGGGTATGTCCCCTGCTTCGTTGACCGCTCGCCAAATGCAACATGCGGAGCGCACAGCAACGCCCGCAAGTCCAATCCTCTCATACGTTTACTTCATGACTCGCGTACACCCGGGGGGTGGGGGCCTGCCCTCCGCCATCGTCCCGCGGATTCCGCTTTCAGCCTTCAACCTTTAACTTTTAACTTTCGACTCGTTCCACCACTCACCAGTCACGATCCACCAGCCACGGAACACGGGTCTCGGATCACGCCTCCATGAGCCAGCTCACCTTTAACCTTCAGCCAACACGCCGTGCCCTCACCGTCAGCGAGCTGACCGCCCGCATCCGCGACTTGCTCGCCAAAGGTTTCAATGACCTCCTGGTTGAAGGCGAAATTTCCAACTGCCGCGAAGCGCAATCCGGCCACATCTACTTCACACTCAAGGACGACCGCTCGCAGGTCCGCTGCGTTTTTTTCAAGCAGCAGCAGCGCGGCATCAAGTTCCGCCCTGAGGACGGTTTACATGTCACCGTTCGCGGATCAATCAGCGTTTACGAAGCCCGCGGCGAATACCAAATCTATGTTGAGAGCATCGACCCCGTCGGTCTAGGCGCACTGCAGCTAGCCTTCGAGCAACTGAAGAAACGCCTCGAAGCGGAAGGCCTGTTTGCCGCCGAACGCAAAAAGCCTCTGCCCATGCTTCCCAGCCGCATCGGCCTGATCACTTCGCCGCGTGGAGCCGCCGTGCGCGACGTTGTGCGCATCCTGCGCCGCCGATTTCAAAATGTTCACCTCACGGTTTATCCCGTGCGCGTCCAGGGCGAAGGCTCCGCCGCCGAAATCGTCAAAGCCCTGAGATTCTTTAATCAGAAAAAGTTAGTAGACGTCCTCATCCTCGCGCGGGGCGGCGGTTCCATGGAAGATCTTTGGGCCTTCAACGAAGAAATTGTCACCCGCGCCATTTTCGCCTCGGAAATTGCAATCATCTCCGGCGTCGGCCACGAGACCGATTTCACCATCGCCGATTTTGTCGCTGACGTTCGTGCTTCCACTCCCTCCGCAGCCGCGGAACTCGTCGTCCAAACTCGCCGCGAATTCGATAAGCACATCGCGGATCTACGCGAGACGCTCGCCAGTCTGGTCCGCTACCGCCTCCTTGATCTAAGCAAGCGCGTCCACGAACTTTCCGCGCGCCGAGGTTTCCGCCGGCCGCTCGATCTTCTCCGCCAGCAGCGCCAGCGCGCCGACGAAATGACCTCGCGCCTCGCGCTTGGTCTCCGCGCGCGCCTCGAACAATCGCGCAAACGCTTCACCGCGCTACACCTGCGCATCGCCACTTTCGATTTTCGTGTGAAAATTTCCGCGTTCCGTCTGCGCCTCGATAAACGCAGCGCCGACCTCGGCGTCCGAGCCGAACGCCTGCTGCGTACCAAGCGCGAACGCCTCGAGCGTCTGTCTCTCCAGCTCCAGGAACGCAGCCCCCTGAAAGTCCTCGAACGTGGCTACGCAATCGCCACCGACGCCGCCGGCAACCTCCTACGCGACGCCGCCCAAGTCAACATCGGCGACGCAGTAGCCATCCAACTCCACCGCGGCCGTCTCACGACCGAAGTCAAAAAGAAGGATTCCTGATGCGCCTGGCAAAACGGTTAGCGACAACGGCGAATCAACCACCTTTTGAGGTCGTCTTGGACCGACCAGACGGCCTTGCACTTCATTACTCCAACACCTTTGTGAATTTCACCAGTTGGGAGTTCTCTCAGGTTCAGCCAGCATTTTTCAATCAGTTCGTCATAAACCATAAAATTGGGGTTCATCTCCACAAAGACCTCGATCGTAATTCCGAGCGTGTCCTCCGTAAAAATCTGAGGCTCGGATTCCGTGCGAGGCCTCTCACTGGACGGAAAGGCGAAAGCCTTAAGCGCAGGCAGACTCGCAAGGAGTACCCGGGCCACGCGACAGCCGAATTGAAAGTGTTGGTCATGTCGGTGCACAGGGCCGCCGTTCTTGAGGATCTCCACCATCGGATTACGGTAAAGAGAGAATTCCCTGATCGAAAAGCGGGGATTCTCGGCCGTACCTCGGGCTGTGCCGCCACAGTGCGAGCACTCGCTCTTGTACATGCCGTGGATACAACGCCCTTCAGGCACAGCGCAATCCTTCGCCCTCGAAATCTAACTCACTTGCGGTTTCGTTCGCGCTCTATTTCGGCAAGAGCCTGTTCCAGAGGAGTGGGAGTCTCCCCAGAGGCTTTCGCTTCGTCGTATGCGCGAATGTCGGCAAGATCCTCGAGGCGCTCGATGATTTCTTCGTAGTCTGCGACCGGAATGATGACTATCCGTTCGCCGCTTTCGTTGGTTAGGAATTGAGTGGGTTCTTTCATGGCTTCACGATTACAAAAGTTTAGCGCGGTAGTGGTTGCGCGGCAACAAAGTAGGCGACGATCAGTTATCGCCGTAAAAGCGGGTCTTGGGTGGGGGCGGCGGGCCGGGTTGCATGTAGGCAGGCGCTTTGTCGGGAGTGAGCCAGCGCGTCCAGAACGTGTCAGAGAGTTGGTCGAGATATTTTTTGCCTTGAGGATCCTGACTGAGAATGCGGACTAACACTTGCAGCGAATCGCTGCTCCGGCGCAGCGCGTCGAGGCTCAGCGTATAGCCGTCGATGAAGGTTGCGCTCTTGTAGCGCACGCCGAGGTCGCCGTCCTTCTGAACGCCTGGCGCAGTTGAAGCACCGTTCGCTTGCTGCCAGTTTTGGAACCCGAGTTGGAAGTCGTATGGCGGCTGCAAGTAGTAAGGACGGTAAGCGCCTGTCAGAAATTTTTCCATGGCCCGTTTCGCGGCTGCTTCGATTCGCTTGGCCGCTTCGCCTTCAGGCAAGGTCTCCGCCAGCGCGCGGCTCTTCGCGGTTTTCACGACCGCGTACTCCAACTCTGGAAAATCCGATTTCAATTCCTCACCGAGAACTTGATCGCCAGAAACCATGATCACTGGAATGCCCCAGCGCGCTGCGGAAAGCGCGACGATGTGCGTTTCCGTGAAGTCCACGCCGTTGATGCGGTAGCTGATGCGATCCGTCACCGTGTGGGCCATGAAACCGCTTGTGTTGGCGTGCGCATGCATGGCGATGCAAACGATGGCGTCAACGGATCCGTCGATGCCGGTGTTATACGGGTCAAAATCATAATTTCGAAAGTCGAATTTTGCGTGTGGATCCATTTTGTCGACAAGCAGATCCGGCTCATTCGCATTTCCCGAGCCGTGCCCGTCCTGGATCCAGATCGGCCCAGCGCCGCCGGCAACGAGTCCACGAACTGCCGCGTTGACATCCGACGTCAGAGACTCGCGGCCTTTTGCATACTCATCGGGACGCTGGAACCAGAGCATCTCATAATGCGTGATGCCGGAGACGCCTTCCATGTCATAGATGATGAGAATTTTTGGATGATTGGTTGCCGCTGGCGTCAGCGCCATGCAGCTGAAGAAAAAGACCGCCAGAAAAAAGAAAAATCGAAATGTGCGCATCGATATGCCTCCGCAAAGAGTGACGGGCGCAAAACTACCTATTCCCTCAGGTCGCGTCAAGAAGTGCAGCGGAGTTCACGAACCCAGTTGTTACTCAATCATCGTCGGAGCTGGAGGCAACTTTGAGGACTGCGAGGAACGCTTCTTGCGGGATATCGACTTGGCCAACTCGCTTCATGCGGCGTTTGCCTTCTTTTTGTTTTTCGAGGAGTTTGCGTTTACGCGAAATGTCTCCGCCATAGCACTTGGCGAGAACGTTTTTGCGGATCGCGGCAACAGTTTCGCGCGCGATGACGCGGCTGCCGATGGCCGCCTGGATGGGCACCTCAAACATTTGCCGCGGAATCAGCTTGCGAAGACGCGTCACCAATTCGCGGCCGCGTTCCGCTGCGAAATCGCGATGGATGATCAGCGCCAGCGCATCGACTGGTTCGCCGGCGACAAGGACATCCAACTTGATCAAGTCGGATTCGCTGTAGCCGGCCAGATGGTAATCGAGCGAAGCGTAGCCGCGTGAAACGCTTTTCAGCCGGTCATAGAAATCGAGCACGATTTCATTGAGCGGCAGCTCGTAAGTGAGCATGACGCGAGTCGGCGAAAGATATTCGAGATTTTTCTGCGTCCCGCGCTTTTCCTGGCAGAGCTGAAGAATTCCGCCGACCGATTCGTTGTTGGTTATGATCATCGCGGTGATGATCGGCTCTTCGATCTTGTCGATGTCGCTGGGATTCGGAAATTTAGCCGGGCTGTCAACTTCGATCACATCGCCACTAGTGCGCGTAATACGGTAGCGCACGCTCGGCGCTGTCGTAATGAGGTTGATGTTGAACTCGCGCTCGAGACGTTCCTGCACGATTTCCATGTGTAGCAAGCCAAGGAAGCCGCAGCGGAAACCGAAGCCAAGCGCGACGGAATTTTCCGGTTCGTAGAAAAATGCGGCGTCGTTCAACTGCAATTTGCCGAGCGCGTCGCGCAGTGGTTCGTAGTCGTCGGCGAGAACAGGAAACAAGCCGGCAAACACCATTGGCTTGATGGCTTCAAACCCAGGCAGTGGCGGCGCTGGCCGCGCGGCTTCCGTGACGGTATCACCCATGCGCGCATCCGCCACGCGTTTGATGTTCGCGACAATGAAGCCCACGTCGCCCGCGCCAAGTTCTTCGAGCGCGACGGGTTTCGGAGTGAGCGTGCCAAGCGTTTCGACTTCGTGGACTTCATTGCTGTAGCACAGACGGATTTTTGTGTGCTTATTGACGTGGCCTTCCATCACACGCACAAGCACGACGGCGCCGCGATAAATGTCGAACCAGGAATCGAAAATCAGCGCCTGCAGCGGATTTTCCGAACTGCCTTTCGGAGCGGGAATGCGCTGCACGATGGCTTCGAGAACATCTTCGACGCCGAGTCCGCTTTTTGCGCTGATCAGCAAAGCGTCATGCGCGGGAATCGCTAGCACGTTTTCAATCTGCTCTTTGACGAAATCGGTTTGCGCCGCGGGCAAATCAATCTTGTTGATGACGGGAACGATGGTCAGATTATTGCCGGCCGCGAGAAACGTATTCGCAACGGTTTGCGCTTCGACGCCCTGGCTGGCATCCACCACGAGCAGCGCGCCTTCACATGCGGAAAGCGCCCGCGACACTTCGTAGGAAAAATCGACGTGGCCAGGCGTGTCAATCAAATTGAGCTGGTACGTGTTTCCGTCTTTCGCGGTGTAATGCAGCCGGATGCTTTTGGCTTTGATGGTGATGCCGCGCTCCCGCTCGAGGTCCATCGAGTCGAGCACTTGCTCGTGCATCTCGCGCTGCGTAAGCGCGCCGGTCATCTCGAGCAAACGGTCAGCGAGCGTGGACTTGCCGTGATCGATGTGCGCGATGATACAAAAATTGCGTATGAACTTCGGGTCCATGTATTCCGGTTATCGTTTCCGCTGAGCGACCGCTTTTATTTTTTAGTTCCCGGCAGGAGCCGCATGCTTCGAGGAGCCAAGACACCAGGCTGCGCAAAACCGTGCCGTGTGACAGTTCAGTTTGCCACAAATCGCCGATGTGCGCAGCCCGTTCGCCATGCAGCCATAAGCGCTTGAGACGCTCGCGGGCACTGAGAGGAGACGCCGGAGAAGGATTTCTATTGTTGGTGCAATGCGACCATGGGATCGATGCGCATGGCGCGGCGTGCCGGAATCAAGCTGGCCAGAAGCGCGACTATTAAAAAGACCGCCGGAACACTAAAAAATATCGGCAGGTCAATCGGATGAACACCATACAGCAGGGACGCGATCAGCGGAGCGACAAGCGCCGCGAGGAACATACCGGCCAAAATGCCAAAGCTGGAAAGAAGCATGCCCTTGCTGAGAATCAGGCGAAGAATATCGCGCCGCTGAGCGCCGAGGGCCACACGGATTCCTATCTCGTAGGTTTTCTGGCCAACCATGTAGGTCAGGAGGCCGTAGATTCCGGAACAAGCGAGCAGCAATCCGACGAAGGCGAATATGCCTACTAGAGATGCGGTAAATCGACGGGGAGCGAGCGAAACGTCGAGAACCTCCTGCATCGAACGCACTGCGAATACGGGTAGTCCGGCGTCCACGCTTTGCACTTCACGGCGCACTTGCGATTCGAGAAGCGCGGGAGGAATTCTTGTACGCATGGCAAAGCTGAAAACGCGGTTGCCCCGCTGATACATGGGAACGTAAACGTGAGGTATGCCTTCGCGCTCGAGGTTGTCGTGGCGAATGTCGCCGACGATGCCGACAACGGAGAGCCACTTCTGGTTGGGGTTTTGCCCGAAGCGGATGCGTTTTCCGATGGGATCGCCGGCAATCCAATAGTGGCGAGCAGTGGATTCATCAATGATGGCGACGGGTGTTCTCGTGGAGTCGTCGTCTTCCGTGAAGAGGCGACCGCGAACCAAGGGAGTTTGCAGGACTTCGAAATAGCCAGGACTGATGGAGATGATTTCGGTGCGCAAGTCTTGAGAAGATTCGACAGGATGGTCCTCAAGAAAGAGCGCGGCATTGTTGGTTTGCCCAGAGGCTGGAAGCGCCGAAGTAAACCCGGCGAGCTCCACGCCGGGAATCGCACGCACGCGGCGAAGCGTCTCGCGAACGAATGTAGTTTGCGCAGCGATGGTTCCGTACGGATCCGCTTTGGGATCGTTCGGAACGGGAAGCCAGAAGCTTGCGACCACCAAGCCCGGCGGATTGAATCCAGGACTTTTCTCAAGAAGAGCGGCAAAGGAACGAAGAAGGAGACCGGCGCCGATCATCAGGACAACCGCGAGAGCTAACTCAGAAACAATCAACAAGCCGCGCAAACTCGTGGTGCGCCTGCCGTGGCCCGAACCGCGCGCGCCGTCGCGAATGGCGTGGAAGACTTCGGGCTTTGTGGATTGCAAAGCAGGGGCGAGGCCAAACAAGAGTCCTGTGAAAACGGAAATTGCCAGTGCGAAGAGAAGAACAGGGAGGTCGATGCCAACGTCATTCAGTCGGGGAATGGCTGGAGGCAGAAATCGCAGCAGCGAACCGAGAGCAATGCGCGCGGTGATCACGCCAGCAAGGCCGGCGAGCAGCGACAAGAGCAAGGATTCCGTCAACAACTGGCGCACCATACGGGAGCGGCTGGCGCCGAGCGTCAAACGGAGAGCAATTTCGCTTTGCCTACCGGAAGCGCGCGCCAAGAGAAGACTGGCGATGTTAACGGAAGCCACGAGGATGATGAGGACCACCGTGACCATGAGCACCAGCATCATCGCGCGGACGTCGCCAACAAGAGATTTTTGCAGAGGATCGAGGTTGATGGACAACTTGGCGATGGGAGGATAGTCGTTGGGAAATTCGCGAAGGAGCCCGCTGGTCATGACGTTGAGGCGTGCCTGAGCCTGGGCGGCATTGATTCCGGGCTTGAGACGGGCAATGGCGCCAGGCAGAAAGCGCACGCTGCGCCCTGCTGGCGGAAAGGGATTGGCGCGGAAGCCTGCCGTAGCAAAAACTTCGACGTCTTTGGCGACGGTTTTTCCGGGATGGTGAAAGTCGGGCGGAAGAACGCCAACGACGGTGTAAAGATCATTGTCGAGGCGCAGATCGCGGCCGAGAATGGCGGGGTCCGCGCCAAACGCTCGACACCACAAGCCGTCACTAATGACGGCCGCGGTGGCGAAGCCGAGGGCTTCGTCCTGAGTTCCTAACAAGCGGCCGAGCTCAGGTTTTGCGCCCAAAAGAGAAAAGTAATTGGAGCTGACAACGAGCAACTCGAGCCGCTGAGGCTCCTTGGCGCCGGTGAGATTCACGCTGACTGGCCAGGTGACGCTGACATCTTGAAAGACACCTGCGCGCGATTGCAGATCCTCGAATTCTGTATAGGAGAAAACGGAATCGTGCAGGCCGATGCCTGGCTTATCGAAGCTGATTTTTACGAGCTGATCTGGATCGCGGAAGGGTAAGGAGCGCAGCAGAACAGCATTCACGATGCTAAAAATGGCGGTATTCGCGCCGATGCCGAGAGCCAGCGTGAGAATGACGACGGCGGTGAAGGTGGGAGACTTGCGTAAGACGCGAAGCGCGTAACGGATGTCCTGCCAAAGGGTTTCCATGAGGCGCTCACTTCCATCCAAAACTCGTGGAGGATTCGGACGCCAAGTTAGACGGCGGGTTTAGTGAAATGTAAGTGATGGTTTTTTGCATGGAAGCGGGCCAATTTGGATGCAAAAAGTGCGGCTGGAGCGGAAAAAATGATGTCGTACAAAAATCCACTTTGCCGCAAATGGCAGCGCGATACGAGGGGAGCCGGACTATACAGCGAACAGCCGAGAGTATATTTTCTTGGGAAAGCCTTGTGAACTTTGTAGGCGTCTAAGGACTGGGAGGAATCCTCGAATGATGAAACGAGTGATGGAGATAGTGATCGTGATGGTGGTGGCAACGGTGGCGATCGCGTCGATGGTTCTTCGCGCGCAAGACAACAACGCGAAGCCGGTGCCCACGCTAAGGAGCGTTTTACTCCAGCAATTAAAGGACACGCATACCAACAGCAATTGGTTCGTGTGTGCGGATGTTGCGTTGGCCGGAGTCACGCCGGAGCAGGCGAACTGGACGGACGGCAAGGGGAATCACTCCGTCGGCCAGCTGGCGTATCACATCTGGTTCTGGAATGACCGCAACTTGCGGCGGCTGAAGGGCGACGACGCGGGGAAGTTCAGCGGGAACAACGACGAAACCTTCGACAAGTTCGACGCGAAAAGCTGGAGCGAAACCGTGCAGAAGCTGGACGCGGTGCTGACGGAACTAGAAAAGATGGTCGAGAATGCCGACGAAACAAAGTTGAAGGCTATCGCCCCGACGATCGCAAACATCAACACGCACAACGCCTACCACATCGGGGAAATCGTGATGGTGCGCAAGGAGCAAGGCTCCTGGGACCCGAGCAAGGGAGTGAAGTAGAAGAGAGTGCCCAACGGTTGTTGCGGAGTTGTCGTTATGACAGCAGACGGGGCTCACGCGGTGGGACGCGCTGAAGCGCGCCCCTACACAGAGTCGCGCTACTCGTCGCGGAGGGTGCGGATGGGCTCGACGCGGGTGGCGCGGTACGCGGGCACGACTGTGGCGAGGACACCCACGGCGACAAGGAGAACGGCGACCGTGCTAAAGGTGAGCGGGTCGGTGGGGCGAACGCCGTAGATGAGAGACGATACGACGCGGCCTAGCGCCAGGGCTGCGGCGAGGCCGATAGCGACGCCCAGCAAAATGGGTTTCAGGCCATCGGTGACGACCATCTTCAACACGTCGGAGTGCGATGCGCCGAGAGCCATGCGGATGCCGATTTCGCGGACGCGGCGGCGCACGGCGTAGGAAAGCACGCTGTAGATGCCGACGGCGGTGAGGACAAGAGCAAGGCCGGCGAACGCAGCGAGCAAAAGCATATTGGAACGCTGAGGCGAGAGGGAATTAGCGATGAGCTGGTTCATGCTGAACACGTCGATGACAGGCGTTTCGGCATCGACTTGATGGACGGCGGCGGTAACGGCGGAAACGAAGTTCACGGGGTCACCGGTGGTGCGAACAGCGAGAGCCATACCGAAAGAGCGCCACGCTTCGGAGGGCGGCGCGAAAATCTGATCGATGGGCCAGTAGACCATGGCGACAGGGCGAGTTTCGTCGAGGGAGTCCAGTTTAGTGTCGCCGACAACTCCTACCACTTCGCGAGCAACGCCAGGATAGAAGGTCAGCGTGACATGTTTGCCAAGCGGATTCTGGCCTGGCCAGAAACGGTCCGCGAAGGATTGGCTGACGATGACGGTGGGTACCCGGCCAGCTGCGTCGCTCGCGTCGAGGTCGCGCCCGCGGAGAAGCGGGATGCGCATGGCGCTGAAATAACCGGTGCTGATGGAGCGAACGTCCACTTCGGGCTGGTCGGACATGGGGAGGTCGGGCTGGCCTTCGACCTGAACGGGCTGATGGGAGCCGCCGTCGCCCATGGGGATGTCGTCAACCACACCGGCTGATTCGATGCCGGGAGTGGTACGGACTTGCTGAAGGACGCGTTCGAAGAATGAGATTTGGCCGGCGGGAGTGGGAAATTTGTTAGCGGGAACGGAGAGTGACATGGTGAGCACGTTGTTCGGCTCGAAACCGGGACGAATGCTGCTGAGTTCCCAAAGAGTGCGAACCATGAGTCCGGCGCCGATGAGCAGAACGAGAGAAAGAGCGACTTCGCACACGACCAGAGCGCTTCGGGTGCGACGGCCTCCGGAGTCGGAACTGCCGCGACTCTGACCCTGTTTGAGAGCTTCGCTGACGTCGGATTTGGTGAAGCGCAAAGCGGGAAGCAGTCCAGCGAGGATTCCAGCGAAAAGAGAGAGCACGACAGTGAAAGCGAGTACTGCGGCGTCAAGATTGATTTGCGCGAAGCGGGGTAGGCGGTCGGCCAGGAATTTTGAGATGAGCGTAATGCCGACATTGGCGAGCAGCAAGCCAAGCGCGCCTCCAGCGAAAGAGAGAAGCAGAGTTTCCGAAAGGACCAGGCGGAGAATCGCGCCACGGGTAGCTCCGAGAGCAGAGCGAATGGCGATTTCTTTCTTGCGAGCAAGAATTTTGCCTAGGACGAGATTGGCCACGTTGGCGCAGGCGATGAGCAAGACGAAAGCGACGGCACCCAGGAGGACCAGGAGAGCGGGACGAATGTCGCCAACGAGTTGCTGGCGCAGAGGAATGATGGTGGCGCCCCAGCCTTTGTCGTCTTCGGGATAGAGCTGCTCGAGGCGCGTGGAAATGGCGCTCAGTTCGGATTGGGCGGCGCGGATGTCAACGCCGGGCTTTAGGCGGCCGATGACGGAGTAGTTGTGATTGCCACGAACGGCGCGTTTTTCGTCGCTCCAGGCAGTGGGAACCCATAGCTTGGCCCAGCTGGGAAATTTGAAGCCGGGCGGCATGACGCCGACGACATGGTAAGGCTCGCCGTTGAGAATGACGTCCTGGCCGAGGATGGCGGGACTGGCGCCGAAATCATTGCGCCAAACCTGATCGCTCAGAATGACGACATGGCCTTGGCCGGGACGATCTTCTTCGGAGGAGAAAGTGCGGCCCAGAGCAGGTTGGGCGCGGAGTATGGAGAAGAAGCCTGATGAGACCGTGGCACCGAAGAGGGAATCGGGACGGTCCTTTCCGCCGAGATTCAGAATCGTTCCACCGTAAGCGGCCATGCCTTCAAAGGAAGTGTTCTGGCGCTGCCAATCGAGAAAGTTCGCCGGTGAAACGGAAAACTGAGTCATTCCAGGGAAGCTATTGGCGGGAGGGACGTGCCAAATCTGCATGATGCGGGAGGAGTCCGGGAAGGGCAGCGGGCGCAGGAGGACGGCGTTCACGACGGAAAAAATCGCAGTGTTGGCGCCAATACCCAGAGCGAGCAGGAGGATGGCCATGATCGTGAATCCTGGGTTGCGAAGGAGGATGCGAAGGCCGAGTTGAAGGTCGGAGAAGAGGTTACGCATAAGAAGGCACTCCTGGCCGCCGATGAAAGGCAGGTCGGCGGGGACATACATAGCAGACGGACGAAACGGCAAAAGGTTCCAGGGATTTGGCGAGGCTGGGCGTGCCGGATACCACAAGCCGCGATTGCGCTTTTTTTGCGGGTCATGCCAGCGCGGTATATAGTGGGACGAGGGCGTACGCACCTCGCCCCGCGCATGACCCGGCACAGGTTTTTCTAGTCAGCCGACAGGCAAAGCAAAGGCAACCCGGACGGATGGCCGCAGACGTCAGCAAGCATTTGGACCGCGCAAAGCGATTCCTCGAAAAGAACCGCGTCGAGGACGCTATTGAAGCGTATCTGGCCGTACTGGATGAGGCGCCGCAGCACCAGGAAGCGACACAAGCGCTGGGCGATCTTTACGCGCGTATGGATCAGCCGGAGCGCGCGGCTGTGTATTATGGGATGCTCTTCGATTTGCTGATCGAGCCGCGTGACGAAACCAAAGCGCTGGCCATCTACAATCGTTTTCTGCGAAGCGGCGCCACGCCACAGCCGCCGGAGCGCATCGCCCGTTACGCCTTCCTGCAACAAAAACAGAATCATCCTGAAGAAGCCATCGATCAGTACAACAAAGCTGGAGAGCTTTTCACCAGCGCGGGAAGGCACGAAGATGCGCTTTTCTGCTGGGAGCGCATCGCGCAGCTCGATCCTGAAAATCTCAGCCGACAGATGCGGCTGGCGGAGGCGGCGGAGCAAATTGGCAAGAATGCGCTGGCGGCGCGTACATTTCTTCGCGCGGGGCAGCTTGCGTCCGCCGGGGGCGCCGAAGTCGATGCATTGAAGCTGCTGGGCCGGGCTCACAAGCTTGCACCGCAAGAGCGCAGCGTTGCGTTGCTCTACGCACAGGCAAAATTGCGCGGCGACGAAGCAGCGGAAGCGGCCACGCTACTTGAGCCGTTTGCGGCCACGGAAAGCGACACCGTTTTCCTTGAGACATTCGGCGACGCGCTAATCCGTGGTGGGAATCTCGACCGGGCACGGGAGATTCTCGAAAAACTTTTGCGCGAGAAAAACGCAGGCACAGAGCGGCTATTCGAACTTGCCGATGCTTATGCGGCTTCGGCGCAAACCACTAAAGGCGTCGACGTGCTTCAGACGCTGAAGCGCCGCATGTTCGCAGACAAGCGGCAAAATGATTTCGCCACGCAGTTGGATGCGGTAGCCGCAAAGCACCCGCACTCGCAAGGCATGATGGAGTTCTGGGCCGCGGTGTATAACGAGCTAAACCGAGAATCACAATATTTCGAAATACTCGTAAAACTTTTTGACGTGTATTTCAACGCGGGCGACTTTCGCAAAGCTTGCGATTCGCTCGAGCGGCTGGTGGACATCGACGCCTACGACTACCGGAACCAAGAGCGGATGGAAAAGCTTCGCGGGCACGTGGATGAAGCGTTTTTGAAACGTGTGGGTGGCAGGCTGGCCAAGTCCATGAATACCGCGCCGCCGCCGCCGGCCCACGCTGGCGCAGGAGGGAGTGTCGCCCAAGCTGCGCCAAGCACGGAAGAAGGACGGCACGCGCAAGCGCTCGAGGACTTGATCGTGCAGACTGAGATTTTTCTGCAGTATTCGCTGCAAACGAAAGCGCTCGAACGTTTGCAGAAGATCGCAGCGATGTTTCCCGGGGAAGAAGCGCGCAACGCACGATTGCAAAATTTGTATCAGATGGCAAATTGGTGGCCTCCTGGGGCCGCGAAACCGAAGCAGGAACCCGCTGCGGTTTCTACACCTGCAGCCGCAGCCCCGGCGGTCGCTCCGGTCGTCGAGGCGCAGCCGGTTCAAGTCACCACGCGGACGGGTGTGTACAGCGCGGAAACGCTGCGCGATCTTTCGAAGATTTCGGAAATCAACCAGAAGATTTTCCGGCAACAGACACCGCGGGCGATGCTGAACACGGCGGTGAGCGAAGTGGGCTCTCACCTGCGCACGTTGCGCTGTATCGCGGTCGTCGGCGCGCCTGGACGGCCACCGGAAATGTCCGCGGAATTTTGCGGCCAGACGACCAAGCCGGCGCCGGGCGCGCAGGTGGTCTTACTGCTTGCGCAAATGGAGAAAGCGGAGCCGGATGAGCTTGGGGGGCTGGTTGTCGATGCCACCGAGGGATCGATTCTTACCGAAATGGGGCTGGCGACCGCGCTTGGCGTGATGATCACGGACAAAGAGACACAAGCGCCTGCGGGAATGCTGATTGTCGGTCACGCGGAACCGCACAAGTGGAGGCCGAACGAAGCCTATTTTTTGCAGGCGATTGGCGATCAGATGTTGATGAGCGTTAGCCATACGCGGCTGCGCTCGCTGGTGCGGCGCATGGGCGTGTCGGATGAACGAACTGGTTTATTGAGCCGTAGCTCGTATCAGAGTTGCTTGCTGACGGAAGCGGACCGGGCGCGGAGCCAGGGGACGCCGCTGGCGCTGGCGATTTTGCAGATCGATCGCGGCGCGGAAATTTTGCGACAGCAGGGGGAGTCGCCGCTGGAGCGATTTTTGGAGCAGTTGGCGCGGTCACTGCAGCCGATTGTGCGGCAGAACGATGTGGCCGTGAAATATACGTCGTGGTCGCTGGCGTTTATTTTGCCGGACACGACTTTGTCGGGTGCGCAGAACTTGGCGGACAAGTTGCGGCGTGCGGCTTCGGGTTTGCGGCCGCCGTGGGATACGACGCAGATAACGCTGAGCGCGGGGATCGTGGAAGCAGTGGCTAAACATGATTACGATAGCGAAGATATTGTTACGGATTTGATCAATCGCGCGGAATTTAGTGTGGAAGAGGCGCGGAAAAAGGGCGGGGATACGGTGGTGACCCTGGATACGCCGAAGGTTTGAAACTAGCTTCGGAAGACCGAAAGAGTTGGCTTTGTGGTCGGCTTGAATTTAAGCGCTCGTTCGAAAAAGAGGCTTCCTGTAAGTGCGGTCCCTGAATGGGCTGAAGAATATTTTTGTGATGATTGCGGGCGAGACGTAACGAAGCCAGTTCGTCGCCAGCAGTCGCATAGCTGGCAGCCAATGGGAGCGGAAAGATTTCGTTGCGCATGTGGGCACGCTTGGTTCACTGGTGCGGCGGAGTGGGATCATCTTAACGATCGCGAAAAAAGAAATCGCGTAAACGGGTTCATTGTCCTAAACATTGTCTCGGTGTTCCTTGCGTCGATCGTTGCCCTCGCCGGGTATTTCCTAAGTTCAAAGGGCGGAGTCGCGCTAGATGCCGGGCTCGCAGCGTTTTCTCTTTTTCTTTTGTTTCAATTGCGATCGTGGTTTGACCTATTGGCTTCGATCTGGCGAACAAGAGTCCGCCGTTCGTCCCGCTTGGAAGAGAATTAATCTCGGCAGAGATGCCCATAAATCAACGTAGAAGTTGCGCGCCGGAGCGAAATTGGTTCTTTTTCAGCGCCGGAGTAAACTCTAATCAGACATTTCCGAAAGAGGACAAATCATGTTTCCAACGGATGTGGTGATTGTGGCGGGTGCGCGGACGCCGATGGCGCGGTATACGGGAGCGTTTTCGGAGGTGAGCGCGATTGATTTGGCGGCGCACGCTTCGAAAGAGGCGATTCGGCGGTCGGGAGTGGATCCAGCAGAGTTTGATCATGCGATTTTTGGGAACGTGATGCAGACTTCGGCGGATGCGCTTTATGGGGCGCGGCACGTGGGGTTGAAGGCGGGATTGAAGGTGGAGACGCCCGCAGTGACGGTGAACCGGTTGTGCGGGTCGGGCATTGAGGCCGTGTCGCAGGCAGCGCAGCGGCTTTTGCTAGGCGAAGCGACAATGGTGCTGGCGGGCGGGATGGAGAATATGACGCAGGCGCCGTTTGTGATTCGCGGAGCGCGAACGGGGTTGAGATTAGGCGGAGGAGCGTTGGAGGATTCGCTGTTTGTTGGGCTGACGGACAGTTACTGCGGATTGCCGATGGCGATGACGGCGGAAAAATTGGCGGAGCAGCATGGAATCACGCGCAAAGATGCGGACGCGTATGCGTTGCGGAGCCAGCAAGCGGCGGATGCGGCGTACAAGGCGTGCCGAATTCGCGAAGAGCTTGCGCCGGTCGAAGTGAAGCAGGGCAAGAAGACGATTCTTTTTAGCGAGGACGATCACCGGCGGCCGGAAACTACGATGGAGACGCTGGAGAAATTGCCGCCTTCGTTTAAGAAAGATGGGATTGTGACGGCGGGAAATGCGAGCGGGATTGTGGATGGCGCGGCCGCGGTGGTGGTGACGCTCGAGAAAACGGCGAAAGAGCATGGGCTGAAGCCGGTCGGAAGAATTGTGTCCTGGGCTACGGCGGGGGTGGATCCCAGCATTATGGGGATTGGGCCGGTGCCGTCTTCGCAGAAGGCGCTGAAGCTGGCGGGGCTGACTTTGGAGCAGATGGACCGCGTCGAGGTGAATGAGGCGTTTGCGGCGCAGTATCTGGTGGTGGAGAAGGTGTTGGGGTTGAATCGCGACAAGACGAATGTGAATGGCGGGGCGATTGCGCTGGGGCATCCGCTGGGTGCGAGCGGGACGCGGCTACTGATCACCATTTTGAATGAATTGCGGCGCAATAATTTGCGCTATGGGTTGACGACGGCTTGCATTGGCGGCGGGCAGGGAATTGCGATGATTGTGGAAGCGCTAAATAATTGATGTAAATGAAGTACAGGAAGTAAAGGACGTAAAGAAACTTTGGCTCTGGTAGACTTTGGTCGCATGAAGAGGGCGCGATGAATCGCGCCCCCACAATGCATTGATCCTTCCGCTTGAGTTTGGTGGCGGGAATTCCAAGAGGAAAACGATGGCGATTCAAAAAGTGGGAGTTGTGGGGTGTGGGTTGATGGGGTCGGGGATCGCGCAGGTTTGCGCGGCGGCGGGGTTTGCGACTGTGGTGCGGGAAGTGAGTCCGGAGGTTGTCGAGAAGGGGTTGAAGAGTATTGAGAAGAATTTGGCGCGGCTAGTGGAAAAGGGAACAATTACGGCTGCGGCGCAAGGCGAAATCCGTGGACGGTTGCAGGGTACGACGGTTATCGATGATTTGAAGGATTGCGATTTGATCGTTGAGGCGATCATCGAACAATTGCCTGCGAAGCGCGAGCTCTTTTCCGCGCTGGATCGGCTGTGTCCGCCTTCCACGATTTTTGCGAGCAATACTTCGTCGCTGACAATTACGGAAATTGCTGCCGCGACAAAACGGCCGCAGCGGTTTGTGGGCCTGCATTTTTTTAATCCGGTGCCGGTGATGAAGCTGGTGGAAGTGGTGCGCACTATTGCGACGGATGAGGACGTTTACGAAGAGATGGTAGCGTTTGGGACGAAACTCGGGAAGACTCCGGTGCGGGCGCACGATTCGACCGGATTTATTGTGAACCGGTTGCTGGTGCCTTATTTGCTGGACGCGATTCGCGCTTTGGAAGAAGGCGTTGGTTCCATCGAGGATATCGACAACTCGATGAAGCTGGGTTGCGGGCATCCGATGGGGCCGCTGACTTTGCTGGATTTTGTGGGATTGGATACGACGTATTACATTTCCCAGATCATGTTCGAGGAGTTTCACGAACGGCGATTTGCGTCGCCGCCGCTGTTGAAGCGGATGGTGTTGGCGGGATGGAACGGGCGGAAGTCGGGGCGGGGATTTTACGACTACGCGGATCCTCAGAAACCTAAGGCGATGAAGTTTTAGGGGCCAGAAAAAAGACGGAAAATTTTGCAAAAAGAGCACTGAGGACGCAGAGAGCACAGAGAAGAGAGAGTCAGGCTGAGAAATGCAAACTGGGAAGATTGACGGCGGGTTGAGTGCGGCGGGATTGCGGTTTGGAATTGTAGTCAGCCGTTTTAACAGTTTCATTACCGAGCGGCTGCTTACCGCGGCGGTGGATGCGCTGGAGCGTGCCGGGGCGGCTAGCAAGGAAGTGGACGTCGTACACGTACCTGGGTCGTTCGAATTGCCGCTGACCGCCAAAAAACTTGCGGCGACGGGACGCTACGACGCGCTCATCGCGATCGGATGCGTGATTCGCGGCGAAACTTCGCATTACGACTATGTTTGCTCGGAAACGGCGCGCGGCTTGCAGCTCGCGCAGATGGACTCGGGCGTGCCAATCATGTTTTGTGTTTTGACTTGTGACACTTTGGAGCAGGCTATCGACCGCGCGGGCTTGAAGGGCGGCAACAAGGGTTTCGAAGCGGGGCTCGGCGCTATTGAGATGGCGCTATTGTCGTGCAAATTGCGCGCTCCACAAGCGAAGCCATCCGCCAGTAGAAAGACGCGGCAAAAGTAAATGTCGCTGCGCACAAAATCACGCGAGTTCGCGATGCAGATGTTGTTTCAATGGGACATGAGCGAACAGGAGCCCGTGAAACTGGAAGCAAAATTCTGGCGAGCGGCAAAAGCCACCGACTCCACGCGCGCATTTGCGAATCGTTTATTCGAAGGAGCCGTGAAAGATACGGCGGCGATCGACGAACTGCTCGTCAAGCAAGCGGAGAACTGGCGGCTCGAGCGGCTCGCGGTGATCGACCGCGCAATTTTGCGCCTGGCGATTTACGAGTTGCGGACCACTGACACGCCGCCAAAGGTGATCCTGAATGAGGCGGTTGATCTGGCAAAGAAGTTTTCTTCAGAAGACGCCGGATCGTTTGTGAACGGCATTCTCGACGCCGTGCACAATACATTGAAGAAAGAATAGTTAACGTCTCGCCCGATATTGCCGATCGGAGTGTCCTTCATCTATGCATGACAGGAAATTCCGCGAGGAACGCAATATCCTCAATGCCCGCATAGCGTGCGGCATCCAGAGCGATTGCAAGGTCACCGAATTGTGCACGCTGGTCTACGACGAGAAAGATCTTGCGCTGCGCGCCACTTTGCAGGCGTTGCCGAATCCGTGTGATCGTCACTCTGATGGCATCGTCGCGAAGCGCAGCGGGCTTTGGAGTGGCGCTGCGGGAGATGTAACGATTGATTGCCATGCCGTGATTAGAAGGTGTGTACATCATGGAAACAATCAGCAAGATCAGGACGCAACCGAGCATGGATTGTGAAAAAAGGGAGAAGTTCGGGTCGCAGAAAAGCTCGTAGCGCTTGCTGCCCAATCTGCGGTTTCGCACGCGGAGTTGTAAGCGCGAAAGGTTCGTCCACATGCAGATGTCTCTCTAGATGTTAGACACCGGAGGCGGTCGACTCGTGCCAGGTTACACGCGGATAGTACCTTCAAAAACTTTGACGGCGGCGCCGCTGACGCGCGGGACGAGTTTTTTGCCGCTTTGCGTGACCTCCACTTCGATGTGGCTGGGGCGGCCCATTTCTTCGCCTTGTAAGATGCTGAGTGTGTGTCCGGCGGCAAGCTTGCCGTGTTTGACGAGATACGCGCCGAGCGAGCCGGCGGCGGAACCCGTGGCGGGATCTTCATAAATTTCCCAAGGCAGCATGCCTCGCGAGAAGACTTTGCTGTTGCCGCTGAGCGCAAAGCAGTAGGCCATCGTCGCGTTTTTTCCCAGCAGTTTGCGCAGCTCAAACATATTCATGGAGATTTTGCCGAGCGCGGCGCGATTCTTGAGCGGCACCATGAGATTGAAGATGCCGGTCGAGACGCACTCGGGCTCAAGATGCGGATCGAGATCTTTCGGGGTAAGGCCCAGCGCTTTGGCGAGTGCAGCTTTCTTAAATTTCATGGGACGGAACGCCGCTTCAGTCTGCGTCATGGTGACACGTTGCGGACGGCCGTCCTTGAAACGAATTTCGACGGGAAGCACGCCCGCGCCGGTTTCCTGCATGATATGCACGCCGCCTTCTTGTGCGGGAACAACACCCAGCTCCGCGAGAAGAAACCACGTGCCAACGACGGGGTGGCCAGCAAGCTTCAGCTCTTCGCGTGTGGTAAAGATGCGAAGGCGAGCCAAGGCGCGCTCATCGGTCGGCTTTTGCACGAAAACCGTTTCGGCAAGATTCATTTCGCGCGCGATGGCCTGCATCTGGTCGTTCGAGAGGCTGTCGCCATCGGTGAAGACGGCGAGCGGATTGCCTTCGAAGCGTGAATTCGTGAAAACGTCGAGAGTGTAGAAACGATGTTCCATGAGATTTTTAGCCGGGCTGGAGCGGGTACGGAAATCAAATGCGCTCGAGCTGCGCGACGGTCCTTTCATTGGTGATGTTTCCGGTGTTGAGCGTGGATTTCGGTTCCATCAGGAGCAGGTGAACTTCTTCGTCGGCAACGGGACAATGCTCGGTACCGCGAGGCACAATGATGAATTCCCCTTCGCGTACGAGCGCTTCGCGATCGCGGAACTTCATACGGAGAGTTCCTTTGGCAACTAAAAAGAGCTCGTCTTCGTTGTCGTGATGATGCCAGACGAACTCGCCTTTGAGCTTGACGGCTTTGATGTGGCAGTCGTTCAGCTCGCCGATGACGCGAGGATTCCAGTAGTCCGAGAAGCGGCTAAATTTGTCCTTCAGGTTAATCGTTTCCATGGGTTCACCTACAAAGCCCGAACAAGTTTGGCTACGGCATCGAGCGCGAGCTGCGTTGTTTCCTGTTTCGACGTCTCGCAATAAACGCGAAGCAAATTCTCAGTGCCGGAAGCACGAACCAAGAGCCAGCCGATTTCGCCGAGATAGATTTTGATGCCGTCCATATTTTCGCGGCGGCTGATAGGCCAATCGAGTAGCTTGGTGGTTTTCTCGCTTGAAAAATACGCAACAGCTTTTTGTTTCTGCGTCGGCGTGACGTCGAGATCGACGCGGCCGTAATGAAATTCGCCGAATTCTTTGTAGAGCGTCCGCAGCATGTCGCCGAGAGATTTGCCGTGCCAGGCCATCAGTTCGGCAAGAAATAGCGCGCAAACTGTAGCGTCCCGTTCCGGCAGATAGAGGCTCGTGCCGATGCCACCACTTTCTTCGCCACCTACCAGGATGTTTTGTTCGAGCATCAGCTCGCAAATGTATTTGAAGCCGATCGGCACTTCGTGGAGCTTGCGGTCAAATTTGGCGGCCAGTTTGTCGATCAGTTTGGTGACGCTGAACGTTTTGGCGATATCGCCCGGCAAGTTGCGAGTACCTGCCAAATGCCAGACGAGAAGCGAAAAGATTTGGTGCGGATTCACGAAGGAACCGTCGCGGTCGACCGCGCCAATGCGGTCGCCATCGCCGTCTGCGCAGAGGCCGGCGTCATATTTTCCGGCGAGCACGGCTTCTTGAAGAGGCGCGATGTGCGGCGGAATGGGTTCGGGGTGGACACCGCCGAATCGCGGATCACGCGTGGCGCGAATTTCGTCGCAGGCGATTCCGTTGCGCGCGAAAAGGGCGGGCAACAAGCCTGTCGCTGAGCCATGCATCGGGTCGGAAACAAAACGCAGCTTTGCGTTCCGCAATCGCTCCCAATCGATCAGTTTCTCGATAGTGTCGAGATACGGAGCGCGCGGCTCAAGCGATTGAATCAGTTCTTTCCGTGGAGGAAGCGGAGCTACGGCGTTCTTTTGAACTTCCGCGAGTTCGATTTCGATTTGCGCAACGATGGATGGCAAAGCGCTGCTGCCGTAGCTCGCTTTGTACTTGATACCATTCCATTGATAAGGATTGTGGCTCGCGGTGATGAGGATGCCGCCTGCGGCTGCGCGCTGGCGAACGAGCAGAGAAATTGTGGGAGTGGGACAGGGCTTGTCGGCGAGCCATACAGGCGCGCCGGTTGCGGCAATCACTTCCGCGACCGCCGCGGCAACGCTGTCGGACGCAAAGCGGTGGTCGTAGCCGATCAACACGCCTTTGCGCGCGTCCTCGCAGCGCACTACGTATCGCGCGATAGCTTTCGCAACAATGCGTGCGTTCGCAAACGTGAAGTCTTCAGCGATAACGTCGCGCCAGCCATCGGTTCCAAATTTAATCGCGGCCATAAGGGACAGTGGAAAGTATACGCGAAGCGAACTATCCGCAAACAGCCGCATTGGACTGAGCCTGCCGGGAATCTTATTACAGCAGTTTGGTGAGCTTTCGCTCTTCGAGGGATTTTACGATTTTGGCGACATCCTGCGCGCGATCGCGGGGGACGATGAGAAGCGCGTCGGGAGTTTCTACGACAATGAGGTCGCGGATACCGATGGCGGCAACGAATTTCGTAGGGCTGTACAGAAAATTACCGGTGGCATCGAGAGCCAGGCCGTGACCGGCCAGAACGTTGTCGCCGGAGTGTTTGGCGAGGAGTTCGTAAACTGCGGCCCAGGAGCCAATGTCGCTCCAGCCGACGTCCGCGGGGATGACGTAAACCTGCGGCGCGCCTTCCTGGCGTGTAGCGTTTTCCAGGATGGCGTAGTCGACGGAAATATTTTCCAGTTTCGGATAGATGGCGCGCAGGCGGCGCTCGTAGGTTTTTTTGCCGATGGTTTCGGCGAGCGATTCGAGAGCTTCGTGCGTTTTGGGAAGAAAGCGTTTCAGATTGTCGAGAAACGTCGAGACGCTCCAGAAAAACATGCCGGCGTTCCATTGGAAATTGCCGGAGGCGACGTACTCCTTGGCGACTTCGAGCGCGGGCTTCTCGGTAAAGCGACGGACGGCAAACGCCGGAAAGCCGCTTGAACCGAGCGGGTCGCCCGTGCGCTCGACGTAGCCGAAGCCGGTGTCGGGCCGAGTCGGTGGAATGCCAAGAACGATCATGCGTTTGGGTTCGCGCGCGAGTTCGAGGGCCGCGCTAACGATTTTGCAATATTTGTCTGGCTGCGCGATGAAATGGTCGGCGGGCAGCACGGCCAGCAGCGCGTCGCCTTTGGCGGCGTGACGCACGTGAATCGCGGCTAGCGCGATGGCAGCAGCGGTGTTGCGGCCGATGGGCTCCGTCAAAACTCGTTTCCGTGCAGAGGTAGGAAGCTGTTTTTTGACGGCGGCAGTTTGCTCGGCATTTGTCACGGTCCAGATGCGACCGGGAGGAATGATCGTCCGCAATCGAGCGACGGTCTGCTCAAGCATCGTGTGTTTGCCGACGATGTTCAGCAATTGCTTTGGTGTGCGCGTGCGGCTACGCGGCCAAAAGCGTGTGCCACGTCCTCCGGCGAGAACGACGGCGTGAGTTTGAAGTTTTTCACTCGGCATTAGTATTGTTTTTCTCTGAGTCAGCTTTCCGTTGGACGGGAGACGCTATTAGCAAGCTCGTTTTTGTATTCGGAGAGTACCCTCTGCTGCCGAAGTCGGCCGGGATGAACCAGCATTCCCCCGGCTTATAGCAGAATTCGCCTGCACAACTCCTTTTAAACATTCCATGCGGCGTGGAAGACCAATCAATTCGACCTTCACCTTCCAGAAATACCCACAAAGCAAACTGCTCAGGCGGTTTCGTAGCCACGTTTATGTAGATTCGCTGGTCAAATCCGAGAGTCGATGCGGAGAAATAGGGGCAGTCGATTAAGAATTCGCCGACCTGCTTGTTGCGATAAAACCATGGGCGTGGCGCTATCTTTCCGCCAGCGTCGCTAGTGAAGTTCATGACTTGCATAGCTTTTTCGATGCGGAGCTCGCGCGGTTTACCGTTGGCATCGCGGCGATCGTAGTCGTAAATGCGATAGGTGAGGTCGGAATACTCCTGCACTTCGCAGATGACCATCTTGGGACCGATGGTGTGTGGCATTCCCGCGGGAATGAAGAAAGTATCGCCCGCGTGAGCTTCGTGCGATTGAAAGAGATCTTCCAGCGTGTGATCGGCAAGCGCAGCGAGAAACTTCTCCCTGGTTGCGCCGGGTTTAAGTCCCGCAAGCAGTCGCGCGCCCGGTTCGGCGGAAACTACATACCACATTTCTGTTTTCCCGCGGCCGCCTGCAGCGGCTTCGTGGGCGGCCGCGTAGGCGTCATCGGGATGAACTTGAATCGATAGCTTGTCGGCCGGGAAAATAAATTTTAGGAGCAAAGGAAATTCCGCTTCGCCCTCGAAGTTCTTGCCACGCCACCCGATGCTCATATCTTTCCAGGCTTGGCCGAGAGTTTGGCCAGCAAACGGGCCGCTGACGATTTTGCAGTCAAGGCCAGTGAGCCAAGCTTCTCCAATCAGCGGATGGAGGTCGCGCATTTCGGGGAAAAGCGGCGCGAGGGAGCTCGAACCCCACAAGCGCTCGGAAAAAACCGGGTCGATCCGGAAGGGCGCAGGGCTTATCGGCAAAGCGGTCACAATCTAGGCTGCGGCTTCCACGCGGGTGAAGAAACGTTCGAGACGGCGGAGGCCTTCGTCGATGCGTTCGATCGAGGTGGCGTAGGATAGGCGCAGATAGCCGGGCGCGCCGAAACCTTCGCCGGCGACAAGCGCGACGCGCGCTTTGTCGAGCAGCAGTTTTGCGAGTTCGCCCGTGTCTTTTGCGATGGCGTGGCCGCTTTCGCCGTTTGAGAGATGCGCGGCGACATTCGGGAACGCGTAGAACGCTCCGCCGGGCATTTCGCATTTCACTCCAGGAATGGCGTGCAAGCCTTCGACAATGCGCTTACGGCGACGATCGTATTCCGCGAGCATCACGGGAACGGAGTCCATCGAGCCGGTCATTGCCGCGACGGCGGCATATTGTGCAATAGATGTTGGGTTGGACGTGGATTGGCTCTGCAATTTCGTCAGGGCCTGAATGAGTTCAGCGGGCGCCAGCGTGTAGCCGATGCGCCAGCCGGTCATTGCAAATGTCTTGGAAACCGAGCCGATGATGATGACGTTGTTTTTCGAGTCAGGAGCGCTGGCGATCGAGAACGGTTTGTGCTGGTCATAAGTAAAATGCGAATAGCACTCGTCGCCCATCAACCAGACATTATGCTTTTTGCACACGGCGAGGATTCGCGCGTACTCGTCGGGAGGAACAACGCCACCCGTCGGATTGCTCGGCGAATTGAGGATCAATAATTTCGTCTTCGGAGTGATCGCCTTTTCAATCGCGGCCGCTTTCACGCTGAAACCGTCTTCCGGCCGTGTCTGCACGTACACCGGCGTGCCGCCTGCATACTTCACGATGTCCGGAAAACTCACCCAGTACGGCGCGGGAATGATCACTTCATCGCCCGCTTGCACGAGAACGCTCATCACATTAAAAATGCCATGCTTGCCACCGACCGTGACGATGCATTCTTTCGGCGAGTAGTCGGAACTCAGCTCGCGCTTGTGCCACGCGCAAATCGCTTCGCGCAGCGGCATGATTCCGCCCGTCGGCGTGTACTTGGTTTTGTTTCCCTCGATGGCAGCAATAGCCGCCTTCTTGATGTGGTCGGGAGTCGGAAAGTCCGGCTCGCCCGGCCCGAAGTCCGCGATGTCCACTCCCTGCGATTTCAGCCGGTCCGCTTCCGCGATGACCGCCGCCGTCGGCGAGATTTGTATGCGATTGATGCGTTCGGTAAATTGCACTGCTTTCTCCTGTGGGACAGGCTTCAGCCTGTCTCTTACTCTATCTTTTCACGTCGCGCCAAACTCAGCGCATAAAAGTCTCTACAAAACTTTCGCTCGCAGCCGCTGCTCCACTTCCGGCGGCACGAGATCTTTTAAAGGCCCGCCGAGCTGCGCAATCTCCCGCACCAGCTTCGAGCTCAAATAACTGTACGATTCGCCCGGCAGCATGAACACTGTCTCCAGCCGCGGTTCCAGCTTTCGGTTCATTAAAGCCATTTGCAACTCGTACTCGTAATCGGAGATCGCGCGAATTCCGCGCAGAATCACTCCTGCTCCGCGTTTCCTCGCGTAATCCACGAGCAACCCGTGAAAAACGTCCACTTCAACGCCCTGCCATTTCTTCGTGACCTCGCGCAGCATTTCCACACGCTCCGGCACCGAAAACAGCGGGCTCTTTTCGACATTACTCAAAACCGCGACAATCACCAAATCAAACATTTTCTCACCGCGCTCAATCAGATCGAGGTGGCCGTTCGTCACCGGGTCAAACGAGCCGGGATAGATGGCGATAGATGTTTTCATGGGCGCCGCACGGAATTGCTTATTCTAACTCATGCCGCGAATCGGATGCGCCGCAAAGTTTGTGGGGCCGGGAGCGCCCAGATTTTAAGCCATGGATTTTCGCTTCGCACTGGGCAACGACTGTGACAGTATCCTCCGTGCCGCTCGGCGAATGAGACGGCCGCGGATTGTTCTTGATGGCAATTCTAAAAGGAGCTCCGAAAACATGGTTGCAGGCCCCTCGAAGCGAGGTCTCGGTTTGTTGGTGCTCGGCGTTTTGATGTTGTCACGAATTGCCAGCGCGCAGGAGCAGCGGCCGCTCAATCTGATGCCCGTTCCTTCGAGCGTCCAAATTGGCACAGGCCGCCTCTTGGTGGACTCTTCTTTTTCTGTGGGATTGACTGGTTATACCGAGCCGCGCCTCGAACGCGCAGTCGAGCGTTTTCTACGCCAACTCTCGCGACAGACCGCAATTCCCATGGCGGGAAAACCGAGCACCGCCGCAAAAACTGTTTTCGTGATTCACACTGATCATGCCGGTAAGGAAATCCAGGAGCTTGGCGAGGATGAGTCCTATGTCCTTGAGGTTAGCGCCAGCGGTGCGAAACTCAGTGCGCCAACTCCGCTGGGCACGCTGCATGGCCTGCAAACTTTTCTCCAACTGGTGGAAGTCTCGCCTGATGGATTCGCTGCTCCAGCCGTAGCGATCAACGATAAGCCGCGATTTCCCTGGCGTGGATTAATGATCGATTCGGCGCGCCATTTTGTGCCGCTCGACGTGGTCCGAAGAAATATCGACGGCCTCGAAGCGGTGAAGATGAACGTGTTGCACTGGCACTTGTCTGAAGACCAGGGCTTTCGCGTCGAGAGCAAAAAATTTCCGAAGCTTCACGAGATGGGTTCCGACGGCCTGTACTACACACAGGATGAGGTACGCGACCTGATCGAATACGCTCGCGATCGCGGCATCCGCGTGGTGCCCGAATTCGATATCCCCGGCCATAGCACGGCGTGGTTTGTGGGCTATCCGGAACTCTCAAGCGGTCCTGGCCCCTACGAAATTGAAAGGAAATGGGGTGTTTTCGATCCGGCATTCGATCCCACGAACGAGCGTACCTATAAATTCTTCGATCAGTTCATCGGCGAAATGGCAAAGCTCTTTCCTGATCATTTTTTTCACGTGGGCGGCGATGAAGTAAATGGAAAACAGTGGGACGCCAACCCCAAAATCCAGGAGTTCATCAAGACTCACGATTTGAAGAACAACGAAGGCCTGCAATCTTATTTCAACAAACGGCTCGAGCCCATCGTGAGCAAGCATGGCAAGAGCATGGTCGGTTGGGACGAGGTGCTGGACCCCACTCTGCCAAAGGACATTGTGATTCAGTCATGGCGCGGACCGGATGCCCTCGCCGCTGCTGCAAAGCAGGGCTTTCGCGGAATTCTTTCCAATGGCTACTACCTTGATCTCGGATGGTCGGCTGCGCGTCACTATGCCGTTGACCCACTAGGCGGGGCCGGGGCGAATCTCTCTCCAGAAGAAAAAGCCCGAGTCCTTGGCGGGGAATCCTGTATGTGGGCGGAGTATATCAATCGGGAGAATATCGATTCGCGCATCTGGCCGCGAAACGCTGTTATCGCGGAGCGCTTGTGGTCTCCACAGAACGTGACGGATGTTGTGTCGATGCACACGCGCATGGAATTCGTCGGTGAGCGCCTGGAATGGCTGGGCCTTACCCACAAGACGTATCATCGCCAAATGCTGCAGAGAATTGCCGGACCGAGCACTCCGATGGAATTTGCCGCGCTGGTCACGCTTGCAAGCGTGGTCGAACCAGTAAAAGATTACGCGCGAGAGGAAACCGCGACCACGGAACCAACGAGCGCTACGCCTCTAAACCGGGTCGTGGACGCAGTGCCGCTTGAGAGCGCGACTGCCCGGCATTTCGGAGAGTTGGTCGACAAGTTCGTCGCCGCTTCCTGCCACGACACTGCTGACGCCGCGCGTCTGCGAGCAGAACTCTCCGTTTGGCGGGACAATGACGCGAAAATCCAGCCGCTGGCAGAGCGGTCCTTCCTGGTGAAAGCGGTTGCCCCAACTTCGCAGGATCTTGCGACGCTGGGCGGCATCGGTCTTGCCGCTTTGGATTTCATCGCCAAAAGCCAGCGAGCGCCGGATGATTGGAAGGCACAGCAACTCGCAGCCCTGCAGCAAATCGAAAAGCCCAAGGGCCAGCTCCTGCTGATGCCCGCTTCGTCCGTTCAAAAACTGATCGAGGCTACTTCGGCTGGTGGAGCTTGTTCGTCGTCTAATTAATAGTGCGGGGGCTTGCAGACGAGAATAAGACTAGCTCTTGGGGCTGGTGTGATTAGGACACTCGCCTGAGCCTGAGTCGGTGAACGAGTCTCCCTCTACCGGAATGAATTGCCAAACGTAATGGCCGGGCGTGAGCGTCAGTTTGAGGACGCCGTAAGTGCTGGCGTTGCGGACTTCACTATTGGCAATCGCAAAGCCGAGCGGGTCATGGCTGCGGCCACCCGTCCCGACTACGATCTCGCGAATGCCTCTGTCCGGCTCGGAATGCCCCTCCGGATCCTGCGGCGCAAAGCGCTCGTAGGAATGTTCATGACCCACCAAGAACAGGGCAGCGTGCGCGGCGTACAGATCCTCCCAAAATTCTTTCAGCTCCGGGTGAATGGCATGACTCTTGAGCAAGCCGCTGCTGAAGAGCGCCTGATGGGAGTAAGCGAGGATGCATGAGTCCGGATGGCCAGCGAGGTCCTGACGAAGCCATTCCTCTTCGGGAGAGCCTTTAGCGCAACCGCCCAAGCCCCGTACGATGCAGTTGGTGTTCAGCGCGACGATGTGCCACGACCCCAGGTCATAGCTGTAATAACCTTTGCCGGCAGGTCCTGCTTGTGTCCCCCAATACTGAAAATATGCTGAAGCGCCTCCCTCTGCATACTCGTGATTTCCCGGCACGGGCCGTGTCCTAGCTTTAAATTCTCCCCACGTCGTGTCGTAACAACTCTGAAATTCGGCGGCGGTGCCTCTTTCGTATGCCAGATCCCCGGCGGCAAAGATTGTTCCCGGGATGCGTTCGAGCAGCTTAGCCGTGGCGCGGGCACCATCGATGTTCTCGCAACCTGCAATATCTCCTGCACCCACAAGTGTATAGGTTTGTCCGTCGACGGAAGCTTGGGAGGGCGACGGATCCTTACGGTGCTCGATCACCGAAGGTTGTTCCGGTCGGGAACAGCCGATCGCCATTAAGATTGCCGCCAGGAGGAGTAGCAAAGATGCCCATCCCACCGAGGAACGAGCCGTTCTTGCCCCGCTTGAATTTATTTTGCCCATATTTTCACGGACTAGCCTATCACGAGGGACAAGCGCCGCGCCCATCCTACCGTTGGCCCCTCAGAATCGACTATCCATTGCAAGATACGACGCTTCGGCGGAAATCGCTGGCAAGTCCGACTAAATCAGTCTTATTATAAGCCGCACGAAATAAAGGGTTTGGCGGTTGTTACTAGGTCGGTTAGTTTGACTTGGATTGCAAAACAGAGTATCCTCTGACTGCGACTGATTCAGTCGCATATCCTGCGGGGGCAGGAACCTGAGTGAGAAATGTTTAAGCTATCCAAAAAAGCCGACTATGGGCTAATCGCCGTCAAGCATTTAGCGATGCACCGTCAAGAACATGCGTGCAGCGCTAACGAAATTGCGGAAGAGTACGGCATCTCAGTCACTCTGATGGCAAAAGTTCTGCAACGATTGGCACGAGAAGGCGTGGTTGTTGCGAAACATGGTTCCACGGGGGGCTATCAACTGGCGAAAGACCCTGGACACGTGAGCGCCCTCGATGTTATTTCAGCCATCGATGGCCCAGTTCTCATCACCTCCTGTGTGACCAGCCACGGGAATTGCGAGACTACGGAGAGATGCTCGGTTCGCGAGCCACTCCGCAAAGTGAATGAGAGTATTTTGGGAGTTTTGAGTACTGTAACGATTGCGCAGATGAGCGAGGACCCTAATGAGCCCGCGCTTGTCGCCTTGTCGGGCCCGATGCGTTCGGGTTCGTACATGAGTTCGAGTTAGGAGACCAGGAAATGGCTGTCAAGCTGCCGATTTACATGGATAATCACGCAACCACGCCGGTGGACCCGCGCGTCGTGGACGCGATGCTGCCTTATTTCACGGAAAAGTTTGGAAATGCCGCGAGCCGCAATCACAGTTTCGGCTGGGCTGGCGAGGAAGCGGTCGAAACAGCGCGTCAACAGATTGCTTCCCTGATAAACGCCACGCCGAAAGAGATCATCTTTACGAGCGGCGCCACTGAATCCGACAACCTGATGATCAAGGGCATCGCGGAGATGTTCCGCGAAAAGGGCAATCACATCATCACCCAAGCTATCGAGCACAAGGCTGTGCTGGATACCTGTAAGCGCCTGGAAAAAGACGGCTTCGAAGTCACTTATTTGCCGGTGCAGAAAGATGGCCGCGTCAATCTGGATGAGCTGAAAGCCGCCATCCGCCCGACCACCATTCTGATCACCATCATGTACGCCAACAACGAGATTGGCGTGATCAATCCAATCCCTGAAATTGGTAAAATCGCCAAGGAACACGGGATTTTCTTCGCCTCGGATGGCGTGCAAGCGGTAGGCAAAATTCCAGTCGACGTGCAGAAAGACAACATCGACATGCTGGCCATAAGCGGCCACAAGATTTACGGCCCCAAGGGTGTTGGCGCGTTGTACGTTCGCCGCCGCAACCCGCGCGTGCAGCTCTCGGCCATTATTGATGGCGGCGGCCACGAGCGCGGCATGCGGTCCGGCACGCTCAACGTGACGGGCATTGTCGGCCTCGGCAAAGCTTGCGAACTCTGCCAACAGGAAATGAAGGAAGAGGCTGTTCGGCTCAGCGGGCTGCGTGATCGTCTGAAAAAGGGCCTGGAAGCCAAGCTAGATGAGGTTTTTATTAACGGCTCGCTGGAACATCGCCTGCCGAACAATCTCAACATGAGTTTCGCCTATGTCGAAGGCGAGTCTCTCTTGATGGGCATCAACGACATTGCGGTATCGAGCGGTTCGGCCTGTACTTCGGCTACCTTGGAACCCAGCTATGTGCTGAAGGCTCTGGGAGTTGGCGAAGACCTGGCGCATACCTCGATCCGCTTCGGCTTGGGCCGCTTTAACACGCAGGAGGAGGTCGATTACGTCATCGATAAGATGGTGCAAGTCGTCACCAAGCTGCGCGAGCTTTCGCCCCTTTACGAGATGGCCAAGGAAGGTATCGACATCTCCAAGATGAAGTGGCAAACGGCCTAGACCCTGCATCTAAAAGGATTAGCAGCACAAGATCTCAAGCACAGAAGGAACTACGATGGCAAACGAAGGCACAATCCGAATTCACCGCTCGATCGGCGGCACAGGAGCCGCATTTCGAGTGACCTTTGTACCCTATGAAGAAGGGGAAGAAGCTCCCGCCGCAGGCGAGCGCTCTTTCCACGAACTCCAGCAGGTTCGCGCCTTTTTGAAGATGCTCGGCGTTGGCGCCGAATTCATCAAGGACGCTCTCCGCCAGCTCACCGCGGGCCGCTCGGCATCCGTGCCGAACGTCTCTCTCTCCGAGAAGGCCGTGAAGAGCGCAGGCTTTGGAAATCTCGTCAATTTGGCAAGGAGCAACAGCTAATGGCATATAGCGATAAGGTGGTTGAGCACTACAACAATCCGCGCAACGTCGGAAGCTTGCCGAAGGAAGACCCCAATGTTGGAACGGGGCTCGTTGGCGCTCCCGAATGCGGCGATGTGATGAAGCTGCAGATGAAGATCAATCCTGATACGCAGGTCATCGAAGAAGCCAAGTTCAAGACCTTCGGCTGCGGTTCGGCGATTGCCAGCTCATCGCTTGCCACGGAATGGGTCAAGGGCAAGACGGTCGAGGAAGCTCTGTCGATCAAGAACACGGACATCGTGCGCGAGCTTTCGCTCCCGCCTGTGAAGATTCACTGCTCCGTGCTTGCCGAAGACGCCATCAAAGCCGCCATCGGCGACTGGAAGAAAAAGCACGGCATCGAAGTGCCGCTAGCCGAAAAGGCCGCGCACTAATTCTGCGAGCGCTTTCTTCGTAGGGGCACGGCATGCCGTGCCCGTCCGCGGCAAGGCTGGAACTTTGTGAGGCCCCTGGAGCATTTGAAAATGCCAACAGAAGTCGCCAATCCGACAATCGCAAAAATTTCCTTGAGCGAGCGAGCCGCGAAGAAAATCCGCGAGCTCCTTGAAAAGGAAGGCGTCTCGCCCGAAAAGGGCGGCTTGCGAGTCGGTGTGCAAGGCGGAGGCTGCTCCGGTTTGTCCTACGCGATGCGCTTGGACACACAAGCCCGCGATCGCGACAAAATCTTCGAAGAATTCGGCGCGCGCCTCTTTGTAGACCCAAAAAGCTTTCTGTATCTCAACGGCACAACGCTTGAATATGAAGAAACACTGATGCGCCAGGGTTTCGTGTTTCAAAACCCCAACGCCGCCAGAAACTGCGGCTGTGGCAGTTCGTTCACGGCGTAGAAGTAGCACAGGCACTCTTGCCTGTGCTCTTCGTTCTCGGCTTTAGAATTTATTTTTGCCAAGGCCAGCTTTTGCATTTGTTCCAGCGGGGGAATTCCAAGGCGAGTCAGTCCAGTGGTTGGCAGCCGCACCCGCCAGCCACTTTTTTTGTGTCCGGTTAGAAACGATCGATTCTTAAATGAGCACGCCTGCCACATCCAAGACGAACGCTCCGGCGCAGGACTACTTCGCCATTTTCGGCCTCCCGCGCAAGCTCTGGATTGAAATGAATGCGCTCGAGCAAAAATACCTGCAACTTAGCTGGAAGCTCCATCCCGATAATTTCGTGAACGCCACTGAAGAAGAACGCGAGCTATCCCTTCGCCGCAGTTCGGAGCTGAACGACGCCTACCGTACGCTGCAAGAGCCAGTCGCCCGGGTGGAATACCTCCTCGGCCTCGAGAACATGCGCAAGGAAGGCGAGCACAAGCAGCAAGCTCCGCCCGAACTCCTCGAAGAAGTCTTCGAGCTAAACGAATCACTAGATGAGCTGCGCGAAGCAAAATCCGCCGGCGATGATTTGACCGCGCTGAAGGTGCGCCTGGAATCCGCCGAGAAAAATTTCGGCGAAAAGCTAGCCGAAGTGGACGCTCAGCTCCAAGAAACGGCCCGCAACTGGGACGCCGCTGTCGATGTAAATGCAGACGAACCCGCGCGTAAGAAGCTGATGGCGCGAATGAACGAACTGTTGAACCGCCGCTCGTATATCAGAAATTTAGTCGTAAACGTCCAAAAGGAACTGTCGTGAACTTGGAAAAGGAGCTTTTGTAGGGGAGGGGCTTTGCCCCTCCTGCTTTTCACCATGGGACGAATTGTTGGCATCGATCTAGGCACCACAAACAGTCTCGTCGCCTATACGGACGCGCAGACGGGCCAGCCGAAGTGTATTCCCGGCCCGTACGACAGCACCCTCTGTCCGTCGGTCGTCAGCCTTGATGCGGATGGCAGCATCATCGTCGGAGAAGCCGCGCGCAACCGTTTGCTCACGCAGCCTGAGCGCACGATCTATTCGGTGAAACGATTGATGGGTCGCGGTCCCGCCGACGTGCAAACCGAGCTGAAGCTATTTCCATTCCGCATCGATCCCGCAAACAAAAATGTAATCAGGGTAATGCTCGGCGAAAAAATTTTTACTCCACCCGAAATTTCCGCTTTCATTCTGCGCGAGCTAAAAAACTGGGCCGAAGCGTTTTTCGGTGAACCTGTCGACCGCGCCGTCATCACTGTTCCCGCCTATTTCAACGACGCGCAGCGCCAAGCCACCAAAGACGCTGGCAAAGTAGCGGGACTCGAAGTTCTGCGCCTCGTCAATGAGCCAACTGCCGCGGCACTCGCCTATGGCCTCCACGAAAAGCAGCGCGGCCGCGTCGCGGTTTACGATCTTGGCGGCGGCACATTCGATATTTCCGTTCTCAAACTCATCTCCACCGCCGAAGGCGACATCTACCAAGTCCTTTCGACTAATGGCGACACGCATCTCGGCGGCGACGACATCGACAACCTGTTGCAAGCGTTCGTTCACGAACAAATTCTCCAATCGGACGAAATCGACTTTTCTCCTCATGGAGAGCTTGCGCAGGAACTGCGCAAAGCGCTCATTGCCATCAAGCATCAGCTCTCGGAAGCCGAATCCGCCACCTTGCGTTTCCCGCTCCCCAACGGCTCAATTTATGTGCACGAGTTCACGCGCGGCGCGCTGGATGCCCTGATTCACCCGGTCATTGACCGCACCATGGGCCCAGTGAAACAAGCGCTCTCCGATGCAAAGCTCAAGCCATCCGAGATTGAGGAAGTAGTGCTCGTCGGAGGCGCCACGCGAACGCCGTTGATTCGCCGCACGGTTCAGGAATTTTTCGACCGCAAGCCGCACACCGAGCTGAATCCCGACGAAGTCGTCGCTCTAGGCGCGGCCGTCCAAGCGAATATTCTCGACCGCGGCGTCACCAACATGCTCCTGCTCGACGTCACGCCGCTTTCGCTGGGGATCGAAACCTATGGCGGCGCGGTCGCAAAAATCATTCCGCGCAACTCTACGATCCCAGCGAGCGCGCAAGAGCTTTACACCACCGGCGTCGACAACCAGTCCGGCATCGACATTCACGTCCTGCAAGGCGAACGCGAACTCGCAAAAGACTGCCGTTCACTAGCGCGTTTCACGTTGAAGACACCGCCCGCTCCGGCAGGTCTGCCGCGTATCGAAGTAAAATTCCTGATCGACGCCAACGGCATCCTGCAAGTTGGCGCAAAAGATCTCCGCACCGGCGAACAACACTCGATCGAGGTTCAACCTAGTTACGGCATTAACGACAACGAGATCGAGCGCATGCTCGAAGAATCCATCGAATACGCCGAACAGGACTTCGCCGAGCGGCAACTTATCGAAGCGCGCACCGAATCTGAATCCATCCTTGTGGCCACAGCAAAAGCGCTGGCCAATGAGCAATCCAACAATCTGCGGTCGGAAGAGCGCGCAATAATAGAAACTGCAGTCGCCTCTCTGAAAGAAGCCGCCGCCGGCGCGGATTACAAACTAATCCGCAAACGCATCGACGACCTGAATCACGTCACCGAGCACCTGGCGGAATTACTGATGAACAGCGCAGTAACAAGCGCGCTGCAAGGCAAAAACTTGGCAGAAGTCTGATATTAGTAGGGGCACGGCACGCCGTGCCCGTCTTATTTTTGTTTTTTCGACGGCTGCCTCGCAAAACCAAGGCCGTCCGTCGCGGTTTTCTCCGTAATGGCGCAGCATGCTGTGCCACTACAAGCAACAGCGTCAAATGGCGAGAGGTTTAGAGTAATCGCCTGAAATGGAGTGAAACAAAAATGGGCGGCAGCAACCCGTACATCGAAGAAGCCAAATACACACCCGCCACGAAGAAATACAAAGTGACATTTCTTCCCAGCGGCAAGACCATCGAGGTCGATCCAACGAAAATTCCCTACGGCCACAATGGCATCCCGGGCAGCATCCTCGACATTTCCGAAGGCATCAAAGCGGGCCTCGACCACGCCTGCGGCGGCGTCTGCGCCTGCTCCACGTGCCACGTCATCGTCAAGCAAGGCCTCGAGTCCTGCAATGAAGCTACCGATGCCGAACTCGATGAACTGGACATGGCTCCAGGCATCACGCCAAAATCGCGCCTCGGCTGCCAAACCGTACCAGATGGCACCACCGACATCGTCGTCGAAATTCCCGAGTGGAACAAAAATTACGCCAAAGAAGCCGACCACTAAGAATCAGCGTTCAGCGAATCGCAATTCGTATTTCGAGTCTCGTATTTCGAATTTCGTTCATGCTGCGCAGGAGCCAACATGCCGCCAACCTTCGGCTGGGAACAAATCGAAGACATCGCCATCGGCCTGACCGACAAATACCCGGACACCGATCCGCTCACTGTTCGCTTTACCGACATGCACAAATGGATCACGGAGCTCCCAGGCTTCAACGGTGACCCCGCCGCCTCCAACGAAAGCAAACTCGAAGCCATCCAAATGGCTTGGCAGGAAGAATTTGAGGATCGCCAAAACTAATTGCCGCAACCCGCAATAGTTCGCCGCCCGCTTGTCCATTCCGCGAATTTCTCTTATCCTAGATAGGTTACACACCCTGCAAAATGTGGCGCTATGGTGCAACGGTTAGCACGCGGCCCTTTCAAGGCCGAAATACGGGTTCGATTCCCGTTAGCGCTACCAAATAATCTGTCATCATGGTTTCTCAGGTACGATTCACAAGCTCTTGAGGAGCCGCTTTGAGCTACGTAGAAAAACATCTCATTGAGGGCGAAACGCTGCAGTATCAGACCAAGTTGCATTGGGTCGTCATGCTGGGGCACGCCGGTCTCGCGGCGTTTTTCATCGCAGCAAGCGTTGCCCTCTTCGTGTATTCCTGGAACGCCAAGCGCAATGGGCAAACTCCATCGAACGCGCTTGTTTTTCTAGCGCTCGGGGCGGTCCTCGTCGCCGTAATTCTTTTCGGGATCGGCCTGATCAAACGCAATGCTACAGTCATGGCCATTACCAACAAAAGAGTCATTGTAAAAACCGGCTTGGCCAGCCGGCGAACAGTCGAACTGCTCCTCTCAAGAATCGAGAGCGTTGTCGTGGAAGAGCCCGCCATGGGCCGAATGCTGGGCTACGGAACGGTCATCATTCGGGGCACCGGCGGAACTCCTGAAACGTTCGAGAAGATTGCGCACCCTCTCGAATTTCGAGCACAAGTCCAAAGCCAAATCTCCAGCGGACAAAAACAGGTCTAATTGAAGCCCGGATCGTGGTTTTCGAGCAAAGCCAGGCCGTTTGGATTTGTTGCTTGATGAAGAGTAAAATGAGTTTGCACCCTTTCGGAGGCAAGCTATGGCAGGTTTTATGCGTACGTCCAATCCCGCTCTAAACGAAAAAGCTTTCAAGGGTCAAGTTGCCATCGGCGAAGCGATGACGTTGCAGGGCACCGTCAACAAGACGGGCCTGCTCCTGCTCTGCGTTGTAGCGACCGCCGCCTGGACTTGGGGACTCGCACACTCGAATACGCCCGAAGCTGTCTATCCGTGGATGATTGGCGGCGTCCTCGGCGGCTTTGTCGTTGCGCTTGTAACCATTCTCAAGCAAACCTGGGCGCCGATAACCGCGCCAATTTACGCGCTGCTCGAAGGATTTGCACTCGGAGGCATTTCCGCGGTCTTCGAGAAAACCTATCATGGTATCGCCATTCAGGCCGTGGGCCTCACGCTCGGCGTGCTCTTTGTCATGCTCCTCGCTTATAAAACGGGTCTAATCCGCGCCACGCAAGGATTTAAGATTGGCGTGATCGCAGCGACGGGCGGTATCGCGGTTTTTTACTTAGTCCAAATGGCCCTGAGCTTTTTCTTTCACTTTCAATTTTCGGCGATCAACGGAGGCGGTTTTTGGGGCATCGCTTTCAGCCTGTTCGTGGTCGTCATCGCCGCACTGAATCTGGTCCTTGATTTCGATATGATCGAAACTGGCGTTCGCGGCGGTGCTCCTAAGTACATGGAGTGGTACGGCGCGTTTGGCCTGATGGTCACACTGATTTGGCTCTATCTGGAAATGCTCCGGCTGCTCGCGAAAGCGAACCGCAAGTAGCCCTATCAGGCTGCCGAAGAAGAGACCTCAGCGCGATGAAACCTCGGAATCTGCGACAAATTCGCTCTAGAAATTTGTCGTCAAGCGAAGATTGTAGCTGCGTGGGGGACCGATTGCGTTTCCAGAAAAAAGCCCCGCAAAATCAATTACGTTGAGGCGATTGTTCAGATTCGTTCCGTCGGCTTGTATCCTCACGTTGAGCTTTTCCGTTTTCAAGAGATCCGCGCCGAGCGATGCGTTAATCGAAAGAGATGGCCGCACTCGGCCCTTGTCGAAGTTCACGCGGTCCACAACAGCTTGTCCATATTGTGCAAGCGCCAGTGCTTCATCGCCCGAGAATTCAAAGGGTAGGCCTGATCCGTACTCCGCGCCGATGCCTCCCCAAATCCGTTTCGTAAATTCGTAGCGCACGCGAGTCCGTACGGTATTGCGCTGATCTTGTGAATCCCAGAATCGCCCCACTCTTTGCCCCAAAGCGTCAGTTGCATCATCCCCGAGAAAAAGCCCGCCTGTCACCGGCAAATAGGCCGATCCGACGATATAGGAATAACTCACATAACCGTTGAAACGTTTCCAATGCGGGAGTTCCAGCTTACCCTCCGCGCCATAGATGTAAGCCTTTGCAAAGGCAATTGGGAAGCTCACGGCAGTACTCAGAAGCTGATCGTCATCGGCATAGTTATTCACGCGGCGGTCGAAGACGTTGGCATCCAATCTAAGCTGCCCACAAAAATCTTTTGACAACCCAACCTCATAATAATTTCCATGAGAAGGGAGGACCGGCAGACGCAGTACGATCGGATCGAGTGAGGTTACAGCGGACGAGCTGGAGATGAGTATGTTCTCGAACGACGGCGTCTGAAAGATTCTGTCGTAGGATACGTGGGCAACGATGCCAAGCTTGGGGAAATAATGGGCAACGCTCAACCGCGGACTTACTGCATTCTGATTCACTAGCAACTGATAGTGATCCCATCGCAATCCGGCACTGACTGTCCAGTTGCCCAAACGGATCTGGTCTTGCACAAATGCGCCTTGCTCGAGGTCCGGCTTGCTACCCGCGAAAGTGAAGGTGGCAGGCGTACCGGGGTCAAATTGCGTGAAATCCGTAATTGTGTCGTTGAAATTTTCATGGAGAAACGTCGAATCGGATTCGACCCCGGCCTTCCACTCTTGCCTGCCGTGATGGACCGAAACAGATCCCTTGAAATATCCTTCGCGAAAATAATTATGCTGGAACGCTATGACGGGCGTGGAATAAGGATTTGAATAGAGATCGTTCGAATTATCGCGAACCATCCCTCGAAAATCGCCGACAACATTAGCCGAAAAAATATGCTGGTAGGAAACGATTCCCATTGTTTCAAAGTTGTCCGCGTTCTGAAGCTGCGACCCGAGTGGCTGTAACGGATCAAATGGATCCTCGTGCGGAGTCTGCTGTACCTGCTCGTTGGGAATTTCGTACCGTGAAAGTGCATGGCGGACCGAAAAACTCAACCGGTCGCTGCTGGTCAAATCTATTTCGTAGCGAACCATGAAATCGCCTGTAGTGCCTGTGTTCGTATAATTCTCCGGCACCACAGGATTCAGGTAGTGGCCGGTCATGTTTCCGCTGGCGCTGACGCCTAGCGTATTTTTTCCCCAGACATACTGCCCCATGACATAAGAGCCCGCGGTATCAAAGCTGCCTCCAGACAGTACGACTTCGCCGTGAAATCCCTCGCGGTCGTCCTTCGCTGTGTTCAGCTCTACGACGCCGCCCATTTTTCGACCATATTCCGCAGGGAAGGTCGCCGTGAATACGCTCATGGAATCAAGGTCATCCGCTCCGATTTCCGGACCAAAGCTTGGCGAGCGATTGTCGGTTAACGGAATGCCGTCTAAAACAAATTGCGTCTGGTACTCCGAGCCGCGCGGATGCAGCACAGCATTGCCTTCATAAAGCCAGCCGGGCTGAGTATTGATTAAATCTTGCAACGAGCGTCCAGGGAGAGAGCTCACGCGGGTTTCAATCATGTCCGTACCGATACGGTATATCGTTCCGGTGCGGTAAGGATCGATAAGCGTATCCGAGTCTTTCACTACGACCGACGCAGTCGGCGCAGCAATGCTAAGCTTGGCCGCAAATGCAAAGGGAATCGCAGAGCGAATTTCAAGGGAATCCGTAAACACTGCGAATCCGGAACGCTCGATACGAAGCCTGTAGACGCCGAAGGCCAAGCGCTTGGCCACAAGATTACCGCTATCGTCCGTTTCGTAGCTCCCTTGAAACTGATTCGCCTCGCAAACCAGTTCGACCGAACTCTTCACTCCCAACCCAGATGGGTCCGTCACGCTCAGGCGCAACTCACCTGTGTTGCTCTGTCCAAAAACCGGTAAAGCGCTTATAAGAAATAGCAGTAGAAATCGCTTCATTGGCGATTAGCCCCGATCGAGAAATTGTAGTCGCACTGGGCGAGATGCCTTGACGGCTTAAATCCCTATTAGGATGACACACCACTCTCCGAGCTTCCCCAGCTTGCTTATCTGAATATTCTTATGCTGCTAGTCTTGTTCAGTGTTTTTTTCAACTATTTAACGACGTGTGCAAGAACAGTATCGGGGATCGAGAGCTTCAGGGGGCAAAACTGGGCACGCTAAGAAAAACAGTGAACAAATCAGTGGTGCAAGGAATGTACTATTAAGATGAGTTCCATGGCCATTTCGCTCTCAGACTCGCTCCGAAGGTTGCCCTTACCGAGGGTGGACGACTCCGCGCTGCCGGTCTTGCCCTCCGAACTGGAGAACGAAATCATCGGTTTGTTCGACGAATTTAGGACCCGTTTGCTGCGCTATGCCTTGTCCTTTGGCTTGTCCGTGCATGACGGTGAGGAAATCATTCAAGAGGTCTTCCTTTCTCTGTACCGCCATCTCCAGCTTGGCCGGTCCCGCAAAAATCTTCGGGGCTGGTTGTTTCGTGTGGTCCACAATCTCTCGTTGAAGCAGCGCCATGCAGCTCACGGAGTTCGCGAAACTGTCCTTTCGGATGGCAGTTTGATGGAAAAGCAGATCGATCTCGCGCCAAATCCCGAAGAGCAATTGGCTGCCGTTCAAAGACACGACCGTCTGCGCGCAGTTCTTCAGGCGCTGCCGGCGAGAGATCAGTCCTGTCTTCACCTGCGAGCGGAGGGCCTTCGCTATCGTGAGATTGCCGAAGTTTTGGGCATGTCGCTTGGTGCAGTATCCATTTCCTTGACGCGGTCCCTGGCGCGATTGGAAAGCGCCGACGAAAAATAATCCAATGTCGAACGAACCAAATCATCTTTCGGATCAGGAAATCCTTCTAGCTTTCGACGACGAGCTCAATCCGTCGCGGCGCATCCAGGTTCACGCGCATCTTGATTCTTGCGCGACGTGCCGTGCCCGGCTGGCAGAAATCAAATTCACGCTCGCAGAGTTTTCCCTCGTTCGACAGAGCGAAGGCAGCGAACAGCAATTGCCACCCGCCGATGGTGCTCGCGCCGCGCTGCAAGCTCGATTGGCGGAATCCGCTGCCACGAGCCGTCGGGGGCTGCGGTCTGCCGCCGGCTTTTTTCCGTCTCCGCGAACACAATGGGCCGCTGTCGGCGCGGCTTTACTCTTTGCAACTCTGGGAATCTGGGGTATACGAAGTCAAGAAGGACGCACGCCGGAAGTTGGCCCCGCTCTGGCCGAAGCTGAGCTAGGCCCGATCCCGGACAAGAATCTCACTCCCGGTGCTACGCTTCCCGTGACCACAGCGGAGGTCTGTCGCTTGGGCGACAGCGGGGAGACGCGGACGATTCCAGCTTCTATAAGGCAAAGGGTTCTTCAGGAATATCAAACCCCGGAGTCTCACGCGGCGGAATACGAGGTCGATTTTTTGATCACTCCCGGCCTCGGTGGCGCGGACGACATCCGAAATCTCTGGCCAGAGCCTTACTCCTCCACCGTTTGGAATGCCCACGTGAAGGACGCTCTCGAAGATCGGCTCCACGATATGGTTTGCGCAGGGCAATTGGATTTATCTACAGCCCAGCACGACATCGCCACAGACTGGATTTCTGCGTATAAAAAATATTTCCACACGCACAACCCTCTTTCCACACGTTCGGTCTCTAATCCCGACCATCTTTAGAGGCGAGCCAGCCTAATCTTATTCGATTCCCTGGTCGTGCCGGATTTCGATGTTTCCGGTGCGGAGCTTATGCCCGAGCCGGAATCGCTTGCCGCTTCCGCCCGCTTTCGGCAAAATATCAGCCATCTATATTAGGAATTCAATTTGCTGCTTTCACGTGCCAAGTCGAACGAGATATTCACCATCGGCCACTCGAACCTCGACTTGAACGATTTCGTAGCTGTTTTGGCAGGCCATCAAGTGGGACTCGTCTGCGACGTTCGCAGCCGTCCCGGCAGTTTCCGGTTCCCGCAATTCAACCGCGAGCCACTCGAAGTCTGTCTGGCCTCGGCAAGAATTCGATATGAGTTTCTAGGTGAAGCTCTCGGCGGCCGGCCCTCCGATCCACGCGCCTACCACGTGGATGGAATCGTGGATTATCAAGAGCGCCGCAAAGCTGCAGATTTTTGCGTTGGAATCGACCGAACACTGGAACTAGCGAACTCTTCAAACATTGTTCTAATGTGCGCAGAGGAAGACCCTCTCCAGTGCCATCGCTTCCTCATGATTTGCCCTGCACTCCTCGAGCGTGGCATTACGCTCTTGCACATCCGCCGCGGCGGTGAGCTGGAATCGCAGCGCGATGCCGAAGATCGACTCCTCAAATTGCACGATCTTGCCGCCTTTGACAGCGGCTCGCTCTTCATTTCCGAACGCGAGGTGGTAATCCAGGACGCGCTCCGCCGTCAAGCCCACGACTTTGCGTTCCGCGCGTCTCCTGAAGCCATTGAGTATTCTTGATTCTATGGAATCTGCCAGAGAAACCTCGGTCCTTATTACCAGTTCCTCCGCGGTCGTCGGCTCCTGCAAAATTCCTTCCGAGGAAGTCGACCGGGCCTTCCATAAGCCGCTTGGAAAGCTTCGCTCCCGGCCCGGAATCGAATCCCTTGTGTACGCCGCTGAAGATGAAAATGAACTCACACTTGGTGCGCGCGCCGCGCAGCAGGCTCTCCAAATCGCGGAATGAGGCGTTCCAGAACTGGATTGGATCATCGCCACCAGCGAAACGCATCGCGGCTATCCTTCCCTCGCCGCGCAGCTTCACTCCCAATTCCTTGCTCGCGAGAACTGTGGCGCGCTGGACGTCGGCGGCGCTTGTCTCGGCCTCGTAAACGGGCTCGCTGTAGCCCAAGGACTCATCGCTTCGGGACAGGCTCGCACCATCGCCGTCATTACTTCTGATGTTCATAGCCGTACTTTCAAGCCAGGCCAGGTCGCGGGAGAATTCGGCGGCTTGTTCGGCGATGGCGCCAGCGCGTTTCTTTTGCGCACGAAGAACGGCGCTGCGCCGCGACACGCTTACGCTCTAGGAGAATTTTTCTTTGGCTGTGCGGGTCAATATGCGGACGCGATCCGCGTGGCGCATGCACCGAACGGGAACCTCGACGTGCACTTTGATGGCGAAGCGCTCTCTCGAGCGGCCATCACCAGGCTGGAAAAAGTGGTCCGGGAGATCGAACTTCGCAGTGGCATTGACCGCTCCACGCTGCAAGGTTTGGCCACCCACCAGCCCAATCCGCGTCTTGTCACGCTCCTTGCTAAGCACTGCGGGCTGCCGGAAGACAAGTTTCCCGTTGTCGCCAAGTCTTTTGGAAATCTCGGCTCCTCCACGTGCGGAGTAGCCCTTGACGCTATTCTGCAATCGGTTCAGAGCCATCCGGCTGAACATTGGGGCCCTATTTTCACAGCATCACTAGGTCCGGGTCTTCTTTTCGGCGGAGGATGGCTCGTTCCTGCGTAGCCATCGCCTCGTTCCCAAGGTTGCGACCTGTAACTTTTTGTTACATTCCTTCAACTCCTCACTACGGCCTATTTCCTGATTTCCTCATAAGATAAAGAAAGCAATAGGTTTATTGAAAATCTCTTCTTGGCTGCCTTCGTGCACTCCTCTTAGCGACAAAGACGGGATTTATCCCGGGGTAGAGGTGGAAGAATGCAGCGAAGAAGCAAGAGGGCACAACAAGGCTTCACAATGGTCGAGTTGGTTACGGTTGTAGGGATCACGTTTGTCCTGGCAAGTATGGCCTTCATGTCGACCACGAGTTCCACGGCCGCTTCAAGGGCAAACGACGCCATGTTCCAAATCATCGGCCAAATGCGGACCGCGCGCGAAATTGCCGTTACCAAGCGCCGCAACGTATTGGTTACATTCACCGCTCCAAACGAGATTCAGATTGCCGTCCAGACCCTCCCAGGCGAGGCCCCTGCGACGGTCATCGCACCTGTATATCTTAACGATGGAGTGCCCGGCGGAAATAATTTTTACCAGTACCCTGGATTGCCGGACACACCCATGGGATTCGGGAATACCAATACCAACGGACTGAATTTTTCCCCTGCAAGCGGCGGCACCGCAGGTCTTGCCATCATGTTCAGCACTTCTGGAAGCCTGGTTGGAACGACCGGATCCTCTGGCTACAACACGGTTGGAAATAACAATCCAGTCAACGCCTCGATCTTCGTCGGGACAGTCGGCAAGCCCAATACCGTGCGCGCCGTCACCGTCATGGGGGCTACAGGGCGCGTCCGTTCCTATTCCTGGGCTGCCGGTGCGACGGGCGGCACGGTCGCGAATTGGCAAGAAGAGCAGTAGGAGAGAAGCCCATTTATGAAAACACAGCGCAAACGCACACGACCCCTGGCTGGTTTCACGCTACTGGAAGCCATGATCTCAATTTTTGTTTTGACCTTCGGCGTGCTATCGCTTGCCGCGGTCTACGCCCAAGGCATCTTCTTCGCGAGTCTCTCTCAATACGACTATGTAGCCGAGAAGAAGGCTGAACAAGCCGTCGAAGCGATCTTCACGGCACGCGACATCAAACAGTTGACTTGGTCATCCATTCAAAACGTCAGTAACAATGGCGTTTTCCTTGACGCTCCGCAGCCCATCCTCGTTCCCGGTACAGATGGTCTTGTGGGTACCGTGACGGACCAGGGTTCCGCGGATGAATTGATAACCATCGGCCCTGGCCCCGACGGAATTCTCGGCACGGCCGACGACCAAGTGGTGGATCTCAATCCGTGGATGAAACGCACGATCGCTATCACCTCAGTCACCGGCGAAACCAACCTTCGCATGATCACCGTCACCATCAACTATCAGGTTGGGAAAATGAATCGCACTTACACGTTGATCAGCTACATCTCAGCGTTCGCCTAGAGAGCTTATGAGGACTTCGGACATGAAAAAACAGTCGGGTTTCACGCTAATTGAATTTACGGTAGCGATGGCCGTCACCTTGGTAGCGCTGCTGGCAACCGTCATGGCCTTTAGGATGGCCACGTACTCAAACCAGAACGTCACCCAGCGCGAGGATATGGCCGACAACATTCGCGCCGGCCTCAACCTTTTGGAGCAGGACGTCATCATGACGGGCATGGGCGTTCCCACTGGCGGAATTACGATTCCGACTTTCGCGGCCACTACGGCGTGTCCGGGCGGCACTTCCAACCTGGCCCGCCCTCTTCCGACTGGAACAGGCACGTTTCCTGTTTGCAACACGACATTGCCGTCCATCGAGCCTGGCAACGCCTTGGGGCCTCTCATCACTGCTCCTGACGCGACCTCTGCCACGAATACCGACATTATTACCGTCGTCTATGAGGACAACACGGCAAGCTCCACGGGAACCATCATTGGCATGAACGCTCAGCCGATCAACGGGACCAGCTGCCCCGCCGGCACAATCTCCGCTACCGGAAATTCCGTAACGTTTGACCCGACCTGCTTCAACCTCACGAGCCTCGCTGCCAGCGGCGTGCAGATCAATCCAGGCGATCTGATCATGTTTAGCAATACGAATGGCAAGGCTCTTCAGTTGGTCACCAGCGTGTCCGCCCAAACACTGAGTTTCGCCTCGGGCGATGCTTTCCATCTCAACGGAATCACAGGTGCGACCGGCGGCACGATCAAACAGCTACAGAACACCAGCGTCAATAGCACGACTGGCGTAGTTACCTATCTTGGCACGTACCCGCAAACCTCGGCCACCCGCATTTGGATGATTTCCTATTGGCTTGATAACGTGACCGACCCGATTCACATCCGGCTCGATCGCGCGGTCAATTTCAATGCTGCGCAGCCGGTCGGGGAGACTCTCGAAAACCTGCAATTTACGTTCAATTTCAACGACGGCATTGCCGTCAATGAACTCACCGTCCCCGCCGGGTATTCCGAAAGCCAGATTCGCTCCGTGAATCTCTATATGAGTACGCGGTCAACCAGCATGCTTGGGCAAACCAAACAGTACGCTCGAGAAAACTTCCAGACGCAGCTCAGCCTCCGCAGTATGGCCTACGTCAACAGGTATCAATAATGAGGAGCCTTACAATGAATGCCCCGAACAAACAGATGCGACGCGATTCCGGCATCGCCCTGCTTACCACACTGCTGCTCATGCTGCTCATGTCCAGCCTGCTGGTTGGCTTCGTTCTGCTGATTAGCTCTGGGCAGAAGCTCAGCGGCTATAACAATGACTACAGCAAGGCTTTTTATGCCGCAGAAGCGGGCATGGAGAAGTTGACGGCGGATATCGGAACGCTCTTCGACACGAACTATTCGCCGACTGGCGCTCAGATCACCGCGCTAACCACGACTCCTCCGGGTCTCACTGGCATCAATTACGTTCAATACAACGGGGCCAGCGGCTACAACATTTCCTTTCCGACGGACTCCAACGGCAACCCTCTCGCCACCAACAATGTGATTAACTCCGGCTCTTACGAAGGCATGACGGCGCTGCAGACTTTGTACACCCTCAACGTTACGGCGCGCACGACCTCCGGCTCTGAAGTGAAGCTACAGCGCACCACGCAAACGGTCGGCATTCCCATGTTCCAATTCGGTATCTTCTCGGCAACCGACCTGAGCTTCTTTGCTGGCCCGCAGTTCAGTTTCGGCGGCCGCACCGCGACCAATGGAAACCTGTTCCTGGCCGCGAACCCCGGCCCTCTAAACCTTACCGAGCCCGTCTCGGCTTATCTAAACGTAATCCGCACCAATCTTTCCAACGGGTATTCCACTTCCAGCTCCTACAACGGCGCCGTAAACGTGTTCAATGGCAGCAGCACCCGTCCATTGGCAGAGACAGAAGGCAGTTTGGTGGGAACAATCGGCTCCGCGACAAATCCGAGCTGGCCGACCATCTCGCTGGGCACCGCTGATTACGCCGGCAACTTGAGGAATGGCGCCACTGGAGCGAACCAGTTAAATCTCGGTATCGTGTTGCTTGGAAATGGCACGACTCAGCCAGTGGATATGATCCGCCGGCCATACGTCGGCGAGAGCGCTTCCGTCACGAACCTACGGTACTTCGCTCAAGCCAGTATTCAGGTTCTGCTCTCGGATAACCCGACCGATATCATGTCGATTCCCTGCGTCGATACCACTACACAGCCAGTTAACTTGGCACAGCTTGCCGTACCCGTTACCGGCTGGACGGCGCTTGGAGGCAATCCGGCGGCGCTCTATACGAAAATGAACACCAATAACACAGCGGGATATCAAACGCTGCCAGTGCCGATGGCGGCATCTGGTGCAGTGCTAGGCGCGACGACTGGCTACAGCCCGGGTGGAACCACTTCACTCACAGGCGACGGCTATTGGTTGCCGACGCCGAGCGGCACGGGGTTTGCCACTGATTCCGGCCTGCCTATCGTTAAAGGCTATATCAAGATCGAAATCCAAACCGCCTACGGGAATCCTTGCGGAACCTGGAAAGACGTAACTCTGGAAGTCTTAGGCTATGGTTATGCAGGCCGCAACATCAACCCTCAGGGCACTGGCCTCGCCTCGGGGACACAATATGGCAGCATCGGAGCCGCTGCTCGCGTTGCCAACGACCCAAGTGCTTTCTCCGTACAGCTCGACTTTCGCCTGCCAGTACGACGTACATCCTAACGCGATCATCCGATTGGAGCGCGTTCGTGACAACCCATCTAACTATGGCGCTTATGGCCAGTGCGGCTTAACTAATTACAACTGGCAAGGTCACCGGCGTTCCCTCGAGCCCCGCGGATTATTGGCCAAATGCGCTATTCGACACGCGCGAGGGCACTATCCGCGATACCACCCCTGCCGGCAGTTTGGGCGCCAGCCCCAACCTGATTAGCTATTCGCAGATGGTCACTGTGGGCGGCGTAATGCAGTACGTGGAAGTTGATGCCAAGAACCTGGCTGGCTATCTGGCGGGAACAGGAGTCTACGTCGGAGGCTCTGGCCACCAGGCTTATGATAGCGTCAACGCGCCTAATGACTATCTAATTTACGTTTCCGACCGTCGCGGCAATTATACGGGCTCTGTGCTCACGAACGCGTGGCCGCCGCTTTCCCCCAGCAGTCACGAGACTGGCGAATATGGCTGGGATGATTTTGTGAACCCTGCCAGCACAAACGGATGCCCGAACGGTACCCAAGATACAGGCGAAGATCTCGACGGCCTGGGCTCCACAGGCTTCTACACCTACGGGCAGAACCCCACCTACGTCATGGATGCCGGCGTCATCACCCCCACGATGAGCTATGCCACCGTGGGCACTACACTGGGCTACGGGCAATACGGGATGTACAGTCTGGCTGGACCTGGCAATCTGTATGGCACATCGACCACGGCCAATGCCATAACCGCCAATCCAAGCTGCACTGTGACTTCGCCCTCGACGATATGGCCCATGGATTTTGTCATCCATGCCAATGAAGCCCGCGAGAATCCCAACCCGTTTTTCCGCCGCGCCGTTAAGATTATGGACGGCAGTCTCTTGACCGGGCTCGGCACATGCCCCGGCGCCGTGCCTTGCGGCTTGGCCATTGCCACGGAAAATCCTGCATACATCCAGGGAGACCTCAATGCCAATTCCGCCGGTGGCGGCTTCAACGACCCTAACGTCGCCGTCTCCGTAAACGCGGACGCTGTCACGTTTTTGTCTAACGGCTTCAACGACGTCAATTCCTTTGCCTTCCCTTATGCGAACTCCGCTGGAACCATCGTGCGTATCGCCACCAACGGTACCGCGAATGGCGCCTATTATCGGACCGCCATTATGGCCGGCAAAGGCGTCTCCTTCCCGCAGCCGACTGGTACTGCCGCCGACTTCGGTACCGACGGCGGAGTCCACAACTTCCTCCGCTATATCGAAAACTGGGGCGGCGGGACCGTTGCAGGAGTTTCGATCTCTGGCCAAGCTTTGAATTATCGCGGCTCCATCATCAGCATGTATTACAACCGGCAGGCACTTGGTACTTACAAGTGCTGCACTACGGTCTATTCCCCACCATCCCGCGGCTACGCTTTTGATTCGGAGTTTCTGACTCCTTCTCTGTTGCCGCCGCGAACGCCGCTCTTCCGCGACGTGAACACGACTGGCTTTACGCAGCTTCTTTTGCCTAGTCAGTAGAACACAGCCAACAACTGCATCCTAGCGACCGGCCCCGGCTACCCCCTCCGGGGCCGGTTGCTTTTTGAGTGGCGCTTGGCCCTTACGTTGGAACGAAAATTCTTCGAGGGTACGTGCTCCTTCGTAGTTGTTCGATTCCAGACGAATGCTTAACCGGAAAGTGCCCCAGCTCCTTTGTGTGTGGTAACTGCGGGAACGAACTTATGAGCCGGGACGAGTGCGCGTCGTAAAACTGGTGTTCACTGCGGGCACTACGCAGGCCTGCAGCGGAGGCCAGCTCGCGTCCGTCGTGGGATTGCGGCAGAGAGATGCGATGGCGGGGCTGACTAGCGAAGGATAGACCGTATTGTCGAGCGGCTCCGCGTACACCTGGTAGCTGTGGCTCACGGGCAGGTGGCTAATCTCATAGCTTCCATCGAATTGCGCGGGGCCGGGCGCGACGCAGCTCCAGCCGCCGAGCCCTGCTCCGATCACTGCGCCGCTTGCGGCATCCACGGCGACTACGTGCGCGCCGAAAATTCCTGTCACGCCGGGCGGCGATGCGGGCAGCGAAAGCGGATTGGCAGGAAGGACGTGCCCGCTGAGCGAGCCGACGTTGGCAGTATCTGCGGGGTCTGGATACAAAACGCGCAACCCGGTGCGATCGTCGTCTCCTAGTGGGGCATCGGATTGCTGGGCGGTTGGGCGCATTCCGGAAAATGTACCCGGCGCAGGGGCGAACGGATACATCATCGCAGCCAACACGGCGGAGTGGCTGAATCCCAGCGTGTGCCCCAACTCGTGGATCATTAGAGACTCGAAATCGTATGCCGTCGGCGTCGCGGCGAGCGCCGCGGGTGTAGCAAACGTAATCATGGAATTGCCGGGATCAAAATAAATGTCCGCATCCAGAATCTGTCCGACTTGTGACGACGGCACGCCCGTTCCCACCTGCACGCCAATGATGTCGGCGGTGATCACTCGCGTGAACGCCAGAATCCCCGGGGTAAATGCGCCGTCGGCTTGATCGAAGCAGATTGAGTTCACTCCATCTGACCCACACGCATTTTGTGTTGCCGTGCGAGTCACCGCGGCAAACGTTCCTGGTACAAGAGTTGTACCGCTCACTCCGGTCCAAACTTCGAGCGATTGCGTGATGACTGCTTCGATTTCGTTGAGCTGCCCCGCGGCCGTTTGATCTTGAGTCAAAATGGTAACCGGATTGGTTCCCAGCACTGTGCTCCACTGTTCCGCGATGGCACCTGGGGCGATGACATCGTGCGAAGCCACCGGGCAAGCCGAACCTCCGGAGACGCTTGCCGGCTGGCGCACATCCGGAACAATTTGGTCGAACGCATAACCGCGAGCCCCAGGAATGCCGCAGACGCCGTAGAAAGCCGCAAGAAATGCCGCGATGTAACTGCGAATCGAACGATATTGCCTTTGTTGGATCATCGAAGTTCTCCCGCGTTCTACTGATTTTCCTGCCTCAAGGCCTTGTGAAGTTTTTCTCTGAAAATGGAAACGGGCAGATTGCGAATTCCGCCGCGCCGGAAAGCCCGCGCCTGTGGATCGAACACCGCTGAGGACGCGGAATCTTGGGTGACCAGTTCCAAACCGGACTGTGGATTGCGCGCAATGCGAAAAGTCCCTTGCGACCATCCCATAACCTGATATGGCTCACCCTCGCGCGTCCAAAGGAAGAGATAAACCTCTTCGCCGGGACGAAACGCGGGAACTTCATCCACATGGGAATGAAGATGTCCCACGTGTCCTCCCATCAGGCGCACCGTAACGATTCTTGGCAGAGCGCCTTTTTCGCGCTGAAGCACTTCAAATCTCGTCTCGGTCCAAATCTCTCCCTGCTCCCACTGGCTTGTTGCTCCCAAGCAGCGCAACCGTGCCACGGCGGTGGATTCCTGAGCCAAATCTTCAAGTTTTAGACGCGACAATGTCGTTGCGTTCGCCGCTACCGCGAGCAGCGCAAGCCCTCCTAGAAAAAGAATCCACAAGAATCGGCGTCGTTGAACGTAGTTCATTTTCATTTACCTCGCGATCTTCACTGAATGACCAAAGCTCCGCTGGCGGCGGTCTCGTCCAGATTTGTGTTTTCGATAAAAAGCGTGCGAGCGCCGGGCAAAGCGCTAGACGGAACCTGCAGCGTCAATTGGATAATTCCGAGGCCCGCGGGCTGTTTTGCGATCACCGTGACATCGCCGGACCCTGTCACGTTGAATGTCATGCTGGTGTCCAATCCGCTTTCGGAGAACACGCAGACATTGAATGCCGTGCTCCCGCTTGCTGGTCGGAGCAGCGGCAGCGGGTTGCCTGATAGCGAACAGGAATTGTTCGCAGTGGAAAACATTCCAAGAGCCATGACGTTTAGGTCCACGTCGTTGCCCTGGGCGCTCACGCCTGCGGTGGTTGGGTCAACAACCACAATGTCCTGGCCTGTTGCCGTCGGTGAGGCGTTGCTTAGAGCGATTACGTCGTTTGTAGCGTTTGGGACAACGACCACGAGGGAGACAGCGTTGGATTCTGTTTCTCCGGGATTCTGGATTTGTACAGAGACATTTCCCGCCACGGAGACGTCGGCAGCTGTGATCGGCGCGGTGCATTCCGTCGGCGACAGGCAAGTTGTTGTTCGCGCGGTGCCGGCAATCATTAACGTCGAACTCGGGCCTGGACTCGACGCCGTGAAACCGCTTCCTTCCACTAGAAGCGTGAAGCCCTGAGCCGCGCCTACGTAGACGCTCGCCGGATGCAGCGTAAGAATGTTGCTTCCTGTGGAGATCGTTATGTTTGCCGCGCCGGACTGTGTGGTGTCGTCCGAGCTGACGGCCACCACTTGCAGCGCGTCCGGCGTTGGCGCGGAACCGGGCGCGGTGTAGTTAGCGTTTGCGTCGATTGCGCCGCAAACGCCGGCGTTCGCGCACGCCGTCCCTTGAACTTGCCACACCACGCTTTGGTTGCTGGTGCCAAGGACCGTGGCCGTGAATCCCTCGACCGCGAGAGGCGCCAGCGTGATGCTCTGCGGCGACACCGAAACCAGCACATGATTGATGATCGTGATTTGCGCTGACGCGCTTTTCGTGGCGTCCGCCGCGCTTGTTGCCATTACGCTTACTGGATTCGGTTGGGGAATTGTTCCGGGCGCGAGATAGTCCACTTGCAGCGCGCTCCCGCTCGCGACGCTCTGGCACGGGCTTGAGCCCACAACGCAGATTTGTCCGAGCGATGTGTTTCCGCCGGAAATGCCGCTGACGCTCCAGTTCACTGCGGTATTTGTTGTTCCAAAGACTTGCGCGGTCAGCGTCACGCGGTGGTTCGCAGCCAGCGTTTCCGTGAGTGGAGAAAGGCTGACGTTTACGCCCGCTTGCACAGCCATCGTGGCTTGCGCTTTTTTTGTAGGATCAGCTTGCGGCGTTACGGTGACTATCACGCTGTCAGGACTGGGCGGCGTGGTTGGAGCTGTATAGGTTGCAGTATCTGCGATGCCGGATCCTCCTGATCCTTGCGTGGTCACTACTGTCAGCGTCCCGCAAGTTGTGGAACTGCAGCCGGGACCAGAGAGTGACCACGATAGAACCATGTTGGGATTGGAGCCGGCGACGGGCGTCATTGTGGCGACGATCGTCGCTGCGCCTCCGACAGGCACGCTCTGTGGAGCGGTCACTTGAAGCGTGAAATTGCTGGTGATGCTGATGGCGGCCGAAGCTTGCTTGGAAGGATCGGCCAAACTTTGTGCCGTGAGCATCGCGGTTGTGGCGGATGGAAGAATTCCTGGTGCCGTGTAGTTGCCATTTAGGTCCACGCTGCCGCACGCAGTGGGGCATGCCGCGCCGCTCAGGCTCCAGCGCACCGAAGTGTCAGGATGCCCTGCGCTGGTGATTGCTGCATGAAATGACTGGACGGCGCCAAGTTCTATGCTGGCATTCGGCGGTGCAATGGTGATCCCGATGTCGCTCGTGATAGTGATTTGCGCTGTGGCGGATTTTGATGAGTCTACCTGGCTCGTTGCGGTTACTTGAACGATTGCTTGCGATGGCAGGTCGGTCGGTGCGGTGTAGACGCCGGCGGAGGTGATCGTTCCCATGGACGGGGTCCCGCCGGGAATATTGTTCACGCTCCAGGTCACACTTGTGTCGGCGGTGTTCGTTACCGTCGCGGTAAGAGTCTGTGAGTTCCCGAGCAGGACGGAACCAGTCGTCGGCGTCACCGTGACGGTGATGGATGGAGGAGGAGGGGCAGACGGAGGCGGTGACGAGACAGACGCAGGACCACCTCCGCAACCTAACAACCACAGTGCCGCCAAGGCGGCTTGGGGCAGTCCCAGGGCGCGAGCCCGGAGAGCATGTCTGGATCGGTGACCCGCTTTCATTTTCACTGAGTTGTGCGTGAGAGGCCGCATGCTGGGTCGGAATGCAGGCGAAGGGCCAGCGAAAGGAGCAAGACCAGTGAGTCTCGACGACGATCTGGCCGGCTCGTCGGGCCCCCGTTAACTACCTGAAAGTAATATGTTTATTTGGTGAGATCGGAAAGCGAGTGATTTTTCACCGAGTAGCGGGACAAAGCGATGTCCAATATCGCAACTCTTGGCATCCCAGTATGGAACTGGGGCCTTGAGCCGCTGTTCCATAACGGGAGTCATACACTAGCTGCGGGCTGTGCTAATTTCCAAGCATCTGTGCATCGAATCGACGGGTTAAGTACGCGATCCAAAGTTCCTGTATTTAACCGATAGATTAAATATGTGGCTGCAGGAATTTCTATGAACCAAACGGCGTGCCGTGGCGTCTGGCAGTTGTACGGGGAGGGCGAGTGTCTTCGGCTCGCACAAGAGACCTAATGCAGGAGCTGGTTCTGATCCAGCCAGGCCGTACCGCTGAGAAGGAATTCGTGCAGGAAGCGGCTCAGGCTGCTCTTCGCCGTGAATTCGAGGAGCGGCTTGCGGAATGCGGGCCGCTGGCGTATCGCGTTGCCCGCGGTGTGCTGCGCAACAGCGCGGAGGCCGAAGACGTGGCGCAGGAAGCGTTGCTTCGCGCGTACCGGCGCTTTGAACGCTTGCGCGATCGCACGCGGTTTCGTGCCTGGCTCGTTCGTATCGCGTTTCGGCTGGCGATAGATCGAGCGCGTTCTTCGAAGCGTCGCGAAGTGCGCGAAACGCTTTGGTCGCAACCGACGCCGCGGCCTTCAACGGAAGACGTGGCGGCCACGAGCGAATTTCAAGAGCATCTCGACTGCGCTATGGAAGAGCTTCCGGAGAAACAACGGCTCGTCCTTCTGCTCGCGGCGATGCAGGGACACTCGCTCGAAGAGATAGCGGAGATGCTTGGCCTGCCAGTGGGAACGGTGAAATCAAGATTGTTTTTTGCACGAAAGCAGCTTGCGGAGAAATTGCGATGTCATGCAAAAACTATAGAGAAGCGCTGACGGAAGCTGCGGCCGCGGGTGCTACGCCGTCACGCGAATTGCGCTCGCATCTGGACGCATGCGTGGCTTGCCGCGAGGTGTTCACCGAAGAACGGCAGCTCTTCGCCGCCATCGACACGGGACTACGCGTCAGTGCCAACTCCGATGTGCCGCTTACTCTTCTTGCGCGCGTTCGCACTCAACTAAGCGAACGAGCTCTTCCGCAACGTACTTGGATTGCCGCCGCTGCTGCGATTGCGACTACTGCGGCACTCATATTGTTGAGTGTTTTCATTCGCCAATCTGGGCGAGGTGCAGCTCTGCCAACTCCACCAGCGATTTCTGCCGCAGGCAATATTGTCCCTGCCGGAACGGGAGTAATGCCTCCTGTGGTGGCTTCCACGGAATCAAAAAGGCTATCTCGCACAGTCAGTCCGACCCCGTCCATTAAGAATGTTCGAGGTCCAGATGGGAAAGATGTCACTGTGCTGATTCCTGCCGGTCAGAAGAGGGCTATCGAAGCTTTGCTCGCCGGCGTTCAGAAGAAAACAGTCGAAACAAATGTTTTTCCTGCTGAGAATTCTGAAGACGCTTTGCAAGAGTTGCGAATTTCGCCGCTTGAAATCTCTCCAATTGAGGTGAAACCTCTTGCGGATGTCAGCTCGGAGCCGTCTTCAGAAGACGAGAAGACAAGACAATGAAGTTTTTGAAGATTTGAAAAAGGAGAGTTCCATGAAAAGGTCCATTCTGGCGATATCGCTCATCACTCTGATTCTTGTTGTCCCTGCCATGCGGGCGCAAGAGAAGGAGAAATCCGCGGATGCTGCCAAGCCTGCCGCAGCCGAAAGACCGATCACGCCTCTGCGTGTCCAAGTAGTCTTTACAGAATTCGATGGCGACAAAAAAATCGGAAGCCTGCCCTATTCCTTTCTGGTGAATGCGGATGATCGTGGGGCGCCGGCGGCCGTGCGTATGACTTTTCACGTTCCGGTTGAGACATCTAACGGTGCAGGTTCAAAACATGTTGGGCAGTACCCTCTAACCACCAATATGGACGGACGCGCGGAAAAGGCCGATGATGGGCGTTTTCTCTTGAGGCTGAATGTGGAGAAAGATTCGATCTATTTAGCGGGCGCGAACCAGAAGCCATCTTCGCTTGGGGGAAATGAAGTTTCCTCGAACGAGCCGATCCAACAAGATTTTCGAACACAGGTCAATCTGCTTATTCGCGATGGGCAGACCATCCAATCAACGGTCGCTACAGATCCCGTCACTGGGCATGTGATAAAAGTAGACGTCACACTCAACGTGATCAAGTAAGGCGCGCAAAGAGAATTAGGAAGTGTTGAGGGTAGCGTTGAGACTGCCTTTTAAATCCGCGTACAGGAAACGATAGCCGAGTTTTTCCAATCTCTGCGGCAGGGCACGCTGGCTGGATAGGAGCAGCGCGTCAGCCATTTCGCCAAGGACGAGACGCAGCGCCAAGGCCGGGGCAGGGAAGAACGCTGGACGGTGCATGACGTCAGCTAGAGTTTTTGTGAACCCGTCGTTTTGCACTGGTTGCGGGGAGATGACATTGATTGGGCCGCGGACGTTGCCGTTCTCGATCGCCAAGCGCAAGATTTCAACTACATCTTCCAGCGTGATCCAGGACATCCATTGTTGACCCGATCCGATTTTTCCGCCGGCGAAAAAACAGAAGGGAAGCATCATGGCGGGGAGTGCGCCTCCCTTTCGTGAGAGTACGATTCCGAAGCGTGCGAGGACTACGCGAATGCCAATCGCCTCAGCCTTAAGCGCTTCGGCTTCCCAATCCTTCGCCATGTTCGAGAGAAAATCATTTCCTGACTGACTCTCTTCCGTTAGGAGTTCATCACCGCGATTGCCATAGATGCCAGTTGCGGATGCGGAAACCAACACACTAGGACGGGCGTTCATTTTCGCAAGTGCAGTGACCAGCGCGCGAGTTGTATCGATGCGGCTGGAGCGGAGCAACGCTTTGCGCTCGGCGCTCCAGCGCCCATCAGCGATCGATGCTCCGGCCAGGTTCACGACGGCGTCCGCGCCAACGGCGGCACCTCCGAGTTCTCCGGTTGCTGGATTCCAGGTGACTTGAAAACCATCGTTCAGAGAATCTTTCGTGACTGTGCCTGGTCTCACGAGCCGGCATACTGTGTGGCCCGCCTTAACGAGCGCAGGCACGAGCGCGCTTCCAACCAAGCCACTCGATCCTGTCACCAGAATTTTCATCGCGATTTTGTTCAGTCCTGAACTACAAAAATACAAAAACAAACTATGACAGAAAGCTACGCAAGCATGGTTCCTGGGTCAAGGGATAGAAAAGTTCAACGCGATTTTTGGGTTCAAAAATATCGAAACTGTCGCAACCCGCTCGGCTGTTAGCGCTAACTGCGCAAGCTATGGCCCGGTGCACTTCCGCAGGTTACAATTCTCTTGTGAGCCTGTCTGTACAGACCGCGCGGGTCAAAGTCCTTTTCTTCGGCCGCCTAAAAGAAATCGTCGGCCATGCGGAAGACTCTGTTGAGTTGCCTGACGGGGCGCCGATCGAAGCGCTTTTCGCACACTATGGCACGAGCCATCCCGAACTCGCGCGATTTCGCGCGTCGCTGGTCGCCTCGCGCAATCAGGAATTCGCCGCGTGGAGCACACCGCTCCATTCCGGCGATGAAGTTGCCTTTCTCCCGCCCGTAAGCGGTGGCTAGCGCGGATTTCCATGAACAAAACGCTCCAACCCGATCTTCTCGTTCTCGTGCGCGACGCCATCGATCAGGCCTCATTGATCCGGCATGTCCGCGCGCCCGAAGATGGGGCTGTCGTTACCTTCGACGGCTGCGTTCGCAATCATTCCCAGGGCAGGCGTGCGCTCTACCTCGACTACGAGGCTTACGAATCCATGGCGCTGGGCAAAATTCGCGAAATCGCTGAGCTAATCCACGAGAAATTTCCGGTGCATCTCCTGGCCATTGCGCATCGTTTGGGACGACTCGAAATTGGCGAGACCAGCGTGTTCATCGCGGTCAGTTCCCAGCACCGGCCAGCTGCTTTCGACGCATGCCGGTTCGCGATCGACACCCTCAAGCGCACTGTTCCTATTTGGAAAAAGGAATATTTTGATGACGGCGCGGTGTGGGCCGATGGCGAGATGCCTCCCGCTCCGATGGAAACACGTGTGGCGAAACCTGCATCTTAGTGAATCAATGAGCTCCACACCCCTCCGCGTGCTTAGTGCAGCCAGCGTTTTTCTCGCGGCGCTATTTGTGGCTGGGCTCTCTCTTGCTCAAGACAAGCCTGACCGGCCACCTTGGGCACAACCAAAGCCGAAGCTGCCTGCCAATTCGTCCGGCGATGCCTCAGCTCCAGTACCGCCAAGGCTGCCATCGCTGACGCCCCCACCTCCCGGCAGCATCGTCCCAACACCGGAGCAGCCGCTTAGACCGCTTGACGACCCCAATCCGCAGCGCGGCAAGATCAAAGTTAAAGTGGAACTCGTAAATATTTTGGCAAGCGTCCTGGATGATCACAGCAAGCCCGCGCCGGATTTGCCCGTCGAGGCATTCCAAATCTACGAAGAAGGCGTGCTTCAGAAGATCGAAGTATTTGAATCTGAAACGCAGCAGCCTCTCGATCTTGCATTGATGATCGATGCGAGCCTGAGCGCAAACAAAGAAATCGCTTTCGAGAAAGAGGCCGCGGCGCATTTCATCCGTCAGATATTGCGGCCCGGCGACCGCTTATCGGTTTTTGCTTTTGATGAAAACGTCACGCAGATCGTGGCATTTTCGGACAATGTTTCAACCCTGCAGGCCGCTGTGCGAAGGATTCCGCCCGGGTCGGGGACATCGATTTACGATGCCGTGCTCCTCGGAGCGAAGGCGCTGGAGCTACGCGGCGAAGATCGCCGGAGAGTCATCATTCTGGTAACGGACGCGGGCGAAACGACCAGCTCCGCCGACTTTGAAGCCGCTCGCAAAGAAGCTGTTCGCTCGGACGCGCTGCTTTACACGATTGTTATTCGGCCGATGAAAAATGAGAGCGGCCGCAACACCGCCGGCGAGCACGCTCTGACAACGATCACGGAGACAACCGGCGGGGATATGTTTTTCCCAGACACGCCTCAGGAGCTCGACGTGATCTTCGATCTGATCGATCGCGAATTGCGCACGCAATACCGGCTGGGTTACTACCCTACGCCGCGCGGGCCTGCCAATACGTATCGTAAAATCGAAGTCAAAGTCCTGAACGGCGATTATCATGCTCGTTCGCGCAAGACGTATCTTACCGGACCGCAATGAGTCCTCGTTCATGCCAATCTAGTAGTTAGAGAGCGAGCTGGCTACCCCACCCCCGGGGGTGTCGGCGAGTTACGAAGTAAACGATTGACAGTACGGGAGTTGCGGGCATTCCTGCGTGTCGCGAAGTCAGAGGATGTGACGAACTCTGCCACTCTCCCCACCCCATGATTTTCGTAAACGTTGCATCTGAAGGAGTTAGCTGACTTTAAGCTCGCGCGAATCCGAGCTACCAAAAAGCAAAAAGCGCCAATCAGAAGATTGGCGCTTTCGGGCAAGAGGCATGCTATCGCCCAATTGATACTATACGCTTGGAGTAAGAGTATGTCAAGGGCATCGCCGAAAAAATTAGAGTTATTCGACGGCCGCGGTATCTACTGTGGTTGCTTGATGTCCGAGCCGGCTTGCTCGATGCTGCCTTTAAGAAGCTCAGTTTTCACTTCCGACTTTTGCCCCGCGAGGACATTCACCTCGGTCTCAAAAGTACGATAGCCGGGCAACTCGATTTTAATCTTGTGCTTTCCCGGGCTGACCAGCAGGGAATGAAATGACCCGCCAAGCTCGCTGGCGTGACCAACATAGTTGCCGTCAAGAAAGACAGCCGCGCGTTTTGGTTGAACCGTAACCTTCAGCTCAGAAGTGATTTCGGGAGTCTTTGCGCCTGGGAGAAACTGCATCTTGACTTGAATTTCCTGCGCTTGGCCGGGCTCGACAACGATCTCTCGCTTGAATTCGGTATATCCGGCTTGGCGCACCGCGATCTGGTGCTTCCCCGGCAGCAGCAAGACTTTTTTGTCTCCCTTGAGTTCTTTCACATAGCCAACATATTCGCCGTCGATCCACACGCCTGAATCTCGATCGATTTGCGTAACGCCTTCAAAGCGCACCTCGCCCATGACTTTGCTGCTTTGGGCGGAGACGCGTGTTGCGCCGATCGCGAGAAATGACAGTGCAAGCAAACTGACCGTCGATAGAAGATTCCGCATTTTGAACACGATGCTCCCTCACATTCAGGCTGGTAATTTAGTTTAACTCGGATGGGATGCGGATGCCTTCAAAAAGGGCAGTCATCTGGAAGAAATATCAACTAATAGGTTTCCTGTATGTGGACGAAGCTTTTTCTTCCACGCAAATGGTAAAGTGGTGAACGCAAGGACTTGAGAACCTTTGGGCGGGGCTCTTACAGGGTAAACAAGCCGCGCCCCTGCAGTGGAGTGGGTGGCTCTTTTTTACATGAGCAAAGATTATCTCGATGCCGCCATTGAAATAGCACAGGAAGCTGGCAAAATCCTGCGCGAAGAGTTCGACCGGCCCATCCAAATCAGCTACAAGGGCGACGTCGACCTTGTCACGCAAGCAGATAAGCGCTCCGAGGAAGCGATCGTCGCGGGCCTTACAAAATATTTTCCGGAACACTCCATCGCCGCGGAAGAGGGAACCGGGCACGAAAGCAGCACGGAATTTCGCTGGCACGTGGACCCATTGGATGGCACGACCAATTTCGCCCATGGATATCCTTGTTTTGCGGTTTCCATCGCGCTTGCCCAACGCGGCGAGCTACTCGCCGGCGTAGTCTACAATCCGTTCTACGAGGAACTGTTTGCTGCTCTCCGCGGCGGGGGCGCCACGCTGAACGGAAAGAGAATTTTTGTTTCAACCGTAGATACGCTGGCCACCAGTCTTCTATGTACCGGTTTCCCGGTTCACAAACGCCTCGCGAATCCCAACATGCATTACTACTGGGATTTTACTTTGCGCTCGCATGGCGTTCGGCGTGATGGATCTGCGGCGCTCGATCTGGCGAGTGTCGCCGCAGGGCGCTTCGATGGATTTTGGGAATTCGGGCTCAAGCCGTGGGACACTGCCGCCGGGGTATTGCTGATCGAGGAAGCAGGCGGTAAAGTCAGCGATTTTGCGGGGCAGCCTTACCAACTAGGAGGCCCCGTGGTTCTTGCCACGAATGGCGTGATACACGAAGAGACACGCGGAGTGGCCCTCGAGATTTCCCAGCGCGATCCCACCGCGCCCCTCCGCCGTTAACTCATTTCCTTAACTGCAAATTCCTCTTACGAAAAGCTTTCAGCCTTCTTACGAATTTTTAATGCCCTGAACGCTACCCTTTTTTGGCAACGATACAGCGTTGTGTGCCCACTGAAGTCGGCCGACTTCCGACACCGACATTTCCGTTGCTCTGCACTGACCATTGGAGGGGGATATGCGGGCGTTCATTCAGAAAAAAATGTCTATATTCGCGATAGTCGCGGCATTGCTTTATACGAGCACGAATCCGAGGCTCTTGCTTGCCAACGATGACAAAGACAAAAACACGCCACCGGCAAAGGCTGCCACTGCAAAGCCAGATGCACCTGCTCCCTTGACTGAGCGTGAGCGGATGCTTCTGGATCGCGTCGAGCAACTTGAGAAACGTGTGGCAGATCTCGAAGCAAACAAGCCTGCAGAAGCATCACCCGTTGCTCCCATTGGACCGGCTGAAACTAGTGCAGTGGCGGCTGGCGTGCCGGCCGCAAATACCACCGCATTGAACGGGGGCTCACCGGCGTCAATCAATGCCGCGAAGAGTGCAGGTCCCATTGTGCCAGGAGCAGTATCCGCTGCTCCGCCCACTCAGGATCAAACTGCGCCAACAAATGTGGCCGCGGTCGCGACAACCGGAAAGCCTGGTTACATCGAGCCTTTTTCGGATGCGGATTGGACCTGGCTGAACGGCAACCCCCGCACAAAAGAGATCTTTTGGGACTCGAAATTCTTTACTCCAGAAATCAGAGTCGACACGAATTATGTTGCCGACTTCAACCATCCGACAGATCACACCATCGGCGGTTCGAGCGAGCTGTTTCGGTCGTACGAAGTTCAGCTGGAGCAGCTCGGCGTTGGTGGCGACTTCCACTATGACAATGTCCGCGCCAGGCTGATGACACAGTTCGGCATGTATTCTGAGACGACGCCACGAAATGACCCGAGTCCAGGGCACGGCCAATGGGATTTAGCCGATGCCTACCGTTATGTTTCGGAAGCCTACGGCGGATACCACTTCGATGTACTGCACGGGATCAATGTTGATGCGGGGATATTCATGTCCTACATCGGCCTGTTCAGTTACTACAACTTCGACAATTGGGCGTACCAGCCTTCTTACGTTTCCTCCAACACTCCTTGGTTCTTTAATGGCGTGCGGGTGCAAATATTTCCGACGGAGCATCTGAAGATTGAGCCCTGGTTCATCAATGGATGGCAGTCTTACGCCTCTGCCAATCACACGCCGGGCGTGGGCGGGCAAATTAAATGGACTCCAAAGCCGTGGTTGAACATCATTTCTAACAATTACGGTGTCGGGCAGGATGACCTCTTCATCCAAGGCCGTCGTCGCATCCACACAGACAACAGCATCGAGGTCAAGTACTACGACAAACCCGAGAAAACCTTGGACAAGATGGCCTTCTCACTAACGGGAGACTTGGGTTGCGAGTATGGATCGGGAGTGAGTTGCCACGGCGATACGAAGGGTGGGCCCAAGCAGAGTTTTATAGGCTACATGCTTTACAACCGCCTCTGGTTCCACAGCGATCTATTCGCGTTAACGGTCGGTGGAGGACAAATCAACAATCCGGGACGCTATCTTGTTCTAATTCCCCCAATCAATGGAGAAACCGCCATCACTGCAGCAACAAATTCGCCATATTTCACCGGAAACCCGGGGGATCCTTTCAAGGCTTGGGATTCGTCTGTCACATTTGACTACATGCCCAAGCAATACATCACATTCCGATGGGAATACGACTATCGTCATGCCAGCGTCCCCTATTGGAGTGGAGCAGGCGGAATCACGCCCCCCGGCGGAAATAACGGTTCACCTCAATTCTACACATGCAGCAATGGCAGCTCTTCCGGCCAAGGAGCGCTGGGGCCTGCCGAAGCTGCTTGCGGAGGGGGAATCAGCAGTATCTGGTTCCCGGATCTTCGGAGAAATGAGTCCTTTATCGATTTGTCCATTCTCATAAAGTTCTAAGGGCCCAGAGGGCTGAGGATGGCAATCCTACTGCCCGAGCGCGTCAGGCTTGCACTCAACTGACGCGCTCCGGCAAGCACGGGGCACTGGCAGGTTTCGCGAAGCGAGAGACACTGGTGGATTCATAAACGGGGGACTATTATTCCGATCGCGATGGACGAAAGGATATAGGGCTTTTTCCGGTTCTGACGACGTGCTGGTGCCGTCACTTCCCGACAAAACGGGCTGCTGTCAAATTTGATTGCGTGAGTTCCTTGGCGTTCAGTTCGCCTTTCTTGTTTTTATCCAGTCTGTCGAATTCTGCCTCCATAAACTTCATGAACTCCTGCTTGGAGATCATGCCCTTCGTGTCGGTGTTCATGAGGGGCAGCAATTGCTTGACGTCGTTCTCACCCATCGCCAGCTTATTCTGCGGCTTCGGAACGGATGCTTTTTGCGCGGCCGCATTGCCAAGCATGGTGCCGGTCGCAATCAGCACGGCGAAGATGACAATTACCCACGAGCTCTTTTTTCGCAGCAACATGGTTGACTCCTTATAATTTTTACCCGATGCGATAAGAGCAGAGGCTGCCCGTCCGAATCAGGTGCGCTTTGGCCGGAAAGGGCAGTTTTGGCCTCCCGGATTTGGTGAATGTACACCTTCGTCCTTTGAACCCGTTTACGCAAAATACGCATTCGTCGAATCAAAAAGTTGCAAGGCCTTCGCGCCGTTTATCGCTTCACCGCGAACACGGTTTTGCGCACGCCGTCACGAATACATCACATCTGCGGCGAACTATCTCTCCGGTGATACAGCATCGGTATACCTTATAAGAATGGCCGTGGCGTGGGTCTGCGGTCCGACTGAGGAGGATTGTCCGCATGTACAAGTTGGCTGCTTTACTCACAATATGGCTGGCGCTCTCGCCGGCCTGGAGCCCACAGAACCAATCGGTGACCGAATGCTACAGAAGCTGCGACGCGCCTCCTGTAGATCCGGAAATGCAGCGGCAGGAAATCGTGAACCTGGAAAAGGAAGGGGCGCGCGCGATCCAGTTGAGCGACGGAACATTTTTTAGGCGCGTCTATAGTGATGACTTCACTGGGACACTTTCGCGGGGCGAGACGGTCAACCGGGCGGGGTTTATCAGCGCGGTGCAGTCGAGCGTCGTCAAGTACGAAGCTTTCAACGCCTCAGATATCAGGATCCACATTTTCCGGGAAACGGCGGTGGTCACATGTTTGTGGTCCGCGCGGGCCGTCGTACGAGGCCAGAGCGTGAACAGCCAGATGCGCGTCATGCACATTTATGTAAACGGCGGGAGCGGATGGAAGGTGGTGGCTGGGCAGACGAGTCCTCTGCCACCTTATCCCCAGCAAGCTCTTTGATTGTTCTTTCGAACGGCTGCTGAAGCGCGAAGCCTGGGAGACTGCCGCGCAAGTATACGACAGCCAAATTTGTTGTCTTGGATGCATTACTTGTTTTGCCGACGAGCAGCGATCACTCGTAGCGCAAGGCGACCATTGGATCCACGCGCATCGCTCGCCGAGCTGGGACGTAGCACGCCAGAAGCGCAACACTTACAAGCAGCAGCGCTACGCCGCCGAAAGTTATAGGGTCGGTGGGTTTCACGCCATAGAGCAGGCTTGAAATCAATTTCGTCAACGCAAACGCACCCACCAGTCCAAACGCAACTCCAGCAAATGCCAATTGCGCTCCGCGGCCAATCACAAGACGCCAAATATCTCCTGGTTGCGCGCCGAGAGCTACGCGGATGCCGATTTCGTTTGTACGCAGACTGACGACGTAACTCATCACACCGTAGATTCCCATCGCGGCCAGCAGAAGCGCCAGGCCCGCGAACACTCCGAGAAGAAATGTAGAGAAACGCCGAGGCGAGACCGAATCAGCGAACAAGTTATTCAGCGTCATTACGTGCGTTACCGGCAGATTCGGATCGAATCTATGTACCTCGCCGATTGCGGCCTGCGCGAGCGCAGCTGGATCGGCCGCCGTACGAATCACCATGTACCGTGGCCAACCTTCACTCCAGTAGATGTCGAGGGTCGGCGCAGCTTCGAGCCCGTATTGATGCACGTTCCCAACTACGCCAACGATCGTCAGCCAGCACGGTTTCGGATCGAGCGAACAGAGATTGAGGCGTTTTCCGATGGGATCACCGCCGGGAAAAAACCTCTGCGCAATGGCTTCGTTTATTACGATGGTTTGGCTGGCGTAGTCGTGTGCATGCAGCGGTCGACCCATGCGCAGCGGAATCCCCATCGCTGCAAAATAGCCCGGGCTGGCGCTGCGAGTTTCCGCAATAGGGCGCGCTCCGTTGGCCGGAAGAGGCTGGTTCTCCACCATGAATCTTGACGCCGACCTCATCGTAGAACCTAGCGGAAGTACAGTGACGCCGCCGACGGCTTTTGTCCCCGGCAACGCCTGAATGCGCTGAGCCAGTTCATCGAACTGGAGTGATTGTTTACGTGCGAGCGCGAGTTGCTGTTCGACTGTCAATTTTACGACTTCGCTGAGCGACAATTCCGGCTGGTCCATTTCCATTGCCAATATGTGGTCGCGTTGAAAGCCCGGATCGACTTCCAGCAATCGATGAAAGCTTCGAATGAGCAGTCCCGCGCCGATAAGTGGAATGAGCGCCAGTGCAATCTCGGAAACGACCAAGAAGCTTCGGATTTTTTGCCCGCCTGCCGCACCCGCCGTTCTTGTTCCTTCCTTCAAAATGCCATGCAAGTCTTGTTTTAATGTCAGCAGAGCTGGAATCAGTCCGCAGATGAGCCCTGTCAGGAAACTCACAGCCAGCGTGAAGCTCAACACCCACCCGTTGAGTCCCGTCTCTTTGACGCTTGCGAGATCGGAGGGAACGAGCGCGCTGAGAACACGCAGCCCTGCCGAAGCAAGAAGAACTCCCAGCGCCCCGCCGAGCAGGGAAAGCAAAATGCTCTCTGTCAGAAGTTGTCCCAGGAGTCGCGAGCGGCTCGCGCCGAGCACCACTCGCAGGGCAATCTCCTTCTGTCGAACGGCGTTGCGCGCCAAAAGCAAATTCACGATGTTGGCGCAGGCCACGAGAAGCACAAGGCCCACTGCTCCGAAGAGCACCAGCAGCGCTACGCGCATCTTTACCGCCGAGGGATTTTCCATCGGAGTGACGAGCACACCCCAATTCTTGTGCGTGTCGGGAAAGGCTTGTTCTTCCTGGCGATTTAATGTGGCCAGCTCGGCTTGCGCCTGCGAAATACCGGTGCCTGGTTTCAGTCGCGCGAGTATGTTGAACTCATGATGCAGATGGCTTGTAAGGTCGTCGCCATATTCGCTCACTGGCATCCACAAGTCCGTCGTGGGTACCAAGCTAAATTCAGCTGGTAGAACGCCCACCAATGTGAAGCCTCTTCCATCCAAGATAATTGTTCGCCCCACAACCGAAGGGTCAGACCCGAAGTGGTTTTGCCACAAGTGGTGACTGATCAGGACGACTGGTGGACTTCCAGGCTTGTCTTCTTCCGGTGTAAATGTGCGTCCCGCGACCGGTCGCACGCCAAGAAGCGGAAACAATCCGGAGGTTGCGAGAGTCGCTTCCAAGCGCTCGGGTTGGCCATCGCCGGTCAAATTGAATCCGGTGGGAGGATCCACATACGCCGCCATCTGAGAAAAACTGCCAGCCTGGCGTTGAAAGTCCTGAAAATCTCCCGAAGACATCGGCGTTTGAGGAAAGGCAGGCAAGTACGTGTTCCAGACTTGAACGAGCGCCCCAGGATCTCGATAGGGAAGCGGGCGAAGCAACACATTTTCGACAACGCTGAAAATCGCGGTGTTCGCGCCAATACCCAGCCCAAGCGTCAGCACTGCGACTGCGGTGAATCCGGGACTCTTGCGAAGCGCTCGAAACGCATGCCGCAAATCTTGCCATAGGGTTTCCATACTGTCTCCCTGTGCACTGCCTCGTTAGACGCCTACCCGATGCCTGCGTTTCAGTACTCGTTAAGTCTGGACTGTGATGGTCTCGATGCATCCAAAAAAATGGCAGCTCTCAAAATGCAAAGCATCCAACGTCCTGGATGACAGCTTCCATTGCTCGCGCGTTGACTTGATTTACCGCGCGCCCTAAGATGAGCGCCAAGGCTGGTCCCGCCCTATGATAGGCCAAACCCTAGGCCACTACCGCATCCTCGAAAAACTTGCCGCCGGAGGGATGGGGGTCGTCTATCGCGCTCGTGATGAACAACTTGAACGCGATGTGGCGCTTAAGGTGCTTCCTTCGGGCACGCTTAGTGATAGCACTTCTCGCCGACTATTCCGCAAAGAAGCTCTTGCTCTTGCCAAATTAAGCCACCCCAATATTGAAACGATCTACGAGTTCGATACACAAGATGGTATCGACTTTCTCGTGATGGAATATGTTCCGGGGAACACGCTTGCAGAGCGGCTTGGCAGTGGCGCCCTCCCGGAGAAAGAAGTGGTCGCCTTGGGGATGCAAATTGTTGCCGCACTGGAACAAGCTCACGAACGCGGCATAGTCCATCGCGATTTAAAGCCTCGGAATATTGCTATCACGGAGCGGGGGCAAGCCAAGGTATTGGACTTTGGTTTGGCTAAGCTTCTGCCTAAAGTGAACGAAGCGACCGCCTCCGATACCCTAACCGATACGCAAGCGGGCGCCGGCACATTACCCTATATGCCACCGGAACAACTCCAGGGCGAGTCCGTGGACGCTCGCGCCGACATTTACACTATTGGCGCAGTGCTTTACGAAATGGCCACCGACCGTCGTGCCTTTCCCGAAGAGTTGCCGTCGCGTGTTATCAATGCCATTCTTCATCACCCACCAGTTGCACCGCGCGCACTCAATTCCCGCATTTCGCCGGAGCTGGAACGCATCATCCTCAAGTGCCTCGACAAAGATCCGGCGCGGCGTTTCCAATCGGCAAAAGAGCTGTTGGTCGATTTGCGGCGGTTGGGCACAACCTCAACCGCAACTGCACTTGCCACTCAACTTCCGCCTCCATCTAAGATTTGGACCAGAACCGGCAGGCTCGCTGGCTATTCCGTGGCCGGGCTACTCGCACTTGCGGCCCTGATGACAGTCGTGAATGTTGGCGGCTGGCGCGACCGTTTGATGGTCCGTCCCCGGCCGGGACAGGTTCAGTCCTTGGCAGTGCTACCTTTAGAAAACCGCTCTCGCGACCCCGAACAAGAATATTTCGCGGATGGAATGACGGATGAATTGATCACCGAGCTCGCAAAACTTAATGCGGTTAGAGTCATTTCGCGAACTTCTGCCATGCGGTATAAGAACACGAACAAATCCTTGCCTGAAATTGCCAAGTCTTTGAACGTGGATGCCGTCGTGGAAGGGTCGGTCCAACGCGTAGGAGACCGTGTAAAAATCACCGCCAGACTCGTTCAGGCCCGCACCGACCAAGAGTTATGGGCGCGCAGCTACGACCGTGATTTGAGTGACGTCCTCGGGTTGCAGCACGAAGTTGCGGAAGCGATCGCGGGCTCCATTGCTGTGACCCTCAAGCCCGCGGAGGGCCACCAAAAAGTTCACTCGGTCGATCCCGTGGCCCACGAGGCCTATCTGAAGGGTTTGTATTATTGGAATAAGCGCACTCCCGACGGTCTAAACAAAGCCCTTCAGTACTTCCAGCAGGCGATTAACAAAGATCCGAATTATGCTCTTGCCTATGCCGGGCTATCGTATACGTATGCGTTTGCGCCTGAATTGGGTCTGACTTCGGAAATCGCAAAGGACAAGCAGAAAACGGCCGCGCTCAAAGCAGTCGCTTTGGACGACAATCTTCCCGAAGCGCACACTGCGCTGGCGGGCGCATTGCAGAACCAATGGGATTGGAACGGCGCCGAGCAGCAGTACAAGCGGACTATTGAGCTGAACCCAAACTACGCGACCGCAAGACATTGGTACTCCATCTACCTTTCCGTGGTGGGCCGCCATGAGGAAGCCATTGCAGAGGCGAAGCGCGCTCTTGAACTGGACCCTCTCTCGTTGATTATCCAAGCAAACCTAGGCGGGAGGTATCTCCGCTCGGGTCGCTATCAGGAAGCGATTCAAGAGTGCCAAAAGGCTATTGAGATGGATCCCACCTTTGCCGTTGCTCACAATTGCGTTGGCTACGCTTTCTTGCAGATGGGCCGCGCGCCAGAGGCGGTGGCTGAATTTCAGACCGCCGTTCGCCTTTCGGGGGGTGACACCGAATCTGTTTCCGCGCTAGGGTATGCTTTTGGCGCATCCGGGAAAGAAAAGGAGGCGGCAGAAATCCTCAGCCAGCTGCAGAGCTCTTCGGAAGAGGCATACCTTCCGGCGTATTACATCGCTATTGTTGATTCTGGGCTAGGAAGGAAGGACGAGACCTTTGCTTGGCTTGAGCGAGCTTATCGGAGCCGGACCTCTGAATTACCAGAAGTCAAAACCGAGCCAATGTTTATTAAACTTCGGGAAGACCCGCGTTTTCATGAGCTGCTGCAACGGATTGGACTCCCTCTCTAACTGGTTCCATCGAAACTTCCTGGGCAACAGGGAAATGAGTTGACATCAGTAGGCGCGTGCGTTAGCTTCGCGAAAGCTACGGCGTTTGTTGGCTCCCCATCAGTATGCATTCCGGAAATTGTTAAGTCTCAAAACCGCATGGAGGACAGTATGGCCGCCCGCCCCAAGAGAGTTGCCGTCAGAGAGAGAACAGGACCGTCAAAGCCGATGACAAAGGGTGAGAAGAAGAAGTTTGAGGATGCACTAACACAAATGGAGAGCCAGCTCGAGCGGATGGAAACGCAGCTGCGTGACTTGAAAAGCATGGCTAAAGAACACTCTTTCTGGATCATCGGATAAACTGCGCGTTGCGTTTGTTTCCTAACCCAAGCTGGCCTACTTTGTGAACATTCGAGAAACGCGCCTGCGCCGTGCCATCACCGTCGCAATCTACTGGCGGAAAAATGAACTCGTCATCGAGAACTATCTCAGCGGGAACCGCGTAACTGCGGCTCCCCTCACCGTTATAGTGCTCGATTTTTTTAGCCGCTGGCGCAGACCCTCGGAGTTCTATCGCCGATTTGCCAAATACGAGCGTACCAGCCTCGCTCTTACTCTCCAGCAGTTACAGGAACGTCACTTTCTGGTCCCGGAAGGTTCAGCAGAGGCCCGCCTTGACGTACGCATTCAAGTGAATTGGTCGTCTTGGCTTCCCGCTGCGGGAATGCTTCAATTCGGAACCCGAAATGTTCAATACGAATCGAACCTGGCGATTGTGCGTCGGCGGTTCCTCAAGCGAGCAAAGGAAACACCGCCACCGCAACCCCTCAAGCACTACCCGCGCTCGCCCCAGATTGCGCTTCCTCCACCCCGCAAGGAGAGTGCATTCACCCGGATTCTGCTTGCAAGGCGGACGTGGAGGCGATTCTCCAGGCGCGCGATTCGATTAGAAGATCTGGCGACTCTCCTCGGCTTGTCCTGGGGCGTTCAGCGATGGGTGAATTTCCCTGGAATCGGACGCGTCGCGCTAAAGACTTCTCCCTCCGCCGGTGCGCGTCATCCCATTGAAGTCTATGTATTGGCGGTCAACGTGAAAGGTTTGCCCCGCGGCATATATCACTATGCTCCCGACATTCACCGCCTCGAACTTCTGAAGCGCAACTCGAGTTCAAGGGATATCGTAAAATTTCTTGATAACCAATGGTGGTACCGGCCTGCTGCGGCGCTCATGTTGATGACGGCAGTTTTCCCGCGCACCCAGTGGAAATATCGCGATCCCGCCGCTTACCGCACGGTGATGATTGATGCCGGCCATGTATGCCAAACGTTTTGTCTGGTTGCGACCTCGCTGGGCCTCGCCCCATTCTGCACCATGGCCTTCGACCAGACTTTGGTGGAAAAAGAGTTGGCAATCGACGGGGTGAGCGAATCTGTCGTTTATGCAGCTGGTGTAGGAACTCCTCCCTCTGGAACAGGCTGGGCTCCCTGGCCGCACCCTAGCCGCTGGGCGGGTGTTACGACGACCTGAAATCGCCAATCGATGCATGGCCCCACTTTAATTAACCTGGGGTTCAATCCTCGACGGAAACCTTCATTCAGTCTCTGGCTTCACTTCGCTTGCCGGACTTGAGTTTCATTAGTTCGGACGGACAGGCGTGGATCCAAACGCGTGAAATTCAAATTTCAGCAATGCGGGCAAATGCTCCGCGAAATAGGTCCAGTCGTGGCCACCGGGGTACAAGTGAAACTCGTGCGGGATATGGCGCGCCGTTAGCAGTTTGTCCAAGGCGGCCGCGCCGGAATCGAAGGCGTACTCATCTTCCGAGCCGCAATCAAAGTAGATCTTTAGTCCGGTGAGATTCGCGGCGCGTGCGATTGTCAAAGGATCGTTTTGATTCCAGTACGCGGCATCGAATGGCGAGCCAAAGGCATCGCCGAGAAAGCCCAAGCGGCTTAATTGTCCGGAATTGTGCGCACTGATGCTCTGCATGTTCTCGATCAGAGCGGCACTGTGCGCTCCCACTGCTGCAAAAAGCTGCGGATGCCTGAACGCGATATGAAGCGCACCATATCCGCCCATCGAGATACCTGCAATGCCACGCGTGCTGCGGCCCGTTTGCGTCCGATACCGCTTCTCGACACCAGGCACGAATTCCTGCAGGAAAAAATCCTCGAAGCGGCGCTTTCCATCGCTCGAATTGATGAAGAAACTCGTGCCGCCCCGCGGCGTCACTATCAAAAACTCTCCCAACTCATGCTGTTCCCACAAGTCCTGGACAAGATTCATTCCGCCCGAATGCACAAGCATCTGCTCGTTGTCGCCCAAGCCGTGCAGCAAATAGAGGATGGGATAGCGGCGTGTCTTCTCCGTGTCATAACTGGGTGGCAGCAACACGCAGTAGGGAACAGCACGGTTGAGAATTTTGCTTGGCAGCGAAACGCATTCAGCTCGTCCAGTAGCTCGCGAACAAGGCGCCAAGAAAACGCAGCATAGGCAACCGATCAGCCGCGCTGCCAAGCCAGCGCACCGGAATTTATTCATACCGCAGGGCCTCGACCGGGTTCAGCTTGGCCGCACGCGAAGCTGGATAGAGCCCCGCAGCAAGACTCACTATGACCGCAAGCACAATGGCCATCAGCACCAACCACCACGGCACAGAAAAAACATCCGTCGGGGGTAAGCTCTGCCGCTTCAAATATACGTTTATTCCAAACGTCACAGCTCGGCCTACTAGCCAGCCAAATCCCACGCCAAGAACGCCTCCTAAAAAGCCCATGACGCTGGCTTCCACAAAAAAGAGATTCTTCACGTCGCGATCCGCAGCGCCCAACGCTTTCAAAATTCCAATCTCGCGTCGCCGCTCGAGTATTGCCATCACCAACGTGTTGATAATTCCCAGCGTTGCGACTGCTAGCGCCAAGCTGCCGAAAATGAAGAGCAACATGTCAAAAATTCTGAAGAACACCTCCAAACTCTTCGAGGCATCCTGCAGCGAGAACGTTCCGAATCCCATATTCTTGATAGCCGCCTCAATCCCTTGGACCAGTGACGCGCTTTTCGCACGCACCGTCAGGCTGGGGTATACGGCCTTTCCATTCGTGGCTCGGACCGCGTCGCGCAGATCATTCACCTGCGCCGCGCGCAGCGAAGATGCCACCTCCAGTGGCATCAGCAATCTTCCGCTTCCGAATCCTCCAAATCCCGCAGCTGGTTCCGTTTCTATGATTCCCACGATGCGCAGTTTCTTCTCTCGCGGCACAATCGAGAATCCGCCAGTGTCCGCATCGGCATGGCTGCTCCCTGGCGAGACGCCAGCTTGCGGCGGCAAGGCCTCCCTCTCCGCGTAGCGCACGACCAGGTCCTTGCCGATCAAGTTGGAGGGCTGCGTCGATAAGTCTTTTGCAAACTCAATCTGTAAAATTGCTTCGTCCGCATTCGGGCCAGAAAAAAAGCTCCCCTGGATCCCATCGAACGATCCATTTCCGTGTGCCGACGCCGGTATGCCCGCCACAATCGTTGAGTAAGGTGTTCCATCGTAGCGAACCTCGGTTGGAAAGCGGACTTGCGAATAAACTTCAACGACATTCGGCAGGCGTTCCAATTCGTTTTTCGCATCATCATCGAGCTGCCGCGCGTTTTTTGCCGGAGAACTCTCAGCCGGGGCGCGCCGCATCGATTGCGCATTTCTTCGTTGGGTCACGATTACTGTGTCGAACAATCCCGAATTCGAAAGCCGCTTTGTTGCCAGTGCTTGAAGTCCGATGCCTAGTGAAAGCCATGCCACCAAAGAGGCTACTCCTACTGCGACTCCAAGAGTCGTTAGCGAACTGCGGAGCACTGCTTCTCGCAGATTTCTCAGCGCGAGCTCGCCGAGGTCTCCCGCCTTCATGATTTCACCCCGTCGGTCAGCAATTTGCCATCCGCAAGCGCGGCTATGCGGTCCGCAAACCGTTCCGCCAGGGGGCGTTCGTGAGTGACCATCACGATCGTCATGCCCAGCTTTTGCTGAATCTCCTTCAGCAGAAGCATGATGGATTCGCCTGTTGCGCTGTCCAAGTTTCCGGTAGGTTCATCCGCAAATAGAAGCGTCGGCCGATTCACGAGAGCCCGCGCCAATGCCGCCCGCTGCTGTTCTCCGCCGGACAATTCACTGGGCCGGTGCGTCAGCCGCTTTTCCAAGTGCACGCGCTCCAGAGCCTCTTGCACGCGCGCGCCGCGCTCGGCCCGATCCACCTCAGCCAAACGAAGCGGCAATTCCACGTTTTCTTCCAGCGTCATACGCGGCAGCAAATTGAACGACTGAAAAACCATTCCGACGGTCCGGCTACGGTAACGCGCCAGCTCGAGCGAGCTCAGCTCCGAAAGATTTCGTCCATTTGCGAAAATCGCGCCGCCCGTTGGACGATCCAGCCCGGCCATCAAATTCAGCAACGTGGATTTTCCAGACCCCGAGCTTCCCAGTAGTGCGACGAATTCTCCTGCGCGGATCTGGAGTGTCACATCATCTACGGCTCGAATTACAGCGGATCCCATCTCGTAGTGCCGCGAAACACGCTCTGCGCGCACAGCCAAACCGTCACCTGTCGTCATCATCGTCCCTCGATGTTACTACGCATCGCGAGTCACTCGAGTTACCAACTGTTTCGCAAGCTAGTGCCGCGTTTTTTGCCTCTCAAGGAGGCGGAAATATCGTTACGCAAAAAGCCCTTGACATGGAAAAGTTGCACTGCTAGTTTTCTAGCATAGCTGCTGGAAAAATAGCACATGACGCGAAAACCCAAACCAAACGCTCTCTCTCGCCGCGAACGCCAGATTATGGACATCCTCTATAAACTCGAACGCGCCTCCGTCGGCCAAGTCCTCGCCGAGATCGCCGGCAAGCCCAGCTATTCCACCGTCCGCGCCCAGCTCCGCGTCCTCGAAGAAAAAGGTCACGTCCGCCACGAAGAGCACGGACTGCGCTATGTCTATGCGCCAGCGGTACCGCGAGATGTTGCCCGCCGCTCCGCCCTTCGCCACCTTGTCGAAACGTTTTTTGATGGCTCGACTGAAAAAGTGGTGGCCGCGCTCCTCGGCGGCGAAGTCACGCGCATTTCCCCCGAAGAACTCGATCGTCTTGCCCGTCTCATTGCAAAAGGACGAAAGGAGAGCTAACGATTATGATGACGAGTACGCTCGCCGATTATGAACAGGGGCTCGCATTTTTCGCGGCGTGTTGTGCCAAGGCCACAATTCTGCTCGCCGGTGCGTGGCTCATCGTTGTCGCATTCCGACAGCGTTCCTCCGCTTTACGCCACCTCATTTGGACTGCCGCCATTCTTGCCTCGCTCGCGCTTCCATTATTCGTTATGTTGCTTCCCGCGTGGCATTCCGCGACATTGGGCAGCGCAGCTACTTTCTGGAGCCCAGCGCACGCGAATGCTGGAAGCTCCATCTTGCACACAATTCCTTCCAGCATCATCAATGTCACGGCTACCCCTCAATTCTTCAACAGACTTGCCCTGGCAATGCTTCTGGCTTGGGCGGCAGGCGTCTCATTTTTCCTGCTCAGGCTTTTCGTGGGATTAGCTCGCCTCGCGTGGGTCTCCACGCATGCGAAACCCGTCTTTGACGACGATTGGATGCACACAGTCTTGGAGCTTTCCAAGTTCCATAAAATTGGTCGGCCAATCCGCCTTCTGCAATGCAACAGCTCTACCGCGATGCCGCTCACTTGGGGAATCTTCCGCCCAGTCATTGTTCTTCCCTCTAGCGCGCCGCAGTGGCCAGAAGACCGCCGGTGCGTCGTTCTTTCCCATGAACTCGCGCATATCAGTCGCCACGACTGGTCCTTGCAGATTTGCGCTGAATTTGCCCGCTCCATCTACTGGTTTCACCCTCTTGTCTGGCTGGCTGCCGCACAACTGCGGCAGGAAAGCGAACGCGCCTCCGATGACGCCGTCCTGCGCTCCGGAATCGTGCCTTCCAGCTACGCTAGTCAGTTACTCGATCTCGCAAGGACACTCGAAAACTCAGGCCGCGCGTGGTCCACTGCCCTGGCCATCGCGCGTCCCTCAAATCTTGAAAGGAGATTTGCCGCTATGCTGAATCCATCCATCGATCGAAGCCGTTTATCGTCTAGAACTAAGTTGCTAATTCCGTTTTTTGCTTTGTGCCTTTTGTTTCCGCTCGCCGCTCTTCACCTGACCGCGCAAAATCTCTCAGGCAAAACCTCTGGCACCATTCACGATCCCAGCGGAGCCGGCGTAGCCAATGCCACCATTATCATGACCAACCAGGAAGCCAAGACCATCGACATGACGACCTCCGACCGCGAAGGCAATTTCACCTTCAAACCGTTGCCGTCTGGAAACTACGAGCTGCAAGTTTTGAAACCCGGCTTCGACACCTACCGCGTACCGCAGGTCTCGCTCGACTCCGGTCGCGACTTCTCCGAAGCGTTCACTCTCCAAGTGGGCGCGATCACTGAACGCGTGACCGTTGTTCCCGAGAACTCTTCGAAATCTGCCCCGATTCAGACAACTTCAGGCAAGCCGTCCCGCCTCAGTGTCGGCGGCAGTGTCCAGGCAGCTAAGATCATCACGAAAGTCCAGCCAATCTATCCTGAATCCGCCCGATCGGCTGGCATCAGCGGCACGGTCGTTCTTCACGCCGTCATCGGCATGGACGGCAAACCACTCTCTCTGCGCGTCATGAACAGCCAGATCGACCCCGACCTCGCCCATTCCGCCGTCGAAGCAGTCAACCAGTGGCGCTACACGCCCACGCTCCTCAACGGAGAGCCTATCGAAGTCGACACCACCATCACGGTGATTTACTCCCTTGAATCCTCCAATTAGTGTTCCGGATAAAAGACGCAGCCAGAAAGTAGATGGCAAGTGTATCTGAAGTCAGATACAAACTTGCTAGCGCTATTTCTGTTGACCGCGCTCACATCGGTTAGCTGTTCTGCAAGACGCCCAATCGGAGCCACAGGCAATCCTTTTCGCCTGAAGTCGGTGGACGGCGAGCCAGTTCTTTTTTCGCCCTCAATCCCAGATTCCAATTCGAACAATTCTGCAATTAACATCACGATGAATGTTCCTTCGCCTGATGCATCCGGGGGTACGAATTGTCTCGCCGAAGAGGGCCCATTTCGTGTGGAACTTGCCGGCAAACACGCGGATTCTGTCCAGATTACGCTACCTTCAACCGAACGATGGCTTGAAGACGTCAACGGTCTTGTCGGCCCCGACGGCGACGCGGTTGAAGCGCTGTACGTTGTCCTCGCCAAACTGGATCAACTCCAGCAAGGCGAGTGCTTCCACGGCGCTGGCTCTATGATTCGTGATTTCATTTTGCAAAGCCTTCCCATGAAACCGCCCGAAAGCCTATTCAATTATTACGGATATCGCCCGGATCGAAGCAGTCTGGATCTGAAACCAGGTATGCGCCTAAAGATTGAGCGTGCCTATTTCAGACCAGTAGAAACGACCCAAGAGGCTCACGCGGTTCAGAATTTTGAAGGCCTAAGCACTGTCAACTTCGACGTGGAGTCGGGGAACGACGGAAAGATTCGCTTCCGTCGCATTGGCGATGTTCGATTCAGGCCCGCGTCTTTGAAAGGACAGGTTCAAGACGAAAGTCAGCAGCTAGAGTTGACCGGCATTCTGCCGGAATTTCACTATCGGCTAGTCTTCTACACCTTATTGGTTTCCAAAGAGCGGAAACTCTCGGCGTCTGTTGTCGGAGCAAGCAGTGCGAGCCAGTTGGACGAATTCGACCATGAACTACGGTCGCGCCCTGTCGGCGGCTGCGGGAACTTTGCTGCCACTCATGGAGTAGCCTGCGTTGCGTTCAGCGGATTTGTGACTGTAACTTCGCAGATCAGAGTCGAGTTGAATGGCAAATCCAAACTAATCGACTGGGGATCGCGCGTCAGAGATTTGCTGCCTAAAGACTCTCTCATGTCCCTCACGATCCAACGCGAATTCATGAATTCTTACCGCGATGTCCGGTTCAAACCTGGGGATTTGAGTGTGCTGTCGCTCGCCCTAGTAGGCGGCGATCGCTTGAGGTGGTCGAAAAGCGCATCCGGCGTCCACTGAAGAAGGACTCTTTCTGCTTAGGAAGAGAAGATGTACCTGATGGGCCCCTGTGGCGATGATTGGTGCAAATTTGTGCCGGCGTCGCGTCCAAGGTGATCCGCATATAGGACGTTGTACGCGCATGTTGCGTTGACGCTTTAGACCGCCGATGTTACGCTCGCGCCGCAGTCTTCAATCACGCATGCGCGCCGTCGACCTTATCCGCAAAAAACGCGATTCTGGCGGACATTCCCGTGAGGAGATCGACTTCCTGATCTCTGGCTACACGCGCGGCGATATTCCCGACTATCAAATGGCCGCTTGGCTCATGGCCACGTGGATTCGCGGCCTCAATCGTTCCGAGACCGCTGCGCTCACGGAAGCCATGCTCTATTCCGGCGAAGTCGTCAATCTGGACCGCATTCCCAGGAAAAAAGTGGATAAGCACTCCACCGGCGGCGTCGGCGATAAAACTTCTCTCATCCTCGCGCCCATCGTCGCCGCGGGAGGGCTCGCTGTTCCCATGATTAGCGGCCGGGGACTCGGTCACACTGGGGGCACGCTCGACAAACTCGAATCCATTCCCGGGTTCAACGTAAATCTCTCTCTCGAAGAATTCGTCAGCGTTCTGCGCGAATGCGGGATGGGCCTCATCGGCCAGACCGCGGAAATCGCTCCCGCCGACAAAAAAATTTACGCGCTCCGCGATGCTACATCTACCGTCGAAAATATTGGCCTCATCTGCGCCTCCATCATGAGTAAGAAACTTGCAGAGGGTATCGACGCTCTCGTTCTCGATGTCAAAACCGGTTCCGGTGCTTTCATGAAGCGCGAAGAAAATGCCGTCCGCCTCGCCGAACTCATGGTCGAGACCGGCCAGCGCATGGGCAAAAAAGTCGTCGCGCTCATCACCGACATGAACCAGCCGCTTGGCCGCATGGCTGGTCACTCCAACGAAATTGCCGAGTGCATCGAAGTTCTCAGGGGCGGCGGCCCTGCCGATCTTGTTGAATTGAGCATCGAACTTTCCGCCTGGATGTTTCTTCTTGGCGAACGCACTAAAACCCTTGAAGAAGGTCGCCATCTCGCTGAAAAGATGATCGCCACCGGCCAAGCCAAAGAAAAATTCAAGCAGGGCATTCGCCTTCAGGGCGGCGACGAGCGCGTCATCGACGATCCGCTACTTCTTCCGCAAGCGCGTTCCCGCGCCGACGTTGTAAGCCCTTCCGCAGGATTCATCACTGCAACAAATTGTGAGCAACTTGGTACCGCTCTTGCCATGCTTGGCGGCGGACGCGAAAAAAAGGAAGATACCATCGACCACGCCGTCGGCCTCGAATTCCACAAACGCATCGGCGACCGCGTAGAAAAGGGCGAACGGTTGGTCACAATTCATTACAATAGCGGCGCAAAGTTAGCCGAGGCTACGAATCTCATCGCCAACAGTTACCAAATAGGCGAGGTTGCGCCTCGCGAAAAACCGACGCTTATTCATCGCACTCTCGGGGTATAGCGCCGGGATCGCGATTTTGTCGTAGCTTGTTCGGCCCAAACTTGATCGGCAGAAAGAGGTCCACGCATGGGACGTTACACCGGGGTGCTCGGCCTGCTCACAATGCTCGGCCTCGCATATCTCTTCTCCACCGCGCGCAAGGCCATCAAGCTCAAGACCGTTCTCTGGGGCCTCGGCTTGCAGATCGTTCTCGGCGTCTTCGTCTTGAAAGTGCCGGCCGGCCGGATTATTTTTCAAACACTTGGCAACGGCGCCAAGCATCTCCTCGATTTTTCTTATGTTGGCTCTACCTTTGTCTTCGGCGAACTCGGCAAGTCCGATTCCAGTCTCGGCCTCATCTTCGCCTTTCAGGTCCTTCCAACCATCATTTTTATCGCCGCTTTTTTTGCTGTGCTCTACCACATTGGCGTCATGCAGCTTGTCATCCGCGTCGCTGCATGGCTTATGACCAAAATCATGGGCGCCAGTGGCGCCGAGTCTCTCAATGTCGCCGCCAGCATTTTCATGGGCCAGACGGAAGCGCCTCTCACGATCCGGCCTTTTCTTGCGGTTCTCACAATTTCCGAACTCATGACTGTGATGACCAGCGGCATGGCTCACATCTCCGGAGGCATGATGGCCGCCTACATTCATATCGGTGGGGCAGATCCCACCAATCTTCTCACCGCCGTTATCATGACCGCGCCCGGCACGCTGCTCGTAGCTAAAATGCTCGTTCCGGAAACCGAGCTGCCGCTCACGGCCGGCCGCGTCGAAATGCCCGCCATGGAAAAAGAATCCAATGTTCTCGGAGCCATAGCCCGCGGCACTGTTGACGGCCTCCATCTTGCCCTCAATGTCGGCGCCATGCTCATCGTTTTCCTAGCCCTTCTGGCCCTGCTCAACGCCATGATGGGATGGGTTCACATTCACATCAGCTGGTTCCCCTACAACTTACAAGAAGTCCTCGGTTGGTTTTTTGCTCCCATCGCCTGGCTCATCGGGATTCCCTGGCACGACGCCACAAAGATCGGCGACCTTCTCGGCTTGCGCATGGTCACCAACGAATTCGTGGCATTCAGCCAGCTCGGCACCATGAAAGGCGCTCTCGACCCGCGCACCTTCACCATCTCCACCTTCGCGCTCTGCGGCTTCGCCAACCTTAGCTCCATCGGCATCCAGATCGGCGGCATCGGTGCCTTAGCTCCCACGCGACGCGGCGACCTCGCCCGCCTCGGCCTCCGCGCCATGCTCGCCGGCACCATGGCCAACTTAATGTCCGCCTCCATCGTCGGCATCCTTTCATGATTTTCTGTGGTGCTTGTAGGGGCGCAGCATGCTGCGCCCCTACAAAAGCGGCCTCCGTCCGGTGGCACAGCCAATCCTGGCTGTGCTTTGTAGTTGGTGCTCTGAAGCAAACTCAAGGTAAAATCTCAGCCACAGCATGAGTCCAAAACGAAAAGCCGTCCCAAAAATAAACTCCGACTCCGAATTCGACCGCGCCGAAGCTGCGTCGAATTTTATTTTCTCCAAAACCGATCTCCGCCCCAAAATCGCTCTGGTCTTGGGCTCCGGTTTGGGAGCGTTCGTCGGCGAATTCGAAAGCCCGACTCAAATCCCTTACGCCGAAATTCCGCACTTCCCCCGCTCCACCGCCATCGGCCACGCTGGCCAGCTCGTCGTCGGCATGGTCGGCGATATCCCGGTCGCAGGAATGCAAGGCCGCGTCCACTTATACGAAGGCTATTCCGCTAAAGATGTCGCCTTTCCCATCCGCGTTTTCGCGCGCATGGGCATCAAAGCCGTAATCCTCACCAATGCTGCCGGCGGCATCAAACGAGAATTCGTCCAAGGTCAGTTGGTGGTGATTAGAGATCACATCAACCTCCAGGGCGTGAGTCCGCTCACCGGACCCAACGACGAAAACTTTGGCCAGCGTTTTCCGGACATGACCGTTGCTTATGATCGAAGATTCCGCGAAATAACCGTCGGCGAAGGAAACCGCAATCGCATCGGCCTCTACGAAGGCGTCTACGCTGCGCTGCCTGGGCCAAGCTACGAAACCCCCGCTGAGATACGCTATCTGCGCACCATCGGCGCCGATCTTGTCGGCATGTCCACGGTTCCGGAAGTGATCGCGGCCCGCCATTCCGGCATTCGCGTACTCGGCATCTCTTGCGTGACGAACGCCGCGGCGGGCATTCTCGATCAGCCGCTCGACCACAAAGAAGTTTTGGAGACGGCAGAACGCGTCAAAGGACAGTTTATCGCTCTGCTAAAGATCGTCATTCCTCGAATTTCAGCAGAACTCGATTGATGAGCGAGATTCTTTAGGAGGTTACTCGCGTGACAGAACACGATGCACTTGTAGAAGCCGCGCAGCAGGCGCGCGAAAATGCACATGCGCCGTTCTCGAATTTTCGCGTTGGCGCGGCTTTGCGTGCAACCTCAGGCAGAGTCTTCGGTGGCTGCAACGTGGAAAACGCCACTTACGGCCTGACCGTCTGCGCCGAGCGTGTCGCCATCTTTAAAGCCATGAGCGAAGGCGAGCGCAACTTTGACGCCATCGCTGTCGTCACCGATACGGACACGCTCACGCCGCCTTGCGGGGCCTGCCGCCAGTTGATCTGGGAATTCTGCGGCGATGTCCCTGTGATTCTTGCAAATCTAAAAGGCAAAACAGAAACAATCCAGATGCGCGATCTCTTTCCAAAACCATTCGATTCTTCCAATTTGTGACAGTCGGGGAAAAAATGAGTCCACATCGAATCACAAAAAATAAAAAGGCCATCGTGTTTGTAATTGTGGCGATCGTTTGCCTTGGTGCACGGAGAATTTCAGCACAGGAGCAGGCACAGCCCAAGCCTGCCAATTTTGTCGATCTCTTGATCACAGGCGGCACGGTGGTCACCATGGACGCGGACCGTCGCATTATCGAGAACGGCTTCGTGATCGTTAAGGGCGACACCATCGTTGCCGTCGGCGAGGGTCTTCCACGTATGCCGAATGGTCCGATCTTCACGAAACAAACCATCGACGCAAAGGGTGCTCTGGTTCTGCCCGGCTTCATCAACGGGCATACCCATGTTCCTATGACGCTACTCCGTGGCCTTCATGATGACGTCACGCTCGACGACTGGCTGCGCAAATATATTTTCCCGGCGGAAGCAAAAAACGTGACCGAGGATTTCGTGCGCTGGGGGACTCGCCTCGCGGCCGCCGAGCAAATTCGTTCCGGTGTGACCACTTTTGCGGATATGTATTATTTCGAAGACGCCGTCGCCGAAGAAACCAAAGCCGCCGGGATGCGCGGCGTCCTGGGCGAAACGTTCATCGATTTTCCGGCACCCGACAATAAAACCAATGCGGCTATGCTCGATTACACTGAGAAGTTTCTGAAGCGCTGGCAGAACGATCCGCTCATTCACGCCGCAGCCGCTCCTCATTCCATCTACACCTGTTCGCAAAAAACTCTTCAAGACTCCGCCGCCCTCGCGCGCAAATACCACGCGCCTATCCTCATCCACCTCGCCGAAATGAAAAAAGAGTTGGACGACAGTTTGAAACAGAACGGGCTGACGCCCGTGCAGTATGTCGAAAAGCTCGGCATCATCGGACCGGATGTTGTCGCGGCGCACTGCATATTTGTGGACGAAAAAGACCGCAAAATTCTTGCCGATCATCAAGTGGGGTGCGTCCACAATCCGTCGAGCAACATGATGCTTGCCAGTGGTGTCGCTCCAGTCATCGAAGAACGTGCCGCGGGCATCGCGGTTGGCCTCGGAACCGACGGTCCAGCGGGCAGCAACAACGATCTCGACCTAATGGAAGAAATGGACCTCGCCGCCAAGATGCAAAAAATTACCAAGATGGACCCACGTGCTCTCGGCGCAAAATCCGTAGTGGAGATGGCCACTATCGAGGGCGCGAAGGCGCTCCACATGGAAAAGGAAATCGGCTCGCTCGAAGTAGGGAAAAAGGCAGACATCATTTTGATTTCGTTGGAGGAACCAAACGCCGTTCCCATGTACAACATCTATGCGCAGCTCGCCTATGCGTTAAAAGGTAGCGATGTCGAAACCGTTGTGATCGGTGGTCGCATCATCATGCGCGACAAAAAACTCCTGACCTTGAATGAGCCCGAGATTCTCGCCAGAGCGCGCGAATACGGTAAGAAAGTGGAAGCGTCCTTAAAGTAGCGCGGCGATGGACACCTCCTACAATCAGGTTGCCGGTCAGAGCGTCGAGCGACTCGCTGCTCTGAGCGATGGAATCTTCGGCGTCGCGATGACGTTGCTTCTTCTGGAACTTCATGTCCCTGCCAAAGGACTCATTCACAATGAAAGCGATTTGCGCGGTGCGCTCGCCCTCCTCGCGCCGCAGCTCCTTGTTTATTTGATGAGTTTTCTGACGCTCGGCATTTTTTGGGTCGGCCAACAGACCCAGCTCAATCACCTCGAGCGTTCCGAACGCCACCTCACCTGGATTCACCTGGCGTTTCTTTTTGTAGTCACGATCATGCCGTTTTCAACTAGGCTCTTGATAGAGTTCATCGACTATCGCACGGCGCTGCTCGCCTACTGGGGCAATATATTTCTTCTCGGTGCCATCCTCTACCTCAGCTGGGGACGTGCGACACGCGCAGGGTTGGTGAAGAGCGATACGCCGCCGAAAGCCGTGGACGCGATTTGCCGCCGCATATGGACTGCTCAATCGTTTTACGCATTTGGCGCGCTGCTCTGCGTGTTCCACCCGTATTGGAGTATCGGGTTTATTGTCCTCATGCAGCTCTATTACGCGATCGCGCCGCGCTTTGCGCGGAGCCAACGTAGCGAGGATGCGTAGATGAGCCGGACAAACTATTTGGCAATGCTGGAGACGGCGATGGACGAAGCGCGCCGCGGGCTCGCCGAGGGTGGAATTCCGATCGGCGCAGCTTTGTTCGATAACACCGAGAGACTTTTAGGCAGCGGACATAACCGCAGAGTGCAAGACGGCGATCCTTCCGCTCATGGAGAGACGGACGCGTTTCGCAAGGCAGGACGCCACAAAAGTTATCGCGACAAAATCATGGTGACCACGCTGGCCCCGTGCTGGTACTGCAGTGGACTGATCCGCCAATTTGGTGTCGGAACCGTTGTGGTGGGCGAGTCCGTGAATTTTCGCGGCGGTATCGACTGGCTACAAGAAAATGGAATCAAAGTGATTGATCTCGCGTCTAACGAATGTGTGCGGCTGCTCGCCAAGTTCATCGCGGAGAACCCGGCACTGTGGCACGAAGACATTGGCGAGGACTGACCTGCGCTCGGGCGAGTCGCGACGCGCACGCAGCGAAAGAACGAGTTATCCATGAATCGAGAAATCAGTAGAAGACTGTGGCTGCTATTTGCGCTGAGCTGTGCGACAACCGCAAGCCTTGCCTTCGCGCTGCGTACGAAGGCATCCGCCGCGGATGAAATTCCCAAGCTCGCCGCGCTCATGGACTGGAAACCCGGGGTAGTCGTCGCCGATATCGGCGCGGGAGATGGAAGTTACGCATTCGCAGCCGTGGAACATGTTGGCGCAACGGGAAAGATCTTTGCGACGGAGATTGACACAGAAAAACTCAAATCGTTGAGAGCCGAAGTCAAAAAACGCGATTTGCAAAACGTAACGGTTGTGGAAAGCGGCGAGGCGGAAACGAATTTGCCCGCTTCTTGCTGCGACGCAATTTTTCTACGACGCGTCTACCATCATTTGACGAAGCCTGTGGAGTTCGATGCAAGCCTGCTTCGCTCGTTAAAGCCGGGAGGAAAGCTCGCAATCATCGATTTCCCCCCTCATCCTGAGTACGGCAAAGTGAAGGGCGTCCCGAAAGACCGCGAAGACCATGGAATCCAGCAGAAAATCCTGATAGATGAGTTGATCGCGGCAGGGTTTCAGCTCGAGAAAATTGTGGAAGATTGGCCGAAAATGGACTATTGCGTTTTGTTCGTGAAGAAATGACGCGAACTCGACGGGTGGAAATTGCGCGCTTGGCAAAAGAGGCCGGTCTGCAAACAGGTCACTCCACGCAGACGCACAGATAAAGTGAGGCTCAGGCGTACTCGTTGAAGGTGTCGTATTTGACAGCGATGTCGCGGACTTCCTGCAGGGTCATGTCGCGCAGGATTTTGCCGTCTTCAAGGATTGTTTCGAGAGCGTTGACGCCGAGCCGGGAGTTATCCGGATTGGGAGCATCGTTGTCGACTTCAACGGTGGCGAATTCCTTGCCGATGTGAATCAGATTGAAGCGGCCGCCTTTACTGGCTTTGGATGGATCGGTTTTGGGATTCTTGTAGACGTTGTGCCATTTGCCGCCCCGGTCGATAGCGGAACACTTCAGAGCAAATTTCAGCGTGTCGCGATTTACCTGTTGAAGCAGCGCGCCGCCCATGCCATAACTCCAAATATCCTGCGACCAGCCTTTGCGCGTGAGCTGCCCGGTGATGTTCTGGATAGTGTAGAAATTCACGCCGTCGCCCTGAATAAAGCGCACGTTGGGCACAGTAGTCTTCCAGCCTTTTATGTTCACTTCATAGCCGAAAACTTCCGCTACGATCTTGAAGAGCTCTTCGAGAACGGTAACGGCATCGCCGGAATCCGGCCGAATGACCAAAGTCCCTTTGCGCTGCAGAATCTTGTCGCGAAGTGCACCACCCCAAAGATTGCGCACCGCATTGTAAATATCATACGAATCGCTGACGCAGGCGACGACGCCTTCCGGACAATTCTCAAGCATGTTGGCATAGGCTTGCTCCTCGTTAGCTTCACCCCATGCAGTGATTGTGGAATGCTCGGAGGCAGGGATGGCATAACCGGCGCAGTTGAGCGGATCCTTGGCAGTAAGGTCCGCCGAATAAAATTGATTAAGAAGCTGGATGGCGGCCAGAGTGTCCGTGCCCAAAAAATTGAATAGATGTGCTGCACCGCCGATGGCAGCGGACTCTTTCGAGGATACGCCGCGAAAGCCGAAGTCGTGCAGCTTGAAGGGAAGCAGAGAAGGATCGCCCGTGCGGACGAGAGCTCTGCCGATCACTTGCTTGATCGCGCGCGATAACGTAGCAACAGTAATGGGATACCAGACCTGCAGGAGGACCGTCTCCGCCCAGTTCGTAAGCCAATAAAATTCCGGATCGGTGTTTTCGATAGTGATCAGAGCATTAAGGCTCTTGACTACCGTGCCTTCCTTTACGGCGCGGATGCGCAAGGGAAGCCGCCCACCGTGCTTCGCATAAAGCGATTTGAAGCCTTCGTAATTGAACGATTTGGGGTGGCCGCTGAAGTGCGCGTGAGCGATGCGGCGAGCCTCTTCGACATCCTCGAGAGTGAAAACCTGGCCGGCGAAGTTGGATTTCACGATGTACTGCAACATTGCCAGCATGGTCTCGTCGAACATGCCGCCCCGCGATTCGACATAGGAATAGATATGCCGCGTGTCCGGCGGATATTGCCACCAGTGCGTGAGTTTGTAGGAGTCGGTGTTAAGAATCGGATTCAGCCGCAGCGACTGCATGACACTCCTTCGAAGCGAGAAAATAGCATAGCAGAAGAGGGCATTTGTGATTGGCGGCGCGAGGTGCGTTGCAGAGAGGATCAGTCAGCTGGGACGGAGGAGTCGGGCACTATGGGAAATGTGGCAGAGATAAGCGTTCCCGCCGAATCCGACCGAATTTCAAACTCTCCATTTCGCTCGCGCACTCGTTCCTTCATCCCTGCCAAGCCAACGCCTACGTTGGTCCCATTTTCTTTGAAATTGTGCGCCATCTCAGGCGGCAGGCCGACTCCGTAGTCCCGCACCTTCAGCGTGGCTGTTTTGCCATTCGCGATAAACTGCACTTCGGCTTTGGTACTTTTTGAATGCCGCTGGATATTGGTGAGCGCTTCTTGCAGCACGCGGAACAAGGTGAGCTCCAGATCACGCGGCAAGCGCTCTTCGCCATCGGGAAGATCGAAACTAACCTTCACTCCCGTTCTGCGCGAGAAACCCTCCAAGTAAGTCCGCGCCGCTGAGGTGAATCCGAGCTCGTCGACCAGCGGCGGATGCAGCAGATGCGACATGGAGCGCGTCGAAGAAACCGCGTCGTCCAATAGCGTGCACAGATCCAGCAAATTCTGCCTTTCCGGCGGACGGTTCACAATAGTGTCCGCGATCATCTTGGCTGCCACCAGAGTTTGACCCAGCCCGTCATGCAGATCCCGCGCGATCTTTCTCCGCTCCTGATCCTGAGCGCTCAAAAGCTGCGCGCTAAGATTTTGGGCATTGCGCTCCGCGAGCACGCGCTGCGCCAACTCGCGGGTTAACCCGCGATAATGTTCCCAGAGCATGTACAGCGAAAGAATGAAGGTAACGGCGAAAATCGCGATGATCCAAATGAAGAGAGAATTTGTCAGCAGCAGCCTGCGTTCGAGAAGCCTGGACTCCTCGTCGCGCATGCCCTCTGCAATTGACGAAGTCTCTCGCGACCACTTCACCAACTGCGCCGAGTAATTGTCCTGCGCTTCGTGAGTGGACTTTCCGGATTCCACAAGTTGCAGCGATTCATCCAGCGTGCGACACCGGCCATACGAGGCTTGTTCCAGTTTTTCGGCCGCGCCTTCCTGGTCGCCATTGTCCTGTACCAATAGTTTCAATTGGCTGATCTTGTCGAATAATTCCTTGCGCGATTCTTCGATATCCTCAAGATACTGCTTATCCGCGGTCTGCAGATAGGTTTGACGCGCACGCCCCATCCTGGCGAGGTCGGATTCGATCTCTCCCACCAGAACCTGCACGATATACGTGTGCCGGACCCACTTTTCTCCGGAATAAATTCGATAGAGCGTCCAGACTGACGCAATGCCGCAAGCCATCAGCAGAAAGATTGCTGACGCGAAGATAAGGCGAGGATTGGGTCGCGGCAGCAATACTCAGCTCCGATTAACCAAAGTGATTCTTGGACGCAGGCGGTTATCTTAGCCTACTCACACCATCTGAAAAAGCTCGATACGTAATCGAAGAATAACTCATCCCGCAGCGTATAGCTTTCTGGGCTAAGGGGTGCTATACAAAAGGCCTTGCGTCTTCCAGGAGAAAGCACACTTGCTGATTCGCTCTAACCTGCCCTATTTATCATTCGCATTGCTCGCGACGGTTTTTTTGATGCTGTCCTGTGGTGCAAGCATGCACTCCGATCAGCTTACGCTACGCGTGCCGGATCATTTTTCGGGCAGCATGCATGTCACCACCTGCGTCGCCGGAACTCCGACGGGAGAAATCACTCTAGATGAACAGGGATTAGGAAAGACTTCGCTTTGCCCTGCTATTAACCACTCCGTTGAGCTCGAGGTCATTCGAATCGGTCGGAGTTATAAACTCAATTCCTCCGAAGTGCGTATACTCCGCACTGGCGATGGCATCTCCACCAGTATCGAAGCACAGCTCCCACAATAAAAGAACAACTGTGGGCGTGAACATGGCGGATAGTTGTTCTCGACCGACAAGGCAGGCTGCAGCCTTGGCAGCAAGTCATCCCGCAGTTCGTGTAGCTGATCCCCTACGATTTTTGCGGCTCAAGGAAATTGAGCGCCCGGTGCGTCCTAGGATCATGGACTCAAAGCGTCAGATAGATAACTTGGATGAACAGGTCGCTGCTGAGCATGCCTTTGCCCCAGACGCCGTCAAGATCGGCTAGAGGCTTGGTTGCGGCGGCTTCCTGGGCGGTTTTTCCCTCAGACTTTAGTTTTTGAACGCGGTCGCGGGCGGTAACCACCATGTCGCGGTACTTGGTGAGGTCGGCTTTATTGCCGAGCGGCCCGTGGCCCGGAACGATTTTGGTTTTGTCGTCAGCGAGCGGAAGAGCTTTGTCGGCAGCCGCAATCATGCCGTCGATTTTTCCGCCGGAGCCAGCGTCAACGAAGGGATACAAGCCATTGAAAAAAGTGTCGCCCATATGAAGGACGTTGGCCTTTTCAAAATGAACATAAATATCCGAGTCCGTGTGCGCGGGAGAGAAGTGCTCGAGGGCGAGAGTATCTCCGTTGGCTTGCAGTTTGTGCCTGGAGCCGAAGGTCTCTTGTGGCAGAGCATCTGCGGGTGAGGCCGGGAAGTGTACGTTCAGAACCGGAATGGTTTGGGGCGCAGACATGCGCTTCTTAGTGTTTTCATGGGCGAGGACAGTCGCGCCAGCGGCGTGCAGGGACGCGTTGTTGTCGGTGTGGTCGAAATGCCAATGTGTATCGATGACGATCTTTAGCGGAGCGTTGCCGATACCATCTAGAGTTTCTTTGAGCTTAGGCCATGCCGGGGAAACGAAAGTATCTACGATAAACTTGCCGTCGGGTCCGTTAAGCACAACGACGTTTCCGCCAGGACCAGACAGCATGGTGAGATTATCTGCGAGTTTCTGTGACTGGATCGGAGCGGCGCCCATCTGTGCGCGAAAAGTTGCGGCAGGGTCGGCAGCCGGCGCTTGTTGCGGGTAGCCCAGAACGGCGCCGCGCAGAAGGCTGGCGGGGAAGAGTTGCGCGAGGAAGGCGCCGCCTGCCAACGCAGCCGAGCCTCGCAACATTTCGCGGCGGGTGGCTTGTTTCTTGAAGAAGTCGGCATTCATTGAGTTGCTCCCTTTCGGTTTGGGTCTGGCCAGCTATCCCAAATTGTCGTTTCTAGAATTGAGTTAGAGTAGGGGTTTCGCGGTTCGGTTACAACGGGGATCCAGTCGCGGACGTTCAGGGCGTCGGCCATCAGGATTTTTGGTACTTCCAGTTGCGAGATTTTCCTTTGGCGATCCACTCGATGGCTTGCAGAACCCGTTTCTTGCGCGTTTCGTCTTGCTTGGCTTCGGCGATCCATGAGGAATATTCGTTCTGACAACTGGCGCTAAAGGCGGCAAAAGCTTTGGCGGCGAGCTCGTTTTTGCTCAAAGCCGTCCTCAACTCCCGCGGAACAGCGACGGCTTTTTTCTTGGCGCGCTTTCGCGGACGCTCGATGGACTTTCGGCGTTGGCCGCTTTCGACCAGTTCCGCTGCGCGACGCATGTAAGAGAGCAAGGATTTGTCCGGGGGCAGGTCTTTCAGGCCGGTGATGCGGCCTAGAGTACCCATCGCTTCGCTTGCGTCGAGGCCGTCTCCGGCCAGAACCTTTTTCATTTCCGGTCCCCAAAAGCCAAACGCGCAATGCTTTTTGAAGGCGGCCATATTGGCGAGAATGATTCCCTGTTGAAGAAAGAACGGCATGCCCCACTTTACGGATTCGGTGGCGCGGGGACAGGCTTTATGCATGAGCATTCGCAAGTGGGTCAGCACAGGCTGAGCGAAGGGTGCTGCGTTCTCGATGTATGTATCTACGCGCGGATCAGATTGTTCATCCGGCATGTTGCCTCCCATTTTAAAGACAGCACTGTAGCAGAGCCATCCGGCAAACGCAGCTTGGATGGAGCAAATTACTCGTCGCGAAGGACTTGCATGGGTTCGCCACGAGAGGCGCGGATGGAGGGAAGCAGGGAAGCGATGGCAGAGACAAGCAGGACCAGGAAGATGACTGCGCCGAGAGTGGGGAGGTCGGTGGGCGAGACGCCGTAAAGGAGGCCAGCAAGGACGCGGGACGAGGCGGCGGCCAAAGCGAGCCCGACCACGCAACCGAGGAGGCACACGGCAAGTCCTTGCCAAAGGAATTGCTGGACGATTTGGCCGCGCAATGCGCCGAGCGCGAGACGGAGGCCGACTTCGCGTCGGCGGACATTGACGTTATAGCTCAGCGTGCCGTAGAGGCCAATACAGGCAAGAGATAAGGCGGTGGCGGCGAAGAACGTCAATAGAATCGTGCGTAGGCGATTTTCGGCGAGAGCGTCGGAGAAGTGCTGCTCGAGTGGGGCGAAATTGTAGACGGAGCGCTGGGGCTCGAAGTCATGAATTTGCTGGCGAATGGTTTCGGCCATGGTCATCGGGGTGTTGTGAGTTCTGACGAGGAAGTAAGTGCCGGGCTCGGCGACGGGCGCGCACCAATAGACGGTTGGAACGGGTGGCTGATCGAGGCCGGCTTCGCGAGCGTCGCCAGAGATGCCGACAATTTCAGCCGAGCCCGTATAGCCGAGATTGGAAGCCTCCAGATGATGGCCAATGGCCGGGGAACCGGTGAAATAAGTATTCGCGAAGGACCGATTAACAACGACGGAAGGCGGGCCATCCGTTTCGCGGCAGAGCGCGCCCTCCTGCATCGGGATTTTCATTGTGGCGAAATAGCTGGCGGAAACGAGATGGTTGTCGGCGAGAAGTTTCGGCTCGCTTTCCGCGCGCCCTTCGACGAGCTTTAGTTCGGTTTGGTATTTGAAGGGAACACCAGGAGCGCCAACGGATATTGCGGCGCCTTCCACGCCGGGTGTCGAGCGAAGAGCTTCCAGGATCCGGTCGGTTTTCTGGCGCAGTTTCTTCAAGTCCGCGGTTTCACCCCAGCCGATGCTGATTTGAAAGGTAAGAATATGGCTTGAATCGAAGCCGGTGGAAACTCGTCCCAATTCTTGAAAGCTGCGGAGAAGCAGGCCGGCACCGGAGAGAAGAGTGACGGCGAGTGCGACTTGAATTCCGACGAGTAGCCATTGGAGCGAGTTGCGACCGGAAACTTGCGTGCGGCCTGTCTGATTGAGCGAGCCGTAGAGGTTGCGACGCGTGCCGCGAATGGCGGGGAACAAGCCGCAGAGAAGCGTGACAACGACGGAACAGGCGAGAGAGTAGAGGACGATTCGCGAGTCGAGACGAATTTCTTCGACGCGCGGCAGGCTCGCGGCGAGGGAGCGGAAGACGCCGGAAGCGGCATTCGCCGCCAGCAAGCCCAGGAGGGCGCCGAGGAGCGCGAGGAGGAAGGTTTCGGTGAGGAGTTGCGCTATAAGCGCAGCGCGCGGAGCGCCCATGGAAAAGCGAACGGAAATTTCGTGCTGGCGCTGCGTGGCGCGAGCCAGAAGCAGAGCGATGATGTTGGTGCAAGCGATCAGGAGTAGCAGAGAAACCGAGCCGAAGAGCAGCCACAGGGAGCGGCGCGAGCTTGCGATGGTGGTTTCTTTCAGTTGGTCGATGCCTACCGAGAGTTCCGCATCTGTTTTGGGGAATTGCTGAGCGAGTTGGTCTTGGACAGTGGCAAGGTTGGCGCGAGCTTGGTCGATCGAAACGCCTGGCTTGAGGCGGCCGATTACGTTGTACCACGTGGATTCGCGGCTTTGGGCGTATGGAGCGTCTGTCGGGATGGGAGACCAGAGATCCACATCACGGTCTGGGAAGAGAAAGGAGGCGGGCATAATGCCGACGATGGAGTATGAGGAATTTCCCATATGGAGCTTTCGGCCCAGGGCATTGGGATCGGCGGCGCAGCGGCGGCGCCAGAAGCGGTCGCTGATGATAACTGCATCGGGGCCGCCGGCGCGTCCTTCCTCGAAGGTGAAGTCGCGGCCGAGGGCGGGCGCGACGCCCCAGACTTGAAGGAAGCGGGGAGCGACAAGGGCCTCTGTGAATTCTTCAGGAAGCGCGCCTGAGGTTTCCGAGATGTCCTCGGTGTAGTAGCCGGTAAGGGCCTGAAACGTGGAGTTTAGGCGATTCCAATCTTCGAGGCGAACTGGAGCGACAAAAGGATTTGGGATCGAAAGTTTGGAGTGGCGCTGCTGGAGGCGCACGAGCTGATCGCTTTGAGGAAAGGGAAGCGGCTTGAGGAGAATGGCGTCGATAGCGGAGAAGACAGCACTATTTGCGCCGATAGCAAGGGCCAGCGTCAGGATTACGGTGATGGAAAATGTCGGGGATTTGCGGATGAAGCGAAAGGCGGATTTGAGATTGGCAATAGTGGCGTCGAGAAACCGGATGCGGTAGACGTCGCGCACTTCTTCCTTGAATTTTTCCTGGCCGCCGAATTCAAGCACAGCCCGGCGGCGAGCTTCTTGGGGGGACATGCCGGCTGCGATGTTCTCGTCGGTAAGCTCGTCAATGTGGAAGCGGAGTTCGGAATTCATTAGCGCGTCGGAAGCGCGCTTCGCAAAGATCGATTTCCACCACGACATGGCTAGCTCCTATTCCGCGGTCTGCATGATGTGGGCTACCGCACCCGCCAGACGATTCCAGTTCGATTCCTCGCTCTCCAATTGCTTGCGCCCTTTGACGGACAATTTATAAAACTTGGCTTGCCTGCCCTTGTCGGACTCGCCCCAGTCGGCCTCAAGCCAGCCGCGTTTCTCGAGGCGATGCAGTGCGGGATAAAGCGAACCTTGCTGAACCTGTAGAACCTCTTTTGAAATCTGGCGGATTCGGAGAGAGATGCCGTAGCCGTGGACAGGACCGAGCGCCACGATCTTCAGAATGAGCATGTCGAGAGTGCCTTGCAGTAAATCGGATTTCTCAATTGGCATTACGTCTCCTGAAATCGATTAATACTCAAACCGAATGCGCGCCGAATTCAGCAGCGCCACATGTAAAGAGCTAACTGGTTCCACTCTGTTTTGCGTCGCGAATTTGGCGCATGAGAATGTCGCGAACGTAATGCCAATTAGGAACGAGGGCCAACGCGGCTTGAGCGTCTTGTTCCGCGGATTTCAAGTCTGGCGCAGCTCGATTCAAGTTGGACCAGGCAAGACTCATCAAAAGTTCCGGCTCGCCCCACACGGGATCGAGCGAATCGCTCCTCGTAGCCTTATGGTTTCGGATTGTTTCGAGGCCCTTCTCATACCCATCCATCGCCTTGGTTTGGCCGCCTCCCTGCTCCACGGGAATGTTCCAGTAGATCGGCCCAAGCACCCAAAGCAGGCGAGGATTATCCGGTGCCATGGCCCGAGCATCTTTCAAGGCTTGCCGGGACTTTGCCGTTAAGGCCTGCATTTCCGCGGGCTCTTTTTTGTTGACGGAATAGGCGAGGAGACCGTAGCAGGAACCGAGCGCGATCTTAGCATCCACAAAAGCAGGGTCCGCGGAGGCTGACTTCTCGAATTCTTCTGCGGCTTGATGGAGATCCAGTTCAAGATCTTTTTTGTCGACGTTATCGTTGAAACCGTTTATCGCTTTGCGCCAAAGCGCAAAGCCGCGCCAGTAGAGAACGCGGGACGCAAGATCCTTGCTTTCCGTAAAGGGCGCTAGCTCTCCATAGAGGTGTTGGAGAGCCTCTCGGTCGTCTTCGTAGTCGGCCTTCTGAATCTGTCGGACGAGCCCGGATACAGCGTCTCGTTCTGCGGCGATTGGATTTGCGCGAGCGACTGCGGGGGCAATGACCAGAATAGCGGCCGCAATTAGAAAGAATGGTCCGGAATCGCTCTTCCTAGACATTCTACCTATATATGACGAGGATAGGTAGAATGTCAAGGAGAGAGACTAGGAATCAGTAAATGGGTCCTACACAGGCCCCTCGAGCCCTCGGACGCCAGCTGAGCTTGGGACTTACTGGGCTCATTTTGCCGTCTAGGAATTCCACGCGACGCGGGAAAGCTGCTGTTTTCGCGATTCCCATTCGGAGCCGGAAAGAATGCGCGGGGCCACATCGATCAACCGGGGAATGAGCCGAAAGATGGCGGCGGAAGTCCATGGTCGACCGTCGCGTGTTCGATAGTCGCGTACATTAAGTGCATCCGCCATGCTGCCAAAGGAAACGTCCTGAACGATAAGCTCAGCGAGGAATTTAAGGGTTTGCGTTTCGAGCGGGTCGTCTTCGAGGTGATGGCAGTCCGCTGCAATGCGCAAGCCGAACGGGATTTCTTCAGACCCCGTAACTTCCTCGGGAGGCTCAGGGGCCGAGCCGGTTTCCACTTCACGCTCCCATTCGAGCGCGACGAGTGTCCAGCCGGCATCGTGCATCTTCGAGAGATACATGGAGGTCGGCAGAATGGTGACTTTTTCCCGGATGCGTTCGTGCTTTTTCATGGCAGCCTCCTTGACGAAAAGCGAAGGATGGTGGCAAGACCTTAACCTAAAACGTATCGCAATCGAATAACCGATTTTGTTAACCGCGTAACTAGCAGAAAAATAAGGCGTTAAAGTTTAGCTAGAAGTGATGGCGGACGCGAAGGCGTTCGTTCGTGGGATGAGATTGTCGCGTTGCCGGACAGTTAACTAGGATGTTCTATTAGGAAGGAAACTTCTTGACCATCTTGGGGGAGGGAAGCGTATGCTCTCCCAGTCGTTGAACCCACCACAACGTCCACTCCCAGAACTCGGCCCAGAAAGCAGCGCGGTGCCCCATGGACAGCGAGGCGCGCCGATTGGAAAACCGTTCTCCGGTGCACGTCGCCGTAGACCTTTCCGGATTGGATATCCACACTGTAGCTCAGCAGGGAGTTACGGAAAATGTGAGCGCTCGAGGTGCGCGCGTGGTAACCAGCAGGCCGTGGCATCCTAACGATCATGTGACGGTCAGATCGCTTCTGGGGAATCTAAGGTCAAGAGCGCGCGTTGTTTATTGCCAGCCGCTGGGGAAAGATTCGTTTGCAATCGGTTTGGAATTATTTGTCAGCGTCGGCCAGTGGACTATGCCACAGGCGCACTGAGACCTAGTTTAAGGCACCGAGCAACGGGGAAATGAATGGTGACAGGTACTACCTCCAAGTGCAGCACCGCCAAACTCAAGACCCCGGCCACGATGTTGTAAATCTGACTAGCGCCTGTTCCTCGGCTTCGTACCGGCAAGACTGAGCCAGCGCAAAGCAGCAGCTGGTTACTGTGTTGTTACAAGAGCTTCGTCATCCGGGCCACCCGCGCCCCCAGGCAACACAAGCTGGTTACAGGCAACGCGAAAGGCATCGTACCAAGTGCGCGTAAAGCTGGCGAGGAGCTCTTCTACAGTGCGCCCGCCAATAGTGATACCGGAGTGTATTACTTCCCCCCAAGTGTGTATGCGGGTGCCCTCCTCGCGCTCTTCAAAGGTGACCCATTGCGCCATGGCGACGCCGATGGCGTGGTCGATCCAGCCTACTTTCTTTCCCGGCACGCATGTGGTAATTACGTGGTCGACGATAGCATTTACGGGGCGAAGAAGTTCAATCTGTAGACGGCTGCCGGGTTCCCAGGGGTTGCCGTCGCGCCATCGCACTTCGCCGTAGACATTGGCGAAGTTGTTCCATCGGTGTATATCGGAAAAAACGAGCCAGGCGAGCGCTGGGCTGGCCTTTGTGGTAACGGAGTATTCAAATCTAGCCATAACTTGTTTCTGACTTCTCCTTACTAGGTTTTTGCTTCGGGCCGGGTCATCGGTAAGGACCGTGACGAGGATTATTTATACGTTGTTTCTTTAACGCTGTCAAGGTTATAATTGGGCCAAGCACGGTTCAGGGAGGAATGGTGAATGCCGAGGAAAGCCGATAAACAGCTGGAAGGCCGGATCGTTGATGCCGCCTATCAGCTCTGGAGCAAAGGTGGAGAACACGCCGTAACAATGCGAGCCGTAGCGCTGGCCGCTAAAACGACGACACCAACGCTTTATGAGAGATTTCAGGATAAGCACGACCTGATCGTGTTCATGCGCGTGCGCGCCAGAGAGAGGATGCTCTCGGCGCTGCAATCTGCGAAGTCTTCGGCGGAGGTTTGTAGGCTTGGGCTAGAGTTCGCGATTGCCAACGGAAATGAATATCTGCTTCTGACTTCGGATTGGGCAGAGCGCTTTGCGCGCAGGGAGCGGTTGCCGTCCTACGAGTATGTCCAGGAAAGGCTGGCCGCTGACCTTGGTGGGCTTCCAGCACACTATGCACAGCTTGCGCTTGCACTGGTGGCTACAGTACATGGGACGGCGATGTTGCTTCTGGGAGAGCGTGTAGACACCGCAGTCGAGAAGGAATTCAAGCACGCGTGCCTGGAAGCGTGTGAGGTGCTGATAGAGTGCGGTGGCAGGCGACCGGACGTAGCCAAGTCGAGGTAAACTGCGAATGAGTGCAGTGAGAATCTTACCTGCCTAATGGAACAATCCCCGCCCCTGCAATAGTTTACGGGTTTTTAATTTGCGCCGGACTTGCCCGCGGATCAATTTGTGGCCGCCGCGGCGCGGCGTTTTGCTTTGATTAGGACGTCGACCGAATCGGGGCGGCCGTTCCAGAAATCGATCCGGATGCGGCCGTCTGGAAGTTGCGTGACGGTTGCGGGTATGGCGCTCGCCGTCAGATACCAGCCGGCCGGGAGTACCACTGCATTGCGGGCGCGGCCTAAACTGCGATCAAAGATGAGGTCATTGCCCTCGAGTTTGTAGCTGGTCGGTGCTGTGTACGTTTCGGAAATTCGTAGGCGTATGGACTGTCCTTTTTTCACGGGTGGGAAAGGGATTAGGACAATTTGCGTGGTCGGAGTGACAGGGTCCCCGGCGTCAATTTTTGCGGCAGTAAGTTCAGCGCCGGTCATCATTTTTGTGGGAAGCTTTTCACCTGTATCCAAAATGTATGCAGACGGGCCGGAGACAGTGCTGCCTTCACGGACGACATTCAGGTATTTGTCGGCCCCCTCGTGGGATTCCGTGTAGTCGTGGTAGAGGCTGAAGGCATGCGTTTCGGGCTGTTGGAGGAAGTAGACGATATCGCGATCCTGATGAGCGCGCTCGGAGAGGCGTTCTCTCTCTGATTCTCCTTGGAAGGGCGATTCCCAACTGCGGGCCTGCGTCGCAGGACGCGGAGCAGCGGAAGCGCCGGTTTGCGCGCCGAGCTTGGCGCGGAGAATGAGCGGTGCTTCGTCGGAGCCGGCATTCAGGAAGCTGATGGCGATGCGACCATCCGGTTCCGCTAAGACTTGCGACGGCACATTGCATCCGACTAGTTCGTAGCCTGCGGGCAGGACGACTTTATTTCGTTTGATGCTCAGCGGACGATTGAAAACGATGGTGTCCCCTTCCCGATAGTAGCTCTCGGCATCCTTATACGTTTTCAGGATGAGGACACGGCCTTGGCCATCCTGGGGTACCGGGCGCGCGAGAGAAATTTTGATGTAATTTGTATCGGCGTCCGCTTCGGACATGAGCGCGTCTTTGCGAGCCTCCGCGCCGCTGACCACCTCGAAAGGAAGGGCTGCGCCGGACATTGAATCGAAGACGGCTTCGTCGCTTGCTGCACTGCCCTTGCGGATGGGATTGTAGAAAAACTTTGCGCCTGGCGTTGTGGCTGTGACCTCGTAATAGATCTTGAAACTAGCGGTTTCCGGTGCGAGAAGTTCGTAACGTGTGTATTCATCCGTTTCGGTTTGCTTCGCCTCGACGGAAACGGCTGAGGAAGACGCGGGTGTTTGTTGCGCCAGGACCGACGCTCGGCCAAATAGTGTGAAGACCGCAGTCGCGGCTACGACGGCAACTTCTCTGCGCATGAAAGTTCTCCTCAAGTGCGACATGGACTTATCTTTTGAGCATGCATCATCCACGACCCGACTGCCCGAGTAAATAGCGAGAATCTTGTGTTCTGGAAGCGAAAGTAGCCTTTGAAACCAGCTGTTGCGAGGCATAGGATTTTACCCTGCCGACAAACACCAAAAATCCGGAAACAAAAAAGCAGACCCAGAAGGTAGAATCCCAATCGGAAAGCATTAGGAGCCAAATGATGGCGAAGAAACCGACGGTCGATGACGCGAGCTTGATTCTCGAGCTCTACGACTTGAGGCGCGAACCTGAAATGCGGAAAGCACGGCAATGGTGGCTAACCGAATTTTGGCCGAATTCTTCGGATGAATACTTGAAAGTCGCGATGGCGATGGGGTCCAACGAGAACAACTGGCTTAGGCAGGTGATCAGTTATTGGGGAATCGCTGCTTCGTTCGTCGAGAATGGCGTTCTTAACGAGAAGCTGTTTTTTACCACGGCGTTCTGCGGAGAATTGTTTTTTATTTTCGCAAAGGTTCGGCCTATTTTGAAAGAGCTCAGGGAAAAATCGAAGAATCCCGAGATGCTCTTGGCGGTGGAAAAATTGATCACGGGGTCGAAGCTCGGACGGGCGCGATTCGCAAAGGTAGAGCCGAGAGTTCTGGCGATGTGGCCTAAGTAATGAAACTGCACGAGGCCATTTTGCGAAGGTTTTTGTTCACTCTGAGAGCTTCGATTGCTATCGCTGGGACACTGTTGTTCACGACAGCAGCGCACGCGGAGGATTGCGGAAACGGTGTGCAGCTCACTTTGAGCGCCCCGGATGCAGCACAGGGCACACTGCTTTTGGCGCGAATACGCAGTGCCAAACCGTTGGGCGAGGTCACAGGCAAATGGAACGACCGCGACGTTCCCTTTTGGAAGGGAGAACAGAAGGAACACGCGGCTTCGAGCGCAGATGTACGGAAAGCACTGCTCGGAGTGGATTTGGAAAAGGCGGCAGGGAAGTACGAGTTCACAGTCGCGGTTAAGTTGCGAAGCGGCGAGAGCGTCAGCTGCCGCGTGATGGTTGATGTGAAAGAAGGACACTTCGCCACGGAAAACCTGACGGTGAAAAAACAGTTTGTCGAGCCGAACCCCGAGCAGGAAGCGCGCGCGGTCGAAGAGACGAAACGGCTGCGCGAGATTTATGATCGCGTGACCCCAGAGCGTTTGTGGGATGGACCATTTCGTATGCCGCTCGTTGGGGATTTCAAAGGCAGCAACTTTGGGAAGCGGCGCGTTCTGAATGGACATCCCGGTTCACCGCATGGCGGAGTGGATTTTCCAGCCCCTACAGGAACTCCTGTTCATGCGGCACAAAAAGGACGCGTGGTGCTAGCGGAAGAATTATTTTTCTCGGGAAACACGGTTATCGTTGATCACGGTTTGGGGATCTACACCTTCTACTGTCACTTCTCCGAAGTTGACGCGAAAGTTGGCGATGAAGTGATGGCTGGAACTGTGTTAGGAAAAGTCGGAGCAACGGGTCGCGTGACAGGTCCTCATCTGCATTGGGGCTTGGAAATTGAACGCGCTCGCGTCAACGCGCTAGAGATCTTGAAGGTGTTGTGAAAAGTCCGGAAGCAGACGAACCCCAACAAACTCCATAAATACGAAAGCCAGATTTGGCGTATTTAACTAGGTGGTTAAATAGAGGTGCCTCGCCACGGTTCGAGATAAAGAAATTTGCCGAAAGAGAGAATAATCTCCGACTAAAGCAATGATAATGCTAGGGCTGATATCGGATACACATGGATTGCTCCGAGAGAATGCCGTACGCGCGCTTCGCGGTTCGGACTTGATACTCCATGCCGGAGATGTGGGCGCGCCCGAAATTCTGGAGACGCTAAAGACTGTCGCCCCTGTGGTTGCGGTTCGCGGAAACGTGGATACAGACAAGTGGGGACAAACTCTGCCTTTGACAGAGGTGATTCAAGTAGGCCCCGTGATGATCTATATGCTGCACATTTTACAAGACTTAGACATTAATCCCACCGCTGCGGGAATCCACATCGTGGAAAGTGGCCATTCACATAAACCCGGGCAAATCGAGAAAGACGGCGTTCTCTACATTAACCCAGGGAGCGCCGGTCCGAGACGTTTTTACCTACCGGCCACTGTGGCTAGACTGGATTTGGATGTCAGGCCGTGGAAAGTCGAATTCATTGATCTCGAAGGGTTGAAACCCACGAGACAAGATTGATGCGGTGTAAGTCAAAGAATATAATAGAGTTAATAGAGTTTTTCAGCGGATTCTAAACTGCGTCCTCCTCTTGAGCGCCCTTGGGTTGACCAATAGGGACCACATCGTTGGTGAGCGAAACGTTCGGAAGTTTGCGTGCACTACCGCACGTCATTGTTTTCCTAAAATGGTGTTGAACTATTGTGGGTAACGTACTAGAGTACCGGAACAAATAGGGTCAATTTGGTACCGTCCTGCTATTGCCGGGAAGCGTGCCAAAGCCCAGAATACGAACAATGTGGACGACGTTCGTGCTTGTTTCCTCGCTCGTGTCGACCGTTCACTTCAGCGTTATGTTCGCGAAAGTGGTAATGCTAAAGCCCGTTCAGTACGGGCAGGCTTAAGTTCCGATTCATTAAGATCAATCGAGAGGTAAGCGTCTCTCATGGCCATACTTCATTTTCGCTGTAAAGAACGGCGCCGAACATTGCGAGTGAGCATCACCGTGCCTGTAACTGTGCACGGACAGGATGAGAACGGTGATAAGTTCCGCGTGAAAGCCAAGTCGCAATCGGTGAACCGCCACGGAGCACTACTGCAGATCGATGAACCGGTGGTCGTGGGACAGATGCTCATTCTGGTGAACGAAAACGGCGACAGGACGGTGGAATCCAGAGTGGTTTCCGTCAGGCGCGACCGCGAAAGCAAGACGTACGTGGGAGTGGAGTTTATTTCGGCGGACTCGAATTTCTGGCACATGAGTTTCCCCTTGCCCGGAGCCAGGCCGTTGCGTCGTGGCGCAGATTCGAAAGTTATCGCATAGCAAGAGCACGCCGTGCCCCTACGGGAAGGCAACGGCAGCTTTTCCAAGGATTAAAGATTAGCGAAATCGGAAGCCCTCTCTTCACCGAGAGGGCTTTTTCTTTTTGTGTAGAAACTTTTGGGAGTGCGTCTTCGTCGCGGGCATTTTGAATGATTTTCGTTGTGCAGGCAGCTTGCCGCTGGCGAGAGCCTCGCGGGTTTTCTTAGGTAGTTTGGCGACTACCATGTCGTAGGATTCGCGCAGCAAGAGTGTGAGTTCGTCGGATGAAAGCGCATCTCTGGTTTCCAGTGCGACCCACTTGGCGCGAGCCAGGTAAGGAGCAGGAATGATGCCGGGACGTTCCGTCAGCTCCGCGAAGTTTTCCGGGGAAACTTTAAAAGTGAGCCAAGTTTTGGCGGGCTGGAGAACCGTGAGAGCGTGAATTTTCCCGGCCACTTTGAAAACGAGGACTTCGCCCCATTGAATTTTTTCGGTGGTCTGGGGAAACGATAGGCAGAGATTTCGGATCCAGTCGATATCCATGGGCGATTCTCGTCCCAAGCCGCCGGAAATTACGGAATTGCCGGCGCCCAAGCGAGCCCATCTACGCCGGGAGTGAGCTTAATCGGCTGTAGCAGTTTACGGCCGGGCACGTCCAGCACTTCAATTGTTCCCGCTTGAGGACAGCTTACGAAGGCAAACTTTCCACCCGGTGCCAGTAGCAGCTCGCCTGAGGCTGGCGGTATGTCGAAAGATTCTTCAAGCTTTGCACTGGCAATGTCGATGACGAAGATTTTTCCGGCCGGAGAAGCCGCCAGCAATTTGCGTCCATCCGCGGTGGGTGATGAGGAATAAACAGTTGAGGGCACTGAAATCCAGCTCGCGACCTTGTCTGTCGCTGTGTCTAGGACCGCGATGCGCGGAGTGTCTTGATCGTGGGTGAAGACACGCTTTCCATCTGCAGAAATTGAAATGCGTTGAACGGTTTTTGCGACGGGGATGACGGTTACGAGAGCGCGTTTCTTGAGGTCCAGGACGCTTACGCTGCCCGCGGCCACATTGGCGGTATAGGCGCGGCTACCGTCGGGAGAGATCACGACCATGTGGGATTCGATCGCGCCCGTGGGGATCTCCGCGATGATTTTGCGAGTGGTAGGATCGATGACGTCGACGGCCTTGTCTAGCTCCGCTGTGACGTAAAGCAGCCCATCTGGTCCGAACTCGGCGCGATGAGGACGAAGCGGTTTGCGGAGGTCGATGGTAGCGGCCAGTTTGTGGTCGCGCAAGTCAACGATGTCGATGGTAGTGCCGTCTGTGCCGGGCTTGCCGACACCGGAATTCCCGTAGATAGGAACGTAGGCGAAGCGGGAGTCGGGCGAGACGGCGACTTCGTGGCCGTTGACCCCAACGACGACCTTCGCAAGCTCCTGGCGTGTTTCCGGATCAATGAGCAGAGCGGTGTGCTCCCGCTGGTTGGCCACGACCAGCATCCCGTGGGGAGCAGGGGTAGGAAAGCGGCCTCCTCCAGCTGCCAGCGCCAAGAACATCAGGGAAGCGATCAGCCAAGAAAAATTTGCAGACATATTTAGCCTCGTTTGGGCATTTTGCCTGAGGAATTGGAACAAATCCCGGCGGATTATACCAGTGCAATCCGGTATAGATCAGGGTTGTTTGACGCGCGGATAATGGAATCGCTGGATTGGCGCAACTGCCCGGCCTTTCTAAGCTAAGCCCCGTAAGCCCCAGCCAGAACTGAACGAGGAGAACATGTTACTGGATACGACGGCCGGCAAAGTTTCCTATGTCGCGGGATTGACACTTCTTTTGACTACGCTGGGCTGCTGGGTGGTTTTGGGACACCAGGAAAGCTCGCCAGTGCTATCGACAACCGAAGCGGTGATGAAGGACGAAGCATTTGTGAGGGCAGCCGCTCGCGGGGGGCTGAGCGAGATCAAATTGGGCAAACTCGCGATGGATCAGGGATCAAACGAAGCAGTCAAGGCTTTCGGAACTCGGATGGTGGCCGAGCATACAAAAGCCGGCGACGATTTGAAGGAAGCAGCTAAAGAGGAGAACATCGGGTTGCCGACGGATCTTACGGCCAAGGACCAAGCTACTTACGACAGGCTCTCTAAATTAAGCGGTGCTGAATTTGACCAAGCCTATGCGCAAGACATGGTTAAAGATCACCAGCAGGATTTGCGGGACTTTCAGCGGGAAGCAAACCACGGCAATGATGATGTAGTCCGGGGTTTTGCCTCCGAAACAGTTCCGATGATCCAGCAACACCTGGATCAAGCGAAGGAAATGTTGAAAGCCGTTTCGCCTGCAGTTAGCAGGCGGACGACTGGAAATCCCAGCCGCCAGGCGCGAGGACATTAATAGTTACGTCTTAGACTTTGTTTTCTCCCCCTAAGCAAACGAGTCGGCGTCCCGGATTTTCGGGGCGCCGATTTTTTATGATGGATTTGGATTTAGGCAGAGTGGCCACTGTCCGTAAACATATTGTGCCGCGGCGATTGCGTGATACCCTGACGCGCACTGCGGAGTTACGGCATGGGACATTTCGATAGAAAGCTGGCTGCAATCTGTGGCGTGATTGTCATTTCAAGTGTGGCTTTTTCTGCGCTGTTTTCGCTTCGCGCCTCTGCCTCACAAGAGGCCGCAATTTCCAGTGTCGAAAGACGCGATTGGCCGGCGTACGGCGGCGCGCCAGAAAACACGCACTACTCCAGCCTTGCGCAAATCAATCGTAGCAATGTGAAGGATTTGACGGTCGCTTGGAGCTTCGACACCGGCGAACAGGGTGGTCTGCAAACAAGCCCTATCATTGTCGAGGGAGTTTTGTACGGAATCACGCCGACGCAGAAGGTGTTCGCGTTGGATGCGGCGAATGGGAAGCTTATTTGGAAATTTGATTCGGGGATCAAAGGCACGCAACCAGATCGGGGGTTGGCTTATTGGTCGAGCGAGAAAGAGAAGCGCATCCTCGTTGGCGTAATGAATTTTCTGTATGCGCTTGATGCTGGCACCGGCAAGCCTATTGCATCGTTTGGTACCGAGGGGCGGATTGATTTGCGCGGCGGTCTCGGACGTAATCCTGAAAGGCAATCCGTCTCGCTAACGAGCCCCGGGATCGTTTTCAAGGATGTGATCATTGTTGGGGGACGAAATCCGGAGACACTTCCTGCCGCTCCGGGAGACGTTCGCGCTTATGACGTTCGAACGGGGAAATTGCGCTGGTCGTTTCACACCATTCCGCATCCCGGCGAGTTCGGATATGAAACGTGGCCGAAAGAAGCGTGGAAGTACAGCGGCGCGGCGAACAACTGGGCGGGCATGGCGGTCGATGCAAAGCGTGGAATTGTTTACGTGCCGACGGGCTCGGCGGCGTTTGATTTTTATGGGGCCAACCGCCTTGGCGACGATTTGTTTGCCAACTGTCTGATCGCTTTGAACGCCGAGACTGGCGAGAGAATCTGGCATTTTCAGGGAGTGCGGCACGATCTATGGGACCGCGATTTTCCTTCACCGCCTACGCTCGTGACAGTGAATCGTGACGGCAAAGAAATCGATGCTGTTGCGCAAACGACGAAGCAGGGATTTGTTTATCTGTTTGACCGCGTTAACGGGAAGCCGCTCTTTCCGATCGAATATAAGAAATATCCGCCAAGCAATGTGCCGGGTGAAGTTGCCGCTGCCGAACAACCCTTGCCAACTAAGCCTGCTCCGTTTGCGCGACAGATTCTCAGCGAGGACATGCTCACGAATCGCACGCCCGAGGCGCATGCGTGGGCGCTTGAGAAATTTCGAGCGTTTCGCAGCCAAGGGCAATTCATTCCGTTCAGCGCGGGAAAAGACACGGTGATTTTTCCAGGATTTGATGGTGGCGCCGAGTGGGGCGGCTCGGCCGTGGATACGCAAACGGCAATTCTTTACGTGAATGCAAACGAAATGGCTTGGACCGGAGCGCTGGCGCCAGAGACAGGCGAGAACAGCCCCAAAGCACTTTACATGAGCCAGTGCGGCGTTTGCCATGGCGAGAAGATGACTGGATCGCCGCCTGCTATCCCTTCGCTGGTCGGCGTAGGAGACCGATTGTCGCCGCAGCAGATTGGGGCCACCATTAAAAGTGGCAAAGGAAGAATGCCGGGTTTTGCTAATTTTGATGACGATCAACTTTATGCGCTGATCGATTTTCTCGTGAGCGGGAAATCCAAAGAATTGCCGAGTTCAGAGCCTCCGCCGCCGGCTATGAACTATCGGTTTACGGGCTATCACAAATTTGTGGACCCGGATGGTTATCCTGCCTTCTCGCCGCCTTGGGGTACGCTCAACGCAATCAATCTGAACACCGGTGAATACGTTTGGAAAATAAACTTGGGCGAGTATCCGGAGCTTGTCGCGAGGGGACTGAAGAACACGGGAACAGAAAACTATGGAGGTCCCGTGGTAACAGCGGGAGGGTTGGTATTTATCGGGGCGAGCGACTTTGACAGGAAATTCCACGCGTACGACAAAGCCACCGGAGAATTGCTGTGGGAAGCGACGCTGCCGTTTTCTGGCAATGCCACTCCGGCAACATACTCTGTGAATGGACGACAGTACGTGGTGATCGCAGCGGGCGGAGGGAAGGATCCCAAGTCGCCCTCTGGCGGCGTTTACGTAGCATTCGCGCTTTCGAAGTGAAATCAAGGGGCGGTATCGTAAGTGTGGTCGCAAAATTGTCGTTGGGCCATCGCGGATGGCCTAAAAGTTTCAGTGCAATGCAGCCGTAACCGAATAAATCGGCGGGAGATGTCCTGAGAGAAGATGCCAGGAATCGCCGGCATCTCGCGAGTGAAACAGTGTTCCACCTGTGGTGCCAAAGTAAATCCCGGCAGGGTCGCGGTCATCGGAGGACATCGCCTCGCGAAGGATGAGGTCGAAGGCATCGGACTGAGGCAGTCCTTTGGTGAGAAACTTCCAAGTCTTGCCACCATTGCGACTGCGGGCCACGCGGAGTTTGCCTTTGGGAACGTACCGTTCCTCGGGCGAAACGATGGGAATTGTGAACAGCGTGTCTTTTTCGGCCGCGGGAACAGCCAAACCAAATCCAAAGCGCGAAGACAGGCCCTTCGAAATGTCGGCCCATTTTTCGTCGGCAAAACCAGCCCGGTAGACTCCGCAATGATTTTGTTGGTAGAGAGCCTCCGGACGGCGGGGATGCGCTTTAAGTTTGTGGACGCATTGGCCGACTTCGGGAAATTTTTCAGGCCCAAACTCGACCAGCACATTTCCGTTGAATGGTGTCCAAGTTTTTCCATTGTCGTTCGAACGAAATGCGCCCGCGGCGGAGATCCCCACGATAAGACGGCCTTTGCCGAGGGACTGAATCGAGTGCACCATCATGCCGCCGGCGCCAGGATTCCACTTTTCTCGCGTCGGATGATTGCATAAGCCAGCGACCATTTCCCAATTCGCGCCATTATCGCCGCTGCGGAAGAGCACGCCGGGATCGGCGCCAAGATAAACGACGTCCGGTTCGTCATCTGCGCCGGGCGCGATATGCCAGATGCGCTTGAGGGTGGCATCTGGAGTAGCTTTCAGCTCCATCCCAGTTTCCGTGACTTGCCAGGATTTGCCGGTAATGCCTTTGACCTCGAGCCCTTTTTCGGAGATTTGCCACGTTTTGCCGTTGTCGGTGCTGGCGTGAAGATGCGGACCAAACCAGGCGTTTCCCACCGCGGCGTAGTGGCGCTTCGGGTCGCGAGTGTCCTGCGCTACGTGATGCACTTCCTGGCCGGCGAAAAATGGGCCATCGCAGTCCCACTTCCTGCGGTCTTTCGAGGAGAACGCAAACGCACCCTTCCGAGTGCCGACCCAGATTCTTATGGAAGACTTGCGGGCCATGGAATGCCTCCGGCAAGAGAAGTGGCAGATTCCTACGTACAACGATAATATGCATTTTATCGCATAACAGCACGCAATTGAAGAAACCTAATCGCATTCCTCGGCTGATCTATGTTCAACCCGCGGCATCGGAGTAGTCTTTGCCGGTCGATGGCGATCACGAGGAGGGAAGGATTAGCTGTTCTGCTGGGCAGTCTCTGATTGTGCGCTTATCCAAAAATTCCGCTGTTAAAGCCCGGGAAGATAACTTAAGAATTGAAGAGGAGTAACGGCTCATTCGAGCCGAACGGACCTCTTTGGTGCGTTTGCCGCGCTCAGGTTGGTAGGGTCATCGCGGCAAAGGTACAAACGGTGGATCGAGGAACATCTGGCAGTCCGAGCCAAAAATCGGACGAGGAGGAGTGGTTCATGAAAATTAAAATCCTAGGTGTAGTGATTCTCGCAGCCTTGATTATGGCGGTGGCGTTCAGCGCTTCTGCTCCGGCTGCACCAAATACCGCCAGTGCTACCGCGGTGCCCGCTCCGATGCCCGCACCCGAACCGGCCAAAGCGGCTCCTGCGGAGCACCCGGAAATTCACGATGCACTCAATTCGTTGCGTCATGCGAGAGAGCATCTCGAACACGCTGCGCACGATTTCGGCGGCCACAGAGTGGATGCACTTCGGGCAACGGATGAAGCAATTCGCCAGCTCGAAATCTGCTTGAAATACGACAGGTAGCGCAAAGTCGTATCGCGAAGTTCTTCAAGGCAGCGTCTCGCAATTGCAACAAGCGGGGCGCTGCCTTTCGTTTCGAATCGGTCTGTTTGTCGGGTTATTGCTTCCTTGGCTGCCATCTGGTACTCGATTCACGTTGACTAGTCAGAAGACTAGTCATATACTGGCCTCTTCTGAGGTGAAAAATGGCTTCTTGGCAACTTCAAGACGCAAAAGCACGGTTCAGTGAATTTCTCGATGCCGCACTTGAAAAGGGGCCTCAAGTTGTAACCCGACGCGGCGTGGAAACCGCCGTTCTCATTCCTATCGACGATTGGCGCCGACTCCAGCGCGCAGCCCGGCCTGGATTGAAGGAACTGCTCATGGAAGCAAATCCAACCATTGAAGAGTTTGAAATGGACCGTGGAGGTTTGCGACGGCGGACGCTTCTGGAGTTCAAGTGAAAAAGTACCTGCTCGATACCAACGTCGTTTCCGAATTAAGAAGGCCTAAACCTCATGGCGGCGTGCTGGTCTGGCTTAAAGAGTTGAGGGACGAGCAGCTATTTCTTTCTGCAGTGACCTTTGGGGAATTGCAACGAGGGATTGAACGAATTAGAGCTCAAAATCGTAGTAAAGCTGAGGAGATTGAATCGTGGGTTGAGCGGCTCACAGGCACCAGCCAGATTTTGCCGATGGATGCAATTTGTTTTCGCGAATGGGCGCGTTTGATGGAAGGAAAACAAGAGCATCTCCTCGAGGATGCGATGATCGCTGCGACAGCGCGAATTCATGGGCTCGTTGTCGCAACGAGGAATGACAAGGACTTTGCACAACTCAACGTGCCTGTGGAGAATCCCTTCCGCGTTGAAGGTTGATGGGCGCGCGTGCAGGAATCATTGGTGCTCCGGGTGATTGACCATCGCTACGGAGGGAAGTAGGATTTCGCAACTGGCGGAGTGTTTTGCGGATCGGGTGAAAAGGAGACTCTGTGTATTGCTCAAAATGTGGAAGCGAGATTTCTCCAACGACAGCATTTTGCTCCACGTGTGGCCAAGCTATCTCCGGCTTGGTGCCGGCGACGCCTTCGTTATCGCCTGTTGATCCAAATCAGTACGGTCAGGTCGTGCCTCCCAGCTATGGCAACGTGCAGTATGGTGGGGTGGTGTATGCCGGTTTCTGGCTGCGGTTCGTCGCTTACATCATTGATGGAGTCATTTGCGGCTTCGCATTCCTAGTTCTCCTGGTCCCCCTGTTCATACTGACGGGCGCGGGAACGGTTCTCAGCAAAATTACTTCTGGAGAGAATATCAGTGACGACGTGGCCACCTTTATGGGCCTTGGGTTTCTCTTCGGATTTTTTGGAATTATATTTCTCATCGGATGGTTGTATTTCGCGCTGTCAGAGAGCTCGTCCTGGCAAGCCACGCTCGGGAAAAAAATGCTCAACCTGAAGGTTACCGATCTGAGCGGGCAGCCAATTTCTTTTGGCAGGGCTTCGGGACGATATTTTTCAAAGATCATCACCGGCCTGATTCCTCTTATGATCGGCTACATCCTCGCCGGCTTCACCGAGAAAAAGCAGGCCATTCACGACATGATTGCGAGCTGCCTGGTTCTGCGAAACGTTTAGCGTCATTTTCCGCTTGGGCTCGTGCGCTCGGCTTGCGGGAGACGCACTAACTCACGCGTGGCGGACGGATTCCATCGGATCGGCGTTCAGCCACGGCCTCGCGGCGGAATAAGCCGTGAGAACAGTCATAGCTCCCATAGTGAGAGCGACCGCAAAAAACACGCTCCCCTCCACGGGATGAATTCCATACAGTTGCGAACGTACGAGTGAGGCGACGATAGTTCCGCAAAGGATTCCTAAGGCGACGCCTGCGGCTGTCACTAGGCTCGTTTGGCGCAGAATCATTTTCCAAAGATCGCGCGGAGCGGCGCCAAGCGCGACGCGAATACCCAGTTCCTTTTTCCGTTCGCTGACAGAGTAGAAGACGGCTCCATAAAGTCCCACTGCGGCGAGAATAAACGCGAGGCCACCGAACGCGCTAGTGCAGACTAGCGTAGCTCGCGGGATGTACAGCGAGAGGCCCTTCCAGTCGTCCATCGTGAGGGTTTGGAAGGAGAGCTGAGGGTTTATTTTCTGAAGAGCTTCGGATATTGGCGTTAGCCACTGATTCGGTTTGCCGTGCGTGCGCGCCATGATATAGACACCGGACTGGTAGCGCTGATTTAAGGCATAGTACATGAAGGGACGAGAAGGCTCATCAATATCGACGTATTTGCCGTCGCCGACCACGCCCACGACAGTAGCAACTTGATTGCCGTCGTCGCTTCGTACTGTCTTACCTAAGGGATTCTGGCCAGGCCAATATTTTTCTGCCATAAAGTGATTGATTACGATCACGGCGGGAGCCTTTGCCTCGTCCGCCGCAGTGATTGGACGCCCTGCCAAGACAGGAATTCCAAGCGTGGAGAAATAATTCTCATCAACGGCCATAGAGGATATGGTGGCCGTCTGCTGGCTTGAGGCTTGCGAACCTTCCATGTGCACCTGCTCATCGTGTCCGCCATCCTGGCTCAGAGGCAGATTACTCGCCAAGGTAATCGCTTCTACGCCGTAAATTTGTGCAGCAGCCTCGCGCATTTTTGTGTACATGGCTCTGCCCTGCTCTTCGGAGTATCCATTGCTTTGCAGATCGCTGCTCAAAATCGCAATGTTACGAGCGGAAAATCCCAGATCGACGTGCTGCAGATTGCTCATGCTCTGAAAACACAAACCGACGCCGATGAGCACTACGGTGCAAACCGCTACCTGGATGACTACCAGCGCGCCTCGGATCCTTCCTTTTCGCGTTCCTCCCACCGCGATTTCTCCGCTGAGCGCCCCTGCGAGATTGGGTGATGAGGAGTAGAGCCCTGGCACGAGGCCTGTCGCGAGACCAGCTAGAAAAACAAGCGCGACCGTCGCCAGCGCGACTCGAATGTCCGGCCGAAAATCAATGGTCACAGGAACCACGCCAAAACCAGGAACGTAGGGCTTGAATTGCATAAGTTGGCGAAGTCCAACCCATGCCAGCAAAAAGCCCAGCGCTCCACCGCTGGCAGCAAGGATTGTGCTATCGAGCAAAAGGTCGCGAATCAAGCGCACGCGAGTGGCTCCCATCGCCGCGCGGACGAGGATTTCGTGGCGGCGTGCACTTGCGAGCGCAAGCAACAGATTGGCGACGTTGGAACACGCCGCGAACAAAACCAGAGCGACGATAGCGAAAAGAATCGCCGAGATGATTTTTGCAGAAGAGACGGAATCCACGGGTAGCATGGTGGTTTCCGTTAGACGAGCGGCGCGGTCTTTGTCGGTTTGCGGATTCGCTTCGGCGAGTTGCTTCGCCAGTATTTGCACATCTGCAAGCGCCTGCGGACGCGTTACTCCGGGTCTTAGACGGCCGATCATGCCGAGATTATGGACAGTGCGGTCCGCGCGCCAATCTTGCGGTTGTTGATTGACTGTCGCGTCGATGGACAGTGGGTACCAGATATCCGGGAGGTCGCTGAAGATTGTGCCAACAAAACTTTTCGGCGCGACGCCGATTATGGTCAGTTGCACGCGTCCGATCGTCACTGTTTTTCCCGCAATGTACGGGTCTGATCCCAACCGCATCCAGTAGGAATAACTCAGAACGGCAAGCGAGGATGGCTTGTCGTCTTCGCCTCGCGCAAACACCCTGCCCAGAATGGGGTGAACCCCGAGAACAGAAAAATAATTGTCCGAGACGGCATTCGTCAGTCCTGATCTAGTGTGGCCAGCATACGTAATGGGGCGCACCGTGACGGAATATGGAAACGCGAGAACGTCGGTGAAGGCGTGATTATTGTCGCGATAGTATTTGTAGTCGTCATAGTTGGTGCCGCTGAACTCTTCGGTTGGAGTGGACGCATAAACCGAGACCAACTGTTCTGGCGATGGGACGGCAGGCGGGCGGAGCAAAAGCGCGTTGAAGACACTGAATCCTACGGCTCCAGCGGCCATTGCGATGGCCAGTGAAAAGACGGCGATGGAGGTGAGCTTCCAGTGCTTTCTTAGAATGCGCAGCGAAAACCGGGTGCTGGACCAGAGCGCCATGTTGCCCTCCGTCATGAGACTCGCCTAAGGTCGAGCCGTTCCTTTGCCAGATGCAATGCGAGGACTTCTAGTTGCCGCGGCCGTCTTCAACTAATCAGACAATCCGAAACCTTTTTGCATGGGATAGCCCTTCTCGACCCAATCCACGGCAAAACTTGTTGGAAGGACAAGGATGCGCACGTGAGTGAAACCCATGTCGTGAAGGGCCGTGTATGCGGGCCGAATGTTTGGACAGTGATCGAAAGGGCAGCATCCGCAATAGATGACTAGGTTTGTGGAGCGCGGTAACGCGTTCACCCATTTTTTCAGTTCAGCGAGGCCTTCTTCCTTGGAAGCCGTTCCGTGAAACGATGCTCCAGAAATGTGGCCGCCTTCGAACAGCGTGCGAAAGCCTACATAAATGATGGTCGGCGAGTTTGCACCCTTTGCACCGGCAATTTCAGGCACGAAGTCCGCAGCATGCAGAACTTGGGCATCGGTCCAGGGATCCGCTGGCTTTTCTTGTTTCGCTGCTCCACTCTGAGCAGACTGAAGGACGGACGCAAGTGGCAGCGCGGCAGAAACGCCGAGCACCAGGAAAGCCGCGCACCTCGAAAATTTTGACGGGAAAAACATGACCGGATGCCTCCGCGCACGATTGTAGAGCCAAATTGCAACAACGGCGACGCATTTCCGCCGGGACTGCGGCCCTTGAAATAAATCGTACTTTACCAAAAATTATTTCTTGAGTTCGGCTCGTGTTCTTTGCAGTTTGGTGGCGGTGGTGCGCAGAGTTTCCGGCACGTTCTTATTGTTGGTCAGTTTCTTGAGGTCCATGACGTTGACCATCGGGAGCATGTGTAGAGAAACGTCCAGCGGGGTTTTAGGGTTATTCAACAGATTGCGCACGACGGCGTAGTTTTTTCGGAATTTGCGGTTGCTGGCGATGAGCCGCAGAATTTCGTCCGTGAGGCTCGTCATCGTTGCGAAGGCTTCCACTTCCTGATCCGTGAGGCGCGGCGATTGCAGAACGGCGCGCTGCACAACTTTGTTGGAGTCGCGAATCAGCGTGCGGCGCGCCTCGGAGCCGCCCTTGATCGCGAATTGCACGCGCTCGGAAACGCTCATCTTGGCGAGACGCATGAGAAGCGTCTGGCGCTTGGCTATATCGGGCTCGGCTTCGGCTGCTGCTTCCGCAAGGGCCGCTTCGTCCATGGCGGAACCCAGTAGTTCGTGGAGAAGATGTTTTTGGTCCGCGGTGATGGATGAAGAATGTTCGAGAGCAGCCGCGAGCGCAGGAGACTCGCTGATACGTTCCAAGTCTTCCATGAGCGCGGCAATACCCAGCGCAGAGAGATGACGCGCGAGCGGAACCAGGTGCTCCGCCGCGCAATTTTTGTTTTGCACCATCGCATCGCAGACGCCGGGTTTATCCGCGAGATGTTTACCTGCGTAAGCGAAAAGCCCGGGGACTGCCTTTTCGCGCTTCAGGGCTTCCACAAAGGTTTCCGTAGGCTGCGAAAGGATAGCTTGCTGCGCGCGTTCGGAGACCATCTCGTCCGCATCTCCTGCGAGCACGGCGAGAATTTCCGCGCGGTCCGCGGGCGATAGATGTGCCCCGCCGGCGCAGACTGCGATTTTGCGTTCGCGGGGAGCGCGTCCTACGCGAAGATCTTCGATTACTTCAGGGCTGAGGGGTTCCACCGGATGCCTGCCTCAAGTCTTTCTGGGACAAAACTATTGTACCGGAGGCTCCTGGCGTTCCAACCGGCGGCATGGCTCGCCCGTTCAATTCCAGCAACACTGCGGAAGAGTCGGCGACAGTCACCTCAAATTGCTGGGTAGCGGAAAAGTGATGCGTTTCCCCGGCAGGAATTTCAGCGTCCAGCAGCGCCTTGCCGTCGGCAAGAATGCGCACGCGCGTGGCCGCGGAAGTGGAAACGGCAAGATCCAAGGGCACAGTGGTCGTGGCAATCGAAGCGTCAGAAGACGAAGCAATGCCTGCGGCCGGTATCGCACTGGCCGTTCCGGTTTGTGTTTGCGCAGGAAAAAGCGCGGAGGAGGAAGATTGTTTCAAGGCGCGCCGTGCGGAATACCATCGCCAACCGTAAATTCCGCCGGCAATCAGCCCACCAAGAACGGCGAGAAGAGCCAGTACAGCGAGTATTGGAAGCCAGATTGGGGGGCGAGGAAGCTTATTTTCGTAAGGCTGCGGAGCGGGCATGCTTTGGTCGCCGCGCGCGAGGTCGTATTCGGCGAGCAGATTTTCTTCGTCGAGGCCTAAAAAACGTGCGATGGAACGCACAAACCCGCGGTTGAAGATTCCGCCAGGGAGTTTCTCCCACTCTTCGTTTTCGAGGGCTTCGAGGAAGCGCGGTCCGATGCGCGTGGCCGAAGTAACTTCCTTGAGCGAAACTTCGCGCATCTCGCGTTCGCGTTTCAGGCGTTCGCCAAAAGTTCCCGTAGCCATGAATCGAAACCTGTCCTTACCGAAGCACTCGGGCAGCGGAGCGATCAAACTCGCGCGCGATCGCAAACTTTCCGGCTGTTTTGGGCGCGCTTTTTTCTGCCCTCTTTTTGTGGATGACCGCTACTTAGGCAGCTCAGGTGTGACCGAACGACGGTTCACCTACGCGCGACCCCAATCCGGCCGACGAAGGCGCAAAAAATCCCCTCGCCGAAACTATAGGCGGTGTCGCGCAGCAGTGTCAAACAACGGGATCAGAACTGAAAGTGCTATCTCCAAGATCGCCAGACCGGCTCTCGCTTGGCTGCTTTAGTGCGTGGGCGCCTTATGAGTTGAGGGAGAAGACGCCAAGCAATCGATCCATCCAAGGGGCGAATCGGGAGCAGATTAAACACGGCGACGCTCAGGCTGAAAAAACCAAGAATAGCCAGAATTGCGTTGACGGCTTGAAATCGCGTGTATCCGAATGTCTCAACCCAAGCTAAAAGTGGCACGGCCACAATTGCCTGCGCGACGACGCCACCCCAGGTAATGACACACTGGTCATATTGAGAATATGGTTGGTTAAATCGTGTGATTCCCCAGATCGGATACAACTCGATAGACCAAACGGCACATCCCTTGCGTTGTGCCGCAATCATGTGACCGCACTCGTGAATCAGAATGACCCCGTAGTAGGAAATGAGAACGGAGCACGCCAAGAGCGGTTCCTCGAGCGCCCCAACCAGGATGATCGCACCGATGAGGAGTACCGACCAATGGGCAAACACCTTTACCCGCCTAATCTCCATAACTTCAAAGAGCTTGTTAAATTTTGCGAGGCGCATAGTCTTGACTGTGCATTGCACCGAACAAGGTACGATGTCCAGTTAGTCCCGAACATCATTCGACCACACTGTGCTTTGTTTGAAGCAGGGTCGGCGGTACAGGTGTGACGGGGAAGTTAAGACAAAAAATAAGTGCGGTATGAAGTTCATATAGGATGAACGCGATGCCTCAGGCAAGGGAGGAGTTCCTGCAGGAACAAGCGACGACCTCGCGCATGGATCCTTCCGCAGCCCTCCCGTTGCCGCCCGCAGGGTTTTGGATTCGATGTATAGCCGGAATTATCGATCTAATTCTTCTTGTAGTGCCATTTGCCGTCTTCATTTCTTTTTTCGCTGCGGCGGCGGGAATCTCGAATCCTTTCTTCAATCATCATGCGGGAACACCTCTCAACGAAACACTCACTCAGTCCGGACCAACTTTTCTTTTCATCTGCCTCTGTTTCTTCGCGGTAGAAAGCTGGCTGTACTATGCGCTTTCGGAGAGTTCCGCTTGGCACGCAACTCTAGGTAAGCGGTTCCTAGGCATCTATGTGGCCGACAGCGCAGGCAAACCAATCGATTTTTGGCGCGCGAGCCTCCGTTTCTGCGGCGGACGGCTCCTGGCATTGGTGCCCGTTGTGGGCGGATACTATTTCGTGATCGATTGCCTCTTCGTCGGCCTGGCACCCAGCAAACGCGCCATCCACGACATGCTTTCTGGCTGCCTGGTCCTGCGCGAAGGCGCGCACAGCTCGTTTGTACGGTGATTATTCGCTGAGTATTCGACGACAAATCAGCGCGCCGGTACGCCCCGTACCTGCCGATGGCAAGATGGCCACGCCTGTACCACGAGATTCTTGCACCCCTTTTTGCGAGGCGCCTATACTGGCAAAGATTCGGGGTCCAGCGCCGAATCGCGCTCGTGGTGTTGTCTGCCGGGGCGGCTGCTGGCTGGCTTATAAAATTTTTGGCGCGGGGACTAACCGAGCGTGGACGAAGTAAAGCAGTTTCCAGCCGTGGAACGCCGCCGCAATCCCGCGGTGTCCGGGGAGCAACGCGAAGCGGGCGAAGTCGCCATCTTCCAGGAATTGGGGAAGGCGCTCACCTCATCGTTGCAGCTCGACCAGGTTCTCCGCACCATCATGGAGAAAATCGACGAATTTCTCCGCCCTGATAACTGGTCATTGCTCCTGCTTGATGAGTCCAAACAAGAACTCTACTTCGAACTGGCGGTTGGCAAAGCATCTCAGGCGCTGAAAGACGTTCGCATTAAAATCGGACAGGGAATCGCCGGCTGGGTGGCGCAGCACGGAGAAACCGTAGTCGTCCCGGACACTTCCAAGGACACGCGCTTTTTCGGCAAGGTGGACGAAAAGACGAAAACCGAGACGCAATCGATCGTCGCCGTTCCCGTCAAATTCCGCGACACCTGCCTCGGTGTCATCGAACTGATCAATTGCTTCGGCCCCGAGGGATTTGACGATCGCGACCTCAAGTTGCTTGAGGCTCTTTCCGACTTTGCCGCCATCGCGCTCGAAAATGCTCGGCACGTGAAACGAATTCACGAGCTGACGATCACGGACGATTGCACCAGTCTTTATAACGCGCGCCACATGGGTTTCATTCTCGAAACAGAAATCTATCGATCCCAGCGCTATAACTACCAATTTTCGCTGGTGTTCATTGACTTGGACCATTTCAAGCAGGTCAACGACACCCACGGCCATCTCGTTGGGTCGCGCTTGCTTGCTGAAATCGGAAACGCGCTCAAAGCTCATTGCCGATTGATCGATTTTGCGTTCCGTTACGGTGGCGACGAATTTGTGATCCTGCTGCCGCAGACGTCCAAGGACAACGCACTCAACGTGGCGCGCCGCCTGCATAAACTCATTCGCGAAACTCGCTGGCTGGATCCCGAGGGACTGAGCATCCGTTTGACCCCGAGCCTAGGCGTGGCCTCCTATCCCACCGATTCGCGCACTAAAGAGGGGCTCTTGCATCTCGCCGATGAGGCCATGTATCTGGTGAAAAATACCAACCGGGATAGCGTGGCTGCGGCGAACATCGGAATTTTGCCGGACACAACTGCGGCAGCCGCCGAAACAGCCGGGTAGCTCTCTCTCCGCTCCACTCTTCTCCCCTTCTATACAGTCCTAGAGAATTTTGCTTAACTTACACTTATGCGAAGAAGCGAAGCGGCGCGGTATGCGCGCTGGTCCGCGGTTGTTGCGGTACTGCTGGCATGTCTGACGGCTGGCGTGTACCTGAAGCGCGGCTGGCAAAGGATCAGCGAACAGAAGAAGGCGCCCCCGCCGGCCCCAACTAACGTTGAAAAGCAATCCACAGGGCTGACGTTCTCGAAAATGGACGGGCCGCGCAAAATCTTCACGGTCGAAGCCTCGAACTCCACGGATTTCAAAGGTCAGGACTCCAGTTTGCTCGAAAATGTAAGAGTCACGATTTTTGGAAAACTCAGCGATAGGCACGACACGATTCACACGCAAAGTTGCCAGTACCGCAAAGACAGCGGCGGAGTCACATGCGACGGGGATGTTCAGATCGATTTAGAGAGCGCGGCGGACGTGGAACGCGCAAAGAATCACGAAATCCAGCCACAAATCGTCCACGTAGAGACTCGCGGCGTGAATTTCGATCAAGGTAGCGGTGCCGCGAAAACAGATCAACCCGTGACGTTTACTTTCCCCAGCGGGAGTGGCGATGCCGTGGGAGCCGAGTACAATTCGCAGGAAGGCACCCTCCGCCTGCTGCAAAACGTCAGGTTGAAGCTCAAACCATCCCCGAAAAAAGACGCCGGCAAAAAAGACGTCGTGAATAAGCCCGCGAAATCGGAAACAGACAAGGAAGTTCTAGTAACGGGCTCCAGCCTCGACTTCGGCCGTGATGAAAAATTGCTCCATATCCTCGGCCCGGCGGAAGCTGTGTCGAGCGACGATAGATTGACCGCTGGAGAGTTCACGCTCGAGTTGGACTCTACGTTTCGCGCACGGAGGCTGGTGGCCACTGCAGGTTCGAACGGAAAGCCGCCAGAACTTACCTCTACTCGCGGCGACGACAAAATGCTCATCGACGCGGACAAAATGACCGGGTTGATCACTCCGGAAGGTTGGGTCACTCGAGTGGACGCGACAGGAAGCGTGCATGGCGTGCGCCATGGCAAAGAAGAAGCGGACGAAGTCCACGCAGACGCAGGCACGCTGGATTTTTGGCCTCGCGTGAATCGCGCCAAAGAAATGAATCTCAATGGCGGAGTTTTTCTTAAGACGCGCATGGCCAAAAGTGGGGATTCTCGAATACTTCAGACGGGCGCGTTTCGCCTGGAATTCAGCGAAGGAAAACAAGGCCAACCCGGCAAGCCCACAATTGCGGAGACGCTCACGGCGGGAAGCATGGAATGGACCGACGCCGCGCCCCAACCCGACGCTGCTCCCACGCGCACGAAGCTACAAGCCGACAAGCTGGAGCTGGCTTTCGGAGACGAAGGCAAGCCGAGGCAGATGGATGCGATCGGAAACGTCCAAACGGAGCGCGCCCTTGCGGGCCACCAACTCCAGACCGCTACGGCCAAGAGTGGAATAGCGCAGCTTCTCGCCACGGGTGGCTGGTCACAGATGGACCTGCAAGGCGATGTGAAGCTGAAAGAAGCCGACCGCAACGCGCAGTCAGATCATGCGATGTTCCTGCACGCCGGGCAAACGGCAACTCTAACTGGACACGCAGTCGCTCGCGACGCGACCACCGAGACGCATGCTCCGCGCATCTTCTTCACCGGAACAAGCGGCGACATCCGCGCAGAGGGCGGCGTGCGCTCCACGGATTTTTCCCCCAACGGAAATGCCGTACAACTCGCACAAGTGCCCGCCAACATTACCTCGGACACGATGCAGGGCAATTCGAAAGCGGGACGCGCCGTCTATACCGGCCACGCGCGCCTCTGGCAGGGCGATTCCGTTTTGGAAGCAGACTCCATCGAACTTCTTCGTGATACGAAAGTGCTGAACGCAGCGGGAAAAGTTCGTGCCGTCTTCCCCCAGACACCTGCCCCAGCGCAACCTGGCGCCTTGCAAACCGGCGGGACGCAACCAAGTTCTCCGCAATCCGGCACGCAACAAGTTGGCGCACAACCCTCACCTGCGGGTAAAACCGTTCTCTGGCACGTAAGTTCCGGAACACTCACGTATAACGACGCCACTAGCATCGCCCATCTCGAAAAGAACGTGGTCGTCCAGTCGCCCGATCAAAAAATCCGCGCACCGATCATGGATTTGTACTTCACACGTGGCACCAACAATTCCACGAGTGGCCCAACCAGCAGCTCAAAAGGAACTCCCTCGACTCCCGGAGCACAGCAAATCAGCCGAGCCATCGGAACGGGCGGGGTGATAGTTGATCAAGCAGGCCGCCGCGCCACCGCCGAGCGTGGAGAATACACCGCGGCCGACGGCAAGTTCGTGATGACTGGCGGAGATCCAACGCTTTACGACAGCACCGAAGGCACCACCAAGGGCCGTCAATTGACCTTCTATTTAGCGGATGATACGATCATCGTCGACTCTGAAAATGGTTCGCGCACGTTGACGAAACACCGAGTCGAGAAATGACGCGGTCGCAAATTGGCCGTTCGTGACGAGGTATGCTGAAACTCCAGGCCGTTGAGTTGAGCAAGTCGTATCGCGGTCGCAAGGTCGTTGATGACGTTGAACTGGAGATCGGCCAGGGTGAAGTCGTAGGGCTCTTGGGACCCAACGGCGCCGGTAAGACCACTACCTTTTATATTTTAGTTGGTCTTGCCCGGCCTGACTCCGGCCATGTTCTCCTGAACGGCGGCGAAATCACCGACCTACCCATGTACCTCCGGGCCCGCAGTGGCATCAGCTATCTTCCACAGGAACCCTCGGTTTTTCGCCAGCTAACCAGCGAAGAAAATCTGCTCGCCGTGCTCGAGACCCTCCCTCTCACACCCGAGCAGCAAAGAGATCGTCTCGAACAGCTTTTGGCTCAAATGGGACTCGAAACCGTTCGCACCAGCAAGGCCTACACGCTCTCCGGCGGAGAACGTCGCCGTCTGGAGATTGCCCGCTCGCTCACATTGCAACCCTCTTTTATCCTTCTCGACGAACCTTTTTCCGGCATTGACCCTCTAACCGTGAAGGATCTTCAGGAGATCATCCGGGGCCTTGCCCGCTCCGGCATCGGCATCCTGATCACCGACCATAACGTGAGGGAAACACTCAACGTGACGGACCGCGCGTACATCGTGAATCATGGCAAAATAATGGCTAAGGGCACTCCGCTGGACCTGAGCAATGATGCGGAAGTGCGCCGCGTTTACTTGGGCGATCATTTCCGCCTGAACTAAAACCCTGAATTGGGGACTTTGAAGGGATAATCGGAACCGATCATGGCTTGGCAGGGACTCAAGCTTAACCTACGAGTGGCGCAGAAGCAAATTCTGACGCCGGGTCTCGTCCAAATGGTGAGCGTCCTCGCCCTGAATCGTCTCGAATTGCGCGAGATGATCAACCAGGAGATGATCGCCAATCCCGTTCTCGAAGAACTCAGCGAAGAAGCCACCCAAAGCGACAACTACAGCGACGAAACCTTCCTCAAAGCCGAAACCGAGAAGCTGCCAGAAAAACCGGAAGCCAATCCCTTCGACGAATTCGACGTCGGTAGCTTCTTCAACCAATATCTCGATACCGGCGGCGACGGCGGCCAATCTCAGGAAAGAGAAGTCTCCGAGCGCCCCTCCTTTGAAAAGTTTCTATCCTCTCCCAGCGGTCTCACCGACCATCTCGCCTGGCAATTGAGCATGACCATCTGCTCCGAAGCTGTGACAGAACTCGCCGAAAGCATCATCGGCAACCTCGATGAAAACGGATATCTAACCGCTTCGACGGAAGAGCTCGTTCAGAGTGGCAAATTTACTCAGGACGATCTCGATGACGCCCTCGCAGTCGTCCAAGATTTCGACCCCATCGGCGTCGGCGCGCGCGATTTGCGCGAATGCTTGCTGCTGCAACTGAAAGCCTTTGATCCGACGAATACGCTTGCCCAGCAAATCGTTTCCGAACATTTGAAGCAAGTGCAGTCTAACCAATTGAAGGAAATTGCTCGCGCGCTGAACCGCCCTCTGGAAGTCATCAAGCGCTCGCTCGAAGTAATCAAGAAGCTCGATCCCCGGCCCGGCCTGCGCTACAACAAAACCGAACCCCGTCTCGTCGAGCCCGACGTTTATTTCCGAAAAGTCGATGACACGTGGCAAGTCTTCTTGAACGAAGACGACATGCCGCAGCTGCGCCTGAGCCCCACGTACCGCCGGCTCCTCGCCCGCGACGCCGCGGATCGCGACGTTCGCAACTACGTCAAGGAACGCTTCACCGCGGCGATTCAGCTGATGAAAAATATCGAGCAGCGCAAGCACACTATCCTGCGCGTCTGCCAATCCATCATCGCGCGCCAGGGGGACTATCTCACTCACGGCCCCGACGCGCTCAAGCCCATGATGATTAAAGAAGTCGCCGAAGAAGTGGGCGTGCATCCTTCTACGGTCAGCCGTGCCGTAGCCAGTAAGTACGCGCACACCTCGCAAGGTGTGCTCGAGCTGCGCTCCTTCTTCAGCGAATCGGTGAATGGTCCCGAAGGCAGCGGAATGTCGCTGCTCACCCTCAAGCGTCTCGTCAAGAAAATGATTGAAGAAGAAGACACCACCAAGCCGCTCACTGACGAGCAAATCGCCAAGAAGCTCGACGACAACGGCATTCACGTCACGCGCCGCACCGTAGCCAAATACCGCGAAGACATGCGCATTCCCAGCACTCACCAGCGCCGGGTGAAAAGCTGAGCCGCCGCCTCACGTGAAGCCGTCCACCAGACACGACGCCCGCCATCTTGTAATTCTCACCGGCGTTTCTGGCTCGGGGAAGAGCACCGTCCTCCGCGCTTTTGAGGACATGGGCTTCTACTGCGTCGATAATCTTCCGGTCGAATTGATTCCTATTTTTGCTGAGCTGCACGCTGCCGGGGAGGGTGATTTTGGCCGCGCGGCTTTGCTCGTCGATGCGCGCGAAGGCGTGCAACTCGAAAAGCTTCCAGCTCTTTTGAAGCATCTTCGCAAGGATCATCCGATCACGCTGGTCTTCATCGATGCCACCGACGACGCTTTACTCCGTCGCTACAGCGAGACGCGCCGCCCTCATCCTCTTGGCAAAGCTCTATCCGTTCGCGAAAGCCTGCGCCACGAACGCACGCTCATGGAGCCCATACGCAAGCTTGCGGATGTGGTTATCGACTCCACGCAGTTCAACGTCCACGAACTCCGTCACTTCGTCACCGAGCGGTTTAAGAATCCTGATAAGCGTCCGATGCTCGTTTCCGTCGTTAGCTTCGGCTACAAATATGGTGTGCCGACCGACTCCGACCTGGTGTTCGATGTGCGCTTTCTTCCCAACCCTCACTTTGTTCCCAGCCTGCGCCGCTACACTGGCAAAGATCCCAAAGTCCAAAAGTACATCCGCTCGTTTCCTCAGACTGGCGAATTTCTCCGCCGCATCGAAGGCTTGCTCACCTATTTGATTCCTCATTACATCACCGAAGGAAAAAGTTATCTGACGATCGCCATCGGCTGCACCGGCGGAAAGCATCGCTCCGTCATGCTCGGCGAACAAATTAAAAAATCTCTGGCGAAACACGGTTTTTCTTCCAAGGTCATGCATCGCGACATCGAGAAGTAAGCTGCCGCGACTTTTCGAATAACGAAAAGAATCGCTGCATCAGGAGCACACATGCGCAATTTCTTGAAGTTCTTTTGCATAGCCTCGGCAGTGGCTTTGGTCGGCGCACAAATCTCCAAAACCAGCGCCAATGCCGCAAATCCCCTGCGCGACACAAATACCGCGCGACAAGCTCCCGCTGCACCGTGGAACGCTCTCGTCGACGATTTTGTAGACAACGTCTACCTGAAGTTCAGCCCAACCGGCGCGACGGCGCTCGGCCTGCACCAGTATGACAATCTTCTCGAAGACTATTCGCGCGCCGGCGTCGACCTGCAAATCGCCGCTCTCCGTCAATACGAGAAGCGTGTCGCCTCTTTCGACGCCAACCAGCTTTCGGAAACCGAAGCTGGTGATCGTGAAATGCTGCTTGGTAACATCCGAAGCTCGTTACTGACCCTCGAAACAATTCGTCCTTGGGAAAAGAATCCCGACGGCTATTCCAGCGGCATAGCCAATGGTGTTTACGTCATCATGAGCCGCAAATTTGCGCCTGCGGATGACCGCCTGCGTTCCGTCATAGCGCGCGAAAAGCTCATGCCAGCCGTCTTTGACGCTGCTCGCCAAAACCTCAAGAACCCTCCGCGCGTTTACACCGAAATCGCTCTCGAACAGTTGCCCGGCATCGTCGGCTTCTTTCAAAACGATGTTCCGGCCGCCTTCACCGAAGCCAAAGACCCGGCTGTGAAAGCCGATTTCGCCACATCCAACGCCGCCGTCATTGCCGCTCTGCAGAGTTACGAAAAGTGGCTCAAGTCCGATTTGCTTCCGCGCTCGAACGGCGACTTTCGTTTCGGCGCGGAAACATTCTCAAAAAAGCTTCGCTACGATGAACTTGTGGACACGCCGCTCGACCGCCTTCTCGAAATCGGCACCGCGGACCTCCACAAGAATCAAGCCGAATTCAATCGCATCGCCAGGGAAGTCAATCCCGCAAAGACTCCTCACGAGGTTCTGGAAGAACTCGGCGCCATGCATCCCGCTCCCTATCATCTTCTCCAGACTTTCCGCGAGACCTTCGATGGCCTTATCGCTTTCATTCACAGCAAACATATTCTGACGATTCCCTCGGATATCAAGCCCATCGTCCAGGAGACGCCGCCTTTCGAACGCGCCATAACCACTGCGTCCATGGACACGCCCGGCCCCTTCGAAAAAGTCGCCACCGAAGCCTATTTCAACGTAACTCTTCCCGCTCCCGGCGATACACCCGAGCAAATCGCTGGTCGCATGGCGGGTTTCAACGTCGGAACCATCATCAGCACCGCCGTTCACGAAACGTATCCAGGCCACTACGTCCAGTTTTTATGGGCTCCGATGGCGCCCACGAAATTACGCAAGATGATGGGTGCAAACACCAACGACGAAGGTTGGGCACACTATTGCGAACAGATGATGCTCGACCAAGGCTACGCTCAGCCCGGCACTGGCGCGAAAGATCTCAACGAATCGCGGCTCATCCGTCTCGGCCAATTGCAGGATGCCTTGCTGCGCGACGCGCGCTTCGTCGTTGGCATTCAGATGCACCGGGGAAAAATGACCTTTGACGAAGGCGTGGATTTCTTCATGAAGGAAGGTTATCAGTCGCACCAGAACGGATTGATCGAAACGAAGCGCGGCACGTCCGACGCGACTTATCTTTATTACACTTTGGGCAAGCTGGAAATTCTCAAGCTCCGCGAAGATTTGCGCAAGAAACAGGGAGCCGCTTTTTCACTCGAATCGTTTCACAACGATTTCCTCAAGCAAGGATTTCCGCCCATCAAGATAGTGCGAAAGGCCCTGCTCAAAGACGATTCGCCACCGCTGTAATGTAACGTAGCGCGCCCCGGAAACTTGAAACGCGGTCTCACTCCGAGTCCACAATGGACGCCCATTTCCAGGCGTCAATCAGGGAGTGCGGAACCAGAAAGCGGTTGAATTTGTACCGTCTCTTCGCCATTCCATACAACTCATTGCCACCTTCTACAAATGGGATAAGCCGCGCGGCTCGGCGTGCCAGCGACGACCGCGATTTTCGAAACGAGGCCCCGTCCTCTGGTCGAAATTGAGCCCAAGCAATCGATGGAACGAATCCCGCAGGCCCAAATCGATCCGAGCGGAGAATGTCTTCCACAAATACGCGGATTGGCCCGGGAAAGTTATTCAGGGCATCGTGGTACGCCACAACGCCGCGGGGGACCAAGTGCGGAAGGAATCCATCCAGATCGCTCTTGGCACCTTCATAGCTGTGATCACCGTCAATCCATAGAACACGGATAGGCCTATTCCAAGAGTTCGCCACCTCCTTTGAATACGCAGCCTGCGATTCTACGTGAGCTGATACTCCAGCGGCATGGATGGATTCGAGAAAATCCCGATAGGAGGATGCTTCCTGGTCGGTTTGGTGGTCCAAAAGTATGGGCGAATTATGTGGATCAATCGCGACAACGGGGCCACAACCGTAATGGGAGGCAACCTTAGCAAGCATGACGGTGGAGCGTCCCTTGAAGCTCCCAATCTCCACGATCATGCCTTTAGCCGGCACGCATGCGGCGAGCAGCCCCAGAAAACGACCTTCCTTCTCCGTAAGATGGCCAGGAACCTTTCGGGTTGCTTCCCATGCATCGTTAAGAACAGTTTCCAGGTCAGCAGGAATCTTGACAGTAGCCAAAAGTTGTCTCCGTGCGCTTGAGTATCGCAAGCCATTTAAGGCTCGTGCGGGCAAACGAAGTATCCGGGTAGTAGTCTGCCCGCACGAGGCTAGAATACCATCCGGAATTCACCGGCGCTGTAATGCCAGCCCTTACAGACTGTTCGACACGCGGTCACGTTTTCTGCCGAATCAGATGAAAGACCTTCAGGGACATTGCTACAGGTTAGCATCTTGACCCGATCTCCATTTTCTCTCTCGCCAATGCGCTCGCGAAAACTTGACACACCCAAGCTGGCGCACTAGCGTACCAAGTACGAAACGCAGGGGTATTCAGAAGCGTGGCATCTATCGTTTCACCGCAACTTCGACGTTTGCTGAGTTACGTTCGGCCCTACACCTTTAGGCTTGTTGCGGGTGTGCTTCTGCTGGCCTTCGTAGCGCTTTCGGAAGGCGTGATTGCCCTCCTCGTAACTCCTGCCGTCGACCAGGTTCTTAACCCCTCCGTGGCCGTTCGCTCCGTCAAACTCGTGACACTTCCCTGGAGCGGCCACACCATCTATCTGAACGATTTCTTTCCTCCGAGCATCCACTACGTCTGGACGATTTTCGCTTTTACTCTCTTGGCGGTCTTTTTTGCAAAGGCCGTCGCTGAATATTTGGGAACCACCGAAGTCTACCGCGTGGGCTACGGAGCCATCACGGACCTCCGCAACGCCATCTTCGCTAAAATTCTCAGGCAGCCCATCGGCTTCTTTCGCGATCACCCCACCGGGCGCATCATGTCCGTTGCGATCAACGACGTAGATCGCCTCAGGCCCGCCCTCGGCGAATTCCTAGTCGATCTCTTCCAGAAAGGCCTCACATTCCTCGTTTTTGTCTCCGTCCTTCTCATCGTCAACTGGAAAATGGCACTGGCAACGGGGATCCTGCTGCCGTTGGTTGTTCTCCCCATCAGCAAATTTGCGCGAAGGATTCGGCGGTCGGCAGAAAACAGCCAGTTGCGGCTTGGCGATCTCAGCCAAATCCTGCAGGAAACAACCACTGGTAACCGTGTCGTCAAAGCCTTCGGCATGGAGGACTTCGAGATCCGCAAATTCCAGGAATCCGCGCGCCGATTGCTGCGCGAGAATATGCGCTGGATTCGCGCGGGAGTCATTACACCTCCTCTCATGGATATGTTGGGAGCAGTTGTCATTCCTCTCCTCTTGCTCTACGCACGCGACCAGATTCGCCTGCATGTCATGACCACCGGCCAGTTTTTTACTTTTCTTTATGCTCTGTTAAATGCCTACATGCCGCTTCGCCGTTTGGGTTCGGTTTATCAGCAGTTCCAAACCGCGCAGGGCGCCGGCACTCAGGTCTTGGCTTATTTGGATTTGTCTGAGGAAGCCGCCGATGCGCCTGGGGCCGGCGTCCTTCCGGCTCTTCAAGAGGAAATCGCGTTTGAGGATGTCGGCTTCGCCTACGATTCCGTTCCGATCCTGCGTGGTGTCTCACTTTCAGCGCACCGCGGAGAAATCATTGCTATCGTCGGCTCGAGCGGCGCAGGCAAGACTACTCTTGTGAATCTGCTTCCAAGATTTTATGAGAACTCGTCGGGTGTGATTCGCATTGACGGTGTGGATATTCGCAGAGTGTCGCTCCGCTCTTTGCGAGCCCAAATCGCGATCGTCTCTCAGGAAAATATTCTCTTTCACGACACAGTCTGGAACAACATCTGCTACGGCTTGACTGATGTTCCCAGGGAGCGTGTCGTCGCCGCAGCGCAAGCCGCCCTCGCTCACGATTTCATTAGCGAACTGCCGCTGCAGTACGACACCGTCATCGGCGAGCGCGGCACCCGTCTCAGCGGCGGCCAGAGGCAGCGAATTGCCATCGCGCGTGCCATACTTAAAGACTCTCCCATCCTCATTCTCGACGAAGCAACGTCGGAGCTGGATGCGGAGTCCGAAATGTATGTGCAGAAAGCTCTCGCCAATTTAATGGTAGGACGCACCACCTTCGTGATTGCGCACCGCTTGGCCACCATTCGCCGCGCGGATAAAATTCTCGTTCTTGAGGACGGCCAAATCCGTGAAAGCGGGACGCACACGGAACTCATGGCGCGCGGTGGAACCTATGCCCGCCTCCACGATTTGCAATTTGCGGACGACGACATTCTCGCGCCGGCACAGGCAGCGCCGGCCAGCGTAACGGCACCAGCGGAAACCTTATGACCCAATCCTCTGTACTACCAAAAGAAGTGTTGGCAAAAAAAGCCGGCGAGTGTTTTTCCATGACCGGCTACGCCCAGGCCCGCACCGAACAGAATGGCTGGGCCGTCCGCGTCAGCGTAAAAAGTGTCAACCACCGCTTCCTCGATCTGAAGCTGCGTCTTCCCGAAGGTTTCGACCTTTATGAACTGCGCTTGCGGCAAGTTCTCCGAGAACGCATTCATCGCGGCCACGTCGAAGTGCACGTCAACGTCGATCCCGCCGCCGCTGCTCCCGTGCAAGTGAATCGAGAACTAGCGCAAACCTACATGCGCGTTGCCGAGGAATTCCGCCAACTGTCCAGAGCCGCAGCGGATGTGGACGTCGTCGCGATTCTGCGCCTTCCCGGAGTCATCGCCGGCCTCTCTGCCGCGGTGCCGGAAGCCGAGGACGATCAAGAACGCCTCGGCCAAACGTTAGACACCTGCTTGCTCGAAGCGCTTAACAAACTGGATGAGATGCGCCGTGCCGAAGGCCGCCACCTAATTGAAGATTTACGCGCGCGTCTGGCGAGCATCGGCCAGGAAGCAGAAAAAGTCCGCGAACTCGCCGCCACACTTCGTCCCGTTTTTGCTCGCCGCTTGGAAACGCGCCTGAAAGAATTGCTCGGCGGCGCGGGGATTGATCCCGCGCGGCTCGCGCAAGAAGCCGCCCTGCTTGCCGAACGCGGCGATGTCAGTGAGGAACTAGATCGCCTGCGCAGCCATCTCCAGCAGTTCGGGAAACTTCTGGATGGCGCCGGCGAGATGGGCAAGAAGCTCGACTTTCTCCTGCAAGAAATGCATCGCGAAGCAAACACGCTGCTGTCGAAAACGCCTGGCGTCGAGAGCGAAGCGCTGGCCATTACCGGCCTCGCGCTCGAAATCAAGGCCGAGATTGAAAAATTGCGGGAGCAGGTGCAGAACATCGAATGAGCGCGGAGAGCAAGCTTGCCCCGCTGGTGCTTATCGTTTCGGGACCATCGGGTTCGGGAAAATCGACGCTGGTGCAGAGAATTTTGGAGTTGCCCGGAACGATGCCTTCGGTATCGTGTACCACCCGGTCGCGTAGGGCGACCGAAGCCACCGGGAAATGCTATGATTTTGTCACGGAATCGGAGTTCGACGCCATGGTCGCGCGTGGTGAATTTTTGGAGTATGCGCGCGTCTTCGGAAAACACGCTTACGGCACGCCGAAGAAATGGCTTGAAGAATCGCGGAAGAAGGGTCTCGACCTCGTCCTCGAGATTGACGTGCAAGGTGCGGCGCAAGTAAAAGAAAAGCTCCCCGAATCGGTGGCGATTTTTATTTTGCCTCCATCTCGCGCGGAACTTGAACGGCGTTTGTGCGGCCGCGGCCAGGATTCCGACGAAGAAATTGCGCGGCGGTTGGCAAAAGCGCGGGACGAGATTGCGGCGTTCGGACGTTATTACGATTATTGCGTTGTGAATGAAGATGTGAAGCGTGCGGGAGACGAAGCGAAAGCTATTGTGATCGCGATTCGCTGTTCCGCCGCTCGGCGCAGACCACGGGTGGAAGAACTTCTGGCATCGTTTGGGGGGAAAGACTGAAATGACTGTAGCCACGAAAGCTCCGGAGAGCCAGTTTGCTTACGTTGTGCTGGCGGCGAGACGCGCTCGCCAAATTATGGCGGGTGCGCCGTCGCTCATTGAAAACCCGAGAACGCTTAAGGCGACTCGGATTGCTTGCGAGGAACTCGAGAACAGCCTCATCGAGTACGAATTCATCGAGCCGTCTTCCATCGACGAAGACAAAGACGGCAACAAGCGCCGAAAGTAAACGCCCGCGAGGCCGTGGTTGCACTTCGCTAGGGCGGATTTTGTAGGGGCACGATTCATCGTGCCCGAGCTTGGCATGATGTGTTGGGATAAGACGCAATGCGAATCACCCTAGGCGTGACCGGTGGCGTAGCAGCCTACAAAGCCGCCGAACTAGTCCGCCTCCTCCAACAAGACGGTTTCACCGTGCAAGTCGTCATGACCCGCGGCGCGCGCGAATTCATCACGCCCTTAACTTTCGCCGCGCTCACCGGCCAAAAGGTAATCACGGACCTCTTCGAAAAATCCTCCACCGGCGAAGCCAATCTCGACAGTGCCATCGAACACATTGCCGTGGCGCAGCGCACCGATCTTCTCCTGGTCGCCCCAGCCACTGCGGACATTCTCGCGAAATTCGCGCGTGGCATCGCCGACGATTTTCTCACCACGCTTTACCTGGCGACGACCGCTCCAGTCATCGTCGCTCCCGCAATGAACGTGAACATGTGGAACCACGTCGCCACGCAGGAAAACGTCGAGATGCTGCGCGCTCGCGGCGTCAAACTCGTCAATCCAGATGAAGGCTATCTCGCCTGCGGCATGACGGGCGCTGGCCGCCTCGCAGGACAGCAGGAAATCGTCGCCGCCGTTCGCGAAACGCTCCACGCGCAAAAAGATTTGCAAAGCGAAACGTTTTTGATTACCGCCGGACCAACCTGCGAAGACCTCGACCCCGTGCGCTACCTGACCAACCGCTCCTCCGGGAAAATGGGTTACGCCGTGGCCGAAGCAGCGGCGCGCCGCGGCGCCAAAGTGTTTCTAGTGAGTGGCCCTGTGAGTTTAGAAACGCCCGCCGGAGTCGAGCGCATCGCCGTTCGGACCGCCGAAGAAATGCGCAGCGCGGTTATGGATCGGCTGCCCGCGTCCACCGTCGCGATTTTCGCCGCCGCGGTCGCAGACTATCGCCCCGTTGAAACACAAACTGAAAAGATAAAGCGGAACAAGGAGCCGTTGACTCTCCGCCTCGAGCCAACGCCGGATATTTTGGCCGAAGCCGCGCAATCGAAAGGCGATCGTACTATCGTAGGATTCGCAGCCGAGACGAACCACGTTGCGGAAAACGCTCGCAAAAAACTCGCTGCCAAAAATGCCGATCTCATCGTGGCCAATGACGTCACCGCTGAAGGCGCCGGCTTTGATCACGACACTAACATCGTCACCTTGTTTTCTCGCGATGGCCGCGATCTCGCTCTGCCAAAGTTGAAGAAAAGCGATGTCGCCCAACGCATCCTCGACGAAGTTCTGCGCTTGCGAACTCTCCGCGCCGCCCACCATTCTCCTGTATGATGCGTAGCATGTCCGAGCGCATTACGGAATCTCTTCAGAAAAAACTTTCCGAGCGATTGCATTTTTACGAAGATCTGGGCGTTCGCTTGTTCTACAAGCGGCGCGGTGAATTGCAATTTCAGTCGGCCACAGCGCCGGCCACGGGAACTTTCACAGCGCTACCCAACCAACAAATCCCCCACGAGGAAGCTGCTTTGCCAAAATTCACACGAAAACCGGAATTGCCCAAAGCCGCGCAAGGTGCCTCCCGAACTGCTCCCGTTCAATCTGCTCCACCGCGAGCCGCGCTGATGCCTGATGTACTGCCCGTCCCTGCAGGGTCATCGCTGTTCGAATCGTTCGACAAAGTTCCCGACGATACGCTGCTGAAGATTCGAACCGATCTCGGCGAATGCACGCGCTGCAAGCTCCACAGAACGCGCAACAAAATTGTTTTCGGCGATGGCAATCCCAAAGCCGAACTGGTCTTCGTAGGCGAAGGCCCCGGTCACGACGAAGACATGCAGGGACTTCCATTCGTTGGCCGCGCAGGAAAACTTCTGACGCAAATGATTGAAGCCATGGGCTTGCAGCGAAAGGACGTCTACATCTGCAATGTCGTCAAATGCCGCCCACCGGAAAATCGCGCTCCGGAAAAGGACGAAGTCGCTGAGTGCTCGCCATTCTTGTTGCGCCAGATTGACGCCATCGCTCCCAAAGTAATCGTCTGCCTGGGAAGCACCGCCGCGCAGACCGTTCTCGAAACAAACCGCGGCATTTCCCAGTTCCGCGGACAGTGGCTCGAATTTCGCGGCAGAAAGCTGATGGCCACGTATCATCCCGCTTACTTGCTCCGCAACCCCAGCGCGAAGAGCGAAGTCTGGAAGGATCTGCAAAAAGTCATGGCGGTTCTCGGCCTCGAAGCAAAGAAAGGCAAGTCCGCCGAAGCGGGCAAGTCCTCCTAATCCGACATGGGAATTTTGCTGGGCCTTCTGACGGCCCTTTCCTGGGGCGGTTCTGATTTTCTCGCGCGTTTCGCCACCCACCGCATTGGCACTCTTCGAACGATGCTCTACATGCAGTTCACTGGCTTTGTCCTACTCACCATATTTCTCCCTTGGCTCGGCGGTTGGGGCCATCTTGCCGACGGCTCCGGCTGGCAACCGTGGGCTTGGGGCGCTCTGGCAGGCACCCTAAACTTTTTTGCGACACTGACGCTCTATCGTTCGTTTGAAATCGGCAAACTTGCCGTCGTCGCGCCGATTTCCGCAAGCTATCCAGTGCTGACTGTTCTCCTTTCTCTTCTGAGCGGAGAACACTTGAGATCGACCCGCGCGATTGGCATCGCGTGCACTCTGCTCGGCGTAGTGCTAGTGGCCGGCGGAGAGAAAGCTCCAGATGCAGACGATGAGGAAGGCTTGCAACGTAGCGGAAAGGGAATCGGTTTGGCGTTGTGCTCCGCTATCGGATTTGGATTTTTATTCTGGCTGCTTGGCACGCGAATCGTTCCAGCCACCGGAGCCACGCAAACGGTCTGGCTCATCCGGCTGACAAGTTCGTTGCTCACGGCGATCTTGATTCTGGCCGCCCGCAAATCAATCCAGCCGCTCACGGACCGCGTTGCCGGCTGGATCCTAGGTATGGGACTGACGGACACCGGCGCTTTCATCATGAATAATTTCGGAATGCAAATCGAGCAAGTAGCCGTAGTCAGCGTGCTCGCGTCGCTCTATGGCGCGGTCACAGTCGGCCTGGCCGCAATCTTTCTGCGCGAACACGTTTCGCGCTGGCAGTGGCTCGGAATCATCGCCATTTTTGCCGGCATCTTCCTCATCAGCCGCTAACGCTTCTTTGATCTGTTGGGGCGGGGCTTGTTTACCTTGCTCGCCCTGAGGAACGAAGGGAGTTTCGAAGGGCCCGCCCGACGATCCCGGCGAGCTCGTCAAACCACCTCAAAGCAAACTCAAGGGATCCATATCCACAAGGACAGCGGTCTGCGGAATTTCCTGCTTGTCGCAATAGTTCATGGCCCCACTCAGCAGTTTCGTCAAGATGGAACGCTTCGGCGACTTCAGCAAAAACTGGAAGCGATGCTCTTTTTTCAATCGCGCGAGTGGTGCGGTAGCCGGGCCAAGTATGCGCACCGTGCGTCCATCGTGCGGCGAAAAATATTCCGAAAGCTTACGCGAAAGGCGAATCGCCTTTTCAAGACTAATGTCCCGCACAATCACATTCGCCAGCGAAGTGAGCGGCGGATACGCCATCATTCGACGGAAATGCATTTCGCGCTCAAAAAACGAAGCGTAATCCTGTTTCACGGCATCCTGAATCGCATAATGCTCCGGATAATAAGTTTGAATCAGCACGCGGCCTTTCAACTCGCCTCGCCCAGCGCGTCCTGCCACTTGCGTCAATAATTGAAATGTCCTCTCCGCCGCGCGAAAGTCCGGCATGCTCAGTGAAGAATCCGCGGAAATCACGCCAACCAAGGTAACCCGCTGAAAGTCGTGCCCCTTGGCGAGCATTTGCGTGCCAACCAAAATGTCCAGCGCTCCTCCCGCAAAGGCTCCGAGTGTTTCCTGATACTGCCGCTTAGTCCGCGCCGTATCGCGGTCAAGTCGTGCAATCCGCGCGCCAGGAAACTCCTTCCGTAATCTCTCCTCAAGATGCTCAGACCCCTCGCCAAAAAAATAAACGTACTGCGACTGGCATTTCGGGCATTGCTTGGGCACCTGCTGGATCGAGCCGCAGTAGTGGCATTCGAGCCGGTTGCGGCTCTTGTGATAGGTCATCGAAATGCTGCAATTTACGCACTGCACGCCCGCGCCGCAGCTCCTGCACAAAACCGACCAGGAGTAGCCGCGCCGGTTTATAAGCACGAGCGCCTGCGTCTTCCCTGCGAGGCACTCCTGTATTCCGGCGTGTAACGCCGCGGAAATCGGACTTGTCTGATGCGTTTTCTGAAAGTCTTCGCGCAAGTCCACAATCTCCACGCTCGCCAGCGAACGATTCTCCACTCGCGAAGACATCGTAAGCAGATCGTATTTTCCGCTGCGCGCGTGATGATACGTCTCTAGTGATGGCGTCGCCGAACCCAGCAGCGCCAGTGCACCCTCGCTCTTCGCGCGAACAATCGCGACATCGCGGCCGTGATAGCGCGGCGTCTCTTCCTGCTTGTAACTGTTCTCCTGCTCTTCATCCACAATAATCAGGCCAAGATTCTGCAAGGGCGCAAACACAGCCGATCGCGTCCCAACGACAACGCGCGCCTCGCCATTTCGAACGCGCCACCATTCGCGCGCGCGTTCGACGTCGCTCAATGCCGAATGCAAAACCGCTACACCTTCGTACTTCGCCCCAAACCAGGACCGGCACTGCCGCCCGATCCACAGTGTCAGCGCGATTTCCGGCACAAGAATAATCGCTGTCTTCCCTCGCGCGAGTGTTTCCTGCACGCATCGCAAATACACTTCCGTCTTTCCGCTACCGGTCACGCCGTGAAGCAGCTGCACGCCGAACTCGCCCAACTCAAATCGCGCGCGAATACTCTTCATCGCGCTTTCCTGCTCTTCATTCAATGCATGCGCTGGCGGTGTATATCCTGTGTCAAAAGGATCTTCCGCGGGATCGACAGGCTCTTCCCATCTTTCGAGCAATCCATCCGTAAGCATCCGCTCAATCAAACTCCGCGAAACCTGTGCGAGCTTTAGCAGTTGTGGCAACGGCAGCGGCCCGCGTTCCGTTTCGAGCAGTGTTCGTACTTTGTCTTCTTTTCCTTTCAGCGTTTGTTCTGGTTTGTCGCCAAACCCTTTCCATGCAACGATCGTTTGCGATTTTCTTTTCGTGTCCTGCAAAGTTTCTCGAATTTCGACCAAGCCAAGCCGCTGCATTCGCTGCAGACCAGCTGGCGAAACTCCCATCTTCGCCGCCGAGCTGAACAGTGCCGGCCCTTTCTTCGCGTTAGCCTTTTCCAGAAATGCAGCTTCCGCCCCGGTCAAACCGTGAGAAAGCTCACCGCCTCCGAGACTCTCGGCCGCCCCGCGCCCCGTCGCAGTCAAGACAATCTCCCGGCGCAAATTCAGCTCCGTGACCGGCGGCAACATAGCGCGGAAAACTTCCCCAATTGGTGCAAGGTAGTAATTTGCGATCCATTGGGCTAGCTCAATTAGCTTTGGAGTGAGCGCCGGCGCAAACTCCATAACCTTAGTCACCTCGCGCAGCTTGGCATTCGCGGGTGGATGCTCCGCCATTTCGACGACCACACCAATCATCGATTTCTTTCGAAAAGGAACGAGCACGCGGCTGCCAGGCTGAATCGCCTCGCGCATAGTTTCGGGAATAGCGTAAGTAAACGTCGTGCGCAGCGGCACCGGCAGAGCGACGTTGCAATATGGCGGACTCATTTCGATCTGTAGTGTATCAGCACGTCGAACACGCGACTCTTCGGAGCCAGTCCGAGCCGACAAAGCTTCGCGGCCGCCGCGCCATCGCCCTCCCATAAATCGACGCGGCGAAGCAAATGCCACATCCTAAGTTGCTTAATAAATCGCTCCATCCCCTCGCGAAATATTTCAAAATCATCGTTTTCCGGGAAAGCTCACCAGAATTCTGCTAGTCTGGGCCGAGCAATCTTCAAAGAGTAGAGGAGCAACAGCGTGCCAGTCGTAGCTGGTGTGGATCTTGGCGGAACGGCCATCAACTATACGTTGGTGGATCAGCAAGAGCGCTTTCTCATCGAGAGTCTATGCGAGCATCCCGCACTTTCCAAGCAGGGTCCTGAGGTCTGCCTCCGTCAAATTGCAGACGGTCTCAAGATTGCCACCGACCGCGTCGGCGTTCTTCTCTCTGACGTGGTTGCTGTCGGCCTGGATACTCCTGGACCGGCCAGCGCCGCTGGCCAGCTCAGCGCCCGCGGTTCCACCAATTTTGTGCATCCGAATTGGGCGGAGTTCGATATTCGCGGCGGCTTGGCGCACACGCTCGATAAACCGGTCTCCTATCTAAACGACGGAAATGCCGCGGCGCTCTGGGGCCACTACACGATCTTCGGCTCAAATAGCCGTGAGACATCGGTCTCGACCATCATTGGCACCGGCAATGGCGGCGGAATTATTCTTGACGGCAATGTCGTGAAGGGCAGAAACGGTTTCGGCGGAGAACTCGGTCACGTGCTCCTGCCTTACCAAAGCATCGCCGGTACCAGCGGCCTGAAGCCTCTTTGCAATTGCGGACGCATTGGCGACCTCGAGTCGCTCTGTTCCTTAACCGCGATCGAAAGAAATCTGGTTCCGTATTTTCTGCCGCGCTACCCAAATCATGAGTTCGCAAAACTGGATCCCCACCAGGCGGCAAAACTCGTTCGCGGCCTCGCCGACAAAGGCGATCCACTGTGCAAAGACGTATTCAGAGTGCAAGCCCATGCACTTGGTCTCTTCTTCGATGAAATGGTGAACACCTTCGACCCTGATGCGCTCATCGTCGGCGGAGGCGCTCTGGAGACCAGTCAGGAATTCCAACGCTGGTTCCTGGATGAAATCCGCGTAGGCATGCCAACTCAACGAGAAGAGCAAGCCTCCATACCCATCTACGTGATGCCCAATGGCGACACCGCGGGCGCGCGCGGAGCAGCTATCGAAGCGCTAAAACTAGCCAGACAAAGCGGCCTAATGTAGCCAACGCGCCCCGATCTGGAGTGCGGCACCTCCGCTGCCGTTTTTCTCAGCGACGAGCGCGACTCTATAAATAATTGTCGCGACTCAACAGCTGGATCGTCGGGAATTGACTGAGTCCGTTTCACCGCGAAAATATGTCGAGGGCAAGCAAATGATCGTCCATACCGAATACTCCGATATTCCTCTGCCGGGCTCCCCGATGCGAACCTTCGTCGCTGCACCCAAAACCGAAGGCAAATATCCCGGCATCTGGTGTTATTCCGATATTTTTCAGCTCACGCCGCCGCTGTTGCGCTTCTGCGTTCGGCTCGCCGGATACGGATTCGTCGCCGCAGCCCCAGAAATTTATCGCCGCATCGAACCGCCTGGAACAGTGATCCCGTTTGATGACGCGGGGCGCACGCGCGGCCAGCAAGACGCAGCTAAGACCCCCGTCGCGCATTTCGATGAGGATTGCCGCTCTGGCCTGGATTGGCTCTCGAAACATCCGAAAGTCGCGCAAGGAAAAATCGGTGTGACAGGTTTCTGCATCGGCGGTCACCTCGCTTTCCGCGCCGCGTTCCAACCAGACGTGCGCGCAACAGTCTGTTACTACGGCACCGGCATCCACGACGGCAAGCTCGGTCAAGACGCTGATGCAGGATCGCTGTCCCGTGCAAGAGAAATACGCGGCGAACTCTTGATGATTTTCGGAACAAAAGACCCACACGTACCCGACGCGGGACGAGAAACGATTGATGGGACGCTGCGAAACTCCGGCGTTCGCTACAACACTCTGCTTTACCCAGCCGAACATGCCTTCACGCGCGACGAAGGACCGCGCTTCGATCCGGAAGCAACGGATCTGGCATTCGCAGAGATGATTCGTTTATTCCGCAAAGTTTTCGAAAATTGAAACGCGATTACAGTCAATCTTGCCGCACGCATCCGCGATTGCGGTGTCAGGGCAACTGCGCGCCCTCCGTCCCTACGAACACTGCATAAAGAGACTGGCTAGACGCCATGAACAGCCGGTTTTTCTTCGCGCCGCCGAAGCAGATATTGGCACACGATTCCGGCAGATGAATTTTGCCGATGAGTGTCCCGTCGGGCGCGAAGACGTGCACGCCGTTGTAGTTTTCTCCCGCCCACCCCGCAGCCGACCAGAGGTTGCCATCCACATCGCAGCGAATGCCATCCGAGTTACCAGGAGACATATCCGCAAACATGCGGCCATTCTTCAAGCGCACGCCGTCCACAACGTCATAGACGCGGATCTGGTGTGGGTCAGTGGGATGTTTTGGAACGCCGGTGTCGACAACATACAGAAGTTTTTCATCTGGAGAAAAGCACAGGCCGTTCGGTTTATCCAGGTCGCCGATGACGACAGTGGCCTCGCGCGTCTTCGGATCAAGACGATAAACGTTGGCGGGAACCTCGAACGTGGCTTTGTGTCCTTCGTAATTCGACATGATGCCGTAGCCGGGATCGCTGAACCATATAGCGCCATCGGAATGCACGGTGAGATCATTCGGCGCGTTCAGCTTCTTCCCTTGATAGCTGTCCATCAGCACAGTGATCGTGCCGTCGTGTTCAGTGCGTGTCACACGCCGCGAGTCGTGCTCGCAAGTAAGCAGGCGGCCCTGCCGGTCGCGATAATTTCCGTTGCTGTAATTGGATGGACTGCGAAAAACGCTGACTTCTCCGGTGTCTTCGAGCCATCGCAGCATGCGGTTGTTGGGGATGTCGCTGAAGAGAAGATAACGGCCATCGCCGAACCACACAGGGCCCTCCGCCCACCGCGTACCTGTGTAAAGGCGCTCGACGGCTGCGTTGATGACTTTATATTTCGCAAAACGCGGGTCTATCACTTCGACTGCCGGATCTGGATACAGGATCAGAGTTTTCTGTGCCTCTTCGGCGGCACGCGCCAGTGGATGGAAAGCCAGTGCCGTTGCAGCGCTGGCCGTAAAGTTCATGAACGCACGCCTTTGCATCATTCACTCTCCACTTGGGAATATCGGTTCCGACGCACAATATCACGGGATGTTCCATTGCGGCGTAATCGTTTCCGACAGGCCGGGCTAACAGATTGAGCCAGAGTTGACATACTCTTGCTCGGTCGGATGCTCGTAGTCGCGATATCCGCTTGAGACTCACTGCGGGGAGTGGAATGAAAAGTGGAATTGTCGTTTGTTTGTTAGCATACGCACTGGGGGTTGCACCTGCGCCGCTTCAGTCTCAAAAGAGCGGAGAAGTTCAGCTGTGGCTGACGAACCCCGACAAATCGGCGCTCTTTGAGCTACAAAAACCTTCTTTGCAGTTCTCCAAGTCCACGGGCGAAGAACCAACCATCGACATCGATGACCAGAAAACATTTCAAACTATCGACGGGTTTGGTTTTGCGCTGACCGGTGGAAGTGCTCAGCATCTTGCGCACATGAACCCAGCAAAGAGATCAGCGCTCCTCAGAGAGCTCTTTGCCGTGGATGGCAAGAACATTGGTATTAGTTATCTGAGAATCAGCATCGGTTCCTCTGACCTGAACGATCACGTTTTTTCTTACGACGATCTGTCCGCGGGCGAGACCGATCCTACCTTGGCCAAATTTAGCCTGGCGCCGGATCGCGCGGAACTCATTCCCATCCTGAAAGAGATTTTGGCCATAGATCCGAAGATTCAGATACTAGGCTCGCCGTGGTCGCCGCCCGCCTGGATGAAAACGAATAACGACCCGAAAGGTGGAAAGCTAAAGACCGAATATTACGCGGTCTATGCAAATTATTTCGTGAAGTACATCCAGGGAATGAAGGCCGACGGCATCACCATCGACGCCATCACCATTCAGAATGAGCCTCTGAATGACAAAAATACGCCGAGCATGGTGATGCAGGCGGAAGAACAGGCGCAATTCATCAAGGACAGTCTGGGGCCGACATTCAAGGCCGCCGGCATACGGACCAAAATCATTCTTTATGATCACAACTGCGACGTTCCCGAATACGCGCTCGCCATTCTCGGCGATCCACAAGCGAATCCCTACGTGGATGGTTCGGGTTTTCATCTGTACGGCGGAGAAATAGGCGCCATGTCCGCGGTCCACAATGCCTTCCCTCAAAAGAATTTATACTTCACGGAATTCATGGCGGCGGAGCCTGCCGAGAGCGCAAGAATCTCAATCTCGAAACCTGTGGTAGGGACCTTCATCGGAGCGCTGCAGAACTGGAGCCGCAACGTACTTCTATGGAATCTTGCCGCGAATTCTAAATTCGAACCGTATACCGACAACGGAGGATGCGGCATTTGTCAGGGTGCCGTCACGATCGACGGCAACGAAATCACTCGGAACTTGGCGTACTATGCGATGGCGCACTTTTCAAAATTTGTTCGGCCAGGATCAGTCCGGATCGCTTCCAGCTCTTCCACAACACTTCCCAATGTGGCTTTCAAAACTCCAGAGGGCAAGATTGTATTAATCGTGGCGAATGATGGAAAGTCTCCACAGATTGTTAGTGTTCAGTACCATGGCAAGTCCTTCAAAGCATCACTGAAGGATGAGGCTGTAGCCACGTATGTCTGGTAGCAGTCGAGGACGATGCCTCCAAATAAGATTGAGCTCTGGCGAGACCCAATGTCTCAGAAGCGTTAGAAACCTGAAGCTGAGCTTTCTTCAAAGATGAGGTGCTTGTCCATGTCCAGCATTTGCTTTCGGTATTGCTTGACGGAAACAAGGATGGCGACTATCAGCGGGATAAAGAGGGAAATCCGCCACGGTTCCGCGAGCGACCAGAGTTCCAGTTCGGGGAGGTAACTTGTGAAGATTACGAAGCCGAAGAGATAGCCAACAAGAATGAGCGCGGAATGGCTTTGGAACGGCGGATATGTGCAGGTGAACGGGATCTTGCGGAAGCGTAGGAGAAGCAGTTCGACGAACGCGACTGTGCAGGCGGCGAAGATGACCGTGTGAAGAAGCGCGATGCCGAAGCCCCATAGGATAACGGACGAGACGAAGCAAATTGGCACGAGCGGGGCGAGCGAAAAAGTGAGAAGGATTTTGCGCGCGATGGGACGAGTTTGCAAAGCATCGGGATCGATCCACACTGCGAAGACCCAATTGGCGCGAAGGTCGGCGGGGATTTCAAACGCGAAGCGCATTCCGATAATGATGCAGAAGCTCAGAATAAACGGTATGGACAAAAGATCTTCGGAGGGATTGCGCAGCATGGAAGCGGTGTTGGAATGAATTGCCGACGCCAGGGATTGAGCGCTCACGACCAGACCCATGGCGACAAAAGCCGATGCAATTTGCAAATGCGCTTCGCTGCGCAGCAGCGTTCGTGTAATGAAGTGGAAACAGGCGCGCTGGGGCGGGTCGCGAAGAATGGAGCGATCGAAGAGGTTGACGGGAAGAAGATGGAATTGCGAGCGTGGGAGCGGCCCCACTTCCGCGGTTTCTGGAATGCGAATGAAGGAACGGCGAAAGCTGAGAGCGTAAGACAGAACAGCGACAACAAGAGAGATTCCTAAAGCCGAGAGAGCGCTGCGAGTCATCGCCGCAAAAAATGGATTGTGACCGTTCCCCCAGAGAGTCTCACAAATTCCTAAAAACCAAACGGGAGGAAGTGAACTGACTCCGCGCGCATTCATTCGTTCAGCCTGCGCGAGGTAAAACGGGACTGTGAAGCTCGTAGCCAGAAGACCCAGGAAGAAAAGCGCGATGACAAAGCGAACGTACAAAGAGATTCTGCGAAAGAGCGCGTAGGGCAGAACCGCCATCAGCAGGCCAATGACGGCGAACACCGCGAAGAAACTGAAGGCGCTGGCGAGCACGACGGTGACGGCATGGCCTGCTCCGAAACGGAGAAAGAGGGAAAGAGAGTTTTGCGAACCGACCACGGCGACGGGGAACAGCACAAAGCTTGCTGCGTTCACGTCAAGAGTGAGCGCAGCGGCCAGAAGGAGAATCGCGACGAAATTCCCGACGAAGATTCTGCGCAAGGAGATTGGCAGAGGAACGATATTCGTGTAATCGCGGCGGTCGAGGAAGAGCGCGTCCCAGCGCCAAATTGCTGCCGCTCCCGTAACGACCATAGACAGCACGATGAAGAAATATTCGTCGGGAATTGTGGCGGTGAACGGGTCAAAGACGCCGTCGCCACGCATCCAGCGGATGAGCGAGCCATATTTTTCGAAAAGCAGCAGAGAGACCATGACGCCGGGCAGGGCGAGCAGGATCAATACGACGCCAAGAGCGACGTCCATTTCGGATGCGCCCGACTCTCCGCCGCCATGGAAGACGCGGCCGGTGAAAACGCGAAGAAGCGTGGGAAAGGGGCGGCGAGAGTAAGGTTCCCAGGCAGCGCGGAAAGATTCCTGCACGCGCGCGATCACGGCGAAACCACCACATCCACAATGTTGCTGGCTATTTGCGCGACGTCTCGATCTTCCACGAGATGAAGAAAAATGTTTTCGAGCGAAGTCTGACCGATGCGCTGGCGAACCTCTTCGGTGGAACCGCTGGCGATGACTTGCCCCTTTCGGAGGATGAGCAGCCGTGTGCAAACTTTTTCAACAACTTCGAGCACGTGCGAGCAATAGAAAATGGTTTTGCCCTTAGCGCTAAGCGATTGAATAAGATTTTTGAAGATGAGCGCGCTGGTAACATCAAGACCGGAGAGCGGCTCATCGAGGATGAGCACGTCGGGATTGTCCATGAGGGCGGAAATCAGAAGAATGCGCTGGCGCATGCCCTTGGAATAAGAGCTGAGCGCAACATGACGATGCGGAAAAAGAAAGAAGAGTTCGAGGAAGGCATCGATTTTGGTTTTCATCCGCTGCTGCTGCATGCCGCGCAGGGTCCCAACCAGTTCAAGATATTCGTAGCCGGTTAGATAGGGGTAGAGATTCGCTTCTTCTGGAACGTAGCCGAGATGTTTGCGGTAGCCGACTAGATCGTGTTGGATGTCTTTGCCGTTGAAAAGTACCTGGCCGCTGGAAGGTTCCAGAAGGCCGATGAGAATCTTGACGGTAGTGCTTTTGCCGGATCCATTTGGTCCAAGATAGCCGAGAACCTGCCCAGGTTCGAGACTGAAGTCGATGCCTTGAACCGCGAGGACCGAGCCGTAATACTTTGTGAGCCCTCTTGCTTCGAGCATTGGGCGCCTTCCTGCGAACAGACAAACCACGAGCGAATCCCAGGATAGTTCCTTTGACACCGAGGGAAAGCGAAAAGTTTCCAGTAATCTTTCGGAACAAGGAAGCTCAGAATCCAGCTATTTATGGCGTGACCGAACCGCGTTTGCGCCAGAACCAATAGGCCGGCAACCCGAGAACAAACAGCGCGATGGCGATGGCCAAGTTAATGAATTGTTTTGGGTCGAGAACAGCAACGTAGATGGCGTTGCCGACGATGGCGGCGGCGGCGAGGACGAAGAGCAGAGGAGTCCAGGGATAGCCGGGGACGCGATAGGGAATCGCTAAGCCTTTGCCGGCGCGCCGTAACGGAAAAATGGCGGCCGCACCAAGGCCATAGAAAATCCAGCCGATGAAGATCACGCCCCCGATCAGCTCGGCGAATTTACCGGCGCAAGCGAGGACCGCGGACCACACACCCAGAGCGACGATGGCAGATGCGGGAGTCTGAAAGTGTGGATGGACTTCGGCAAGTTTTTTGAAGAAGAGATTGTCGTTGGCCATCGCGTAGAAAACGCGCGGTGCCGTGAGGATAACGCTGTTAGCCGCGCTGAAGGTGGATATGAGAATTGTGAGCGCGATGATGATTTCCGCTCTCCGGCCGAGGACAACGCCGACGGATGTCGATGCAATGGTGTTGCTGGCAGTGGCTCCCGCCGGACCCAGCGCGACCAGATATGCGACTACCGCGATGAGATAAAGACCTGCGAGCACAAGCGAGCCGAGCAGAAACGCGCGAGGGAAGGCCTTCTGGGGATTGACGACTTCGCCAGCACTGTACGTGCCGAATTGCCAGCCTTCATACGCCCAGAGAACAGAGATCATCGCTAAGCCAAAACTCGAGAAGAGACCGAAGCCGTGCTGCGTTGAGCCAAATGCGGCGGGCAAGTCTCCAGCGTGGCGGCCCAGTGTCAGAAGGATTGCGCTTAGAATAACGATGATGCCTACTTTGATCAGCGTGGTCCAATTCTGAAGGTTGGAACTCTTACGTGTGCCCCAGACGTTTACCGCGGTGACGACGGCGATCATGCCAACGGAGAGGACAGTCTTGCTTAGAGCGGTGAGAGGAATAATTTCAGCGAGATGTTCCGTGAAGGCGCGGGCCAGCGCAGCAACCGAGCCGCTGGCGATAACCAGGAACAGGCACCAGCCGTAAAGAAAAGCAGAGACGCGGCCAAAGCCGTCGCGGATGAAACAGTAGAGGCCGCCGGCTTCGGGATTTGTGGCGGCGAGTTCAGCATAAGTGAGTGCGCCGAGGAGAGAGAGGATACCTCCGACGATCCAGACCAGGAGAGAGTAGCCGACCGAACCATTTAGCTGGCGCAGAATCAGGCCGGGAGTCAGAAAGATGCCTGAGCCGATGACTCCACCGATAAAGAGCAAGAAAAGGTCGCGTACAGTCAGGGTGCGCAGGAGGGGTGGCATTAGTTGGTGGCGTGGACCTTGGGGCGCGTGTTCAAGCCATGCATCATAGCTGGAGTTGGAGGGCGGTCAATCGAAAGTTTGCGAGAGATTTAGTCCGGCCGTGGCATGGCCGCCGTCTTTTGAGCCTAGTATTGCCTCAGTTGTCAAAGCTGAACTGAACTCTACCGCAGCGGCCTGAAACCCGCGCGAACCTCTTCTGAAAAGAGTTTCGGCTGTTCCCAGGCCGCATAGTGCCCGCCTTTGTCAACTTGGTTGTAGTAGATGAGTTTGGTATACGCCCGCTCTGTCCAACTCCGTGGGGCTTGATAATTCTCGCCGGGAAAGACGCTCACGGCAGCCGGAATGGGGACATTGGCCGCGTTATAAAGATTAAGGTGAAGTTCCCAATAGAAACGAGCCGCGGAAACCGCCGTGTTCGTCAACCAGTAGAGTGTGAAGTCGTCGAGCACATCGTCTCGTGTCAGGGCACCTGCGGGGTGTCCATTGATCGTGCGCCCGAGTACTGCCGAAGTGATCGGTGCCGCGGGCTGGCCCCAACCGTCACCGTGGTCAAAGAGCCAAGCCGCCAGGCAGACGGGCGAATCCGCCAATCCGTACAGCGTTTGCGGGCGAGTCGCCATCATTTGTGCGTAGGCACGTTTCTTCGTAAATAGATTGGTCAGTTGGTCGTAAGCACGTTTTTCGTCGGCGGATAGGCCGGATGGCTGGGGATCGCCGCACTGGAGCGCCCTTGCAATGTCGGGTGGAATCGTGCCAGGGAAGTTGGTGTGAATTCCCAGTAATTCTGGAGGTGCGTGTTTGGCCATCACAGTGCAAACGCCCGCGCCCAAATCGCCGCCTTGCGCCACAAATTTTGCGTATCCAAGGCGCTTCATCAGCACGATCCAGGCACTTGCAGTGCGCTCCGGACCCCAGCCGGAAGTGGTGGGTCTTGCCGAAAACCCGAACCCCGGTAGCGACGGTATCACCAGATGGAAAGCGTCCGCTGCGCTCCCGCCATGTGCCGTAGGATTGGTAAGTGAATCGATAATCTTCAGCTGCTCGATGACCGAGCCGGGCCATCCGTGCGTGACGATCATCGGCAACGCATTTTCATGTTTCGAACGAACGTGAATGAAATGAATGTCCAGCCCATCGATCTCGGTGATGAATTGCGGCAGGGCGTTCAGTTTCGCCTCGATCTTGCGCCAATCGTAATCTGTCGCCCAATAGCGCGCGAGTTCCTGAATTGTCGCGAGAGGCAGGCCTTGCGATTCATCCGTGACCGTTTCCCGATCAGGCCACCGTGTCGAGTTGATGCGCCTGCGCAATTCGGTAAGTTCCGCTTCTGGAACATTCACCTGAAACGGACGGATAGGAGTCTTGTCAGCTGCCTGCTCGCTCCCTCGTTGTGTACCACTACTTTGGGCCATGGTGTCCTCCTTTTGAATAGTCTTGGATTGCGAATCTGCAAATGCTTCGCCGGTCGTCCCCGGGCTGAATGCCGCTGCCAGACCCAACATGGAGCTCGACTTGAGAAAGTGCCGGCGCGACCTGTCGTCTGGTTGTTTCATGGATTCCGATTCTGGCTCTTGGTCCACCGGCGCACCCCGCAGAAAGTCCTACTCTTCCTGACCTTCCTTTGGTTTCCATGGCCCTTTCCGGTTGTAATGCTCCATCTCGGCGCGTTCTTCTGCGGTCAGTTGCGGCAAATGCCGAATAAACAGGACCAGTTTCCAGCTGTCGTGCAATCTGTGAACTCCGCCAAATCCAGCCATGCCAGTGAACCCGACCCCGTTTTCGATGATCCAGTAAAGTTCGCCGTCGGAGAGCTTCTGCGTTTCCGACAAGCGCAAATCCGGCGGCTTTGGGTATAAGCCTCTGCCGTACAGAGTATCGCCGCTGCCATCGTTGCCGTGGCACGTTGCGCAATGATCCGCAAAATGATCCATCGCTTCTTGAAGAATCTGATCGGACGGCGTGACGGGGTTATGCTCGTTGCGAGCATTCGCAGGAATCGCCAGGTGGCGAGCGTTTCGCGCCAGCATCGCTTCCATCGCGGTCGGTGTGGCACGAGCGCTGAGGCCGTTGTGCAGTATCGAAACGCCGGCGCCAATCGCCAGCCCCGCGGCCAGCACCACTAGGAGAAGAATCAGCTTCCAGGGTTTCATGTAATCATCTCCTCGCTAACTTTTCTATCTGTTCTCAGTGAAAAAGGTCAGAGACCAACCTTCGCGCACTCTGTATTGGTCCAAGGTGGTGTAACGAGAACCAGATGATGTCTGTCGGCTACGTGCTCGACATAGTGTTGAACCATCGGCGTTCCACCGATGACCTCGACGTTGATTGACATGCGCGAACGCCGGTGCCGGGTTCAGAAATCCTGGGCGACAATCAGTCGGGCTGTTTGTCCGTGTCCTCGTCGTCCGCCGGCCCAAACGAAGGCAGGTACCGGCCGAAGGTTAATTCGAAGTCGCTCGGAACGCCGTAACCGACATTGCGGATCTTGGCGCGGCGCGCCTGTGCACCGGGTAAGGCCAGCAATGGGAAGAACAAGTCGATGCTCGATTGAATCTCGGCAGCTGTCGGCGTCCCGAATCGATTGACCTGAGCCTTCGCTGCGGCTAGCGTTTCACGGTCGAACGAGGCCAGACGCCGAGCGAGAGTATCGACGAATGAGTCGAGGTTGGCATCGTCCAGCGCGCGGTTCACCCAGCCATAGCGCTCGGCGATATCAGCATCGAAATCGTCGCCGCTGAGCACGATCTCAAGTGCCCGCGAGCGGCCGACCAAGCGCGGGAGCCATTCCAGCGCTCCGCCGCCCGGGACCAGCCCGACGCCGACTTCGGGGTTGCCAAATAGCGCGCTTTGCTTGCTGGCGAAGCGCATGTCGCAGGCCAGCACGAACTCGTTACCGATGCCGCGCGTGCGGCCGCGAATCTTGGCGATGCTCACGATTGGCGCGGACGAGAGGCTCAGCACAAAGTCGCGCCAAAGGCCCAGCACTTCTGGCCGTTCAGCTGCCTTGCCTACGTCGAGATGGGCGATGAAAAAATCGGGATTCGCCGACTGGAACACTACGACCTTCACGGACGGGTCCGCCTCGAGGTCGGTCATTAGCGCTCCCAATTCGACGATCGTTGTGGGAAGAAACATGTTGATAGGCGGATTGCTGAAGGTGATCGTCCACCGGCCCGGATGCGTGCGGTCGACGTTGAACTGCGGATTTGCCTGCTCGCTGCCTCTTCGTGTAGCGCTGGATTGGGTCATCATCTTCTCCTCTCTTGTGAAGAACCCTACCGCAGCGATCGGAAGCCCGCGCGAACCTCTTCGGAAAAGAGCTTCGGCTGTTCCCAGGCCGCGAAGTGGCCGCCCTTGGGGAGTTTGTTGAAGTGAATGAGCTTGGGATACGCCTGCTCCGTCCAGCTTTGTGGGGCAGGATAGAGTTCGTCGGGAAAGACGCTCACGGCAACCGGGATGGAGACGCCTTTCGCATTGAAGTACCCTCCTTTGCCAAAATACTCCCAATAGAGACGGGCGCCGGAGAGCGCTGTGTTCGTCAACCAAGTGATCGTGATGTTGTCCAGGATGTCATCGCGAGTGAGGCCTTCGGTCTCTCCCGCAAAGACGCGCGAGATCAACTCATAGCTCCGCGCGTCGTGATCCAGGAAATAGGCCGCCAGGCCGACAGGGGAATCTGCGATTCCGTAAAGCGTCTGAGGACGCAGCCCCATCTGGTACCCGTAGGCGATTCCTTTTTGATAGACGAACTGTACACGCTCGTAAGCGACCTTTTCGTCGGCGGAGAGACCCGATGGCGCCGGGGCTCCTGAAAAAGCAGCCTTGTCGAACTCGGCCGGGAAGATGCCAGGCATGTTGGTGTGAATGCCGAGCAGCTCCGGAGCCGCTTGCAAACCCATCATATCGACGATGACCGCGCCCCAGTCACCGCCCTGCGCGACAAACTTTTGATATCCGAGGCGCTTCATCAGCGTGACCCAGGCGTGCGCGATGTGATCAGGATCCCAGCCCGTCGTGGTCGGTTTACCCGAATACCCATAGCCTGGCATCGACGGGATCACCACATCGAAGGCGTCTGATGCGCTTCCGCCGTGGGCGGTGGGATCGGTGAGAGGCTCGATGATCTTGAGTTGTTCGACAACCGAGCCGGGCCAGCCGTGCGTGACGATGAGGGGCAACGCATTCTCATGTTTCGAACGAACGTGAATGAAGTGAATGTCCAGCCCATCGATCTCGGTAATGAACTGCGGCAGCGCGTTCAGTTTCGCTTCGCACTTTCGCCAATCGTAATCCGTGCCCCAATAGCGCGCGAGGGCCTGAGTCGTCTCGAGCTGCACGCCTTGCGACGCATCCGTAACCGTTTCTCGTTCGGGCCACTTTGTCGCGTTGATGCGCCTGCGCAATTCGGCGAGTTCGCTTTCCGGAACAGTTACATGAAACGGACGAATTGCATCTGCCTGCTCGCTGCCTCGTTGTGTAGCACTGGATTGGGTCATGGGGTCCTCTTGTTAAGTAGTTTTACATTTGGGGTTTGTACTGCTCCTGCGTGGGCTGATGCGGATATCAACTACGTCCAAAAGGTCTTTTGGCGGCCCGAATAATACACCACTGGACCGCCTCGCTCAATCAGAGTTTCTGCGTGATCTACGAACACCAAGAGCGCTAGTCGGAGTGTCTCATCGCCGCAAGCGTATACCACAGCGGCATCCAAATTCGCGCTGACGGATAGCGGTCCTATTGGTGTTTCGCTAGCAATGCGAGAATCAGCGCTTCGCTGGCTTCCCCGGGAGAATGAATTCGCTACTTAGCAGATACTGGTACAGAGACTCCAGCGGTCCTGCGGGATGCAGGTTGTCAGCAGCGACCATGCCATTTGTCTCTTTCCAGGTCCAGCCCGTTAGTCCCGCTACTTTTACTTGTCGTTGCATATCTTCCACCGGCATAGGATAGACGGATACCCGGACATTTTGCGTGAAGAGCCGGGCGATCCCTTCCAGCAAACTTCCTGGCAGGTCGTTGTAGCGATCTTCGAAGACACGCACAAGCACCATCAGTCCGATCGCGAAGTGAATTCGTGATTTCGTATAGCGATTCGCGTAGGCGCTCATTGTGTAGAGTTCCCGCGCGCGGAATAACATCACGCCATAACCCAAGTTGTGTAGCGCTTCCACGTGCTCCACGATCTCTTTGAGGGACACTTCTGTACGTCCGTCGTTTGCTCTGTCGATCGACAGACAAAACAATCCTAGACCACCTTTGCTCTCCTTTAATTCCTCTTGCGGCAATGCGCTCAGGGTGTCCTGGACCAGATTCGCATGAAGCTGATCCACGTTGTCGAAGTGGCCAGGCGCCAAAACCAGCGCTTGTTTGTAGAGCAGTTCGTTGGGAGGGGCGAATTGGTCGTTAGCGGGGAAGACCACCGCTTCCGCGTATCCGCCGGCCACCAGAAAAGCGTGGACCTGGTTGCGGTCCCAAGACTCGAAGACCGATCCTTTCAATTCCAGGCAGTCGATTTCCACTCGCTGTAAGCTCAGGTCCTCGAATACGCCGGCAAGAAACTCCTCGACAGAACCAGCGGCATGATAGGCCGCATTGATCAGATTCACGCCAAGAATGCCCACGGCTTCCTGCTGCTGCACATTACTGGAATCCCGCAGATTCACGTGCAGAATCACATCATTGGGCGCAGCGTTCGGTTGGGCCCGGAAACGCAGGCCCACCCATCCGTGACAATCGTTCGTTCCGGCGTAATTGCGGGCAGAAATGGTATCAACGAACGAGAAAAACTTTGTATCGTTTCCGCGACTGGGCTGCAATTGTTCCAGCAGTTCTTCCCATTCGCTGTTGAGCATGGCCAGGAGACGGGGTTTGGAGACATAGCGGGTCCCCACACCGTAAAGGTGGTCGCTCACTTCCTTGTCGTAGGCTGAGATCGTTTTCGCTACCGTCCCGGAGGCGCCGCCAACACGCAGAAACCAGCGAGCTACCTCTTGACCCGCACCGATTTCCGCGAAAGAACCAAAGATGGAGAGGTCAAGGTTGAGGGAAAGTGCTTTTTGATGTGTGTCGCGCTTCTCTTGAGTGGGCATATGTGCGTCTCCACGTGACTAGACTTTATCACTCTCACTGATATTGCACGTTGAGCGCAGTCATCTCAAGCAGGTCAAAGATATAACTTTGGTTCGACGCTTCTAATCGCCGCTCGTCGTAAACGAGGCGCTTTTTTGGGCAGACGACGACTCGCTGTATGCATTCGTCGTAAGATGAAATTATAGAAGCGCGATATTAGGGGATTGCGTGCAGTGCACGAAATGCCGCATCGGTGAGCATTTCCAAATTGCAAAAGCATTTCGCCACTAGCGGAGAGAACATGACCACTCTGGAATTTCGCCACGCCAACCGCCCCCCTAACGTCGATATATTCTGGGGCATGAAACCGCAGGAAATCGATTTGATCTTATCAGCGGCGCGCCCTCGCCGGTTTTCCGCTAAATCAGTAATGACGCAGCAGGGCGATCCTTCAGATTATTTTCTGTTGATGTGGAAAGGCCGAGGGCGTTTTTTCTACATAACCCCCAATGGAAAAAAACTCATCCTGCGATGGATAACGCCAGGAGAAACCTTCGGCTCTGCGTCGTTCTCTCGCCGGCCTTACCCATATCTCGCAAGCTCGGAAGCGGTACAGGATAGCGTTGTGCTCGCTTGGGACGGTCCAACGATCATCGCTCTGGGAGAACGCTTCCCTCAGCTGTTGGAGAATGTAATCCATCTCACGTTTGAATACGTTTCTTGGTATATCGCAGCCCACTCAGCCTTAGTATCTGAGTCAGCAAAAGAGAGGCTTGCCAATTTACTCGTGGCGCTGGGGCCCAGTATCGGTGAAGTCGTCTCGGATGGGATTGAAATCGATGTAACCAACCAAGAGCTCGCCGATTCAACGAATATCAATCTCTATAACGCGACTCGCATCTTGAGCGAATGGCAGAAGAGCGGTGCGATACGCAAACATCGCGGGAAAATCGTTCTGCGCTCCCCAAAAAAACTATTTCTTCGCTCCCTCAATCCGAAGCTACCGAAGAGCTAGTGGTCAACTCCCGGTAAGTCTGTTCACCGCAGCTACCTCAACCGCGCTAGATGCCCGGTAGGCGACGACTGAGATACTGCTTTCCCTGCAGGACCGCATCCACGGCAGGCAGCAGTTCGCTTGCTGCGTCGGCCTTCAATATGTAGCCCTTTGCTCCCAGGTCGAGGGCTTCTCGCACCACATCTGCAGAGGACTCCAGGCTGACAAAAAGAATCTTGGAATTCGGGGAAACTTTCTGAATTCGTCGCCAGGCTTCAATTCCATTCACACCGGGCAGTCCGATGTCCATCAGAATCAAGTCCGGTTTTAGCTCTTCGGCGCGCTCGACCGCTTCCAATCCATCTGAGGCTTCGTTGATGAGCTGAAACTCTGCCCTTCGTCGAAGGCTCAGAACGAGAAATTGCCGGAAGCGATCAGAGTCGTCAACTATCAGAATCTTATAAGATCGCACTAGGCTCTCTGGCCTCCGGAAATTTGGTGTCAGCCTGCACTTGCGATGATGCGTGTCTGACGTATTTACCGTTTAGATTGCAGAGCAATAAACTGCGCCCTGCCATCCAAGCAGACCACCAGGTCGGGAAATACCTAGACCTTGGGCATATCAACATTTCCGGTGCAGGGTTCCGGGATATGAGTTGGGAGTCTTATAAGGCGCTACTTGCAAAATGGCCACGTGCAGATTGGCAGGGAGGGGCGGAGCTAGTCTTCGTAGATTCCACTATCTAGTCCGCGAATTAGACGCTCAGCCGAAGTCTCGAATACGGCGCAGATACGCAGCAAGGTTGAAACTGTGATCGGCCGGCCTGCTTCCATCTGCTGCCAATGTCGTGCCGAAAAGCCGAATGAAATCATGTCCTCTTGAGAATGGCCGTGCTTTCTTCGCAGCTCGCGAATTCGTTCTCCTAAGCGAAGAAAGAATTTCTGTTGATTCACAACGGGCGGTGTCCTAATTGCTCTTAATTCCTCCTGGCACATGCCAAAGCTCTTGGGTTAGGCGAGGTACACTATGAGGGCAAAAAGGGGAGCACGTCTTTGCTGTACAGCAAGGAATGACTCTCAGGTTAGACATCAGACCGCACGTTGCATTACCGCGAGAAGGTGACCAGATTGAGCGGCGGATACTATTGGAGCGCTCCCCTGGATTACCCATCACACCGGTGGGCTCAATGCCGAGTTAACGCGGTTACCGTCCATCTCTAACAATGCTGGCCCCGTCAAGCCCTTTTTGAGCAGACTTCTTTCTTTTCACCTAAAAGAGTTTTTCTCTTTCGTTTTCTTTCTTGTTCGTTCTTCTCAGCATCGACGACCACGGCTCGTTTGTAATCTGTCGGGCGGCTTCAGTCCGACCCAACCATCTCTCCGATCAAAACTTCGACCATGATTACTACTTCAAACTCCCTTTTCAGGGAGCGGGATGCCCAATCAAGTGGACGACGTCCTACTTTACGCCATGGACGGTTCCGAGCTTTCCCGCGTTCGAACCGAATTCAACCAACTGCGAATATTGCCAATTATTTCGCCACATCCAGTACAACCGAACAGCGAGTTTTCTGGCCATGGCCACTTTGGCAATTCTTTTTTCCCGGCGCATCATCAGGTGTGCATACCGACGTCGCCAGTCCGGGTTGCACCGTGCGGCTGCTTGCGATGCTTCCACCAGCAAAAAGCGCAGTAGAGTATTGCCCTGCTTGCTGATGTGTCCCAGTCGCTGCTTGCCGGCACTGGAGCCCTCGCACGGGATGAGCCCCGTGTAGCTGCCGATCTGCTTGCCACAAGGAAACCGTCCCGGCGTCCCGATGACCAGAACGTAAGCCAGTCCCGTGATGGGTCCCACGCCAGGATGTGTCATCAACTGCACCACCTCGGGCCGTTTCTTGGCTTCTTGCTCGACTGCCGCCGTTAACTCCGCAATCTTTGGATCCAGCTGGTCCAGCAGCTCCAATAATTCTTTCCGGCGCCGACTGGCCCAGGCAGCCAACGGGAGTTTTTCTAGCAGTGCTCGTCCTTGTTGGCTGAACAGCTTTTTCTTCCAGCGATAGCCCTCGTTCATAGCCACCGCTTGCAGCTGATTCATGATCCGCGTCCGGATCTGCACCAGCCGATGCCGATGCCAAAGCAGTTGCCGCAGATCACGATTCTCCGGACTGGGTACCCAGATTCGCGGAAAATTATTTTCCCGCATCAGTCTCAGTAACAGTCGAGCGTCCTCACGGTCGGTCTTCTGCTTGCGGACCCGCTTGGTCTCAATCTCCGCCGGATCTCCAATCCACAACTCGAAACCCAGCTCTGCGAGTAACCGCTCGAACCAGCGTGAATGCCCGGTGGCTTCCATCCCCACGCGTACGCTGACTCCTCGTTGCTTCAGCTCTCGGTAGAACTTCTCTGCTTGTCCATCACTGTGGTTCAGTTCCTGTTCACCACACTCACCAGTCTCTTCAATCAAAAATGCAATCGTCTGAAAGCTCGGGTGGTAATCTACTCCTATAATCATCATGTCTGGCTCCTTCCTCCCGGGCCTTGGTCGTCAACCAAAGTCTACTCGGGTCGGGGGAGCCAGCATCGTTATGAAATCAAGTGAAATAAAATTTCGCATCTCCGGTCAGTCGACTTACCAGGAATTAGTCCATCGCTGACACGGTAGATTGCCGGTTTAAAAGACCATTTCCCCGCAAAGCTGAATTTAACGACAAGGATTTATTTCTGGCTCAGAAGATAAAGGTCGGCGTGACCGCCACCTGGGACGCCCCTATGAGTTTGCCTTCTCTCCAGGGCTGACGGTAAATCGTGACTTCACCACGCGAAGCCAGTGCATACAGGAACGACTTGCCATCACGAGCAAAAATGGCGGCTTCCGTTTTTGCGCCGGGAAGCAATGGCATGCATTTCCTATCCGAGATGGAGACCTCGTAGATTCCAGTCTTTTCTCCAAACTGTACGACGCCAATCAGGTACTGCCCGCTGGGGTCGATGTCGGAAACGGCACAGCCGTCCACGAACTTCTCTGGAATTGAACTGTCCATGGTCCATTTCCAAACGGTTAGCAGCGAACCCGAACCCTGCCCCTTCACACTAGTCACATAAATCGATTTCTGGTCACGGCTCCATACCAAACTTAAGGACGGGCCTCCCATCGAGGGGAACTGGCGAAGGCCTCTGCCATCAGCCCCGACGATGAAGTCTTTGGCCTCTGCGCCGCCTCCTGACTCATAAAAAGACACATGAAAATTGTCCGCCGCCCAAGTGCCCGTGTTCAGGAACTTTCCCGTCGCGAGTTTCACTTTGTTGCCTCCGTCGACGTCCGACACCCAGAGTTCGGACCTCTCGCTTGTAGGGAATGTGATGTACATCAAGCGCTTCCCATTCGGGGAGATGGCAGGCTGAGTGGCCTTCTCAGACAAGATGTCCGTGGATTCCTTTGAATGAACGTGGTAAGCGGTCAGAAATCCGGAGGATTTGCCATTCACAAAGTAAATCCCATTACCTCCCGGGTCTGGCATGGGCCGGTAGTCAGGCCCCGCTCCAAAAGTAATCTGCGTCTGACTGCGGTCCTGCAAGCTGTAGTTCCAGATGTTCGTCACCCCGTTCACCGTCCTGCTGAATAGTAGGGTTTTTCCTGGTTCGGCCCACACTACGCCCGAACTATCCGCATACTCGGACACCTCACCTAAATCGACCCCTTGATGGCTGGTCACGTTTATTCTGTAAAAACGGAAATGCGACGGGTCCTCTCCGGAACCAGCAGCCAGCAGGTCGTTGCCGCCTGGATATAGCAGAACCGGGAAGAAGGAGCGGAACGTAGCTTTGGGATTGTAGACTAATTCTTCGTTCAAGCCGGATTTTTCCGCACGATAGATTCCGGCACTGCCCGACTTTCGATAGTAGATTGAGGCGTCATCCGGGGAGGTAATCACGAAACCGACAGATGCCACCCGCTGGGGACTGCCTCCGAGTGTAGGCACAGCCCAAACTTCCTCGCGGCCGAAAGACCAACCGTAATAGATTTCTTTTCCGTCAGGAGAAAATGTATCTACATACTTGTCGCCTTCATCATTCGTGAGTTGAAGAGGCTCGCCACCAGAGGTGAGCATCAGGAACACCTGCGCGATGCCCCCTACCGGTGAGTCGAACGCTACGGCATGACCATCGGGAGAAAGCTTCGCGTGGTTCATTGGTTTGTTCCACTCGCTAATTCGCGTAATCTTTGTGGGGCCGCTCGGAGCGTCTGAGTGGAGCCAAAAGTGATACGCCGGAAAGGCTGCTGCCAGGAGTAAGATGCAAGCGGTCAAAACAATGCGAGGCTTCCATACAAGCCCCGTTGACGGCTGAACCGTCGCGGACGAGCGAGCTTCGGGCTCTGCAACCAGTTCCTGAACCGCTCCGCTCCTCAATGCCGGCACTCGGCCAGGATCCGTATCCCGCCGAAGGCGCTTCAAATCAGCGCGCATTTCCGACGCGGACTGGTAACGAAGGTCACGCTCTTTCTCCAGTGCCTTGTTGATGATGCGCTCTAGTTCCGGAGGCAGGTCAGGATTTACTCGCGCCAGTGGGGTCGGCGCTCGGTTCAGAATCGCATCGTGAACGACTGCTGTTGCGTTGCCGGAAAACGCCAACCTGCCTGTGGCCATCTCGTAGAGCACCGCCCCAAATGAGAACAAGTCTGTGCGTGCATCGAGTTCTTCGCACCGCGTCTGCTCTGGAGACATGTATGCCACGGTGCCCATCGTCGTGCCGGGACTGGTCAGCATTTGCTCTGCGGAGGCTGTGGGAAGCTTCGACACACCGACGCTCGGACCAACCGTGACCAGTTTCGCCAAACCGAAATCGAGCACTTTGGCGTGTCCTCGGTCGGTCACGAATAAGTTGGCAGGCTTGATGTCTCGATGGATGATGCCCTTGGTGTGGGCGGAATCGAGCGCGTCCGCAATCTCGATTCCCAACTCCAGTAGTTGTTCGAGCTGCATCGGCTTGCCTTCGACGCGATGTTTCAGTGTCACGCCGTTCAGAAACTCCATTGCGATGAATGCGTGACCTTCTTGTCCCCCGATCTCATAGATTGTGCAGATATTCGGATGGTTCAAACCAGAGGCAGCTTCAGCCTCGCGCTGAAATCGAGCCAGGGCCTGAGGGTCTCGCTCAACCTCATCCGGAAGAAACTTTAGCGCCACGAAGCGGTGCAGGCTTGTGTCCTCGGCTTTGTAAACCACACCCATACCACCGCCGCCGAGCTTTTCAACGATGCGATAGTGCGAGATGGTATGGCCAATCATCGGTAGGGCCCGGGCGCAATCTTAGGTTCCATTATCTATCAAGTCAACAAATACAGACTGCTGGCGGGCTGCTTGAGTAGACTCTTTAGGGTTCGAAGCGGAAGTGAATGGTGATCGTAACGTGCGCCGGAACGGGCTGGCCGTTCCGCGTTGCTGGTTCGTACTTGTATTCCTTCAAGGATTCCACAGCGGGTGCGCGTAGCGACGGAGGCCCGGAGATCACGCTGATGAAATGCACCTCACCCGACGTACCCACGACGGCATCGATAACCACATTCCCTCTTTCGAAATCCCGCATAGCTTCCAGCGAAGCTACCGCTTGCACCGATTGAATCAATTTTGGCGGGACGACAACGCTGTCTTTCCCGGAATTCGCTTCGGAATTCGCTGCAGGTTTCGCCGCAGGTCGAACGGATGAGGCCTTCGTCGCCGTCGTTGCGCGAGCCGCTTTTTTCTTTGATGCCAACGGCTCAACCGGGGCACCCGACGAGGCTGCTTCCACAGGTGCCGCACTTCCATCGGCGGGGGCCGGCGCTCCCGCATCGGGCACTGGCGCGCTTTGCGCAGGCTTTCCTGCCGAAGTTGTCGGAACATCGCTCGCTACTCTCATATTGTCGTATGCTGCAGGTTTCTTGAGCTTTGCTCCCGCCCACTTCCAGGGCAGCCAATTCTTGAACCAAGCCGTGCCAACCACCAGCCCCACCAGCAGAATGGACAGCATAAGCACTGCCCGATTAAATTCGGGGGTGGAACCGCCACGCGGCAAGCGCCATCGCTTCGATTTGGGCAATGAATTGATAAAATCGCTAACCGTCTGCGGCGTCTCCAGTTGCTCAGCCGCTTCCTGTTGTGCGGGATCCGCAGCGCGTTTGGTTGGCGCAGCCGCACCCGCCGCTTCCAGCCCGCTTTCGAGAATCGCTTGCGTACTCAACGGGTCGCCCGGCTCAGGGATCGCGGAAGCCGGATAAACTTCGCCTCTCAGCTGCGCCAGGGCACTCGCCTCCGCGATCGTGGGCGGCGTCTCCGTCAAAGCCGGTTTTCCACGCAGCTCTTCCATTTCCCGCTTGAACGTTTGCAGTTCGCTCGCGTCGGGAGCAGTTGGCAAAACCCAGGGTTGGTCCGCGGTCGCCTCCGCGGTGATCACCAGCGTGGCCGTTTCCACATCTCGAGTATTCTTCGGCAGCAAAGCCGTCGCCGCCGAAAACTCCGTGCCCCAGAATCGCGGTGCAGCCTCGAGAAACTCAACCTCCAGATAGCACATTGTCGGTTTGTAGGAGCGCTTCCGCAGTATCTGGACGATCACCTCGCGCTTGGTTTCCACGTTGGCGAGAACCAGCAGCTGCCCGGCGGTCACCGCGGCAGACAATCGAATCACGCCTCCAGTTTCGGCCACCAGGACAGAAGCAGTTTCTTCATTGAAAAGCGGACGTCCCGGCTCACTCTTCTCCGGTGAAATACCGGTCGCTCGCACTGGCACTTCGCGTGAGATCGCATTCGGTTTCAGGAGCGGTAGGGGCGTGATAGGAAGCGGCTCCGTTCCTATCGGTTCTTCCGGATCGCCCGGTGTCTGTTCGACCTGAGGCTTCGCGTGCTCGATCTCTCCTGCGGATGGAGCTTCGCTAGCCTTCGCTGTCGCTTCCTCCACGGGGACTGATGCATCCACAGTCTGCTGTTCTGGAATTTTCCTGTCGCTGGAAGCTTCGACTGCTCCGGATTCTTCCGCGGCCGCAGGCGGAGTGGGAACGACAGGCTCCGGTTCCTGCTGTACATGCTTTGGTACTCCGACTACAAATCCCAAAAGCAGCAGGGCATATAGCGCGCGAGAAGCTTCGGGTCTTGGCAACCCGCTTTGTGTGACGACTTGTTTGGCCGAAATGTGTTGAGAGATGAGGCTGAGCAAGTGCCGGTCTGCATCTTCCAGGTCCTCGGCCTTAAAAAGACGCAGCGCGTCAGACGAGAGCTCAACCTGAAGATCGGCGTCCTCGGCGAGTTGGTCCAGAGGCAAGTCACCGGCTTTGCGCACGGCCGCCAAGAGCAGCCTTCCCAGCGGCACAGGGACGCCGATTTCCGGGACCACATTTTTCTCAAGAGAGCTGAAGAAAAAGTAGCGCCCGGCAGGATAGTCGAGCGCGGACGCGGTGATTTGCAGGACCTGGCGTTGCACCCAGCTGACAATCTGCTCGACTCCATAGATCCCCATCTCGGCAATGGCAGAACCAAAGCGTTGGCCCGTCTCGACCAGCGTAGACGCCTCTTCAAACTGGCTCTGGGTCAGCGCTCCCGCGCGGAGCATCACTTCACCGAGCCCGTCCTGCCTGTCGCTGCTCGTCGCAAACACCAGTTCCCCGGCATCGAAAAAGAGCGCCTTTTCCACCCGTCCAAAGACCAGTTGCAACTTGCCGGTCAGGTGCTGGGAGAAAATGCGCTGGACGAGCGCGAGGAGGGTGTGGTGGCTATCGATTTCACCCGAATCAAGTGGCTGTTCGGCGGGCGAAAACCATCGGAATGGAGCGGCAGCGGCAGTCGGGGCCTTACTCTGTTGCCCGTCCAATAGCTGAACAGACCCATTCTGCCCGGCCACAGTGGGAGACGGGCTACGATCTTGCTTTTCGCTTGAGATGGCCGCTGCCTCTGCAACCAGAATACTCGAACAAAATTGGGCTGAGGAAAGGTCTTGCTCAATGACCTATTAATCAACGCGAGCAAATCAGCCACTAGGACTATTCCAATGGACCATCCAAGTCCCTCCGAATCAGGGCGCAAGGCCCTCCCTGCACCTAGTCGGGATAGTCGACTAATTAGGATTGGGGCGGGGTATGATGGTTTGATGGTCAAACGTATCCGGTCCTTGGCGCTCGTCGTCTTGCTCACGTCGCCCTTCCTGCTCCCTTCTCCAGTACTGTCGCAGTCGGCGGTGGCTGTGCAATACACAGAGGGCGTGGAACGAGGGTTCCTTGTGCTACGCACGCTCGAAGGCGACATCCTCGCCCAGGGTGATTCAACGCAGTTCGCTCGTGGCGATCGCGTGACTAGCCACACGATTCTTCGCTTCAAGGACGGCTCGGTAAATGAAGAAACCGTCGTCTATTCTCAGCGCCGTATTTTCCGGCTCATAAGCGATCACCAGATCCAAAAGGGCCCCGCATTCAAACAACCGATGGATGTCTTAGTGGACGGCCTAACGGGCCAGGTCACGGTCCACTATACGGACAACGACGGCAAAGAGAAGACCGTGACCGACCGGCTCAAACTTCCGCCCAACGTCTCCAACGGTATGGTTATTACGCTGCTGAAAAACATCCGGCCCGACGTTCCGCTGACGACACTTACCATGGTGGCAGCCGCGCCAAAACCCCGGCTCGTAAAACTCTTGATCTCTCCCGAAGGCGAGGAGTCGGTGTCCGCGGGAGGCTCCTCCCACAAAGCCATGCGTTATGTCGTAAAGGTCGATATTGGAGGCGTTGCCGGAGTGGTGGCGCCGATTGTCGGCAAGCAGCCCCAGGACACCCACGTCTGGATTATCGGTGGCGATGCCCCGTCCTTCGCCAAATCAGAGGGTCCGCTGTATGGCAGTGGCCCCATCTGGCGGATGGAATTGACCAGTCCCGACTGGCACGATCATTGAGTTTTTCCGGTCGTGCTGGATTCGCACCCGCGCCTTCTTAGTCATGAGATACGCATACCATCAGCGCTTACCCGCTTGCTTGAATTGGCGCTGCCCGGGAATGTGGCGGTGATCTTCAGAACTGTGTTCTAATCTTGCCTCCAAGGTCATAGATCTGAGGAGACTTGACGATGTCTAGATTGAAAGTTCGACGCCTCGCTCTTTCCGTTGCTTTGGTCATGAGCTTTGTCCAAGCCGCTCACGCAGCTGACATTCTGATCGGGGACGCGAAATCACAGCCTGAAAGCTTGACCGTAGCGCCAGGCGGCGTGCTGATCGTCGGAAGCGCCAGTTCGCCGTTCGTTTATAGGGTGCGTCCGGGCTCTACCACGGCGGAGAAGTTTATCGACGCCAGCATGGAAGGTCCGGGGACTTTTTTCTTCGGCATGTTGGCGGACGCCTCCACCAATACATTGTGGACATGCCAACTGACTCCAGTACCAAACACCACTCCGCCCCAACGGCACACCGCGCTGCGAAGCTTCGATCTCACAACCGGCGCGCCGAAAATCCGCTGGAACCTGCCAGGGGACAACAATGTTTGCAACGACTTCACGATCGGGCCGGATAAGGCGCTGTATATTACGGACACTATCCCTGGCAGAATCTTCAGGCTGCCGGCTGGTGCCTCCACTGCGGAGCTTTATCTGGAGCACCCGACTCTCAGAGGCGTCGATGGCATTACCTTTCTCGATGGCGTGCTCTATGTGAACAACGTGATCTTCAACAAGCTTTATCGCATTCCCGTCGATGCCACCGGTAAACCGGGAACACCGGTCGACATCTGGATCGACCAACCGATAAAAGGGCCGGATGGCATGCGCGCAGCGAAGGGTAAGCTACTCCTCGCAGAGAATGGCAGCGGAAAGATCTCTGCTCTCACCGTAAATGGCGACAAGGCAAGTCTTACTGTCCTCAAGGACGGACTCGACACACCAACCGGGGTCGAACCTGCAGGCGATACAATCTGGATCGCGGAGCGTGGCGCGGGTAAGGCTGTGTCTATCCCGATGCCTAAATAGCTCGGATACTCCGCGAAGGTTGGGTCTCCATCGGTTAGTCCACATGACGAACGGTGCCGGCTAAAACTGATGAGAAATCCATTTGCCCGGTTACGCGCGCCGGCTCAAGTGGCCGGCGCAATACTTGCGCGAAGTTTACTCCCGGTAGTAGTCGGTCTGACAAACAACGTTCACGTTGCCAGAACTTAGCGCGAAGCGGAGGATCTGGGCTGTTAGTTTTGACAGTGCCAACGCCATGGTTCCCGGCGCATGATGAGAGGGCGTGCTTTTTCCTGGGAGTCTATATGAAAAAGTCCCTAACCCTCCTCGCCTCGTTATTTCTATATGTAACGGTCGCTGCGCCCGACTCCAAACCGCAGTCAGGCAACATTCTTTCGCACACTTCTGTCGCGTGCGGTACAAAGAAATCCAAGAAACAGGACGTCGATCTGCTGTGCCAGCAGTATGTCGTTCGCTCCGGCACCACCGACTACACCATTCGTCAGCCGAAACCTTCCGAACAGGACATTATTCCGCTAAGTACAGCAATCGAGTTCAAGCTCGACAAGAATAAAATGAAGTTCAAGGTTGAGGGAAAATCGTTCGAATTCATTGTTGTCTCCCAGGCCCCCGCATCTTCTCCCGCCGCCGCACCGGCTTCTTCCGCTCCTAATCACCTGTAGTTCGTGTGAACGGTCTCAGAATCTGAGGAGAAGAGTCTTGGCGGCGCAACTTTCGCCCGGGATCGCAACTCCACAAACAGCCGGCGAGAGTCGACTCCTGTCAACGCCGTTATCGGAAACTGATTCTCATTGTCCGGTTATGCGACGCGATATAAAAGAGTGCCCCGCTAGGGGAATCCCTAGTTATGCGCGAGCCACGCGCCGTCGTAAATTGACCATTCAGAGGCGGTGCGACATGAATCGCAGGAAGCGAACTACATTTTGGTGCATGACAATGTTAGTCGTGGTCAGCCTTTCCACCGTGGCACAAGCTCAAACGAATCCGTTTACAAAGGCGCAGGTAGGCGACCGCATCCGTAAAGTGGAAGACGGCACAGACCAATTCGAAAAGTATCTCGAAAACCGTGGACAAGACGCCAAGAGCCGTGCCGACTCGGCACAAGACAGCGGAGCGACCCCGCGCCGCCAGCGATCAGATTCAGCGAACACAGACGCTCGGACAAACCAAGCCAAGCAAACAAAAGACGATCTCGAAAATGCCATGGACGATTTGAATCGCACAACAAACCGTCTTCGACGCAAGTTCGACCCCACGTCGAATTATCTCGAAACAAAGGCGCAAATGGATCAGGTCATGGACAGCGCACGCCGCGTCAATCAGGTGATGACCAAGGGAAATTACGGTAGTCAGGCAGAAAAATACTGGGCCGCCTTGCGCGCCAATATCAATGACCTTGCGCGATGCTACAACCTGACTCCCATGGGCACCTAGGTCTCACGAAAGTCCAGATTCATGCCGTTACCGTCCATGTGGATTTCAAGTTCGCGACTGGTCGACTTTCCGGGACCTAGGCTTGGCACTGCTAGTTTTGACAATAGACGCGCCTATGTGAATCAGAAATGATTCCCGCTGCCGAATCCCGTCCGATTCCGATCCTTTTTTACGATATTTAGGCAGTGAAAGAGATCGCCCAGCAAACAACCCTACTTGAATACGCAAAGGAGCGTTCTAAATGAGACTTAAGATGATTGCCTCCATTCTCAGCATGTTCCTGCTGTCCGCATGCTTATGTATTGCCGCAGACGACAACGATCAAAAACGAGACAAAACCCGCAAGATGTCAGCCGAGGCCTTGCAGGATTTGTACAAGCTGGAACCCACTGCTCAAGCGGCTGTCCAGAATGCGGCTGGTTACGCCGTTTTCGATAATACTGGGGTGAACGTGTTGTTGTTGAGCACGGCGCGCGGTTCCGGACTGGCCGTCAACGGGAAGACCAGGCAAGAAACCTTCATGAAGATGGGTTCAGTCGGTGCCGGCCTGGGCATGGGAGTGAAAGACTATGTAGTGGTCTTCATCTTCGAAAACGATAATGCGCTGGCACAATTCCTGAATTCCGGCTGGTCTGGTTCAGCGCAAGCGGACGCTGCAGCCAAAGTAGGCGATAAGGGCGGAGCTCACTCGGGAGCGGCTGAAGTTTCCCCGGGGGTATGGGTCTACCAGATCACGAAGAATGGCCTCGCACTTCAGTTGACCTTGCAGGGCACGAAGTACTACAAGGACGACAAACTGAATAATGCGGCTAAATCATAGCACTGGGTCTCCAACGGGATTAGGACAACGCAATTCTCTGCGATGAGCAGGAGCGATGCCAACTTGTTGCCTTTCTCTATTCCGCTCATCGTGTCTTCATACTGCGGTCTTGTTGCTGAGTTGTCAGCATGCGTTAATCAGACTTCGACGAGGCAGTGAAGTCACGCTAGCAAGGTCGGTACGAAGTCCACAGGCAGATGTGGGATGCTGAACGTCTAAGTCCCAGTAACCGCCGTCACCATCCAAGTCAATTATTGCTTCATATGTCAGGTAAGACGCCTACACGTCCAAGTAAACGCCGCCAAGCGGGGCGAGGATAACTTCCGGATTGCCCGACAATACGTCCAGAATGTGAACTCGGCTTGGGGTGCATGTACTCCAGCCCCTGTGCCCGCTTCTTAGCGCTCCACACATTTCAAGCCTTTGGGAATTCTGAAAAGCCCCCCGCAACAACGGCTTGCGGGGCGCCCTCGCGGTTGAGTGACCTCAACGGTCAGGGCCCCGGCCCTTGCAAGGGCGAGAAGGACTAAACATCGTATAATCTCGTGCGCGCAACGGGGGAACAGAACGTATGAACGTACGTGAACAAATCAAGAAATATATTACCAGCCAACCGGAGCCAAAACGCAGTGACATGCGAGAGTTGCATCGGCTCACGCTTCAAATGTCACCGGAATGCAAATTATGGTTCTTCGATGGTAAAGACGGCAAAAATCATACTGTTTCCAACCCTACGATTGGATATGGATTTCACACAATAAAATATGCCAGTGGAAAAAGTAGAGAGTTTTTTAAAATTGGCGTGAGCGGAAACAAAACCGGAATTTCTGTCTATATTCTTGGTCTCAAAGATAAGAAGTACTTAGCCAAAACGTATGGAAAAAAACTAGGCAAGGCGAGCGTGAGCGGATATTGCATTCGGTTTAAGACTCTAAAGGATATAAACATCGATACGCTTGAAGCGGGAATACGATATGGGCTTGCAGCTCAGAATGAAAAAGGCAAGCTGACGAAATAATTCCACTGTTAAAGGCAAGCAGTTATCGATGTAAAGGCGCTCCAGTATGCGACCCTTACAGCCTGATCCGCGCCGCACCGCCATTCTCTATAAAACGGGTCTCCCGCAATAGTCGTGCGGCTCTCTGTCAGCGCTCCTTGCCTTTCTCTGTTTGCCGTTGCCCACTGCGGAAGTATCACCGGCTAACTCGGAAGTAATCCACTTGCCTGGCAGCCGCTATCGGAAAAATGGAATCGGCCAAATCCCAATGTCCAGTTTGTCGACTATACGTCCGCGTGGAAATGGATGGGACTCAATGCAATTTTCCAGTGTTCGAACTTCGAATGCCCAATTACTGAGCTAGTGGAATGTTAGCCGCCATGTCGTAGCGAATCACGGCCCGAATTTTGTTTTCGATTTGAAGGTAGCGCGCCACTTTCTTTCCCGGCAGCACACCGCTGAGCTTGGCCGCGTAAGACTTGCGCATGGTGACTTCGTCCTGATCGATGGCTAGCGCCGCGTTGGCCAGGCTCATCGCTTGCTCGTCAGTCAACGTCTTCTTGTTGTAGGCATCCGCATAGGCAAGAATCGTATTCGACAAACGATCGTTGAGACCCTGAAGATCCTTCTGATAGGCGTCATAGATAGGCCAGAACGCTTTTCCCTCTGCGTCGGTCAGATCCATGTTTGCAGCCACCACCAGTTTCTTGTCGGCTCTCACTTTGTCGAGCAGAATTTGCATGTTCGTGTCGGCCGACTTGCTCTGCGCGAATGCAGGGACAGCAATTAGCACGGCAGCGCAAAGAACCACCATTCTCGTGAATTTCATCGATCTTTCTCCTTTGATACTGGCTTGTTTCCGGAAGAGTCGCGAATAAGGGATTGTCACCCGGCAGCAACCGCCGGCAGTACTGTCACTTTTGACAGTCCAAGCGCCCTACCATTTGGCGGTGGATAGACGCCAAAATTAGCCTAACGCCTCGTTAACGCGGTTACCGTTCCCTTCTTCCCGCAGGGTAACCGTGATAGGGTTTGGCTATGATTTCTTCTCTCGCAGAACGAATCTGCGCGGTTCTACTAGTCCTCGGGACGAGCTGCTGTGCTGTCGCACAGGAAGAAATGAACTCCGCCTTCGTCACGGTGGCGGTTTCGGATACGTTAGGCGGTGCAATCCCCAATGCGCGAGTACATGCTGTCGAGCGTTCATCAAAGAACGAAACAGAGAAACTGACTGGTGAAACCGGAACCGCAACACTAAGACTCCAACCAGGTAGGTTCGATTTGACCGTGACGGGTCCCTCCGGCTTCCTTGAGTCAATCATTGCTGATGTGGATGTGCAGCCAGGCGAGTATCGGCGGATGAGCGTGATACTTAAGGTAAAAACCTCCGACTGCTGCATCGACTTCGTCGACCCAATTGAACGCATTGAACCAGAGAGCGCCAAATTCGGTGACCTTGAGGAATCAACCACAGCAAAAACTGCCATCAGAAAACCGGCAACCTTGACCGGACCCGCGGGCACATCCGAGGATGTCTGCGCGAAGTCTGCGCACTTGCGAACCTATTCAAACGCGATTTTCGTGGAGGAGGCTGGCGATGTTGTTGGATATGAGTTGGTCTTTCAACGATCGAACAGCAATTCTGCTAGCGCATTGCTCTACGTTTACCAAGGGGAGCCAAACGAGGACGGCATTAGTGTTTCAGGCCAGATTTCCGCTGGAAAGTTAGCGATAAAAGGAAATTGGGTCAAGCATCTAATCGAGGAACCAGCCAAGAAACAGGTCGTTGAAACTTACCCTGTCGAAATCTCGGGCAGCCTGGACTCAAAACGTTTCCGAGGAAACATAACAATTTCGGGTTCTGCCGAATCCCTAACACTGAGGCGAGTGGAATATATCTGGCTGTGCAAACCCAAAGCTCTGTAGCCCCAAGTCCTGATAAACGCTGCCGGAAACTTGCGTATTGGGATCACCGTTTCAGCGATGCTATGACGGGAAGATTGAATACGCCCTCAAAGTCTTCGATTGCGATAATCTCAAGCTCAGAAATTTGCTCCTCTCGTGCATGAAGAATGACGCAAACTTGAACTCCCTCGGCGGTAATACCATCGAACTCTGCTAAGACGTGAGATGGCCCTGTTGTTTTTTCTTCGCGATCACCAATCGCCAAGTCCAGCGTCGGGCAACCGCACGTACATAAGCTAACAACGCTTATGTCGGCGAGTTGCGGAGCATATCGCTTCGCGCCTGGATTTCCATTTGCTATCAGCCATTCGAGCAAGGAGCGTTCTTCCGAACTCAACGCCCTGCGTATTGGTCGATTGAGGGAGGGCATAGAATGAAGACCCCAATGGGCTGACCAGACGGAGTATAGGGCAAGATTGGATTGCAAAATTGTAAGTCCTGATTGATGCCGTTCTCATACAAGTGAAATTCAAGTTTCCGGGAGTCGAACTTGCTCGGGGGTTGGCCCGCGCATCCGGGACCCTTAGGGATTTCCCTAGTTGAGCGCGCATCGAGTCAATCCTAGGATTCTTTGGAAAATAGGCGTTGGGCAAGCTGTGGCCAATTGGTCTGTTAGTACGACTCGGTCGTTAAAGATGTTGAACACCAGGTTCCCGCCAGCCAGGTTCGACGCGTGCTCCACTGCGAATGCGTCGCGAGCCACGGTCTGATTCTAAGGAGATGGGCAAGTGTTTTCTCGAGCAGGCTCGGTGGTCTCGCTCTGGCGACGATGGTTGCCGCTCGCTCTGCTGCTGTTTCCGGTTGGATGCAGTCAGCCGGCTGGTCCTCTTGCTGAGATTGCTTCACCAAACGAGTGGCACACGTTTAGCGGCACTTGGACATCCTCAGGGACTCGGCAGACGCTCAAGCTGGAGAAAGATCACCAAGCTTCCATATTCGATCTTACAGGTTCGCTACTACTAACTGGCGATCGTGGGCTGGGAGTGGGGTTCCGGGCGAGGGCGGTCGGGTTCTCCGACAGTGCCTCCGGAATGCAGGGCCGGTGTGTTTGGACTGACGAGCGCGGCGATAAGGTCTACAGCGAGTTGAAGGGTGAGTGGGTGGGAACCGGAAGAAGCATCACCGGTACTTTCCTGGGAGGAACCGGCCGGTTCGCTGGTATCACTGGGGAGTATTCCTTTGAGTGGAAGTACGTGATTGAGTCCGACGATGGCACAGTGAGCGGCAGTTCCGTCAATCTCCAGGGCCGCGCCCGGTTTCGTTCAACGACTGCTGCGCTTGGCGGAGCACAATCCGAAAGAGCGCAACCATGACGCCGTTCCGTCGAAGGCTTCTGCGAGTCATCCCGTTCGCGCTTGCGCTCGGCATTTGGTTCTGGCCGATACCAGCCGGGCTGACGCGAGAGGCTTGGCATCTTTTCGCGATATTTGCGGCGGCTATCTTTGCTGTCATTCTGAACTCATTTCCTTTGTTGACGGCCTCGGTACTCGCGGTATCGGCCGCAGTGCTCACTCGCACCGTCGACCCGGCCAAGGCTTTCGCCGGTTTTGCCAATCAGAGCGTACTTCTCGTCATAGTGGCCTTTCTCGTCGCGAATGCGGTTGTGAAATGCGGTCTCGGAAAACGCATCAGCCTCTTAGTGGTGAGTTTATTTGGGCGATCCACACTCGGATTGGGCTACAGCATTTTTATCACTGACGCGATGATTGCACCCGCGTTTCCGAGCAATACAGCACGCAGCGGCGTGCTCTACCCCATCATTCTTTCTTTGGCGCAAAGTTCCGGCTCCATGCCAGACGATGAGAAAACCCGACGGATGGGTGGCTACCTAATGTTCTGCGGCATGGCCAGCCTGAGCGTCTCGTCAGCCCTCTGGCTCACAGCAACTTCGGGGAATCCCATTGCGGTCTCGTTGGCAGAACACTATGGAGTGAAGATCAACTTTGGCTCGTGGCTTGTTGCATCGTCGGTTCCAATATTGACGATGATCGCGTTGCTTCCGCTCGTCCTCTACAAATTGTTTCCGCCCGGCGTGGCCGACACTCCAGACGCGCCAAAGGCCGCACGCGAAGCACTAGGCAAGATGGGATCTCTTTCGCGAGACGAATGGATTGTTGCGATAGCTTTCTCCTTCATGGTGACCGGATGGGTGATGGCGGGCACACTGAACTTGAGTCTCGCTGCGGTAGCCTTCGCCGGTCTGGGCGCGCTCCTTGCAATGAATGTCCTCACCCTAGAGGACATCAGCTTGCAGGGGAGTACGCTGGTGACTTTCATCTGGCTGGCAGTGCTCTTTGCATTGAGCGGTCAGTTGAACGAGCTAGGCTTCATGGGCTATGTCGGAGAGCGGTTGACGGCTCTACTCGGAGGGATCAGTTGGCCGATCGCCTACGTCATACTCCTAGGGCTCTACGTGTTGATGCATTACATGTTCGTAAGCCAGACGGCGCAGATTTTGGCTCTCTTCGATGTCTTCCTGGGAGTCGGCGTGAAGACCGCTGTTCCCGCACCCTTAATGGCTTTTGCCCTGCTGTTTGCGAGCAGTTATTTCTCGACAATTACGCCGCAGGGAGGCAGTCAAAACGTCATCTTCGTCGGGAGTAGTTATCTCACGCAAGGTGAACTCTACCGGCTTGGCTTACTGACTACAGTTTTCTGTTTGCTCGTGTTTCTAGTGGTCGGAACGCCATGGATTCTCTTTGTCACGCGGTGAGTTTGAGCGTGGGATAGCCGGAGTTGGGAAAAGCTGACAGGCAGGAGTGCCTGTCCTACTGAGGCCAGCTGCGTGACCTGGAAGGCTGGGTCCTACCCTGTTTTCTTGCAAATGTTCATTCTAAAGGGTTTTAAGTTCAATGTTTTGAAACTGCTCATTCCAGAGGGTTTACGGGCATGTTTTTGGAACTGCGCATTCCAAAGGGGTTAGTGACGACGTTTCGGGATCTCTCTGCTGTCGGGAGTCGCGCGAATGCCAGTAAGCTCTTCTATCTTAATATAGAAAAACACTGAGATCGGGGGCTTGGGCTTCCGGCGAATCTGGGATGCGGTATATCCGCTCTGCCACCACAAGGCTCTCTGCTTTAGCAGGGAGCGGATACTCTCCCTGCTCTCCGCGGATTCGCGCCCGTTCGGGATTTCGACGTATTGTCCCATGACAACGATGCTCGTCCATTCGTCGTGGCCCCGAATCTCATCGACCTGCACGCACACCAATGGATTCAATCGCATCCATTCAATTTTCCGGCCCACGGTGGAAAAACAGCACAGACGGTCCGCATCGTATGCGAAATAAAGTGGAACGATATAGGGCCGGTTGTTGGAGGCACACGCGAGCCTGCCATAGCCCAACCGCTTGAGCATTTCGCGGCATTCCCTAGTTCGCATCCTGGTAATCAGCATGGGCGATCTGGCCGGGTTCTCCGGGGCGCTGGTGAGTAAGTCTACATCGCTGGGTTTTGTGGCGGCTAGGGCAGACTGTCGGGCCACGCGTCCGGCAACCCGACTTGTCAGGAGCTAGCCGACTGAAGCGATCGGAACGGCCGATGGGTCGCCGCGAGTCTGATTCACCCAACTCATTCGCTCATTTTCGGTGGGGAACGATCGCCGACATACCGAAACAATTTGAGACTTGATGCGTATAGTAAGTTGCGGGTGTTCGGAGGCTTCTTGGCGGCCCGCTAAGTGGCATGATTCCGCGAAAGGTGTGTCCATGAACAAAAGACTTAGTTTTGCGTTTGCTGCGCTGATGTTGGTTCCCATTGCTCTACTTGGGCAGGAGAAGGCACCGGCGCAATCTGCTGCACCGGCGAACCCGATTACCGCCAGCGAAAAAGGTTTTTACTCATTTGTGAGCGGAGCGGTGGTCGGCGCCGCGCAGAAGATGCCAGAAGAAAATTACTCCTTCAAACCGACACCGGAGGTTCGCAGCTTTGGCCAGCTCGTTGGCCATGTGGCCGACGCTTCATACTCATTCTGCTCGCAAGCCATCGGTGAGGCGAGCCCGGCAAAGGACATCGAAAAAACGAAGACGTCAAAGGCCGACTTGGTGGCTGCGCTGAAGGGCGGAGTTGCGTACTGCAATAAGGCATTCGACAGCATGACCGATGCAAAAGGCAGCGAGATGGTGAAACTCTTCAACTTCAACTTAGCGAAGCTGACGGTATTCTCGATCAATACGGCGCACACGGATGAGCACTATGGAAACATGGTGACCTATTTGCGACTCAAGGGGATCGTGCCGCCGACAAGTGAAAACCAGCCCGCACCGGCACCGAAGTAAGATGCTGGAACACCTGACTCAGCTAACGACCACGTCCCGCTAAACGCGCTTACCTACAAGTTGAACTGGCCTGAAGATCCATTTGTCCGGTAATGCGACTTACCAGGAGTTGAGAATCTTTTCCTGCCCAATTCTGCTATAAGATTGCTTTTAGAAACGAGCAGAGATGCGCTTATGGTCAACTCAAATTCGTACAGATGAATCCCTTCAGGTGCTGGTATTCGTCGTCCTGCCGCTTTTGTTGCTGCTAATTACCGCTATCTTTCTCTGGGTCCGATACACGCCACCTTCGACTGCGAAATTTCCCACTTTTTCGGTGAGCCTATCCAGGGTGGGTAGGGAGGACGCTTATATCGTCTACCGGGACAGTGACAGGCGTCTGGAATTTTACGTGGGGCCGGGCGAGAGGACACAAGTATTGAGCCTACAGGTGCCAGAGGAACTGCCAGATCAAGATATTCGCGATTTTGTTCAGAAACTATCTATGGGTCTAGCGAAAATGGGCTTTCTGAAATATAAGATTATCAAAACAGGTGACAACACGGTCATCGCCAGGGGGCCGCGGAACAAAGACGGTGATAATCCTGGTTAACGCATTATAAAAGGCGCCCCTTAGAGTAGGTTTTGATCGTTCGCATCAGCACCTACAAGGAGCACCCTCATGAATGACGCTAAGTATATTGGGCTGGATGTTCATCAGGCAACGATCTCTGCGACGGTATTGGATTCCAGCGGGAAGTTGGTGATGGAGTCCATTTTGGAGACGAAGGCAGAAACCATTCTGCAGTTTCTTTGCGGTTTGCGCGGCAGTTTGCATGTGACCTTAGAGGAAGGCGCCTGCGCAGGCTGGTTGCACGACTTGCTCAAACCCCATGTCACACAAGTGTTGGTCTGTGATCCACGGAAGAATGCGCTGCTCAAGGTAGGAAACAAGAACGATCGCATCGATTCGCGGAAGCTCGCCGAACTGCTGCGCTCCGAATCTTCTCCGGTCCATTTTTCACGAAAACACGGGCCTGCGAATGCTGAAGGAACTCGCGCGCAGTTATATGACCATCACCAAAGATCTCACCCGCGTGATGGTTCGTCTGAAAGCGCTCTACCGAAGCTGGGCCATCCCCTGTGCCGGTCAGCAAGTGTACGCGCCGCGCCATCGCGCTGCGTGGCTCGAGAAAATCACCGAAGCCGGCGTGCGCCGCCGGGCCGAGATGTACTACCAGCAACTCGACGCGCTGCTGCTTTTGCACCAGCAAGCGCGGCGAGAGCTGCTGGCCGAGAGCAGAAAGTACGAGGCCACGAAGCTGTTGCGTCAGATCCCCTCGATCGGTCCAATTCGTGCAGCTCTCTTGCTCGCGCTCCTACAAACACCGCACCGGTTTCGCACCAAGCGGCAACTCTGGGCCTATAGCGGCTTGGCGTTGAAGACCAGCGTCAGTGGGGAGTACCGCTTTGTGGAAGGCCAGATCAAGCGTTCCAAGAAACTCCTCGCCATCCGCGGACTCAACCAAAACCATAATCACGATCTGAAAAATATATTTAAGGGTGCGGCCATACGAGCCGCTGGGGTCGCAGGGCCTTTCCAGGATTTCTACGCTGCGCTCGTTGCCAAAGGGCTGAAGCCTCCGATGGCGCGTCTCACTCTGGCACGAAAGATCGCTGCGATCACTTTGCTGGTTTGGAAGAAAGGAGTGCGCTTCGACGCTGAACATCTGAAACAACAAGCAGCTTGAGCGACTGTCGAGAACCCTTCCATCTCTGGATTACATCTCTAGCGGTGGTCCGTCGGTTCTTCAGGCGCTTTGGTTCGAGGGTGAGTATCCATAACGGCGTTGGGCCATCGTGCTCCGGCACGGAGTCCCTGGATTAACCATATGCCCCCTCGGACAACCAGAAAAAGCTATAGGCCTCGAGCCTCAGATAGAACCATGGTTGGCAACTTACGACCACACTGCTTGTTTGCGTCAGAAGCCGAAGGACGTCGTCACGCTAACGAGATGAAACCGCGGAAAAGGGAAACTTCCGGAGTCTCGCTCCAACACAAGGGCTGGATGGTAGGAAAATTTTCTTCCCTCCTTCCAGTCGAGGGTGAACTATTTTTCTTGACATCCCCTTTTATAGAACGCCGTTACCGGAGAAATTCGCCCCATCCTCAATGTCCGGTTATGCGACTTTCCAGAAGTTAGCTGGTCACTGAGCTACCAGATTCTCTTTTACTCACAATGAACATGTTAAAAAATGACCTTTGTCGAACTATGCTTCGAGCGATAACCTTAAGGTGTGTCCCTAAATAAAGTACCGTTCAGACTGGGCCTCGTTATTTATATCCTCAGTTTTTTCCTGGTTGCAACGGGAGACCGCGAGGGACTGACTGGTCGAATGAGGGGCTACGAATGCGCTTACTTGTCCCTAGAGTGCCCCGTAACATGTACGCCATTTTCATCGACTAGTGCTAACTACACTCCTCCTTTTCTGTACCTGTCGATTCTGATAAGCGGACTCATCAACCCGGTTTTTCTCGGCTATACGACCCTCACATTCCTGAAACGGAAGCCTCGGACAGCTAGAGTGCTGAAATTTACCCTGCTCTCAATGATTCCTTTTTGCTGGGTTGTCTTCTACTTCTTCAATATTTATCCGAGAGAAGGTCACGCTCTTTGGGTCATCGGTATGCTGCTCGTTCTCTTTTCAAGTTGGAAGCAGGTCCCGAGCAGGTCGCTTGAAGCAGGTACTGACCAACCATCGTATGGCGTCACTGCCTGATTAACGCCGTAATCGGAAAAGTGAAATCGGACCAAATCTCATTGTCCGGTAAGACGACTTATCGGGACTTGGCAATTGCTTCGACACGGAAGATGGTGATTTTACCTCAAATAGATGAGCATGCCGCTTTGCTTTGTCGCGGCTTCGGCGTAAAAGGAACGAACCTTTTCATAGTAAACCGCTAGATATTCGCGGTCCTCATCGGGCTGGACTCCCATAGCGTAGACTTCGTTTCTCCGCATTTCAGCAGCGTCATATCGGGACAGAAGGTCTACCGCATTTAGGGTAGCCAAAGCTCCCGACACATCACGGACTTCCCCTGGTGTCAATTTGTGCGCCGGGCCAAAGCCCATCAGCCCGCGTCTATCAGGGACTACCTTACCGCCCAAGATTACTAGCGAAACCGGTGGGGCTCCGCCGTCCAACCTGCCGGTGAGCAAGAAGTGAAGGCCATGCCATGACTTATCAATTTGAAGTTCGTCTCGGTCTTCACCACGTTTGCTCACTCTTTTATTCCGGGTTGACCACGGGGCTGTCAGGGCCTTGTATTCGGCGAGCCATTGCTCGTACTTTGCTCGCAACTCCTCCGAGACGGGTTCATGTTTGGCGTTTGCCTCACGAACGCGTTCGAGGGCCAAGGCATGTCGCCCGTGCAGCGCGTTAACCACTGCTGTAGCGGCCTCGCTTCGTCGCAAGAGCTGCTCTTCGGTGAACGACTCAATATTCTCGCCGAAAATAATCTCGTAGGCTTTGCTTGGGTTCACGTCTATTTCTTCGGATTCAGCCCGAGATATTTGGCGAAGATAACAAACCATGCCCATGAAGAACTCCTCCTAACATGGTATTCGCTGGGTACAAAGTCTCAAGTGAATTGACTCTCGCTCGTTCCTTGGTGGGAACTCGCAGGCGGCAGATCGTGCGTCCGGTCAAGTGCCTGGTTAACGCGGTTACCGTCCATCTCTAACAATGCTGGCCCCGTCAAGCCCTTTTTGAGCAGACTTCTTTCTTTTCACCTAAAAGAGTTTTTCTCTTTCGTTTTCTTTCTTGTTCGTTCTTCTCAGCATCGACGACCAGCGGCTCGTTTGTAATCTGTCGGGCGGCTTCAGTCCGACCCAACCATCTCTCCGATCAAAACTTCGACCATGATTACTTCTTCAAACTCCCTTTGCAGGGAGCGGGATGCCCAATCAAGTGGACGACGTCCTACTTTACGCCATGGACGGTTCCGAGCTTTCCCGCGTTCGAACCGAATTCAACCAACTGCGAATATTGCCAATTATTTCGCCACATCCAGTACAACCGAACAGCGAGTTTTCTGGCCATGGCCACTTTGGCAATTCTTTTTTCCCGGCGCATCATCAGGTGTGCATACCGACGTCGCCAGTCCGGGTTGCACCGTGCGGCTGCTTGCGATGCTTCCACCAGCAAAAAGCGCAGTAGAGTATTGCCCTGCTTGCTGATGTGTCCCAGTCGCTGCTTGCCGGCACTGGAGCCCTCGCACGGGATGAGCCCCGTGTAGCTGCCGATCTGCTTGCCACAAGGAAACCGTCCCGGCGTCCCGATGACCAGAACGTAAGCCAGTCCCGTGATGGGTCCCACGCCAGGATGTGTCATCAACTGCACCACCTCGGGCCGTTTCTTGGCTTCTTGCTCGACTGCCGCCGTTAACTCCGCAATCTTTGGATCCAGCTGGTCCAGCAGCTCCAATAATTCTTTCCGGCGCCGACTGGCCCAGGCAGCCAACGGGAGTTTTTCTAGCAGTGCTCGTCCTTGTTGGCTGAACAGCTTTTTCTTCCAGCGATAGCCCTCGTTCATAGCCACCGCTTGCAGCTGATTCATGATCCGCGTCCGGATCTGCACCAGCCGATGCCGATGCCAAAGCAGTTGCCGCAGATCACGATTCTCCGGACTGGGTACCCAGATTCGCGGAAAATTATTTTCCCGCATCAGTCTCAGTAACAGTCGAGCGTCCTCACGGTCGGTCTTCTGCTTGCGGACCCGCTTGGTCTCAATCTCCGCCGGATCTCCAATCCACAACTCGAAACCCAGCTCTGCGAGTAACCGCTCGAACCAGCGTGAATGCCCGGTGGCTTCCATCCCCACGCGTACGCTGACTCCTCGTTGCTTCAGCTCTCGGTAGAACTTCTCTGCTTGTCCATCACTGTGGTTCAGTTCCTGTTCACCACACTCACCAGTCTCTTCAATCAAAAATGCAATCGTCTGAAAGCTCGGGTGGTAATCTACTCCTATAATCATCATGTCTGGCTCCTTCCTCCCGGGCCTTGGTCGTCAACCAAAGTCTACTCGGGTCGGGGGAGCCAGCATCGTTATGAAATCAAGTGAACTTTTACTTCACATCTCCGGTAGTCCGACTTCTCAGGAATTGGCCCGCATATTTGGTACGGCGATGGCCCGCGATTTCGCGCGGGGATTGTTCAATGCTTATCTCGAGAGTTGAGGTCGCGCGATAAGATCAATTTCAAGGTAACTTTGTTCGACGAACTGGTGAGACCAAAACCGACACCGGCCTCGACATTTAGTTTCTCGGAGTACCGATCGAAAACCGCGAACAGTTCCTGTGACTGCTGGCTGACCGCGTAGAATTGGCGCAACGGGCCGTAATCCGCATACTCCTCGACAGCCACAGCCCACTTCGCGGGGCGATTATACGCAACGCGTACCGCCGGAGCGAAATCAAGACTCTTGAAGCCGCCGACAAAAGAGTTATCTAGGATCGGATTCACGATAATGTCCACCGGGTGCAAGTGCCAGCCAATGATCGGCCGAATCTCCGACGTGAAGTGGTATGGCTCCCAGTGCAGGGCGTTGTAGCTGAATTCAAAGTTGATACCGTAGAAAAAGGTGTGATCCGCCGCATGTGGCCTAACAAAGAGCGCGCGGAGCTTGCCTCCGTTAATCGTTGCGCCACGGTTTTGGGAGATGCTGTAGAGCGGGAGGTAAAGGCCGGCCTCGAACCAATCGGCAACGCCGTAGGCCCATTCGGTCACACCGTTGAAGGACTGGGCTGGTATGAGTCCACCAGGGAAAGCCGGCATCTCCGCACCATCCGCGATGAAGTTATTATGCCAAGTGAGATTAAAGACTCCGGGTTCGGCAATTACGGCGTCATAAACTTGGATCTCATCGGTCTGGGCCAATGCTGTCGCAGGGAAGACAAACGCAGCGCTCACTATCGAGACGAACATTCCTAGAACACTTTGAAGAATCTTCATCGGCGGTTTCCAGACAGAACTCGAACCTCGGACGCGCCTGCTTACTTTCCCGGTAAGACCCTGCGAGCTCAAGAGGTCGACGCAACGCTGCGTTGAAGTTTACTGGCGGGAGTTTGAAATCCTAAGGTTTTTCCTGGACGCTGATTTAATCGCAGCGCCACTTTGTCTATCAAGGCGCGGGTGGACCGGGGGCCCTTACCCTGTTTTCTTGCAACTGCTCATTCTAAAGGGTTTTAAGTTCAATGTTTTGAAACTGCTCATTCCAGAGAGTTTACGGGGGTGTTTTTGGAAGTGCGCATTCCAAAGGAGTTAGCGAAATTGACGAAGAAAACAGGAATGAACAGGTCAAAGTCAAAAGACCCATACGTAAAACCGGCGTGTGGGGTACCCCCACGCAAATTCAAGAGTACCCCGCAAATTCTGAAGCAAAGTCAAAAGAGACTCCGCTAAACTTCCGGGTCACACGTCAAATCGAACAAGGAGGAATGTATAAATGAATTGCCTGAATTGGCCTGTGCGCGCGCTGGTTGCGGTAACACTTCTTGCTGCGGTCGGAACGGGTCTTCCGAGCGGGGCCCAAACGCAGAACCAGCCTCCGAGTCCTGCGCGTTCTCGTTCCGAAGAGATGTTGGACAGGTGGAACGACATCGGGAACAAACTGATCGCCATGGCGCAGGACTTTCCCGAAGACAAGTACGATTTTAAGCTGCAGAAGTACGAGCGCACCTTTGCGCTGAATCTTCTTCATGCCGCCGCGCTGGATTTCGTCCTGATACGGAGGATTTCCGGCACAAACGTCGGGCCGGACTTCGGCGAGGGCGACAATCCTACGCGTGACGCTTTTAAGACCAAAGCCGACATCGTCAAGTTCGTGCAGGAGGCCGTCGCCGCCGGAGCGAAAGTGATTCAACAGCAGGGTGACGCGGGCCTGGACAATACTACGAAGTTTTTCGGCAATCGGCTGGTCCATAACTCCTCCATCTGGACGTTCACCATCGAGCACAGCGGAGAGCACTATGGCCAGCTTGTGGTTTACTATCGCGCAAACAACTTGGTGCCACCGGACTCGCGGCGACAGTAGGTCCATGGAAGTTGGGCGTGGTATCGCGGCGGTTGTGAAAAGCTGACAGGCAGGAGTGCCTGTCCTACTGAAGCCGGCTGCCTAACCTGGAAGACTGGGGCCCCTACTCTGTTTTCTTGCAAATGTTCATTCTAAGGAATTTTAAGTCCAATGTTTTGAAACTGTTCATTCCAGAGAGTTTACGGGCGTGTTTTTGGAACTGCGGATTCCAAAGGGGTTAGCGAATTGGCAAGGAACATAGAACAAACAGATCAAAGACAAAAGCCCCATACGTAAGACCGACGTGCGGGGCGGCCTGCAAAATCAAAAGCAAAGTCTAAAGACACTCAGGTGAGCCTGGGGGCCAGAGGCCGTTATGACTTTCGATCGTCCTCGGCTCGGCCGTGGGCTCGGATGTGGCTCAGGTGCTTGGGAGGCCATGACCTGGAAGGATTGCGGATATTACGTCGGCGATCTTCGCCTCCCTGTCAATCACGACTACTCTTAAGTTTGAGAACGCTTCCTGTAGGCGATCGAGGACGTAAGTATCCAACCCCACTATGCTGACGGGATCCACTAACAACACGTCGAAGGTAGACTCGATCATCTCCGCGGTAATGCTAAAAGAGGATTCTTGTGACCCCACAAACGAAATGTCGGCCTGACTTCCAAGGGAACGAGTGAGCGCATCGCGCAGAAGTCGATGGTCGCTCAACAAGAAAACCCGAACTGGGACATGAGGGGCATCGTCACTGATCTGGTCATTGTCCCGGCGTGAGTAGGCAATATTGTGGTGAGTCTCCATAGCAACTCCTCTTCACAAATATCCGTATAAGTAGAGCAGGGAAAGGGACTCTGGTGCACTGTCAAAAGTAACAGTTGCTCCGAAGGGCTTTATGCGCCCCATCAGACTTTCGCGACCTGCCGTAAGGAAAAATCGTCCGGCTCGATATCTTCATAGAGATCATCCGTCATTCTTCTTCGGACGGTCTGGCTCAGGGAGTTCTTCGGGGCATTCGGGAGCGGAATTGGAGTCGATGATCTCGGGAGGACTGGAGAGGGGGGCGGCGTTGGCTAGAACTTTTTGCCATTGTTTAAATTTGTACTCGAAGCGGAACTCCTGCTTCACGAGGGGGATAGAGGAGAGCAGGGCCTTGCCGAGGTAGGTGAGGTTGGCGGCTTTGCGGAGGGAGATACGGTTCTGGGCGACGGCGATGAAGAGTTTGCCGAGGACGTGGTTGATGTCGGTGGCGGTGAGGAAATTGCCGTGGAGGGAAGTGGAGACTTCTTCGCCGAGGCGCTGGGACTCGATGCGTTGAAGTTCTTGGCGGGCATGGAAGGCGCAGAAGGATGGATGGGCCGGGCTGCGCAACATGCGGCAGCAGCGGTCGTCGGAAAATTGGAATAGGCAGCGCGGGGCGATGCCGGTGGTGGAATTATCATTCGTCATGGGAACCTCTTGTAAGTGAATTTGAGATAAATCGAAAATCGAAATGCGAAATTAGAAATACGAAATGCGCCTAGAGAGCCGTGGATGATCGGGCCGGGGTAGCGTCGTATGTGTGGGTTGCTGAGAAAAGGAAAGAAAAAAGCAGATTCCTCGCTTTGCTCGGAATGACAATTACGGGCGTTTTTAGTCGTTGTGCTCGCTTCGAGGCTCCCTTCGAGGCTCAGGGTAAACAGGGCAAGCGGGATGACAATTGTTTTTATTTGAGGAACCTATCTGAGAGCCGATGGAAGGCTCAGAGCTGGCTGTCGTGCAAGTTGCTGAGAAAAGCGGCAGCAGAGCTGCCGCACTCCACATCCTGGCGCTTCTGCGGTGGGCGCTGAGAAGCGGTTCAGGGTTTGTTTAACACAGAGTTCGCCGAGGTCACAGAGAGTTTGCTGAAGCTCAAACCTGGAAGCCGCTGGCCTTGAACAAGAAAAGAGCGGCAGAGTGGCTGCCGCTCTTTTCGATTCGTGGTATTACCCAGGACAAATACTACCAGAGGTTGGCGCATGAGTCAAGACGAATCGCGTGTACTTACGTCTCTTCAGGTTTACAGGTCTTCAGGTTTAGAGGCCGATGATGGGGGCGGGCATGAAACAGAGGATGAAGATGGCGAGGGTTAGGACGGCGGCTAGGCGGCGCGGCGGGTCGAGGGGTAAAGGATCGTAGATCGGGGCGATGCGGAGAAAGCGCAGGCCGAAGAGCAGGACGGCCCAGACATACCAAAGGCTCCAACGGAAGGAGCCTTCAGGGAGATGGCGGGTGGTGAAGTAGCCGAGAGCTAGGAGGAGAGCGGGAACCAGCCAAGAGAAGATCTTGTGAATCCTTGGACTGACGGAGCGGAGGATGTGGCCGCCGTCGAGTTGTCCGGCGGGGAGAAGGTTTAAGGTCGTAGCAAAAAGGCCTACCCATGCGGCGCGGCCTACTGGCGGAAGTAGAAGGATGTGGGGATTGACGCCGGGATGAAAGAGGGCGTCGAGGAGGCGGAGAAGGAGTGGGGTGCCGAAAATAACGGCGTTTTGATTGGGATCGGGAAGGGCAATGGCGGGGACGATATGAGAGTGGAGTACGCCGTAGAGGAGCGCCGGGGCGGCGAAGACGAAACCTACTAGCGGGCCGGAGGCGCCTACGTCAAAAAGAGAGCGTGTAGTGCGAATCGGGGAGCGCATGAGGATGAACGCGCCGAAAGTCCCGATGAGAGAGGGGAAGGGAATGAAGAAAGGGTAGCTTGCATGAATGTGATGGTGGCGGCAGGCGAAGAAATGACCTAATTCGTGGGCGAGAAGAATGGTTAGGAGGGTGGCAGCAAAAGGAAGGCCGGCCAGTAGGGCGGCGGGATTCTTGTAAAAGAGAGTGAAGGCGCGGAGGAATTCGTCGAGGGAAGCGGCTTGATTGTTGGCGTAGGCGATGGCGAATTGGGTGCCGGCTGCAAGGCAAGTGCAGAGCGTGAGGAGAAATAGGGCGATGGCGAGGATGAGGGATTTGACGGACGGGCGCGGGAAAACTGGAACGTAAAATTGGGCGCGCGGGGGAATATCGCTCCAATCAACGGGGGCTGGAAACGGATCCACTGTGGAATTTGAGGGTGGCGTGCTCACAATGAGTTCTGAAGACTAAAAAAATTCTACCAATACAAGTACAGCACAGTTAGAGGAGTTCGCGCCAGCGGCTTGAGGTGTGATTTTTGGATGTGAAGAGTCAGAGCAAATCAGTTCGTGCGTTCGGCTTTCCACGTACCGTGCTGGCCGCGGTTGCCGAAATTTCCACTCATCTGATTGCCTTCGACTGTTCCGCGAAAGGTGAGGACATCGCGAGTCTTGGTGCGGAACATGATGTGGTGGCCGTTAATTGTGCCTTCGAGGCCGCCCGACTGGTGAGGGCCTTTGAAATGGCCGGTGAGTTGGTTGCCGTCTTGTTTGAGTTGAATGTACTTCGTGGAAGTTGTGCCGTTAGGGTCATTGGCGTAAATCGACCAGTTGCCCGCCACATTGTCCGGCGATTGTTCCGCTGGCGGCTCTTGCGCGAAGGAGATGCTACCCGCGAGCATCAGCAGCAAAGCCAGCGAAGGTAAGAGCCACTTCGAGGTGAGGTTCTTCACGATATGCTCCACGAACAGAAAGTGCTTACGATTTCCCGACTGATTCTATACCCGGCGCCAGCTTGCGCTGCAATCTCAATCGGCGAGCAACGGCGAGCCAGCATGCGCATATTCAGGAAGAGGGTTTGTGAGATAGACTTTTGCAATTCCGCCGGGCCGAATTTTTAATGGCTTCATCCGCGGGAATTCTGACAACAGGCAAGAGGAACGGGGCGCCATGTCGAAGAAATTGAGCAGGCGATTGCTAATCAGGAATTTGTGCGGCACTGCGGCTGCGGGAATTGTGGTCCCGCGTTTACGTGGATTTTCTCAGGAGCAGGCGCAAGAGAGAGAAGGCAACGGCAGCCGCGCGGAAATGTTTCGCATCGCGCGTGCGTTCATGGTGAAGTATTCGGTTCCGGGGCTCGGGATTTCTATTACGCGAAATGGGAAATTCGTCTACGATCATTCTTTCGGCATAGCAGACAGAGCGGAAGCACAACAAGTGCTCCCCAATAGTTTGTTCCGCATCGCCAGCGTCACCAAGCCCATCACTTCGGTGACGATTTTTAGTTTGATGGAGAGCGGCAAGCTGAATCTTAACGACAAAGTCTTCGGGCCTTCGGGAATTCTGGGAACGAAATTCGGCAAGCCGCCTTACAAACAATACGTCACAGACATCACCGTCGATCACTTGCTGACACATACGTGCGGAGGCTGGCCGAATGATTCCACGGATCCGATGTTTCAACACGATTCCTGGGACCAAGCGCATTTGATTTCGTGGACTCTAGAAAATTTACCGCTGACCTATCCGCCGGGGCAGCACTGGGCGTACTCCAATTTTGGATACTGCGTATTGGGCCGCGTCATTGAGCAGGTTACCGGTCAGCCGTATGCGGAGTACGTTCAGAGCAGCATTCTGGGGCCGTGTGGCTTGAGCGATATGAACATCGCGCGGAATAAGGAGAACCAGCGGTATCCGAATGAAGTGGCGTACTACGGGCAGTACAGCGAGGATCCCTACAAGATGAACGTCACGCGGATGGATTCGCATGGCGGATGGATTGCGAGCCCTTCAGATCTGGTGCGCTTCCTCGACCACGTGACTGGTTTCCCCGGTATCCCGAGCTTGCTAAAACCGGAGAGCATCAAGATCATGACCACGCCGAGCCCCGCCTATCCGCAAGGTTCAGCGGGCAAATACGCGAGAGGTTGGATGGTGAGAGATAACGGAGCGGGGAATTGGTGGCATAGCGGCAGTCTGCCAGGGACAACGACGATTATGGTGCGCACTGCGACGGGAATGTGCTGGGCCGCGCTGACGAATACCCGCACGGAACCTTCCGACGAGATTAGCGGCGCGTTGGACGACATGGTGTGGAACATGGTGCGCCAAGTACCCGCATGGGGGGCTTGAGGACTTTCGCCACCTTACAAGGACTGTTTTCAGCTGCAGGCAGCGGGCGAGTTCGATCCGTTCAAAAACTAGAACAAGTAAGTAGCGGCCGACTGTAGTTGGGCAAGACGATTCGAGATAATTCGATGGCGGCTTACTCGGACTGGTCGAAGGTGTTGCAAGCCGCAACTGTGCCGTTATCCAGACCGGCTTTGAACCAGTGCATGCGCTGTTGGGAAGTGCCGTGCGTGAACGATTCCGGGCTGATATGACCTGTGGACATTTTTTGAAGACGGTCATCACCGACGGCAGCAGCAGCACCTAGCGCGGATTGCACGTCTCCGCTTTCAAGCAGGCCACGTTGTTGAGTGGAATGCGCCCAGACCCCTGCGAAACAATCGGCTTGGAGTTCCAGTTTCACGGAGAGCGGGTTGGCTTCGCGCGAATTGCTTTCCTGAAGCTGATGGACCTTACCTTCGATCCCCAAGAGTTTTTGTACGTGATGGCCGAGTTCGTGCGCGAGAACATAAGCTTGTGCGAATTGGCCGGGGGCGCCGAAGCGGCGGCTCAGTTCATCGAAAAAACCGAGGTCAATGTAGACTCTCTCGTCTTCTGGGCAATAGAAAGGACCAGTGGAAGCCGCCGCGCCGCCGCACCCGGATTGCGTGCTGTCGCGGAAAAGGACCAGCTTGGCGTGACGATAGGGAGTGTTTGTTTGCTCCGGCAGAATTTGAGTCCAAGTTTTCTGCGTGTCATCAAGCACGAACGACACAAATTGAACCAGCGGCTTCTCGGTCTCGTCGCGAGCGGGGTCGGGTTGGCTGACGGTCGTGCCCGAATCTCCCGTGCCGCCGCCGAGCAAAGTAAAAAGGTTGGTCCTGAAAATGAAACTGAGGATTAGCAGAATTAATGCGCCACCGATGCCCAAATGGAAGCCGCCGAATTGAAAGCCGCCGCCTCCTCCACTGTCATCGCGACGGTCTTCGATGTCTTGGCTTTCGTCACCGGGGGACCATCTCATGAATTTATTCTCCTTACGGAAAAATACCTGGCGGCATCTTCTCAAGCGGGCTGTGTGATTACGGTAGCAGGGAGAACAGATCGTGCCAATACAAGCTTTGCGGTACAGGAAGCTTATTAAGGGAATTTACTAGACGTCAGGAAATCCTATGCCTTCTTTGTGGCTTCGATGCCTTGGAGTTCTTTGCCGGGTTTGAAGCGGACTGCTTTGCCGGGTGGGATGCTGACTTCTTCGCCGGTGCGCGGGTTGCGGCCGATGCCGGTTTTGCGGGGCTTGACGCTGAAGACGCCGAAGCGGCGGAGTTCGATGCGCTGGCCGCGGCCGAGAGCTTGTTTCAAAGAATCAAAGACGGTTTCGACGGCTTGCTCGGCTTTGGTGCGGCTGATGAGAGTTTTGGCTACAACCGCATTCACGATGTCCAGCTTGATCACACAGGCCTCCTGCGTCGTGAGGAAATGCTAGAGGGTGAGGCGCGGGTTGTCAAGACGAGATGGGTAAACTACACTGTCCTTCCTTTTGCCGAACTTTGTTTTGACTTACTTTCTTTTTGCGCTGCAAAAATCGTTTGATGATTGAGGAGGAGTGGATGTCCGTTAAGCCAGACCGGTGGATACGCAAGATGTCTCTGGAACACAAGATGATTGAGCCGTTCACCGACCGGCAGGTGCGCGAAGGCGTGATCAGTTATGGAGTTTCGTCGTATGGGTACGACATCCGGGTGGCGGACGAATTTCAGATTTTTACGAATGTGAATTCGACGATTGTGGATCCGAAGCATTTTGATCCGAGGTCGCTTGTGCCGTTTAAGGGCGACGAGTGTTTGATTCCGCCGAATTCGTTTGCGCTGGCGCGGTCGGTGGAATATTTCCGGATTCCGCGGAATGTGTTGACGATTTGTTTGGGGAAGTCTACGTATGCGCGGTGCGGGATTATTGTGAACGTGACGCCGTTTGAGCCGGAGTGGGAAGGGTTTGTGACTTTGGAGATCAGCAACACGACGCCTTTGCCTGCGAAGATTTATGCGAATGAAGGATTGTGCCAGGTGCTATTTTTTGAATCGGATGAGGATTGCGAAGTGAGTTACAAGGATAAGAAGGGGAAGTATCAGGCGCAGAGCGGGATTGTTTTGCCGCGGTTGTAGGGGCAGGGAGAACAACACGCTTGGGTCCGCTGGGCGCAGCATGCTGCGCCACTACAAGGTCTAGGAAGCCGGTTAAATCTGCGTGGAAATTTGAGTGAGCTTGATGTTGGCGACGGGATATTTGTGTTCGCGCCATGCTTCCAGGCCGCCTTCGAGAGGGCGAATACGCGTGATGCCCTGTTTTCGGAGGAGGAGCGCCACACGGGCGCTTGTGGCTTCGTTTGGTCAAGTGCAATAGAGGATGATTTCACGATCGTGCGGCAGTAGATCGTTCTTCTCCTCCAGTTCCTTGGCGTCCATGCGGAAAGCGCCAGGGATGGTTTCCGGGTCGGCTTCAAAATCCATGGAATGACGCAGGTCGACGATGACGAGGTCTTCGCCGGCGTCAAGCTTTTGCTTCAATTCTTCGACAGAGATCCGGGCGATGCGAAGTGCACGCAAGAAGCGTTTGCGCGCCAGGAATTTGTAGCCGAGATAGGATCCGAACGCGGCAATGAGTATTACGACGAGCCCGCCACCGAGAGAGGCAGCGCGTTCGGCGATGCGCTCGATCTGGCCGCTGAAGAGGTAGCCGAGGCCAAGGAATGTGCCTCCCCAGAGGATGGAGCCAGCGCTATCGAAAAGGAAGAAGCGCCTGGCGCGCATCTGGAAGACGCCGGCGAGCGGCGGAGCGACAGTGCTAAGGCCCGGAAGGAACTTGGCGAAGAGCAGCGAGCGTGCACCCTGCTTGGAGAAGACACCCTCGGTGCGCCGGACGCAGGAATCGGGCTCGATGGAAATCTTGCAAAGAAATTGAAGGACTTTGATGCCCTTGCGGAGGCCGAGCTGGTACCAGAGTGAATCGGCACAAACCGCCGCAAAGGCAACCACGAAGAGCGACGCAAAGATATTAAGTTGATGAGAGCCTGCAAGTGCGCCCGCGGCTAGCAGAAGCGGAAGCGAAGGCACGGGGACTCCAGCTTGTTCGGCGAAGACCCAGGCAAGCAAAACGACATAGCCATGATGTAGAAGGAACTCGATGGTGCGGTGCATTTGGCTGGGCTAGTTCTCTCTGTAATTAACGTAACCGACTATCGAGTGACGATAGGAGAAGTATGCCCCCAGCGGCCTGACATGACAAATTCGGATAAAGGTTTGCGTGTTCTCGGGGCAACTTCGCGATCTTGCAGTTTTTGCGTGAGCGAGCTCGTATCGCCTGGATAGCCGATGGCCATGGCTGCTATGGCTTCGCAGTCGGCTGGGATTTCAAACACCTGTTTAGCCTTGGCAGGATCAAACCCGGCCATCTGGTGGACGAACAGACCGCGCTCGGTAGCTTCGAGGCTCAGCAACACGGAGGCTGCCCCTGTGTCGTAGAAGGCGTTGCGATTGGGATTGCCGTTCGGAAAATTGAGGCGCGACGCGGCGAGAACTAGCACGGGCGCACTTTTCGCCCAGCTGGCGTTGAACTCCACCAAGACGCTCAGCATTTTTGCAAAGTCTTCTGGATTGTCTTTTGTGGCGACGAGGTAGGCCCAAGGCTGTTCGTTGTTGCTGGAAGGAGCCCATCGCGCGGCTTCGAAAAGACTAGCCAGAACTGCGCGCTCAACCGGCTTGTCGGAAAAGGCGCGCGGACTCCAGCGATGTCGGATGAGATCGTGAACCGGAAAGTCTGTAGTCGCTGGCTTGTGCATGGGTTTCTTCCTTTAGCGTGATACCGACATTAGATGAATGAAAGCGAGCGAACGGTGCGTGTCAATCTGGCACTTCGTTTTTGGGATTGATCTACGCAATCCGCCGGAGCGAAGAGATGCGATTCTTCGCTCCGGCGGACCACCGGAGTGTTGAGCCAGCGGTACTGCACTCACTTTTGTTCTAAGCCAAATTGGGACCGGCCTAATTTACTTTTTTGCAGCTGTCATTTCGGCGTCGATGGTAATGGAGATTTCGTCACCGATCATGCCGGGGCCGTAGGTGATGCCAAAGTCCTGGCGAGTGATTTTGGAACTGGCGCTAACGCCGATGCGCTGATTGCCCCAGGGATCCTTGACGGGAGCTGTAGGGCCATCGACATCCAGGACAACTTCCTTTGTGGTACCGCGAATGGTGAGGTCGCCGGTGACTTTGAGTTTGCCGGGTGAAACTTGCTCAACTTTTTTTGACTTGAAGGTGATTGTAGGGAAGTGCTCGGCGTCGAAGAAATGATCGCTCTTGAGATCCTTGTCGCGATCGGGCTGGCGGGTGTCGACGGAATTTACGTCGATGGTGACTTCGACTGAGGACTTGGTGATGTCTTTGTCGTCGAGCTGGATGGAGCCTTTTACGCTGGTAAAGGCGCCGCGAACCGTCGAGATCATCAAATGCTTGACGGCGAATTGCGCTGACGAATGCGCGGGGTCAATGTTCCATGTGGAAGTGGCCGCGGCCGCGGGCAGCGAAAGTACGGCTGCCAGTCCTGCGGTTACTGCGATGCGAGAGAAAACTTGGCCCATGAGTGTTGCCTCCTTAACTGAGTGCTGCGTCTAAGCAGATTTTAATTTTGCTACGTTTGCTGCGGTCCGCGAGCGCGGACTTCCTCCAACAGCTCGGCGAGTGCTTTCAAACGCGCAGCGGGCAGGTGGTGGAACTGGCGCTTGTGAAGTTCGCGAACAGGCTGATCGAGACTTTTCAAAAGAGCTAAACCCGCGGGGGTGATACGAGTTTTGATGACGCGACGATCGTCGGTCTGTCGGGCGCGAGAAATGAGGCCGCGCTTCTCCATGCGATCGAGGAGACGGGTCATGTCCGGGTCGTGGGAGATCATGCGTTCGCCGATGCCGCTGCAGGCGAGACCTGCGGGTTCGGACCCGCGGAGAATTCGGAGGACGTTGTATTGCGTGCCGGTTAGGCCGTGAGGTTTGAGGAGTTGTTCGGCTTCGAGGCCGAGGGAGTCGGCCGTTTTTTGGAGGGAGATGAAGATACGGGCTTCGACGGGGAGAGGTGGATGGGGGATGGGGCGGCGACTCATGGGGGTACGATAGTTGTTATGACGACTAATGTCAAGAGGAAAGAATTGAGGGCATAAGGGGAAATATCCAATGAAGAGGACGGGAACAAGGTTGACCAGTGCGCCTGGGCAGGTGCGGGCACGGCGTGCCGTGCCCCTACGAGGGATTCGGATGGCTAGGGTTTGCGGAGGGGGCGGAGGTGGATTTCGCTTAGAAAGCTTTGGGGGCTTTGAGTGACGATCATTTCCACGGCGTGCGCAACGTCTTCGGGTGAAAGAACCTTGGCGGGATCTTTTGGGCCACGGGCGGAGCCGGAGGAAAAACCGGTGGCGACACTGCCGGGGCAGATGACGCTGACGCGAATGCCGTGCTCGCGGAGATCTTCGGCCATGCAGGCGGAAAGGCCTTGAAGGCCCCACTTGGAGGCGCAATAGATGCCGCCGCCGGCGAAGGCATTGCGGCCAGCGAGAGAACTGATGTTGATGATGTCGCCGGAGCCGCGCTTGATCATTGCAGGGGCGACCGCGCGGGAGACGAGAAAAACGCTTTTGAGATTTGTGTTCAGGACGCGGTCCCAGTCAGCTTCGGTTTTTTCGTGGGCTGGGCCGAAGAGGCCGATGCCAGCGTTGTTGACGAGGATGGAGACGGGGCCAAGCGCGGCTTGAGTCTTGTCCACGAGGTCGGTTACATCAGCGGCGCGCGAGACGTCTGCCAACTGCGAGTGGATGGGCGAGCCCGATTTTTTCAGCTCAGCCTCGGTGGCGGCGAGCGCTTGCGCATCGCGGCCACAGATCGCGATGCTGGCGCCGAGTTGGGCAAGACGGAGCGCGATGGCGCGACCGATGCCACGATTGCCGCCGGTGACGAGAGCAACTGCTCCGAGGAGCGGTGAACTGTCGCGAGCTAATGTATTCACTGTATCTTTTGGAGGCATTTGAATTCTTCCTCTCGCTTGCCACCTTTTTTATGCGAAACTCATCTTACCACCCAGGAGTCTGAGCAGTTCCCACGTAGCTTGGGATCCTCGAAGGTGTGCAGGGAATACAAAGAAACGCTTCAGGCGAGCGCTTCCACAGGCTCCTTGAAAATTCCTGAGATGACAGCTTGCGGATAGAGTGGGGCATTTCCTATAATTCCCAAGTTTTGGAAGAAGAGCAATTTTGGAACAAACGCATTTATAGATAGCGGCATTGTGCGAGAAATACCAGAAACGAAAATCCAGGTTGAAGTTAGGGCGAGGAGAGTGGGAATGAGTGGAACACGCAAAGTGGCAGGCCTCGCGATTGTCGCGGCGCTTTGTCTGATTTTAGTGAGCGGGATGAGCGCGGTGGCGCGGGCCCAAGCGCCGGCAGCGGGAGGGCAGGACGCCGGGGCGGGGAAGCAGCCGTACACGATGCCGGAGTACAACTCGTATCAGGCTTGTGCGAGTGAGAAGGTTCCGGCCACGCAGTTGAAGTGCCTCGATGATTTCGTCTCGAAGTATCCCAATTCCGCGTTGCTGATTTACGTTTATCCGCTCTACGTGCAGGCTTACGGGGGGCTGAAAAATTATCAGAAGGTGATCGAGTATTCGGACAAGGTAATCGGGCTGGGTGACAAGATTGACGCAGGCGGGCAATATCAGGCGCTGTATGCGCATTGCTTTGCGTACAACGCCTTGACTCCAGCTCAACAGGCGGACCCTGCAACTGCGAAAGCGGCAAGAGATTCTGCCGTCGCCGGATTAAAGGCTTTGGATGCGGTCAAGAAACCAGACAGCATGACGGATGACGCGTTTGCCACGCAGAAAAAGCAGATTCAGATTTATTTTAATGGGACAGCCGCGCAGGCTTCGGCAAACATAAAGGATTTCGCAGGTGCGATCCCATTCTATAAGGCTATGCTGGCGCTGAATCCAGACGACGGTGTCACGAGTTACCGATTGGGGCTGGCATACGAGGCATTGACGCCGCCACAGCATATGGATGCTTTCTGGTCGATCGCGCGGGCCGTCTCGGCGAAGGGGGCCACGCAAGCGCAATCCACGAAGGTGAAGGATTATCTGCGAAAGCTGATCGTTAACTACCAGCAAGCTGCGTGCGATAACTTGACGGATGCGGAGCTGGCTGAGCTGCTGCAACTGGCGGGCAGTTCCGCGGAGCGTCCGGCGAGCTACAACTTGCCGAGCAGCGCGGACCTGGATGCGGCGCGGAAGGATATGACGATCGCTTCGGTGATGACGGATCTGAAAGCGGGCGGCGACAAGGCTAAAGTTACGTGGCTAGCGTCGTGCGGCCTGGAATTTCCTGGAGTACCGGGCAAGGTGATTGAAAATGTTCCCGGAGACGTGGCCGTGCTCAAAGTGGCCTTCGTGACGAGCGACGCGGAGTTCGATGCCGCGACGGTGGCGAACATGGAGGTCAAGGTGGCTGGGCAGCCGAATGTGGCTCGCATAGAGAAAGATAGCGCGATCCACTTTACGGGGACTTTGGTTTCCTACGATCCGGACCCGGCGTTCATGCTGCACTGGGAAAAGGGCAAAGTGAACGAAGAGGATATCCCGAAGGAAAAGTCCGCACCGAAGAAGACGGTGAAGAAGAAGCCTGCGAGCTGATCGAGCGGCACAGGACAGAGGATAAATTACGAACGGCTCTCCGGTTCCGCTGGAGGGCCGTTTTTCTTTCGGGTCGGAGGAAACTCTCGCATGCGGACGGGCACGGCGTGCCGTGCCCCTACGACGCTGCCGATGGGCTGATTGAGATCGGAGGTCTTGTTTAGCGGGAATGGTGGTTTTTTGAAGCGAGCTTGTATTCGTCGATCTTGCGGCTCAGGGTGTTGCGGTGAATGCCGAGGACTTGGGCGGCGCGGGATTGGTTGCCGTTGGCGCGCTCCAGGACGCGCTTGATGAAACGCTTCTCGAACTCGCCCACGGCCTCGTCGAACAGGATCCCCCTGTCCACCATTTGTGTGACGAGCCCTTCGAGTTGATCTTTCACGATCGCACGCTCCGCGGAAATTGATCTTGTGTGTTCTGGGCCCGTTTGCAGCTACGTTTGAAGCTATTGGTCGAGCTCGTGCCCTGCCAGGATTCGATAGGCCTCCCGGTATTTGGCCCGCGTGGCAGCGACGACATCGGGCGGAAGCTCCGGGCCAGGCGGGGTTTTGGGCCAGCGGATTCGCTCGAGGTAATCGCGGACAAATTGTTTGTCGAATGAAGGTTGAGGGCCACCGGGTTGGTATTGCGCGGCGGGCCAGAAGCGGGAGGAGTCTGGGGTGAGCGCTTCGTCGATCCACATTAGAGAACTGACGGCATCAGGGGAGCCGAGTGTGCTGTTGAGAAGGCCGAATTCGAACTTGGTGTCGGCGAGAATCACACCGCGAGGCTCGGCGTAAGCTGCGGCGCGGCGATAGATATCTAGGCTGATGGAGCGAACGCGTTCGGCGAGCTCCGTACCGATGAGGGAGGCGGCTTCTTCGAAGGAGATGTTTTCATCGTGGCCAGTGACGGCCTTTGTAGCGGGCGTGAAGATGGGTTCGGGCAAGCGCTCGGATTCGCGCATACCCGGCGGGAGCACAATGCCGCAGGTTTTTCCGGTGGCCTGATAATCTTTCCAGCCGGAGCCGGAAACGTAGCCGCGGACGACGCATTCGATGGGGAGAGGCTGAGTTTTGCGGACGACCATAGAGCGGCCGTCGAGTTCCTCACGGAAAGCGTTGAATGCGGAGGGGAATTCGGTTGAGCTGAGGACGTGATTGGGGATGACGTCCTTCAGAAGTTCGAACCAGAAAAGGGAAAGCTGGGTGAGGACCCGCCCTTTATCGGGGATGGGCGTTGGGAGAATGACGTCGAAGGCGGAGAGCCGATCGGTGGCGACGATGAGCAGCTTGTCGCCGAGATCGTAGATATCGCGGACCTTCCCGCGCGCCGCGGGAGTGAGACCGGCGAAATGCGTTTCTTGAATGACTCGACTCACAGGGCGTGAAGCCACGGAAAAATTTCTCCCCAAAGGTGCGAAGCATTCTAGCGCAGTGGCTCGTCGAGGGGAAGCCACGCGTAGAGGAAATTTTTGGATAAAGAATATGAGACGAAGAGATTATTTTCGCGCGGGCTCACGATGAACAACCGAGAGACTCGGACTTTAAAACTTGATCGCAATACACACGCCAGGCGCACAAGGAGATTTAGCGCCACCACCTGCCGGTGCACCGAATGGCGCTTTGGCGGGTTCTTAAGCGGCTGAGGCTGCTTTCTGTTTGAGAGCGGGGGCTTCGTCGCCCTCCCAGCGGACGCTGACGAGCTTGGAGACGCCGGGCTCTTGCATGGTGACGCCGTAAAGAACGGAGCCGGTCTCCATCGTTTTGCGGTTGTGGGTGACGATGATGAATTGCGTTTGGCCGCTCATGTCGCCGACGAGGCGGGTGAAGCGGCCGACGTTTGCTTCGTCGAGCGGAGCGTCCACTTCGTCGAGGATGCAGAAGGGGCTGGGCTGATAGCGGAAGATGGCGATGAGCAGGGCGAGCGCGGTCATGGCTTTTTCGCCTCCGGAGAGCAGGAGAACGTTTTGCATGCGCTTGCCGGGAGGCGAAGCGACCACGTCGATGCCGGCGTCGCCGGAGCTGTCCAGCTCGGTGAGGCGCATTTCCGCCATGCCGCCGCCGAAGATGGTGTGGAAAGCTTCGGAGAAATTTGCGTTGATGGCATTGAAGGCTTGTTCGAATTTTTCGCGAGAGACCAGGTCGAGTTCGGCGATGGCTTGCTGCGTGTCGGCGATGGATTTGAGAAGGTCGTCGCGTTCGCGGGTCAAGAATGTGAATCGCTGCTCGCACTCGTTGAATTCTTCGAGAGCCATCATGTTGACGGGGCCCATGGTTTCGATGCGCTGCTTCATTTCGCGATAATTCGTTTCCGCGACGGCGAGTTCTTCGCCGGTCATGAAGGCGGCTTCCGTGGCGATCAGATCCTCGGGCTGCGCGTTGACTTCGGCCATGCAGGTCTCACGCAGATGCTGGCGATCTGAATCGTTGCGAGCGTGATCCACTTCGGCGTGGCCGCGCTGCTCGCGAAGTTCCTGGAGGGACTGGCGACCTGCGCGGAGATGATCTTCCATCTGGGTGACTCGCGTGCGGCCGCTGTCCCACTCCTGCTCGAGCTGGCGCTGGCGAACTTCGAGGCGAAGCTTTTCGCCGCGCAGGCCTTCGAGTTGTTGCGTAAGCTCTTCGCTTTGCTTGGTTAGAGCGGCAGTTTCATCCCAAATCGAGGATTCTTGCTGCAAGAGCAGAGTTTCGCGGCGGTCCAGTTCCGCGCGCTCTTCTTGCAGACGCGCGGCGAGGCCTTCGGCTGCCGAAAGACGTTCGTTGAGAGCCGCGAGTTCGGCGCGGCTGGCAGCTAGTTCATTCTGCTCGGTATGAACGGAACTTCGAAGTAGCGCGAGTTGTTCGACGAGGCGAGTGCTTTCGGCTTCCGCTTCGGCGCGGCTGATGGCTGCAGCAGCGTGCTGATGCTTGGCCTGTTCGGCGCGTATTCTCGCGTCTTCGGAGTCTTTGCGAAGGCGCAGAAGCTCGTTTTGGCAAACGGTGAGCTCGAGACCGAGCCGAGCGAGTTCGCTTTGCATGTGCTCGTGACGATGCGTCGCGGAGAAAACGCTGCGCTCGGCATCGCGCTGCTGGAGCGTAACCTGTTCGAGCGATTGCTCTGCTTCGCGCAGCTCCGTGCTCACTTGCGCGAGCTCGGCTTGGGCTTCGCTCGATTCATGCTCGAGGCGCAATACATCGGCGTCGAGAGCGCGCAGTTCACGCTTCATGCCGAGCGGGCCTGCTTCATCGGCGCGGCCGCCGGTGACCATACGGCCCTGGTAGCAAGTGCCATCCGGGGCGACGAAAGCGAACTGAGGATTGTCGCGCGCGAGCGTCTCCGCGGCGGTCGCGCTGTTCGTCAAATAGGCTGAGCGCAGGCGCGGAAGAAATTGTTTGGCGGCTGCGCCAAGGGGATCGCGGAAACCAACGAGTTTGTCGAGTCGAGAGATCACGCCGTCTTCGATGTGGAAGTTAATGATGGGCTCGTACTCGGCCAAGCGGAGATTGCGCAGGGAATCGACAAAGAAGGTGGCGCGGCCTCCGACTTCGTCTCGAAGCAGGGAAACGCCGGCGCGAGCGTGGTCAAAAGTTTCGACCACGACGTACTCGAGTTCATCGCGAAGATATTGCTCGATAGCGGCTTCGTGCTGTTCTTCGACTTCGGCATAGTCCGCGAGAACACCGACGGCGTGAAAGCTGTGGCCGCCCCCACGTTCATTGGCGGCGAATAGTTTCTGCACAGCATCGGCGGTGTAGGAGCGATCGTTGAGAATTTGCGTGAGCGTTTCATGACGGGCGCGAACGCCGGAGAGCGAATCGCGCAGGACATCCGCCTTCTGCGTGGTGGCCTCACGTTGCTGGCGCAAATCCGCGATGCGCGACTGCAGAGTAGCAGCATTCTGGCTCAGCGCGTTGAGCTTGCCGCTTGCGGCTTCCCAGTCATAGGCCGCCTGATCGGCATCGTCGCGAATGCGAATGGAAGTTTCGAGCAGTTCGTGCTCGTTCACTTCGCGTTTGCGCAATGAATCGAGGTGATGAACGAGAGCCTCTTCCGCCTGCTTCTGCTCACCATGCAAACGAAGCAGGCTATCGCCGGCTTCCGATGCGGAACGGCGCAAGGCTTCGATGCTCATTTCGGATTCTTGAATCTGAGTGGCGCGCGATTCCGCTCGCATGGCTAGCTCTTCCACACGCGTGGAGAGCACACCGGACTCCTCGCGTAGCGAAGTTACGGCCTCCTGCTGCGTGGTGCTGCGAGCTTGCCACTCGGTCGCTTGCGCGGCAGCTTCTGCCATTTCGGCGGAGATTTGCGTGCGGCGCGAGCCGAGTTCCGTGGAGCGCTGCTGGTTGAAAGCAATGCGGTTCTCGGTGCGATCGACTTCTAGGGCGGTGAGATTCAAGACGTTTTGGTTCTGGCGAATCTCGGCGTCCAGTTCGTAGATACGCTGGTTAAGGCGGTCCTGTTCGCCTTCTTGCTGTTGGATGGTTTGGGCATGCTGCGTTTCCGCGGCAGTGAGTTCGGTGAGCTGCTTGGCGATGCGCTCTGCTTCGGCGTCCAGCTCGCGGGCCTTTCCGGCGAGCATCTGGCGAACGATGCCGCGCATTTGGTCGCGAATTTCTGCATAGCGGCGTGCTTTGGAGGCTTGACGCTTCAGCGAGCCGAGCTGTTTCTCCACTTCGACGACGATATCATTCACGCGCGCGAGATTGAGCTTCGAGGATTCGAGCTTGGCTTCGGCGAGGCGCTTCTTGGTCTTGAATTTTGTTACGCCGGCGGCTTCCTCAATGATGGCGCGGCGCTCCATCGGCTTGGTGGAAAGGATCAGGCCGATGCGGCCCTGCTCGATGATGGCGTAAGAATCGGGGCCGAGGCCAACTCCCATGAACATTTCCTGAATATCGCGTAGGCGAGCGATGCGGCCATTGATCAGATATTCGCTTTGGCCGGAGCGGTACAGGCGGCGGGTGACGACGACTTCGCCTGGCTTGGTAGCGAGAACCGGCTTGTCGCCACCTTTTTTGCGGCGCTTTCCTTTCAGAAATTCGGGAGCTATGGCAGAAGATTCGTCGGGATGTAAACCAGAAACTTGCGCTGCTGTTTCTTCTTGTTGCGATTCGGGGGCCGTCGCGGGGTCAAGCGAGAGAATTTGTATATTCGAGTCGTCCCCAGGAACTACATCACCATTTGTGGAAGGGGAGACAAGCGCTGAGCCTTCGGCGGCGCCTTCAATCATCGCGCTTTCAAGAACGAACCGCGCGGCTTCCGCCAACTCGGCGTCTTCCATAGTGATAGTGACTTCCGCCATGCCAAGTGGCGGCCGCTTTACCGTGCCGTTGAAGATGCAATCGGCCATGCGCCCTGCGCGCAGGGACTTGTGGCTCTGTTCGCCCAAAACCCAGGAGATAGCATCAACCACGTTGGATTTGCCGCAGCCGTTAGGTCCGACGATGCAGGTAGTACCGGAGCCGCTAAAGGTGACTACGGTGCGGTCAGAAAATGACTTAAAGCCGACAATTTCCACTTTTCGTAGCTTAAGCAAGATGTCCTCTTTTTGTCGTCAATTGCGCTCCCCAGCCCTCAAATGGTTCGACGCAGACCGCGAATACTCACAGCACAACAGGGACCAAGGGCAAAACACGCGTGCAAAGACGACGCTTTGTTCCTCAAGGGGAGGTCTTTCGAGCGATAAGTCGACCGGTTTGCGGTCGCTTAGACAAACGTGTGGCAGGTTCTCAGTCAGAGGCCCAGCCGCCTGGCGCGTGGATGGCGGTACGGGAAAAAAGATTACCACGAGCAATATGGAGTGTAAAGGGCTACGCAACAGATTGTGTGTGATTGTGGGTGACCACAATGCACGCCTTGCGAAAGCTGCCGACTTGGTTGGGATACTTCGCGGGTACGGGGCTATCCAAGATGTAACCAAGGCGGTGTTTCTTCCGCCAGAACTGGAATATTCGCCGTAAGATGCACACAAGCAGAAAGAGAACGGCAAGGCGCAACTTGGGGGCCCCGCCACGTGAAGAAGCTGCGATTCCTCGTTTCACTGATCACCAAAGACAACGACTACCAACTCCAGCAAGCGGCTTCGGCGGAGATGGCTGCGCGCGAACTGGGAATTGACCTGGAGATTGTGTACGCCGATGGCGACACGATTACGCAGAGCACGCAAGTGCTCAAAGCCATACAAGCGCAGCCGACTTTGCGGCCGGACGGAATCATCGTCGAACCCGCGGGTGGAACCGGGCTCCCGCAAGTCGCCAAAGCAGCGATCGAGGTTGGGATTGCCTGGGGACTCGTCAACCACGACGCGGGATATGTCGCGGAGTTGCGGCGAAGCTCAAAGATTCCAATTTTTATTGTGACAAGCGACCATACGGAGATCGGGAGAATTCAGGCACGGCAGCTAGGGGCGCTGGTTCCCGAGGGCGGCGGTGTTTTGTACATTATTGGTCCCACCGAAAGCGCTACCGTCAGGGACCGTAAAGCAGGGTTCGAAGCGGTCTGCCCGAAGAAATTGCGCGTCACGGTGCTGCGAGGCAAATGGACGGAAGAGAGCGGTCATCGGAGCTTGGCGACCTGGTTGAAATTGGGAGGCTCGAGCAAATTGAGCATCGTTGCTGTTGCCGCGCAAAATGACGCGATGGCTATGGGTGCGAGAAAAGCTCTTCAGGCCATAAGCATTCCGCAAGAACGGGAAAAATGGCTGAGCCTGCCATTCCTTGGCGCGGACGGCTTGCCAAACACCGGGCAAGCGTGGGTGCGTTCCGGGTCGTTGGCGGCAACGGTGATAACGCCGCCGATGGTAGGACAGGCAGTGCAACTTATGGCTAAGGCACTGCGCACCGGAGCAGTTGTACCGGAAAGAACTGTGACCCAACTGGAATCCTTTCCGCCTATAGGGAAACTCTCGAAACCCCAAACGGTTGGGAGTCAGAAGTAAAAGTTCCCCGCGCGGAACAGCCGCTATCGGTCCCCGTCAACGAGGCTGGAATTTCGGCCCGCAGCTACTTCAAATGAGCGTCGTACCAAGCGAGAATACGATTGAGCCGATCGAGAAGATGTTTTCCTCGCGGAATCCGTGCGGTTCTCTCGGATACATCACGAGTTCGGTCTCCACACCATAGTGTTTTAATCCGCGATAGAGTTCCTGGCTTTGATCGGGCGGATCGGTTGTATCGGTTTCGCCTTGAAGAATGAGCGTGGGCGTCTTCGCGTTCTTGAGCTGCGTGAACGGGGAACTATTCAGGAATTTCACCAGACTATCCGATTCGTAGGGCACGCCGTAGAACCATTCATCGTAGGAAGGGTGTTCTTCGCTTCCATACTCGGAGATTAAATTGGAAAGGCCCGCGCCAGAGACGGCGGCTTTGAAGTCGTTCGTTTGCGTGATGGCCCATTCGGCCATATAGCCGCCGTACGACCACCCGCCAATGCCGAGTTTCGTGGGATCGGCGATGCCGCGGTCGATCAGATCCTTGACGCCCACATCACGTCCTTGAAGTCTGCGCCGCCCCAATCACCGCGATTCATCTCGATGAATTTTTGGCCGTAGCCGACAGAGCCGCGAATGTTGGGATAGAAAACCGCATAACCCCGCGCCGCAAGGAGTTGTCCCCATACTTCGATGGAGTTTTGCCAGTTGCCGGTTGGCCCGCCGTGAATCAAGGCGACGAGTGGCAGTTTGGATTTTCCATCGGCGCCTGCGGGTTTCAGGAGAGCCGCTTCAATCTCCAGACCGTCGAAGGATTTGTATTTGTAAAACTCGGGTGCGCTAAGTGTGAACTGTTTCCAGGAATCATTGAGATGAGAAACTTGCCGCGGCGAATTTTTCTGATCCCACAGCCAGAGTTCGGGGGGCGTCGTGGCGGACTGTCCCGCGAAGACGACGTCGCCAGTGTC
>CAVUCM010000004.1:0-10380 GCA_963740015.1 uncultured Acidobacteriota bacterium | reverse complement strand
TTTGGCAAACGGTGAGCTCGAGACCGAGCCGAGCGAGTTCGCTTTGCATGTGCTCGTGACGATGCGTCGCGGAGAAAACGCTGCGCTCGGCATCGCGCTGCTGGAGCGTAACCTGTTCGAGCGATTGCTCTGCTTCGCGCAGCTCCGTGCTCACTTGCGCGAGCTCGGCTTGGGCTTCGCTCGATTCATGCTCGAGGCGCAATACATCGGCGTCGAGAGCGCGCAGTTCACGCTTCATGCCGAGCGGGCCTGCTTCATCGGCGCGGCCGCCGGTGACCATACGGCCCTGGTAGCAAGTGCCATCCGGGGCGACGAAAGCGAACTGAGGATTGTCGCGCGCGAGCGTCTCCGCGGCGGTCGCGCTGTTCGTCAAATAGGCTGAGCGCAGGCGCGGAAGAAATTGTTTGGCGGCTGCGCCAAGGGGATCGCGGAAACCAACGAGTTTGTCGAGTCGAGAGATCACGCCGTCTTCGATGTGGAAGTTAATGATGGGCTCGTACTCGGCCAAGCGGAGATTGCGCAGGGAATCGACAAAGAAGGTGGCGCGGCCTCCGACTTCGTCTCGAAGCAGGGAAACGCCGGCGCGAGCGTGGTCAAAAGTTTCGACCACGACGTACTCGAGTTCATCGCGAAGATATTGCTCGATAGCGGCTTCGTGCTGTTCTTCGACTTCGGCATAGTCCGCGAGAACACCGACGGCGTGAAAGCTGTGGCCGCCCCCACGTTCATTGGCGGCGAATAGTTTCTGCACAGCATCGGCGGTGTAGGAGCGATCGTTGAGAATTTGCGTGAGCGTTTCATGACGGGCGCGAACGCCGGAGAGCGAATCGCGCAGGACATCCGCCTTCTGCGTGGTGGCCTCACGTTGCTGGCGCAAATCCGCGATGCGCGACTGCAGAGTAGCAGCATTCTGGCTCAGCGCGTTGAGCTTGCCGCTTGCGGCTTCCCAGTCATAGGCCGCCTGATCGGCATCGTCGCGAATGCGAATGGAAGTTTCGAGCAGTTCGTGCTCGTTCACTTCGCGTTTGCGCAATGAATCGAGGTGATGAACGAGAGCCTCTTCCGCCTGCTTCTGCTCACCATGCAAACGAAGCAGGCTATCGCCGGCTTCCGATGCGGAACGGCGCAAGGCTTCGATGCTCATTTCGGATTCTTGAATCTGAGTGGCGCGCGATTCCGCTCGCATGGCTAGCTCTTCCACACGCGTGGAGAGCACACCGGACTCCTCGCGTAGCGAAGTTACGGCCTCCTGCTGCGTGGTGCTGCGAGCTTGCCACTCGGTCGCTTGCGCGGCAGCTTCTGCCATTTCGGCGGAGATTTGCGTGCGGCGCGAGCCGAGTTCCGTGGAGCGCTGCTGGTTGAAAGCAATGCGGTTCTCGGTGCGATCGACTTCTAGGGCGGTGAGATTCAAGACGTTTTGGTTCTGGCGAATCTCGGCGTCCAGTTCGTAGATACGCTGGTTAAGGCGGTCCTGTTCGCCTTCTTGCTGTTGGATGGTTTGGGCATGCTGCGTTTCCGCGGCAGTGAGTTCGGTGAGCTGCTTGGCGATGCGCTCTGCTTCGGCGTCCAGCTCGCGGGCCTTTCCGGCGAGCATCTGGCGAACGATGCCGCGCATTTGGTCGCGAATTTCTGCATAGCGGCGTGCTTTGGAGGCTTGACGCTTCAGCGAGCCGAGCTGTTTCTCCACTTCGACGACGATATCATTCACGCGCGCGAGATTGAGCTTCGAGGATTCGAGCTTGGCTTCGGCGAGGCGCTTCTTGGTCTTGAATTTTGTTACGCCGGCGGCTTCCTCAATGATGGCGCGGCGCTCCATCGGCTTGGTGGAAAGGATCAGGCCGATGCGGCCCTGCTCGATGATGGCGTAAGAATCGGGGCCGAGGCCAACTCCCATGAACATTTCCTGAATATCGCGTAGGCGAGCGATGCGGCCATTGATCAGATATTCGCTTTGGCCGGAGCGGTACAGGCGGCGGGTGACGACGACTTCGCCTGGCTTGGTAGCGAGAACCGGCTTGTCGCCACCTTTTTTGCGGCGCTTTCCTTTCAGAAATTCGGGAGCTATGGCAGAAGATTCGTCGGGATGTAAACCAGAAACTTGCGCTGCTGTTTCTTCTTGTTGCGATTCGGGGGCCGTCGCGGGGTCAAGCGAGAGAATTTGTATATTCGAGTCGTCCCCAGGAACTACATCACCATTTGTGGAAGGGGAGACAAGCGCTGAGCCTTCGGCGGCGCCTTCAATCATCGCGCTTTCAAGAACGAACCGCGCGGCTTCCGCCAACTCGGCGTCTTCCATAGTGATAGTGACTTCCGCCATGCCAAGTGGCGGCCGCTTTACCGTGCCGTTGAAGATGCAATCGGCCATGCGCCCTGCGCGCAGGGACTTGTGGCTCTGTTCGCCCAAAACCCAGGAGATAGCATCAACCACGTTGGATTTGCCGCAGCCGTTAGGTCCGACGATGCAGGTAGTACCGGAGCCGCTAAAGGTGACTACGGTGCGGTCAGAAAATGACTTAAAGCCGACAATTTCCACTTTTCGTAGCTTAAGCAAGATGTCCTCTTTTTGTCGTCAATTGCGCTCCCCAGCCCTCAAATGGTTCGACGCAGACCGCGAATACTCACAGCACAACAGGGACCAAGGGCAAAACACGCGTGCAAAGACGACGCTTTGTTCCTCAAGGGGAGGTCTTTCGAGCGATAAGTCGACCGGTTTGCGGTCGCTTAGACAAACGTGTGGCAGGTTCTCAGTCAGAGGCCCAGCCGCCTGGCGCGTGGATGGCGGTACGGGAAAAAAGATTACCACGAGCAATATGGAGTGTAAAGGGCTACGCAACAGATTGTGTGTGATTGTGGGTGACCACAATGCACGCCTTGCGAAAGCTGCCGACTTGGTTGGGATACTTCGCGGGTACGGGGCTATCCAAGATGTAACCAAGGCGGTGTTTCTTCCGCCAGAACTGGAATATTCGCCGTAAGATGCACACAAGCAGAAAGAGAACGGCAAGGCGCAACTTGGGGGCCCCGCCACGTGAAGAAGCTGCGATTCCTCGTTTCACTGATCACCAAAGACAACGACTACCAACTCCAGCAAGCGGCTTCGGCGGAGATGGCTGCGCGCGAACTGGGAATTGACCTGGAGATTGTGTACGCCGATGGCGACACGATTACGCAGAGCACGCAAGTGCTCAAAGCCATACAAGCGCAGCCGACTTTGCGGCCGGACGGAATCATCGTCGAACCCGCGGGTGGAACCGGGCTCCCGCAAGTCGCCAAAGCAGCGATCGAGGTTGGGATTGCCTGGGGACTCGTCAACCACGACGCGGGATATGTCGCGGAGTTGCGGCGAAGCTCAAAGATTCCAATTTTTATTGTGACAAGCGACCATACGGAGATCGGGAGAATTCAGGCACGGCAGCTAGGGGCGCTGGTTCCCGAGGGCGGCGGTGTTTTGTACATTATTGGTCCCACCGAAAGCGCTACCGTCAGGGACCGTAAAGCAGGGTTCGAAGCGGTCTGCCCGAAGAAATTGCGCGTCACGGTGCTGCGAGGCAAATGGACGGAAGAGAGCGGTCATCGGAGCTTGGCGACCTGGTTGAAATTGGGAGGCTCGAGCAAATTGAGCATCGTTGCTGTTGCCGCGCAAAATGACGCGATGGCTATGGGTGCGAGAAAAGCTCTTCAGGCCATAAGCATTCCGCAAGAACGGGAAAAATGGCTGAGCCTGCCATTCCTTGGCGCGGACGGCTTGCCAAACACCGGGCAAGCGTGGGTGCGTTCCGGGTCGTTGGCGGCAACGGTGATAACGCCGCCGATGGTAGGACAGGCAGTGCAACTTATGGCTAAGGCACTGCGCACCGGAGCAGTTGTACCGGAAAGAACTGTGACCCAACTGGAATCCTTTCCGCCTATAGGGAAACTCTCGAAACCCCAAACGGTTGGGAGTCAGAAGTAAAAGTTCCCCGCGCGGAACAGCCGCTATCGGTCCCCGTCAACGAGGCTGGAATTTCGGCCCGCAGCTACTTCAAATGAGCGTCGTACCAAGCGAGAATACGATTGAGCCGATCGAGAAGATGTTTTTCCTCGCGGAATCCGTGCGGTTCTCTCGGATACATCACGAGTTCGGTCTCCACACCATAGTGTTTTAATCCGCGATAGAGTTCCTGGCTTTGATCGGGCGGATCGGTTGTATCGGTTTCGCCTTGAAGAATGAGCGTGGGCGTCTTCGCGTTCTTGAGCTGCGTGAACGGGGAACTATTCAGGAATTTCACCAGACTATCCGATTCGTAGGGCACGCCGTAGAACCATTCATCGTAGGAAGGGTGTTCTTCGCTTCCATACTCGGAGATTAAATTGGAAAGGCCCGCGCCAGAGACGGCGGCTTTGAAGTCGTTCGTTTGCGTGATGGCCCATTCGGCCATATAGCCGCCGTACGACCACCCGCCAATGCCGAGTTTCGTGGGATCGGCGATGCCGCGGTCGATCAGATCCTTGACGCCCCACATCACGTCCTTGAAGTCTGCGCCGCCCCAATCACCGCGATTCATCTCGATGAATTTTTGGCCGTAGCCGACAGAGCCGCGAATGTTGGGATAGAAAACCGCATAACCCCGCGCCGCAAGGAGTTGTCCCCATACTTCGATGGAGTCTTGCCAGTTGCCGGTTGGCCCGCCGTGAATCAAGGCGACGAGTGGCAGTTTGGATTTTCCATCGGCGCCTGCGGGTTTCAGGAGAGCCGCTTCAATCTCCAGACCGTCGAAGGATTTGTATTTGTAAAACTCGGGTGCGCTAAGTGTGAACTGTTTCCAGGAATCATTGAGATGAGAAACTTGCCGCGGCGAATTTTTCTGATCCCACAGCCAGAGTTCGGGGGGCGTCGTGGCGGACTGTCCCGCGAAGACGACGTCGCCAGTGTCGGAAACGGCGAAAGCATTCACATTGCTCGTCGGCGGATTCGCCGGATCTTTGCTCATGCCCTCGGGAGAAAAACCAACGAGTTTGTTTCGGAATCCGTCCGCGTAGAGCGTGAGCATGGAGCCGTCCTTCATCCACCGATACTCGGAGATGGCGCGATCGAGGCTCGCGCCGGTGAGATTACGCGTAGCGCGCTTATCGATGTCCAGAAGCATGAGGTCATGCGGCGACGGGCCATCCACTCGAGAGCCAATGTAACTGACGGTTGCGCCGTCAGGAGATACCCCTAGGTCGTGAAAAGGTCCGTGGGGAGCGAGAATTAGTTTTCGCGAGCCGTCCGCGACTGCGATGGTAAAAATGCGATGAGTCTCCTGGTCGGATTCAGGATGATCAGTGGCGCTGACGACGAGGCGATCACCGGTCTTTAGCCAGGCAAGGTCACTTGCTTCCCATTTGGTGTCCGTGAGGGCTTTGGCTTCGTTTGTAGCCAATGTGAGCAGCCACAACCGAGGTTGCTTATCGTTTTTATCCACGACGCGCGCGTCATCTTTATCCTTATCCTTTTTTTCCTCGGTGGCGCTCTTGGCGTCGGGGGCAAGATAAGCGATCTGCTTGCCGTCGGGAGACCACGCAAAACTATTCACGCTGCGCTTGCCTTTGGTTACAACTGCAGCCTCGCCACCATCCGCTCGCATTACGTAAATCTGTTGCTCGTCGTCGCGATTCGAAAGAAAAGCTAACTGCTTTCCATTGGGAGACCAGCGGGGCGACGATTCATCCTTCGCGGAAAATGTGAATTGCCGTAACGTGCCAGATTCTTTCTTGTATAGCCAGACATGGCGCGCACGCCGTTCGCCCTTGGGCGGCTCCGCGACGACAAAGGCAACCCGAGAGCCGTCTGGCGAAAATTGCAAGTCGGAAATCGAGCGCAAATTGAGAGATGCTTCCGGGGTGAGAACCTTGGGCGCATTTATGGGCGTTTGTTCTTGCGCAACCGCTGTGGCCGCCAGCGCCAAAACTCCGAGAAAGCCTCTGCCCAAGGCAAAGCGAATCATCTTTGTCCCTTTCCAGTGAGAACATAGAACTCTAACGACCGCGCGGCCCACCGTCAATTTCGTTCGCGGGCGCTCGGTAGTCCTTTTGCATTATTGACCCTGCCGCACCACCGCTCCTTATAATGCGCCAACTAAAAGCGGGGTGAGGTCCGACTTGCATGATCAGTGCGCAAGCGTTTCTTGCGCGTGACGCACTCGTCTACCCCAAAGATTGAAAAAACTTATCTAGTGGAAACCGGAGACTCGCATGCGGAATCTTGGAAGGCTGATTTGTATCCTCGCGATTGCAATTTACCCGAGCCTTAACGCTTCGGCGCAGGAAATCGCGGGGAGCATTCGCGGCACAGTGTTGGATGCGAGTGGGGCTACTGTCTCTAGCGTGAAAGTTACGGCAGTGCAAACTGAAACGGGACTCGCGCGTACCGCGACGACGGATTCTCAGGGAGTCTACGATTTTGTCGAACTACCCATCGGCCATTATCGCCTCGAAGTTGAAGCTAAGGGATTCAAGAAGTACGTTCAAGAGGGAATCTCGCTCGACGTGAATCATATTGCAACCGTCGTGGTACGTCTTGCGGTGGGTATTCCCACACAGGAAGTGCGCGTTCAAGCCGACGCATCCTTGGTGGAAACGACCGTCACCAGCCTCGGAAAAACGGTGGGTGAGCGCGAGATCCTGGATTTGCCGCTGAACGGGCGCGACTTTGCCCAGCTCGGCTTGCTTCAGCCTGGCGTGGTCCCCATTACTCCCGGGCTCGCAGAGGCTGGCGGTTCTTTGCGTAGCGGACAAGCTTACGCCGTGAATGGCCAGCGTCCGGAATCCAATAATTTTCTGATTGATGGAGCAAACAATTTTAACGCCGTCGACGGCGGCCTGGTGATTCAGCTTCCCATCGATTCCATTGCCGAGTTTCATATCCTGACGCATACGGCTAGTGCGGAGTTCGGGCACAGCAGCGGCTCGACTACCAATATCGTCACGCGCTCCGGATCGAACGCGTTTCACGGAGGGGCCTGGGAATTTTTGCGAAACGACGCCATGGACGCGAAGAGTTTCTTCGCTACCAGCGTTGAGCCCTTGAAGCGCAACCAGTTCGGCGGAACCTTCGGCGGGCCCATCAAGAAAGACAAAACTTTTTTCTTCGGATACTACGAAGGTTTGCGGAATCGTCAGGGTGAAACGGTCGGCGCAGCGGTCCCCACTCTGCAGGAACAACAAGGCGACTTTGGCCAGCTCTGCACGCAGGTGCAAGGAACCTTTAACACTTCGGGCATTTGCAGCGTCCCCAGTGGCCAGCTCGTGAACGAATTCTCAAACCAGCCTTTCCCGTTCAATAAGCTTCCTGGGATCGATCCGCTTTCCCAGTCGCTCTTGCCCTTCTTTCCCCTACCGAATCAACCGAGCCTGGGACCAAACGCTTTCAGCACCACGCAAACGCTGGATCAAAATAACGACCAGTTCGGAGTGCGCGTAGACCATTACCTGACCCCGCAAGACGTCTTGAATTTCCGCTATATGTTTTCGCAAGGGGATACGATTGACCCGCTCTCCACGGCGGGCGCGAATGTGCCGGGCTTCCCAGTTGGAGAAAACCAGCGGGCCCAAAACTTTGTGGCGCAGGAAACGCACACATTTTCGCCGACGCTCATCGGCGTCGCGCGATTCTCGTTTCTGAGGAATAAGTATCTCTTCAACCAAGCAGTCAATCACACAACCCCGGCGAGCCTGGGTTTTCAATACGAGCCGACGCTGGACGCCGCAATTGGGCCGCCGTTCATACAGGTCAGCGGCTATGCTTCCGTGGGCGATCCGATTACCGGTCCGCGCAACACTTACGAAAATGCCGTCGATATTTCCGGCTCGATAACATGGATTCACGGCCGGCACGAGATGAAATTCGGCGGTGGTTACGACCATGACCAGATCAATGTTTTATTTGGAATCGCATCGAATGGATTTTTTGTTTTCGCACCGGTCCCTGCCAATGATGCCTTCGCCAGTTTTCTCCTCGGCGCTCCGGCATTTTTCCTGCAGGGCGGAGGAGATCCGTCGCGCGGGCTGCGAGGGAACAGCCTAAGCGCCTATGCACAGGACACGTACAAGCTCACCTCACATCTGACGCTGAACGCCGGACTCCGCTATGAGTTGCCCTTCCCTTACACGGAGATTCATAACCGCCAGAACCTCTTTGAGCCCGGCGTGCAATCTGTTGTTTTTCCAAGCGCGCCCGTGGGCCTGGTCTATCCGGGTGATCCAGGCGTACCGAGAGGCTTGATTCCTACGGAAAAAACGGCCTTTGCTCCGCGCGTAGGCTTGGCGTGGGACCTGCAAGGGAACGGCCTGTGGTTGGTCACCGCATCCTATGGAATCTTCTACGATCCTTATTACAACGGCCAGGGCGGGCCGCTGCAGACTCCCAGCAGCGCCCCACCCTACTTGCAAACTCCGCAACTGAATTTTCCGGATTTTGCTGATCCATACGGTGGAACGAATCCCTTCAATGGCTCGTTCGCGCAGCCTATGACTTTGCTGACGTTGTCTCCGAACCTGCGCTTGCCTTACGCGCAGGATTGGAATCTCAACATCCAAAGATCTTTTGCCAATGATTGGCTGCTCGAAATCGGGTACGTCGGCACGAAAGGCACAAAGTTGCCGCGATTCATCGAGGAGAATCCGGCCGTTTTCGTTCCAGGCGAAACAGGCGGGGTGCCAAATTCCACCGAAGATAACGTTAACAACAGGCGCCTTTATTCGGGCTGCAATCTTTCCCCCACCAGCCCGCCCTGCAATTTTGCGTCAGTGGGATTGATCGCAGGCATTGCGGATTCCAGCTACAACGCCTTGCAGGCGAGTTTGCAGAAGCGTTTCAGCCATGGGTTGTCGTTCCTTGCGTCTTACACATATTCGAAGACTCTTGACGACGTGTCGTCTTTCAACATCACCGGCTCGGCTTCTCAGAGCGTCGCAGGCGAGAATGACTTGGCGCAGGACCCGTTTAATCTCCCCGCGGAATACGGCAGGTCCATGTTCGACGCGCGGAATCGGTTCGTGATCAGCTACCAGTGGATGCTGCCCTTCTGGAATCACCCACAGAATTGGTACCAACATGTGCTTGGTGGCTGGCAGTTGAATGGCATCAGCACCTTCATGAGCGGCACCCCCTTCACCGTCTATGATTCCACTGACGTTTCTTTGCAGGGAAGCGCACCGGAAATCTCTGGTTTTTCCAGCAATCGCCCGGATGTAGTTGGCAATCCTAATAATGGGCCGCGCACTCCGCAAGAATGGTTCAACACGGCTGCCTTTCAACAGCTCAATCCGGTCACCCAGGCTGGGCAGTTCGGCAACGAAGGCCGCAACGTCGTGCAAGGGCCGGGGTTACAGGAGTGGGACTTCTCTGCCTTCAAGAACATTCCGATCCACGAATCCAAGAGCCTCCAATTCCGCGCGGAGTTTTTCAACGTTTTCAACCACGCTAACTTCCGGTTGCCGGATAACGACGTCAGCTCTCCGACCTTTGGCGAGATTTCCGAAAGTCTGCCGGGCCGTCAGGTGCAGGTGGCCCTGAAGTTTTACTTCTGAGTGGCACCGGTCACATGGATGGCGGGAACTAGCGGTTCCAGAGTGCATTATTGATTTGATCCCTGCGGCTCTGTCTCCGCGGGGCGTCCTCAACCTTGTTCTTCATTGCGGACTCTCTGAGTCGCAATTGCACAGTCCTGGACACTTGTGCGGCCTTCTTCATTGCGGGTGTCTGGAAGCCTCGGCTACAATCTGACGTTTATCCCTTGGGGCAAATAGCCGACTAAGCTGCGATGCACGAGATACGCTTCCACAATACGCTGGGCGGGAAGATCGAAGCTTTCACGCCGCAAAAAAGCGATGGGGTCCGCATGTATACCTGCGGACCGACGGTGTACGACTACGCGCACATCGGAAATTACCGCACGTTCGTATTTCAGGACATTCTTCGGCGATTTCTGAAGCTGCGCGGCTACAAAATGAAGCACGTCATGAATCTCACTGACGTGGACGACCGCATCATTGCAAACGCGGCGGCTGCGGGTGTGAGCATTCGAGACTATACGGAGAAATTTGCACAGGCTTTTTTTGACGATTGCAAGACGCTTAGCATCGAAGCACCCGAACACTGGATCCGCGCCACCGACCATATCGACGACATGGTCAAGCTCATCGAGCGATTGCAAGAAAAGACCTACACCTATCCGAGCGAAGGCTCGATCTACTATCGCATCGCGAAATTTCCGAACTACGGAAAGCTATCGAATATTGACGTGGCTGGAATTCAGGCCGGGGCGCGCGTCGATGTCGACCGCTACGAAAAAGAGAGCGCACGCGACTTCGCGCTATGGAAAGCGCCAAAGCCCGGCGAGCATTTTTGGGAAACGCCGA
>CAVUCM010000003.1:0-90377 GCA_963740015.1 uncultured Acidobacteriota bacterium | reverse complement strand
AGCAGAGGGTCGCCAGTTCGAGTCTGGCCGGGCGCGCCATTTCCACCTGGAAAAAACTTCAGGTTGTGGATCAGGCGATTCTCGGCTGGCCGGTCCTGGAGGGCGCAGTTTCCGTCATAAACAGAGACACGAGCAGAACTAGGATTGCCCCTCCGCTGGCTATCCAAAGGGGTGCGCCGAGACCATAGCGATTTGCGGCAGCGCCAGCCAGAGCTGGAGCCATTGCGCCGCCGACAATTTCTCCGACAAGTGTCGCCAGCCCAATAGCGGTGGCAGCAAACTTTGCGGGAACGCTTTCCGTTGGAACCAGGACCAAAACAAGCGGGGCGATGCCCTGTCCACCGTTGACCAGGAACCCCGCGGCCGCCATCAGCCATGGGTGCGCGATCAGAAACGGCACTTCGTAAATCAGCGGAGCCATCGCAGAGATCAGCGCAACAAACATCAGCGTAGGTTTCCGACCCGTGCGGTCGGAGACCCAGGGGAAGATCCAGCCCCACATGAATGCGCCCAATCCGCCGGCGCCAATGATGAATCCGGCAGTTGTGGCAGAGCGTTTCGAGACCTCTGTAATGTATAGCGGCGCGAAGGAATGCATCACGAACAGCCAAGTCATGAAGCCCGCCGCTCCGACGCAACACAGAAGCATGTTGCGATATCGAAGGAGCGACAAATAATCTTTGAGCGAAGGTTTAGCGTGATGATGCGGCTCAGACTCGCCTTGGACTGGTTCCTTGACGAATCTCCAAATCAGAATGCCAAGGATGATTCCGGGGATTCCCGTGACGAAAAAAGCTGCGCGCCATCCGAATCGCGCTGCAATTTGGGTGGTCAAGACGGGTGCGAGCGCCAGACCCGCGAGTGCACTGGCACTGACGACGATCCCAATGTTGCGCCCACGGTTTTTTGGCTCGGAGGAGGCTTCGATCATCGAAGTCATGGTCGGCCAAGTCGGTCCTTCAGCGACGCCCATCAGCGTACGGATAAAGAGCAACTCAGCGAAGGAGCGCGCGAGGCCCGAAAGCCAGGACAAAATGGAAAACAGAAAGACCGTTGGAATCAAAACTGGACGTCGTCCAATACGGTCGGAGACTGCTCCAAAAATCAAGCCCGACCCCGCCCAAGCAAGCGCCAGGGCCGATGCGAGCAATCCAACCTGTGCGTGACTCAAATGAAGGTCGGGCGCGATGAACGGCGCCAGGTACAAAACGCTCATACGTGCAAGAAAAACGCTGCCCCATGTGAAGAAAAAAAGAACCACCAGCCCGGTTTGATATCGCTTCGTAATTGGCACTCTTCTCCTCTATACCGGGACCAAACTCTTCAGTCCATTGGCAGGCCGACGTAATTTTCCGCAAGCGACACGGACGCGGCTCGCGAGCTCGTCACATAATCGAGTTCGGCAAGCTGGCGGCGCTGGTCAAATGCGTTGTCGTCGGAAAATCGGTGTAGCATCGAAGTCATCCACCAGGAAAAGCGCTGCACTTTCCACACGCGCCGCAAACAAGTCGCCGAATAACTGTCCAGAAGCTGAGTTTTCCCAGTAGCGTAATATTCCCCCAGCGCGCGCGAAAGGACACGAATATCCGCTACCGCGAGATTGAGTCCTTTGGCTCCCGTGGGAGGAACAATATGCGCCGAATCTCCGGCGAGAAATAGTCTCCCGTACTGCATCGGCTCAACCACAAAACTGCGCATTCCCGTGATGCCTTTTTGAATCACGGGCCCGTCGACAAGTTTCCAGCCGTCAATGCACTCGAGGCGCGTGTGAAGCTCTTGCCAAATTCGCTCGTCCGGCCAATTTGCAATATCTTCGTCGGGCTCGCACTGAATATAGAGCCGCGAAATCTCCGGCGAGCGCATGCTGAGTAAAGCGAAACCGCGCTCGTGATAGGCGTAGATGAGTTCTTCTGAAGAAGGAGGAGCCTGCGCGAGAATTCCAAGCCAAGCAAACGGATATATCCGTTCGAATGTCTTCAACACTCCGGCCGGAATCGATGGCCTGCACACACCGTGAAACCCATCGCACCCCGCGATGAAATCGCAGGTCAGTTCTTGCAGCGAGCCGTCTTTTCGAAACTGAATCTTTGGAGCTGCGCCGTCAAACCCACTCACGCTGACGTCTTCAACATCAAAGAATAGATGCCCGTTCGCGGCAAGCCGAGCTTCGATGAGATCTTTCAACACCTCGTGCTGCGCATACACCATCACCGACTTCCCTCCGGTGAGTTCCTGAAAATCAATGCGGTGCCTCTTGTGACCGAACTGCAATGCAATTCCGTGATGCACAAGACCCTGGCGCATCATTCGCGCCCCAACTCCCGTTTCATTCAGCAAATCGACAGTGCCTTGTTCGAGGACTCCGGCGCGCACGCGCTCCTCAACGCGCTGACGGCTTCGCGCTTCCAGAACAACCGATTCGATTCCCTGCAAGTGCAAAAGGTGGGAGAGCAACAACCCTGCCGGTCCGGCTCCGACAATTCCGATTTGAGTTCTCACGAAGATTCGCCTTCAGTGCTTTGCGACGCTGTTGGAATGATTTACGACTGGTGTTCCGAGAACACTTCCATCGCGGTGTGGAATGCCGAATTCGCCGCAGGCAGACCGCAGTAGATTGCGCTCTGCAACAGGACTTCCTGAATCTGTTCGCGCGAGACGCCGACGTTTAACGCCGCACGCAAATGCATGCGTAGTTCGTCTGGCCGATTCAGCGCAACCATCATGGCCAGAGTCAGCATGCTTCGCGTTTCTTTTGGCAGGCCAGGCCGGCTCCAGATTTCTCCCCACGCATAACGCGTGATGAACTCCTGAAACGCGTCCGTGAATTCGTTTCGGTTTTTCAGCGTGGCATCGACATGAGCGTCTCCCAACACCGCGCGGCGCGTCTTCATCCCTTCTTCGTAGCGCTGGCGTTCATCCATTCGAATACCTCCTCGGACCCTTCACAATACACAAAACGAGCATCCGAAAGCGACGAACCTCACAGCGAACGGTCCACCTGCTTCCGCTTGGATGCTTTCCGAGGTATCTTTCGAGCCAGGCGCCAAGACCTGCTGAGCAGATCTCGCAGCGCATCTGCATGCACCCGCGAAAGGCGAACCAGAACCCACGGATATTTTAAATAATGATCGGTAATGTAGTACGTCTCCGGCTCCGCGGCCATCATCTCTTCGCGCTCCTCGAAAGTCGTGCCCACAACGAGCGATTCTCCATCTTCTTTAAGACGAGCAATCAGCTTGCCGTCGACTTTAAATGCCGGCGTTCCGTACGATGTGCCTTCTTCCACGTTTTGGAGCACTAATGCGAGCTTTCGGACATCCTTAAACGTCACCGGCATTGCGCTATCCTTCCCTGTCCGAGTCCGCATAACGCAAACGGCCTCAAAAAGAAGTTAAAGAATATGCTAAACGAAGCTCAGTCGAATCCCCCGGGAAACGAACATCAAAAAAGCCAATGCAGCGGAGCAGCTTACACGAATTTCGCCGGTATGGGCCCAACACTTCGATAATCGACATTGCGGGTGCATTTGAGGTGCCATAAAATGCGGGGCGCGGTGAAATTTTTCGCGGGAGACGAATTGCATGAGCAAGATTCCGGAGTACCGGCGATACATCCCCGGCACGCAGCCGCCTCATTTGCATCCCCCCTATGTTTCTTCCATTAAGCGGGCTCCGCTGCAGCCTCTTGTAGTGCTCGCTCACACGCTTTCGGAAATTACGGGGCCTGTATTCGGACCGGAGATCGCCGATGTGAAAGCTTGCGATCTGACGCGGCAGCATTCCGGCGAACCGCTCGGGGAACGCATTGTCGTCAGCGGACGCGTTCTGGACGAAAACTCTCGGCCGGTGCCGCACACACTCGTGGAAATCTGGCAAGCGAATGCCGCGGGACGCTATCTACACGGCATCGATCAACATAACGCTCCGCTCGATCCAAACTTTACTGGTTGCGGGCATGCGTTGACGGATTCTGAAGGGCGCTATCGATTCGTGACGATTCGGCCGGGCGAATATCCTTGGGGAAATCACCACAATGCCTGGCGGCCGGCGCACATTCATTTTTCGCTGTTCGGTCCTGCTTTCGCGACGCGGCTTGTGACGCAAATGTATTTCCAGGGCGATCCTTTGATTCCCTACGATCCGATCTTCAACTGCACAGACGACGAAAAAGCACGGAACCGGCTCATTTCGCAGTTCGATTGGGAGACCACGATTCCTTCACAAGCGCTGGGCTACCGGTTCGACATCGTGCTTAGTGGTCGCGAAAGCACTCCGATGGAAACTCACCCGCACGGAGAAAAGTCATGAGTCTTCAGGCCACAACGTGGCAAACCGTTGGCCCATTTTTCAGCATCGGCTTCTCCTGGCTTTATCGGGACAATTTGGCCGGGCCTGGCGTTTCGGGTGAACGTGTGGAAATTGCGGGCCGTATTCTCGATGGAGATAGTAAGCCTGTGCCCGACGGGATCGTCGAAATTTGGCAAGCGAATTCGCAGGGCAAATATGCTCATCCTGATGATCCGCAGGAAAATAAGGCCGAATCAGGCTTTACCGGCTATGGGCGCATCCCGACAGACGACGGGGGACGTTTCCGCTTTACAACGATTAAGCCCGGGCGCGTTCCTGGGCCGGATGGAAAATTGCAAGCGCCCCATCTTGCTATTTCGGTTTTTACGCGGGGTCTGCTGCGTCGGCTTATCACTCGGATTTATTTTCCGGATGAACCCAGCAACACGGAAGATTTTGCGCTGGGGCTTGTTGAAGCGGGTAGACGTGGAACGCTCATCGCAAAAAAGATGGAGGGACGGGCTGGCGCGCTGGAATGGAACGTCGTTCTCCAGGGTCCCGGCGAAACTGTTTTTTTCGATGTTTGATTCCAACCAGTCGACGGTGCAGGACCCTTCGAGGCTCAGGGTAAACAAGCCCCGCCCCCACAAATTTGATCGGAGATTTTCTTGGCGCCGCACAATCAAAACGGATAGTGGCGTTGGCCCGTTTGAATCGTGACCCATTTCACTTCGGTCATTTCATCGGTGGACCAGCGGCCGCCTTCGCGGCCCATGCCGGAATCCTTTATGCCGCCGAAAGGAACGGTGCCTTCGTCGTGGATCGTGGGGCCGTTTAGATGGACCATGCCTGCTTCTAGTTCGAGGGCAAAGCGCATCGCGAGCTGGAGATTATTCGTGAGTACGGCGGAGGACAGGCCATAGGTCGAGCTATTCGCGAGAGCGAGCGCGTGATCCGCGTCATTGGCTTTTGTTACCGCGGCGACCGGGCCAAACAGTTCATCGCGAAACGCGGCCATTTCCGGCGCCACATCCGCGAGAACGGTTGGGTGATAAAAGTTTCCTTCGTATTTTCCGCCGGTCAGCAGGCGCGCACCGGCGGCTATGGCATCCTTGATCTTTTTGTCGATCATCGGGCATTGCGAAGACCGAATCAGCGGGCCAATCACCGTTTGCGGATCGCGCGGGTCGCCTACCTTCATCGTCTGCGCTTTTGCGTCGAATCGTTTCAGAAATTCTTCATAGATCGGCGCTTCGACGATAATCCGGGAACCTGCCATGCAGATTTGTCCCTGATGGATGAATATTCCAAAACACGCAGTGTCCACCGCGTACTCCAAATCCGCGTCCTTCAAAATGATCAGCGGACTTTTCCCGCCCATTTCCAGGACACAACGTTTCCCGCGCTTGGCACATTCGACCGCAATGATTCGTCCGACAGCGGTCGATCCAGTGAAAGAAACAAGTTTTACGCGGGGATCGTCGATGAGCACCTTTACGAGCGACGGCCCGTCACCGGGAACCACGTTGAAAACACCGGCTGGCACTCCGGCACGCTCGAAGATTTCCGCCAGCTTCAGTCCAACGAGCGATGTCTCCTCCGAAGGCTTCAGCACGAACGTATTTCCGCACGCCAACGCGAAAGCGACTTTCTTGAGCGAGAGCACGACCGGAAAGTTAAAGGGCGATATTCCAGCCACCACGCCCAGAGGCCGGCGAATAGCCATGGAAATCATTCCTGGCACATCGGAGGGAAAAACGTCTCCTCGAATGCGGCGAGCTTCGCCGGCAATCGAGCGTACTAGATTTGCAGCGAAGGGCACTTCGAAATGGGCTTTTCCAAAAGTCGAGCCCGCTTCATCGATCAGGAGGTCAATCATTTCCTCCGAAGCCTTCTCGAGTTCATCGGCGGCGCGCATCAGGATACGCTCGCGCTCCCCGGCGAGCGTCGCGCCCCACGCGTTTTTGGCCGCGTCTGCTGCATCAATGGCCGCGCGCATGTGCTGCTCTTGCGCCATGAAGATGCGCGCAAAGGGGCGTTGATTTGCGGGATTGATGACATCCGAGAAAGCCGAAGGCGGCGCTTCAATCGCCTTACCGCCGATATAAGGAGTCGAAACCATACTGCCTCTTTTCTTGCCGCGCGAAGGAACACGTCAAGCGGAGTAGCTCATCAAGGACAAATTGAAAATCAGGCGCTTATCGCACCGACGCAAAATTGGGATGAACGCCATGATTTTTCGCCGAGCTCCATTGAAAGTCAAGCGACAGCTCGCAGGAATGGCCGGACAGTTCCAAAGTGCGCGAATAATCATGTGGATTATTTTCGAGTGCGCCGTGCTTCGCTCGGAATCGCTTAGGGTAGATCCACTGCGGGTGAGCTTGCATATTTTGGAAGCAGCAGATTCATTGCAGCCGCCAACGCCAACGCCACTGCGAGGACTACCAACAAAGAGGTGTAGGAGCCAGTCAAATCGAATGCACGGCCTAGGATCACAGGACCAATGGCTCCCGCGGCAGCGTAGAACGTCCATGTAAGTCCGTAAAGCGTGGAAAAAGAGCGCAGCCCAAAATAGCGAGTAAGCAAGTAAGGCGTGATGGCGGCTTCACCGCCGGCCCCGATGCCAATAAGCGCAGCAGAAAGGCAGCCAGCGGGAAAGCTACTCGCATGCGCGAGAAGAAAAATGCCCGCGGCGGTGATTAGGTTCACTACTAGGGCGACGCGCGCGCCAAAAAATCGATCCAACAGCCAGCCAACACCTATTCTACCGAGCACGCTCGAACCACCAATCATGGACACGCATAACGCCGCATCTCCAGGCGTGATTCCTCTATCCGTCAGCAACGCGGAAAGCTGTGTGATCGCTCCATTCATGCTGATCGAGCTCACGAAAAGGATAGCGACAATAATCCAGAAAGCGAACGAGCGCAGCCCTTGCTGCCACGTCTGTCCAGAATGTGAGACAGAAGCAGTCTCGCGCCGAGTTTCGCCACGTTCAAAGATATAGCGCCAACTCAGTGGCAGGCCGAGCAGCAAGGCAAGGCAACCGAGAGAAAAGTAGGCTGCCCTCCAGCCAGATCCGCTGATGATAGCTTGCGCAATGACGGGCAGGATCAAGGCACCCAAGCCCGCTCCCACCATGACGAAAGCCAGCGCCGTTCCCAAACGCCGCTGAAACCAAGAAGAAATGGAACGCGAAAACGCAAGATGAGCGGCACCGTTGCCAACTAAGCCGAGCAAGATACAGGTCACGTAGAACTGCCACAACTGGGAACGCAAAAATGCCAACGAAATAATCGCGACGCAATACACCGTCATGCAGGGAAGAATGATCCGGCGAGGACCAAAGCGATCGATCCACCGCCCCAGCAGCGGAGAAACTACGCCCAAGGTGACAGCGGCGAGCCCGAAGCCGAGCGAGACGGCTTCGCGGTTCCAGCCAAATTGCGCGCTCAGCGGTTTCACAAAAACCGCGAAGGTATAAACGAAAAGCGAGCCGAACCCCGCCATTACACCGAAGCATGCAGCCAGCACTACACGCCAGCCGTAATAGCCCAGATCAAATTCGGTTAGGCCGTCCGCCAATTCGGTCCTCTGCGCGGTATTCCTATTAAGGAGTCCCATCCAGCCTCAGCCCCACACGCGGCGAGCTGTATCCGCAACAAGTTTTAGCTTTGCCCACTGACGGTCTTCGGTGATGAGATTTCCTTCCGCAGTCGAAGCGAAACCACATTGCGGGCTGAGCGCCAGGTTTTCCATTGGAACGTAGCGCGATGCTTCTTCGATCCGCTTGGCAAGCTGCTTGGGATCTTCCATTTGCGGAATCTTCGAGCTGACGAGCCCCAGCACAACGGTTTTTCCCTTCGGAATGAATCGGAGCGGCTCGAATGTTCCCGAGCGCTGGTCATCATACTCCAGGAGAAAGCGATCCACCTCAAGAGTGCCGAACAATTTCTCCGCGATGGCGTCATAGCCGCCTTCCGCGTACCAATGGCTGCGGTTGTTTCCACGGCATAGATGGATGGCGAGCGTCACGCCAGGACGGCGCGCAGCACGGAAACACGCGTTGTCGGCCTTAACGGCTTCCTCAAGCGCGGCGTCCGGATCCATCCCAATCTCCGTCCGAATCCATTCGCGCCATTTCGGGTCCATATAGTAACTGTAACGGGGCGCGTCAATCTGAATGTACTTGGCGCCGGCGTCGGCGAGTGTGGCCAAGTCTTTCTTCATGATGTCGACCACGGCCCACAACAGCGCCGAATGGTCCTTATAAATAGCATCCGATACGCCGCGCTTAAACGAGATCGCAGGAAATTGCGTTGCGCTCGGCAAAGTCATCTTGATGTCACCGGGACTGTGCTTTTTTGTAAATGGAAGTTCGTGCCCGGTGAGCGGGCGCACCTGGCGTAACTTCTTGCTGACGATGCCATTGACGTTGCTGACGGGAGCGGCGCCTTTGTCTCCAGCGCTCCAGTTTCTCGCAACGGCATCGCCGAAATCGAATCCTTCGACCGCATCGGTGAAGTCGCTCATGAAGTTGCGGCGGCGCAATTCACCATCCGTGAAAACTTCGAACCCGAGTTCCTTTTGTTTCACAAGCACGCGGAGGATGTGCTGATCTTCGAGGGCGTGCAGCTTCCCCGCGTTTCCGGCAGACAGTCTTGCTTCCAGCAATCCAGCCGGCCTCAAGAAACTTCCAACATGATCGGCGCGGTACTTTGTCGGCATCCGAAAGGGCCTCTCTCCACTTCTATGAAATGTATGGCGGACTGATTGTCGCAAAATCCACGGAGCCACGGCTGAAAACTTTCGAGAGCTTGGAAGCGAACTTTTTGATGAGGTCCATTTTTATCCTGGCATGCGCGAGGATAAACCTGTCCTTCGGTCCGGAGACACCGATAGAAACCACGATGCGATTACCGCCGCGATTTTCTGGCGCGCTTGCTCTCTAGTGTAGTCTGTAATAGGTTTGGGCACATTTCGTCGAGATCATAGAAAACGAGGAATTTCCCCGGGTGTGGGGAAGAGAGCGGGAAAGATGGAGGGTGGAGAAAAACAGAAATGCTGACCAAGGTAGTACGATTCCACGAGTTTGGCGGGCCAGAGGTTCTGCGGTTTGAATCTCTTGAGGTTGGCGAGCCGAGCGCGGGCGAAGTGCGCGTGCGAATCGAAGCCATTGGAATTAATCGCGCTGAGTCTGGCTTTCGGTCGGGCGGATACATCGAGAGGGCAATATTGCCGGCGCGTATCGGCTATGAGGCTTCCGGAGTCGTCGAGGCTCTTGGTGAAGGGGTCAAGAATTTTTCGGTCGGCGAGCCGGTTTGTGTGTTGCCGTCGTTTTCGATGAACAAATATGGCATTTACGCCGAGCGCGCCATCGTGCCAGCTTCTGCTCTTCTAAAGCGCCCGACCGGATTGGGAACACATGTTTGCGCTGCGATTTGGATGCAGTATCTGACAGCATACGGAGCGCTCATCGATATTTCCAAGATTGGTAGTGGCGATGCTGTGGTCATTACCGCGGCTTCGAGCAGCGTGGGCCTTGCCGCCATCCAGATCGCGAACCATGTTGGCGCTGTGTCGATTGCGGTGACGCGAACGGCGGCGAAAGAGGCGGGATTGCGAAACCTCGGGGCGGCGCACGTAATCGTTACGGAAAAACAATCTCTTGAGACGGAAATGTTGCGCATCACCGGCGGCAAAGGCGCAAATGTGGCGTTTGATCCGATTGCAGGCCCTATTGTCGCGTCGCTTGCCGCGGCGATGGCTGCTGGAGGCAGGTTGATTCTGTATGGAAATCTCAGCGGAGAGGCGATAACTACGATTTTTCCCTTTGGACCTTCCATGGTCAGAGGATTTAGCATGCGCGCCTATGTTGTGTTTGAAATCTTAAGCGATGCGGAGCGATTGGAGCGTGCGCGACTGTTTGTCGAAGAAGGTTTGCGCCACGGCTGGCTGACGCCAATTATTGCGAAGACATTTCCCTTCGATCGGATAGTCGAGGCGCACCGCTATTTGGAAAGCAATGAGCAAATCGGAAAAGTTATCGTCACAGTCCCCTGATCGGGATTGGCCTTGTAACGCCGTGGAAGCGCCAAGCGTCCTTCTCAAGGTGATATGCTGCTCAGGCAGATAATCGCCATGCGGAATTAATGCAGAAAATAGACTCACTATCTCGGCGCGCATTTTTAGGAAAAATCTCGGTTCTAACGGCCGGTGGATTCATGGCAGCTAGCGCCCTCGGCGCCGCGCCAAATCCCGATCTCGAACCGCATATCACTTTTCCCACCCATCCTCGCGAGCGCATCTGCATTGCATCGTATCCGTTTCGTGCATACATTCTGAGCCCCGACAATCGCGACCGCGACACCACGCTTCCTGGAATGAATCTGCTCGAATTCCCGGCCCACGTGGTCGAGAAATTCAATATTCATAATATTGAACCGCATAGCCGCCACTTCACATCGTTGCAGCCGGACTATCTCGATGATTTCCGTCAGATTTTGCTGAAAACCAAAGTGCGCGCCGTGAATATCGCCGTCAGCACAGTCAACAGTTTCTACGACGCGGATGCCGATGCCCGGGAAAAAGCTGTCGGCTTCGCGAAGAAATGGGTAGATGTCGCTCTGCGAATCGGCTCTCCGGGAATCCGCGCGCACATCGCCACGGCCAGGAATTCTCCGCCGAATGTTGACCGCGCCACGGAGAGTTTGCGCCAAGTGGCCGAATACGCTGCAGAGAAAAATATTGTCGTCACGCTGGAGAACGATGATTTGGTCAGCGAGGACGCTTTCTTCCTCGTCAAAGTCATCGAGGCTGTCAACAATCCCTATCTTCGTGCCCTACCCGATTTTGCAAATTCCATGCTGGGCGGGGATGCCGATTTCAATTACCGCGCGCTGCAAGTGATGTTTCAGCATGCCTACAATATTTGTCATGTGAAAGACGGCGAAACCAATGATGACGACAAGCAATTCAATGTGGACCTAAAGAAATCGTTCGATATTCTGAAAGCCAGCAACTATCGCGGCTATTGCTCGATGGAGTTCGACGCGCCCGGCGATCCCTATGCTCCCACTTTGAAGCTGATCGATGAAACCATTAAATACCTTTCCTGATTGCGCCAAATCGCTTTAGGAGATTCCGCACTGCCGCTGGGCGCTCAAGTTTCTCCCATTCAACTGACTGGCGCCCGGTCGCTAAATGTTTCGCTAGCCGCATCCCAGTATTGCTTCTTGCCAGACCAGTAAGACTCCGTCGACATCATGTTTGCAACCGAATGCGCGAACCCATCCTGCACGGTGCAGTGAGGCTGCTGCCGCGAGCGCATGCACTGGAACCAGTTCGCCATGTGCTCCAGAGTTCTGTCATCAATGCCCATTGGCGGGAGTTTTGTTTCGCCTGGCGGCAGAATATATTTCGCCGGCCGCTTTTTGTCGATGTCCGCGTCGTCTTCGTGATTCCCCTTTTCGTCGACCAATTGGTATCGCGGGCTTCCTTCCCCTCCGATGTTGGTAAGCGTTGCCTTTTTTCCCATATACCGCGTCGACGATGGCGCATCGTTTCCGAAACTCGTCGCATAGCTCACTAGAAACCCCTTTGGATATTCGAGCAACGCCTGGAACGTGTCTGCATTCTCCCTGCCATCGTGCCACGCAAAAATTCCACCGTGTGCCATCGCCGAGCGGGGGAAGCTGTCTTTCATAAACCAGTGCACGAGATCAATCGCATGGCTCATCCATTGATCGGGAATCCCGCTGGAAAATTCCTTGTACAAACGAAACTCGCAATACACTTTCGGATCGAAAGTCCTATTAGGCTTCGTCAGCAGCCACTTGCGCCAATCCGTATCCTCTTCGCGGAGTAGTTTTGTTTCTTCGCGCCCGCGCCATCGCGGCCCGTGATAATTCCAGACGATTTCGATTTTGCTCACGTCGCCGAGGACGCCCGTCTGCACCAGGTCGTGAGCGGCGATTTGGTATGGCTCGCTGCGATGCTGCGTGCCGACCTGCACAATCCGGTCGCTTTTTAACACCGTGTCACGCGCCGCCTTTGCTTCGGCTAATACATTGCCCATTGGCTTTTCAACATAAGCGTCTTTGCCCGCCTCGACAGCCATCTTGAGAATCGGCGAGTGTGCATGTTCCGGCGTGGAAATGATCACTCCGTCCACATCTTTCAACGCAAGCACGTCCTCTAAATACTGATAAGTCCGCGGCGCGCGGCCATAATATTTCGCATTGGTCGCAGCCGCTTTTTCCCGGTTCAGCTTCCACAAATCGCAGATCACCGTCATCTCGGCGTTCTGGCTTGTCTTCAGTTGCGCCACTATCCAGTCCAGATCACTTCCGCGGCTTCCCGTTCCAATATGCGCCAGCGAAATGCGATCGTTCGCGCCCACGATTCTTCCATACGAAAGCGCGGTACTCGGCAGCGCCGCCCCTCCCGCAATCAGCGCCGCTGACTTGCTTAAAAATTCTCTGCGATCGATTGTTTCGTTTGTGTCCCTCATTGTTCGACCTCCCGACCGTGATGTTCCACTCGCTCTAATTGAGTTTCAGCGGAGGCATTGTGTGGTTCGCATTGCGGCTTGTCAATCGGGCAGCTAGTTACCCAGGCCGCGAGACGCCGCGTTGACAAGCCCGCGCCGCTAGTTTTAAATGTCCACCGTGAACGTTCACGGAAGCCGCAGCTCAATTCTTTTTGGCTGGCTGCTGGACGCAATTCCCCATCAACTAAGGGCGCACGAACCAGCATCTAGGGCAAGTTTTGTGTAAGAAGGAGGCAGTATCCCAATCCTCGGCATCGATGTCGGAACCAGCGGGACCCGCGCCTTAATCCTCGATGAGCACGGCACCGTCCTCGCTTCGGGTACGGAGGAGCATGCCAATTTCGCCAGCCCGCAACCCGGCTGGGCGGAGCAAGACCCGCGCGACTGGTGGCGCGCCGCCGCCCTTGCTGTTCGCAAAGCGCTCCAGACTTCGGGCCTCTCCGCCGAGTCCATCGCCGCCGTCGGATTTTCCGGCCAGATGCATGGCGCCGTCCTGCTTGACGAAAACGACGAAGTCATTCGTCCCGCTCTGATTTGGTGTGACCAGCGCACTGAAGCGCAATCCAAGGAGCTCGAGCGCACCATCGGCCTCGACCGTCTTATCCAGTTGACCTGCAATCCCCCGCTGACAAATTTCACCCTCACAAAACTTCTTTGGGTTCGCGAGCACGAACCGAAAAACTGGCAACGCGTCCGCAAAATCATGCTGCCGAAAGACTACGTCCGCCTGCGCCTAACCGGCGAATCCGCCATTGACGTCGCAGACGCTTCCGGAACACTGATGCTCGACGTCGCACACCGTACGTGGTCGAGCGAAGTTCTCTCCAAAACTGGAATTGACGTGAAACTGCTTCCAAAGCTTTTCGAATCCCAGGATATTTGCGGGAAGCTTTCGCAAGCCGGCGCAGACGCGACCGGTCTCCGCGCAGGAACTCCGGTGGTTGCTGGCGCAGGCGATCAAGCTGCCGGTGCCGTCGGCATGGGCATCACGCGCGCGGGAGTGGTGAGCGCCACCATCGGAACCTCGGGCGTGGTTTTTGCTGCCACGGATCGTCCTTCGCTCGATCCCAAAGGTCGCTTGCACACTTTCTGTCACGCAATCCCCGGCCGCTGGCACGTTATGGGAGTGACGCAAGCTGCCGGACTTTCACTGCGTTGGTTCCGCGATCGCTTTGGCGCGGGGCCCGATGACGGCCGCGATCCCTACGAACGCATGTCCGACGAAGCCGCTACCGCTCCGGCCGGCTCCGAGGGCGCCTTCTGGGCACCCTACCTGATGGGCGAGCGCACTCCGCATCTCGATCCATTCGCTCGCGCCGCATTCGTCGGCCTCTCCGCTTCGCACACCCGCGCCCACCTCATCCGCGCAGTGCTCGAAGGGGTGGCTTACAGCTTGAAAGATACATTCAGCATCTTTAACGAGATTCAGGTGCCCGTGGAACGCATCCGCCTAGGCGGAGGAGGCGCTCGCTCGCCCCTGTGGCAGCAAATCCAAGCAGACGTCTATGCGCACGAAGTCGAAATCTTGAAAGCGGAAGAAGGCGCAGCCTACGGTGCCGCAATTCTCGCCGGAGTGGGTTCTGGATGCTGGAGGAGTGTCGATGAAGCGTGCGACGCTGTGGTGCGTATTGCCAAGCAGGTCAGCACAAACAAAGAAGCCAGCTCCACTATGCAGCGTGGCTATCAAACCTACCGCCGGATTTATCCGGCCCTACATTCCATCTTCGCTGAGGATCAATCTACATCAGCCAACTGAGCGGCAAACCCAAACAATCTCAGGCGAAACAGACGCGGCAATTCTCTATCAAGAAGCTTTTTTCTGCCCCGGCTTGAAGTGATAGCAGTACCACGCTCCGATCACTGTCATCAACGCGCCCCACCAGATGCTCGCGTGCAAATTAAAGAGCACGACCTGCTCCGCGGGTGGATGCCAATACTCGTACAGGCCGGCGCCGAAGATCAGCACTCCATTCACGAGCAACGATATCCCTATAAAAAACCAAATGGAAACCATGCTGTAAGCCTCCCGCTAAAGAACTACCAGAAAATGATGTTCAGCGTAAAAAACACGACAGCAACCACACCAGCCCAGAAAATAGGCTTCTGATACAGAGAAATATTTCCGACAGACGGAACTGTGGTCAGACCATAAACCAAGCCAGTCAATTCCGCGTCCGTTTTTGGCTTCGTCGCCAGACTCACCACTACGGTCACGATCACGCAAACGAGAAAAGACCACAGCGCCTGGAACATATCCTGCGCCAGAGCCTTAGCGTGCGGCGAGAGCGCCACATAACGCAGCGCCGACGGATCCGCTTTCACCCAAGCCCACATGCCGATGGAAGACAAAGTGCCGCACAGCAAGCCCAGGAAGCCGCCCGGGCCTGTTGCTCGCTTCCAAAGCATGCCGAGAATGACGGTGCCGAACAGCGGCGCAATGAAAAAGCTAAACAGTGCCTGTACATAATCCATGATGCTTGCGAACTGCATGACCAGATAAGCCGTGCCGACGCTAATCAGCACTCCGATCACCGTCGTCCAGCGACCCATGTTCACATAGTGGTGGTCCGTGCCCTTGCTATTGATCAATGGCCGGTAGATGTCATACGTCCAGACGGTCGTGAACGCGCTGACATTTCCCGCCATGCCAGACATAAATCCTGCGATCAACGCGGTAATCCCAAGGCCAAGCAAGCCAGGCCCGCAATAGCGGGCAAGCATGAGTGGAAGCACGTCGTTGTAGCTGTGCATTCCCGTAGCGGCGGCCACCGATTCAGGCACAAGTTTCATTGGAAGCACGGCCAAGCCCAGCAGTCCCGGCAAGATCACGATCAGAGGAACAAACATCTTGAATCCCGCTCCGATGATGGGCGCCATTTCCGCGCTGCGAATATCCTTGGCGGCGAGAATGCGCTGAACTACAAGAAAGTCCGTCGTCCAGTAACCCATGGAGATAACCGCGGCCAGCCCGAACACAATGCCGACCCAGTTGATTCCCATGGGGTTGTCCGTAAACGAACCCAAGTTGGACCACATGTGAACGTACTGATCCGACGCCCGCTGAGCAATTTGCAATTTCAGATTCGTCCAGCCGCCGGCTTCGTAAAGCCCAAGAATCGGAATCAGGAGCGCGCCTGCCCAAATTAAAAAGAACTGCAGTACTTCATTGAAAATTGCCGAGCGCAAGCCGCCGAGTGTGACGTAAACCGCCACCGTAAGCGACGAAACCCAAATGCTGAAGTTGATGTCCCATCCCAAAACAATTTGCATGACCTTGGCCATGGCAAACATGTTGACGCCGCTCATCAGCACGGTCATGAACGCAAACGAAACCGCGGACACAGCACGCGCAGGTTCTCCGAAGCGCAATTTCAAGTAACCCGGAACCGAGTGCGTCTTGGAAATGTAATAAAACGGCATCATCACCAGCGCGAGAAACAACATCGCCGGAATGGCGCCAATCCAATACCAATGCGTCGCCAGAATGCCGTATTGATACGCCGACCCCGCCCAGCCCATCAGCTCCAAGGCGCCGAGATTGGCCGAAAGAAAACTAAGCCCGGCCACCCAAGCGGTCATTTCGCGCCCGGCCATGAAGAAGTCTTCGCCGGTGTTCGCGCGCCCGCGCAGGTAGAAGCCGATGGCCAGCACCAACGCGAAGTAAAATACAACGATGACGACGTCTACAGCGGAAAGATGTACGAGGCGAGCGGGTACGATAAACGCGTAAGGAATAGTCATAATGTTCCGAATCGCTTCTCCTCTGCGAGCGTCTTACAATTCCTGACAACCAACAATCTTATGGCCAAGAAAAATCCAATCCGAACGAAGCGTCATTTTGCCGAGAACTTGTAAATCGTTTCCGAATGAAATTTCATCCCAGGCTTCAATTCCGCGGACGGAAAATTAGGCCGGTTCGGCGAGTCTGGATAGTGCTGCGTCTCGAGACATATCGCGCCGTATTTTTGGTATGCGACTCCGCCTATCCCCTTGATACTTCCGTCCAAGCCGATCGCCGAATAGAACTGCACACCCGGCTCCGTAGTCCACACTTCTATCTGCCTCCCCGACGCAGGGTCCGTCACCCGAGCGGCAATACGCAACGTTCCAGCCTTCCCGTTCAGGACAAAGTTGTGGTCGTAGCCACCGATCCCTTTGATCTCCCCGATGCGCAGCCCGATCTCCGTAGGCTTGCGAAAATCCAAAGGCGTATTCTCAACGCTCGCGATTTCGCCCGTTGGGATAAGCGTCGAATCCACCGGGGTATATTTGTCCGCGTTCAGATAGAGGATGTATTTCAGAATGTTTCCGGAGCCGTCGCCCGAGAGATTGAAATAGCTGTGGTTCGTTAGATTCACAACCGTGTCTTTGTCAGTCTCCGCAGTGTATTCGAGTTTGATCTCGTTCGCGTTCGTAAGTGTGTAGGTCACGCTGGCCATTAGGTTCCCGGGGAAGTTTTCCTCGCCATCCTTGCTCAAATACGTGAATTTCACAGCCGAACCATCCTTCACTTCCACCGGCTCCGCTTTCCACACACGCTTGTCAAAACCTGTGGGTCCTCCGTGCAAACTGTTCGGACCGTTGTTTGTCGCCAGTTGATATTCTTTGCCGTCCAGCGTGAATTTCCCTTTCGCAATCCGGTTCCCGTAACGCCCGATTGTCGCACCAAAGTAGGGGTGGGGACCCTGAACATAGCCTTGCAAATTGTCGAAGCCGAGCACCACGTCGCCCATCTTGCCGTTCCTGTCCGGAACGTGGAGTTCCGTCAGCGTCGCGCCGTAGGTGATAATCTTTGCCGAAGCCCCCTGCGTGTTGTAAAGGGTGAATGCCTCAGTCACCGTGCCATCCGGCAACTTCCCAAACTCCGCTTTATCCACATGCGCACCCTTTTTGGCAGCCGTCTGCGCCTCTCCCCCGGGCGACGACGACGCAAACTCCGGACCGAACGCCATTAGAAACGCCAGCATGCAGATTCTCCCCCTGAGCACCATTCCGCCCCTCCTCTACCTCGACAACGTTAAGATGCATCGATTCTTCCCCACGCCTTGTATCACAAAAATTCATCAATCGCGAATCTTCTCCTTATTTTTCTTAGACTTGCCGAATACGGACTGCCCGGCTTCGCAATCCCTTTGGTTTGCAAAGGACATTGACAACCTCGAAGCCAGAGTGCCAATGTTCCCCGGACAATCGCCCCAAATTAACGTTATCGTACACGGAGTTCCATGAATTTCATGCGACCAATTTCTTTTTTGCATGCTTACAAGTACATCGCCCTCCTGGCCGTCCTAGTTTTGATGGCGGCAGCCTCCCCGCTTCATGCCCAGTGGGTGCCCCTCAATCCAGTAAACTCTGTGGATCAGCAACCCGACGGCGTAGTGCTCACTCTCCAAGCGGGTTTCTTGCGATTCCAGGTCTGCTCGGACTCCATCGTCCACGTCATTTACTCCATCGAGCGCGACGTCCCTCAGCACCCCGACAATCTCGTCATCAAAAAATCCTGGCCCAAGGCCGACTTCGCTCTCCACACGGATGATCCAAAACTCATCACTCTCACCACCGCGCGCCTCAAAATCGAAATCACCCGCGCCGACAGCTCGATCATCTTTTACGACTCTGCCGGTCACAAACTCACGCAGGAAAACACACGCACGCTGACTCCCACCGAAGTCAACGGCGAGAAAACTTACCATTCCGAACGATTCGTCAACATGTGGGACACGCAAGAAGCCTTCTACGGCTTAGGCCAGCACCAAGCTGGCGTCTGGAACTATCGCGGCGAATCTGTCGACATCTCGCAAGACAATACAAACATTTCCATTCCTTTCCTGCTTTCCAGCAACGGCTACGGCATCTTCTGGAACAACGGCTCGCGCAGCAAATTCACGAACCGCTTCGTCCACGCCTTCTACCTAAGCTCCGAAGTTTCCGACTCGATGGACTATTACTTTTTTTACGGTCCCGACTTCGACCGCCTCATCGCCGACTATCGCGAGCTCACTGGAAACGCACCGCTCTTTGGCAAATGGGCCTACGGCTACTGGCAATGCAAAAACCGCTACGATTCGCAGCAAGAACTTCTCGCCATCGCGCAAAAATATCGCGACCTGCGAATCCCGCTAGACAACATCGTCCAGGACTGGTTCTGGTGGAACACCATGGGCGAGCCCGTCTTCAACAAAAACTATCCCGACCCCAAAGGACTGATCGACGCGCTTCACAAAAACAATGTCCACCTCATGATTTCCGTTTGGCCCTATTTCCGCCCCGGCTCCGCTGTCTACGACGACATGGATAAGCACGGCTTCTTCATCGCCAAAACCGTTGCGCCAAGTTTCCATCCCGTCGCGCAGGCTCTCTACGATCCGTTCAATCCAGACGCCCGCAAATATTATTGGAACTTAATGAATAACGCGCTTTTCAAAATCGGCGCCGACGCCTGGTGGCTGGACACCACGGAAGCCGAAACCGAAGGCCGCGAAACCAACATTCTCATCACCAACAAAGTGAACGGCGGCGAAAATGGCGCTCGCTACGCCAACGAATTCCCCCTCCTGACCACGACCGCCGTCTACCAAGGCCAGCGCGCGGCCTCCGACAAAAAGCGCGTCTTCATTCTCTCGCGCTCCGCCTACGCCGGATCTCAACGCAACGCCGCTGCCGTCTGGTCCGGCGATGTTGATCCCAACTGGGAGACTTTTCGCCGCCAAATCCCCGCCGGCCTCAACTATTCCGTCTCCGGCCTTCCTTACTGGACGACCGACATCGGCGGCTTCGTCTCTGCGAATCCGGACGATCCCGCTTACCGCGAGCTTTACATCCGCTGGTTCCAGTTCGGCACCTTCTGCCCCATCTTTCGCGCCCATGGCACTCGCACCACAAATCAAAACGAAATTTGGTCCTACGGCCCCGACGCGCAGAAAACTCTCACCGCCTACGACAATCTCCGCTACCGCCTAATGCCCTACATCTATTCTCTCGCCTGGAAAACCACCAACGAGGGCTACACCATCATGCGTCCGCTCGTCATGGACTTCCGCGAAGACACCCGCGCCCAAAATATCGGCGACCAATTCCTCTTCGGCCCAGCCATCCTCGTTAGTCCTGTCACTGAGCCAGGCGCCGCCACTCGCCGCCTCTATCTACCAAACGGAAAGTGGTATGACTTCTGGACTGGCGCCGCGATCCAAGGCGGCCGCACGCTCGACGCTCCATCGCCCATCGATCGCATGCCGCTCTACGTCCGCGCCGGCTCCATCGTTCCGCTAGGTCCCGATCTGCAATACGCCACAGAAAAATCCGCCGCCCCAATCGAACTCCGGGTCTATCGCGGCGCGAACGGCGCCTTCACTCTCTACGAAGACGAAAACGACTCCTACGACTACGAAAAAGGCGTCCACGCAACGATTCCCTTCTCCTGGGACGACGCCGCTCACATTTTCACCATCGGGGATCGCGCCGGCGCATTCCCCGGCATGCTTGAAAAACGCATCTTTCGCGTCGTCTTCGTCTCGGAAAATCATGGAACCGGCGGCGGTCTCACCGAAAACGCCGACGAAACCGTCGAATACTCAGGAAAGAAAATCACGGTAACGCCATAAGTCACTAACTCCAATCCAGCGTTCCTCTCCTATCCATTAAATTTTCGGCCATCCTCACAAACACGGAACCCTCACCCTGTAACGAGATATTCATTCCAAATTCACAGCATTGTAATTTTCGATTTTACTCTCCTCTGTCTGGTCGCCATACTCTCGCCAACCTGTCGCGCGTGCCAGGAGATATCCACAGGCTGGCGCTCGATTTACAAGCCGCGGGTGTGATACATCCGTGGTAACGGGCCGGGGCGGTTGAATCTAACGTGAGGGGTGTATCGAGATGAAAAAAATCGCACAGCTCATCCTGAGTTGTCTGAGTCTTCTTTGTCTGCTTACTTTGCCTGTGCACGCGCAGGAAAATCTCGGATCAATCAATGGCACAGTAACAGACAGTTCCGGCGGCGCAATCCACGAGGCCACCGTCAAGATCCACAATCTGGCCACCGGTTTGGAAGAAACCGCCAGCACAAACACAGACGGCTCGTTCCATTTCACCGATCTCCCCATCGGCACATACAGCGTCACTTTCTCTCGCGATAGTTTCAAAACTGAGTTCCACTCGCAAATTCTCGTGCAGGGCAATCGCACCACAACCATAAACGGCTCCTTGCAGCCCGGCGAAGTTAACGTGACCGTGACTGTTAATGGCACTCCTCTGATGAATCAAACCGACACCACCAACGGGTACGTCATCGATCATCAAATCATTGAGGACACGCCACTTGGCACAGGCAGCTTCACCCAACTGGCGATCCTGAGTCCGGGCGTTCATGCGGATTTTCTGGGCGGTTCAGGCTCGAACTCCGGCCTTGGCAATCAGGCTATTTTCGCCAATGGAAACCGGGACACCAGCAATAGTTTCTCTTTAAACGGCACCAGTACGAACAACCTATTTAACGGTAACTCCACCAGCCAGGTCGGAGAGAATCGCTTCGTCCTCAACACTGGTGAAAACTTTGGCTCGGGCGGCGGGATCCAGACCAGCACATCGGTTTATGGAGCGATTGGTCAGGCCCTGCCAACGCCTCCTCCCGACGCCATTCAGGAAATCGCCGTCAACGCTTCGATGTACGATGCCACGCAGGGTAACAACAGCGGCGCACATATCAGCGTGCTCACGAAATCGGGCACCAATGCCATTCATGGTTCGGTCTGGGAGCAGTTCCAGAACAGCGCCATGAATGCAAACCTGTTCTTCTATAACGCGGCCGGGATTCCAGCCCCTTTTCTCAATCGAAACCAGTTTGGCGCCACAATGGGCGGCCCGATTAAGAAAGACAAACTCTTCTTCTTCGGCTCTTATCAGGGGGTCCGCATTGCCGATGGGGAATCTTCCACCAAGGACGTCACCGTGCCATTCGCCCTGACGAATGATCGCAGCGCTCAAGGCATCACGAACATGATGAATGCAACATATTGCAGCACGACTCCTCCGCCCTCGGGATGTCCCTTCCTCTCGAGCCACATCAATTCGGCTGCGATGAACCTCTTGAATGCCAAGCTTCCCAATGGGCAATTTTTGATTCCCAGTCCGAATCTGGGACTCAGCGCCACACAAGCCCAGACCCTCGGCTTCGATGCCATCGCGCAAGGGCCTAACTCGCAGTCAACCGTTAATCAGGCCATTGGCAGCATCGACTATCAGATCAACGCCAAGGATCGTTTGAGCGGCAAGTATTACTTTCAGAGCGATCCAACCACCAATCCGTTCGGCGCCGTCGGTTCCCTGCTTGGCTTTTCGCAGCAGCTTGAGGCGGGCAGCCAGGTCGTTTCCCTGTCCAACACCTGGATCATCTCTCCAAATCTCACCTGGGAGCAGCACTTCGGCTTCACGCGCATGCGCGCCTATGCGAACACGGAACAGGGTTTCACGCCGGGTTCCATGGGCATCAGTCTGTTGGGATCGGCAACGTTCCCACAATTTGATATCAAAACTGCGGATCCGCAGATCGCCACTGGGTTGGAGTTCGGCCCTAGCACCAGCTTTGGCGATGCCGGTATGTTTCAGAATCAATGGGGAGGCGGCACCACGCTGAACCTGCTGAAAGGTAAACACACCATCAGTTTCGGCGGGCAGGTGGACCGCACCCAGTTGAATATCATCAACAATAACACCAACACGGATACGCTCAATTTCACGTCCTTCGAGACCTTTGTGGAAGGAAGCGTTCGGAGCGGAACTGCGTTCTCAGGTTCAGCGGATCGCTATTACAGGTCTACGACTTCTGGTCTCTTCGTCAACGACAACTACAAGCTTCGCAGCAACCTCACCTTGACCGGCGGCCTGCGATGGGATATCGATGGGCCGCTTTCGGAGAAGTATGGCCGGCTCACCGCGTTCGATCCATCCAAATACAGTTACACACAGTGCACAATTAACGGAACTCCCGCCGATCCTACTACGAGTACTCAATGCGACGCGGGCACCGACGTTATCAACAACTCCGGCTTGGAAATTGCCGGTAATAACAGGACTGCAGCCACGCCGGGAGCCAGCAACTCTTTGATGAAAAACCACCAGTGGGGCTTCGCTCCGCGTATCGGTATCGCCTGGGCGCCGCTTACAAAACTGACCGTGCGCGCTGGTTATGGCATGTACTTTGATCGCGGCGAGCTTTTCAGCTACCTGTCTCCAAGTGCCGGTTCCGGCTTTAACGGTCCGTTCGGCGTCACTCTGGCGCCTCCATTTGTCCAACCGGTTTCTGCCGCGGCGAACGCAAACCTTTCGGCTCCCTTTGGCACGGTTGCGCCTCCTCCGCCGCCGGCTACTGCGGCTGCTTTTCTCGCCTCATTGCCCAACCTGTCGCAAACCGCGTGCGGTTTCCCAGGTTGCTGGCCGACCGGAAACCTCTTTGGCCCCTTCTTGTTTGGCGGCTATGACATCCATAATAAATTGCCATACACACAGAACTGGACCTTGGACCTTCAATACCAGCTTTCCAACACCTGGATGTTTGAGGTTGGATATGTGGGCAATCACGGCACGCATGAAGTGCTGCCCATTCCCTTCAATCAACCGGAAATCGCCACACCCACAAGCCCCGTGAATGGCCAGATCTACTCCTATGGTGGCACGAGCCCGCTGGAACTCGATAATGAGCCCGTCTTTACGAACCAGTTTTCCGGCAACGCGCCAATCCGCGTCCCCTATCCAGGGTACGATATGAATTCGGTTCTCTACGAAGCCGAGGGCATTTCCAATTACAGCGCTCTCCAGGTTCAAGTGCATAAGCGGTTGTCTTACGGACTCCAGCTAACCGGCTCTTATACCTGGTCGCACTCTCTGGATGATCAAAGCGGACTCGGCCTTTTTTTCACAGGCAACAATCCGCTGATTCCCCATGCCAATTACGCTTCGTCGGACTTCGATCAAACCCATGTTTTCCTTGTGAACTATAGCTACACGATCCCAACCCTCGTTAAGAGCCATGCTTTGGGGTATGTGGTCAACGGCTGGGTCATCGGCGGACAGACTGTGGCCGAAAGCGGCCAGCCATATAGCGTGTATGATTTCTCGGGCTCGGTGGCCAGCATGTACTTGGGCACGAGCGACTATATTGGGAACCCCATCGTGCCTCTCAAACCGGGCGTAACGCCAGGGCAGGCAAAACTGCAAGGTACGCTCGGTGTCAATCCGGGCACGCCTGTACTCAATGCAGCCGATTTTGCACCGCAATTTCTCACGCCTGGCACCAACGGCGTGCCTCCCTGCGATGCCTCCGGTTGCGATGAGTTCGAGTCCCTCTACGGCACCTCGGGCCGGAACCTTTTCCGAGGTCCTTTCCAAGTGCGCTTCGATATGAGTTTGGCCAAGCAATTCCCCATCAAGGAACGCTTCCAGCTACGCTTTGAAGCGGACGCGTTTAATATGTTCAACCACCCCGACTTCGATGCGCCGAACAACAACGTGGAATTCTTTCCCAACTTTGAAGGTCCACCTTCGATCCCGCCTGCGGGCAGCCTGGGAATCATTCAGCACACGATTGGGAGTCCGCGGTTCCTGCAGTTGAGCCTGCACCTCACCTTCTGAAGCAGCGAACATTCGATTTAAATTGGTTGAACCTACGGGGCCGCTTCCGCGGCCCCGTAGGTTTTCAAGTGGATGTTTCTGGAGGCAAGAAGGCGGCCTCTCTAAACAGCTTTGACAAGGCGAAATGTTTTGCTTGACGCGGTCAGTGTCGAGGACTAGGCTCCCGCCAACTGGTCGGGGGCCTTCATGCGTTATTCCCACGGAGGGGCCCGGAAGTTGGTGCACGTGCGGGCTCAGGTGCGAGCCCAGGCTCAGGGATACCCTCGACTACTCCTCCCACGACTGTGTCAGTGCACTTCGCGTTCTTTTCTGCTGATAGTGTCTTCCGCTTTGTTTGCCCTCCCGGCTTGCTGTCAAGACAATGGAAGCGAAGTAAACGAGTTTCACGGGAAGGGATCGGAAATTACCGTGAACGTGCGTGATAGTTCGGGAGAGCCGATTTCCACGGCGGCGATGGTTAAACTTTATCGGGACGGAACAACCTTGAGCAGGCAAGGAGAGACGTCGCGGGGAAGCGCAGTGCTGGTGGTGAACAATTTGGGTGAGTTTACCGTGATAGTCGAGGCGGCGGGATACGAGAGCACGCAGAAACAGGTATCAGTACAAGTTTCAGGACGAACGCAGGTGGATGTCTTTCTGCGTAAGCTTTTGCCAGCCGGAAGTTCAGTAGGAGTTCCGGGGAGACCGGTCCTTGCTCCAAAAGCGAAGCAAGCGCTCGATAAAGGACTGCTGGCGCTAAGCTCGGACAATATCGGTGAAGCAGAAAAGTACGTCGGCGAAGCGCTGCGGCTGGCGCCCAGCCACCCGGACGTGTTGTACGTGCAAGGGGTGTTGTGGCTGAAACAACGTAACTGGGTGCAGGCGCAAGACGTACTGGAGAAGACTACGCAGATCGATCCGAGTCATGCGCGCGCTTTTGCGGCGCTCGGAATGGCGCTTTGCGATCAAGGGAAATGTGATGCGGCGATCGTCCCACTCGAGAAGTCGCTGCAGTTGGATGCGGCGAGCGCGTGGGAGACGCGTTGGACTTTGGCGAAAGCGTATTACCAGGCTGCACGATATGACGAGGCGCTGAAAATGTCGCAAGACGCGCTAGCGGCGTCGAACGGGAAAGCGCCGGAGATCGCCCTGCTGGAAGCCCAATCGCTGACGGCGGTGGGGCGCTACACGGATGCAGCGCAGGCGTTGCGCGAATTTGTTAGAGATTACGGAGATCGGCGCGAAGCAGCAACCGCGCGGAAGTGGCTGGAACGGTTAACGGCCAGCGGAAAAATTCGCGCGAACTCAAACTGACGGTTGAGTACGACTCGAAAAGGGAAAATGTGCGCTTGATCTCGCTAAGGCGCCGTCCGCGCTAGATTGCGGACTTCAAGTATTATGGAGCGCAGCGTTTCCGTATATCCGGTCCGCGGAGGAGTGGCGCCAATGCTTGAAACGGTTCTGAAGCGGTTTGAAGAACCCGACGAGGTGCGAACATTTGAAAAAGGAAAATTTGAGATCGTTCGCATCGGCGGCATGACCATCGGCCGTGCCACGTACGAGCCAGGATGGAGATGGTCCGTTCACGTCGGTCCCACAGTGGGCGCGTCGCGATGCAACGTCGAGCATGTTGGCATGGTGCTCTCCGGTTGTGCAACTGGGGCCATGGAGGACGGCACAATTCACGAGCTGCGCGCGGGTATGCTCTTTTACATTCCACCCGGACCTCCCGGTCATGATAGTTGGGTCGTCGGCGATGAGCCGTACGTGTCGCTACATTTTCTTGGGGCTGGCCAGTACGCAAGTAAGTAATCGTTCCGAGAAAATTGTGGAGACCGCCGCCTGGCACTAGCGAAAGACAAACAGGGGCTTGCGACAACCGCAAGGCTCGCCCACCCAGATTAAGAACATAGCCCGACCCTGTAGAGCTCTGGCCTCAATTCCCCGCGGTGGCATAGCGACGGAAAAACGAGTCCTTGTTCCACTGTGGGCGGGCATCGGCGTTCGTGGTATCTACCAGCAGGCGCAGAACGATCTCCTCAAAAAGCGCGGCAGCCTGCAAATCGACGGGCTGGTTCAGGTCATCCGATGGCGCGTGATATCGTGTGCTGAGCCACGTCTCAAAGATCTTGTCCTCGGGCGAACCCGGTTCGGCCCAGACGCTCATCATCACGGACGGCACTCCATGAAGAATGAAATTGTATTGATCGCTACGGATAAAAATATTGCGCAGAGGCATGGGATCGGGGATGGCGTGTACGCCGACAGACTTCGCGATGGCGGTGGCGCGCGCGCCCAAAGTGGACTCGTCGATTCCCAGCACGAGCAGCGTCTTCAGCGGCACGATGGGGAGAAACATGTCGGTGTTGATATCGGCCACGATCGAGTGAATATCTACCGTCGGGTGTGCCGCGAAATAACGCGAACCCAGCAGCCCCTTTTCTTCCGCGGTGACGAACACAAAAAGTACTGAGCGGCGAAGTCTTTCCGGGTGGGCTTTAAGCTTGGCAGCGATATCAATAAGCAGGGCGCTGCCAGAGCCGTTGTCCATCGCACCATTGTAAATTTTGTCTCCGTTGATCGGAGCGCCGATGCCAATGTGATCGATGTGCGCGGAAAGAACCACGTATTCGTTTTTCAGCACGGGATCGGAACCAGTCAACTTGGCGATGATGTTGTCCGATTCGATGGTCTTGCTTTCAATTTCGGCATGCGCTTTCAGTGAGACTGCCAGCGGAAAGCGCGGCAGCGGCTTGCGGTCCTTTGCCAACGCCGCTAATTCCGCAAACGTATGTCCTGAACCTTCAAAGAGTTTCTCTGCATGCTCGGGGTTGAAGCCAAGAACGACTTTGGTCCCCGCAAAATCCTGCATTTTAGGGTCGGCAAGCTGCATGGCAGGCGCAGTACGATTCAGCGAGATGCGAGTCCACGGAAGATCCATCGCAGCGGGATTGAAGATGCGTATTACGCCGATTGCTCCCGCTGCACGGAGAGCTTTTCCACGCTCCGCTCCTGTCTGGGAATGCGCCGAAAGCGGGGCCGGAAGGTCCGCTGGCGATCCGCCTATGTAGACCACAACTTTACCCTTCAGATCGAGCCCTGCGAAGTCATCGTCGTTTTTCTCTGGAACTTTCAACCCATAGCCGATGAACACTAAAGGCGCGGCAACTCCCGTCGAGGGCATATCGACCGCGGTTGAAAAGTAGGCGTCCACACCCAGAACAATGGGGGCCGATTTTCCGTCGCTCACCAAGGTAGCAAAAGACTTCTTTTCGTCCACCTGGCGCTGATCGAACTTCACAGTTTGATAGAAACCGCTCTCGCCGGCGGGTTCGAGTCCGGATTTCTTCAACTGCTCGACGGTGTAGGCTTCCGCTCTGCGCAATCCATCGCTCCCGGTTTCGCGGCCTTCCATATTGTCGTCCGCAAGCACCTTCACGTAGTTCCACCACGATGAACCGTCGAATCGACTCGTCGACGTTTGCTGCGCTCCTGCCGTCAAAGCCAGAGTAAGCGCGCCGATCAGAACGAGCGTTCGATTCAACATTAGGGAGAGGCTCCTTTGGGTTTGTAGAGAAGGAAGACTTTACTCTGTTTTCGGATTCGGAGGAAGTCACCACCGGCCCCCTCCTCGGTTTTCTTCGGAACTGCACATTCTAAAAGGTTTTAAGTCGTGTGTTTTGAAAGTGCGCATTCTACAGGGGTTACGGGCGCGTTTTCCAAAAGTGCGGATCCTAAAGAGCTTAGGGAAAAGACTTGCTGCCAAAACAAAAACGCCAGCAAGGATGCTGGCGCCACACAGTATGGAACGCGAGATTACTCAAGAAGGACTATACGCTGCGAGACACTTTTTGTCCAGAGAAAAGGCAAAAACGGCAGACAGAAGCGGAAGAAGAGTGTGATGTCCGGCCCAACCGCTGCCCTCCTCATTTCTTCAAATTCCCTCAATCAATATGACGTGGTAGGTCGCCCCTTTGAAACGGTGCTCGCGCACTTTGCGGTAGGCGGGGCCGTCGTACCAAGCCTTCGCTTCCGCGGCGCTTGGGAACTCGACGATTACGGTGCCTTCTGTGGCGGCTCCTTCCAGGTCTTCATGCTTGCCGTAAACAGCAAGAAGCTTGGCGTTATGTCCCGCGAGGGTAGGCGGCACTTCCTTTGAGTAGGCCGCCAACTCTTGCGCATCGAGAGTTTTTTCGCGTGTGAAAATTAGGTATGCGCTCATATCAGGCGTTCGTCCCGCCGTCGACGGTTAGGTTCGCGCCAGTGATGTAAGCGGCTTCCGGACTTGCAACGAATGCGACCAACGCAGCCACTTCGTCCACAGTCCCATAGCGGCCGAGCACTGTGTTGGCCTTCTGCGGCGCTGCCCAATCGCCCGCGGCGGGATTTAGATCGGTGTCGATCGGCCCCGGCTGAACGTTGTTGACGGTGATGCTGCGGCTGCCCACTTCTCTGGACAATCCTTGCGTGAACATCTTGACCGCTCCCTTCGTGGCCGCATAGGCCACCAAACCGGGCGTCATGTTGCGCTCTCCGACGCACGATCCGATGTTGATGATGCGGCCGCCGTTCTTCATGTCCTTGAGGGCGGCCTGCGTCGCGACCAGCATGCCGCGGACATTGATATTCATCATGCGGTCGATGTCTTCCAGCGAGGTCTGCTCGAATAAGTTCGGGAGCGCCGTGCCGGCATTGTTCACAAGCACGTCGATACTTCCCAAGGTTGCAACGGTCTTCTGCACCGCGGCCTTCACTGCGTCGGCGTTGGCGGCATCCGCCTGAATCGCCAGCGCCTTTCCGCCGCTCTGCTCAATCGCTTTGGTCACTGCGGCAGCGGCACCGGCTTCTTTCGCATACGTAATCGCCACACTCGCGCCATCCGCTGCCAAACGCTTTGCGATCGCTGCTCCAATACCGCGCGAGCCGCCCGTGACAAGTGCAACTTTTCCTTCAAGCTTCCCGGACATTAGTTCATCTCCCCGATACCACCGAATAGTGACCTATCTGAGATGTTTGGAACGACTGCGACGGTACAGAGACTTTTCTTGGCTATTTCAGATGGGGCAATTCAGTGTTTCCGGGTCTCTTGGCGGCGCGCTATGATACATAAGTGAATTTTGAATGGGATCCGGCTAAGGCTAGGCGGAATCGCCGAAAGCACCAGGTTCTATTCCAGGAAGCGGCCACGGTCTTTGGTGACCCCTTGGCCGTAACTTATCCCGATCCAGATCATTCTGTGTCGGAGGACCGCTTCATCACTATCGGAACATCGAGTAACGGCCGTGTTCTGCTCATAGCTCACGCAGACCGGGGTGACGACATCAGAATTATTAGCGCTCGCAAGACGACGCAACGCGAACGAGAAAACTATGAAGAAAAAAACTGATAAACAAGGGCGACGGGACGATGTGCGCCGGGAATACGATTTTTCGAAAAGAAGCGGCGTACGCGGCAAATACATTCAGCGTTATCGAGCGGGGACAAATCTCATACTGCTTTCACCCGATGTTGCTGAACATTTTCCCGACGAGCGTTCCGTCAACAAGGCTTTGCGCACTTTGATTCAGTCGGCCAAAAGCCCTCTACGCCGTACTCGCTGAACCCGTCTAAGCGGCCAGAATAAATATATAGAACCCACCAACTGCGAAACCGTCACGTTTGGAAGAGTTCCAGTACATTGTCCGCTCCAAAGTGATGCTTTGTTTTCGAGCTAGGGACGCGGAGTCCCCGAAAACGGGAGTGGCTTGGTGTCGCGGATGCCGGAGGATTCAACTACTGTGTAGATTGAGTCGGCAGGAACGTTTTCTAGAGTTTCGACTTTGCCACTAGGCCAGCGGATTTCTACCGTGTCGATTCTTGTGGATTTGCCAAGGCCGAAGTGGAGTCGGAGATCGTTTTGGGAGAGATAGCTTCCGCCACCGCGGACTTCGGCGATTTGGCGGACGCCAGCGGCGTGGATGGTGACGCGCGCGCCGATGGCGGCGCGATTGCTTTTTGTGCCGATTAATTTGAAGAGGACACGGTGATTGGGGGCGGCGTTTTGATTTACGAGTAGAGTGGGCGGTTCGCCGACGTTGACGAGGACTACGTCGATGTTGCCGGTGTTGAAGATATCGCCGAAGGCAGCGCCGCGGCGGGATTTTAACGGGAGGTCAACGAGGCCAGCTTCTTTCGCGACTTCGTCAAAAGTGCCGTCGCGGTTGTTGCGCTCCAGAAAAATTGGTTGGTGGTAGTGCGGGCTATTATCGAGCGAATCGATCTGCGGATAGACGTGGCCGCAGGCGATCAGGAGATCGAGCCAGCCGGTATTGGCCATATCGAAAAAGCTGGTGCCCCAGCAAACGTCCTGATAGCTCGGGCGTCCAACACCGGAGGGCCAGCTCACGTCCTCGAAGCCGTTGGAGCCCGTGTTGCGCCAGAGCGCTTTGGGCTGCTCCTGAAACGTGGTGATGAAAAGGCTAAAGCGGCCGGAGTGGTCGTAGTCGGCGAAATCGACGCCCATGTTGCCAAGCTGCGTGCCATCGCCGCTAAGGGAAATTCCGGAAAGCATGCCGACTTCGGAAAAAGTGCCGTTGCGATTGTTGTGATAGAGATAGTTGGGGACGGAATCGTTGGCGACGACGAGATCGGGCCAGCCGTCGTTGTCGTAATCGGACCACATCGCACCGAGGCCGTAGTAGCCGACTTGATTGTGGACGCCAGCCTTCACGGAGACTTCTTCGAACGTACCGTCGCCGCGATTGTGGTAGAGAAGATCGCTTTCGCCTTCCAGACCCCAGGGGCCGCACTGCACTTGCAGTCCTTTATATAGGCAGAATTTGTTGCTGCCGGGGGCGGGCATGTGGGCTAGATCGACGTGAACGTAGCGGGAGACGAAGAGGTCGACGTTACCGTCGCGATCGTAATCGCCCCAAGCGGCGCCAGTGCTGAAGCCGCCGCCGCGGACGCCGGCTTTTTCGGTGACGTCTTCGAATTTGCAGCCGCCGAGGTTGCGGTAGAGGACGTTGCCGCCGTAACCGGTGACGAAGAGATCGAGCTTGCCGTCGTTGTCGTAGTCGGCGACAGCGACGCCCATGCCCCAGCCAAGGCGGGTGAGGCCGGCTTGCTTGGTGATGTCCTTGAAGGTGCCATCGGCCTCTTGATGATAAAGCGTGACCATGGGGTCGCCGCCGTTTTGGTAGCGGTCAACTGTGGAACCGTTGACGGTGACGATGTCGAGGCGGCCGTCGTCATCGCAATCGAAGAGGCCTGCGCCGCCGCTTATGGATTCGATGATGTAGCGTTTGTCGCCGCTCGAGATGTGCGAGACCGTTAGGCCTACTGCCTGGGCAATGTCTTTGAATTTTGGGATAGGAGAGAAACCGGGACGGTTTACTTTTGGAGCCGGGAGTTTTGCGGAAGGCGGGAGAGGGACGGAGGCACTTTGGGCGCGCGCCGTTTGTGGAGATGCGGAACTTAGGAGCAGCAGAAAGGAAAAGAGAGGTAGAGCCGAGAAACGCGGGAGGCGAACGCGCATTGAAAGCATTCTAGCCTAACAGGCCCGCGCCGTGAGCGAATGTGCGCTTTGAGCAGAAGTTGTTCGAGGGGCCGCGAACTGAGCGCGTGGAGACGGGTCCCTGCTATACTCGCGGCACGATTTATGGGTAGCACCGAAACAGGTTGCGGCCCAACAGGTGCGGCAGTGCGGTTCAAGAGCTGCCAGAGATAGTCGAGGGCGTCTAAATGACACCGACGCAGAAGAAGAACGCCGGTCCGCGCAGAGAAAATAAAAAAGTTACGCTGAAAACGGTGGCAAAGCATTTGGGCCTCGCCGCGGGAACCGTTTCCGCAACGCTGAACAATTCTCCGGCGGCGCGGTCCATCCCCGAACATACCAAACAACGCATACTTGCCGCGGCCCAGGAATTAAATTACCGGCCGGATTTTTTTGCGCGCACCTTGCGGATGCGGCGCACGTTTACGATCGGCGTGATCGCCGAAGAGATCGGCGACGCGTACGGCTCGCAAGTGATCAGCGGAATTGAGAAATACCTTACCGGGCAAAATTATTTTTTCCTGACCGTCGTGCACCGGCACGATCCAAAGCTGCTGCAGATGTATTCGCAGATGCTGGTGGAGCGAGGCGTCGAGGGATTTATTACGGTGGACACTTCCATTCTGGCGGAGCCCTCGCTGCCCACTGTCGCTGTCGCTGGGCACAAGCAGATTGCAGGAGTGACGAATATCGTGCTTGACCATAAACGAGCGGCGCGTTTGGCGCTCGAGCATCTGAAAGATTTGGGTCATAAAGAAATTGCTTTCTTGCAGGGGCAGATTTTCAGTTCGGATTCCGAAGAACGCTGGAATGCAATTTGTGAGGTGGCGGCGGAATTGGAGATTCGCATTCGGCCAGAGATGACGATCAGGATCGAGAGTAAGGTCTCCACGCCGGAAGTGGGATTTCCCGTAACGAAGGAGTTGCTCGCGAGGCGTGAACCCTTCACGGCGCTCTTTGCCTATAACGATATTTCCGCGATCGGGGCAATCTGGGCGCTGCGCGAAGCGGGTTTGCGCGTGCCGCAGGATGTGTCTGTCGTGGGCTTTGATGATATTCCGGGGGCGGCGTTTGCGAATCCGGGATTGACGACCGTGCGTCAGCCTCTTGTGCGAATGGGCGAAATTGCCGCGCAAACGCTGGTGAGTAAGATCGAGGGCCACGAAGAATATGTTCCGGAGATCGCTATCGAGCCAGAGTTCGTGATGCGAGATTCCACGGCGCGCGTGGCACAGCTCCGGGCGATGGGTTCAAGAAACTGAAATAAGACAGCGCTCTTCACAATTTTCCCCTGCTGTTCCCAGCTCTTCCCTGTTTTTCACGGCTTGGAAAGAAATTCGCTGAGGAGCATGTGGAAATGGTGAACGCCGTTTTCACGTTTGACGGAATAGCGACCGCGGTCGTAGGTCGAAGAGTTTAGTCCTCGCTGGACACTTCTGCAGAGCTCGATGTCTTCCTGCTGGACTTCATCACTGAACGCGACAGCGCGTTGGATACGTTCGCGAACTTTTTCGGAATGCACGTCGTGAAAAAACCATTCGAAGATGGTGAGCGTTTTGTCGTGTGATAGAGGGACGATGAGGTTGGTGGAAAGATTGTCCGGATAGACGTTGAGCATCAGATTCGGGAAAATCCAGAAATAGAGGGCTTCTTGAAGCCCGCTGCCTGGCGCATAAAAGCGCTCGCCGGCGTCTTCTGGTTTCATGGCGCGAATGGGCGCGAACTGCTGCGAATAGTAGCGATAGGTGTCAGTGCGATAGTTTGCGTAATCGATTTCGCGCATTAATCCGGGGTGCGCGATGGGAATGTGGTACCCCTCGAGATAGTTGTCGACGTACACCTTCCAGTTGCAATCGACGATGTAATCTCGGCGCTCGACGGATTGCAGTCCTTCGAATTGGAAGCCGCGAGCTTGTTCGGGAATTTTGCCGAGATAGGAGGAAAGCGGTTCGGCGTTCGGATCGAAATTGACGAAGATAAGCTGTTCCCAGGTTTCCAGGCGCAGAGGAAACATGCCCATGGTGCTGCGATCAAAGAATTCGACGCCTTCGACGTCCGGCGTGCCGATGAGACGGCCATCGAGCGTGTAGGTCCAGCCATGATAACCGCAGCGAAAAACATTTTTGCAGCCACTGCCTTGGGCGATGGGACCGGCGCGATGGCGGCAGACATTACTGAAGGCTCGAAGCGTGCCTTGTTTGTCGCGGACGACGACCACCGGTTCGCCGATAACATCAACCGTGAAGAAGCTCTCTGGATCGGCGATAGTGCGTTTTGTGGCGTTTGGCCCGCCACTTTCTCCGCAAGGAGTATTGAGAGTGCCCACGAGTTGCCAGGTGCGGCGGAATATGCGGACTTTTTCAGCGTCGAAAATTGCGGGGTCGGTATAGAACTTCGACGCGAGCGTATGTGCGGATTCGATTTTGTCGTGGACGTCGAGCTTGATGGGTTGAGTGGTCATGGAGGAAAAGAAAACACAGACTGAAGTCTGTGCTACTTAGAACTTGCGAGTCTCCTGGCGCGACCAGCGCTCGACTACGATTTTGGATTCGGTGTAAAACTCAACGGCATCGCGGCCCTGGCCGTGAAGGATGCCGAAAAAGCTTTCTTTCCAGCCGCTGAAGGGAAAATACGCCATGGGAGCGGCGACTCCGATGTTGATGCCGATGTTCCCGGCGGGAGCCTCGTAACGGAAGCGGCGGGCGGCACCGCCATTGGTGGTGAAAAGAGAGGCTTGATTGCCGTAAGGACTTCGCCGGAGAAAGTCCATGGCTTCGTCCATCGAGTTGGCGTGGACGAGGCTTAGGACGGGGCCGAAAATCTCGGTATTGGCAAGCTCGCTTGTCGATGGAAGCCCGTCAAGAACTGTGGGAGTGAGAAAGCTGCCGGATTCGTGATTCGCGATCTTGGTGTTGCGGCCATCGAGAATGGCTTTCGCGCCTTCAGCTTCGCCGGCGGAGATTAGAGACTCAATGCGCTTCTTACTATCGCCTGAAATAACTGGGCCCATCTGGACACCGGGTTCGAGGCCGTAACCGACCTTGAGAGTTGACGCAGAGTGAGCGATTGAATCACGAAAAGTTTTTTGCGCATCTCCAATTGTGACGGCCACCGAAACGGCAAGGCATCGCTGACCAGCACAGCCGAAAGCGCTGTCGCTGATGATTTGCGTAGCAAGCTCCATGTCCGCATCGGGAAGAACGATGACGTGATTTTTTGCGCCGCCCTGGCATTGCATCCGCTTGCCGCTGGCAGCTGAACGCATATAGACGTGCTTAGCAACGGGGGTGGAACCAACGAAGCTGATCGCGCGGACTTGCGGATGATCGCAAAGCGCGTTGACCACGTCGTTGCCGCCATTGACAAGATTGACGACGCCCTTGGGCAAGCCAGTTTTTTCAAGAAGCTCGAACGCGCGGATCATGCTGAGCGGCACGCGCTCGGAGGGCTTCAGTACAAACGTGTTGCCGCAAGCGATGGCGTAAGGCAGAAACCAGTAAGAGATCATCGCCGGAAAATTGAAGGGAACAATAGCAGCGACGACTCCCAGCGGCTGGCGGATTTGCATTTCGTCGACGCCCGGCGTGACGTCTTCCAGGTTGTAGCCCTGCATCATCATGGGGATGCCGCAGGCCACTTCAACATTTTCAATACCTCGGCGCAATTCCGCTTTCGCTTCGCCGAAGGTCTTGCCGTTTTCAAGAGTGATCAGACGCGAGAGTTCGTCAATATGCTCTTCAAGTAGATTCTTCAGCTTGAAGAGATATTGCACGCGCTCGCCCGGAGGAGTGCGTCGCCACGCTGGAAACGCATCGGAGGCAGCCTGCACTGCCGCATCAACATCCGCAGGAGAGGACATCGGCGTGCGCGCCAGAATCTCGGTGGTAGCAGGATTAGTCACGTCGAAGAATTCGGTGGATGACGGACGGCTCCACGCGCCATTGATATAGTTTTGCAGTTCGGTGACATGGGTGGTTACAGCACTACTCATGACTAACTCCTCGGCGTCCGCATTGGAAACACACTGCGTATATCGCCAGCGGTCGTGCATCTTCGCATTTGATAGTTTACCAAAGAACTGTAAGGTTGCGGGGCGAAGCGTGGCTGCTGCGCATCACCAATTTAGTCTTGCTAGGAAGCTGAACGACGCGCGGCTAGGCTCTCAGCGAGCGCGGAGAGAACCCACGCCCAGCCGTCCTTATGCCGATGGCCCATCTCATCGTCCGGCACGCCCGAGTGGCGGAGTGTAACTTCCGTTTCCTCTCCTCGCGCTTCCATCGTTACTGTCACGATGGACTCGACGCCTTTGGTCGCTTCTGACACCCACGTGTATTCCACCACGCGAGGCCGCTCAATTTTGAGGAAGCGCCCATAGTGCGGCCAAGCCCGGCCTTCATGCTTCACGCAAAAATAGAAAAGTCCGTCGACGACGGGATTCACGATGGCGCGCTCTCCCCCAAACCAAGGTCCACCCGGACTCTTCGGATCCATCCAGACGTCGAAGATTTTTTCGGGTGACGCGGCGATCGTCCGCGAAACGGTGACCTCTGTAAGATTCATCGCGATTTCTCCTTTTGTATGTCAAAAAACTCCTGCAATCGATCAAGCCGAACATTCCAGAACTTCTCGTAGCTGAGAATCCACCGTGCCACTTCCCGCAGCGCTTCGGGACGCAACTCCAGCGTCTTCTCGCGGCCATGCCGGGTGCGCCGGACAAGCCCAGCTCGTTCAAGCACTCGCACGTGTTTGCAAAACCCCGTGAGCGTCATCGAAAACGGTTCGGCAACGTCCGAAATGCGCGCCGAACCGCGAGCAAGCCGCTCGATGATCGCGCGTCGTGTCGGATCAGAAATGGCTGCGGAGACGAGATTAATGTTGCTGGCCATAGATTACTGAACCACTTGGTTCAGTATATTACGAGGCGCATACTGCCGTCAATCCGGCTCTTGGGCCGCGCTGACGGGTGACACTTCTGCGAGACAATTCTGGCCAAGAGAGTGCCTCAATCAGCTACGACAGAGTGGAATACGTTTGGAATGCGGGTCAGCGCGGAAGCGATGCAAGTGCTTCATAGGCCGCGCCAAGCAGCGGGGCGGATTCATTAAGCACGACGGACACGGGGATATTGCTCAGCATGCTTTCGAATTTCCATTTATCCTGGAAAGCTTCAAAGAAGGCGCCGTCCTTTATTTTTTCTATGATTTTGACGGCGATGCCGCCAGCGACGTAGACGCCGCCTAGCGCGAGAACTTTGAGAGCGAGATTGCCTGCTTCCGCGCCATAGATCTCAGTCCATAGATCGAGCGTGTCGACGCAAACGGGGCACTCTTTAGCCAGCCCGAGTTTAGTGATTTCGGGCGCCGGATCCGCACCAGGATCCTCAAACGAAGGATGGATTACGCTGGGATTCAGGAACTCATGTATGGTTCGGAAGCCGCGCCCGCTAAGAATCAGCTCCCAGCTCACTTGAGGATAGCGGCGGCGCATGTAGCGGAGCAGTTCAATCTGCTGTTCGGTGTGCGGCGCAAAATCGGAATGGCCGCCTTCCGAGGGGACGACGCGATACCGGGCGCCATCCCATACGAGGATGGATTGGCCCAAGCCGGTGCCGGCAGCGAGAAGAGCGCGTGTTCCGCCGTGCTCGGGCGTGCCAGCGTTGAGGACGCAATATTCCTCGGGGCAGAGATGCTCGATGCTGTGGCCCGTCGCACCCAAATCATTCATCAGAACGACGTCCGAAAGTTTTAGTTCGCTTGCAAGCACCGCAGCGTCGACGGTCCACGGAAGATTCGTGGCGCGCACGCGATTCTCTATGACCGGGCCAGCGACTCCAAAGCCTGCCGCTCGAACTCGTTCTTTCGCGAGATGTGGCGCAGCTTGCAGCGAAAATTCGCGGACGATCAAATCAAATTGCGCAAAGTCTTTGCTCGCAAAGCGCTGCTTAAAGACGGACGTGAGCTTCCCGCCGTTTTCAGAGAAGAGCGCAAGGTTGCATTTCGTTCCGCCAACGTCGCCCGCAAGAATCACCCATTCCCCCTGTCATGCTGTCGTTCGATATCGTTAGCCACGTTCGAATTCATGGATTGATCCATTTTTTCCGGTCGTGTTCGAGCAGAAGATCGGATTCGCGTGGACCCCAGCTTCCCGCGGTGTACTCGGGCACTTTGGCGCTTTTCGCTGCGCTCCAAACGTCGAGAATGGGGTCGACCAGCGCCCAGGCAGCTTCAACGTTATCCCCGCGATCGAACAGCGTGGCATCGCCCCGCAGACAATCATTGACCAGCGTGGCGTATGCGCTGCGCGATGCTTCGCCAAAACCATCTTTGTAGTTGAAACTCATGTCGACGTTTCCGATGCGCATTTCGGTTCCGGGACGCTTCGCGCCAAAAGAAACAGAGATGCCTTCTTCGGGCTGGATATTCAGAATGAGGCGATTCGGTTCGATTTCTCGATCGCGAAAGACGATGTGAGGAGCGCAGCGGAACTGGATCATGATCTCCGTGCTACGCTTTGCGAGGCGCTTTCCCGTGCGCAAATAAAACGGGACGCCAGCCCAGCGCCAATTGTCGATCAACAAACGCGCGGACACAAAAGTTTCGGTACGAGAGGTTTGGCTTACTCCTGGTTCCTCGCGGTAGCCGGCGACATGTTTGCCATCGATCTGGCCCGGCGCGTATTGCCCGCGCACCACGGATTGCGCGACCATCTCGAGATTAAACGGCCGGATCGATTGCAAGACTTTGAGCTTTTCGTTTTGGACGGATGTAGCATCGAACGAGGCCGGTGGCTCGACGGCGACCAGCGAAGTGAGCTGCAGCACGTGACTCTGGATCATGTCGCGAAGCGCGCCCGTCGTTTCATAGAACCCGCCGCGGCGCTCAACACCAAGCGTTTCCGCTGCGGTAATTTGGACGAGATCCACGTAGTTGCGGTTCCACAAGGGCTCGAAAATGCCGTTGCTGAACCGCAGAACCAGCAGATTCTGGACGGTATCTTTGCCGAGATAATGATCGATGCGGTAGACCTGCTTTTCCTCGAAGACATTCAGAACGGTCTTGTTGAGTTCCTTCGCCGTGGCGAGATCGCGCCCAAAGGGCTTCTCAATAATGATGCGTACCCAGGAGTTTGGCGAAGACGGGCGCGCCAGTCCGGCACGGCCTAGTTGTTCGACAATGTGCGGATAAACTTCCGGCGGCGTGGAAAGGTAGAAGAGCCGGTTGCCGCCTAATTTTTTTTCCGCTTCAAGTTCGGTAAGGCGCTTGATCAGCTGCTCATAGGCCTTGGGGTCCGAATAATCGCCGGAGCTGTAATACAGAGAAGTGGCAAAGTCTGCCCATTGCTTTGGGTCAACCGGCCCGATCTCGGACATCGTCTTCGCCGCTTCGCCGGCGGCGTTGCGAAAATCTTCATCGCTCATCGGAGTGCGCGCGAAACCCACGATCACGTAGCGAGAGCCGAGCGAATTATGATTGGCGAGATCGAACATCGCAGGAATGACTTTGCGCTTGGCCAAATCGCCCGATGCTCCGAACAACACGACTGCACAGGGTTCTGCTGTGCCTCCATAGAGACTTCCAGATCGGTTGGTATCCTCGGCCATGGGTTCCCTCAGTTTGTTCGCGTCATTGTCGCGCCCGAAAATGCGCGCAAGAAACTATACCTCAACGCCGTGACTTCGCAGCTCCGTACGCAACTGATCTGCATTTTGATGATGGATAACGTTAAATCCCAGTCGACGGGGACATTCAAGATTGAGTGGCCGGTCGTCGATGAAGACGCATTGTTCCGGCGGGCGCTGCGTGACTTCGAGAGCGATGCGGAAAATGGTCTCTTCCGGTTTGCGCGAATGGACATAGCAGGAGCTGAAGAAAACGAGAAAATCGCGCCTCAAATTAAACGCTTCGATGCGGTACTGATTCAGCTCGAAAGGTTCGTTGTTTATCGAACCTATAAAATATTTGCCGCTCCGCGCGGCATCGGCGAGAACCGCCCGAGTGTCGGAATATTCTTTGGATTGCGCGAACATAAAGCCAGTGAACTCTTCACGCGTAAACGAACGCTGGCGATAAAAGAGGGTTCGGTCGAGGTATTCATTCAGCGTGATGTGCCCGGAATCAAACGCGGGAAAAGAAAGATCGTGGCGATCTTGAAATTCTTCGTAATCGAAGTTGAAAGCAGTGGCGGACTCGCGGCGCGAACCGCGGTCCCAGCCGTTGGTGAGGATGACACCGCCGATGTCCCAAAAGAGCGTTGTAATCGCAGCCAAATGCGCGGCACCTCGGGCCGGGCAGCCAAGGCAACCATGATAAACGTTTCGAGGTAAGAAAACACGTTAATGGCGTGATTCAAACGGTTCAACTCTGAGGACGAAGAGACGAAGCCTGCCTTTGTTTAAACATCGATTGACCGGAAAAAAAATACCTCGCCAGGGGATTAGACCCGGCGAGGCGCGGAGAACTTTTGCAAAATCTATCGGTTCGGGTTCGAGCTTGGGCTCGGCGTTGGCTTAGGAGTCTGTACATCCGCCTTGGGCTGGATGGACATCAGCTCAACTTCGAACACGAGGGTCGCGTTGGGACCGATGCCGCCACCAGGACCGCCGCGCGCACCATAAGCAAGATCGGCTGGAACAAAGAGTTCCCACTTTGAGCCGACGGGCATGAGCTGCAGCGCTTCGGTCCAACCCTTGATCACACCGCTGACAGGAAACGTCGCCGGCTGGCCACGCTTGTAGGAGCTGTCGAACTCCGTGTTGTCGAGCAGCGTGCCTTTATAGTTGCAGACGACGGTGTCGGTGGTTGTAGGCTTCGGACCAGTGCCTTCTTTCAGAATCTTATATTGCAGGCCACTCGGAAGCGTCACGACGCCATCTTTCGTTTTGTTTTCTGCGAGAAAGGCATCGCCTTGCTTTTTGTTGGCCTCTCCCTGCACGAGCATTTTCTCTTCACCCTTTTTGCGCAGGTCGGCTTGCAGGGCAACCATCGCTGCTTTAGCTTCTTCGTCGGTCAGTAGCGGCTTGGCGCCAGCCAATCCATCTTTCATGCCGCGTAGGAGAATGTTGGGATCAACATCGACGGAATCCTTGTGCATGCTTTTGCCAATATTCAAACCGATGGCGTAGCTCGCTTTATCTTTCTGGGTTTTGAGAGTCAGCACGGTTGGTGTGGTTGGTTTTTTCGCGACCGTGGTACCTGGTTTCGCCGCGGGGGGCTTGGGAGTCGTTGTTCCCGGAGTCTGCGAAGAGCTCGCCGGGGGAGTTTGTGGAGCGCTTGACGCGGGGGTCTGCTGTGCTTGTGCGTAGCCAAGGACAAGTACGCCCGCCGCGAATGCCGTTACTGCTAAAGTGAGTGTTTTTCGCATGGATATATTGTCACACTGCTTCGACGTCTCTGCAAACCACCTTTATACGGTTAAAAGTGTAAATAGTTAATGAACGGGACGCGGACTCTCTTCAATTGGCACCCGCACTAGGCAATTCCGTGAACTTGCAGTATGTTGAGGATTGACAATCCTGATGAGGTGATTCAAATGGCGAATGAGTCTTGCGATCCCGTTCCGGCTCCGAGTGAGCCGGCGAAGCCCGGAGCACGCATGGTGATGTGCGTGAAATTCGGCAAGGAGTTGCCGGGTCTGGACCGCGTTCCGTGGACGGGCGACCTTGGGAAGCGCGTTTACGAGAGCGTGTCGAAAGATGCCTGGAAGCTGTGGATCGAGCATTCCAAGATGATCATGAACGAGTACCGGCTGAATCCGATGGATCCCAATTCGCAAAAAATTATGGGAGAGCAGTTGGAAGAGTTTTTCTTTGGCGCTGGCGCCAAGCTGCCCGAAGGCTACGTCGCTCCCAAAGCCAAAGGCTAGAAGCTTTCGCGTCTCGACCACACCTCTGTAGGGGCGGGGCTTGCCCCGCCCGACGCGCCGACCACCACAAATTCCGTTCAATCGGCCACGGATGGCAGGCGGCCCGTTGCAGGATGTTCGACCGGCAGCCGCGGCGTAAATTTAAAGTGCAGTTTCGCATGGGCTGCGCGGATCGCGGCTTCCACTTCTTCGGCAGAATTTTCTGTTGCGAACAAAAAACCTAAATAGCTCGAGCCTTCGGGCCACGCGGCGATGTAATCGTGCAGACGTGCGGTGATTTCGAGCGCGGTAATTCCCGGTGTGTTGCGGGCAGCATCTTCTCCTTCGATTTTTTCGAGGATGCCGCTTTTGGGGACAGGAATCATCATCACGCCGCTGGCGGGTTGTTCGCGAGGCCAATCGCTACCAGACAGGCCGAGTGCATGCCGCAACAGCAATTCTTCAAGGCCAATGGTTTGGCTTCTTGCATCGGGCGCAAATCGGAGCGCCCTCGCGCACAGGCCGCCGATGGGCCGCGGCGCAACTTCCAGCGGCCAACCCCCCTCGTTATTTATACGGAACTCTGCGTGGACCGGGCCCTGCGATAGTCCCAGCGCGCGAATGGCATCGACAGCACAACGTTCGATTTCACGCTGCTGCGCATCGGCGAGACGCGAAGGTGTGACGTAAATGGTTTCTTCGAAATAGGGACCTTCCAAAGGATCCGGTTTGTCAAAAATCGCCAGGATGCGCAGTTTTCCATCCGTCAGTAAACCTTCGACGGCTACTTCCCTGCCTGGTATGTATCCTTCGACGAGAATTTGATCGAGATTGGGCTCGCGCGTCGCGCGGATTTCCGGCGATTCCAGGAGGCGCCGGATTCGCGTAGCGGCGGCGATAAATTCTTCGCGGGAATTTGCACGGACAACGCCTTGGCTGGCCGAGAGCGAAAGCGGCTTTGCAACACAAGGATACGTAATGCCGAGCAGTGAAGGTTCGGGTGTGGGAGTGAGCGAAATTGACCGAAACCACGGTACACGCAAGCCAGCCTCGCGAAATACTTCGCTCATGCGGAGTTTGCTGCGGCAGGCTTCGACGGCGGCAGGATGGTTGTAAAGAATGCCCAAGCCGCGCGCGACGTAGGCCGCTGCAACTGCAGGACGGTCGCCGAGCGCTAGTATTCCATCGACGTCTTGGCCGCGCATTGATTGCAGAACCGCATAAGCTGCGGTTTCCGGAGTCTCGAAATGGACGGGGATAGCGCGATCGCCCCACGGATCGTCGAGTTGATGGCAGCGATCCGTGACAAAAACGAGGTCAACTCCGAGTTTGCGAGCCGCTTCGTCGAAGCTGCGCGTTTGGTATCCAAGTTTGGCGGTGAAGATGAGGAGTCGCGGCATCTTTATTTCGCAGGCGCGCAGGGCTTGTCTCTAAACGTAGCTGCCGGTGGCGGGCATAGGATCTTCTATTTTCTTTGCGACTTGGCCGATCGACACGAACTGTTCACGCGTTGGCTCGGCGCAGCAATACCACGGCTCGCTCAGAAAAGGGACAGCGGCTGCGGGCTCACGCAGTGGGTGAGGGATCGGAACATCGAGTCCAGCGGCGGTGTGCGCCGCTTTCCAAATGCGCTCGAAGACTATCGAGCGAGATTCTTTTCGGCGATCACCTTCCGCCGCAATGGCTTGTACGGTTTCGCTGAGCGCATCGACTCGAGGATCGGCATGCTTCCAGGGATAGAAGAGCGATTCCGGATCAAACGGCCCGACGTTGCGCCGCACTTCGTCCAATTCCAAGAGACGCGAACCCTCGGGAATGAGCAAGCGAATGCCGAGCTGGATAGGCGCGACATTTTCCATCAAGCATTCAGCGCGGATCACCTGCAACAGATCGAGATAACTTTCCATCGTGGTCCATTGTGTGAACGGGACGAACGTCGGGTGAAGAATCATGCCGAGCGCGCGAAAAACATGCACGACATGCAGAAAATCTTCGCGCGTGTGGCCTTTGTCGAGAGCACGGAGCACGGCGTCATCGAGATATTCGACCGCACTGATGACGAAGAGGCAACCGGTTTCTTTTAGTTTTGCGAGGTGCGCTTCATATTTTTTCAGGTGCTCGATTTTGATCGTGACATCGTAGGTTACGTTCGGAAATTCACGGTGAAATTCTTCGACAAGCTCCATCGCGTGACGAATGCCGTTGAAGAAGTCCGGATCACCGAAGGAAATATGCTGTGCGCCCCCAGCGACTTGCTGGCGGACATCTTGCATCACGACGTCGCGGCTTACGATGCGAAACACGCCTTTGTAAACAGGGACGATGGGGCAATGGCGGCAAAGATGTTTGCAGCCGCGGCTGGCTTCCGTTGAGCCGACGAGGCGGAATCCGCCGCCGGGAACCACGAGATGAGCGTACTTGCCGATGGGCAGCATGTCCGTGCGGTCCGGAACCTGAAAGGCGAGGCGTTCAAGCGAGACGAGAGGCTCCAGTTGTGGCGAAATTCTCGAGTGACTCTTCACTCTGCATCCTGGTTTTCAAGCGCTCAGCGAGTTGCGTGAGTTCGTGCTCGAATTCGCCGCCGAGGATGGTTTCAACGCCAAGCGTTCGCAGATAGTCCGCGTTCATTGGCGCATACAGGCCATAACAACACAATTCAGCCAGTGGATTCAGTTCGCGCAAAGTGGGAATAAGTTTTGCAGCAAGTCGTGTGGCCGTGTGCATCGGCAAGTAAATCGCGATTAATTCTGCAGAGCGAATCGCGGATTCATCCAGGGACTGGCGAGAAAGGTCCAGGCAAACAACATGGTGCCCGCGCTTGCGTAGCCACGCTGCCGGCGACGCGAGCCCAAATGGCTGACGCCCCAACTCGTACGTCGAAATCAGAACGATGTTCACGTGTTCAACAGTATAGCTGGCCGTCCGCCGTAAAGAATCGTTTTCGGTTATCATAAAGGGCTGATGAGTTGACGGAAAGGACGGCGAGAATGGCCATTGCCGCAGGGAATTCTTTCGGAACGCGCGACAAACTAAATGTGGGCGCGCAATCGTTTGATATTCACCGGCTCGAGGTGCTTGAGAAAAAAATCTCCTGCAATTTATCGAAGCTGCCTTTTTCCCTCCGTATTCTTCTCGAAAATCTATTGCGCTGCGAAGACGGGCGTTTTGTCCGGTCGGACGATATCAAGTTCCTCGCCAACTGGGCGCCGGGAGCCGCCGAAAAAGAGATCGCTTTCATGCCCGCGCGTGTGTTGCTGCAGGATTTCACCGGCGTGCCCGCCGTGGTTGATTTGGCCACTATGCGCGAAGCCATCAAACGCATGGGCGGCAGTCCGCGTCTCATCAATCCGCTTTTTCCCGCGGAATTAGTTATCGATCATTCCGTGCAAGTCGACAGCTTCGGCAGCGCCAATGCCTTCAGTTTGAATGCGGAGTTGGAATTCCAGCGGAACATCGAACGCTATGCTTTTTTGCGCTGGGGACAGACTGCATTTCAAAATTTCAAAGTGGTGCCGCCGGATACCGGCATCTGCCACCAGGTGAATCTCGAATATCTTGCGCGCGTGGTTTGCGCGATGCCTTCGGGAAACAGGGTTGAAGCCTATCCTGATTCCGTTGTAGGCACGGATTCTCACACGACGATGGTCAATGCTCTCGGCGTGTTCGGCTGGGGCGTGGGAGGAATCGAAGCAGAAGCCGCAATGCTTGGCCAGCCTTCTTCGATGCTCATCCCTGACGTGGTTGGGTTCCGTTTGCACGGAAAACTCAGCGAAGGAGCCACCGCGACGGATTTGGTTTTGACCGTTACGGAAATGCTGCGTAAGAAGGGCGTCGTCGGCAAGTTCGTGGAATTCTGCGGCACTGGCCTTTCGAGCTTGAGCGTTCCGGACCGCGCGACCATCGCAAACATGGCGCCGGAATATGGCGCGACGATGGGCTTCTTCCCTGTCGACGAAGAGACACTCGCCTATTTGCAATTCACGGCGCGCGGCGCGGAACAGATCGCCCTCGTCGAAGCATATTGCAAAGAGCAAATGTTGTTCCGCACGGATGACATGGCTGATCCGATCTTCAGCGACAAGCTGGAACTCGATTTAAGCACAGTCGAACCTACCGTCGCGGGACCGAAACGGCCGCAGGATCGCGTATCGCTCCGCAACGCGAAGAGTTCCTTCACAAAAGTTGTGGAAGGTACTCCGGACAAGCACGTGGCCGTGAAGAATAACGGCGACTCGTTTGATCTATCGAGCGGCGCGGTGGTGATTGCGGCCATCACGAGTTGCACAAATACCTCCAATCCCTCGCTCATGTTGGGAGCGGGACTGCTCGCGAAGAAAGCGGTGGAGCGCGGACTGCATGTGAAGCCGTGGGTCAAGACGAGCCTCGCCCCGGGTTCGAAGGTAGTGACGGATTATCTGGATGCTTCGGGATTGACGAAGTATCTCGATCAACTGAACTTTCATCTTGTCGGATACGGCTGCACGACGTGTATCGGCAACAGCGGACCTCTGCCCGAAGCGATCGGTGCCGCGATCAAAGACAACAACCTGGTAGCCGTAGCAGTGCTGAGCGGCAACCGAAATTTTGAAGGACGCATTCACCCGCTGGTGCGCGCGAACTATTTAGCGTCACCTCCGCTCGTCGTGGCATACGCGCTCGCAGGGCGAATGGATATGGACCTGACGACCGAATCGCTCGGCAATGATTCCGCGGGGAAACCGGTATATTTGCGGGACATTTGGCCGACGCCTCAGGAGATTGAATCCACCGTGCGCGATTCCGTGACAAGCGAAATGTATGCGAAGGAATACGCCAACGTCTTTGAAGGCGACGCGCACTGGAAGTCCATGCCTGTTCCCGAAGGCGACTTGTACAAATGGGATGCGAAGTCCACGTACATTAAACAGCCGCCATTTTTTGAAAATATGCCGAAGACGCCGCCAGCCCTTGCTGATATTCATGCGGCGCGCGTCCTCGCCATTCTCGGCGACAGTGTAACTACGGATCACATTTCGCCGGCAGGGTCGATCCCGGTCGATTCGCCGGCGGGGAAATACCTGATCGCGAACGGCGTAAAGCCGCATGAGTTCAATTCGTATGGCGCGCGGCGCGGCAATCATGAAGTCATGATGCGCGGCACGTTTGCGAACATCAGGCTGCGCAATCAGCTCGCTCCTGGCACCGAAGGATGCTGGACGCACTTCCTGCCGGGCAACGAGAAGATGACGATTTACGATGCCGCTGTGAAATATCGCGAGGGCGGGGTGGCATTGGTTGTTCTCGCTGGCAAAGAGTACGGCTCGGGATCGTCGCGCGACTGGGCGGCCAAGGGAACACGGTTGCTCGGCGTGCGCGCGGTGATCGCGGAGAGTTACGAGCGCATCCATCGCAGCAACTTGGTTGGCATGGGCGTCCTCCCGCTGGAATTCAAGACTGGCGAAAATCGCGAAACACTTGGATTGACTGGACAAGAGATCTTCGAGATCGAAGGCGTCGCGTCGCTCTCGCCGAAGAAAGCGATTAGTGTGCGCGCTCAGTCCGGCGACGGCTCAACAAAAGCGTTTACTGCGATCGCTCGCGTCGATACGCCGGAGGAAGTTTCCTACTACCATCACGGCGGAATCTTGCAGTATGTTCTACGGCAGATGTTGTAGAACAGGAACCGCTGCCCTTTCCGACTGCCAACTAATAGGAGGATGTGAGTGCTTCAGCGCTGCCTTCTTATTTTCTGTTTGTTCCCTTTCTTTTCTCCATCTTTATCCGCGCAGCAAGCTCCGGCCCCGGCCGCAGTCACCGTGATTCGCGCAGGAAAGCTTGTTGACGTGGATGCTGGCCGTTTACTCAGCAACCAGATGATCGTGATACGCGACGGCAAGATCGAGTCGGTGGGAGAAAATCTTGCCGTGCCGGCGGGCGCAACCGTCATCGACCTTTCGAAAATGACAGTGCTTCCTGGCCTCATCGACTGCCACACGCATTTGGCCGATGGCGCACGCGATTCCGATCCAATTTCTCAACTTAAAAAGACAGCAGCGCAGGTCGCGCTCGAATCCGTGCCGAACGCCCGCGTCACGCTGGAATCTGGATTCACAACCGTACGCGACGTAGGAGTGTATCGCGCGCTCGGCGATGTGGCGCTGCGCGATGCGATTAATCACGGATATATCGTTGGCCCGCGCATGTTTGTCGCTGGAGCCTACATCACCATCACTGGCGGCGCCGGCGCAATGACTGGATTCGCTCCCGACATTCAGCTTCCGTGGGATTTGCACTACGGCGAAGCGAACAGTCCCTGGGAAGTTCGACAGAAAGTGCGGTTGCTCGCGCACGACGGCGTCGACCACATCAAAGTGCTTTCGACAGGAGCAGTACTTACGCACGGCAGCAGCCCGAGTTCGATCGAATTCACGCCCGAAGAACTTGCGGCAGTTGTGGATGAAGCCCGCCACTTCGGTCTTCGCGTCGAAGCGCACGCCCATGCTGCCGAAGGCATCAAGAACGCGATCCGCGCAGGCGTTGCCTCGGTAGAACATGCCACGCTCATCGACGACGAAGGCATTGCCCTTGCGAAGGAGCACGGCACTTATCTCGACATGGACATTTACGACGAGGAGTGCATCCAGGAGGACGGCAAGAACGGCGGCGCTCCGGCGGATTTTCTCGAGCACGATCGCGGCTTGGGTGAAGCGCAGCGGCAACGATTCACGAAAGCTCTTCGCGCTGGCGTGAAAATGTCGTTTGGCACAGATGCAGGCGTCTGCCCTTACGACGCCGCGCCGCGCCAGTTCGCATTCATGGTCAAGTACGGCATGACGCCCATGCAAGCGATCCAGGCTGCCACACACAACGCGGCCGATCTCCTAGGCAAGGCAGAGTTGCTCGGCTCAATCCAGCCGGGAAAGTACGCTGACATCATCGCAGTACCAGGCGATCCGCTCGCGGATGTTCGCGCGCTCGAGCATGTGAGTTTCGTGATGAAAGAAGGAAAGATCTATAAACAGTAGATCGATCCAAAAAGGAGCTTTAGAGAGATTCGTACGAGTCGCTGAGAAAAGCGGCAGCAGAGCTGCCGCACTCCAAATCTAAGTGCGGCCTTCGCGCTTCTGCGCAACAACCAGACCTCGCGGCGTAGGCAGCAGAAGCACGGAGATCAACCCTTCCGCTTCCAGCTTGAGCGCTCCTTCTCGGACCGTTTTCATCAGCGAACTTGCATCGTGCATCAGGATGAGGCCGTGAGGGTTCATTTGCGGCAAGAATTTGCGGACTTCCTGCTCGCGCAGTGGGGCGTCGCTGTCGCAGAAGAGAAGATCGATGCGGCCTTCGACTTTCATGTCCAGGCTGGACTCGTTGCGCGCGTCAATCCATTCGCCGAGACCGGACGAATTGAAACGCTGCTGCGCGAGCGCGAAAACTTTCGCATCGTACTCGCACGTGATGACGCGGCCGAAACCGTTAGCTTTCAGGCCTTCGGCGAGGTGCAGCGTACTGAGGCCGGAAAATGTGCCGGTCTCCACGATCAGCTCCGGCTTGATCGTGGTGACGATTGCTTTCAAGAAATCGAGCACTTCCACTTCAGCGCTCATCGAATCGTACATGTGCCAGCGCTCGGGATGCGGACACTCAGGCGTAGGGCGGTGATATTCCGGCTGAAGGACATCGCCGCTCGACGCGATGTGCTCTACGATGCGATGCTCTTTTTTCTGACCGTGAAATTGGCTTTTAATACGCCAAAGTAACACCGCGCCAAGCAGGATCGAAAACAGGCTTGCCGTTTGGGCATTGGACATGCCAAAAAACGAACGCGGATTGATGCGAATAAATTCTATGAGGAAGCGGGCGATGCCCGTGAGAATCAAGTAATTGCAGAAAATTTCACCTTTGGCTTTGGGACCCTTGAGAGACTTCGTGCCCATGTGCCAAAGAAACGCAGCAATTGCCAGCCAAATAAAAAACTCGTAGAGCGGAGTGGGATGCACGCGCTGCGTTGTAGGGACAAGACCATTTGGGAAACTCATGCCCCAGGGAAGCGAAGTCGGGATGCCGTAATCTCCATCGCCCGAGAGCAAGCAGCCGATGCGTCCGATGGCGTAGCCTACGCAGGCAGCGGGCGCGCAGATATCCAGAAACTCAAGGACGGGGATCTTCACCCAGCGTGCCAAAATTATCAGAGCGATAAACCCGCCAAGAAATCCGCCAAACCACGCGAAACCGTAGCGGCTGATGAGCTGCGGCCACGGGTCCGCGAAGAACTCGTGGGGACTTTCGAGAACGTGATAAAGCCGCGCGCCGACCAAACCTGCGAGTCCCGCGATTCCTATGATCAGGAAGCCTTCATCTTTTTCGTTTCTGGCGGCAATGCTCTTGAGTTGCGATCTTCGGCGATTGAAATCGGCCTGCAAGACATAGGCAGCAGTGAGCATGCCGAGGGCGACCATCAGCCCGAACGTGGGAATGGCTAGAGGTCCTAGATGGAGGAAAGGGATCATGGATGAAAGTGCGGTGCGCGCATCGGAAAAGTATACATGACACGATGGGCGAGCGGTTTCTTGGTCAGGTTAGTTGGAGCTTCGGGGTGCACAGACTGAAGTCTGTGCCACGGCTGCCGGGCTGAAGCCCGGCCCTACATTTCCGGACGAGGTTACCAGGGTTTGCCGTCGACGTAGAGGCGATGGGTGTGATCGAAGTGGACGGCGTAGTCTTCGCGGTTTGGGGCGCCTGGTTGGCGTTGCGGTGGCGGTGGAGTGGGTGGCGGGGCGTTGTTGGGTTGGGCGGTTTGTGTTGGGGTGGGATTCGCTGTGGGGACCTTGGGTTGGGGTTGGGCTGTATCGGCGCGGTCGGGAAAGATGGAACGCGCGACGTTTAGGGCGGCTTGAGTTTCGGCGGGCGACGGGCGACTCGCGGACGGCGTTGGCTCGGCGGGTGGTTGTGAGGATGGTGCAGGTTGGGTTGGGCGGTTGGGTTGAGTTGGTGAATCGGGCCGGGCAAGCCCGGCCCCTACAGGTGTTGACGGAGCATGTTGTGCCGGGGGTGTGGAAGGCGCAGCGTGCTCGTCCTCGGATTCATAGTCGGATTCGTCGCCGGATTCATCCTCGGGGTCGGGGGCGTTGGGGTCTGGCGGGTAGAGATGGTCGTGGTTAGAGTTGACGGAGGTGCTGACGGCATCGCGCCATGCGTCGGTGCCGAAGGCATTGATGTACTCGTGTTGGGCCAAGCGGGTGGATTGGAGGAGAGTTTGGAGCATGTAGGCGACGGTGCGGGCTAAGCGGGGCTTGATTTGGCCGCGGATTACGGCGGGGATGAGGCGGCCTAGGGCGGTGTTGAGGTCGTTGGCGGAGAGGTAGTCCCCGGAAAAGAAGTAGGACAGATCTTGGGCTAGTTTTTCGGCGGACTGGGATTGGGATTCTTTTTGGGCGTGGTAGAAGCAGAAATGCGGGTGGCTGCTGATGCGTGGGGTGCGGCAGCGGCGGCCGTCTTCGTAGGTGAATAGACAGAGTGATACGCGGTCCTTGGGACTGAGAGAAGGCATGGAGTCTCCTTTATAAATTTTGAGTTTTTGAGATTTGGACTGATGGAAAAAGAAAGAGCACAGCCAAGATTGGCTGTGCCACCAAAACATGGGCCTAAAAACAGAAACGCCTCGCTGGTTGGCGAGGCGCAGTACTGAACGAGAAGATTGTATCAGAATATTAGATTAGTACTCAATGAAAAACTTCGGGCTCTGACGTGGGGGGAAGAGGGAAAAAGATAACGCAGAGGCGCAGAGGACGCAGAGACACAGGGTGTGCAGAGAAGAAAAAGCGGATTCCTCGCTTCGCTCGGAATGACAGTTAAGTGGTGGTCGTGCTGATGAAGGGGGGTGTCAGAGCTGGATCGCTAGTGGGGCGGCGGTGGAGGACGGCGCCGATGGCTAGCCAAATGGTTAGGGCAATCCATTCGGCTTGGGTGAAGTGGCCGGGGAAAGCGGGGACTAGTTTCATCAGGAGTAAGAGCAGGGAGACGAGGATGCCAGCTGCGGTGACGGCGCGCTTGGTGATTCTGGGGACGCGACGGCCTGCCGCGGCGGGTTCAGATTGATCACGCGGGGGGGCGCCGGCAACTACTTCAACTTTAGGAGTCGCCGATCTGGAGCCGCCTTCGACTAGCCAGAAGGAGAGGCAGGCGGCTAGCCAGCCGAGCGCGGAGGCCATGGAGCCGACTTCGGTGATGGGGACTAGGATGGCGTCGCCGAAGAGTAACGCGACGAGAGTGGCTACGGTGACGCCAATTATTGCACCGGACGGGGTGGCGAACTTTTCGTGGATGGTGGCGAAGCGGGGGGAGATGGTGCGGCGGCGGGCGTAGGCGAAGAGGAGGCGAGTGGAGGCCGCAAAGTTTCCGTTGAAGCATTGGAAGAGACCGAAGAGGGACATCACGAGAATGAGTTGAACGGGCCAGTGCTTGCCTATGCCGTGCTCGAAGGCAATGGCGGTGGCGAAGCGTTTGCCAAGGAGAGATTGCCACGGGGCGATGTATCCGACCGCCAATATGCAGAGCGCATAGAAGAGGGCGGCGACGCCGAGAGCTAAACCGATGGCTTGCATATAGCTGGCTTGACGGAAGTCCGGGTTGGCTTCTTCGGCGTATTTGGGCACGGATTCGAAACCCGTTAAGAAATAGGGGACGATTTGCAGCGTAAGAAGGATGGAGAGAAACGGTGAGGCGTGGAAAACGGGATGTAGGTTTGCGGGAGCGCCGCGAAAGCCGCTGATGGCGACGAGGGCGACGAAAATGACGAGGACCATGCTTGTCATGGCTTTCTGGAAGTTGGCGCTGAGGCGGACGCCGCGATAGTTGATGGTGGCGAGAAGGAGAGTGAGCGCAAAACCGAGCAGGAGGCGAGGTAGAAATACGGGCTGGCCGGCGACGCGGTAGAGAACGAAACAATCGAGCGAAGGGAAAATGTAGGCAGCGATTTTGCCGATGGCGACAGCTTCCCACGGACAGACGATGAAGTAGGCGAGAAGCATCATCCAGCCGGTGAAGTAGCTGACGATGGGCGGAAAGACTTGCGCGGTGTAGGCAGCTTCGCCTGCGGCGTCGGGAAGGCGCTTGACCCATTGGCCGTAAACGTAGCCGACGGGCAGAAGAATGACGCCGCCAATAGCAAAGCCGAGAGCAGCACCTAGCGGACCGCCGCGGCCGAGCCAGTCGTCCATGAGGACGAGCCAGCCCGTGCCAATCATGGTGCCGAAAGCTAGAGCAAAATAATCGTGCAGGCGAAGTTTGCGCGCGAGGACTGGCATCTAGAGGACGCAGAGCAGTTCGTAAAGGAGATTGGCGGCGAGGAGCGAAGTGATTTCGCCGGTGTCGTAAGGCGGAGAAACTTCGACGAGATCGCAACCGATGATGTTGAGGCCGCGGAGGGCACGGACTAGTTCGAGGATTTGGATGCTGGTGAAGCCTCCCACTTGCGGGGTACCTGTACCAGGAGCGTAGGCGGGATCAACGGCGTCGATATCGAGAGTGACGTAAACCGGCTTGTTGCGGAAGGCGCGAAGATGACGTTGAACTGCGGGCAAACCTTTTTTGTGAAATTCCTCGGCAGTGACCATTCTGACTTTGTGCGCGCGGGCAAAATCGAAATCGTCTTCGCCATAGACTTGGCCGCGAAGACCAACTTGCAAGACACCACCATCCAGTAGGAGGCCTTCTTCAAAGGCGCGTCGAAACGGCGTGCCGTGCGAGTATTTGCTGCCGAAATAGTTATCCCACAAGTCGTTGTGAGCATCAAACTGGATGAGTGACACCGGGCCATGTTTTTTTGCGACGGCACGGAGAATGGGCAGGCTGATGGAGTGATCACCCCCAACGCAAACACAGCGCGCTCCGGCTTTGAGAATGGGCGCGATTCCCTGCTCGATGCGCAGAAAAGTGTCCTCGATGGAAAGCGGATTGACGGGAAGATCGCCAAAGTCGGCGATGCGGTATTTGGCGAAGGGATTCACCTTTAGGACGGGATTCCAGGGGCGGATGATTGCGGATTGCACGCGAACGTTGCGCGGGCCGAAGCGTGGGCCGGGACGATAGGTTGTGCCGCCGTCAAAAGGCACACCAATAATCGCCACGTCCAGCTCTTCAGGTTCCGATATGTGCGGCAAGCGCATGAACGTGGGGATGCCCGTGAAACGGGGATAGCTTAGAGCGTCGAGCGGCTGGGGGTGAGGCAGGCGAAAGGCGCGTCGGGGTTTGGGCACGGCGAGGCATCTTAGTTTCGCGGAGCGAAAGAAGTCAACGCGCGCGAAGGCATCAGGGGCAAATCTCGGAGAGGAGCTCAGCAGATTAAGTTTAAGGACGAGAAATCTAAATTGTACTGGTACCGCGAGACCCAGAGTTCACCCAGCCTGCACACAGCATTTATACCGGAGTAACTTTTCACGCTTAATGTCAGTGCGCTTCCGTTGACTGCTGGCCAGCCAACTATTCATGAAACCCATGGAGGATCCACAAAGATTATGCGCAGAGTTTTCGCGACTTTACTCGCGGGCATATTGCTCAATCCGGGGATGATCGGCGCCGTTCCGCAGCATCAAAGTTATGGCGGCACCGCTACTCCAATCAAGCACTTGGTTGTCATCTTCCAGGAAAACATTTCGTTCGACCACTACTTCGGAACCTATCCGAATGCCTTGAATCTTTCCGGCGAAAATCCTTTCCATGCCGAGCCTGGTACACCAACGGTGAATGGATACAGCCCGGCTCTCTTGACGCACAATCCTAACTTGAATCCTGGAAACGGAACTGGGGCGACAAATCCTTTCCGGTTAAGCCCAGCGCAGGCAGCGACGAACGATCAGGATCACAACTACACGCCGGAGCAGGAAGCGTATGACGGCGGACTGATGGACTTGTTTCCCGAATTTACGGGAACGGCCGGTCCGCCGCCAGGTGCACCGCCGATCGCTGACACCAAGGGGCTAGTGATGGGCTATTACGACGGCAACACCGTCACGGCGTTTTGGAACTACGCGCAGCATTTTGCGATGAGCGACAATTCCTTTGATACGAACTTTGGGCCGTCGACACCTGGAGCGATAAACGTTATCTCCGGACAGACGAACGGCGTAATCGACAACGTGAACGGCACCGGAGCGGTCACTGCTGACGGGAACGGCGGCCTTTCAGACACTGGCGACGCAGACCCTGCGGGCGATGTGTGCTCAACAACGACTGGCGAGACGTTCAGCATGAGCGGGCAGAATATCGGCGATCTGCTGAATGCGAAGGGCATCAGCTGGGGGTTCTTTGAGGGGGGCTTTAACCTTAGCCTCACGAACGCAAACGGATCGACCGGCTGCGCGAGGTCGACAACCTCAGCAATAACCCTGTCGAAAAAGGCGGATTACATTCCGCATCATCAACCGTTCCAGTATTACGCCAGCACGGCGAATCCATTGCATACACGCCCGGCTTCGATTGGCGAGATTGGACATGCGGGGCCGGCGAATCATCAGTACGACACGGCGGACTTTTTTGCAGCTGTGAGCGCGGGCAATCTTCCCGCAGTCAGCTACCTGAAAGCTCCCGGGTTTCAGGATGGGCATGCTGGCTATTCGGATCCGATCGACGAGCAGAATTTTGTGGTCTCGGTGATCAACTCCCTCCAGAAGAGCCGCGATTGGGAGAGCACGGCTGTGATCATTGCCTATGATGATTCCGACGGATGGTATGACCATGTGACGAGCCCGCTGGTGAATCAATCGGCGACGGCGTCCGACCAGAATACATCTGGTGCGTTCATGTGCGGCTCGGTGGCGAGTGCAACAGCCACGGCTCTGGCTGGAACCAGTCCCACCGCAACGCACGCTCAGGGGCGTTGCGGCTATGGGCCGCGACTGCCTTTGCTGGTGATCTCGCCCTACGCGAAGAGGAACTACGTGGACCACACCATTACGGACCAAAGCTCGGTTATCCGCTTTATTGAAGATAACTGGCTAGGCGGCGAACGCATTGCGGGTTCCTTCGATGCAATCGCGGGATCAATCACGGGTATGTTCAACTTTGATCGTTGCCGTGAGGATGGCACGCTCATCCTCGATCCCACCACCGGCGAGCCACAAGCCCCATCGTTCAAGTACTAAGAAGAAGCGGCGGGTGGAGGAAATTCATCCTGGCCGCACTGATTGGTAATTCCAGCGGGCATGCGAAGAGCGATTCGCATGCCCGCTGTTTTTTATTGCGAGTGTCATACAATGACTTTTCATTTCTCGGGGAGATGGCGTGGCAATTACTCGACGTGAGTTCCTGCAGAAGAGCAGTTTGATGACGGGTGCGGTGTTGACGCATCAGCATCACCAGGCGGCTGTTGTGCAGGAGCGGCCGGCGCTGGACCCGAACTCGCTGACGCCATGGGTTGATGCCTTGCCGATTCCGGCTATCGCGAAGAGTGCGGAGATGCGTACCGCGCCTGGGAATGGGGCGGCGAAAGTTCCGTACTATCGTGTGGCGATGCGCGCGTTCGAAACGAAAGTACATCGGGACATGAAGCCGACGCGGATGTGGGGATTTGGCGGGACATTTCCCGGGCCGACGTTTGATTTGAAAAGCGGCGAAGAAGTGATGGTGGAGTGGGCGAACGAGCTTCCGCGGCAACATTTTTTGCCGATCGATCACTCGCTGCATGGGGCCGAGGCGGACAAGCCGGAGGTGCGCGCGGTGTCGCATCTCCACGGCGCGAAGACGCGGCCGGAGAGCGATGGGTATCCCGAGGATTGGATCGTGCCGGGGAAATCGGCGGTTTATCACTATCCGAATCAGCAGGACGCGGCGATGCTTTGGTATCACGACCACGCCATGGGGATTAACCGGCTGAATATTTTTGCGGGGCTTGCCGGGGCCTACATTTTGCGGGACAAAACAGAAGATGCATTGCATTTGCCGCGCGGGAAATATGAGATTCCGCTGGTGATTTGCGACCGGATGTTCGACAAGGACGGGCAACTTTATTATCCGATCTCGGACAAGGAGAAGTCTCCCTGGATACCGGAATTTTTCGGGAACGCCAATTTGGTGAATGGAACCTTGTTTCCGTTTCTTGACGTGGAGGCGCGGAAATACCGCTTTCGCGTGCTGAACGCTGCGAACGGGAGATTTTTCCGGCTGTCACTTTCGAACAAGCAGACGTTTCACCAGATTGGCACGGATCAGGGTTTGCTGGCGGCGCCGGTGGCGGTGCAAAAAATAATTATCGCGCCTGGCGAACGGCTGGATTTGATTATCGATTTCAAGGAGGCCGCTGGAAGCAGGATTACCTTGAACGACGGCTTCGTTTCTCTGATGCAGTTTCGAGTTTCGAATGGTAGCGCGAAGGACGACAGTATTTTGCCCGCGTCGCTGCGAACGATAGAAAGATTGAAAGAATCCTCAGCGGTGAAAACGAGGATGCTTTCGCTGGATGAAATAGACGACTCGATTCAGAACCCGGTGAAAATGCAGTTGAATGGTTCGAGCTGGCACGACCCGGTGACGGAAAATCCGGCGCTTAACTCGACGGAGATTTGGTGTTTCGTGAATCCGACGGACGATTCGCATCCTATTCATCTTCATCTGGTGAAATTTCAGATTTTGGATCGGCAGAAATTTGAAACGTTTGGTTATCTGACGAAACAGAAGCTGCGATTCTTGGCCGATCGCGAGCTTCCCGATGCGGCCGACGCCGGGTGGAAGGATACGGTGCGGGCTGATCCGGGAATGGTGACAAGAATTATCGCGAAGTTCGAGGGCTATCCCGGCCGATACGTTTGGCACTGCCACATACTGGAACACGAAGACAACGAAATGATGCGGCCTTACGACGTTCTTCCGCCGAAGTAGAAAAAGCGCACAAGCGTGGACGCGAGCCGCATTTATATTCAGCTGAAACTTTGGCCGCAAGAGACAACCCCGCGAAGTCGGCGCTCATCCGTTAAGTCATCCTCCTGGTGCAAGGAGGGATGATCGTGCGTTGGCTCATTGTTGCGGGCGTTGGCGGAGTGTTGTCTGTCGGGGGCGGATCGGCGGCGGCTTTCGGAAACGAAGCTGGCTCGGCGAATCGTGGCGCGACTTCTGCGCTTATCGAAGCTACGGCTCCCGTCATTGATGAAGTTTCATTTGTAGGGTTGCGCCATCTCTCTCAGGATGCGGTACGGGCGCAGATTTCGTCGCGCGCTGGCGCAAAACTCGATTTGAAGAGAATCGAACTGGATGTGCGCGCACTTGGACGGCTCGGGTGGTTCGGCGAAATTGAAGTGGAAACGCAACCGGCGAACGTGTCGTCGCTCACTGGTTCCGATGCTGCGCAGCGCGTTCGATTGGTTTTCCACCTCGAAGAACTGCCCTATCTTGCGAAAGTTGAATACGCTGGATCGCGTCTGCTGTCGGCTGAGCAAATCGGAAAAATTCTTGGCGAGAAGCAGATGACCCCGCGACTGGGTGAACCCGCCGATCCCGCAAAGATGGCGCGCATCTCGAACACAATCCAAACGGCGCTCGCAGAATTGGGCCATCCCCAGCCTAAAGTGCAAATTCGTCGCGTGGTTTTCTCTAACGGCACTGTGCGAGTGCGCTTCGAAATTGAAGACGGGCCTCACATCCCTGTAGGACGGATCGATTTCGACGGGCATCCTGCGGCCTCACCAAAATTTCTCCGGCGCGAGATGCGGCGAACAGCCCCTGGCGCGCTCTTTGCCTCCTGGCGCGGCAAGGATGCGTATACGCGCGAGGGATTCGAAGAGGATCGCGCGAGAATCGTAATCTACTACCAAGATCACGGATACCCGGAGGCGCGGGTCGGCGAAGTTCGCACCTCGGTGTACGAAAAAACGGCTGGCGGCTGGACGCCGTGGCCATTCCGTTCGGCTGGAAAGCGTCTCGCTGTCACTGTACCGATCGAAGCCGGTCCCGTGTACCGCGTCGAGTCCGTTGACGTCAGTGCTGACTTAGCCGCCGCGAGCGGAAAGCATGGCAGGAAACTTCAGGCGTACTCGAAGGCAGAGGCTGGCTCAGCCTACTCGGCGAAGGCGCTCGAAGATTTGCGGCACGCTTGGGTGGCGGGCATTCAGGCAAAACGTGCGCGCGAAGATGTGGCGGAGCGAAGCGTCGAAACGTCGCGGACATTAGATCCTGAAACGCACTTGGTACGCGAAAGAATCGGATTTAGCGACGAACCGCCCTATCTCGTGCGACGCATCGATTTTACTGGTCTGCACAAATTCAGCGATCGCTATATGCGGCGCCGCATCGGATTGCGGGAGGGTCACCCGTTTGATGAACGTGCACTCGAGGACGGGCTCGCGCGACTGGCCAAGACGGGTTACTTTCATGCAATTAAAAAGGAAGACGTTCGCGTTCGTATCGACGACATCACCCATACAGCCGATGTGACGATTCGCGTTTCGGAAGCGGGCCAGCAGCGCACGCTATTTTCTGGAGGGCACGGCCAGTTTGGCAACACTTTGGGAATCGCTTACACACTGTTCGATCTGCTTGAGCGAGAGGAATTACTTTCGGCCCAGTTTGACGGCGGACCAGACAGCTTACAAATCGCGCTTGGCCTGGTCATGGAGGGCTTTCTCGGCTCGCGCAGTTCACTGGCCTTCTCCGTTTTCGACAATGTTTTGCGGCCGCGCTTCGCAAGCAGCGTGAAGGGCCCGTTTTACACCTCACGTAGCGAGGGCTTGAACACGGGTTGGAGCTACCCCTTAACGAAAACTGATTCTCTGACGGTGAGCTATGGCCTCTCGCATACGAATACGGATTATTTGTTCGCTCTTCCACCTTCCGCCAACGGCTTGTCCTCAGCCGATCTTCATGCAGAGACTTCCAGTAGTGCGATTGGGCTGAGTTTGGCGCACGATACAGGGAGCGAGCGAATTTCCGTCGCGAATTCCATTTCAGGCGGAGTTCTAGGCGGAAGTGAGAATGTAATTCGTTCGAACGAACAGTACGCGCGAATCTTTCCCGATCCATTTTTCAACCACCAGAATACCTGGGCTTTTCGAACGATGTTTAGCGGCGCGGGCAGTTATCAAGGCGATATGCCGCTCTACGCAATGCTCTTTTCCGGAGATGCACAAGTTCGCGGTCTCAGCTCAGGCGAACTGGGACCTTATGCTGCGGTGCCATTGTCCACGAACTCGGGTACACAAACTTATTCAGCGCTCCCGGCAGGAGCCAACGTGGTCTGGGCTTCGAATGCGGAGTATCGCGTTCCACTTGGCGGAGGGATGCAGGCGGTGGGCTATTTTGATCTTGGATCAGGTTGGCTTCTTCCCAACTGGATGGGTAACGCGCGCCCCACTCTGCTCAACGCCACAAATGGAATACTCCACGGGTCCGTAGGATTCGAGCTTCAATGGACAGTGCCGGAGATTCAAGTTCCCGTGCGAGTCAACTATTCCGTGAACATTTTGAGATTGAATCGCTTCCTGCAGTTACCGGATGGCTCGCTTTTTCACGCACATAATAAGTTGTTCGCCTTTGGCTGGGCGCTTGGAACGCTGTTCTGAGCGGCCTCTCTATACTAAACTCGCTACACCATGAAATACCGGAAACAGATCAAGGAAGCCGCGCGGCTGAGTGAACCCTACCGCGTCACCAAGGGCGACAACTTTCGCTTGAAAGATCACGACCCGAGCGAGACGGGCGACGTGAAGGACCAGAAGCACGGCCAAAAAATTATCGATCATCGCGCTGGTCTTATTGCCAATTTGCAGGAGAAGCTCTATGCGCAGGATCACTGGGCGCTGCTGCTCGTTCTGCAAGGAATGGACGCCGCCGGCAAAGACGGCGTGGTCAAGCATGTCATGTCCGGCGTGAACCCGCAGGGTTGCGATGTGCACTCCTTCAAGACGCCAAGCACCGAAGAGCTGAGTCATGATTATTTGTGGCGGGTCCACAGTTGCGTTCCGGAGCGCGGCAAAATTGGGATATTCAATCGTTCCTACTATGAGGAAGTTCTGGTCGTTCGTGTTCACCCTACCCTCTTGCAAGCGCAGAAGCTGCCGGACCCTTTGATTACCAAACACATCTGGGAGCAGCGCTACGATGACATCAACGCATTTGAAGAGTATCTGACGCACAACGGCGTGGTCATCCGCAAGTTCTTCCTGCATATCTCAAAGAAAGAGCAAAAGAAACGCTTTCTGGAGCGGCTGGATGATTCAAAAAAGAATTGGAAATTTTCGATGGCCGACGTCAAAGAGCGCGGCTACTGGAAGGACTATCAGGAAGCTTACGAAGAGATGATCCAGACTACAGCGACAAAGCATGCTCCTTGGTATGTGGTCCCCGCGGATAACAAGTGGTACACGCAGCTGATCGTAGCCTCCGCGATCATCACCACGCTGGAAGAGCTAGATCTTTCGTTCCCCGATGTGGACAAAGAGAAAAAGAAGGAATTGGAGAACGTGCGCGACTCGCTGCTGCACGAGAAGGAATGAAACCGGCTGCAAGCTGAGCGCCTGGCACTTGTCTCATAAATGGATCAAACGCAGGAGCAGGGAGTTTCCTCAGGGGCTAAAGCCCCTCCGTTAGCGAGCTTTTTCGGCACGGCTGAAGCCGTGCCCTCCCCGGAGGCATTCTTGAGCGGCTTTCTATGTCGGAGCTAAAGCTCTGACCCCTGGGAAAGCATTTATTAAGATCACTTCTAGAAAATAAAATGACTTTTTTCCCTCACGCGCGTGGAAATCAAGTGCGCACTCATCGCTGACAATACGCGGACGACCCGGTAATAGGAGTCTAAGGGCGGGGCAAGCCCCGCCCTTACAGAGTCGCCGGCACGTTGGACGGTGCGCGAATATCCGCGAGTAAAACGCCTAACACGCGGTGACTCCCGGCGGTCTGTAAATACGGCTTAGAAGCCAATGCGTAACGACTTCGCGGACTAGTCCTGGGCCGAACGGGCTGGGGTCCGCAAGAACTTGAAGCTGGGCGGAATGAGTGGATCAGAACGAGAAAAGGGCGATCTGTTCCACTGTGAACTAGTTCATAGAGTTTGTCCCAACGCGGGAATTTCTTTGATCCGCCTCCCAAGCGAGAGTTCAATAACGCATTTCGTTTCAATAGCCTAACTATCACAGCATCTGGCATGTCTGGCCTCTGTCTTGCCCCAAAGATATGGGTGTCGCTGTGCCTTTCAGCTGCGCCAAGCCTAGGCAAGGCTGCTGCCTTCCAATGGCTTAGCCGACTAGGGCTTTGACTTGCATTGATCGCAAACCGGGAAGTGAAACGATGAATAAAAGAGAAGAAGGACTTTCGGAACCGGTTTGGAACCTCCCAGAACTACTGGAGAGAGTCGACAATGATCAGGTTCTGCTTCGAGAGCTCCTCGACATCTTCAAGGAGGATTTTCCCCAAACGCTTCGGTCCCTCCAGACAGCCGTAACTGCCGAGGACTTGAAAAGCTCCTCCCGTTTGAGTCACACCCTCAAGGGAATGCTTTCCAGTCTGGGTGCGGTACGCGCGGCGGCGGCCGCGTCAAAGCTTGAAGCACTATCCGCCGCCGGAGAGACTGCCTCGCTACGCGCTGCCTTAAGCGCACTCGAGAGTGAAGGGGAGTGTCTAGTGCCGGAGCTGGATGCATATATGACGGAGGTACGCCGTTGAAGATTTTGATCGCTGACGATGAAGCGCTCTCGCGTCGATTGCTCGAAAAAACGCTGGCTCGCGCGGGCTACGAAGTCATCGCCGTGGAGAACGGAAAGCAAGCCCTGGAACAACTTTGCAAGCCGAATGGACCTCGCCTGGCTTTGCTGGACTGGATCATGCCGGAGTTGGACGGGCCCGCCGTGTGCCGTGCCGTTCGTACACGCACGGAGCAGCCCTACGCCTATATGGTGCTGCTGACGTCCAAGGGGTCTAAAGAAGAAACCGTGCTGGGCCTCGAATCTGGAGCCGACGATTATCTAACTAAGCCGTTCAATGCGGAAGAATTGCGAGCGCGGCTGCGTGTGGGAGAACGCATTCTGCTGTTGGAAGACCGCCTTGTGGAAGCCCGGGAAAACATGCGTTTCAGGGCCACGCACGATCAGTTAACTTCCCTGCTGAACCGCGGCGCAGTGATGGATTTGCTAGTCCGCGAGTTGCATCGCTCGCACCGCGAGCAGAAATCCACTGCCATTTTGCTGGGCGATGTCGATCACTTTAAGCGCGTGAACGACACAATGGGGCACGTGGTGGGTGACGAAGTCCTTATAGAAATTGCCGGCCGCCTTCTCAAGTCTGTGCGCTCCTACGATTTCGTAGGCCGCTACGGGGGTGAAGAGTTCCTTGTTGTCCTAAGCAATTGCAATCCATCGTATGCGCCGGGCCGCGCGGAAGAGATTCGCAAGTCCATCTCGAGTCGTCCAATGCAGACCTCGAAGGGCCCACTTACGCTTACCATGAGCTTTGGTGTGCTTTTGAGCTCGGAATGGGGGCAGAGGCCTGTTGAGGAACTGTTGCACGAAGTGGATATTGCACTGTATGAAGCAAAAGCGGCTGGCCGAAACTGCCTTCGGATGGCCCAACCGGCAGCAAAGTTGGAAATGTCGCCCGCGATGCTGCCACAAGCCGTTCGGCGCAGGCAATGATGAAGCCTTGCGTGATGCGGCATATCCGGTGCGGATAAACTCAAGCGCCGGTGGTTTTTTTGCGTTCCTGCTCCATCATTTGGCGCATCGCCGCGCTTGAACCAGGCGCTTTCTTTTCGCGCCAGGCCTCCAGCCGTTTGCAAGTATCTTCAATGTTTGAAAACAGATGCGGATTCTTGAATGCGGATCGCCAGATGGGTACGACGGAGTGCATGCGGTCCCACACGACCCAGATCTCTCCGTTGCTCTCGAAGAAAAGCTCATCATTGATTAGACCGCGATTGACGATGCTGGCCACCATGTCCCAATAGCTGATGACCATGCGGATGAAGGTGTTTTCTTCGCCGCCTTGCGGAAACTTCTGAATCATGTCCTCGGGCGACAAAGGGTGAAAGTTTGCCAGGAACCAGGCACGCGCTTGCCGCAGCGTGGGCTCGCGTCTCATCTCGTAGAGCTTCAACATCAGATTCACTTCATCGTATGTAACTTGGCTCATTTCGGGTCTCCTGGCTCTAATTCTGGTGTTCTGGCTTGGGTGTCTCTGGCAGAGAAGGAGCGGCATTCACCAGCTCAAAGCGTTGCACAGTGGATAGGGGAAGGCCTTGGCGTTGAAACTCGGTTTGGATGCGGCGGCGAAGTTCGCGGGAAACTTCGTCTTGCCGCGTCGGCGCGGTGCGCACTTGTAGCCGCACAGTGGAGGACGAGCGGTCAAACGCTTGCACGCCTAAAATACGCGGGCCGTCGACAAGCGCCTGAGACCACGACGGATCGGCACGCATCTCTGCAGCAGCGGCTTCCAAAGCATGCATGGTTTTCTCTAGGGATATTTCGGGCGCGATGGATATGTCCACAAAGGCTTGTGACCAGTCGCGGCTAAGATTGCTCACGGTGCGAATTTCGCCGTTGGCAATAGTCACAAGCGCCCCGCGGGCATCGCGTAAAACGGTGCGCCGCAACGTCAAGTGCTCGACGCGTCCGGTCGTGTCTCCAACCTGAATTGTATCACCTATCACATATTGATCTTCGAGCACGATATAGAAGCCGGTGATCAGGTCGCGGACAAAATTTTGCGCTCCAAAGCCGACGGCGACGCTGACCAGGCCGGCGAGCGTCAAAGCCGGGATGGGATTGATACCGACTTTGTCCACGGCGGTGAGCAACGCCACGAACCAGACAACCTTGCTTGCTGAGCCATAGAGCACGCTGGCGAGTGTGCGGGTTTGCTGTTCGCGGACTTGCGCGGCACGGCTCTGCGTGGCGGCCGGTTTGATCATCAGATTGGTCATCACGCGGAGAAAGCGGTTGATGAGCAGCGCAATAATGAAGATGGCGACGAGGTCAAGTATGGTGCTTACTGTGAATTCGGGCCAGTGAATGGAGAGACTGGTCATCGTTTTTTCGGGAGTGTGAGTATAACATTGGATGAGCTGAGATGCGCGCCGGTGGCTAGCTCAATTTTGGGCTGCTGGCAGCGGGGGCGAGGTGGGTATGTATGAGACGAGACGAGCGTTTTTGACGATATTGGCGGGCGCGGGGACGGCGGCAATCCTGCGCGCTCAGACGGAACGCGGACAAACCAAACCGACGGGCCGGCCACCCACTACTGACCCCAGTCAGGATGCGGATGCTCCTGGGGATTCAACGGGGAAATCGCCGACCAAGGTGCTGCTCGAGGCGAACGAAAAAGATATTAAGAAAAACATCGAGAAACTGTATCAGCTCGCGACTGACTTGAAAGAGGAAATAGAGAAAACGGACTCTTCTCAGGTGCTCTCACTGGGGATGGTGAAGAAAGCGGAAGAAATTGAAAAGCTCGCGCACGTGATTAAGACGCGAGCAAAGGGTTGAATCAGAGAAGTTCCGCGCGCGTGAGTCACGGATGATGACGCAGAGCGCTCTGGCGCGGAATGGGCGCACGCGCTAAAATAATGACGGAAGCGGCGATTCTAACGTAAACGCGTTTCCGTTGCTGTCTTCTGAATCGTCACCGTGCGCCCGTAGCTCAGATGGATAGAGCGACAGCCTCCGAAGCTGTAGGTCGTGAGTTCGACCCTCACCGGGCGCGCCATTTTTTCCGGCTTTCCATGCAGGTAAATAAGCAGATGCGCTTCTAGCAGTTTGGAACCCTAGCCGCCTGGCACGCCGATCAAAACCTACTTTATAATTTGCGGCCAAGAAAAATAGTGTGGTGGGGACCGCCGCTTTTCAGGCGACCGCGCACGCTCTGCATCTCGACGTCGAAACCGCCAGCGCCCAAACGCTGCACGAATTTCCGATCCTCTCGCGTCGCCCACACGGCGAGCACTCCATTCGTGTTGAGCCCAGCATGCGCGGCGGCTATACCGTGCTCATCATAAAGTCTGGCGTTGTTCGAGGAGGCAAATGAAGCGGGGCCGTTGTCCACGTCGAGTAGCACGGCGTCAAATGGGCCGAGTCGCGAACTGAGTATGGCGGCGACGTCACCGATTTCGACCCGTACCCGCTTGTCCTTCAGCGGGTGTCCCGCCAGCGGCCCGAGCGGGCCTTGATTCCATTCCACCACAGCGGGAACTAGCTCGGCCACGAGCACTGTCGCATGCGCTGGAAGAAGATCGAGCGTCGCGCGAAGAGTGAAACCCATTCCGAGGCCGCCGATGAGCACGCTGGGTCGCTCCAGCGTCCTCAAGCTTTGGCAGGCGAGACTGGCCAAGGCCTCCTCGGAGCCATGCATGCGGCTGGTCATTAGAACGGCGCCGTCGGCGAGGATGAGGTACTCGTCGCCGCGACGAGTCAGCTTCATGGCGGCACCGTCTGCAGAAATTGCCTGGCCGAGCAATTCGAAAGGCTTCACGCGTGCGATGTTACAGGAACAGAAATCTTAAGTAAAAATGGACCGCTCACCTTAAGGCCCCTCCAAAAGATTTTAGGTATCTGATCAGTGCATCACCGGACACGTTCGGACTCACGGATCAAGGCTGCACTTCTCTTTGAGTGATGTCCCAGCTATGAAACAACGCGAGGCCCTTTGCACCGTACGAAGGATTTACTTCTAAGACTTGAAGCTGGCGTTCCGTTGCGTCGTTCACCAAGCTTACGCACTGCGGTGAATCCGCGTCGACTCCATATAACTCTGCAATATCGAGCTGGGTTATTTTCCCTGCGCCTCGGAAAACCAAATCGAGAATAATATTCCCTTGCTTGATTTCAGCAAAAGTTAGTCTCTCTACTCCTGCGAGGCCCAGGACAAGAGATTGATGGTCGGCCCGTCTCAGAAAAAGATAGACGAGATTATTAGGGCCGATCCAAATACCGTCAAAATAGCCGTCGTGAAAGTTTGGTATCGGCATTTATATTTCGTCCGTCGAGGCATACACAATAAATTTATCAACTTAGTCAATGTCGTCGCCATCGTCCGATTCTGGCGGCTGGGTTTCCAAATGAATTTCTGGAAGACTTGCATCGTGGAGCTGCTTGTTCAACGCGGGTAGATCAACCGTTTTCAGTTGATTCCACTGCTTCGACACTTCAGCAAAAGTTTTTTCGGTTGAGGCCGTGGCGTTCAATTGTGCGACGGTCGGCGTCGCGTCAGCACGTCCTATTTCTGCGTAGAGGGTGCCAGCTTCGCCGTTGACTCGACCGAGCGTTGGCTTTGGTGAGGGCGGAGCGAAGAAACCGCCTCCACCAAGAAGCGCGGTGAGTTTCTTGTCGAAAGCGGAAACCGCATCCGCAACCGGACCGCTCGCCTGCTTGCTGAGTTTCTCTAACTGTTCATGCGCGGAGCGTGCTCCCATAAGGTCTTCCGAGCTTTCTGACATCAGCTTTGCCAGCTGCGACTGGAGCTTGAACATCTGCACGAGTCCTTCGCGAGCGGTTTTCACGCGTGGATCCATTTTTACTGTCAACGGTTCCGTGAATGTGTGGCCACCAACAGTAAGGCGCACCGTGTACTGACCGGGAAGAGCAGTCGGGCCCTGCGGTTGTCGCGGAGTGTCTCCGGGTATCGCGGCGATTGGATAGTCGTAGCGTGTAGAAACGGGGGTGGTGTAGTGGAGATCCCATACCCATCGGTGCATTCCTGCGGTCGTCGCGAGAGCTTTTGGCATGCGAACCCAGTACGGCGGGATCAGCTGCTTGGCGAGATCTTCCTCGGTGAGATCCGGCTTGTCCGTGCTGGCGTACCGTCGCACCACTTTGGATTGCGCGTCGAGAATCTCGATCTTTACCGCGCCCTCAGCCGGCTGCGCGAGAAAATAATCCACGATGGCGCCATCAGGAGGATTTTTCGCCGTCGGTTCATCCGGTGGAATTGGAGTATCCGTATTGGTATCGCGCATGACGCGATAGGCTGCCCCGGGCTTGAAGAGAAACGCCGGCGATTTCTGCATCGATTCTGTGATCTGACGCAGCGGAGTGATGTCGTCCAAAATCCAGAACGAGCGCCCGTGCGTGGCTACGATCAGGTCGTCGTCATGTATCCAGAGATCGCGCATCGAAGAGTGCGGCAAATTGAGTTCGAGGCTTTGCCAGTGGTCGCCGTCATCAAAAGAGACCCATACGCTTGTTTCCGTGCCCGCAAACAACAGGCCCTTGCGAACAGAGTCTTCGCGCACTGTGTCGACGGGGGAATTGTCAGGGAGCCCCCCGACGATTAGCTTCCAGGTTTTTCCGCCGTCGTGCGTGCGATAGATGTACGGATGCTGGTCATCAATGCGAAACCGGCTGACGGAAGCGTAGGCGGTAACGTCATCGAAATGTGAGGCGACGAGTTGCGAGACCTTGCTCCACGGCGTCAGTTCAGGCGGAGTGATGTTTTTCCAATTGGCTCCCGCGTCGTGCGTGTTCCAAATCTGGCCGTCGTCTGTTCCTGCCCAAATCGTGTTCAGAGATTTAAACGAAGGCGCCAACGAATAGATGACGCCGCGTTGTTTATCAGCGTTGGGATCTTTGCTGGCGGCGTTGCCAACGCTTGGGGGAATTCCGGAGTGTTCTCGCGAGAGATCCGGGCTAATGATTTTCCAGGTGTTCCCGCCATCCAAAGTCTTAAAGAGAAAATTCGTTGCGTAGTACAGAAGCTGTGGATCGATCGGCGAAAATATGATCGGCTGTGTGCGATCAGCGCGATATTTGGGATCAGCGACGGGAATTGGCGCAACATTTTGCACCTGGCCTGTTTTCAAAGAATATTTCGTAACCTCGCGCCTGCCGGCTCCATAAATAATGTCCGGGTTGAGTGGATCTGGCGCAGCGTAACCGTATTCGATGACGCCGACGGGATGCCAGTCTCGATATGTAATTTCGCCATCGTTGCCTCGGCTCGAAACGCAGACAGAGCCGCTCTCCTGTTGTCCGCCGCAGACGAGATAGGGAAAGGAACTGCTGGTCGCCACGTGATACAGCTGCGCCGTTGCCTGGTTGTACCATGTGCCCCACGTTTTCCCGCCATTGACGGTTACAAGCGCGCCTTGATCGCTAACCAGCAAAATAATGTTCGGATCATTTGGATTGATCCACATATTTTGATAATCGTCGCCGCCCGGAGCACCGCGGAAACTCATCCACGTTTTTCCGCCGTCCGTGGATTTCATCGTCACAGTGCTGGTGCTATAGACGATATCCGGATTCTTGGTATCGACTTTTGGCATCGGCAAATCGCCGCCGCCAATGCGTCCCGCAGGCCGCGGGTCAGTGGTGATGTGTTGCCAATTTTCTCCCGCATCGTCGGAGCGATAGATTCCAACTTCGTTACCGGGAGCATTTGCATCGCGCGAGCCGGCCACGCTGGCGTAGAGCCTGCTCGTCTGGCTTGGCGCGATTGTAAGATTCACTTGGATGACGACTTTGGGAAGCCCGTTCGTCAATGGATGCCAGGTCTTGCCGCCGTCAGTCGACTTGAAGAGTCCGCCGCCAGGTCCGTTATATTGATTTCCGTCCTCCCAAGGGCCTAGCCGCAACTCCCAAAGCCCCGCGTAAACGACATCGGGGCTCGACGGGTCGATCTCCACGTCCGAGCCACCCACGTTTTCGCTGTTGGAAAGAACCTTCTGCCAATTTTGGCCGCCGTCGGTCGAAAGATAGATTCCGCGCTCTTCGTTTGGACCGTAGGGATGGCCGAGTGCAGCAGCGAAAACGCGATTCGGATCGCGCGGATCGACGGCCAGAGACGGTATGCCCTGGCTGTTGCGCAGGCCGAGATGAGTCCATGTTTTGCCCGCGTCGGTCGATTTATAAATTCCGTCGCCGACCGCAAGATCGGGACGAGCCAGGCCTTCGCCGCTGGAAACATAAATTATGTTTGGATTGGAAGGCGCGACGGCGATAGCGCCGACCGCTTGCGAAGGCTGGTCGTCGAAGATCGGCGTCCAGGTACGGCCGAAGTCGTCGGTTTTCCAAACGCCGCCATTCACCGCGCCGACGTAGAAAACATTTGGCTGGCCCGGCACGCCGCACGAGGCACGGGTCCGGCCGCCGCGAGTCGGACCGATCATCCGCCATCGAAGTTCCTGGTACGTACTCTCGGGATACTGCTGCGCTTTGCTCGCTTTCGCGCCAGGGAATAAGCAGAGACAGACAAGCACAACTATCGAGAGTAGTTTCATTCGACGCACGTAGCACCTCAGAGAAAAATTTGAATGGCGCAGCAAAAACGAACCGCATGCGGCTCCGATTTGCCGAAGGCGGTGTTCCGCTCACAACGAGAACAAATTTATGAAAGCAAACGCCGGCCAGAACTATGAACCCAATCGCGAGAAAACTCAATCCAACTCAGTCGGCTTCCTCATAGGGGCGCAACATGCTGCGCCCCTACCTGCCCTGGAGTACTGACGAATCTGTTTTTTGCTTTCATTCCGGCACCCTAATCCTTGTGAGCTATCCAGCCACAGGGTAAACTTTCGCCAGTATTTCGTGTCGAGATTGTGGGAGGTACTCATGGCCCGTGTTGTCCGCTGCGGTCTGATCCAGGCCAGTTGTGAATGGTCGCCAGAGAAGTTTTCTCTCGCGCAAATCAAACAAAAAATGATGGCGAAGCATGACGACCTCATCGCCGCCGCAGCAAAGAAAAAAGTTCAGGTCCTCGGCCTGCAGGAACTTTTCTACGGCCCCTATTTTTGCGCCGAGCAGCAAACGCGCTGGTACGAATTGACCGAGTCCGTGCCTAATGGCCCCACTATCGCGCACATGCAAAAGCTCGCGAAAAAACATCAGATGGTCCTAGTCGTTCCTATCTATGAAGTCGAAATGACCGGGCTTTATTTCAATACGGCCGCGGTGATCGATGCTGACGGCCGCTACTTGGGGAAATATCGCAAGCACCACATTCCTCATTGCCACCCGGGCTTTTGGGAGAAGTTTTATTTCACACCGGGTAATGCTGGTTACCCTGTCTTCCAAACGCGTTACGCCCGCGTGGGCGTTTACATCTGCTACGACCGCCATTTCCCCGAAGGCGCAAGAGTCCTCGGCTTGAACGGCGCGGAAATTGTCTACAACCCCTCTGCCACCGTCGCCGGGCTTTCCGAATATCTCTGGGAGCTCGAGCAACCCGCCCACGCCGTCGCCAACCAATACTTCGTCGCTGCCATCAATCGCGTTGGCACGGAAGCTCCCTGGAAAATCGGAGAGTTCTACGGCAAAAGCTACTTCTGCGATCCGCGCGGAAAGATCGTCGCGCAAGCGAGCCGCGACAAAGACGAACTCCTCGTCGCTGAACTCAATCTCGACGACATCCAAAAAGTGCGCGATACCTGGCAGTTTTATCGCGACCGCCGCCCCGAATCCTACGGCGAAATCGCGCGCACACGCGCCGCCTCCGAAGCCGCCGACTGAGTCTTCTATGCCATTCAGCAAAACAGCCGGTCCAGTCCCGGCGCAAAATATAAAAATTGTCATTCCGAGCGTAGCGAGGAATCTGCTTTTTCTTTCATCCGCGCATCCGGAGCCGAGCGCACTCAATGACTGACGCGCCCTCCAGTTCCCTAGCCACGGAAACCTTCCGCACTAGCTCGCTTTATAACGAAGATCTGGCTCCCGTCTCGCCGGAGCGCCGCACCTGGGGTACCTACAATTACGCCGCGCTTTGGATCTCCATGAGCGTCAACATTCCCACGTATTTGTTGGCCAGCGGGATGATTGCCGGCGGCATGAGCTGGAAACAGGCGCTCTTCACCGTTTTTCTTGGCAACGTGCTTGTGCTGATTCCGATGTTGTTGAACGCCCATGCTGGAACTCGCTACGGCATTCCCTTCCCCGTTTTTGCCCGCGCTTCGTTCGGCGTGATGGGAGCAAACGTTCCGGCCATCCTGCGCGCTCTCGTGGCCTGCGGCTGGTTCGGCATTCAGACGTGGATTGGCGGCCAAGCGATTAACGCCATGCTTATCGCACTCACTCCGAGCTGGCAGCACTTTCCATACGGTCCGGCGATCTGCTTCGGTTTCTTCTGGCTTTTAAATGTTCTCGTCATCTTGCGAGGTATTGACACTATCCGCTTCTTGCAAGGTATTTCCGCGCCGTTCCTGCTGCTGATCGGGCTTGCGCTTCTGCTTTGGGCGAAGGGAAAAGCAGGCGGCTTCGGCCCCATGCTGGCTACGCCCTCAAAGTTTCAGAGCTTCGGAGAATTTTTCCGTTTCTTTATTCCTTCTCTGACGGGCGTGGTGGGATTTTGGGCTACCGTTTCGCTCAACATCCCCGATTTCACGCGCTACGCCCGCAGCCAGCGCGATCAAATGCTTGGCCAGGCCCTGGGACTTCCCGCGACGATGACCTTTTATTCTTTCATCGGCATTGCGGTGACTTCGGCCACTCTCATTATTTTCGGCCAAGCTCTTTGGAATCCTGTAGATGTTCTTTCGCGCCTCGGCAACCCGCTGGCTGTCGTCATCGCCATGATCGCTTTGCTCATGGCCACGCTAAACGTCAATGTCGCCGCAAACGTCGTCTCACCCGCCAACGACTTCTCGAATCTTTCGCCGCGACGCATCAGTTTTCGCACTGGCGGCCTTATCACCTGCGTTATGGGCATCGTGATGCAACCATGGAAGCTGATGGCAAACTATGGCAGCTATATTTTCGGCTGGCTGATCGGGTACTCCGGGTTCCTCGGTCCGATCGCGGGGGTCTTGATCTGCGATTACTTTGTGATTCGTCACAAGAATCTCTCGACACAAGATCTCTACCAGCGCGGCGGCCTCTACGAATACTCCCACGGTATCAACTGGCAAGCCGTCGCAGCGCTTGCCGCAGGCGCTGGCGTCGCCTTCATCGGCCTTTTCGTTCCCGCCCTGAAAGTGCTCTACAATTACGCATGGTTCGTAGGTTTTGCCGTAAGCTTCGTCGCCTATCTCGCGCTAACGCCCAAACCCGCAGCAGTTGTGCAAGCGACAGACTGAGAGCAACTTTCGATTTCTCAACTTCTCCTTCGAGGCTCCCATGGACTTCGGCATAACCATAAAACCTGACATTCACATCGACCGCATCGTCAGCCTCACGCAACAAGCTGAAGCGAGCGGCTTTTCCTACGGCTGGATTTTCGATTCGCACGTAATCTGGAAAGAGCCATTCCCGTTGCTCACGCTGATGGCCGCGAGCACCCAAACCATGCGCCTCGGCACATGTGTCACAAACCCCGCCGTACGCGACGTAACCGTGTCCGCCAGCCTCTTCGCCACCATTAACCTCGCCTCGCGCGGACGCATGCAGCTAGGCATCGGCCGCGGCGACAGCTCCCGCCGCGTGCTCGGTAAAAAACCCACAACACTCGAAAATCTCGAATCCTTCGTCCACGTCTTCCGCGATCTAAATGCCGGAAAAACCGTCGATCTCGATGGAGTCCCCACAAGTTTCCCGTGGACCAGCGGCGAAGTCCCCAAAGTCTGGGTTGCCGGATACGGCCCGAAAGCGTTGCGCACCGCCGGAAGAATCGGCGACGGAGTGATCCTCCAGTTCGCCGATCCTGATTTGATCGACTGGTGCCTCGGCTTTGTCCGCGAAGGTGCGAAAGAAGCCGGCCGCGATTTCAGTAAGTTTCAGGTCATGGCCGCCGCCCCTGTCTGGCCCTCGGCCGATCTCAAAACGGCCCGCGACCGTGTCCGCTGGTTCCCCGCCCTCGTCTCCAACCACGTGATGGATCTGATCTCCAAATACAAGCCCGAGGAGCTGCCCCCCTCTCTCACGTCCTTCGTGAAAAACCGCGGCGGCTACGACTACCATCACCATTGCGAGGTTGGCAGCGACAACGCCGATTTCGTCAGCGACGAAGTGATCGACCGTTTTTGCATCATCGGCCCCGTCGAAGCCCACCTCAAGAAGCTAGAAGCCCTACGCAAAGTCGGAGTGACGCAATTCAATATTTATTTGATGTGCGGCGAGGAAGAAAAAACATTGGATGTGTACTCGCGCGAAATCCTGCCTGTTTACGCGAAGTGATAACGGCGCACTAATTTTCTAGGAAAGGCTGGAGGGCCAGAGATGCGTTTTGACACCATCATACGAAACGGCACGATCGTAACGGCGTCGGATACTTACGTCGCCGATATCGGCATCAATGCTGACAAGATTTCTGCGATCGCTGCTCAGCTGCCCATTGAAAATGCAGGGCGCGTGATCGACGCTGCGGGACTGCTCGTCATCCCAGGCGGCATCGACGTTCACACCCATCTGGACATGCCTTTCGGCGGTACCACCAGCGCCGACGACTTCCAGACTGGCACGATTGCCGCCGCCTTCGGCGGCACTACCACCCTCATCGATTTCGCTATCCAATATAAAGGTCAGACTCTCCGCCAGGCCTTCGATACCTGGATGCAGAAGGCGCACGACAAAGCCGTCACCGACTACGCCTTCCACTGCATCATTACCGACCTCGGCGCAGCACAGTTAGAGGAGATGGGCGAACTGGTCCGTGAGGGCGTCACCAGTTTCAAACTGTTCATGGCGTATCCCGGCGTGTTCATGCTCGACGACGCCACTATTTTCCGCGCCATGCGCCAGGCCGCCAAGTACGACGGCCTCATCTGCATGCATGCGGAAAATGGCGGCGCGATTGACGTAATCGTTCAGCAGGCACTTGCAGAAGGCAAGCGCGCACCGAAGTATCACGCGCTGACACGCCCAACGACTGCCGAGGCGGAAGCCACGTCACGCGCGATTGCGCTGGCCGAAATGGCCGGCGCTCCCGTTTACATCGTTCATCTCTCTTGCAACGAAGCTCTCGAAAAAGTGCGCGAGGCGCGCGACCGCGGGCTGCCCGCGTACGCCGAGACATGCCCGCAATACTTGTATCTCTCTCTGGAAAACATGGACGCTCCTGGCTTCGAGGGCGCCAAATATGTTTTCACGCCGCCGCTGCGCGAGAAATGGCATCAGGAAAAACTCTGGCAGGGGCTGGCGAAGGATACGCTACAAGTAGTCTCGACAGACCACTGCCCGTTTTGCTTCAAGGAACAAAAAGAAATGGGCAAGGACGACTTCACGAAAATTCCGAATGGTGGCCCGGGCATCGAGCACCGCCTCAGCCTCATCTACACCGGCGGCGTTCACGGAAAGCGATTTTCCGCCAACCGCTTTGTCGAACTTGTCGCCACCGCGCCCGCAAAACTTTTCGGCCTCTATCCCCGCAAAGGAACCATTGCCGTAGGATCGGACGCCGACCTTGTCATTTTCGATCCCAACAAGGAACAAATCATCAGCGCAAAGACCCACCACATGCGTGTGGACTATTCCATGTTTGAGGGCATTCAAATTAAAGGAGCGCCGAAGACTGTTTTTTCACGTGGGCGGGCCGTGATTGACGCCGGAAAGTTTGTCGGCCGCCCCGGTGCAGGCCAATTCCTCCGCCGCCAGACGCACAATACCGTCAAGTGAGTTGATTCCTGCGGATGAGCCGGCGTCTAGCGCTCTGTTTGAGCGCCATACGAAAAAGGAAGGCCCGTTATGGTTTTTGCTTCACTGCGTCGCCTGGAACACTATCCGTGGAGGTTTCGTCAACCTTGGGCACTGATATTTTCTGTTTGTCATCTACAGCGAAGAGCAGGTAGTTGCTGAAACTGTGGCGCCGATGAATGCGCCGCCCTTTCCAGTCGAAATACACCTCAGCACTCTGCGGCAGCCACATATTCACATTGGCTTTAGCGAATTTCACCGGACCGTATTCGATTGCCGTATGATCGGCCAGCAGTCGGATTTGCGGCACTGGCGCGACCAAATCCGTCTCAAGCCGCACGATCTGATAATTGTCCGCTGAAATCCAGGCGCGGCCCTTTAGAGCCACCGGATAGGACGGTCCGTCTGCCCCGACTCTGTACCTCTTAACTGTGTTCGGCTTGTCAGTCCTTTGCTTAAAGTGAACTTGCCACGCCAGTCCGCCGTTCCATCGCGCCAACCCCTCACATGTCATCTCAAAGTTTACGGCGTTGTACGGATGGAAAATCAACACAAGAGCAGGAAGTCCGTTGGTCGCCACACCGTCAGGAAAATCGGCCGAGGATCCGCCGTGGCCGTTTCGGTATTCTTCCACATTCAGATAGCCCCTTTGCACTTCCTGAATGGAAACTACGTAATCGAACTTGCGCTTTTCAGGATAGGAGGCGAGCCCATTCTTCCCTATCGATTCATGTGTGAGCGACTCCGTCGCAGCAAATCGATCAACATCCTTTACAAGCACCATGAGCTGTTTTCCGGCTTTGCTCACGACGTCATCTACAGAACAAGAAGTGCCCGCTTCCACCGGCGGGACCTTTTCGTCCACGTCGGGCGGCAGCCAGTTGGAGATTGCCGGCAAAGCCGTGGCGTCTTTCGCCAGCGCCGCCATCTCGCTTCCTGCAGACGCAGCGCTGCCGGAAGCGTTACCTGCCTGCGGATTTTTCAGAATCCCAAGGTCTTTGTTTGCGGCAGCGTCCGTGGGATGCGCCTGAACATAGGCTTGCAATACTTTTATGGCCTCGTCCCGATCTCCGTTCTCTCCACGCGCGGCCAAAGCCCGCGCCAATAGCGGCTGGACAGCCGCGGCTCGCTCGTGCCCCAATTGGATCGCCCGCTCGGCCTCTTTGATCGCTTCGTCGTTCTGGCGTTGCAATACCAAAGCTTCCGCGAGGAGCGCGTGGGCGCGCCACGCCGATGGTTCGGCTTCTACCGCCCGGTTCAAATACGGCATCGCTTCGGTTGGTTTATTTTCCTGCAGCAAACCCTGACCAACAGCCAGCAGCGCGCTCAAGTGCTTAGGATTGAGTTCCAGAGTCTTCATCCAATAGGCTTTGGCCTGGACGGGTTCGTTCACCTGCGACGAATAAACACCAAAGAGGTATTCAATCTCCGCGCTTGTCGGAGCCATTTTTTGTGCAGCTTCGAGATGTTTGCGAGCATCGCTTGGCTTGTTCGCACGCAACTCCTCCAGTGCCTTCCCCACCTCCCTTTGCGTTTTGGGAGCAAGGGCGTAGATGCCGATGGAAGATGCGGCATCTTCCGCAGACAACGGAGTCAATTCGATGGTGATCTTGGCTAGCGAACGTGCCGAAACTTCGAGTTGCTTTGTCGTTCCTTCATATTTGGGAGCCACAACCTGAATTTTGTACTCTGTCGGAGGCACGTCGTTGAACCTGACATAGCCATTTTTGGCGGTTTTCTGGTCATAGAACTCGCCATTAAGTCTCGTCAACGTCACCACTGCCGTCCCCTCAAGTGGGGCCGCATTTGGTCCCTTCACATAGACGTCAATGTCTCCCGGCACGTAGGCGCTTAGCGTGGATGGTGTAGCGGTCTGCCCCAGGGGTTCTGGAGAAGGTTTACCTGCCGACGCGCCTATTGCTAGCAATAACGAACAGGAGACAAAAAGAGTGACCCGGAAATACTTCAAGACACACGCAAACATAACCCGCCCGTGGATCGCCTGGTTAGGGGACCGGAAATCTCGCCTCATGATACTCCTAGTCTACGTGCATGGGCTAGCTATAACCAGACATCGCGCAACTCCAAGACTGCAAAGGATTTCTGTGGAATCGAATCGGCCAGTCTGGCGACGATGCTTTTGTCGCACAGATGATTGAGCGACTTCAATAGTAAATAATACCGTTCCCTTCTAAGAGCAGGCTCTAGTCACCGTTCAATTTTGTCACCGGAGGCTGCGGTGGTAGAGTACGCCCCGATCGCGAATTGCCTAGATGACCAGTTCCATGGCGCGAAGCACAAGTAAGACTCGATGACAATGACCGAAAACCCGACCAAACAAGCAAACCATGGCAGCGGGCTCGCACGGCAGCTTGGTTTGTTTGGCACGACGATGGCCGTAATGGGCGGGATCATCGGCGCGGGGATTTTCATCAACCCCTACATAGTTGCAGACAGGGTTCATACTTCCACACTGATCCTCAGCGCTTGGGTCGCAGGCGGCCTCATTGCTCTGCTCGGCGGATTCATTTACGCGGAGTTGGCCGAGAGGTTGCCGGTCGTTGGCGGCCAATATGCCTATCTGCGCGAAGCACTTCACCCCGCTGTGGCATTTCTGTACGGTTGGGTACTTCTCTTGGTCATCCAGACTGGCGGAATGGCCGCAGTTGCAGTTACCTTTGCCCGATATTTCCTCGAGTTAACCCACTGGCAGGTCAGTGCCTCGCTCATTGCGGCTTCCGCCCTCGCCCTGCTCACCGTGATTAACTGCTTGGGTGTTCGCGCGGGCAGCCGAGTGCAATCGGCGATGACTCTGGCTGCGATTGCCGCCATCGGGATGCTCGAGTTATTCAGCTTGCTTCGAGGCGGACCGTCCCAAATTTACTGGCGCCCAGTTCTGGACCAACCGGTGTCCATGAGCCTCATTTTCACTTTTGGGGCGGCCATGACACCGGTTTTGTTCGCTTACGGAGGCTGGCAGACTTCCAGTTTTCTGGCCGGCGAAGTCCGCGATCCGCGCAAGACTCTACCGCGCGGCCTCGTTCTAGGTGTTCTGGGTGTGATCGCGGTCTACACCTCGGTGAATTTCGTTTACGTGCGCGTGCTCGGACCCACTGGGCTGGCCGCCACCATGACGCCAGCATCCACCGTGATGCGCGCCCTTCTCGGCCCGCGGGGAGGTTCGCTGATCGCCGCCGGCATTGCATTCTCCGCGTTCGGGTTTCTTGGGCAATCGATGTTGACAGCCCCACGCGTCTATTTCGCGATGGCCGAGGACCGTGTCTTTTTCCGCAGCGTTGCGTGGATCGATCCGCAGAGCCACGCACCGGTGGTCGCAATCCTGCTGCAGGGCGTATGGGCCATCGTTATTGCGCTGACAGGGACTTACGCGCAGGTCGTCAACTACGTTGTGGCAATGGACTGCATATTCTTTGGGCTGACGGCGGTCTGCTTACTTGTTTTGCGGCATCGCGCGGCGATTCATGGATCGCCCGCGATTGAGTTTCAAGTGCCCGGACACCCTTGGACAACGCTGCTGTTCATTGCCGCGGAATGGATCGTCGTCGTGAGCACCTTCGCGCACGATCCCAAACGCTCTTTTATTGGGCTGGCCATCGCTATCGCCGGTTTGCCCGCGTACTATTTGTGGAGCGCGAAAAATAAGGGAGAAACAAGGGCATGAGCGGTTCGGGACCTTCAAAGCGTTCTGTGTACATGGAATGGGCGAAAACGCATTCGCATGCCCGCTTTAATTTAGCGACGAGCGGCCTGATCAGCGTGCCCTTGTCCGAGTTCCCAGTGCACCTCGAAGACTTGGAAATCACCGAACCCGGCGGTTATGGTTACGAGCCGCTGCAGCAACGGCTGGCACGCCACAACGGAGTGCCCGAAGAATGTGTTGTCGCGGCGACGGGAACATCTATGGCGAATCACCTGGCAATGGCCGCCGTGCTCAACCCAGGCGACAAAGTGCTGATCGAGCAGCCGGTCTATGGGCCGTTGCTGGACGTCGCGGAATATCTCCAAGCACGAGTGAAGCGAATCCCTCGGCGTTTCGAAACAGGATTCGCGCTGGAACTAGAGGAGCTCGAGAGAGCCATCACAAAGGAAACGCGCCTGATTGTCCTGAGCAATCTCCACAATCCAAGCGGCGCGCTGATGCCAGCGGCAACGCTCCGCGCGATTGGCGAAATGGCACGCCGCGTGGGCGCCCATGTGTTGGTCGATGAGGTTTATCTCGATATGTTATTCGATAGCGGCGCGCCATTTTGTTTTCCCATCGGTCACTCCATCGCGCCCTCAGGCGACAACCCGTTTATCGCCACCAGCAGCCTGACGAAAGTTTACGGCTTGAGCGGGCTGCGCTGTGGCTGGGTGCTCGCCTCGCCGCCGCTGGCCAAGCGGATGTGGCTTCTGAATGATTTGTATGGAGCCGTCGCGGCGCACGCGGCTGAGCGCATGTCCGTGATCGCCTTCGATCATCTCGAGCAATTTCGCAAGCGGGCGCATTCGCTCCTCGCCGCTAATCGCGTCGTTATAGATTCCTTTCTCGATTCTCGCGGCGATCTCGAATGCTTCCGCCCGGCCGCTGGGACGGTGTTTTTCCCCCGCCTCACCCACGGCGACCCTGAGACATTTTTTAAGTTATTGCGCGAGAAATACGAAACGTCCGTTGTTCCGGGCGCGTTCTTTGAAATGCCGCGGCACTTCAGGATTGGAATAGGCGGCGAGACTGCCGGCCTGCGCGCCGGCCTCGAACGTCTAAGCTCCGCCCTCGACGATTTCGCGAAGCAATAGCCTGCCTGGATATGGTCCCTGTGAATGTAACTAGCTCGCAACTAATGGCGGGCTGAGCACCAATCCGGCTGGCTCTGCCCCTTACCATCGTCCTTTATGTTGGAATAGAATTATCCTTATTGAGACGAGAATGAAAAAACTTAAATTCGTGGTTTCTCTTACCACCGACGATAACGACTACCAGATTGAGCAGAAGGAATCCGCGGAGCAGGCCGCGCGCAAAACTGGCGTGGACGTGCAGATTATCCACGCGCAAAACGACGCCATCAACCAAAGCACCCAAGTGTTGAAGGCTATCCAAGCGCCGAAGGAGTTGCGCCCGGACGGCATCATTTTTGAACCCGTCGGAGGCACGGCACTGCCGCAAGTCGCGAAGGCTGCAGTCACCGCTGGAATCGGCTGGGTGATTCTGAATCGCGATGCCAGCTACATCGAGGAACTGCGCAAGACTTCTACGTCCCCGCTTTTCTCCGTTAGTTCCGACCATGTCGAAATTGGCCGCATACAAGGACGCCAGATGGCAGCCCTGCTGCGTGGCGGAGGTTCCGTCCTCTATATTCAGGGACCCTCGGAGAATTCCGCAGCCAAAGACCGCACTCTAGGAATGCAAGAAACCAAGCCCGCGAGCGTCCAGGTCACCATGCTCAAGGCTCAGTGGACTCAGGAAAGTTCCCAACGCTCGGTTCGTTCCTGGTTGAAGCTAACGACTTCTCAGCGCGCCGCGATTGACCTCATTTCCGCACAAGACGATTCCATGGCAATGGGCGCCCGCGATGCCTTTAAGGAGCTGGCCAACGAGGACGAACGCGAAAGATGGCTCAAGTTGCCGTTCACAGGCTGCGATGGCCTGCCGAAAACGGGTCAGGCATGGGTGCGCAGCGGAATGCTAACCGCCACAGTTTTTGTTCCTCCGAACGCGGGGCAGGCGATTGAGCTGCTCGTCGACGCGATTCAAAATAAAAAGATGCCGCCGGAGCGAGTTGTAACAGCCGCCGCATCTATCCCCGCCCTGGATGCTCTCGCTCGCAAAAAACCCTGATCGACGGTTCTCGCGACCCTTCACTCCCCAACAGTCACTATCAATGAGGCGAGCCGGAAAGGCATATAGTTCGGCAACAAGTAGAAGAAAAATCAAGACGGGCACGGCGTGCCGTGCCCCTACGGGATGATTCCCCAACATTGGACCCTACTAAAACGATTTTGTGACTTCCTCCCCCGCTCAGGAAGCGTATAATGCCGCGGGCCGTGATTTGGCCGTGGTAAGAGGGACTTTTCGGAGGGCAGGGATGCGCAGCTCGCGCGTTAGTAAATCGGTTGACCGCAGGCAATTTCTCGCTGCGACCGGCGGAGGTCTGCTGGCTGCGGCGGTTCCGGGAGGAGCAGGTATGAGGGACACGATTGCCCATGCAGGCGCTGACGCTGCTCTCGCTTCGAAGAAGCAATCGGCGGCTTCCCCATCGACGAAGCGCAAAATTCCCATCGGCGTCTTCGATCCTGTCTACGACAATTTTTCTCTCGATGAAATGCTCGATAAGGTCAGCGCGCTGGGCCTCGAAGCAATGGAAATTGGCACGGGCGGCTATCCAGGGACGAAACATTGCCCAGTGCAAGAGCTTCTTGACGACCCCGCAAAGGCCAAAGCGTGGCAGAAAAAATTTACAGATCGTGGGATTCAGGTGGCCACCCTTAGTTGCCACGGCAATCCCGTCCACCCGGACGAAAAACATGCCCAGCGGGACCGTGAGAGCTTTCGCAGAACGGTGCTGCTCGCCGAGCGCCTAGGCGTGAAAGTGATCGTCGGCTTTTCCGGTTGCCCCGGCGGCACGCCGACAGATGCCCAGCCAAATTGGATCACCTATCGCTGGCCACCTGAGTACGCGCAAATGCAGGACTGGCAGTGGAAGGAAAAGGTCATTCCGTATTGGCAGGAAGCCGCGAAATTCGCTCGCGAACACGGCATACATCGCATCGCGCTGGAAATGCATCCTAATTTTGTCGTCTATAATCCGCGAACCCTTATCAAACTTCGCGAAGCAGTCGGTGAAGAGATCGGCGCGAACTGCGACTTAAGCCATCTCTTTTGGCAAGGCTGCGACCCGGTGGAAGTGATTCACTTCCTGGGCAAAAAAGGCATGATCTATCATGCGCACATGAAGGACACCGTATTCTTTCAGGACAATGTCGCAAAATACGGAGTGCTGAATTTCGCTTTCGAAACCAGCGATCTTGGCAATGCTTCGGAAACCTTCCGCGCCGTTGGCTACGGCCACAGTGCGAGTCTGTGGAAGTCCGTCATCCAAGCCTACATGGACATCGGCTACGAAGGCATCCTCAGCATTGAAAACGAAGATCCCATCCTGAGCGGCGAAGTGGGCGTCGAACGTGCCGCCTACGTTTTGAAAAACGTGCGCAAAGAGATTCTCGAAGGTTGATGCATCGGTAGAAAAAGAATTAGGGAGGTTTTATGCAACGGCGTGATGCCTTAAAATTTCTTGCCACGGGTGCTCTTGCTTCCACTGCCGCGCCAGATCTATTCGGGTTTTTTCAGGAAGCGCATCCCGCCTCCGGGTATGCGCTGCGCACTCTCAATCCGCACCAAAATGCCACGGTTGTTCTGATGAGCGAGATCATCATTCCGGAGACCGACACTCCAGGCGCCAAAGGTGTCCGCGTCAATGAGTTCATCGACGTCATTCTCACGGAATGGGCGACCGAGGAGGATCGCAATAATTTCCTCGCCGGTCTTGCCGGGGTAGACAAACAAAGCAACGAGCTGTACGGCAAGGATTTCGTCGACGCTTCTCCCGCTCAGCAACTTACGCTCATGCGCGCTATGGACGAAGCCATCGGCATGCTTGCTGGCCGGGCCGCCCGTCACGGCAACACCGTCCCCGATTGGGACACACAGCTCAGAGGCAATTTCTTCGTGGTGTTCAAAGGCATCACCCTTCACGGTTACTACACTTCTGAAGTCGGTTTTACTCGCGAGTTGGGTTTGCAAATCATTCCCGGCGCCCAGCATGGCTGCGTTCCGGTAGCGGCAGAGAAAAAGGCTTAAGGGAGACTCGCATGGCGGCCAATACTTACGACGCAATCGTAATCGGCTCGGGAATTACCGGCGGATGGGCAGCGAAAGAGCTCACCGAAAAAGGGCTCAACACGCTAATCCTGGAAGCGGGGCGTCCTACTGTTCCGGAGCGGGACTACGTCGAGCACGTTCCTGTTTGGGAGCTGAAGTACCGCGGCTGGGATGATCACGTCAAACGCATGGGAACGCAGCCCATTCAGCGCGAGTGTTATTACGCCTGCGACGAGTATTCGAATAAATTTTTTGTGAGTGACGTAGAGAATCCTTACACCTGCGAGGAAGGCAAACACTTTGCCTGGATTCGCGGCCGCCAGGTCGGCGGAAAGTCGCTCACGTGGGGCCGCCAGAGTTATCGCTGGAGCGATCTCGATTTTGAAGCCAATTTGAAAGAAGGCATTGCCGTTGACTGGCCCATCCGTTACGCGGACATTGCGCCCTGGTACGACTACGTCGAAGAGTTTGCCGGAATCAGCGGCCAGGCCGAAGGGCTACCGCAATTGCCCGACGGAAAATTTCTCCCGCCCATGGAAATGACATGCGTCGAGCTAGATGTTCGAGCGGCGATGGCCAAGCATTTCGATGATCGCATGCTGACTATTGGACGCACCGCCGTTCTTACCCGCGTGCACAAAGGTCGCGCAGCCTGCCACTATTGCGGCGTCTGTCATCGTGGCTGCATTACAGGGTCTTATTTCAGCAGCTTGAGTTCGACTCTGCCGGCGGCGATGAAAACAGGCAAATTTACCATCCGGCCTTACAGCGTGGTTCGCAGCTTGAATTTTGATTCGGCGACGCGGCGTGTCACCAGCGTGAATGTCGTTGATTCGCAAACCAAGAACGAAATCGAATTTAAAGCGCGCGTCTTTTTCGTTTGCGCGTCCACTCTCGAATCCACGCGCATTCTGCTCAATTCGGCGACTACCGAATTTCCTAACGGGCTCGCCAACAGCAGCGGCGAGCTCGGCCACAACCTTATGGACCACCACATGGGCGCCGGAGCAAGCGGAAGAATGCCGGGACATGAAGATAAAATGCCTTTTGGCAATCGTCCCAATGGGATTTATGTTCCCCGCTTCAGAAACGTGAAAACCAAGCAGGCGGATTTCCTGCGTGGATATGGCTATCAGGGCGGCGGAAGCCGCGATGGATGGTCGCGCGGCGCGTCGATGGTAGGTCTCGGCCCGGAGTTCAAGAACGCACTGAAGATGCCCGGGCCGTGGCGCATGAGTCTCGGTGGCTTCGGCGAGTGCCTGCCGAACCACGACAATTACGTCGAAATAGAAAAAGGCAAGGTCGATGCCTGGGGCATTCCAACTCTGAAGATTCACTGCGCTTGGGGCGAAAATGAATTAACCATGTCCAAGGACATCGCCATCCAAGCTGCAGAAATACTCGCCGCTTCAGGCGCCACCGAAATTTCTCCGTATCAGAAGCCTTCGCCACCGGGACTCGGTATTCATGAAATGGGCACCGCTCGCATGGGCCGCGACCCAAAGACCTCCGTCTTGAACGCGCACAATCAGGCGCACGACGTGAAAAACCTCTTCCTCCCTGACGGCGCAAGCATGGTTTCCAGCGCTTGCGTCAATCCTTCGCTAACCTACATGGCCTTGACGGCCCGCGCATGCGATTATGCTGTGACCCAAATGAAACAAAACGAGCTGTAACTCGAGGTCCACGAAATGTCGCAAGTGATTCGCTCGCCGAAAATGTACGACGTGTGCGTCATTGGATCGGGCGCCGGAGGCGGCACTGTCGCGAAAATCCTGACCGAAGGCGGCCTCAGCGTCGCGCTGCTCGAAGCCGGCCCTCCCGTTTACCCCGAAAAAGATTTCAAGATGCTTATGTGGCCCTACGAATTGCCGCACCGGGGAATCGGTGTGGGCGGCCGCGCCGCGGAAAATTTTGGAGAATTCCTCGCTCCAAATGGCGCTTGGCAAATCGAAGGCGAACCGTATACTTCCGCGCCTGGCTCAAATTTTCAGTGGTTCCGTTCTCGGATCGTGGGTGGCCGCACAAATCACTGGGGGCGCATTGCGCTGCGCTTCGCACCGATCGATTTCAAATCCGCCACGCGTGATGGCCTTGGCGACGACTGGCCGATCACTTACGACGATCTCTCGCCCTATTATGACAAAGTGGAGTCGTACATCGGTGTCTTCGGCACGCACGAAAACGTATCGAGCGCTCCCGACGGTATGTTTCTGCCGCCGCCTAAACCACGCTGCACGGATCTCATCGTAAAAAAAGCTTGCGACAAGATTGGCGTGATTTGCATTCCTTCGCGGCTTGCCATCCTCACTAAATCCGTGAATGGCCGCCTTCCCTGCCACTATTGCGGCCAATGCGGCCGCGGCTGCGTCACCGCCTCGAACTTCAGCTCGAGCCAGGTGATGATCCCCCCGGCGATGAAGACTGGCAAGCTTACGATGATCACCGGCGCGATGGCGCGCGAGGTGATTCTCGGCAAGGACGGCAAAGCTGAAGGCGTCTCCTACATCGATAAAGCCACGCGCACTGAGAGGCGCATTAGCGCTCGCGCCGTCGTTCTCGCCGCGAGCGCCTGCGAATCCGCTCGCTTGCTTCTGAATTCCAAATCCGCGCAGTTCCCCAACGGACTGGCCAACTCTTCCGGTGCCGTCGGCAAATACCTCACCGATTCCGTCGGCAGCGACGGCTGGGGCATCATCCCTCAGCTCGAAAAAATGCCTCCTCACAATCACGATGGCGTCGGCGGCATGCACATGTACATCCCCTGGTGGAAGTTCGACTGCAAAAATGATTTCCCCCGTGGCTATCACATCGAATTTGGCGGCGGCCGAGATATGCCCGGCGTCGGCGAGTTTAACGACCTCTTGCATGAAGAGGAAGGCTACGGCCCCACTTTGAAGAAGCGCGCGCGACAAACCTACGGCACCGGCATTGGCATGGCCGGACGCGGCGAAATGATTCCCAATCCGGACACCTACTGCGAGATCGACCCGAACGTTGTCGATAAATGGGGCATCCCCGTCCTGCGTTTCCATTTCAAGTGGAGTGAGTACGAAATTCGCCAGGCCAAGGACATGCAGGAAACGTTTCGCGCCATCATCGAAGCCGCTGGCGGCGTGTACAAAACCAAGACTCCCATCAGCGGTGAGAGTCCCTTCGGCATTGCCGCAGGTGGAAAAATTATCCACGAGGTTGGCACCGCCCGCATGGGCGCCGACCCGAAGACTTCCGTGCTGAATGGCTTCTGCCAGGCGCATGACGTGAAGAATGTTTTTGTCATGGATGGCGCGCCCCTAGTCACCAATCCCGATAAAAATCCGACTTTGACGATCATGGCGCTGGCATGGCGCGCCTCGGAATATCTGCTCGACGAAGCGAGGAAAGGTAATTTGTAGGCGCGCGGCAGTCAGAATCAGCGCCACAGGCATTCGAAGACCTTCAGGGAGAAATTCTATGAGCGAACATTCCGTAACGCGCCGCGACATCCTAAGAACACTTGCCGTAAGCGCGGTAGGCGGCTCCGTACTGCAAGTGATTCCCGCGAAGGCCGCGGAGTTTGCTCATCAAGCGGTCCACAATGAAAAATCGGCGTCGCCGGCCGGGAAGTACGCGCCAAAGTTTTTTTCGCCCCACCAGTACGAGATGATCACCACTCTTTGCGACACCATCATTCCGAAAGATGAAAAATCCGGCGGCGCAGTAGAAGCCGGCGCTCCGGAATTCATTGATCTCCTCACCAGCGAAAATGAGGAGTGGCAAGTAGCCATCGGCGGCGGGCTCCAGTGGCTGGACAATTTCTGCTCCGACCGCTATTCCAACGTCTTCCTGGATTGCAATCCAGAGCAGCGCAAAGAAGTTCTGAACCTGATTGCTTTCCGCAAGAACGCAAAGCAGGATCCATCTCTAAGCCAGGGCGTAGCCTTCTTCGCCTTGTTGCGAAGGCGCACCTGCGACGGCTTCTACACCAGCAAAATCGGGATCGAAGACTTGCAATATATCGGCAACACCGCTTTACGCGAATTCCCCGGTTGTCCTCCGCTGCCCGAGGCCTAAATAAAAACTGCTCCAGGCGCGGGCTCGCGTGACTGGAGCAATTCTATTTCTATTTGCAACTAGACTCTGAGCGCCAAGGAAGTTGCAGTGTGGCTCAGTTGTAACTGGCCCAGAGGCCGGCCCGTTTTTCGCCGTAGCTAGGAAACAGACTTAATCGTTCCCGAGGCGGGATCCCACACAACCGCGCTCTTGCGGAAGTACGATTCATTGGACATGTGGCATGCCAGCGCCGCGTTGTTTCCAAATACGGCGTCTTCGGTCACGGGCTGGCGGGTCTTTACGCCCTGGAAGTATCGCCACAGGTGCGGCTTTTCGTCATCCCAAGAATCGCCGCGATACGTATAGCCTTCCAGCACCGGCTCTTTGCCCGGAACGGGGTCGTTTTTCGCGTGCCACTCCGCCGTATACGCATCCCGCATTTTCTGTGGATAGCCCGAAGTGTAGTAGCTCGGCCCCGAGTCTTCGCCCGTCTGCGGATAATAGGTGATCGCAAATTCGGTGACTTCCAGAATTCCCTTCGAGCCCTGGAACCTGTAAATCTCCGGAGTCTCGCATCCGAGATTCAGGCGTAGATAGACCGGCGCGCTTCCGTAATCAAACAACGTAGCGTGTACATCCGGCATGTTGCGCCCATCCGGGAATCGCAGAATCGCGCCGAGCGACATCGCCTTCTTCGGCGGAACATTCCAACCCAGCATAAAGTTCATGCCGCTGACCAAATGCACGAGCAGGTCGCCCGCAAGCCCCGTACCGTATTCCTTCCAGCAGCGCCAGCGCGCAAAAATATTCGGATTGAAGGGCACCTTGGGTACGGTGCCCTGCCACGTGTCCCAATCCAGATTCGACGGAGAAAGATCCGGCGGCGGCGGATACTCCCAAGCACCCGTAGGATCGTTGCGCCCCAGCGACCCTTCCACCATCGTCAAAGTCCCAAGGATACCCTGAGCAATCATCTCCTTGGCCTTCGCGCAAATCACCGAACTCACGCGTTGCGAACCAATCTGCACGATGCGTCCCGTTTTCTGTGCCGCGGCCACCATCGCCAAACCATCCACCGCGGAATGCGACATCGGCTTTTCGCAGTAAATATCCTTGCCCGCGTTGACAGCGTCCACCACCACCTGCTTGTGCCAATGATCCGGAACCGCCGCGATGAGGCAATCGATGTTCTTGTTATCCAACAAGTCCTGATAGCGCCGTGTCGTCGGAATTTTCTTTCCGACAATTTCTTGCGCCAGCAGATGCCGCCCGTCATACAGATCGCACGCCGCCACGCATTCCACACCCGGCAATTGGACGGCAGCCGTTAGCAAGCCCGAGCCCTGCATCCCAATCCCAATAATTCCGAAGCGCAAAGTGTCGCTCGGAGCTACTCGTTCGAGAATCGAAGGAATGTACTCCGGCTTCAGGAAGATGCTCGGAGCTGCCGCCAGCGCGCCCGTAGCCCCAGCTGTGCTGTGCAGAAACTCGCGACGCGAGTAACCTTTCTTGCTCATCTCACCCTCCTGATTTGACTCGTTCTCATTTTTTCTAAAGCCGTTACTTCAATGCCTGGACGCTCACTTCTTTGAAAAACACGATGTCGTTATCGCTGTGGTTCTGCAACCCGACGTAGCCTTCGTCCGGCCGGCGCCCGCGTTGCGGCTCGAAGTCAAACTTCCGCTCCGGAACCGGCTGCCCCTCGGTGTAATCAGTGACCTTCACATCGTTCAGGACAACAATGGTGTGCGGCCCATCGAGCGTAATGTCCATCGTGTTCCATTCGGGGCCGGGCTTCCCCGGTTTGGCTAGCGGCTTCGTCAAAGAATAAAGCGCCGCCGTGATGTGATACTCGTCCTCGTTCGAAGTCTCGGGATGATTGTCGATCTGCACTTCGTAGCCATAATTCACGGGCATCCACGCTTCCCGCGGCTCGATCGGAATCCGAATGAACACGCCCGAATTGTCATTAAAATCCCGCATCTTGTAGACCACACGAATGCGGCAATTCCCGAGCTTGCCTCCGGTCCAATAAAGTAGGCCCATCCCGCCGTGCGTTCGGATGAGCCCATCCTCGACCGTCATGTCCCCAGGTCCGACGTGCTTCCAGCCGGTTAGGTCTTTGCCGTTGAAAAGTTGCTTCCACGGTGGCGTTTGCGCCCGCGCCGCAGCCAATAGCAAAGCTAGGCCCACGACGCAGGCCAGACAGATACCTACTTTACGCACGGTGCTCCCTCCCCGAAACCGAATCGCCAGCAACTAGAAGCGCAGTGCGCTCAAATAGTCGTAGCTGATCTTGATGTCCTCGAACGGCGTTTTCGCGTCGTCATTCTCGACGAAATAATGCTTGATGCCGCCCTTCTCGGACTCCGCGAAGATTCGCTTGAAGTCGATCGTCCCTTTGCCGGCATCCGCGAGCCGTCCCTTAAATTCCACAGAGCCCGTCGCTCCAGCGTAACTACTCGTTGCGTTCGGATCGTTCACATAATCTTTCACGTGAACCAGCGGGAACCGCCCCGGATATTTGTTGAAGTAACTCAGTGGATCCTTCCCCGCCACGCTAATCCAGCACAAATCCATTTCCATCTTTACGAACTTGGGATCAGTTTTCGTCAGCAGAAAGTCGTACGCCATCTGTCCGTCCAAACCTTCGACCGGAGAGAATTCGAACGAGTGGTTGTGATAGCAGAACTGTATCCCAGCCTTCCCGGTGGCCTCACCGGCTTTATTGAACAGATCCGCCGCCCGCTTCCAGCCATCCGCGTTGCGCTGTTTCTCGTCGAGCCACGGGCAGACGATGTATTCGTGCCCTATAACGTGGGCCGCTTCAATCATTTCCGGCAATTTATTTTCGATGAGATCGTAACCGAGGTGTGTGGAGGGCGCCGTTAGTCCATTCTTGTCGACCACGGCGCGGACTTCTTTCGGCGTGCGGCCGAAGTATCCCGCAAACTCCAACTCTTTGTAGCCCGTCGCCGCCACCTTGGCGATCGTCCCGTCAAAATCCTTCGGCATTTCCGTGCGCACGGTGTAAAGCTGCAATCCCACCTTCTTGATTTCGTGTTCGCTCGCAACGGCCCACGATGGCCTTGCCGCGAAGACTGCGGCTGCGGCGATCGATTTTTCTATAAATGTTCGGCGTTTCATGGCGGTTTTCTCTCCTCTTGGACGGGCGGTGGGAGTATACAAAAAAGCAATGGTCATTATCAGAAAA
>CAVUCM010000002.1:0-28526 GCA_963740015.1 uncultured Acidobacteriota bacterium | reverse complement strand
TTTGGCAACGGCGAACTTAATCGAGGGTGAGTACCTTGATAAATGCCCGCCGCATGGGCGATTATCTTTTCACACGACTCGCCGATCGGACGAGAAGTTCAAAATCGTCGCTACGTTCGGGATCGTGTCCAGGTCATCGGGATCCAGATTGTCGAGGATCAGCGCACCAAGCGGCAAGCGCCGGACCTGCGCAATGCCATTGTCGACCTCGCGTTCCACAAGGGGTTGTGCATCCGGGCGTGGGGTACACTGTCACACTCGTCGCTGTCGTCCCTCATCCACGAAGAACAGGCGGACTTCGCGGTACGCATCCTCGAAGAGCGCCTCCGCGAAGCCGAAACAAAAATCTAGCACCGATTCGGCAAACCGCCCTCGAACGCAGCGTTGGTCGCTTGTAGTGGCGCAGCATGCTGCGCCAGACCGTGATTTCCCTTTATTGTTACCATAAAATTAGAATGGGTCCGCGGGATTTTTGTTTATACTGCGCGTCATCCGGTTCGTTTCCACGGAGAACTGATGCCGATCGTCTGCGATCGATTTTCCGCGCCATCCAATGGGCCGCGCGAAAAGGCTTGCGCCAGGGCGATTTGACCCGCTCCATCTCTCGAAGGCAGAAAGCAACGTAGGCGCGCCAAACCGGCATTTGGGGTGAGACTTACGCCTATTGGTATCTCCGCAGGCACGGCTACGTCTTTGTCGCACGGAACTTCACTCCGCGCGCTTCAAAAGGCGAGATCGATATGGTCGGTTACGACGGGAATACGCTTGCTTCTGCTTGAGGCTCGCACACGCACCGTACGTGACGAAATGTCGGCTCTACCAGAGCTAAGCGTTACAACAGGAAAACAACACGTACTAGCCCGGACCGCTGAACACTTCCTGGCAGAGCGCCGCGTCCCGGATATGCCCCCGCCGGTTTGACGTCGTCGCCATCGACAATTCTCCCGGGAAACCACCGGTCGTTCGGCTCCATAAGGACGCCTTCAGCCCCCAGATGTAAAATTCCACAAGAAGTCGCCGGCGGACATCTTCTCAGCGTCGCAAGAAGCGGTACAATCGGAACCCCTCACCGGCGGTTTCCCACCTTCCATGCTTTTGACCACGTTCGAGGAGGATCGCTTTGCCGGAGTTGCGAAAAGACCCGATTACTGGCCGCTGGGTGATTATTTCCACCGAATGCGGAAAGCGCCCAAATGATTTTTTGCGCGAGACCGTCGCTCCTCTTCCAAACGGCAAGAATTGTCCGTTCTGCCCGGGGCATGAAGCGAAGATGCTGCTGGAGATCCTCGTCTACGGCCGGAGCAATGGAAGGGCGCCAACTCACCGGGCTGGAGCGTTCTGGGTTGTACCCAACAAATTCCCGGCACTCGGCATCGAAGGCGACCTCGACCGCGAGGGCGAAGGCCTCTTTGACAAAACGAACGGCGTCGGCGTGTACGGGGTCATCGTGGAAACGACCGATTACGCGGCGACGTTGGCCTCGTCGCCAGAACGCGCCCTCGAAGACGTTCTCTGGGCCTTCCGCGACCGCATGCTCGATCTCAAGAACGACAAACGGTTTCGCTATGTGCTGATCTTCAAGAATCACGGGGAAGCGGCGGGCGCTTCCGTCGAGCACACCCACTCACAGCTAATTGCTCTTCCGATCGTGCCACGGCGCGTGCGCGAAGAGGTGGATAGCGGTTGGCATTACGACGACGAGAAAGAGCGCTGCATCTTTTGCGACATCATCCGCCAGGAACGCGACACCGGCGAGCGCGTCATCGGGGAAAACGATCACTTCATCACGCTGGCACCGTATGCTTTGCGGTTTCCGGTTCGAGATGTGGCTGCTTCCCAACGTGCACGGTTCATCGTACGCATAACCAGAGCACCATGTACGCAAGCTTGGCGCGCATGTTGAAAGACACCTTGATGCGGCTCGACGCTGTCCTTGACCGGCCGCCGTATAATTTCATGATCCACACCTCGCCCATCGGCGAAGAAATCAACGATCATTACCACTGGCACTTCGAGATCATTCCCAAGCTCACAAAAGTCGCGGGCTTTGAATGGGGAACCGGTTTTTACATCAACCCAACGCCACCCGAAGAATCCGCCCGCTTTCTGCGCGAAGCCAAGATCGCTTCGCCGTTGGCGCCCGCAAAAAAATAGCGTGCCAGACGCATGCAGCAGCCGCCCAGTTTCCAGGACTCGGGAGAATTTTTGCTATACTTGCTGAATCGGCGCGGTACCCAAGTGGCCTAAGGGGAAGGTCTGCAAAACCTTTATCCGTGGGTTCGAATCCCACCCGCGCCTCCACTCTTTTCCCTTACATTTGATATGTTTTGAAGATTTCCCCGAAAATTGTACGATGCTTTCGGCGTCTTGCTTCTGACCAGGGCATGCTGCCGCGCCTTAACTGAAGGCGCGTAATGACCCTGGGCGAAGGGAAGACAGAGAACTGTATAGGAGGGGTACCTACAGGAAATCCTGTACTTCACCAATGAAGCGGGTCGGTGTAGGCTTATGTAGGTTGAACGACAAAGTGGTCACACGTATCCTCATTGCCGACGATAGCCAGGTAGTGCGAGGAATCATCCGGACTTTCCTTGCGCGAAGACCGAATGTAGAAATCTGCGGAGAAACCGCTGATGGCCGTCAAACGATTGATGCCGCGCTAGCTCTCCAGCCGGACTTGCTCATTTTGGATGTGATGATGCCAGAGTTCAATGGCATCGAAGTCGCATCTATTTTGAAAAAAAGTCTACCGAAGACCAAGACTATTCTGTTCACGATGTATGAGGACTATATCAAGAGTGTTGCCTTAGCCGCAGGTGTCAGCGTGATTCTCTCAAAGTCAGACGGACTGTCCCCACTCCTCCTGGTCCTGGAGTCTATGCTGAATCGAGCAACTTCCTCTTAGGCAGGTCACACATTTTCTTGAGTCGCCGCCCGACCCCTCTTAGCCAGCTTCCCCTCCGCACCGTCCCTTGCATCCGTTACTTCCTCATGTAAAATCAGTCGGTTACGCGTTATCAATGCCCGGTTGGGTGCGAATCCCGCCCGTGCCTGCAAATTTCTCGCAAGGGACACAATCGCTGGTGGATCGCATGAGCACTTCTTCTCTCCAATCAACGGAACACACTACGCTCCCCTCTGATCGCGTTCGACTTTCAGAAGCGCAAATTCCTGCCGCGGTGGAAGATGTCCTCGCCGCCACGCAGTTCATCGACATTCACACCCATTTATACTCTCCGGCATTTGGCAAAATTGGCTTGTGGGGTATCGACGAACTTCTGACCTATCATTATCTCGAAGCGGAACTCTTCCGTTCTTCTGCCATCAAGCCAGAGCAATACTGGGCGCTTTCCAAAAGTGAGCAAGCCGCTCGAATTTGGCAAGCTCTCTTTGTCGAAAATACGCCGATCTCAGAAGCCACGCGCGGCGTGATCGCCGTGCTCAAGGCTTTCCAATTGCCTACTGATCGACCGGATTTGGCCGAAGCAAGATCGTTCTTCAGGGCGCAAACGATTGAAACGCACATTGAGAAAGTGTTTGAAATGGCGGGCGTCAGCACTGTTGTTATGACAAATGACCCTCTCGACCCGGCGGAAGCTGCGGTCTGGTTGAAGGGAGTAGCAAGCCATAAACAATTTCGCGCCGTTCTTCGGCTCGACCGGATTCTGCGCGCTTGGTCCGCGCACTGGAATGTATTGGCAGGCCAAGGCTACCGCGTAGACGAACACGCCTGTGGGAACTCCGTATCCGAAGTGCGGCGTTTTTTGATGGACTGGTGCAAGCGCATGCAGCCCGTCTACATGGCAGTCTCGCTGCCAGATACGTTCGCTTACCCCACGGAAACCGTCGGCAACAAATTACTGAGAGATGCGGTGCTTCCCGCTTGCCGAGAACTGAATTTGCCGCTCTCGCTGATGATTGGAGTTCGCAAACAAGTTAATCCATCGCTCCGCTTGGCCGGTGATGCTCTGGGCAGAGCGGACCTACGTGCCCTGGAAAATCTTTGCCGCGAATTTCCCGATAATCGTTTTCTGGTGAGTGTCCTGAGCCGGGAAAATCAGCACGAACTTTGCGTTTACGCCCGGAAGTTCAATAACCTGATGCCATTCGGCTGCTGGTGGTTTCTGAACAATCCGTCGATCGTCGAGGAAATCACCCGCGAGCGCCTCGAAATGCTAGGCACAAGTTTCATCCCGCAGCATTCCGACGCCCGCGTGCTTGAGCAAGTCATCTACAAATGGAATAACACGCGCCGGACCATGGCGCGCATCCTGTCGGACTCTTATCGTCTTTTGTGCCAAGACGGACGCGGCGTGACTCGCGCCGATATTCAACGCGACGTCACCCGCCTTTTTCGTTCGAACGCAGAAGCCTGGATCTCAACGCGGTCGCCTGTCTCTGATACACCGAAGCAATCCTAAAACTCGCAGTGAAATGCGACGATCAGCCGCGCGTGGTAAGCTTTCCATTCGCCCCAGCCCATAGAATCCAATATAATTTCGCTCGCGGAAGCGCACAGCCCATTCGGCAATTGACGACGCAGGAGGTTACGATCACCTTGAAATCGAACACTCGCATACTTACAGTTGCACTCGCAAAGTGCGCGTTGCTGTCTCTATTTCTGATTGTTGCATCGCCGGCGCAGGATTCCACTTTTCATGGAGCGCCGACATCCGCTAAACAACAGAAGAATCCCTTCGAGGGACAGCACCCCCCTTCCGGCAAGGCTGACTATCTCTCGCGGTGCGCCTCGTGTCATGGACAAAACGGAGAAGGCACGGGAAATATTCCGGCGCTGGCCACGGGCAAAGCGCAGGGCGCCAGCGATGGCGAGCTCTTCTGGTACATCACCAAGGGCGATGTGAACAACGGCATGCCGCCCTGGGCAAGCCTGCCGGAAGAGCAGAGATGGCAGATCATCAACTATCTGCGCGTCCTCGGCAGCATGAAACCTGGCTCACCGCGCGTTGAGCTTTCCGCCGATGAAGCCGTCGCGACTGCCTCGAACGCACCTCCGGCCAATCCACCATTCACTGACTACCGTGTCGAAAAGCCCGGCACGACCCGCAAAATCACTCTAAAGGATCTGCCCGAGCCGCTGGCAACGTCGTCGTCCGGTAATGGCCCAAAGCTCGTTCCGCGTCCAAAGGATGCGTGGCCACAGGTTCTTCCTGGCTTCAAAGTTGAGCTTTATGCGTCAGGGCTCGACCAACCGCGTTTGATTCGTACCGCGCCCAACGGCGATTTTTTCGTCGCCGAAAGTCACACCAACAACATTCTGGTCTTTCGCGGAGTAACCGCCGACGGCAAGGCCGCGCAGACAGAGACTTTCGCTACGGGGCTCAACCGTCCGTTCGGAATCAATTTTTATCCACCCGGACCGGATCCCCAATGGGTCTACGTTGGCAATACGGATTCGGTTGTGCGTTTTCCCTATCGAAATGGCGATTTGAAAGCTCGCGGTCCCTCGGAGCATATTGCCGACATTCCCGCGGGTGCCGGGCACTGGACGCGCGATATTCAGTTCTCGCTGGATGGCAAGAAAATGTTTGTGTCCGTGGGCTCGGCCTCGAATATCGACGATCCCGACACGACGCCGGCGGAGAAAAATCGCGCTGATGTACTGGAATTCAATCCCGATGGCTCGGCGATGCAAATTTATGCCTACGGCATCCGAAATTGTGTAGGCTTGGCCCTGAATTCGAAGACTGGGGAGTTGTGGTGCTCGGTGAACGAACGCGACGCGCTAGGCGACAACCTCGTTCCCGATTACATCACTCATGTGCAGGACGGCGGTTTCTACGGCTGGCCCTGGTGGTACATGGGTGGCCACCAAGATCCGCGCCACGCGGGAAAGCATCCCGAGTTGGGGAACAAAGTCATTACGCCAGATGTAATCCTCAACCCGCATAACGCGTCGCTGGAACTGACTTTTTATGACGGCAAACAATTTCCCGCGGAATACCAGGGCGATATTTTCGCAGCCGAACACGGCTCATGGAATCGCTCGGTTCGCGTGGGCTATGAAGTCATTCGCGTCCCCCTGCATCAAACCGGCCACGCCACAGGCGAATACGAAGATTTCATGACGGGCTTTGTTGTAGACAACGGCCACGTCTGGGGACGCCCCGTGGGCGTCGCCGTCGCGCAAGATGGCTCACTGCTAGTTACTGATGACGGCTCAAAATCCATCTGGCGCGTCAGCTACACAGGAAAGTAATTTCCGCGCGCGCGAGCGTCAGTGAATTCCTTGTAGTGGCGCAGCATGCTGCGCCCCAGACTGTCTCGGCGTTTCAATTAAAGCCCGTTTTTCCCTGCATCACTCTCAACAACTTTCATCTCAATATCCCAATTTCTTGTCCACGACATTTAGCAACAGCTCGCTCTTCCGGAATCTTTCATACTGCTCGATGAAAAACTTCATGGCGTTGTCCAGCCAATCAGGCGTATGGTCCGCGCAATGCGGCGAAAGCAAAACGTTCTCCAGCTTGTAGAACGGATGATCTGCCGGTAGGGGCTCATGATCGAAAACGTCCAGCGCCGCGCCTCTAATTCGGCCACTAGAAAGCGCGCCAATCATGGTCCCCTCGTCTATCACCGGTCCACGGCCAACATTGATCACGACAGCGGTCGGCTTCATCGCCGCAAACTCCGCCTCGGCGACCATTCCGCGCGTCTCCGGAGTCAGCGGCGCTGCGACAACCACATAGTCGCAGCGCGCAATCATTTCCAGCCGCCTTTCCGGCGTATAAGTTTGGGCAACCAATGAATCTGCAGCCTGCGAAGATGAAGCATGCCGCCGCACGGCGAGCACGGTCATTCCAAGCGCGCGCGCTCTCTCGGCGATGGCGCGCCCGATGTCCCCATATCCAATAATCCCGACGGTTTGCCCCGACGCCCACGAAACGTCAAATGCTTCCCATACACCGGCCATCTGATTCCGAATCATGCGCCGAAAATCTTTCGCGAAATACAAGATCGCACCAAGCGTAAACTCGCCGAGCGATGCGCTAAAACTCCCGCCCCATTGGTCAGCCGCACGGGACTCTCTCTTAACTCCGTGAAAAGTGTTCTCTCCAAACCCACGGAGCGCGAATGCACCCAAAGTAGGTTAGGGCACATCGCAAACATTTTTTTGAAGAGCGCGAGCGAACCAGACCAATTGAACAGCACAGTTGCGTGAACAGCGGCCTGTTCAAAAACCGCAGCCGAGTCTCCGGCGATGATATTCTCGTCCGCGAGCCGCCGCTTCAGTATCGCAAGCTGCGCCTCGGCAGGCTCAGCCGGACTGACGAGGACCAGAATTGTGTCGTTTCTCATCGGTTTCGCGAGAACAGGGCAAGAGATTACACCACATTCCGCGCAAACCGTATCCAGTGAGCGTAATTTAGAGGAAGCAAATTCGCTGCCGAACTAAAACTCCATGGAGACCGAAATATTTCCCGATTTCAGAGAATTGTCGGCTTTGCGAAAAACAAATTTAATCTGCGCTTGCTTGAGGTTCCCTGGATTGATCATAGCCGTGGCAATCGGAAACTTGATCAGTTGCGTGCCTGCAGAGTCGACCAGAGTGACGTCATACATGCTCGTCGCCCCCAACGACTCAGAAACGTTGGTCGAGCCATTCGACAAAGTCTGGGTGACGACCACCGTGTCAGGCCCTGAAGCGTTCTGTTTGCCAAAGGTTACGGTTCCTTGGACATTAGACCCATCGTCCCAGCGCGCACTCATCGAGAGACTTGTTGTGGATGTTTGTGGCCGCGCGGGAAGCGCAAAAACAGTGGTCAGACACAGAATGGTTACAGCGAGATAGTTTTTCAAGTGGGCCCCCTGAAACAGATTTGATTTCCGAGCGATGCGGTGCGTCTCTTGCGACTCCGGGGAGAGGGGGAACCGTTGTTGACCGTTCTGATTGCTGATGGAGATTAACAAGGAAATCGGCATGCTGTTAGTTGGACGGTAGGACAGAATCAGTACAGCGTACTTTTGTAGCCACCGGCTGCCCTCCGCCGAATAATCATGACTGCAAGTACAATTTGTAAGAGAGATTGGCAGTTGACCGCGCGATTTTAAAGTTCTAGGTTTGTTTTCATCGAGTCTCAAGCTTTCGGAAGGAATTCTGTGCCGCCAAAAGATTCCAAGTCTCTAAGAAGTCATCGCTGGTACGGGCCAGACGATCTTCGTTCGTTCGGGCATCGCTCGCGCGCCGCTTCCATGGGCTGCACACAAGCCGACTATGCAGGGAAGCCCGTCATTGCGATCATCAACACTTGGGGCGACATTAATCCATGCCACAGCCATCTTCGCGAGCGCGCGGAAGACGTGAAGAAGGGTGTGTGGCAAGCCGGCGGTTTTCCTGTCGAGATGCCCGCGTTCACCCTGGGAGAAACGTTTCAGAAGCCCACGACCATGATGTATCGCAACCTCCTTGCGATGGAGACCGAAGAATTGTTGCGCTCCTATCCTGCCGACGGCTGCGTGCTAATGGGCGGCTGCGACAAAACCACGCCCGCGCTTTTGATGGGCGCCATCAGTATGAATCTGCCCGCGATCTATGTTCCGGCAGGGCCAATGCTTCGTGGCAATTGGCGCGGCGAAATCCTGGGCAGCGGCTCCGACGTCTCGAAGTACTGGGCAGAACGCCGCGCAGGCAACATCGATCTGCAAGCCTGGACCGAGATCGAAAACGGCATCGCACGCTCGGCAGGAACTTGCATGACCATGGGAACGGCATCCACTATGACCAGCTTGACCGAAGTGCTCGGCTTCACACTTCCCAGTGCGACCTCCATCCCCGCGGTCGACGCCAATCACCCCAAGATGGCTAACTGCTCCGGCCGCCGTATCGTAGAAATGGTTTGGGAAGACTTGAAGCCGCGCGACATTCTACGCGACGCTTCCTTCAATAACGCGGTTGCAGCTGTCTTTGCCCTCGGCGGATCGACAAACGCAGTGATTCACCTGATCGCAATGGCCGGAAGAGCCGGAATAAAAATCACGCTCGACCACTTCGATCAATTTTCAAAAAATACCCCAATGCTCGCGAATATTCGCCCGAGCGGCAAATATCTGATGGAAGACTTCTACTACGCAGGCGGTTTGCCAGCGCTTCTCAAGGCGCTCGCGCCGCACTTGGATCTGACTTGCCAGACCATCACCGGGAAAACGCTCGGCGAAAATATTTCCGGCGCTGAGATTTACAATGCGGACGTTATCCGCAGCCTGGATAACCCCATTCTTGCCTCCGGCGGCCTGGCGATTCTTTACGGCAATCTCGCCCCCAACGGCGCCGTCATTAAAGCGTCCGCCGCCAACCGCGTCTCCTAAAGCACACTGGCCGCGCAGTGGTCTTCGATAGCTTCGACGAAATGAACGCTCGTCTCGACGATCCCGCGCTCGATGTCGACGCGAACAGCGTCCTCGTTCTGCGCAATGCAGGTCCGAAAGGCGCTCCTGGAATGCCTGAATGGGGAAATCTGCAGCTTCCGCAGAAACTTCTGAAAGCGGGCGTCCGCGACATGGTCCGCATTTCTGACGCAAGAATGAGCGGCACAAGTTACGGTGCGTGTGTCCTGCACGTCTCTCCTGAGTCCTTCGTCGGTGGACCGCTCGCGTTGCTGAAGGAAGGCGACATCATTGAACTTGATGTTCCGGCTCGCCAACTCAACATGCGCGTGAACGAGGAGGAACTAGCCCGTCGCCGTGCCGCCTGGCGCCCGAAAGAAGGCATCTATCCGCGCGGGTACGGCAAACTCTTCATGCAGCACATCAAGCAAGCGCACGAAGGTTGTGACTTCGATTTCCTGGAAGGCACCGCTCCCATCCCTGAGCCTGAAATTCATTGAGGGAGTAAACATGAACATTGGCGGGAATAACTTGAAAAACTTCGCGCTAACTTGCGACTGCCTCACTCGGTTGCGGCAACGAGCGACGTCCCGCACCGACAGCAAGCATCAGAATTCCGGAAAGGCATAGGCTTCCGACCAAATATAAAAGCCCGGCGGTGAATGAATGCGTTCGGTGAACCAGATAACCCATCATCAGTGGCCCAACAAACCCTCCCAGATTTCCCAGCGAATTAATCAATCCAATGGAGGCCGCAGCCGCCGACTCACTCAAAAAAGCTGTTGGAACCGCCCAAAAGCACGGATGGAAGGCAAAATAGCAAGCCCCCACCAGAGTGAACAACGTAACTGCAATCGTGATGTTTGAGCTAAAAATGACCGTCAGCAATAAAATCACACCCGCGAGAAAAATCGGCGTTGCCGTATGCCACCGCCGCTCGCAAGTTCGGTCGGAGTGCCAGCTATTCAACTGTTGCATCAGAAATCCCGCAAGATAAGGCAAAGCTGCGAACAACGTTACCCGAACATCGCTCTGCCCAGAGAGTCGTTTCAAAATGCTAGGGAGCCAGAAGGAGATCCCGTAGCCTCCCGTCGTTGCACAGAAGTAAGATAACGTCAGCAGAATCACATCACGCTGCGAAAATGCCTGCCAAATGGTGTACGAACGGATTTTCTGCTTCGCGAGTTTTTCCTTTTCCAACTCAGAGTTTATCCAATCGCGTTCATCTGCCCGCAGCCAAGTCGCTGTTCGCGGCCAGTCCGTTAGATAAAAAATCGTGATCACGCCAAACACGACGGCGGGAATTCCTTCGAGAATAAACAACCATCGCCAGCCCCTCAGACCGAGCCATGTGATGCCCAGTAACAAACCTGCGAGCGGCGAGCCGATTACATAAGAAAGCGGATTGGCTGCATAAAACACGGCGATGGCCTTGGCGCGGTCCTGATATCGAAACCAATGCGACACGTAAACCATGACAGCAGGTAAGAAGCCTGCCTCTGCCGCGCCCACAAGAAAACGCACCAAATAAAATTCCCGGGCAGTGTGGATAAACGCCATCAGCGCGGTTATGATTCCCCAGGAAATCATGATGCGGGCAATCCACCGGCGCGCGCTCCACCTCTCGGCAATCAGTGCGCCAGGAATTTCAAGCACCAGGTAGCCTATGAAAAATATACCGGCTCCGAGGCCGACCACTTTGTCGTCGAAGCCCAAATCGCCGGGCATCTGGAGCGCTGCTGCGCTGACGTTCATGCGGTCCAGGAAGGCGATGATATAAAGCAGGAAGAGAAAGGGAAGAAGGCGCCACGCAATTCGTTTTCGTGCGCGCTGGGCGACCGCTGGGACCGTCGGTGTGACGTCCATCTTCCCTCGATTCGCAAGCTCGCAAAGAGCGGCGGAGGTATCCTGCACCACTTTTGGTTTTTTGCGGCGTAAAATTTGCGCCGAGTGGCACACTCAAAAAAGGGACTTGGCTTTCTTACAAAGCCAGCCTTCTCCTGGAGTTGAAATGCGAGAGTACGCGATTGCAACTATCCCCGCGGACGGCATCGGGCCCGAAGTCATTGCCGCAGGCCTCGAAGTGTTGCAGGCGCTCACGCAAAAGTCTGGTGGTTTTCAGTTAAAAGTGGAGACGTTTCCTTGGGGCTCGGACTATTACAAAAAACATGGCGCAATGATGCCGCACAATGGCCTCGAACTTCTGCGCCCGTTCAGCGCGATTTATTTTGGCGCTGTTGGTGCGCCTGATGTTCCCGACCACGTCACGCTCTGGGGTTTGCGGCTCGCCATCTGCCAAGGCTTCGATCAATACGTCAATCTGCGGCCCACGCGCATCCTTCAAGGCTTGTCATCGCCGCTTCGCGATTGCAAGACGAGCGATCTTGACTGGGCAATTGTCCGCGAAAACACCGAAGGCGAATACTCCGGACAAGGCGGCCGCGCGCATCGCGGTTTTCCGGAAGAGATCGCCACAGAAACATCGATTTTTACGCGCCGCGGCGTGACGCGCATCATGCGCTTCGCATTCCAACTCGCACAATCGCGCCCACGCAAGATGCTCGCTGTCGTCACCAAGTCCAACGCGCAGCGCCACGGCATGGTTTTCTGGGATGAAATCGCAGCGGAAGTCTCGAGAGAATTTCCCGACGTTACCTGGGACAAAATGCTCGTCGACGCGATGACTACGCGCATGGTCGCTAAGCCCGCGAGTCTCGACACCATCGTGGCCACAAATCTTCACGCGGACATATTGTCCGACCTCGCTGCTGCACTAGCAGGCAGCCTGGGAGTCGCGCCGACCGCCAACCTCGATCCTGAACGGCGCTTTCCTTCTATGTTTGAGCCGATTCACGGCGCAGCTTTCGACATCACAGGAAAGGGAATTGCGAATCCAATTGGCGCGTTGTGGACTGCTGCGCTAATGTTGGAACATCTTGGCGAAAAGGATGCTGCCGCGCGATTGATGCGCGCCGTGGAACGCGTCACTGCTTCTGGCGTTCACACTCCCGATCTTGGTGGCAAAGCCACAACACGAGAAGTCACTTCTGCCGTCTGTGACGCCATCCACAGTTCCAATACTTGATCAGGCGTCGACGCCAGGCCTAATCTCCGCCGTAAAAAAAATTATTTGGGCAGGTCCACAACTTGGACGTGATGATGTTCGAGCAAATCGCCCGTCGCGTGATCCACCTGTGTGACGGCCACTTGAAAATTAACCTGAGATTGAATGAGGTTCAGCTCGGCTTGTGCGAGCTGAGTTTGCGCGTCGAGGACAAAGAAGATTTGTTCCGTGCCCAATTCATACTTTCGTTCGTCCGCGTGCAGCGTCTCCTTCGCCAGATCCACGGCCACTTTGGCGGCTTCCATCCCGAGCTTGGCGGCTTCGAGCGCGTGCACGGCGCTCGTAACGTCCAGCAAGATGCTTTGATTCGTCTCTCTCTGTTGATACTGGTCGTGGCCCCTGCTCACCAGGGCATCGGCTAGATTTGCCTCCGCGCTGTGATTTTTTATCGGAAGCGCCAAGGAAAGCGTCGCGCCATACGCAGGGAAAGCAAAACGGAAGGACTGGCTCAGACTTGTGCCTATTCCTGTATTTGCAACGCCCGGTTGATAGCCGTTCAGCCCGTTCCCCAAATAGAAGCCAGAAAGTTCGAGGTCCGGCTTGAGATTGTTGTGAGCAAGACGAATGCTCAGTTCATCGATGGCAAGCTGCTGATGTACCGCTTCCAACTCCGGGCGATTCGCAATAGCGCGCGAGAGAGCAGTGGGAATATCAATGGTGAGCAATTCTCCAACGGGTTCAGGGCGATCCGTCAATTCGAGATCGAGCACGCGAGTCGCCGGGTCAATGTCCGCAGCGATGCCCTGGCGAAATTGATCCTCGGCCTGTTTGACGGCGTATTCCGCTTGAATCACTCCCACGCGCCGCGAAGCAACCTGCGATTCCGAGCGATAAATATCCAGCGGAGGTAACGCCCCAAGGCTCAGAGCTTTTTTGTCGTGGTCGTAACTCTTCTGCGCTTCATCCAGCGATTTTTGCTGCACCGCGAGAACTTCTCGAGCGAGCACGACGTTCCAGTAATTGCCCACAATCTGCTGAACAATGTCGCTCACCTCTCCGAGAAACGAAGCGCGAGCCTGCTTCAGGTTGCGCTGTGCGATCAAAATCGGTGCGCGATTGGGAAAGAGTCCGCGGTTGCGCAAAAGCGGTTGCGTCAAGATAAATTGCAGTGTCGTCGCGGTGGCAGGATTCAGCGTATTGAACGAGCTATTGGTCGAGGTTTTGTCCGCGATGAGCGAACCCTGAAAATTCGTGCCCGTTTGAAAAGTTTGCGAGTAGCCGACCTGCGTCTGCTGCGTCAATTCATTGAGGATGGACGCACCAGAGAGTTGCGTTGAAGTGGGAGCCTTGTTCCTCTGATCGGTGAAACTCGACGTCAACAGCGGATCAAACGGTGCATAAACACGCTGAAGATTATTCTCCGCGGTGTCGATCTGGTAGTGGTCCAGGCGGATGTCGGTGTTGTACGAAAGAGCGAGGCGAATGCAGTCGTCCAGGGAAAGCACGAGTTTCCCGTTGACGACGTGGTCCTTCAGATCCTGAGGCGCAAGCAGCGGCGCTGCGGGCTTTTGCTTGCCGCTGATTCCCAGATACCTTTCCATGGGCGAGGAGTTCTGCGCCCTCGCCGAGACCCCGCTCACCGCCAAACATGCAAACACTGAGATCCCAACACAAAAAAAGCGCACCACTTTCATGATCACCCCCGACAGGATCATCTGAACGTTAACCGCCGCTATTCGTAACGAATGGCCTCGACAGGATCGAGCCGCGCTGCCTTCACTGCCGGATAGATCCCAAAAATTAATCCCACAGAAATGGAAACCACAAACGCCAAAAGAATCGAACTGATCGTAACCACTGTCGACCATCCGGCTAGCCACGCAATCAGTTGCGACATGGCAAATCCGACGACCACGCCCAGCAGCCCGCCCGCGAAGGAAATGAGCGTCGCTTCGATCACGAACTGACGAATGATGTCCCAGCGTCTTGCGCCGATGGCCCGGCGAACTCCAATTTCGCGCGTGCGTTCGAGAATCGCGGCGAGCATGATGTTCATAATTCCGATTCCGCCTACCAAAAGGGAAATCGACGCTATGGCCACCATCACGGTGTTAAAGAGTTGCTCTGTTCTTTTCTGCTGGGCCAAAAGTTCGGCGGGCACAATCACGCTGAAGTCGCCAGCATCGTGATGCGAAGAATTAAGAATGCCGCGCACCACTTCAGCATTCGAGACGCTCGTGTCTGTCGATGCCAGATGCAAATACATGCCGTCGATTTCGTCTTTCAGCCAACTCTGCGAGTCCTCCAGGCGATACAAAACCGAGTTCAGCGGCGCGTACACCAGATTATTCATGTCCTCAGTGCGAACGCCGGACACGTCGGATTCGGGAGCGAGCTGTGGCCCTGCGATGCCGATCACATGGCACCACATCTCATTGAGTTTCATGTATTCGCCGACGGCCTGAGACGCGCCAAACAAGCTGTCTTTTGCAGCCGCGCCAAGAACGCACACCGGTGCGGCAGCGGCATTGTCGGAAGCGTCAAAGAAGCGCCCTTCGGTGACGCGCAAATGGCCTATCTCTAAATAGCTCGGCTCGACGCCGTAAACTACTGGCGTATCCTGCTGAGGCTTGGGAAGAATTTTCGTCGGCGTGAAGCGCTTCCGCGGAGTCGCTTCCTTTATGTCCGAAACATTCTGACGGATGACCTGGTAGTCCCTGAGCGTAAGCCCCGGCGAAATTTTCCTGACTTTCTGAAGCTCTTGGTCGTTGCGCGCTTCCTTGGCTTCCACGATCAAGTTGCGCACGCCCAGCTGCTCGATGAACGCCATCACCTTCTGCTGCGCTCCCGCGCCGATCGAAAGCATCGCTACAACTGCCGCGACGCCGAAAATCATGCCGAGCATCGTCAGCAAAGAACGCAGCTTGTGGCTGGCCAGGTTCTCCAGGCCAAAAGCTAGATCAGGCAGCCACTGTTCCAGGGATCTCGGCTGAGCCATCGAACCAGGTTTCATCGCCGCCCCATTCGTTTCAATTGGAACTTGCACCGAGGCTTGGAGTCGCGCTGCCGCCCTCTTTAGGTTTACCGGAGCGTTTTTTGTCCGGATTCACCAGCGCGACAACTGTTCCGACCGGAATTCCTTCGAGAATCGCTCGGCCCTCGCTTAGGGCGAGGACTTTGACTTCTTGCATTTCGAACCCTCGGCCGCGCTCGCAATAGACAATCTTCTTCCCAGCATGCTCGAAGACAGCTTCGGCGGGAAGAGACACAGCGCGCGTGAGGTGATCGCCAAGAATGCTTAGTTGCGCCTCGAAGCCCGGACGCAGACGCGGGTCAGCGCGGTCCAGTTGAATGGCCACATCGAACTTGTGCTTCGCGTTGTCGTCCCAGAATTCGCGTGCGGTAGCTCCGCCAACCGTTCGCACTTTTCCTGTAAAGGACTCGCCCGGAAGTGCATCTACCTTTATCTCCACGGACTGGCCAGTCTTGAGATTCGTGCGGTCCGTTTCGCCGACCTGCGCCGAAATCTCCAGATGAGAACTGTCAATCACTTCGGCAATCGAGCTGCCGGGATTTACCTGGTCTCCGACGTGGTAATCCGGAAGCGTCATGCCATCCATGAAGAATCCTCCCGTGGAATCGCGGTTGCCGTGGATAACCATGAGCCCATCGATCGGCGAAGTAATTTTCATGTTCTTTATATTTAGCTCTGCTTGATCCATTTCCAAGCGCGCTTTGTGATGCTTCTCCTGGCTGATCGCCAGCGCCGCATCATTGGAAGCGCCATGAGAGCGGATGTCTTGTTCGAGCTGTGTCAGAGCGCGCTTTGCCTCATCGAGCGCAAGAATATTTTTCTGCCCGTCGATCGAGCTCAAAATTTCGTTTTTGCTGACCTCCAGTTCCGCTTTGCGAACAGCATATTTTGCCTTCAAGAGAGCCGTTTGGTCCTCGGCCGTCTGGACTGCCGCATCCGCCTTGGCTTTGACGATTTCCTGGTCGGCCTGTTCAAGGTCGCTGCGGTTTTGCGCCAAATTGTATTCCTGCTGGCTCGGGTCAAACTCCAATACAACCTCGCCTGCATGCACATGCGCTCCGGCGGCCGCCAATTGGACGATCTGCAACGTCCCCCCAGCGATGGGCGGCGCCGAAAGGCCTCTCGATTGCTCCGTATGTAACGCGCCCTTCGTGAACACCTTCAGTTGAAGATCAACTTCCTTAACCGTGGTTGTCGGTACTTCTGCATCGCCGGCCAGCACCGTGGTCTGTCGGCAGGCAATGCCGCTCGCTCCCAGCCCAAACGCCAGCAGAAATGTTGCTCGCCGCATTCTTTTTTTTCTTAACATGAAATTTCTACTTTGCAATTGTCGGATCCTTGAGCGCCAGCCGTTCGCCGGGCTGCAATCCCTTGGCAATCAGAGCTTCATCGCCGCTCTGGCGCGACACTTCCACGGGAATTTCTTCGAATTTCGATCCTCGCTGCACGTAGGCCACGGTTCGTCCGGCCTTCCTAAAAAGAGCGTTTGTCGGAATCACAATCCCATCGGGGACGCGCGCTACAGCTATACGAACCGTTGCTCCCATTCCAGGTGTGAGTCGTGCGTCGGTCTCAGCCAAGCCGAGCTCCACGGCAAAATTTCGCGGCACTGGCCATCCCGCACCGAAATCCATGCTGGCCGTAGGACTGATCGTGTCCACATGCCCGTCGAAGCTACGGTCTGGAAGCGCATCGAGGCGCACCGTTGCGGATTGACCTAGCTTCAGTTGGCCTCTTTCTGCCTCTTCGACGCGAGCGGCGATCTTCAGCGCGGAGCCGTCTGGAAGCTCCGCGATCGCCGCGCCAGGCCACGCTCGGTCGCCGGGCTTGAATGTGGTGGGGCTGCCCTGGGGCTGCCAATGATTTTGCAACGCCACCACGCCGTCGAGCGGAGCGCGCAGAGTGAGGGAATCTAGCGCCCGTTGATCTAGTTCGACTTGGAATGCAGCCTGGTCATGTTTCTGTTGTTTGCTGGCCAGATCGGAGACAGCTGCCGCGCGATCGGCTTTTAGTTTGGATTCGGTTTCTTTTTGTTTTTGCTCCGCATCCGCGAGTTTTAGTTTGGCTTGTTCGCCCTCGATGACCGAAAGGATTTCCTGCTTGCTGGCATCCATGCGTGCCTTCTCGGTGTCGTACTTTGCGGTCATTGCGTCCGTTACATCCTGCTCTTCCTTCAATCGAGAGGCCGCGCGCGACTGCTGGATTTCCGCTTCCGCGGATTTGACGGCGGACTGATCTTCTGCCAGTTTCTGCTTCACCGTAGTCGCGTCAAACTCCACCAAAAAATCGCCCTTCTTCACTTTCGCGGCGTTGTCGACAAGCCTCAATATCTGCAGGTCTCCAGCCCCGTAGGGTGCTGCAATCACCGCTGAGCGAATGGCTTTAACCTCGCCCTTAATTTCCAGGTAATCCACGAATTCTTTGCGTTTCACATCGGCCATAGGAAAACTCACAGCCGAACTCGCCATACGGAAAGCTCCAAACACGAGCCCGCCAATAACCAGGATGGCAGCGCCGACGAGCGCTTTCTTTTTCGATTTCCACTTTTGATTTCCGCCGCTCATGGCCGTTCCGCCGCTTCTGGATCTTCGCCGGCGTCCCGTCGGATCACATCCCCTCTGCCAGTCCGGACTCCACCACGGCGTTTAGGTCATTGCGCCTTCCAATTTTCACTGTGCGTTTCTCGAAACCGCTCGAGTTTTTCAGCCACACAAACGAATGTCCCGATTCTGTTCCTACACTTTGGTACGGAACCACAAGCACATTGTTTTCCGTCCCCAGATCTAGGTCCATGGCTGCCGATAGGTCCGGCAACAGTCTGGGGTCGTTTCCTTGCACGAGGAAACGCGCCGTGAATGACCGCACCATTTCCGTAAATTGTCCGGTATGCCCCAGCGGCGAGAGCTCATCAAGAACGGCCGGAAGCATCATTCCCGGATAAGCATCCAAATGCATTTGTGCCTGCTGGCCTGGGTGAACCTTCAGCAGATCCACCTGATTCAACTCGACGCGTACCTCCATCCGCGAGGGATCGACGACCTGCAGGAATGGCACTCCGGGCCGCACCTGCTCTCCTTGCTGCACCGTGCCCATCCGCCCGCCAAGCCAAATGGTGTTATAGACCACCACTCCAGCCATAGGGGAGTGCACGGTCATCTTCGCCGCATTGGCCAAGGCGTAGCGCATCGCTTCCTTCGCGCGATCTCGCTGAATCTCCAGAATCTTTATTGCCGCCGTCGCTGCGGCGCGCTTCAACTGATACGTTTCCTTAAGCTGCTTCAGCGTGGCTTGACCTTCGTCTACAGCCTCCTGATTTTTTTCAGCGTCGATGCGCGAAACCACTTCATTTCTCTGGAGCTCTAGCTGCGCGCGCTTCAACTCATCCTCGGCCTGCTTCATCGCCGTATCGTCTTTGGCGCGCGCGATATCCTCATCCGTCTGTTTCTGCGCCACTTGGCTTATAAGGTTGTCGTAGCTGCTTTTTTTATCGAGGTAATCTTTCGTTTGCGCTTGGGGATCGAACTCAACCAGGAGGTCGCCGCTCTTCACGTGCGTGCCTGCCGGAACGAGTTTCGTAACGACCATCGACCCAACCTGCGCTCCCTCAAGCCTCGGTGCCAAAACGATAAAGGAACGCGAAGCTTGCGTCGTTCCGTTCAGCCGCAGCGTCTGCGAAAGGTTCCTTCGTTCGACTTTGACCATGGAATCTGTTCTGTCCGCCGAGGGTCGTCCTTGCCGGAAGTGCAGAAAAAGAAAGGGGATAGCGACCAGTAACAATACGGCAGCGATACGAATGAGAACGGTCCTGGGCTTGCCGCGGTGTTGAGAAAGTTGGCCCATAACCTCTTGATGACTCTGAAAACGTTTGAGTGTTAGCCCGTCAAGCTAGATTCTTGGAACGCGAAAGAGCCGAATTGGTTGTTTCCGACAACGTCAATACTTGCCGCAGCCCTGCAGCAACCAAGTCTATACCCTCGCTAAGCGGTACTGCACAATTCCGTGCTTACTGTGCTGACGTTGCCGACACTGAATTAGTTTCTGACGGGGGTTCAGATCGAGAAATGGTTGGGACGTTGGCCTAATCAACCTTTGCAGCGGGTTCCCGAAATGCAATCCGAGTCTATTCCTTACCTACTGCGCCTCACGATTGGTTATGGACACCCTAAACAGCGGCTTAAATTTCTCCGCCGGCTCCATTTCGTAGGTATAGGACGTTTTGCTGGCGTCATAGTCTCGCCAAAGCCAGACCATTTCCTCTGGGAACTCCGCCGCACCTTGCCCCGAATTGTGCGTGCCCTTGCCGAAGCTGAAGTGAAAATCGTAGCCCTTCATTTTCAGCGCATTGGCGAGACGGACGTTGGCCAGTGCCCAGCTGCCGTACTTTTCCAACTCCAAGTCCTCGGAACCATCCTGTAGCCACACGCGAAGATTACGATGGGGTTCGTGCAAGACTTTTTCGGGAAAATCCTGACCGCCGTCCGGAACCGCGGGGTCTTCTTTCCACTGGATGCTCGTGAAGCTACCGATCCAGGATATGACGCGACTAAATTGATCAGGCATCTGCCACGCCGCATTGAAAGAGCAAATCCCACCAGACGAGAGGCCCGTGATCGCGCGGCTGTAAGCGTCCTTGCGAATGTTATATTTGGCTTCGACCTCCGCGAGCACTTCACCATGCAGAAAGCGGACGTAACGATCGCTTACCGTGTCATACAGCGTGCTACGCATGGAATCCTTAAGCGTGCGCTGCCACTCGTCGGAATATTTTTTCACTAAATTGTAGGTCGGTGTGCCGGGCGAGCCTTCGATATCGCCTGGGTTGATAAATACGCAGATCATCACCGGAATTTTCTTTTGAGCGATCAAGTTGTCGATGACGTTAAGCGCTGGATTCTTGCCATCGCGATCGAGATACCACTCGCCATCCTGAAACACCATCAGCGCGGCAGGCGAGTGCGGATCATACTGCGCGGGTACATAAATCCAATACTCGCTCTCCATCCCATCATAGATTTTGCTGGTGTGGAAAAGTTTCGGCGAAAGCGTCCCCGCTGGAATTCCAGATTGCTGATAGGACAAAGGACCGAACGCGGGAAGATCCAGCCTGCCTCCGAATTTTTCACCGTCCTTCGCGCCATTAAGAACGTAGTAGAAAGCGTGCAGCTTTCCGACAGGCTCGACGCGAGCGGAGGCATACCAAAGATCGGAGCCGGACAAATTCTTCATCTGTGGGCCAGAGGCACCATCAATGAAAAGTGCGGGATTCGAAGTTAATTCGATCGCAAAGAAAAAGTCTGCCCCGTGTCCAATCCAGGCGGTTCCTTCTTTTAGCTCTTTGGCGTCGAGCGTGTTGGTAATCGCGTCTTTTAGGGCGGGGCTATTTGTTTTGGCGAGTTCAATAAGTTGTGTCGCCGTCGATTTCTCCGCCCCTAACACAGGGCCTCCAAACAATAGAAGCAAAATGGCCGCGAGCCCCGTTCGATTTTGACGTCGCATACGAAATCACCTCTAGTCGATCTCCGCGAAACTTCCGCCCGATGAGTCCCGAAACAGTTCGCTATGGTACAGCCCAAAGTCTGACGAATGAAGCAAGAAGCGTCTTGCGGCCAGTTCTCGTACTTGAGACAGTGAGGATGCGATCGGGCGTCTTTGCAGCACGATAGATGGATTCAACCAGAGCGATGCTACGCCGGCCCTCGATGCCGTCGCAGGCGCTGCGACGTTTGTTTTGGATGGATGCAAGGAAATCTTCGAGCACGGCCTGGTGCCCACGAAAATCGCTGACCGCGGCCGATGACGAACTCTTGTTTTCGTCGGCCGCGACGGGTTCGATGACTGGGGCTGGAGCTTTTCGAAGATCTACCGCGATGATGCGATCGTGTTCGAGAATGACGGTGCCTTCAGTGCCGGAGATTTCGACCCGGCGAGGGTAGCCTGGATACGCGGCGGTGGTGGCGTGAAAAATACCCAAGGCGCCGCTGGCAAATTCGAGCGTCGCGACAGCAGTATCCTCGACTTCAATTTTGTGGAGCAGCGTTGCAGTGCGCGCCTGCACGCGAACAACATCGCCGAGCAGCCAAAGCATCAAATCGATAGTATGAATGCCTTGATTGATCAACGCGCCGCCGCCGTCGAGAGCCAGCGTGCCGCGCCACTGCGAATTGGCGTAGTACTCGGGAGGGCGATACCACTTCACTCGAGCGTCCACGAATAACGGACTGCCGAGCAAGCCCTGCTCGATCCAGTTTTTGAGTTGCCGAATGTGCGGCTTCATCCGGTCCTGAAAAATCACGCCGAGCTGAACACCCGATTGTATTGCTGCTTCGATAAGCGCGTCAGCGCGTGCGGTGCTGATTTCGATTGGTTTTTCGGTTAGGATGTGCAAACCGTGACGCGCAGCCGCGATGCCTTGTTCCGCGTGCAATCCGGAAGGGCTGCCAATAATCACGACATCCATCGGGCGATGTTTTAAGAAGGCGTCGAAGTTTTGGTATCCAGTGCCGCCATGCTCGCTACAGAGGCGAGCGACCTTTTCAGCGTTGGTTCCATAGATAGCTGCGATTTCTACACCAGGAATGGCTCGCGCCGCACGGGCATGGGTGTCCGAAATGTTTCCGCAGCCGATGAGGCCGATGTGGGTAGTCATGCGGTTCAGTGGATCGTTCAGCTAATCAATGATACGTCCCGACGAAATCTTTGTAAGCAGCTTCTGTAGCTTCCGGCGTGAGAATCCCCGAAGAGATCAAAATGCGATAGCGGAAAGTGACGCTAGCGTGTGGCGCCAGCGAAAAATTCAGCTCCTCTTTCCCATTGCTGAAAATTTTCTGGCCTAGCGGATTGGCCGCAAATAGTCCGTAACCGCGTGCATGCCAATAGGTAGGAAACCCCGGATTCTCGGGATGATCGAGAATCGTGATAGTGACGGGTTCGTCGCCCACCATCCCGCTCAAATTGCACCAACGCCCCCGAGTTCCCCACGCAGCATCGCCCTTTTTGCCCTCGCTCGTAAGATAGGTTCCGTTGACGCCAGTATTGTCCAGCTTTGCTACGGTGGTGGCCCGGCCGCTCGCGTCGGTATACACCTCTGGCTTATCCGAAGGAATTTCCAGCGCCCGAATCACCCGAAGTCCCAGCATGCCGTCTTTTTCATCCGGAAAAGAAACCTTTCCGTCGAGCGCCCGCAACGTGGTGATGCGGTCAACGCTGCGGAAGTCCGCCCTCCCGCGAAACACAAAGTGCGTGTGTTCATTCAACAGAACCTTCTTCTCGAACGTGACCCAATCGGTCTCGACATCCAGCTCGCCCTGCTGCGCACCGCTTCTTGCCGAAACGATCGAGCGTTGAACAATCGTCCCCATCTTCGGCGCATTTTCCGCCTTAATAGCGTCAGAATTGTTCCAGAAATCCAGCCCATTTACGTTCTCGTAGTTGAACCAAAGCCCCGCATGATGCGGATGATCCACGCGTTCCCCTGGCCGCTGCTCAAGCGGATAGCCGCGCGTGACAATCGTCCCTTTAGCAGTGCGCAGCGGATAAAGAACAGGTTTCTTCAGCGTAGTGGGCCAGATATAAGAGGTGAACGGTTTCCCATCGATGGCGATATCGACACGACGTTCCGCCTCGTTCACCACGACAGAAACCCGCTCCGGCGCGCCAGAAACCAAAGATGTCAGAAACATTGCCACGACGACGAGTATAAAAGATGCCCCAGCAATAAGAATGCGCATGTTCAGCTTCTGCCTCCCAACACAGCCCACCGCCAAATCATAAGCCAAGACCAGAAATCCTGCCGTTATGTCTTACCAAAGAAATCGTTTATCAAGCCTACGTGCGCAGACTCTCAGCATTCACCAAACCTTGGCGGAGACTATCTCAAATGGACCACCTTCCGCAGATCAGCCCGAACAAACCTCCGCACTGGAACAAGCGCGCAAAAACTAGTAGCTTTCCCCTCACACCATGGACCAAGCAGTCACTCTTAGTGATAGCGAGCAGTCGCCGCCCTCGGTTTCTTCTCGGGCTGGCCATTTTCGCTGGGCTATCTGCGCCTTGCTTCTCCTAGGAACCACAAAGAACTACATGGACCGCCAAGTCCTGGGCGTTCTCAAAACCACGCTGCAACACGACTTCGGCTGGAGCGAAATCGACTACGGCAACCTCGTCACCGCTTTTCAGATTGCCTATGCAGCGGGCATGTTGCTGATGGGCAGACTGATCGATCGTCTTGGCACGCGTTTAGGCTACGCGCTGGCCATGATTTTCTGGAGCCTTGCTTCGATGAGCACTGCGTTCGCAAACTCTCTCAGCGGCTTCGCGCTCTCACGCTACGCTCTGGGCTTTGGCGAAGCCGCCGTCTTTCCCGCCAGTATCAAAGCGGTAGCCGAGTGGTTTCCCAAGAAAGAGCGCGCTCTGGCCACCGGCATTTTCAACGCTGGAACAAACGCCGGCGCCATCCTCGCGGCGCTCCTTGTCCCATGGATTGTCGTGCACTGGGGCTGGAGAGCAGCCTTCGTCTCCATCGGCGCGCTCGGCTTCGTTTGGCTCGCCTTTTGGCTGCTGATCTATCGCAAGCCGAGCGAACATCCAAGAGTCTCCAAGGGGGAATTGCAGTACATCTGCAGCGACCCGTCACAGCCGACAGGAAAAATCAGTTGGGCACGCCTGATTCCGCTGCGTCAAACGTGGGCCTTCGTCGCCGGAAAATTCCTAACCGACCCGGTCTGGTGGTTCTATCTTTTCTGGGTGCCAGGCTTCTTGCAAAGCAAACATGGCCTGGCGCTGACAGGGCTTGGACTTCCGATTCTGGTGATTTACGTAATTTCAGACTTCGGAAGCGTTGGCGGAGGATGGCTCTCCTCTTCTCTGATCAAGCGCGGGCGCAGCGTCAACACCGCGCGCAAAACCGCCATGCTGATCTGTGCCATCGGCGTCATTCCAGTTGTATTCGCCTACCGCGTGGAGAGCACGTGGTCCGCCGTCTTGCTGATCGGGCTCGCCGCGGCCTGCCACCAGGCGTGGTCCGCCAATCTCTATACTCTGTCTTCGGACATGTTTCCCGTTCAAGCGGTAGGCTCGGTAAACGGAATCGGCGGCATGGCTGGCGCCATCGGCGGCATCTTCGTCGCATCAGTGGTCGGCCACGTACTTCAGTGGACCGGAAGCTACAGAGTTCCTTTCTTCATCGCCAGCGTGGCCTACTTACTTGCACTCGGCGCGATTCAACTTCTGGCCCCCAGGCTGGAACCCGCTAGAATAACTGAGGCAAAGCCAGCTTGAAGAGCGCAATGCGGAACAGAAAAATGAGAACGTGCAATGCAAGTGAAAGGGCGAGGCGAGGTGCTCACATGGGCTTGAAGATCAAACCGAAAAAAGATTGCCGCTGGGACATCGTCAGTCTTGGCGAAGTCATGCTCCGATTCGATCCCGGCGACCGCCGCATTGCCACCGCGCGTTCCTTCGAAGTCTGCGAAGGCGGCGGCGAATACAACGTCGCTCGCGGATTGAAGCGCTGCTTCGGTTTGGACGCGGCCGTCGTCACTGCCTTTGCCGATGATCCCGTGGGCCGCCTTCTTCAAGATTTTATCTATCAAGGCGGCGTCGACCAGTCGCTGATTCGCTGGGTCGAGCACGACGGCGTAGGCCACTCGGCACGCAATGGCCTCAATTTCACCGAGCGCGGCTTCGGCGTTCGCGCCGCCCTCGGAAGTTACGATCGCGGCCACACCGCCGTTTCCCAATTAAAGCCCGGCGATATCGATTGGGACGAAATTTTCGGCAAACAAGGCGCGCGCTGGTTTCATACCGGCGGCATTTTCTGCGCTCTCTCCGCAACAACTCCCGAAGTTGCGCTCGAAGCCATGCAGGCAGCAAAGCGCCACGGCACCATCGTTTCCTACGATCTCAATTACCGCGCCTCTCTCTGGAAATCCCACGGCGGAAAAAAAACCGCTCAGGAAGTAAATCGCCGCCTCGCCCCCCACGTCGATGTGATGCTCGGCAATGAAGAAGATTTTTCCGCCGCTCTCGGATTCGAAGTCCCCGGCATGGACGAACATCACTCCTCCTTCGAAGTCGAAGGCTTCAAGCAAATGATCGCCAAAGCCGTACAGGAATATCCCTTCCAGGTCGTCGCCACCACGCTCCGCAAAGCAAAAACCGCCACGCAAAATGATTGGGGCGCTATCTGCTATTGCGATGGGAAATTTTATCAGGCAAAAAACCGCGAAAATCTCGAAATCTTCGATCGCGTCGGCGGCGGCGATTCTTTTGCCTCCGGCCTGATTTACGGCTTCCTCGCCGGGCACGATCCGCAATGGGCCGTCGATTGCGGCGCCGCACACGGCGCCCTCGCCATGACCACCCCGGGAGACACGTCCATGGCCACCCTCCAGGAAGTCACGCAAGTAATGAAAGGAGTCGGCGCCCGCATCGCGCGCTGAAAAATCGTCCGAGTAAAATGACCGCCCAATGGACAAACAAAAAGTTCGCGAACGAATCATCGAAATTGGAATTGTTCCGGTCGTGCGCGCCGCTTCGCCGCCGAAGCGTGCCTCGCCGCTGACGCCGTTCGCCAAGGCGGCATCCCCATCGTCGAAATCACGATGACTGTCCCCGGCGCTATCGAAGTCATCCGCGAACTCGCGAAAAATTGCGGCTCGGACGTCCTTGTTGGCGCGGGAACAGTTCTAAACGCAGAATCCGCCAGTCGTTGCCTCGATGCCGGCGCGCAATTTCTGGTTAGCCCCGGGCTCAATGTTCAACCGTCGCCTTTGCCGCAAGGGAAGGGAAGTTGATTATGGCCGGTGCGCTCACTCCCACGGAAGTCATGGCCGCGTGGGATGCTGGCGCGGACTTCATCAAAGTTTTCCCCTGCGGCCAGGTGGGCGGCGCGAAATACATCAAGGCGCTGAAAGGCCCGTTCCCGCAGATTCCGTTGATTCCCACTGGCGGCGTCAATCTGCACACTGCCGCCGAATTTCTCGAAGCGGGTTCCGTCGCGCTGGGCATCGGCGGAGAATTGGTGCAAGCGGACGCCCTGAAATCCAACAAGCCGGAAATCATCGTGGAGAACGCCCGGAAATTTCTCGCCATCGTGAAGCACACCCGCGCGCAAATGGCGTCATCACACGCCGCCATCAAAAGCCTGCACTAACTCAGGTTTGGTAAGAATAATTTCGAAGGTTTGAACAAGGCTTCTTCTAACGCGGCTGTCCTTCGCGTTCCGGCTGAAACTCAAACAAAATTTCATGCCCCTCGCGCCTCAAGCAGTAACCGTGCCCAGAGCCTGATGTGCCGCCCCTAAAAGCGGGGCATCCTCATTCAAAACCACGGAAATCGGAATCTTCGAGAGCACCGAACTCAACTGACCCTTCTCCGCGAATGACCGGCAGAAACTGCTCTGCCCCAATTTCGAAAGTATTTTCAGAACGATTCCGCCCGCGAAATAAACGCCGCCATATGCGAGTACGCGTAGCGCCAAATTCCCAGCCTCTGCCCCGAACGCATCGATCCACCAATCGAGCACTTTCACGCAGACGGGACACGTGCCTGCCATCGCGTTCTGAGTAATTTCGCTGGCCGAAGCGCTTTCCGCTTCGCTAAACGTCTCGTGCACCACGGCGGGATCGAGAAACTCGTGCAGCTTACGGAAGCCACGTCCAGAAAATATCTCTTCGCAGGAAACGCGTTCCATGCGCTTCTTCAAAAACCGTAGCAGTTGAATCTCACGTTTTGTCCGCGGGGAAAATCAGCCGCGCCGCCCTTCGACGGCGAAGCCCGATGCTGGCTGCCATCCCAAATGATCATAGCCTCGCCCAGCCCGGTGCCCGCGGCGATTAACGCCTGGTTCCCGTTGAATTGTGGCGTACCCGGATTCAAAACCAGAAAATCTTGCGGCGTCAGGTGCACCAGTCCATACGCCGTGGCTACCAAATCATTGATTAATGTCAGTTGTTCCGGATCGAGCTTCAGCTTGTGGGCCAGCCCGGATGTCGTCAGTTCCCATGGATACTGATCGCCACCAGGCGGCCATCGACCACTGTTCCCGCAACTCCAAAACCCGCGGCGTCGATCTTGTCCCGGGATAACACCTGTCTCCGCCGCAAATTCATGGAAAATCTTTCGATTAAATTCTCGAGGCTGTCAAATTCGCACGTAGCGTAGCGGCGCTTGAAAAAAAGCTGCAAAGAAGAGCCGTGCTCTTCGAACTCGGCTAGATTGCATTTAGTGCCGCCAATGTCTCCGGCCAGAATCATTACGCCTCTTGGGCAGCCACCAAACCTTCAGAACGTCGGCTGGGTGGCCGTCATCTAATCTCAGTTTTGGCCTAACGTATTGGACTTGCTCGAAAGCAGACTAACATACCGCCCCACGCGGCAGCCTCACGCGAAATTTCGTTTTCAGCGGAATCGCCGTACACTAGATTATGCCGGTCGGACCGATAAAAACCCAAAACGTAAAGGACGGCCTTTCCATTCGTGGAAAAAATCACCTGCCGGATTCGCAGCACGGGCTCGCGCCTCGGCACATCCAAAAGATCTGCGGTACGCGGATCGGCCGCAGTGGCATCCACTTCTTCATCCGGATCTCCGATTTCCACATTTGTAATCGCGTTCCAGAATCCCCAATCAAACATCACCCTGCAAAGGCGTGGAAAGCAATCCGGGAAATTGCCGACGAAAGGTAGCAGGTTTGGAGCGCAAAAAGGCTGTCCACAAGACGGTTTTGTCTCAGGCGTTCCAGCTTAATCACACCGCTCTTCGGCGAAAGAGAAAGCCGGGCGTTCGCCTCTTGCTCGTCGTCGATCATCTTGGCGAACAGCACTTTCGAGACTGCCGTCAGGCTGCGACTGGCCATCTGTTCCGTGTAGCTCATCAGCTTGTTGAAATGGATTTTCGGCGCCGAGACAAACGTGCCAATTCCTCGCCGCCGCTCCACAACGCCTTCCCGCTCCAGCGAAGCCAGCGCGTGCCGGGCAGTCATCAGGCTAACCGAATGAATCTTGGCTAAGTCGCGCTCCGAAGGCACGGCATCCCCCGTGCGCAAGTCTCCGGCATCGATCCGCTTCCGAAGAGTGCCTTGAAT
>CAVUCM010000001.1:0-32005 GCA_963740015.1 uncultured Acidobacteriota bacterium | reverse complement strand
CCCGCGGGTGGATGATCGAAGCGCTGCCCTTGATAGTCAACGAAGAAGAAAAGTTTGTTCTTGATGACGGGACCGCCGAGAGTGCCGCCAAACATATTCCAGCGCAGAGGGGCGCGACCAATCTGGGCACTCGGATTGATTTTGTTTTCCCACTGATTGGCGTTCAATACGTCGTTGCGGAAAAATTCCCACACATCGCCGTGAAAAGCATTGGTGCCGGACTTGAGGGAGGCACTCACGATGCCGCCCATAAAATTCCCGAATTCCGCGGGGGCGTTATTGGTGATGATGTTGACTTCCTGAATGGCATCCGGCGATGGAGTGTAACCAAGAAGATTGTCAGACACCTCGTTATTGTCCATACCGTCGAGAAGGAAGTTATTGGCCTGCTCGCGGTTGCCGTTGATAAACGGGCGCGCTCCGGAGTTCACGTTGTCGCCGTTATTGAAACTGCTTGGATCGGGATGGACGGCGCCCGGGGAGAGCAGCGTCAATTCAACGTAATTGCGAGTGGCGAGTGGCAGTGCTTCGTTGGTGTTTGCATCAAGAATGGTATCGACGAGTGTGGACTCGGTCTTCAATATGGGTGCAGCGCCGGTCACTTCCACTGTCTGGGTGACCTGGCCGACTTTTAGAGCGACATCGAGGCGCGCGCTCTGGTTGAGCACCAGGGTGAACGCGTCAAACACGGTGGCCTGAAATCCTTGCTTCTCCACACGGAGTGCATAGTTGCCGACGGGCAGCTGCGAAATCCGGTACAGCCCCGTCTCGTTCGTCACGGCTGTATACGTGACACCGCGCTCCACTGACTTGGCAGTGACATTGGCGCCGACAATGGCCGCGCCAGTCGCATCGGTAACTGTTCCATAGATGGAAGCGGTGACATCCTGAGCCCATGCTGCATGCGCGCCGCACAGAAGCGCTAGCAGCGTCATACACAAAATAATCAGCCCCAAAGACTGCAGTTTTTTCATGTCCATTCCTCCGAGGCGAGGCCCCCGACAGCCATTCCGCCTCTCCTCAACTGCTGAAAATTTTTGCACAGCACCCGCACCGCTTAACCGCTATAGGTCCGATTGGTGAATAGCTATATAGCACGATTTTAGGCTTGTCAAGCGAAAAGTAATGATTTATAAGGTTTATAGAAGTGAGGATGTATAGCACTGAGCGGTGGTGATGTATAGCAGCGTTGTTTGCGCTCTATATCACTGCAGCCGGAGACGGTTGGCCGAGAAATTCTTCACGGGGTTAACCTTGTACAGCGTTTAACTCCGCGCCACAGGGGTCGGACGGCTGGCATCGTTCGCTGCACGGGAGTTGGGAAATCCAACGAGGGACAAGGTTTGCCAGTTCTTTTTGCGCGCAGGAGACTCCGAGAGCGCGTGCCAGTCTAATGTAGGGTGTTTGTAGATTCCGGGAGCAAGAATGCCTGCTAAGAGTCGAAGCAACGGGTTGCCTGCCTACCAAAGAATTCAAGGCACTCTTCGGAAGCGGATCGATGCCGGAGACTTGCGCACGGGGGATGCCGTGCCTTCGGAGCGCGACTTAGCCAAGATTCATTCGGTTAGCCTGATGACTGCCCGGCACGCGCTGGCTTCGCTGGAGCGGGAAGGCGTTGTGGAGCGGCGGCGAGGAATTGGCACGTTTGTCTCGGCGCCGAAAATCCATTTCAACAAGCTGATGAGCTACACGGAACAGATGGCCAGTCGCAGCCTGACGGCAGTCTCGAAAGTGCTGTTCGCCAAGATGATCGACGACGAGCAAGAGGCGAACGCCCGGCTTTCTCTTTCGCCGAAGAGCGGTGTGATTAAGCTGGAACGCCTGAGACACGCCGCGGGAGAGCCCTTTGCGCTCGAAACCTGCTACCTTTCGGCCGCGCAATTTCCCGGATTGCTTTCCACGCCTTTGCAGAGAGAGTCTTTATTCGGGATTCTGGAACGCGATTACAAGGTGGAAATCGGATATTCGGATGAAGAAGTGGATGCCACTGCGGCCGATCCGCGTACCGCAGATCTTTTGGATGTGCCGAGGCGCGAGCCCGTGCTGCGAATCCGGCAGGTGATTTTTTCCACGAATGGAAAGGCCGTCCTTTACGTTTTGGGTTTTTATCGGTCCGACCGGCATAATCTAGTGATACGGCGATTCCGCTGAAACGAAATTTCGCGTGAGGCTGCCGCGTGGGGCGGTATGTTAGTCTGCTTTCGAGCAAGTCCAATACGTTAGGCCAAAACTGAGATTAGATGACGGCCACCCAGCCGACGTTCTGAAGGTTTGGTGGCTGCCCAAGAGGCGTAATGATTCTGGCCGGAGACATTGGCGGCACTAAATGCAATCTAGCGGTGTTTGAAGAGCACGGCTCTTCTTTGCAGCTTTTTTTCAAGCGCCGCTACGCTACGTGCGAATTTGACAGCCTCGAGAATTTAATCGAAAGATTTTTCCATGAATTTGCGGCGGAGACAGGTGTTATCGCCGAGGACAAGATCGACGCCGCGGGTTTTGGAGTTGCGGGAACAGTGGTCGATGGCCGCCTGGTGGCGATCAATATTCCATGGGAACTGACGACATCCGGGCTGGCCCACAAGCTGAAGCTCGATCCGGAACAACTGACATTAATCAATGATCTGGTAGCCACGGCGTATGGACTGGTGCACCTGACGCCGCAAGATTTTCTGGTTTTGAATCCGGGTACGCCACAATTCAACGGGAACCAGGCGTTAATCGCCGCGGGCACCGGGCTGGGCGAGGCTATGATCATTTGGGATGGCAGCCAGCATCGGGCGTCGCCGTCGGAGGGCGGCGCGGCTGATTTTGCCCCGCGGACAGAACGTGAGATTCAACTGCTACGGTTTTTGAAGAAGCGCATGGAACGCGTTTCCTGCGAAGAGATATTTTCTGGACGTGGCTTCCGTAAGCTGCACGAGTTTCTCGATCCCGCCGTGGTGCACGAGACGTTTAGCGAAGCGGAAAGCGCTTCGGCCAGCGAAATTACTCAGAACGCGATGGCAGGCACGTGTCCCGTCTGCGTGAAAGTGCTCGATTGGTGGATCGATGCGTTCGGGGCAGAGGCTGGGAATTTGGCGCTACGCGTACTCGCATATGGCGGCGTTTATTTCGCGGGCGGAATCGTTCTGAAAATACTTTCGAAATTGGGGCAGAGCAGTTTCTGCCGGTCATTCGCGGAGAAGGGTCAGTTGAGTTCGGTGCTCTCGAAGATTCCGATTTCCGTGGTTTTGAATGAGGATGCCCCGCTTTTAGGGGCGGCACATCAGGCTCTGGGCACGGTTACTGCTTCGAGGCGCGAGGGGCATGAAATTTTGTTTGAGTTTCAGCCGGAACGCGAAGGACAGCCGCGTTAGAAGAAGCCTTGTTCAAACCTTCGAAATTATTCTTACCAAACCTGAGTTAGTGCAGGCTTTTGATGGCGGCGTGTGATGACGCCATTTGCGCGCGGGTGTGTTTTACGATCGCGAGAAATTTCCTGGCGTTCTCCGCGATGATTTCCGGCTTGTTGGCTTTCAGGGCGTCCGCTTGCACCAATTCTCCTCCGATGCCGAGCGCGACGGAACCCGCTTCGAGAAACTCAGCGGCAGTGTGCAGATTGACGCCGCCTGTGGGAATAAAAGGGATTTGCGGGAATGGGCCTTTCAGCGCCTTGATATATTTCGCGCCGCCCACCTGGCCGCAGGGGAAAACTTTGATGAAGTCAGCGCCAGCATCCCACGCGGCCATGACTTCCGTGGGAGTGAGTGCACCGGCCATAATCAACTTCCCTTCCCTTGCGGCAAAGGCGACGGTCTGAACGTTTAGCCCGGGGCTAACGAGAAACTGCGCGCCTGCATCGATACAACGACTGGCAGCTTCTGCGTTGAGAACGGTTCCCGCTCCAACAAGTACATCCGAGCCGCAATTCTTCACGAGTTCACGGATGACGTCGATGGCACCGGGGACAGTCATCGTGATTTCGACGATGGGAATTCCGCCTTGGCGAACGGCATCAGCGGCGAGGCACGCTTCGGCAGGCGAGGAGGCGCGCACGACTGGAACAATTCCAATTTCGATGATACGTTCGCGAACTTTTTGTTTATCCATGGGCGGTCATTTTACTCGGAGGATTTTTCAGCGCGCGATGCGGGCTCCGACTCCTTTCATCACTTGCGTGACTTCCTGCAGGGTGGCCATAGAAGTGTCCCCCGGAGTAGTCATGGCGAGGGCGCCGTGTGCGGCGCCGCACTCAACGGCCCACTGCGGGTCGTGCCCGGCGAGGAAGCCGTAAATCAGGCCGGACGCAAAAGAATCGCCGCCGCCGACGCGATCGAAGATTTCGAGATTCTCGCGATTTTTTGCCTGATAGAACAGCCCATCGGAATAGCAGATGGCGCCCCAATCATTTTGCGTGGCGGTTTTTGCTTTGCGAAGCGTGGTGGCGACGACCTGGAAGGGATATTGCTGGACGACTTTGGCAATCATTTGCTTGAAGCCTTCAACGTCGAACGACGAGTGATGTTCGTCCATGCCGGGAACTTCGAATCCGAGAGCGGCGGAAAAATCTTCTTCATTGCCGAGCATAACGTCCACGTGGGGGGCGAGGCGGCGGTTTACTTCCTGAGAGGTTTTCTTTCCGCCGTGGGATTTCCAGAGAGATGCGCGGTAATTGAGGTCGTAGGAAACGGTGGTGCCGTGGCGCTTTGCTGCCTGCATAGCTTCGAGGGCAACTTCGGGAGTTGTTGCAGAGAGAGCGCAGAAGATGCCGCCGGTGTGAAACCAGCGCGCGCCTTGTTTTCCAAAAATGTCGTCCCAATCGATGTCGCCGGGCTTTAATTGGGAAACGGCCGTGTGGCCGCGATCGTAACTTCCGAGGGCGGCGCGAACGCCGAAGCCGCGCTCGGTGAAATTGAGACCATTGCGTGCCGAGTGGCCTACGCCGTCGTGCTCGACCCAACGAATCAGCGACTGGTCGACGCCGCCTTGATAGATAAAGTCTTGAAGAAGGCGGCCGACGGGATCATCGGCAAAGGCCGTGACGACAGCTGCGTCCAAACCGAAGCAGCGCTTCAATCCGCGAGCGACGTTGTATTCGCCGCCGCCTTCACAGACTTCGAAGGAACGCGTGGTGGCAATGCGACGGTCGCCGGGGTCGAATCGGAGCATGACTTCGCCAAGACTGACAATGTCCCAGCGGCAATCTTTTTTCGGTTTGATCGTCAAGCCCATGTGAGCACCTCGCCTCGCCCTTTCACTTGCATTGCACGTTCTCATTTTTCTGTTCCGCATTGCGCTCTTCAAGCTGGCTTTGCCTCAGTTATTCTAGCGGGTTCCAGCCTGGGGGCCAGAAGTTGAATCGCGCCGAGTGCAAGTAAGTAGGCCACGCTGGCGATGAAGAAAGGAACTCTGTAGCTTCCGGTCCACTGAAGTACGTGGCCGACCACTGATGCGACGAAGATGCCGCCGATGGCGCCAGCCATGCCGCCGATTCCGTTTACCGAGCCTACCGCTTGAACGGGAAACATGTCCGAAGACAGAGTATAGAGATTGGCGGACCACGCCTGGTGGCAGGCCGCGGCGAGCCCGATCAGCAAGACGGCGGACCACGTGCTCTCCACGCGGTAGGCGAATACAACTGGAATGACGCCGATGGCACAGATCAGCATGGCGGTTTTGCGCGCGGTGTTGACGCTGCGCCCGCGCTTGATCAGAGAAGAGGAGAGCCATCCTCCGCCAACGCTTCCGAAGTCTGAAATTACGTAAATCACCAGAATCGGAAGTCCAAGCCCTGTCAGCGCCAGGCCATGTTTGCTTTGCAAGAAGCCTGGCACCCAGAAAAGATAGAACCACCAGACCGGGTCGGTTAGGAATTTTCCGGCGACGAAGGCCCACGTTTGACGCAGCGGAATCAGGCGTGCCCAACTGATTTTTCCTGTCGGCTGTGACGGGTCGCTGCAGATGTACTGCAATTCCCCCTTGGAGACTCTTGGATGTTCGCTCGGCTTGCGATAGATCAGCAGCCAAAACGCGAGCCAAACGAAGCCGAGCGCGCCGATGGAGACGAAGGCTGCTCTCCAGCCCCAGTGCACCACGATCCATGGGACAAGGAGCGCCGCGAGGATGGCGCCGGCGTTTGTTCCAGCGTTGAAAATGCCGGTGGCCAGAGCGCGCTCTTTCTTGGGAAACCACTCGGCTACGGCTTTGATACTGGCGGGAAAAACGGCGGCTTCGCCAAAGCCCAGAGCGTAGCGGGAGAGCGCGAAGCCGCTGAGAGAGTTTGCGAACGCAGTGCTCATCGAAGCAAGGCTCCAGAAAATCATCGCCAGCGCGTAACCTAAACGCGTGCCAAGACGATCGATCAGCCTGCCCATCAATAACATGCCCGCTGCATAGGCAATCTGAAAAGCGGTGACGAGGTTGCCGTAGTCGATTTCGCTCCAGCCGAAGTCATGTTGCAGCGTGGTTTTGAGAACTCCCAGGACTTGCCTGTCCATGTAGTTCTTTGTGGTTCCCAGGAGAAGCAAGGCGCAGATAGCCCAGCGAAAATGGCCAGCCCGAGAAGAAACCGAGGGTGGCGACTGCTCGTATACTAAGAGTGGCGGCTTGGTCCATAGTGTGAAGGGAAAGCTACTAGTTTTTGCGCGCTTGTTCCAGTGCGGAAGTTTGTTGGGGCTGATCTGCGGAAGGTGGTCCATTTGAGATAGTCTCCGCCAAGGTTTGGTGAATGCTGAGAGTCTGCGCACGTAGGCTTGATAAACGATTTCTTTGGTAAGACATAACGGCAGGATTTCTGGTCTTGGCTTATGATTTGGCGGTGGGCTGTGTTGGGAGGCAGAAGCTGAACATGCGCATTCTTATTGCTGGGGCATCTTTTATACTCGTCGTTGTGGCAATGTTTCTGACATCTTTGGTTTCTGCCGCGCCGGAGCGGGTTTCTGTCGTCGTGAACGAGGCGGAACGTCGTGTCGATATCGCCATCGATGGGAAACCTTTCACCTCGTATATCTGGCCCACTACGCTGAAGAAACCTGTTCTTTATCCGCTGCGCACCGCTAAAGGGACGATTGTCACGCGCGGCTATCCGCTTGAGCAGCGGCCAGGGGAACGCGTGGATCATCCGCATCATGCGGGGCTTTGGTTCAACTACGAGAACGTAAATGGGCTGGATTTCTGGAACAATTCGGACGCTATTAAGGCGGAAAATGCGCCGAAGATGGGGACGATTGTTCAACGCGCGATAGTTTCGGCAAAAAGCGGTGAGCAGCAAGGCGAGCTGGATGTCGAGACCGATTGGGTCACGTTCGAGAAGAAAGTTCTGTTGAATGAGCATACGCATTTTGTGTTTCGCGGCGGGGCGGACTTCCGGAGCGTCGACCGCATCACTACTTTGCGGGCGCTCGATGGAAAGGTTTCTTTTCCGGATGAAAAAGACGGCATGCTGGGACTTCGCGTGATTCGGGCGCTGGAAATTCCTTCGGATAAGCCCGAGGTTTACACCGACGCGAGCGGCCGGGCCACCACGGTCGCGAAACTGGACAACACTGGCGTGAACGGAACCTATCTTACGAGCGAGGGGAAAAAGGGCGACGCTGCTTGGGGAACTCGCGGGCGTTGGTGCAATTTGAGCGGGATGGTGGGCGACGAACCCGTCACTATCACGATTCTCGATCATCCCGAGAATCCGGGGTTTCCTACCTATTGGCACGCACGCGGGTATGGACTATTTGCGGCCAATCCGCTAGGCCAGAAAATTTTCAGCAATGGGAAAGAGGAGCTGAATTTTTCGCTGGCGCCACACGCTAGCGTCACCTTCCGCTATCGCATTTTGATCTCTTCGGCGATTCTTACGCCGGAAGCTACAGAAGCTGCTTACAAAGATTTCGTCGGGACGTATCATTGATTAGCTGAACGATCCACTGGACCGCATGACTACCCACATCGGCCTCATCGGCGGCGGAAACATTTCGGACACCCATGCCCGTGCGGCGCGAGCCATTCCTGGTGTAGAAATCGCAGCTATCTATGGAACCAACGCTGAAAAGGTCGCTCGCCTCTGTAGCGAGCATGGCGGCACTGGATATCAAAACTTCGACGCCTTCTTAAAACATCGCCCGATGGATGTCGTGATTATTGGCAGCCCTTCCGGACTTCACGCGGAACAAGGCATCGCGGCTGCGCGTCACGGACTTCACGTCCTAACAGAAAAACCAATCGAAATCAGCACCGCGCGCGCTGACGCGCTTATCGAAGCAGCAAAACAATCGGGTGTTCAGCTCGGCGTGATTTTTCAGGACCGGATGAAGCCGCACATTCGGCAACTCAAAAACTGGATCGATCAAGGCTTGCTCGGCAGACCGTTATTCGTGGACGCTCGAGTGAAGTGGTATCGCCCTCCCGAGTACTACGCCAATTCGCACTGGCGCGGCACGCTGGCTCTCGACGGCGGCGGCGCGCTGATCAATCAAGGCATTCATACTATCGATTTGATGCTTTGGCTGCTCGGCGATATTGTTCGCGTGCAGGCGCGCACTGCAACGCTACTCCACAAAATTGAAGCCGAGGATACTGCTGTCGCGACGCTAGAATTTGCCAGCGGCGCTTTGGGTATTTTTCACGCCACCACCGCCGCGTATCCAGGCTACCCTCGTCGGGTGGAAATCTCGGGCACTGAAGGCACCGTCATTCTCGAACACGATCGCATCATCGCGGTAGATCTTCGAAAAGCTCCAGCCCCAGTCATCGAACCCGTCGCGGCCGACGAAAACAAGAGTTCTTCTTCAGCCGCGGTCAGCGATTTTCGTGGACACCAAGCCGTGCTCGAAGATTTCCTTGCAGCCATCCAAAACAAACGTCGCAGCGCCTGCGACGGAATCGAAGGCCGGCGTAGCATCGCTCTGGTCGAATCCATCTATCGTGCCGCAAAGACGCCCGATCGCATCCTCACTGTCTGAAGTACGAGAACTGGCCGCAAGACGCTTCTTGCTTCATTCGTCAGACTTTGGGCTGTACCATAGCGAACTGTTTCGGGACTCATCGGGCGGAAGTTTCGCGGAGATCGACTAGAGGTGATTTCGTATGCGACGTCAAAACCGAACGGGGCTCGCGGCCATTTTGCTTCTATTGTTTGGAGGCCCTGTGTTAGGGGCGGAGAAATCGACGGCGACACAACTTATTGAACTCGCCAAAACAAATAGCCCCGCCCTAAAAGACGCGATTACCAACACGCTCGACGCCAAAGAGCTAAAAGAAGGAACCGCCTGGATTGGACACGGGGCAGACTTTTTCTTTGCGATCGAATTAACTTCGAATCCCGCACTTTTCATTGATGGTGCCTCTGGCCCACAGATGAAGAATTTGTCCGGCTCCGATCTTTGGTATGCCTCCGCTCGCGTCGAGCCTGTCGGAAAGCTGCACGCTTTCTACTACGTTCTTAATGGCGCGAAGGACGGTGAAAAATTCGGAGGCAGGCTGGATCTTCCCGCGTTCGGTCCTTTGTCCTATCAGCAATCTGGAATTCCAGCGGGGACGCTTTCGCCGAAACTTTTCCACACCAGCAAAATCTATGATGGGATGGAGAGCGAGTATTGGATTTATGTACCCGCGCAATATGATCCGCACTCGCCTGCCGCGCTGATGGTGTTTCAGGATGGCGAGTGGTATCTCGATCGCGATGGCAAGAATCCAGCGCTTAACGTCATCGACAACTTGATCGCTCAAAAGAAAATTCCGGTGATGATCTGCGTATTTATCAACCCAGGCGATATCGAAGGCTCGCCCGGCACACCGACCTACAATTTAGTGAAAAAATATTCCGACGAGTGGCAGCGCACGCTTAAGGATTCCATGCGTAGCACGCTGTATGACACGGTAAGCGATCGTTATGTCCGCTTTCTGCATGGTGAAGTGCTCGCGGAGGTCGAAGCCAAATATAACATTCGCAAGGACGCTTACAGCCGCGCGATCACGGGCCTCTCGTCTGGTGGGATTTGCTCTTTCAATGCGGCGTGGCAGATGCCTGATCAATTTAGTCGCGTCATATCCTGGATCGGTAGCTTCACGAGCATCCAGTGGAAAGAAGACCCCGCGGTTCCGGACGGCGGTCAGGATTTTCCCGAAAAAGTCTTGCACGAACCCCATCGTAATCTTCGCGTGTGGCTACAGGATGGTTCCGAGGACTTGGAGTTGGAAAAGTACGGCAGCTGGGCACTGGCCAACGTCCGTCTCGCCAATGCGCTGAAAATGAAGGGCTACGATTTTCACTTCAGCTTCGGCAAGGGCACGCACAATTCGGGGCAAGGTGCGGCGGAGTTCCCAGAGGAAATGGTCTGGCTTTGGCGAGACTATGACGCCAGCAAAACGTCCTATACCTACGAAATGGAGCCGGCGGAGAAATTTAAGCCGCTGTTTTAGGGTGTCCATAACCAATCGTGAGGCGCAGTAGGTAAGGAATAGACTCGGATTGCATTTCGGGAACCCGCTGCAAAGGTTGATTAGGCCAACGTCCCAACCATTTCTCGATCTGAACCCCCGTCAGAAACTAATTCAGTGTCGGCAACGTCAGCACAGTAAGCACGGAATTGTGCAGTACCGCTTAGCGAGGGTATAGACTTGGTTGCTGCAGGGCTGCGGCAAGTATTGACGTTGTCGGAAACAACCAATTCGGCTCTTTCGCGTTCCAAGAATCTAGCTTGACGGGCTAACACTCAAACGTTTTCAGAGTCATCAAGAGGTTATGGGCCAACTTTCTCAACACCGCGGCAAGCCCAGGACCGTTCTCATTCGTATCGCTGCCGTATTGTTACTGGTCGCTATCCCCTTTCTTTTTCTGCACTTCCGGCAAGGACGACCCTGGGCGGACAGAACAGATTCCATGGTCAAAGTCGAACGAAGGAACCTTTCGCAGACGCTGCGGCTGAACGGAACGACGCAAGCTTCGCGTTCCTTTATCGTTTTGGCACCGAGGCTTGAGGGAGCGCAGGTGGGTCGATGGTCGTTACGAAACTCGTTCCGGCAGGCACGCACGTGAAGAGCGGCGACCTCCTGGTTGAGTTCGATCCCCAAGCGCAAACGAAAGATTACCTCGATAAAAAAAGCAGCTACGACAACCTTATAAGCCAAGTGGCGCAGAAACAGACGGATGAGGATATCGCCCGACAAAGACGATACGGCGATGAAGCAGGCCGAGGATGAGTTGAAGCGCGCGCAGCTAGACTCCAAGAAATGAAGTGGTTTCGCGCATCGACGCTGAAAAAAATCAGGAGGCTGTAGACGAAGGTCAAGCCACGCTGAAGCAGCTTAAGGAAACGTATCAGTTGAAGCGCGCCGCAGCGACGGCGGCAATAAAGATTCTGGAGATTCAGCGAGATCGCGCGAAGGAAGCGATGGCTACGCCTTGGCCAATGCGGCGAAGATGACCGTGCACTCCCTTATGGCTGGAGTGGTGGTCTATAACACCATTTGGCTTGGCGGGCGGATGGGCACGGTGCAGCGAGGAGAGCAGGTGCGGCCCGGAGTGCCATTCCTGCAGGTCGTCGATCCCTCGCGGATGGAGGTACGCGTCGAGTTGAATCATGTCGATCTGCTGGAGGCTCACCCAGGCCGGCAGGCACGGATGCGTTTGGATGCTTATCCGGGAATGATGCTTCCGGCCGTTCTTGATGAGCTCTCGCCGCTGGGGCATACCGGACAATTTACGGAAATGGTGCGGTCATTCGCGGCGCGTTTCCTCGTGCAAGGAAACGACCCCAGACTGTTGCCGGACCTATCGGCAGCCATGGACCTAATATTGAAGACGGAAAACAATGTGCTTGTGGTTCCGTACCAAAGTGTAGGGACAGAATAAGGACATCCGTTTATTTGGCTGAAAAACAAGAGCGTTTTAGAAACGCACAGTGAAAATTGGAAGGCGCAATGACCTAAACGCCGTGGTGGAGTCCGGACTGGCAGAGGGGGATGTGATCCGACGGGACGCCGGCGAAGATCCAGAAGCGGCGGAACGGCCATGAGCGGCGGAAATCAAAAGTGGAAATCGAAAAAGAAAGCGCTCGTCGGCGCTGCCATCCTGGTTATTGGCGGGCTCGTGTTTGGAGCTTTCCGTATGGCGAGTTCGGCTGTGAGTTTTCCTATGGCCGATGTGAAACGCAAAGAATTCGTGGATTACCTGGAAATTAAGGGCGAGGTTAAAGCCATTCGCTCAGCGGTGATTGCAGCACCCTACGGGGCTGGAGACCTGCAGATATTGAGGCTTGTCGACAACGCCGCGAAAGTGAAGAAGGGCGATTTTTTGGTGGAGTTTGACCGACTACGGTGAAGCAGAAACTGGCAGAAGATCAGTCCGCCGTCAAATCCGCGGAAGCGGAAATCCAGCAGTCGCGCGCGGCCTCTCGATTGAAGGAAGAGCAGGATGTAACGGACGCAATGACCGCAAAGTACGACACCGAGAAGGCACGCATGGATGCCAGCAAGCAGGAAATACTTTCGGTCATCGAGGGCGAACAAGCCAAACTAAAACTCGCGGATGCGGAGCAAAAACAAAAAGAAACCGAATCCAAACTAAAAGCCGATCGCGCGGCAGCTGTCTCCGATCTGGCCAGCAAACAACAGAAACATGACCAGGCTGCATTCCAAGTCGAACTAGATCGACGGGCGCTAGATTCCCTCACTCTGCGCGCTCCGCTCGACGGCGTGGTGGCGTTGCAAAATCATTGGCAGCCCCAGGGCAGCCCCACCGCGTTCAAGCCCGGCGACCGAGCGTGGCCTGGCGCGGCGATCGCGGAGCTTCCAGACGGCTCCGCGCTGAAGATCGCCGCTCGCGTCGAAGAGGCAGAAAGAGGCCAACTGAAGCTAGGTCAATCCGCAACGGTGCGCCTCGATGCGCTTCCAGACCGTAGCTTCGACGGGCATGTGGACACGATCAGTCCTACGGCCAGCATGGATTTCGGTGCGGGATCGCCAGTGCCGCGAAATTTTGCCGTGGAGCTCGGCTTGGCTGAGACCGACGCACGACTCACACCTGGAATGGGAGCAACGGTTCGTATAGCTGTAGCGCGCGTCCCCGATGGGATTGTGATTCCGACAAACGCTCTTTTTAGGAAGGCCGGACGAACCGTGGCCTACGTGCAGCGAGGATCGAAATTCGAAGAAATTCCCGTGGAAGTGTCGCGCCAGAGCGGCGATGAAGCTCTGATTGCCAAGGGATTGCAGCCCGGCGAACGGCTGGCGCTCAAGGATCCAACGATTGCAAAGTAGAAATTTCATGTTAAGAAAAAAAAGAATGCGGCGAGCAACATTTCTGCTGGCGTTTGGGCTGGGAGCGAGCGGCATTGCCTGCCGACAGACCACGGTGCTGGCCGGCGATGCAGAAGTACCGACAACCACGGTTAAGGAAGTTGATCTTCAACTGAAGGTGTTCACGAAGGGCGCGTTGCATACGGAGCAATCGAGAGGCCTTTCGGCGCCGCCCATCGCTGGGGGGACGTTGCAGATCGTCCAATTGGCGGCCGCCGGAGCGCATGTGCATGCAGGCGAGGTTGTATTGGAGTTTGACCCGAGCCAGCAGGAATACAATTTGGCGCAAAACCGCAGCGACCTTGAACAGGCCGACCAGGAAATCGTCAAAGCCAAGGCGGATGCGGCAGTCCAGACGGCCGAGGACCAAACGGCTCTCTTGAAGGCAAAATATGCTGTTCGCAAAGCGGAACTGGAGGTCAGCAAAAACGAAATTTTGAGCTCGATCGACGGGCAGAAAAATATTCTTGCGCTCGATGAGGCAAAGCGCGCTCTGACACAGCTCGAACAAGACATCCGCTCTCATGGCGCTTCCAATGATGCGGCGCTGGCGATCAGCCAGGAGAAGCATCACAAAGCGCGCTTGGAAATGGATCAAGCAGAGCTAAATATAAAGAACATGAAAATTACTTCGCCGATCGATGGGCTCATGGTTATCCACGGCAACCGCGATTCCACGGGAGGATTCTTCATGGATGGCATGACGCTTCCGGATTACCACGTCGGAGACCAGGTAAATCCCGGCAGCTCGATTGCCGAAGTGATTGACAGTTCTCATCTGGAGATTTCGGCGCAGGTCGGCGAAACGGACCGCACGAATCTCAAGACTGGCCAGTCCGTGGAGATAAAGGTAGATGCACTTCCGGGCGAGTCCTTTACAGGAAAAGTGCGAACGGTTGGCGGAGCTACCGCACGCGAATTCTGGGACGACAACGCGAAGCACAAGTTCGATGTGGCCATTCAACTGGACCGCGCTGACCCGCGTCTGCGTCCGGGCTTCGAGGCGCAACTAAGCATTCTTGGCGATCACCTCACGCGCGCTGTGTCTCTTCCCGCCGAAGCTGTCTTCGAGCATGCTGGGAAGAAGATTGTCTATTGCGAGCGCGGCCGAGGGTTCGAAATGCAAGAAGTCAAAGTCCTCGCCCTAAGCGAGGGCCGAGCGATTCTCGAAGGAATTCCGGTCGGAACAGTTGTCGCGCTGGTGAATCCGGACAAAAAACGCTCCGGTAAACCTAAAGAGGGCGGCAGCGCGACTCCAAGCCTCGGTGCAAGTTCCAATTGAAACGAATGGGGCGGCGATGAAACCTGGTTCGATGGCTCAGCCGAGATCCCTGGAACAGTGGCTGCCTGATCTAGCTTTTGGCCTGGAGAACCTGGCCAGCCACAAGCTGCGTTCTTTGCTGACGATGCTCGGCATGATTTTCGGCGTCGCGGCAGTTGTAGCGATGCTTTCGATCGGCGCGGGAGCGCAGCAGAAGGTGATGGCGTTCATCGAGCAGCTGGGCGTGCGCAACTTGATCGTGGAAGCCAAGGAAGCGCGCAACGACCAAGAGCTTCAGAAAGTCAGGAAAATTTCGCCGGGGCTTACGCTCAGGGACTACCAGGTCATCCGTCAGAATGTTTCGGACATAAAGGAAGCGACTCCGCGGAAGCGCTTCACGCCGACGAAAATTCTTCCCAAGCCTCAGCAGGATACGCCAGTAGTTTACGGCGTCGAGCCGAGCTATTTAGAGATAGGCCATTTGCGCGTCACCGAAGGGCGCTTCTTTGACGCTTCCGACAATGCCGCTGCCGCACCGGTGTGCGTTCTTGGCGCGGCTGCAAAAGACAGCTTGTTTGGCGCGTCTCAGGCCGTCGGCGAATACATGAAACTCAATGAGATGTGGTGCCATGTGATCGGCATCGCAGGGCCACAGCTCGCTCCCGAATCCGACGTGTCCGGCGTTCGCACTGAGGACATGAATAATCTGGTGTACGCGCCGCTGAACTCGGTTTTGTATCGCCTGGAGGACTCGCAGAGTTGGCTGAAAGACGAAATCGACGGCATGTATTTGCATCTGGCATCGACAGACACGAGCGTCTCGAATGCTGAAGTGGTGCGCGGCATTCTTAATTCTTCGCATCACGATGCTGGCGACTTCAGCGTGATTGTGCCCGCCGAACTTTTGGCCCAGCAGAAAAGAACAGAGCAACTCTTTAACACCGTGATGGTGGCCATAGCGTCGATTTCCCTTTTGGTAGGCGGAATCGGAATTATGAACATCATGCTCGCCGCGATTCTCGAACGCACGCGCGAAATTGGAGTTCGCCGGGCCATCGGCGCAAGACGCTGGGACATCATTCGTCAGTTCGTGATCGAAGCGACGCTCATTTCCTTCGCGGGCGGGCTGCTGGGCGTGGTCGTCGGATTTGCCATGTCGCAACTGATTGCGTGGCTAGCCGGATGGTCGACAGTGGTTACGATCAGTTCGATTCTTTTGGCGTTTGTGGTTTCCATTTCTGTGGGATTAATTTTTGGGATCTATCCGGCAGTGAAGGCAGCGCGGCTCGATCCTGTCGAGGCCATTCGTTACGAATAGCGGCGGTTAACGTTCAGATGATCCTGTCGGGGGTGATCATGAAAGTGGTGCGCTTTTTTTGTGTTGGGTTCTCAGTGTTTGCATGTTTGGCGGTGAGCGGGGTCTCGGCGAGGGCGCAGAACTCCTCGCCCATGGAAAGGTATCTGGGAATCAGCGGCAAGCAAAAGCCCGCAGCGCCGCTGCTTGCGCCTCAGGATCTGAAGGACCACGTCGTCAACGGGAAACTCGTGCTTTCCCTGGACGACTGCATTCGCCTCGCTCTTTCGTACAACACCGACATCCGCCTGGACCACTACCAGATCGACACCGCGGAGAATAATCTTCAGCGTGTTTATGCACCGTTTGATCCGCTGTTGACGTCGAGTTTCACCGATCAGAGGAACAAGGCTCCCACTTCAACGCAACTCTCTGGTGCGTCCATCCTCAATGAATTGACGCAGCAGACGCAGGTCGGCTACTCGCAAACTTTTCAAACGGGCACGATTTTCAGGGTTCGCTCATCGCGGACAAAACCTCGACCAATAGCTCGTTCAACACGCTGAATCCTGCCACCGCGACGACACTGCAATTTATCTTGACGCAACCGCTTTTGCGCAACCGCGGACTCTTTCCCAATCGCGCACCGATTTTGATCGCACAGCGCAACCTGAAGCAGGCTCGCGCTTCGTTTCTCGGAGAGGTGAGCGACATTGTTCAGCAGATTGTGGGCAATTACTGGAACGTCGTGCTCGCTCGAGAAGTTCTCGCGGTGCAGCAAAAATCGCTGGATGAAGCGCAGAAGAGTTACGACCACGACAAAAAAGCTCTGAGCCTTGGGGCGTTACCTCCGCTGGATATTTATCGCTCGGAATCGCAGGTTGCTTCGCGGCGCGTGGGAGTGATTCAAGCGGAATACGCCGTCAAACAGGCCGAGGATCAATTTCGCCAGGGCATCGCTGCGGACATTGACCCGGCGACTCGCGTGCTCGATCTCGAATTGACGGATCGCCCTGAACCCGTTGGAGAATTGCTCACCATTGATATTCCCACTGCTCTCTCGCGCGCTATTGCGAATCGCCCGGAGTTGGAAGCGGTACATCAGCAGCTTGCCATCGATGAACTGAGCATTCGTCTTGCTCACAACAATCTCAAGCCGGACCTCGAACTTTCTGGCTTCTATTTGGGGAACGGGCTGAACGGCTATCAACCGGGCGTTGCAAATACAGGAATAGGCACAAGTCTGAGCCAGTCCTTCCGTTTTGCTTTCCCTGCGTATGGCGCGACGCTTTCCTTGGCGCTTCCGATAAAAAATCACAGCGCGGAGGCAAATCTAGCCGATGCCCTGGTGAGCAGGGGCCACGACCAGTATCAACAGAGAGAGACGAATCAAAGCATCTTGCTGGACGTTACGAGCGCCGTGCACGCGCTCGAAGCCGCCAAGCTCGGGATGGAAGCCGCCAAAGTGGCCGTGGATCTGGCGAAGGAGACGCTGCACGCGGACGAACGAAAGTATGAATTGGGCACGGAACAAATCTTCTTTGTCCTCGACGCGCAAACTCAGCTCGCACAAGCCGAGCTGAACCTCATTCAATCTCAGGTTAATTTTCAAGTGGCCGTCACACAGGTGGATCACGCGACGGGCGATTTGCTCGAACATCATCACGTCCAAGTTGTGGACCTGCCCAAATAATTTTTTTTACGGCGGAGATTAGGCCTGGCGTCGACGCCTGATCAAGTATTGGAACTGTGGATGGCGTCACAGACGGCAGAAGTGACTTCTCGTGTTGTGGCTTTGCCACCAAGATCGGGAGTGTGAACGCCAGAAGCAGTGACGCGTTCCACGGCGCGCATCAATCGCGCGGCAGCATCCTTTTCGCCAAGATGTTCCAACATTAGCGCAGCAGTCCACAACGCGCCAATTGGATTCGCAATTCCCTTTCCTGTGATGTCGAAAGCTGCGCCGTGAATCGGCTCAAACATAGAAGGAAAGCGCCGTTCAGGATCGAGGTTGGCGGTCGGCGCGACTCCCAGGCTGCCTGCTAGTGCAGCAGCGAGGTCGGACAATATGTCCGCGTGAAGATTTGTGGCCACGATGGTGTCGAGACTCGCGGGCTTAGCGACCATGCGCGTAGTCATCGCGTCGACGAGCATTTTGTCCCAGGTAACGTCGGGAAATTCTCTCGAGACTTCCGCTGCGATTATCCCCAGAAAACCATGCCGTGGCGCTGCGCGTTGGACTTGGTGACGACAGCGAGCATCTTGCGTGGGCGCGATTCTGCGAGTTGGAATGCGAAGCGCATGATGCGCGTCACGCCGCGGCGCGTAAAGATCGATGTTTCTGTGGCGATCTCTTCCGGAAAACCGCGATGCGCGCGGCCGCCTTGTCCGGAGTATTCGCCTTCGGTGTTTTCGCGGACAATGGCCCAGTCAAGTCGCTCGTCTTGCAATCGCGAAGCGGCGATGACAAGCCTTGAAGGATGCGCGTGGGCCGCAGATTGACGTATTGATCGAAGCCTTGGCAGATGGCGAGCCGCAAACCCCAGAGCGTGACGTGGTCGGGAACATCAGGCGCACCAACAGCGCCAAAATAAATCGCGCTGAACGGGCGCAGAAGTTCGAGGCCATTGTGCGGCATCATTGCGCCATGTTTTTTGTAATAGTCCGAGCCCCAAGGAAACGTCTCCACTTTTAACTGAAAACCACCGGACTTTTGCGTGAGCGCCTGCAACACTTCGAGGCCTGCGGCAATGACTTCGGGCCCGATGCCGTCCGCGGGGATAGTTGCAATCGCGTACTCTCGCATTTCAACTCCAGGAGAAGGCTGGCTTTGTAAGAAAGCCAAGTCCCTTTTTTGAGTGTGCCACTCGGCGCAAATTTTACGCCGCAAAAAACCAAAAGTGGTGCAGGATACCTCCGCCGCTCTTTGCGAGCTTGCGAATCGAGGGAAGATGGACGTCACACCGACGGTCCCAGCGGTCGCCGAGCGCGCACGAAACGAATTGCGTGGCGCCTTCTTCCCTTTCTCTTCCTGCTTTATATCATCGCCTTCCTGGACCGCATGAACGTCAGCGCAGCAGCGCTCCAGATGCCCGGCGATTTGGGCTTCGACGACAAAGTGGTCGGCCTCGGAGCCGGTATATTTTTCATAGGCTACCTGGTGCTTGAAATTCCTGGCGCACTGATTGCCGAGAGGTGGAGCGCGCGCCGGTGGATTGCCCGCATCATGATTTCCTGGGGAATCATAACCGCGCTGATGGCGTTTATCCACACTGCCCGGGAATTTTATTTGTTTAGTTTTCTTGTGGGCGCGGCAGAGGCAGGCTTCTTACCTGCTGTCATGGTTTACGTGTCGCATTGGTTTCGATATCAGGACCGCGCCAAGGCCATCGCCGTGTTTTATGCAGCCAATCCGCTTTCTTATGTAATCGGCTCGCCGCTCGCAGGTTTGTTACTGGGCATCACATGGCTCGGTCTGAGGGGCTGGCGATGGTTGTTTATTCTCGAAGGAATTCCCGCCGTCGTGTTTGGCGTGATCACGATTTTTTATCTAACGGACTGGCCGCGAACAGCGACTTGGCTGCGGGCAGATGAACGCGATTGGATAAACTCTGAGTTGGAAAAGGAAAAACTCGCGAAGCAGAAAATCCGTTCGTACACCATTTGGCAGGCATTTTCGCAGCGTGATGTGATTCTGCTGACGTTATCTTACTTCTGTGCAACGACGGGAGGCTACGGGATCTCCTTCTGGCTCCCTAGCATTTTGAAACGACTCTCTGGGCAGAGCGATGTTCGGGTAACGTTATTCGCAGCTTTGCCTTATCTTGCGGGATTTCTGATGCAACAGTTGAATAGCTGGCACTCCGACCGAACTTGCGAGCGGCGGTGGCATACGGCAACGCCGATTTTTCTCGCGGGTGTGATTTTATTGCTGACGGTCATTTTTAGCTCAAACATCACGATTGCAGTTACGTTGTTCACTCTGGTGGGGGCTTGCTATTTTGCCTTCCATCCGTGCTTTTGGGCGGTTCCAACAGCTTTTTTGAGTGAGTCGGCGGCTGCGGCCTCCATTGGATTGATTAATTCGCTGGGAAATCTGGGAGGGTTTGTTGGGCCACTGATGATGGGTTATCTGGTTCACCGAACGCATTCATTCACCGCCGGGCTTTTATATTTGGTCGGAAGCCTATGCCTTTCCGGAATTCTGATGCTTGCTGTCGGTGCGGGACGTCGCTCGTTGCCGCAACCGAGTGAGGCAGTCGCAAGTTAGCGCGAAGTTTTTCAAGTTATTCCCGCCAATGTTCATGTTTACTCCCTCAATGAATTTCAGGCTCAGGGATGGGAGCGGTGCCTTCCAGGAAATCGAAGTCACAACCTTCGTGCGCTTGCTTGATGTGCTGCATGAAGAGTTTGCCGTACCCGCGCGGATAGATGCCTTCTTTCGGGCGCCAGGCGGCACGGCGACGGGCTAGTTCCTCCTCGTTCACGCGCATGTTGAGTTGGCGAGCCGGAACATCGAGTTCAATGATGTCGCCTTCCTTCAGCAACGCGAGCGGTCCACCGACGAAGGACTCAGGAGAGACGTGCAGGATACACGCACCGTAACTTGTGCCGCTCATTCTTGCGTCAGAAATGCGGACCATGTCGCGGACGCCCGCTTTCAGAAGTTTCTGCGGAAGCTGCAGATTTCCCCATTCAGGCATTCCAGGAGCGCCTTTCGGACCTGCATTGCGCAGAACGAGGACGCTGTTCGCGTCGACATCGAGCGCGGGATCGTCGAGACGAGCGTTCATTTCGTCGAAGCTATCGAAGACCACTGCGCGGCCAGTGTGCTTTAGGAGACGCGGTTCGGCGGCGGACGCTTTAATGACGGCGCCGTTGGGGGCGAGATTGCCGTAAAGAATCGCCAGGCCGCCGGAGGCAAGAATGGGGTTATCCAGGCTGCGGATAACGTCCGCATTGTAAATCTCAGCGCCGGAAATATTTTCGCCGAGCGTTTTCCCGGTGATGGTCTGGCAAGTCAGATCCAAGTGCGGCGCGAGCGCCTTGAGAAGCGCTGGCAAACCGCCTGCGTAGTAGAAGTCTTCCATCAGATATTTGCCGCTCGGGCGAATATTCGCGAGCATTGGGGTCTTTTTTGAAAATTGATCGAAGTGGTCGAGCGTGATTTTTATTCCGGCTCTTCCGGCCATTGCGATCAGGTGAATCACTGCGTTTGTCGATCCGCCGAGGGCAAAGACAGCTGCAACCGCGTTATTGAAGGAAGCGTCGCGTAGAATGTCGCGCGGCTTCAAGTCTTCCCAAACCATTTCTACGATACGGCGGCCGGAGCAGTTAGCCATCTTGGGGTGATTGGCGTCGACCGCGGGGATGGAGGTCGCACTGGGAAGTGTGAAGCCGAGCACTTCGGTCAAGCTGGTCATAGTGGATGCCGTTCCCATGGTCATGCAAGTTCCTGCCGAGCGTGCGATGCCGTTTTCGATCTCGGTCCAGGCTTGCAGATCGATGTTGCCTGCGCGGCGTTCTGCCCAGTACTTCGAGACGTCGGAGCCGCTGCCCAGGATTTCGCCGCGCCAATTGCCACGAAGCATTGGCCCTGCCGGAACATAGATCGCGGGCAGATTCATACTGATGGCGCCCATCAAAAGCGCGGGCGTGGTTTTGTCGCAGCCGCCCATTAGCACGCAGCCGTCGGCAGGATAGGAGCGCAACAATTCTTCGGTCTCCATCGCAAGGAGGTTGCGATACATCATGGTCGTGGGCTTCTGAAACGTTTCTCCCAGGGTGAACGCGGGCATCTCGACAGGAAAACCGCCGGCTTGCCACACACCCTTCTTCACGTCTTCCGCGCGCTCGCGAAGATGGCTGTGGCATGGATTAATGTCGCCCCAAGTGTTGATGATCGCAATGACGGGCTTCCCTGCATAGTCGGCTTGTGTGCAGCCCATGGAAGCGGCGCGCGAGCGATGCCCGAACGAACGAAGATCGTCTGGCCCGTACCAGCGATGACTTCTTAGAGACTTGGAATCTTTTGGCGGCACAGAATTCCTTCCGAAAGCTTGAGACTCGATGAAAACAAACCTAGAACTTTAAAATCGCGCGGTCAACTGCCAATCTCTCTTACAAATTGTACTTGCAGTCATGATTATTCGGCGGAGGGCAGCCGGTGGCTACAAAAGTACGCTGTACTGATTCTGTCCTACCGTCCAACTAACAGCATGCCGATTTCCTTGTTAATCTCCATCAGCAATCAGAACGGTCAACAACGGGTCCCCCTCTCCCCGGAGTCGCAAGAGACGCACCGCATCGCTCGGAAATCAAATCTGTTTCAGGGGGCCCACTTGAAAAACTATCTCGCTGTAACCATTCTGTGTCTGACCACTGTTTTTGCGCTTCCCGCGCGGCCACAAACATCCACAACAAGTCTCTCGATGAGTGCGCGCTGGGACGATGGGTCTAATGTCCAAGGAACCGTAACCTTTGGCAAACAGAACGCTTCAGGGCCTGACACGGTGGTCGTCACCCAGACTTTGTCGAATGGCTCGACCAATGTTTCTGAGTCGTTGGGGGCGACGAGCATGTATGACGTCACTCTGGTCGACTCTGCAGGCACGCAACTGATCAAGTTTCCGATTGCCACGGCTATGATCAATCCAGGGAACCTCAAGCAAGCGCAGATTAAATTTGTTTTTCGCAAAGCCGACAATTCTCTGAAATCGGGAAATATTTCGGTCTCCATGGAGTTTTAGTTCGGCAGCGAATTTGCTTCCTCTAAATTACGCTCACTGGATACGGTTTGCGCGGAATGTGGTGTAATCTCTTGCCCTGTTCTCGCGAAACCGATGAGAAACGACACAATTCTGGTCCTCGTCAGTCCGGCTGAGCCTGCCGAGGCGCAGCTTGCGATGCTGAAGCGGCGGCTCGCGGACGAGAATATCATCGCCGGAGACTCGGCTGCGGTTTTTGAACAGGCCGCTGTTCACGCAACTGTGCTGTTCAATTGGTCTGGTTCGCTCGCGCTCTTCAAAAAAATGTTTGCGATGTGCCCTAACCTACTTTGGGTGCATTCGCGCTCCGTGGGTTTGGAGAGAACACTTTTCACGGAGTTAAGAGAGAGTCCCGTGCGGCTGACCAATGGGGCGGGAGTGTTTAGCGCATCGCTCGGCGAGTTTACGCTTGGTGCGATCTTGTATTTCGCGAAAGATTTTCGGCGCATGATTCGGAATCAGATGGCCGGTGTATGGGAAGCATTTGACGTTTCGTGGGCGTCGGGGCAAACCGTCGGGATTATTGGATATGGGGACATCGGGCGCGCCATCGCCGAGAGAGCGCGCGCGCTTGGAATGACCGTGCTCGCCGTGCGGCGGCATGCTTCATCTTCGCAGGCTGCAGATTCATTGGTTGCCCAAACTTATACGCCGGAAAGGCGGCTGGAAATGATTGCGCGCTGCGACTATGTGGTTGTCGCAGCGCCGCTGACTCCGGAGACGCGCGGAATGGTCGCCGAGGCGGAGTTTGCGGCGATGAAGCCGACCGCTGTCGTGATCAATGTTGGCCGTGGACCGGTGATAGACGAGGGGACCATGATTGGCGCGCTTTCTAGTAGCCGAATTAAAGGCGCGGCGCTGGACGTTTTCGATCATGAGCCCCTACCGGCGCATCCGTTCTACAAGCTAGAGAACGTTTTACTTTCGCCGCATTGCGCGGACCATACGCCTGATTGGCTGGACAACGCCATGAAGTTTTTCATCGAGCAGTATGAAAGATTCCGGAAGAGCGAGCTGTTGCTAAATGTCGTGGACAAGAAATTGGGATATTGAGATGAAAGTTGTTGAGAGTGATGCGGGAAAAACGGGCTTTAATTGAAACGCCGAGACAGTCGGGGCGCAGCATGCCCCGCCACTACAAGGAATTCACTGACGCTCGCGCGAGCGGAAATTACTTTCCTGTGTAGCTGACGCGCCAGATGGATTTTGAGCCGTCATCAGTAACTAGCAGTGAGCCATCTTGCGCGACGGCAACGCCCACGGGGCGTCCCCAGACGTGGCCATTGTCTACAACAAAGCCCGTCATGAAATCTTCGTATTCGCCTGTAGCGTGGCCGGTTTGATGCAGGGGGACGCGAATGACTTCATAGCCCACGCGAACCGAGCGATTCCATGAGCCGTGTTCGGCTGCGAAAATATCGCCCTGGTATTCCGCGGGAAATTGTTTGCCGTCATAAAAAGTCAGTTCCAGCGACGCGTTATGCGGGTTGAGGATTACATCTGGCGTAATGACTTTGTTCCCCAACTCGGGATGCTTTCCCGCGTGGCGCGGATCTTGGTGGCCACCCATGTACCACCAGGGCCAGCCGTAGAAACCGCCGTCCTGCACATGAGTGATGTAATCGGGAACGAGATTGTCGCCTAGCGCGTCGCGTTCGTTCACCGAGCACCACAACTCCCCAGTCTTCGAATTCAGGGCCAAGCCTACACAATTTCGGATGCCGTAGGCATAAATTTGCATCGCCGAGCCATCGGGATTGAATTCCAGTACATCAGCGCGATTTTTTTCCGCCGGCGTCGTGTCGGGATCGTCGATATTCGAGGCCGAGCCCACGGACACAAACATTTTCTTGCCATCCAGCGAGAACTGAATATCGCGCGTCCAGTGCCCGGCACCCGCGGGAATGTCGGCAATATGCTCCGAGGGACCGCGAGCTTTCAAATCGCCGTTTCGATAGGGAAAACGCACAACCGAATCCGTATTGCCAACGTAGACCCATTGGGGATCCGGTCCGGGAGGATAAAAATTGATTCCGAACGGACGGTTGAGCCCCGTAGCGAAAGTCTCTGTCTGCGCGGCCTTGCCGTCGGCGGTTACTCCGCGAAAGACCAGAATGTTGTTGGTGTGACTTTCGGCGACGAAAAAATCGCCGTTGGGCGCGGTACGAATCAAACGCGGTTGGTCGAGCCCTGACGCATAAAGCTCAACTTTGAAGCCAGGAAGAACCTGTGGCCACGCATCCTTTGGACGCGGAACGAGCTTTGGGCCATTACCGGACGACGACGTTGCCAGCGGCTCGGGCAGATCCTTTAGAGTGATTTTGCGGGTCGTGCCGGGCTTTTCGACACGGTAGTCAGTGAATGGTGGATTGGCCGGAGGTGCGTTCGAGGCAGTCGCGACGGCTTCATCGGCGGAAAGCTCAACGCGCGGTGAGCCAGGTTTCATGCTGCCGAGGACGCGCAGATAGTTGATGATCTGCCATCTCTGCTCTTCCGGCAGGCTTGCCCAGGGCGGCATGCCGTTGTTCACATCGCCCTTGGTGATGTACCAGAAGAGCTCGCCATCGCTGGCGCCCTGCGCTTTGCCCGTGGCCAGCGCCGGAATATTTCCCGTGCCTTCTCCGTTTTGTCCATGACACGAGGCGCACCGCGAGAGATAGTCAGCCTTGCCGGAAGGGGGGTGCTGTCCCTCGAAGGGATTCTTCTGTTGTTTAGCGGATGTCGGCGCTCCATGAAAAGTGGAATCCTGCGCCGGCGATGCAACAATCAGAAATAGAGACAGCAACGCGCACTTTGCGAGTGCAACTGTAAGTATGCGAGTGTTCGATTTCAAGGTGATCGTAACCTCCTGCGTCGTCAATTGCCGAATGGGCTGTGCGCTTCCGCGAGCGAAATTATATTGGATTCTATGGGCTGGGGCGAATGGAAAGCTTACCACGCGCGGCTGATCGTCGCATTTCACTGCGAGTTTTAGGATTGCTTCGGTGTATCAGAGACAGGCGACCGCGTTGAGATCCAGGCTTCTGCGTTCGAACGAAAAAGGCGGGTGACGTCGCGTTGAATATCGGCGCGAGTCACGCCGCGTCCGTCTTGGCACAAAAGACGATAAGAGTCCGACAGGATGCGCGCCATGGTCCGGCGCGTGTTATTCCATTTGTAGATGACTTGCTCAAGCACGCGGGCGTCGGAATGCTGCGGGATGAAACTTGTGCCTAGCATTTCGAGGCGCTCGCGGGTGATTTCCTCGACGATCGACGGATTGTTCAGAAACCACCAGCAGCCGAATGGCATCAGGTTATTGAACTTCCGGGCGTAAACGCAAAGTTCGTGCTGATTTTCCCGGCTCAGGACACTCACCAGAAAACGATTATCGGGAAATTCGCGGCAAAGATTTTCCAGGGCACGTAGGTCCGCTCTGCCCAGAGCATCACCGGCCAAGCGGAGCGATGGATTAACTTGTTTGCGAACTCCAATCATCAGCGAGAGCGGCAAATTCAGTTCTCGGCAAGCGGGAAGCACCGCATCTCTCAGTAATTTGTTGCCGACGGTTTCCGTGGGGTAAGCGAACGTATCTGGCAGCGAGACTGCCATGTAGACGGGCTGCATGCGCTTGCACCAGTCCATCAAAAAACGCCGCACTTCGGATACGGAGTTCCCACAGGCGTGTTCGTCTACGCGGTAGCCTTGGCCTGCCAATACATTCCAGTGCGCGGACCAAGCGCACAGAATCCGGTCGAGCCGAAGAACGGCGCGAAATTGTTTATGGCTTGCTACTCCCTTCAACCAGACCGCAGCTTCCGCCGGGTCAGAGGGTCATTTGTCATAACAACAGTGCTGACGCCCGCCATTTCAAACACTTTCTCAATGTGCGTTTCAATCGTTTGCGCCCTGAAGAACGATCTTGCTTCGGCCAAATCCGGTCGATCAGTAGGCAATTGGAAAGCCTTGAGCACGGCGATCACGCCGCGCGTGGCTTCTGAGATCGGCGTATTTTCGACAAAGAGAGCTTGCCAAATTCGAGCGGCTTGCTCACTTTTGGAAAGCGCCCAGTATTGCTCTGGCTTGATGGCAGAAGAACGGAAGAGTTCCGCTTCGAGATAATGATAGGTCAGAAGTTCGTCGATACCCCACAAGCCAATTTTGCCAAATGCCGGAGAGTATAAATGGGTGTGAATGTCGATGAACTGCGTGGCGGCGAGGACATCTTCCACCGCGGCAGGAATTTGCGCTTCTGAAAGTCGAACGCGATCAGAGGGGAGCGTAGTGTGTTCCGTTGATTGGAGAGAAGAAGTGCTCATGCGATCCACCAGCGATTGTGTCCCTTGCGAGAAATTTGCAGGCACGGGCGGGATTCGCACCCAACCGGGCATTGATAACGCGTAACCGACTGATTTTACATGAGGAAGTAACGGATGCAAGGGACGGTGCGGAGGGGAAGCTGGCTAAGAGGGGTCGGGCGGCGACTCAAGAAAATGTGTGACCTGCCTAAGAGGAAGTTGCTCGATTCAGCATAGACTCCAGGACCAGGAGGAGTGGGGACAGTCCGTCTGACTTTGAGAGAATCACGCTGACACCTGCGGCTAAGGCAACACTCTTGATATAGTCCTCATACATCGTGAACAGAATAGTCTTGGTCTTCGGTAGACTTTTTTTCAAAATAGATGCGACTTCGATGCCATTGAACTCTGGCATCATCACATCCAAAATGAGCAAGTCCGGCTGGAGAGCTAGCGCGGCATCAATCGTTTGACGGCCATCAGCGGTTTCTCCGCAGATTTCTACATTCGGTCTTCGCGCAAGGAAAGTCCGGATGATTCCTCGCACTACCTGGCTATCGTCGGCAATGAGGATACGTGTGACCACTTTGTCGTTCAACCTACATAAGCCTACACCGACCCGCTTCATTGGTGAAGTACAGGATTTCCTGTAGGTACCCCTCCTATACAGTTCTCTGTCTTCCCTTCGCCCAGGGTCATTACGCGCCTTCAGTTAAGGCGCGGCAGCATGCCCTGGTCAGAAGCAAGACGCCGAAAGCATCGTACAATTTTCGGGGAAATCTTCAAAACATATCAAATGTAAGGGAAAAGAGTGGAGGCGCGGGTGGGATTCGAACCCACGGATAAAGGTTTTGCAGACCTTCCCCTTAGGCCACTTGGGTACCGCGCCGATTCAGCAAGTATAGCAAAAATTCTCCCGAGTCCTGGAAACTGGGCGGCTGCTGCATGCGTCTGGCACGCTATTTTTTTGCGGGCGCCAACGGCGAAGCGATCTTGGCTTCGCGCAGAAAGCGGGCGGATTCTTCGGGTGGCGTTGGGTTGATGTAAAAACCGGTTCCCCATTCAAAGCCCGCGACTTTTGTGAGCTTGGGAATGATCTCGAAGTGCCAGTGGTAATGATCGTTGATTTCTTCGCCGATGGGCGAGGTGTGGATCATGAAATTATACGGCGGCCGGTCAAGGACAGCGTCGAGCCGCATCAAGGTGTCTTTCAACATGCGCGCCAAGCTTGCGTACATGGTGCTCTGGTTATTTTCGTACGATGAACCGTGCACTTTGGGAAGCAGCCACATCTCGAACGGAAAACGCGAGGCATACGGTGCCAGCGTGATGAAGTGATCGTTTTCCCCGATGACGCGCTCGCCGGTGTCGCGTTCCTGGCGGATGATGTCGCAAAAGATGCAGCGCTCTTTCTCGTCGTAGTAATGCCAACCGCTATCCACCTCTTCGCGCACGCGCCGTGGCACGATCGGAAGAGCAATTAGCTGTGAGTGGGTGTGCTCGACGGAAGCGCCCGCCGCTTCCCCGTGATTCTTGAAGATCAGCACATAGCGAAACCGTTTGTCGTTCTTGAGATCGAGCATGCGGTCGCGGTAGGCCCAGAGAACGTCTTCGAGGGCGCGTTCTGGCAACGAGGCCAACGTCGCCGCGTGATCGGTCGTTTCCACGATCACCTCGTGCGCGCCGACGCCGTTCATTTTGTCAAAGAGGCCTTCGCCCTCGCGGTCGAGGTCGCCTTCGATGCCGAGTGCCGGGAATTTGTTGGGTACAACGCGAACGCTCCAGCCCGGTGAGTTCGCGCCTCCATTGCTCCGGCCGTAGACGAGGATCTCCGGCGGCGTCTTCGCTTCATGCCCCGGGCAGAACGGACAATTCTTGCCGTTTGGAAGAGGAGCGACGGTCTCGCGCAAAAAATCATTTGGGCGCTTTCCGCGTTCGGTGGAAATAATCACCCAGCGGCCAGTAATCGGGTCTTTTCGCAACTCCGGCAAAGCGATCCTCCTCGAACGTGGTCAAAAGCATGGAAGGTGGGAAACCACCCATGGGTTCCGATTGTACCGCTTCTTGCGACGCTGAGAAGATGTCCCGCAGCAACTTCTTGTGGAATTTTACATCTGGGGGCTGAAGGCGTCCTTATGGAGCCGAACGACCGGTGGTTTCCCGGGAGAATTGTCGATCGCGACGACGTCAAACCGGCAGGGACATTCCGGGACGCGGCGCTCTGCCAGGAAGTGTTGAGCGGTCCGGGCTAGTACGTGTTGTTTTCCTGTTGTAACGCTTAGCTCTGGTAGAGCCGACATTTCGTCACGTACGGTGCGTGTGCGGACCTCGACGAAAGCGAGCGTCTTCCCGTCGTAACCGACCATATCGATCTCGCCTTTTGAAGCGCGCGGAGTGAAGTTCCGTGCGACAAAGACGTAGCCGTGCCTGCGGAGATACCAATAGGCGTAAGTCTCACCCCGAATGCCGGTTTGGCGCGCCTCGTGTTTTCTGCCTTCGAGAGATGGAGCGGGTGAGTCGCCCTCGCGCAAGCCTTTTCGCGCGGCCCATTGGATGGCGCGGAAAATCAATCGCGAGACGATCGGCATCAGTTCTCCGTGGAAACGAACCGGATGACGCGCAGTATAAACAAAAATCCCGCGGATGCCATTCTAATTTTATGGTAACAATAAAGGGAAATCATCATTTGTAGTGGCGCAGCATGCTGCGCCACTACAAGCGACCAACGCTGCGTTCGAGGGCGGTTTGCCGAATCGGTGCTAGATTTTTGTTTCGGCTTCGCGGAGGCACTCTTCAAGAATGCGTACCGCAAAGTCCGCCTGTTCTTCGTCGATAAGGAGCGGCGGCGACAGTCTGACAGTGTTTTCCCCCGCGCCCAGGATGCACAACCCCTTGTGGAACGCGAGGTCGACAATGGCATTGCGCAGGTCCGGCGCTTTTTCCTTGGTGCGCTGATCCCTGACAATCTCAATCCCAATCATCAAGCCCCGTCCCCGAACGTCGCCGACGATTTTGAACTTCTTCGTCCAATCGGCGAGTCGTGTGAAAAGATAATCGCCCATGCGGCGGGCATTCTCGAGGTACTCACCCTCGATTAAGTTCGCCGTTGCCAAAGCCGCGGCGATGCAAACCGGATTTCCACCGAATGTCGTACCGTGAGATCCCGGCTTCCAGTTCATGATGCTGGCTGGCGCGAAGATTGCACCGAGCGGCATGCCGCTGGCGATGCCTTTCGCACTGCAGATAATGTCCGGCTCAATTCCGGCGAATTGATGCGCCCACCATTTTCCGGTGCGGCCCATGCCGGACTGCACTTCGTCGGCGATCAGCATGATGCCGTGCTTACGGCAAATGCGCTGCAACTCTTGCAGGAAGAAGTTTGGCGCAACGACGTACCCGCCTTCGCCCTGTATCGGCTCAATGATGATTCCCGCGACTTCCTCGGGATCAAAGAGCCGCTTGAAAATCTGCTGTTCGAGTAGCTCGAGAATTTCCGCACCGCAAGTTTCGGCAGTGTGCCCGTGCGCGCAGCGATAGGCGTACGGAAATGGAATGTGCTCGACTCCAGAGAGAAGAGCACCAAATCCTTTGCGCTGCGTGGATTTTGAAGCAGTCAATGAAAGCGCGCCCATGGTGCGGCCATGAAAGCAGCCGTAGAACGCGATCATTTTGTCGCGCTTGGTGGCATATCGGGCCAGCTTAATGGCGCCTTCCACGGCTTCCGCACCCGAATTGGTGAAGAACGCTTTTTTCGGCGCAGAACCGGACAAGGTGCCCAACAGTTGCTCTGCGAGCCGCGGCATACTCTCGTAGTAAAAATCCGTGCCGGACATATGAATAAGCTCGGCAGCCTGTTGCTGGATAGCTGCTACGACTTTGGGGTGGCAGTGCCCCGTCGAGCAGACAGCGATCCCTGCTGCGAAATCCAAAAATGCGTTTCCGTCAACATCCTCAACAATCGCGCCATGGCCGCGCTTGGCAACCAGCGGGTAATCGCGCGTGTAAGACGGCGACATGAACTTGGCGTCGCTCTCGACGACACGCTTGGCGTTGGGTCCGGGCAGAGCGGTAATTAGCTTCGGTAGTTTCGTTTCCGTTGTGGCAATCATCTCTTCCTCCTCGGGAAAATGGTCAGCGGTGAATGTGGATCGGCTACCGCAAAGCAGGTTGTGTGCGTACACCAATAGTGAGTGCGCGCCCTGCCAGGAGAAGGATTGCTTAGTCTACGCCGAAGAGGTTGGGACGCAGCTCCGCAGGGGAGAAATTGCAGGGGAACCGATAGCGATTCGAAAGTTTCATTTGCGTTTCCAACGGACGCTGCCGTCCTTTGAATCTTCAATGAGTATACCACGATCCGCGAGTACTTTGCGGATACGATCGGAGGCCGGGAAGTCTCGGCGCTGGCGCGCGGCTTGTCGATCAGCGACGAGTTTTTCGATTTCGGCGTCATCGGGACCGCTGTCCGCGGGGCCAAAACCGAGCGCGCGAAGCTTTTCCGCATCGTTGTCTTCCATAATGGCGAACACGCGGTCGAAGTTGGCGAGAAACTCCTGCACGGCGGCTACGTCTCCCTGGCGAAAGTCGCCTTTGTCCATAGCGATATTCGTTTCGCGCAGGAGGTCGAATGCGGCGGCAAGCGCGCGAGCCGTGTTCAAATCATCGGAAAGCCCTGCATCAAATTCATCCGCGGCTTCGGCAATCCGGTCGGCCATGCCCTTCTGTTTTCCCGCCGGAAATTTCCCCTGGGCAAGTCGCGCGGCGAAGTTTCGCAAGCGCTCAACAGAGCTTGCTGCCTGCTGCAACCCGTCAAACGTGAAATTGAGCTGCTTACGGTACGGCACGCTGGCCAACGCAAACCGCAGCGCCGAGGGCTTGTAACCCTTTGCGAACAAATCGCGCAGGGTATAGAAATTCCCAAGCGACTTGGACATCTTCTCGCCTTCCACAAGCAGATGCTCCGCATGCATCCAGTACCGAACAAACGGCTTTCCCGTCGCCCCCTCGCTCTGCGCAATTTCGTTTTCATGGTGCGGAAATGCAAGATCGATTCCGCCGGTGTGAATGTCCAACGTCTCGCCGAGGTACTTCATGGCCATCGCGGAGCACTCAATGTGCCACCCTGGGCGGCCATTGCCGA